>NZ_JBXAFD010000001.1:669334-1727266 GCF_058792695.1 Rhodococcus sp. MT28
TCCTGGTTTTCTTTTGTGGTGGTTGGCGCCACAAAAAAGCCCCACGGGGGCGTCAGCCCCTCCGAGCCGCAACGGCCTGCGCCAGACGGTCCAACTGCGCTGCGGTGGTGGACCAGTCGATGCACGCGTCGGTGATCGACTGGCCGTAGGTGAGCTCGTTCGCCTTGCCCAAGGTCAGGTCCTGACGGCCGGCCTCGATGAAACTCTCCAACATGACGCCGGCGATTCCCTGCTCGCCCTCGGTCAGACGTCGGGCAATGTCGTCGAGCACGATGACCTGACGCTCATGGTCCTTGCTGCTGTTACCGTGGCTCGCGTCGATGACCACGCGCTCGGGCAGGTTCGACTTACGCAGGCGGGCAAGGGTGTCCGCGACTGTCTCGGCATCGTAGTTCGGTCCGTCGCTACCGCCACGAAGAATGACATGGCAGTCGGGGTTGCCCGCGGTACGGATCAAGGCAGCCTGGCCGTCGAGGTCCGTTCCGGGGAACACGTGGCTCGCTGCCGCGGCGCGGGTGCCGTCGACGGCTACCTGCACGTCACCTTCGGTGGAGTTCTTGATACCGACGGGCATGGACAGCGCGCTGCACAGCTGACGGTGAACCTGACTGGCGGCGGTCCGGGCGCCGATCGCACCGTAGCTGACCAGGTCGGCAATGTACTGAGGCATGATCGGATCAAGGAACTCGCAGCCGACTGGCAGGCCCAGGCTCGACACGTCGAGAAGCAACTTGCGGCCGATACCGAGCCCGGTGTTGATGTCGAACGTGCCGTCGAGGTGGGGGTCGTTGAGCAGGCCCTTCCACCCGAGTGTGGTGCGCGGCTTTTCGAAGTAGACGCGCATGACGATGTGCAGATCGTCCCGCAGTTCGTCGGCCTTGGCGGCCAACCGGCGGGCGTAGTCCATCGCCGCTTCCGGATCGTGCACAGAGCACGGACCGACTACGACGATCAAACGATCGTCGTCACCGTTGAGGATGTTGATGGTGTCGGCCCGACCGGTGCGCACAGTGGCGGCGGCGACCTCGTCCGGAGCGTGCTGAGCACGAACAGTCGCCGGTGACACGAGCGGACTGATACTCACAGTGCGCTGATCGTCGAGGCTGTCCGAAGCTGTGGTGGTGTCGATGGTGACAGTCATGGGGTTTTCGGTTTCCTGTTCTCAGGCCGACCCCAGAGATGAAGAGAAACTCCAGCGAGCCGGTCTGTAGTCCGGCTCTTGGGTGGAGGTTGTCAGCGCGTGGTTACGCCGGCAGGCCCACCCGGGGCCGGCCTGCTAAACCAGAAATAGACGCGCTGCATGTCGGCCACGATACCTCGAGTTCGGATCAGATGGGCGCGCCCCTCCACGACGAGCCGAATCCGAGGGGAGCGTCCCGTGGCACGAGTCCGTGACGAATGGCCAAATCCGCTGAGCGATTGGCGCTTTCGAGCAAGGCTCCGGCTACGGAATTCGAATACGTTGGTCAGGCACCTGCCAATGCCCGGAACATCAGATGGAGCTGCGCCTTCTCATGCCTGTGATCGAATCGACCGAAACCTTCCACCCGACGGTGTCCCCTTTTGCGACCGATACCCCCTTGCAGTCGACAAGAGATGTGGACGGCGAGTTCACCCGTCTGATCGATTCCTTGACACGACGCGGATTCCTGGCCGGTGCGGCGGCGCTCGGTGCACTAGGCGCGCTCTCTGCATGTTCGAGCGAATCCAGCGGCACCGAAGCCTCGGACGAGTGGGTCGACATCGTCGTCGCGGACCAGGCCTACCGCCTGCCGCGGGACCCCAAGCGTGTCGTGGTGCTCGAAGCTCGAGGCGCCCTCGATTTTGCACTACTTGCCGAGTACCCGATCGTCGCGACCAATTGGGATCCGAAGTCTCAACTCATGCGCCAGGTACCCGCCGGCGCGGCTCGCCTCGGTGGGACGAACAACGAACCGAATGCCGAATCGATACTGAGCCACGACCCCGATCTTTTGGTCGTCGGGAAAGGCTGGTGGAATTACTACCAGGACAAGGGCCTGCTCGGCACTGACATCGCACCGGTGCTCGTCGTCGACGAGGGCACGACGGGCTCGTCGTGGAAGCAGGCCATGACCGCGCAGCTCACGGCTCTCGATCGCCGCGAAGTCGCCGAACGCGTCATCGCCCGATACAACGCCGAACTTGCACAAGCGCGGGCCAAGATCGGTGGTCTCCTCGAAGGCAAGTCGATTGCGATCGCCGGCGCAGACAGCGGTCAGATCTGGCTGCAGAACAACACGTTCGCCGTCTCGGTTGCGCAGGACCTCGGCTTGAACGTCTTGACCGACGCTGCCCATGCCGCACCGGATCGGAGGGATTCGACTTTCTACAGCCTCGAGGAGCTTGCGATCTTCGACCAGGCCGACTTCGTCTTGCTACAGAACCCCGACGCTGTGGAAGCCGAGTCGCCCACGTGGAAACGAGTCCGCGCTGTCCAGGACGGCCATGTCGGGCATCTGCGATATGACCTCAACAACGGCCTCGCTCTGACTGCGATGGCCCTGGCCGCTGACATCGCCGAGCAGGTACAGGTCATGCGCTGACGTCTTCGGGATCGCCTTCCGAATCAGAAATCAACCGGATTCTCTGTCATACGAACAGTCGATACTGACTCACTCGGAAACGGATTATGTTGTCACCTGCCCGTGCTCTTCGCACGTCAGAGGGTGTTTCTCCGAACGCCCTGTTTCTCCGAACGCTAGGTGACCAATGACGCAGAACCCGTACTACGGCCAGCAACAACCGGTCGGCCCTCCGCCGGACAACAATCTGGTCTGGGCGATTCTCGTGACAGTGTTCTGCTGCCTCCCGCTCGGCATCGTCTCGATCGTCAAATCAAGCCAGGTCAACACTTTGTGGGCGCAAGGTCAGTTCGACGCTGCGCGAAAATCAGCTGACGATGCCAAGAAGTTCGCCTTGTGGTCAGTCGGCGCAGGTGTTGCCGTCGCTGTTCTGTACTTCCTTTTTGTCGTCGTCCTTGCCGGATCGAGTTCCCTGTGACCGCCGACGCCGACCGGCGACACTGATTAGCGGCCAAACACCGAACTGCAATGACACCGAATTGTGGTGACACCGAGAACGATGACATATCACGACTCGCCGCACTGAAGGCGCCAGCGGCAGTTGCGTTCACGGCAATTGCGCTGTGTGCCTTCATCTCCTGGAGTGACCCCACCACACCTGGTGGGGTCATTCCCGTTTGTCCGACCAAAGCGCTGTTCAACGTCAATTGTCCCGGTTGCGGTAGCACTCGGATGGTGTACAGCCTCATCCACGGCGATTTCGGTGCAGCGATGCGTTTCAATGCCTTTGGCCTCGTGATGCTGCTTGCACTGGCGTTCACGTACGTCTCGTGGACGACCGCCCGCACCCGTGGAAGACCCGTCGTGCTCTGGCATCAGTTGCGCTGGTCACCGGCTGTGATCTTGACACTCGTGTTGATCTGGACGACGGTCCGCATAGCCCCGATCCCGATATTTGCCGGTCTCCGCGTCTAGGCCGGATCTCCTCACACGTCCAAACGGAATACACCTCGCACCTGGCGTACGCCGTTGATCTGCACCTCGACGGCATGTTCCCCGGCGTAGTACTTCCGGGTGCTGATCGGTTTGAAGGAATGCCTCTTCGCGATACGGGCCGGCACCCCGGGTTCCAGCGTTCGTGTTGTCAGTTTGAAGACCTTGGGCGTCGTGGTCCCGTTGGCCTTCACGTGGTGGACGATGTAATCGATCACGACCGTGACGGACTCGCTGCCGTTGTTCGTGACGGCGAAGTCGAAGGTGAGTTCTCCACCCGCATCAACTGTTTCGCGGTCGATGACGAACCCCTCGACCACGACGTCGGTGGGCGGCGAGAACCCCAAGAGGGACAGAGCATCTGGATCGCCGGCCTTGATCAACGTCCGCAATGCATGTTTGACGATTTTCAGTGTGTTGGCATCCGGTGTCTGCAGCCAACGCTTCGCAGTCGATACTGCGAGCGCAGCGTCAGCACGACTGAGATCGTTGAGATGGTTTGCGACCGAACGTCGTACATATTCCGAATCATCCCGATACAGCTCGTCGAGAATGACGATTGTCGACTCGGGACGCGCCGTCAATTCTTTCACTCGCCTTCCCCAGGGCAAACGAGTACGAGTGCCTTCGGTCGCCAAGCGCCGGACGTGTTCGTCTTCATGGCCGGTCCAGGTGAGTGCGATCGCCAGCGAACGGTCAAGGTTCGTTTCGAGAAATGTGCGAATTGCGAATTCGGCCGTCAGACGCGACGTCAACTCGGCAAGCAGAGCCATTCCCTCGTCGAAATCCGACTCGGAGCCACTTCGTGTCGCCGTGACGGCGACGGCTTCGGTCACCGGCCAGATCATCCAACCGGTGAAGGTCTCTTCTGAAAGCGCACGGCGGATGATCTCGGCGAAGGCCGGAAGATCCTGAGGCAGTTCGGCAGTCATCGCATCCCGCACAACGCGCGTACGTTCGCCGAGACTCATACCGTCGAATTCGGATGTACTACCCCGAACGAGGGCGAGGCGTGTGTGACCGGAGGCTCGCTCTAGACAGCCTGCCAGATCGGCGACGACGGATTTCCCGAGCAGTTCGTCAGCGGTGGGCATCAGGGGCACACCGTGAGAGCGGAAATCCGATCACCGTCGAGAGTGAAATGGTGATGTAACTGGACGGGGCTTCCGGGAAAATCACCCTCGACCTTCACCGACACGACAACGGCCGAGCCTGGGGTGTTGACCGACTCGATCTTCTGGGTGAAGGTGAACGCCGTCGACACGGCGGACTTCCACGCCACGATTTCTTCGATCCCGACATACGTCCGGCCGTCGTCACGAACCACTGCGTCTTCGGTGAAAACGCCGCGGACGTCGCCGCCGTCGAAATACGCGCGCGCTGCGCCTGGCACCTTCGCTGAGTCGATCATTCGCGAAGAGTACTGCTGGGGTCCGACAGGTTCGGCGAACTCACTGCCCGAGCAGACGCCGCCAACTGAATCTCCATCAACAGCCTGGCCGACGGCTCGGAGAGGTCGGTATCCGTGATCTCCTCGACCCTCTTGATCCGATACCTGAGGGTGTTCGGGTGAATCCGAAGCTGCTTGGATGCACGTCGGACATCGCCCGAATGTGCGAGGTAAACGGAGATGCTTTCGCGCATGTTCGACCCGTTGCGTCTGTCGTAGACGTCCAGGGCGTCGACTCTCGGATCGTGCAGTTGCTCGTCGGCCGCAATGGTGTCCATGATTTCGCCCAGCAGCACCGGTGTGCGCGAGTCCGCGAGGGTGGTCACACGAACATCCCCCGACGTTCCGTCCAAGACCCGATCCACTTCGGCCCGAGCCTGGGCCACCTCCGCAAGCGTCGAAACCGGCGACGAGACCGCGGCCCGTAGCCCCGAAGGCGACACCTTGTCCAAACGCGCGACAACTTCGCGGGTCCACGAGACTGTGGATTTCACGGATTGGGTTCGCGGAAACAGCACATAGATCCGGGTGCCGACGGCACTCACCAGCGATTCACGCTGAAAGGCGCTGGCGTGCAGTCGCAAAGACGACACGAGTTCGCCCGAAGACGGCAGCCCACCGTTTCCGATACTCGCCACTCCGACCACCATCGCCGGTCCGGACATCGGGATGGTCAACGAGGCCGCGAGCGAAGGAACGTCGACACCGCCGCCGCGAACCCCGAGCAACCGCTGAATCTGTATCGCCTCGTTACTCGGCGCGTCTCGGATGCGCGAAATCAGCCGAGCAGCAACGGCCGCGGCACCGCGGAGCACGCTGTCGGCATCGCCGGCAATGGGAACCGGGCCTTCCTGCACCCAGATCGTGCCGAGAAGATCAGAGCTGAAACCGCTCTCCCCCTTGACATTGTCGGATATTCTCCGAATCGGAACCACCAACCGTCGCCTGATCGCAAGGTCGTCGTGAGCGGGCACCTCCACTACGTCGTCGCTTCGCCGCAGGCTCTCGAAGACGCCCCACTCCTGTAGCTTTCTGAGGTATTCGCGAGGTCCTTCGCGGCCGAGGATTGATTGCCGACGTAGCTCGTCCGCAGCATCTCCCGATGCCGAATAGGCCAAGACGTGGGAATGCTCGTCCTCGATGCTGACCATCCCCCGCGTGATTGCGGCGACGTTCTGCGCCAGCTCGAACAAGTCTGTGTCACTACCGAATACGATGTCGTCCGAATCCTGTCGGGACACCGAATGATCGAGCACGCCCCGGATGGTCGTGAACAATCGATCCCAACGAGCATCCGGATGGACCGCTATCAAGGCGATCCCGGCGCGCTGTGCCGCCGCACGCACCGACGTGTCCGAGGCCTCCTTCGACATGACGGCCCGAGGCGCTGATCCCTTCTGATCGAGGCGGTTCAGCCAGGCCGCCAATTCGGCTGCGCCGATACCGACAGCGAGCCAGAGCTCAGAGGATTCGACGGCCGCGGTTCTGGGGCGCGTGAGGTCCCCGACCTCTGCGAACACCACGGAGTCGACAAAGACGTCATCACCTGACGGCGCGAGGACGAGCTCGACAAAAGCTCCGCCCAGCGCCCGAAGGACCGCGTCGAGCCTGACCCCACGGATAGACACGTACCACCCACTCTCCGGACCGTCGCAACGCCTCAACTTCGAGAATAGTGCATTTTCCTGCGAAAACGGTTCAGCCGATCGGACAAACACGGACACCGATGTTTGGCCGCTCAGCGGATTACTCGCCGACGTCTTTCGACTTGACTGGTTCACGACACGACAACTGCCCACTCCTGAGTCTGCCGAAGGATCGTCATGGACGCCGTTACCAATGTCCCCCACCCAGCCAACGAACCGGTGAACAATTACGCGCCGGGAAGCCCGGAACGATCGCGCCTCCGTACGAAACTGACCGAACTGGCCGAATCGCCGACCGACATCAGGCAGGTCATCGGCGGCATCCACCGAACTGCGGAAGGTAAGCGACAGAACGTAGTTCAACCACACCGTCACAGCTCGGTCATCGGATCGTTTGCGGGCGCAACGCACTCGGATGTTCGTGATGCCATCGACGCCGCTACACTCGCCGCCCCGACCTGGCGCGACCTCTCGTTCGACGACCGCGCTGCGGTCTTCCTCCGCGCCGCCGATCTACTTTCCGGCCCGTGGCGCGAAACCATCGCCGCCGCAACAATGCTCGGCCAGTCGAAGACCGCATACCAGGCCGAGATCGACGCGCCCTGCGAACTGATCGACTTCTGGCGTTTCAACGTCGCGTTCGCACGTCAGATACTCGCCGACCAACCCGTTTCCGCTCCGGGAGTGTGGAATCGCGTCGAATATCGTCCACTCGAAGGTTTCGTCTACGCGATCACTCCCTTCAATTTCACCGCCATCGCCGGAAATCTCCCCACAGCACCGGCCCTGATGGGCAACACCGTGATCTGGAAGCCGTCACCCACGCAGGCCGTCGCGGCGTACCTGACAATGCAACTACTCGAAGCTGCCGGCCTCCCGCCCGGGGTGATCAATCTTGTTCTCGGCGACGGCCCCTTGGTGTCCGAGGTCGCGCTTGCCGACCCCCGACTGGCGGGTATCCACTTCACCGGATCCACCGCAACGTTCCAGCGTTTGTGGCGTGAGGTCGGAGCCAACATCTCGAACTACCGGACGTATCCGCGTCTCGTCGGCGAAACCGGCGGCAAGGATTTTGTACTCGCACACAGTTCCGCTGACCCGGACGTACTCACGACGGCATTGATTCGCGGGGCCTTCGACTACCAGGGCCAGAAATGTTCGGCCGCATCACGGGCGTTCATCCCGAAGTCGGTGTGGGCCAAGATGGGCGACACGTTCATCGACACTGTGTCGACGCTGAAGTACGGAGACGTCACCGACCTGACGAACTTCGGCGGCGCCGTCATCGACCAACGTTCGTTCGACCGAAACGCCGCCGCGATCGTCCGCGCCAAGTCGACCAGCAGCCTCACCATCGCAGCAGGCGGCGACTACGACGACCGTGAAGGATTCTTCATCTCACCGACGGTCCTACTCGGTGACGACCCGAGCGACGAAGCCTTCAGCACCGAGTACTTCGGTCCCATCCTTTCGCTTCACGTCTACGACGACTCCGCACCCAATGCCTACGCCGACATCCTCGCGCGCGTCGACAGCGGATCCGCTTACGCCCTGACCGGCGCCGTGATCGCCACCGACCGTGCGGCCGTCGATCAAGCTCATCATGGCCTGCGGTTCGCCGCCGGAAACTTCTACGTCAACGACAAGCCGACGGGAGCGGTTGTCGGACAACAACCCTTCGGAGGTGCGCGGGCTTCGGGTACCAACGACAAGGCCGGTTCGCCGCAGAATCTGCTCCGTTGGGCGTCGACACGCACCGTCAAGGAAACCTTCGTTCCTCCCACCGATCATCGTTACCCCCACCAGGACGTCGATCCAGCCGAGAGCGAGAACCGTTGATGAGTGCCGTCTCGCTGAGCAACCCACTGCGCCCGGTGCTCCTCGCGGCGGCACGCTCGTCGCGACTGGAGAAGACAGTCTCCGGGATGACCTTGACCCGCAAGCTTGTAGACAGGTTCGTCGCCGGGGACGCGGAACCCGCAGCGATGTCAGCGGTGCGCGACATCCTCACCAGTGGCCGGTTCGTGACGGTCGACTACCTCGGCGAGGACACCACCGATCCGGCTCAGGCAACAGCTACCGTCGATGCCTATCTCTCCCTTCTCCGCTCGTACGCAACGCTTTCCGAGATTGCCGGGACGCAACACTCCCTGGAGGTTTCGCTCAAGCTCTCCGCGTTGGGGCAGTCACTTCCCGGTGACGGCGAGAAGATCGCCCTGGCCAACGCTCACCGAATCGTCACAGCGGCAGACGAAGTGGGCGCGTGGGTCACCGTCGATGCGGAGGATCACACCACCACCGACTCGACACTGTCCATCGTCGAAGAGTTGCGCCGCGACTTCCCGACGCTCGGCACGGTCCTGCAGGCGTATCTACACCGCACCGAGGCCGACTGCCGGCACTTCTCCGGATCAGGTTCACGAATTCGGCTGTGCAAGGGTGCATACAAGGAACCGGCCGGCGTCGCGTTCCAAAAGGCCGCCGAAGTCGACGCGTCGTACGTGCGTTGCCTGAAGGTCTTGATGGAAGGTGACGGATACCCGATGGTGGCCTCCCACGATCCCACCATGATCGACGCCGCCCTCGGACTCGCCACACTGACCGAGCGGACAGCCGCGGATTTCGAGTTCCAGATGCTCTTCGGCATCCGCGACGGCGAACAACGCAGATTGGTAGCCGAAGGCAATCACCTGCGGGTCTACGTTCCCTACGGCAGCCAGTGGTACGGCTACTTCATGCGTCGCCTCGCGGAAAGACCGGCCAACCTCATGTTCTTCATGCGCTCACTCGCTTCCAACAACTAGACACCGGAAACCGTTGGCAGCGGTGGCAACTCGAGGTTTTCGCGAAAGGTACCGCCGACGTAGTCGGATCCCACGATTCCGCGCTTGCGCAGCTCCGGCAGCAGCCCGTTCGTGACGAAATCGCGTGTACGCGGATCGGCAAGGTCACCGAGCGTGATGACGTCGAGTACGCCCGCGTCGTATCGTTCCTCGATCGCGTCCGCGAGCTGTTCCGGGGTGCCCGCCGCTGCCCAGTGGCCGGTGTCCTTGGACGCGATGATCAACTCACGCAGAGTCTTTCCTTGTGATGCGAGCTTGCCGAAGATCTCGACCCGGCCCCGTCGTCGATTCACCGACGACGGGTCCGGCAACAACGACTCCGGGATCGGCCGATCCAGCGGCAATTCCGAGAAATCCACGTCACCGCCGAACATGTCGGCAAGCCTGGTGCGTCCGGCGTCGAAGTCCGTCGATTCCTCGGCTTCTCTGACCAATCGTTCGACTTCGGCTTCGGTAGCGCCGTACGTTGCGTGGAACGAGCTGAAAATCAGTGGCAGTTCGTCCCCACGCCCCAACTCTGCCGCCCTGGCGCGGATCGTCTTCGTGTAGGTGACCGCGTCCTCGAAGGTTGCGAGAGAAGTGAATACGACCTCGGCGAAGCGAGCACCCAGTTCGATACCTCCGGCAGATTGGCCTGCCTGGAATTGGACCGGACGACGCTGCGGCAGGGATGGAATGTTCAACGGCCCCTGCACGGTGAAGTACTTGCCTCGGTGCTCGATGGGGACCACCCTCGACGGATCTAGCACCGCAGAGCCCTCTCCCCGGATCAAGGCGCCGGGCTTCCAGCTGTCGAAGAGCGCGTTGACCACCTCGAGCGATTCGGCCGCTCGGGCGTACCGCTCCTCCGGACTCGGCAGGTCCAGGTCGCTGTAGTTCTCTTCTCCGAGTGAGGAAGTGACGGCATTCCATGCGGCTCGACCATTGCTGACGTGGTCCAGGGTGCCGAACAACCGTGCCAGGTTGAATGGGTGATGAAACGTCGTCGTGACGGTGGCGATGAGCCCCACATGGGTGGTGACCGCACTCAGCGCGGCAAGGAAGATCAACGGCTCCTGCGCACCGATCGCGCCCTGCGCACCGAAACTCAGCAGGTCGGCGGCAAACAGTCCGTCGATCTTGTTCGCCTCGGCCGTCTTTGCGACGTCGATCGCGGACGCGACCGTCGACGTCGTCGGATCGATCGCGGCGTCGTAGATACTCACCGCCCCGCTGACACCGGTCACCGTCTTGAGTGGACGCCTACGATCGGCCACCGACCATCCTCCTGGCTTCGCGAAATCTGTTCCGAATTCACAACGCTAGACCGATCCTGGCTCCCGACAAGGTATTCACTCAGCCTGGTTCTATCCCTCCGAACGCCGCTTGGTCACGCCCCGGATTTACGGGCACGATAGGCGGCGACGTGCGCCCTGTTCCCACAGTTCCCGGTGTCGCAGTATCGCTTCGAACGATTGCGCGACAAATCCACGAAGACCGCTTCGCAGTCCGGGGCCTCGCACCATCGCAACCTCGAGAATTCGTCGGTTCGGATCAGATCGAGCACACCCATCGCCGCTTCTGCGGCCATCCGGTCCACCAGTGGCGAATCGTCAGCGGTGACGTGCAGGTGCCAGCCGAGATCATCGTGCCTGGTGAGCCGCGGCCTCGCGCCCGATTCGAGTAGCAGTGTGTTCACCACCTCGACGGCGTCGTCCACTCCCGCGGCTTCCCAGAACTTTCGCAGTCGTGGACGCAGCGCACGAACCGCCGTCAATTCCTCCGGTGTGCCGTCCCGCCTGCCGGTCCAGCGATCCGCGTCGAGAAACCGTGTCAGCTCCTCTGGATCCGGAAGCAGTTCGGCCCCGCCGCGGGCCGTGTTGACCAACGACGCGGCGAAGACGAGCGCCGATTCCGTGTCACCAGCAAAATGCACTTTGACTCCTGAGCCGTATCAACCTAATGTCAGCATCGTAATCGCTTTTACTCCTGACGGGTGACGACGTGAACTCTCGCAACGGCTTGATCTTCGCTCTGCTGTCCGCGGCAACGTTCGGCGTATCGGGCCCGTTCGCGAAATCTCTCATCGAATCAGGGTGGTCCCCCGGCGGCGCAGTGTTCGCGCGCGTTGCCGGCGGCGCACTGGTGATGATGGTGATCGCCTTAGCCACCCAATGGCCTCGCCTACGACAGGTGAGCACCCACACGCGAACGGTACTGCTGTACGGGGTCTTCGCGATCTCGGGCGTTCAACTGTGCTTCTTCAATGCCGTGCAACATCTTTCGGTCGGCGTCGCATTGCTTCTCGAGTACCTTGCACCGATCATCGTCATCGGGTGGGTGTGGATAACCAAGGGCGCGCGTCCGAGCGTGCAGACGCTTCTCGGTGCGGCGGTGGCCTTGATCGGCGCCGCCGTGGTGATCGACGTCTTCGGATCGGCAGAGATCAGTGCCGTCGGAGTCGCCTGGGGACTGGCCGCCGCGGCATGCCTTGCAGTCTATTTCGTCATTTCCGAACGTGCGGACGGTGATCTCCATCCTGTTGTGCTCGCGGCATCGGGGCTCACGGTCAGTGCAGTGGTCATCGGCGCGCTCGGACTCGTAGGCGTCCTCCCCCTCCATTTCTCGGCCTCGAACGCCGTCGTGGCAGACCATTCGGTGAACGTGTGGCTGCCGGTGGTGGTCCTGGTCCTGGTCAGCACTGTCATTGCCTATCTCACCGGCATCGCCGCGATCACGCTGCTGGGGCCGACAATCGGGTCTCTGGTAGCGCTGACCGAAGTGCTGTGCGCGGTCGTCGCCGCGTGGATCCTGGTCGGGGAATCCGTCACCGCACTCCAAGCTGTAGGTGGCGCAGCAATCATCGCGGGGTTGGTCCTCGCGCGCCTCGGCCAGGTTGCACCGAAACAGATACCGGCCGACCCGATGACAAATGTCATGGCAGAAGAATGACGGACGGACGAGGGATCACGACCTCGAAGCGAGCAGATTCTATGTATGACCTCAACACAGGCACGGCATTCACCACAGGCACTGCACACACTCACTGAAGGATCGGCACACGACGCCGTCCGGTTGACCGGACTTCGCAAGAGTTTCGGAACCGTCGACGCCGTCAAAGGTATCGACCTGAGCATCCGCCCCGGCGAGATCGTCGCGTTCCTCGGCCCGAACGGCGCAGGCAAGACGACAACCATCGACATGATCCTCGGCCTGTCCCGGCCGACGTCAGGCGAGGTGAGCGTCTTCGGAATGTCACCTCGATCGGCGATTGCCCGCGGACTCGTCTCGGCAGTCATGCAGACCGGCGGACTACTGAAAGAGCTGACGGTTGCCGAGACGGTGCAGCTGACCGCCAGCCTGTACTCCCAATCCCGTCCGGTCGACGAAGTGCTGGGGAGAGCCGGAATCCTCGACATCTCCGATCGCCTGGTCAGCAAATGCTCAGGCGGACAACAACAGCGGTTGCGATTTGCGATGGCGTTGCTGTCGAACCCGCAATTGCTCATTCTCGACGAGCCCACCACCGGTATGGACGTCGAAGGGCGTCGGGACTTTTGGTCCGCCATCCGCGCCGACGCAGATCACGGTCGCACTGTGCTTTTTGCGACGCACTACCTCGAAGAGGCCGATGTCTACGCCGACCGCATCATCCTGGTCAGGCAAGGCACCGTGGTCGCAGACGGGACCACCGCCGAGGTCAAGGCGATGGCGTCCGGGCGCACCCTGCGCGCGACTGTTCCAGGCATCACCGACGAACTCCTGCGAGCCATACCGAACTCCGACGCCGTCGAGGTGCGCGGTGAGTCGCTGCTCGTGCACTCGGGCGACACCGATGCCGTTGCACGGTTCCTGTTGACCAATACGCAGGCTCGCGATCTCGAAATCGTCTCGCGTGGCCTCGAAGACGCATTCATCGCACTCACGTCGAACAACTCCGAAGGACAGAAGTGATGACCACTGCAACCGAAGCGAATACCTACGGAGCCGAGCGAACCGTCGTACCTCTCGGCGGATTCAACACGACGCTACTGCGACTGGAATTTCGTCGCCTGACTCGCAACCGGCGCACGATGATCTTCACGCTCGTCATGCCGGTTGTCTTCTTCCTCGTCTTCGGTCTCGGTCAAGGCGACGACGACCACGGGATCGGGCACGGCAATGTCGCCGCGTACATCATGATCAGCATGGCCCTGTACGGCGCGATGCTGGCCACCACCAGCGGCGGCGCGATGGTCTCGATCGAACGAGCGTCCGGGTGGAGCCGACAACTTCGGCTGACTCCCCTGACCCCGGTCGCCTACATCGCCGTCAAACTGATCATGGCGATGCTGCTCGGTCTCGTCTCGATTCTCGTGGTCTACGTCGTCGGCGCGTTCACCTCGGCGCAGATGGACGGATCACTCTGGTTCACAACGGCATTGATCGCCTGGCTGGGATCGTCGATCTTCGCGGCCTTCGGCCTGTTCATGGGGTACCTACTCCCCAGTGAGAACGTCATGCAGTTGCTCGGACCGGGACTGGCTCTGCTCGCATTCGGCGGCGGACTCTTCGTACCACTCACCGACGGTTCCGTATGGGCGACCATCGCACAGTTCACCCCGATGTTCGGCATCAACGCCCTCGCCCACGCACCGTTGACGGGCAATAGCATTCACTGGACCTGGATCGTCAATATCCTGGTGTGGTTCGCCATCTTCGCCGGCGGAGCGATCTGGCGGTTCCAACGAGATACGGAGCGTGTGTAGTTGTCGCAAACGACTGACCGAGAAGATTCCGTCGCGCTCCCGCGGCGGAATCGTTTCGGCGTTCTCTTCGCGGCGGTCTGGATGGTATTTCTCGGCGGGCCGCTGATCGAGGGATGGAATCTGCGCGACGAACTGCGCGGCTGGACAGGGATTCTCGCGACGGTCGCCTTCAGTGCGCTCTATCTCTACACGTTCGCCACAACGCAGCAGCGGCGTCGAATGACAATGACTCGGCCGACGATTCGCGAAGCTGCACTGGCTTTGGCCGCCTTGACCGCGTTGGCCGCCGTGATGATCGTGAGCGTCGGGCCGACAGGTTTGGCAGCAGCACCGTACCTCGCGGTGACAGCGGTGACACTGTTGCCGACCGTCGCCGGCGGCATTCTCGCCTTGGTGTTCGCGGCCTCCGTGGAGATAGTCAGCCTCTCGTCCGGATGGGGGAACTACTCCGGACTCTCACTCGGAGTCTGCGCGGCCGCGTTCGCGACCTGGGGAATCATGTCCCTGATCAGCCGCAACTTCGCCATACTCCATGAACGCGAAGAGCAGGAGCAGCGGGCAATCATGGAGGAGCGAACGAGGATGGCGCGCGATCTGCACGACATCCTCGGGCACTCGCTGACCGTCATCACGATCAAAGCCGAACTGGCCAATCGCCTACTCGATGTCGATATCGAACGTGCACGCAGCGAACTCGACGACCTCGAAAGACTTTCTCGTGACGCGTTGGCAGACGTGCGCTCGGCCGTCGAAGGATTTCGTGGGATTTCGCTACCCGTCGAGATAGCCCGAGCGCGAGAGGCTTTGCGTGCGGCAGGTATCGAAGACGACGTGCCGAGCAGCACCGACATGGTTCCCACGCGTCTTCGGGAACTCTTTGCATGGACGATCCGTGAGGGCGTCACCAACGTCGTTCGACACAGCGGTGCGACCCACTGCCGGATCACGGTCGACGAGAATAGTGCGTCGGTCGTCGACGACGGACGAGGGGCCGAGTCGACGTCTTCCGGAAACGGTCTGATCGGATTGCGCGAGCGCGCCGGAGCGTCGGGCGCACGAGTGGTCATCACTCATCCCCAGCCGCAGGGGTTTGCACTTCAGGTAGTCGAACAGGAGACAGAGTGAACAGCCAGGGCGATCGAGCAACCATACGGCTGCTCTTGGCGGACGATCAGGCGCTCGTGCGAGGAGCTTTGGCCGCGCTGCTCGATCTGGAATCCGACCTGTCCGTGGTGGCCGAGGTCGGTCGCGGCGACGAGGTGGTGTCCGCCGTTCTCGAACACCGCCCGGACGTCGCGCTTCTGGACGTCGAGATGCCCGGCATGGACGGAATCGCCGCGACGGCGGCCCTTCGCGAGGCAGCGCCCGACACCCGGGTTCTGATCGTCACCACGTTCGGCCGTCCCGGATTTCTTCGTAAAGCCCTGCACGCCGGGGCCGGCGGGTTCGTCGTCAAGGACACCCCCGCCAGGCAGCTTGCCGACGCGGTCAGGCGTGTCCACGCCGGACTGCGCGTCGTCGATCCCACCCTTGCGGCCGACAGCCTCGTCAGCGGCGAGTCGCCCCTGACGGAGCGTGAGACCCAAGTACTGCGCGCCGCTCACGACGGCGCACCCGTGGCAGCCATCGCAGGGGC
The DNA here is from genome assembly GCF_058792695.1 of Rhodococcus sp. MT28. NCBI lineage: Bacteria > Bacillati > Actinomycetota > Actinomycetes > Mycobacteriales > Nocardiaceae > Rhodococcus > Rhodococcus sp. MT28. The sequence goes on from NZ_JBXAFD010000001.1 coordinate 685,173, forward strand.
GCTCTTCCTGTCTGCCGGGACAGTTCGAAATCATCTGTCATCCGCGATGGGTAAGACGGGTGCGTCGACGCGCGCGGAAGCCGTCAGAATCGCCGAGTCGAACGGCTGGCTCTGATCCGCGCGTCTGGAATAGCCTTCCCCGGCAAATAGTTCGCCGTTCGATTCGTGATGGCGATTTGTCCAGATCACTCAAAGTAGGGACCTTCTACCCTAGGGATTTTCCCTGCAAACGACCGCTTCGCGAGAATCCGAAACAGCTAATCGTTCGATACCTGGCTATGATGCAGTTAATTGAATCGACGGAGCCTGTGCGTAGCGGGGGAAGGGACGTCTCATGTCGAACCAGTTCAACGATCGCTTGAACTCGCTGTTCGAGACTGCCGACTTTCACGTCACCAACGCGATGGTCGTTCGCGGCATGACCGAGTTCGGCTGCCGTATCTCCACGCCGTACCTGTCGCAACTGCGCACCGGCGTCCGAACCAATCCGTCACCCGAAGTGGTTGCCGCCCTCGCCCACTTCTTCAACGTCCATCCGGACTACTTCTACGCCCCGTCCGATCACACTCCGCCCGCGATCTCAGGTGGCGAGGCAGACCTCTCCCTCCTCGAACAGCTGCACAACGTGCGCCTGCGGAACCTCACCTCCCGTGTCGTCGACCTCTCACCGTCTTCACAGGATCTGCTTGTCGAAATGGCGGAGAATCTACGTTCCTCCGAAAATCTTCCGCGCGTACCACCGGACTCGAATTCCTACATGTCACGCGCATAGCGCCCTTCGCCGACTCTCCTTGACTGCTCAGGGAGGGTTGGCCTTATGCTGGTCGATGCAGCTGGTTCGCCCGGCACGGTCATGAGGAGCCCCGAAGACCGGTCCCGGCGTCGAAGCTCCGTCAGCGCAAGCTGTCGGGGTGAGAGGGAACCCGGTGAAAATCCGGGACTGTCCCGCAGCGGTAAGCAGGAACGACCGCCGTTCATGTGCACTGGGCATCCGCCTGGGAAGCGACGGCCAGTAGGTTCGATCCAACTCGATCGAGTGCCCGCGAGTCCGAAGACCTGCCGACTGTGTCGGGCACGCCGTGCCCGACGGTCCACCGCCTCGTGGAATGGGCGTGTAGATCTCCATCGGACCTCGTGTGCGGTGCGGGCAGTGCTGCCCGCTGAAACTCGGGGTCTCGTGAGGTGTACCCGTCTGCCGGCAGTGGCCATCAGTGCATTGGCAATCTGGAGAAACTCCGTGACAACAACATTCACTTCGACCGTGCTGGGCTCACCGCGCATCGGTCCTCATCGAGAACTCAAGCGGGCAACCGAAAGCTACTGGGCAGGGCGCATCGACGCCGACGCCCTGCAGGCTGTCGCCCGTGACCTCCGTCGGCAGGGCTTGGCCGACCTCCGTGACCTGGGCCTCGACTCCGTCCCGGTCAATACCTTCTCCTTCTACGACCAGATGCTCGACACCGCAGTTCTTCTCGGCGCGCTGCCCGACCGCGTCGCGTCGGTCGCCGATCCGTTGGACCGCTACTTTGCCGCTGCCCGTGGGACGGACACCATCGCGCCGCTCGAAATGACGAAGTGGTTCGACACCAACTACCACTACCTGGTGCCGGAGATCTCGCCGTCCACCACGTTCGCACTCGACCCGTCCAAGGTCTTGTCCGAACTGGCAGAAGCACTTTCCGACGGCATTGCAGCCCGCCCGGTCGTCATCGGACCGGTCACCTTCCTGCTGCTCTCGAAGGCTGTCGGCACTGACGAGCCGCTGCTCTCGCGACTCGAAGAACTACTCCCCCTCTACGCGGATCTACTCGGTCAGCTCGCGAAGGCCGGTGCGAGCTGGGTTCAGCTCGACGAACCGGCCCTCGTGGGCGATCGCACCGACGAGGAAATCGAAGCGGCACGCGCTGCGTACGAACAGCTTTCAGCGCTGTCCGAGCGGCCGTCGATCCTGTTGGCGTCGTACTTCGGTTCGCTGCGTGAGGCGCTGCCCGCGCTTGCGTCCACCGGCGTCGAAGGATTTGCCGTCGACCTGGTGGCCGGTCAGGATTCGATCGGCTCCGTCCCCGAACTCGCCCGCAAACTGGTCGTCGCCGGTGTGGTCGACGGACGAAACATCTGGCGGTCGGATCTGGATTCGGCACTGAGCACGTTGGGTGCTCTGTTGGGCAGCGTGGATACTCTTGCCGTCTCCACATCGTGCTCCCTGCTGCACGTTCCGTACACTCTCGACGCAGAAGCCGATGTCGACAAGGCCCTGCGCTCGTGGCTCGCGTTCGGCACCGAGAAGGTCAAGGAAGTAGTAACTCTCGCAACCGCTCTCACACAGGGCCGAGAGTCGGTGGAGGACGAGTTCGCTCTGGCACGAGCGGCCGCGTCGACCCGCAAGGACGATCGCAGACTCAATGATGCGAGTGTTCGGGGACGCCTGGCCGCCGTGCTGAACTCGGCGACCGGTCGCGCGCCCGCCGCCGAACGTCGCGCTGCCCAGGACGAACTGCTTTCTCTGCCGCCGCTGCCCACGACGACCATCGGTTCGTACCCGCAAACCTCGAAGATCCGCATCGCTCGCGCAGCACTGCGCAAGGGCGAGATCGACGAAGCCGAGTACGTCAACCGTATGCGCGCCGAAATTGCCGAAGTTGTTGCGCTCCAGGAAAAGCTGGACCTGGACGTTCTTGTTCACGGTGAGCCGGAACGCAACGACATGGTCCAGTACTTCGCGGAGCAGTTGGACGGATTCTTCGCCACCGCCAACGGTTGGGTCCAGTCGTACGGCACCCGCTGCGTGCGTCCGCCGATTCTGTACGGCGACGTCTCCCGCCCGAAGCAGATGACCGTCGACTGGATCACGTACGCGCAGTCCCTGACCGACAAGCCGGTCAAGGGCATGCTCACCGGACCCGTCACCATTCTGGCCTGGTCGTTCGTCCGCGACGACCAACCCCTCGCCGACTCGGCAAATCAAGTCGCACTGGCCATTCGAGACGAGACCGTCGACCTGCAGGCCGCCGGAATCGGAATCATCCAGGTTGACGAACCCGCTCTACGAGAACTACTCCCACTGCGTGCCGAGGATCAGCGCGCCTACCTGGACTGGTCGGTCGGCGCCTTCCGGTTGGCTACCTCGGGCGTCGCGGATTCCACCGCGATCCACACGCACCTGTGCTACTCCGAGTTCGGAGCGGTGATCGGCGCCATCGCCGGCCTCGACGCGGACGTCACGTCCATCGAGGCGGCGCGCTCACACATGGAGGTCCTCGACGATCTCAGTTCGGTCGGGTTCGACCTCGGCGTCGGGCCGGGTGTCTACGACATCCACTCGCCGCGGGTGCCGAGCGTCGACGAGATTGCCGAATCCCTGCGTGAGGCACTCAAAGCTGTTCCTGTCGAGCGGTTGTGGGTCAACCCGGACTGCGGTTTGAAGACCCGCGGTTCCGTCGAGGTCGAGGCGTCACTGCGTAACCTCGTCGAAGCCGCGAAGTTGGTACGAGCGGAGCTATAGGGACAAAGCCCCTGTGCGCCTTTTTGGTAGTGGGCACTACCAAAAAGGCGCACGGGGGTCAGCTCAACCACGTGTTGCCGAAGAGCAGAATCCCGTCCGCACTCGGCATCACTCCGTGCACGTTCTCGCGCCACGGGATGAAAACCTTGCCGGAGTTGACCACGGCCATCGGCGCCGTCTCGTTGACCACGGTTTGAATATCGTCGATGACGGCTCGCCGCTCATCCTCGCCAGACGCTGTTTGCAGCTTGCCGAGCAACTCGTCCATCCGAGCGTTCTTGTAACCGAGGATGTTCGACGGCGATTCGCTGAACAGGTTGCCGTACATACGCACGAACGGTGACTCTTCCAGCACGTTGAACGCGAAGTAGGACACGTCGTAGTCATGCTTTGCGTACAGCATGGAAATCAGATCGTTGATGCTGGTTGCGTAGGTGATGTCGACCGTGAAACCCACTGCCTGCAAGAGCGACTGAAACGTCAGTGCGCTGCGCTGCGTCGCCGGATCGTTCATCCCGACGTACGTCAGTTTTCCGTCGTAACCGTCCGCCTTCGCCTCGGCGAGATACTTCTTGGCCGCCTCGGGGTCGAAGCCGTTCCCGGCCACCGATCCGTGCCACTGCGACCACGACGCGAACATGTCGGTGCCGGGTTCGCCGAAGCCGCCCTGAACTCGCTCGTTGAACGTATTCGGGTCCACCGCAGCGACAATCGCCTTACGCACGCGCTCGTCCTTCGCTGCCCGATCGTCGCGCTGATTGATTGCCAGAACTCCGGCCATGCTGGCCGAGTACACAAATCCGGGATCACCGGCTTCGAAAGCCTCGTGAATGAAGTCGGGAGACTTCAGATAGGCAACCTGGATTCCGTCGGTGTGCAATCCTTCCAGTTTGCTCTTCTCGTTGACGATTGCGGGAAAGCGCAACTTCTCGAGGTACGGCGCCCCGTCCCAGTACGTCGGACGAGCAGCGAGCACCAATTCATCCTGGGAGGCGAACTTCTCGACGGTGAACGGGCCTGCCCCGATCGGGGTGAACGTGCCGGTAGCCATCGACGAGGGCGCGACGATCATGCCGGGACCGGTGGTGAACATGATCGGGAACTCGTCCCACGGCTGCGCCAATGCAAAGACGACCGTACTCGGATCCGGTGAATTCGTCTCGCGCACAGCGGTCTTCCATACCAGCGCGTGAGTTCCCTTCTTCTGCAGATAGTGATCGATGCTCCACAGGACTGCCGCACTGTCCATCGGAGTGCCGTCGCTGAAGGTGACGCCGTCGCGCAATTTCAGTGTCCACACCGTGTTGTCGCCGTTGGCCGACAAGGACTGCGCCAAGTGGGGGACGTATTCGCCCGCCGCCGTATCGAAGCGCATGAGAAGGTCGTAGATGGCTGCCATTTCGCTACCACCGGTAGCGCCGCCGTCCTGACGGTCAGCCGGATCGAGACTGCTGATCCCGTTGTAGGTGGCAAACGACACGGTGCCACCCGATCGCGGCTCTCCCCCGTTGTTCTGGTCACCGACAACTCCGACCGTCACGTCCGATGCATCCGTGGTCGTACCCTGGCTGCTACCGGCGCACCCCGTCACCACCAGCGTCGCCGACGCCAGGACAACCATCCAGATTCGAGCGCGGACTCGGTACGAGCGCTTCATTGCGACTCACTTTCACAGTTCACGGATACGTCGATCCCTGGATCGGACACCCGACATATTTGTAAGTGAATTCTAGGTAAGGTCTCGTCCTGCGTCTTCGTTTTCACGAAGCCGAAGCGATAATTCGCGTTCATGACAGCAGAAACAAGAACTGAATTCTAGGTTGCAACCGTTCAGCGAATTATCAGTCCGATGACGTCTTCGACGTTCCGCTGGGCCTCTGCGAATCCGATCCGGCCACTGGTCCACAGCGCAAGGGCCGTCAACATCGTGCCGCCTATTGCCACGGCCGCAACCCTCGCCGTCTCGGCCGGGACGCCGTCCATCAACTCGAACAGCATTCTCCGATGTGCCGCTGCGCGCAGATCCAACGACTCGATCACGAACTGATCCGAGGACGAATGGAGTTCGATCTCCAACCGAGCGAAGTAGGGCCTACGCTCGAATGCCTTCATCTCGCGGCGATGAAGTGCCAGAACCCGCTCGTACGCGTTGTTCTCGCCACCGTCTGCCCGCAACTTCTCAGGACGACGGACCGATTCGAGACCGCTCCACGCCGTCATCGCCGCAGCCAGAAGTTGCTGTTTGGTCGGAAAGTAGCGATACAGCGTTCCGAGTGCGACGCCTGAACGCTCCGAGACGTCTTTCATCTGGATTCGATCCGACGGCATCTCGGCCAGCATCTCGACCACCGCCGCGGTCAGTCGTCCTCTCCGCTCGAGTTGCCCCACCGACATGAGGTCGACGTCCAAGGGAAACTCGTCGCTGCGCGCAGTCACGCGCGTCACGATAGTTCAGAATCCTGACCGCAGTGCCGGGTTGCGAAGTTTCATCGTAACCCCGATATCTAATACACGGATTAATCAACTGCAGATCGCGCTAGGGTTAGTCCATGACTGACCGGACAACCGATGACCAGCCAACCGTCGGCGTGCTGAACTTCTGGTCGTTCATCGAACTGGCCAACAAGCGACTGGCCACCGAACACGGCTTTCGCGACCAGCTGGCCACCGAGGTACTACTGACACTCAATCGGGCTTCCAACGTGGTCACCTACGATCTCGAGTCGTCGATCCACCGCCCTCGCGGCTGGTCATGGTCCTCCTTCAGGCTGTTGTTCGTCACCTGGCTGGCCGGTCCGATCGAGCCGAAGGCTGCCGCCGAGCTCACCGGCATGAGTAGGGCAGCGGTCTCCAATCTGTCCAAGTCGCTGCTGGCAGACGGATTGATCGATCGTCGGCCCACCGAGAACGACGGCCGTTCCGTCCAGCTGTACCTGACCGACAAGGGCCGAGAAGCCATGGTCGAAGCCTTTCGCGAGCAGAACGAACGCGAACACGCCTGGGTAAGCGTCCTGAGCGAGGCCGAACAGCGAATTCTTGTCATGCTCCTGGACAAACTGATCACCAACCGCAGCCAGTTCGACGTACGCGGACGTAACTGACATAGACCCCAACCCCCTTGGAGGGTTGCGCTCATCACATCATTTTAGTTAATGTGTTTACTATCTGGTGGAGGTGAGCCAGGCAGAACAGCACAGAAGGAGTCCCGTCATGGCGTTCTATCGACAACTCGGCAACATCCCACCGAAGCGTCACACCAAACACCGTGACGAGTCCGGCAACCTCTACTACGAAGAACTGATGGGAGAGGAAGGTTTCTCCTCGGATTCTTCGTTGCTGTACCACCGCGAGATCCCGTCGGCCATCGTCGACGCAACGGTCTGGGAACTGCGCGATCAGAGCACAACCCCCAACCATCCCCTCAAACCTCGCCATCTGAAACTCCACACGCTGTTTCCCGAAAGCACCTGGAACGAGACCGACGTGGTAACCGGCCGTCGTCTCATCCTCGGAAATGCCGACGTGCGATTGTCCTACGTCGTTGCGGCAGCGCCATCTCCCCTGTATCGCAACGCAATCGGCGACGAGATGGTCTACATCGAATCTGGCGAGGCGACCGTCGAGACCGTCTTCGGTGCACTCGAGGCCAGTGAGGGTGACTACGTCCTGATCCCGATGTCCACAACGCATCGATGGATCCCCAAGGGTGACAAGCCACTTCGTGCCTACGCCATCGAGGCGAACAGTCACATCGTCCCGCCCAAGCGCTATCTTTCCCGCTTCGGCCAGCTGCTCGAGAACGCACCGTTCTGTGAACGAGACCTGCACGGACCGATCGCGCCCATGATCGCCGAAGGAACCGACGTCGAGGTACTGGTCAAGCACCGAACGTCGGCGGGCATCGTCGGCACCCGAATGGTTTATCCCACGCACCCTTTCGATGTCGTCGGCTGGGACGGCTGCCTGTACCCGTACACCTTCAACATCTCCGACTACGAGCCGATCACGGGCCGTGTTCACCAACCGCCGCCGGCGCACCAGGCGTTCGAGGGGAACAACTTCGTGATCTGCAACTTCGTTCCGCGCAAGGTCGACTACCACCCCCTGTCGATCCCGGTGCCGTACTACCACTCGAACGTCGACTCGGACGAGATCATGTTCTACTGCGGCGGTGACTACGAGGCGCGCAAGGGTTCCGGCATCGGACAGGGTTCGATATCGATTCATCCCGGCGGCCACGCCCACGGACCACAACCCGGCGCCTACGAGCGGAGCATCGGCGCCGAGTTCTTCGACGAGCTCGCCGTGATGGTCGATACGTTCCGGCCCCTCGAATTGGGTGAGGGAGCCCTGGCCTGCGAGGACGAAGCGTACGCCTGGAGTTGGGCAGGGCGGGGGCCTCGGCAATGACGATCATCTCCCCACTCCTGCGTGGCCTGTGCGACGACGCAGCACTCTTCCCACCCGGCAATGCTCCTCTCGCCGAGGCAATTCCGGCCCACGTCGCCTACCTGCAGGCGGATTACGACGCACTGGTCGGGCCTTTCGTTTTTCCCGCGCCGCGACTGGGCGAACTGGCTGCGTACGTTTCAGCGGACAGCCCGGTGACGCTGAGCCTGACCGTGCCGGCCGGCCCATCCGATACGGCGGCCGCACTCTCGAACGCGCTCGTCATCCCTGGTGTTCACGTCGCCGCCGTCGAGGTGGGAATTCCTGACGGGTTGCACGCCGATGCGGCCTTCGAGGAACTCTCTCGTGTCCATGCCGCTCATCCCGACGTCGACATTTTTGTCGAGGTGCCTCGAGGTGATCGGCGCGCGGGCTATCTCACAGCTCTCGAAACTGCCGGGCATTCCGCAAAGTTTCGCACCGGCGGGATTGTCGCCGAGGCGTACCCGAACGAGGAAGAGCTCGCCGATGCGGTGATATCCGTTGTCCGAGCGAATATCCCGTTCAAGGCGACTGCGGGACTGCACCACGGTGTGCGCAACACCGATCCGGAAACAGGCTTCGAGCAACACGGCTTCCTCAACATCATGGTGGCCGTCGACGCGGCGAGGCGGGGCGCCGATCGTTCGGAAATTGTTGCTGCACTGTCTCAGCGCGATGGAAAATCGATCGCGCAAGCCCTGGCCGACCTCACCGAGGACGAGGCCGGCGAGGTGCGTCGCCGATTCCTCTCGTTCGGTACCTGCAGCATCTCGGACCCTCTGACCGAGCTGGAAGGCCTCGGGTTGATCGTCCGCTCCGACAAAACCGAAGGAACTCTCGTATGACTGTCACGACCATCGACATTCCCGCCGACTCACTGTTCGGTCTCGACAATCTGCCGTACGGGGTCTTCTCCCCCGCGGGAGGGTTACCGCGTGTCGGTGTGCGCGTCGCCGAATCGGTGGTCGATCTCGCAGCGACACTAGGTGATTCCGTCTTCTCCGAACCGACTCTGAACGCGTTCATGGCTCAGGGACGAGATCAGTGGGTATCGGTGCGAAACCGGATCACGGAGCTCGTGACTAGCGAAATAGACTCGAATGCAGTGTTTTCCGTTGATTCGGTGACAATGCATTTGCCGATCGCAGTGGCCGATTACGTCGACTTCTACGCCTCGGAGAATCACGCAACCAACCTCGGGCGGTTGTTCCGCCCGGACGCAGCCCCCTTGATGCCGAACTGGAAGCATCTTCCCGTCGGATACCACGGGCGCTCGAGCACCGTCGTCGTCTCCGGCACCGACATCGTTCGTCCCTGCGGACAGCGGAAGGCACCCGATCAGGAAAGCCCGGACTTCGGACCGTCCCGGCGCCTCGACATCGAAGCCGAGATGGGGTTCATCGTCGGAACTCCCTCGAAGATGGGCGATTCCATCACCCCGGACGAATTTGCCGAGTACGTCTTCGGCGCCGTCGTCGTGAACGACTGGTCTGCCCGAGACATCCAGGCGTGGGAGTACGTGCCCCTCGGTCCGAACCTGGGGAAGAGTTTCGCGACCTCCATCTCACCGTGGGTCGTACCCTTGCTCGCTCTCGAAGCAGCCCGAATCGACACTCCGGTGCAGGATCCCGAACCGCTTTCCTATCTGCGTGGTGAAGAGAAGTGGGGGCTGGACATCGACCTGGCCGTCGAATGGAACGGTCACGTCGTCTCCCGGCCGCCCTACGCCCAGATGTACTGGTCGCCTGCGCAGATGCTCGCGCACACCACCATCAACGGCGCAGCAGCGAGTACCGGCGATCTCTTCGCGTCCGGAACCATTTCCGGACCGGACAAAGATCAGCGCGGCGCCTTCATCGAGCTGACGTGGGGCGGCAAGGAACCCGTAGCTGTGGGCTCCGAGACCCGTACCTTTCTCGAAGACGGCGACACCATCGCCATCTCAGCCACCGCTCCCGGCGCCGGCGGATCACGAATCGGCTTCGGGGATGTTCACGCTCGGATCCTGCCTGCAACGCAAACCGAAAGATAGTGATTGACAACTGTTTGATTCACGCTGATCTGATGTCCGGAATTCCTTGCCTCACGATTCTCCGAAGATAAGCTGGACTAACCATCCAGAGCGATCGAGAGTCCTGGCTCCGTGACGTCGCAGCAACCCCCTCTGCTGAGGTGCGGGTGCTTTCTGCCAGGTCCGATGGAGGACTCGTGCCAGGCGATCGACCCCGTACCTCAGTGGGGACAGCAGCTGTCATCGTGATCGTGGGTGGTGGACCCCGCGGGACCGGCGTACTCGAGCGGATCCTCGCTCACGAATCGGTGAACGCCGATCCCACACCGATCGACATTCACGTTGTCGACCCGTATCCGGCAGGCGCCGGCCGTATTTGGCGAGGCAGCCAGGCGCCGCTTCTGTGGATGAATTCGACAACAGCGGACGTCACGATGTTCACCGACGAGACCACCGCCGTGATCGGCCCGGTGCTGCCGGGTCCGACCCTCGCGGAATGGGTCGCCGAGCGCTCGGCTGAGCTTGCCGAATTCCCAGAAATCGCAGCAGAAGTTCCGACGATCACCCCGTCGTCGTTTGCATCGAGGTCACTGCAGAGCCGATACCTGAACTGGGTGTTCGAGACTGCAGTCGACTCCGCGCCAGCGCACGTCGACGTTCGAGTTCATCGACGATCCGTGGTCGACATCGTGAACGTCGGCGAGACACAGACGGTTCATCTGGACGACGGAGCTGTCATCGACGCGACGACCGTCCTTCTCGCACAAGGGCACCCCGATGCGTTGCCTGCCCCACGTGAAACCGCGCTGACCAGCTTCGCGTCCGATCACGGGTTGACGTATGTGGGTCCGGGCTACACTGCCGACCTCGACGCCGATGTCATTCCCGAAGGCGAACCGGTTCTGATCGCCGGACTCGGGCTGGCTTTCGTCGACTGGATGGTTCTCCTCGCCGAGAGCCGTGGCGGCATCTTCGAACGCGGTGAAGACGGCATCCTCACTTACGCTCCCTCGGGTCGGGAACCCCTGTTGTATGCCGGATCTCGTCGCGGAGTGCCGTATCACTCCAAGATTTCGTACTCGATCGCTGACGCACGGCCACCGCTACCGCGGTTCTTCACCGCTGATCTCGTTCCCGGCGACGGACCGTTGGATTTCCGAAACGACATCTGGCCCTTGGCGTCGAAAGAACTGGCAGGCGCCCACTATCACGAGCTGTTCGCATCTCACCCGGATCGGACAGTGGGCACCTGGGAGGAGTTCGACGCCGAATTCGCCTCGCTGGCCTGGGGATCGCCTCGATTGCATGAACTGGTCGAGAACGCAGTCCCGAAGCCGGAAGACCGTATCGATCTCGAGCGGCTGAACCGCCCACTCGGCGGTGAGCGCTACGACGGGCTTGCCGAGGTCCAATCCCGGATCACCGAATACATCTCGGCAGATGTCGCGCGGAGGTCGGACCCGTATTTCAGCGCCGACGCGGCTGTCTTCTCAGCGCTGCTGTCGACGTACATGACCGTCGGAGAATTGTTGCGGCGCGGCAGAATCCCGGCCGAATCCGTCGCCAAGGACGTCGAGGGTTGGCTTCATTCGTTCTTCAGCTTCATCGCCAGTGGTCCGCCACCCGAGCGACTGGAACAGTTGATCGCCCTCAACGAGGCGGGCATCGTCCAGTTCCTCGGGCCGGATTCGGTGTTCTCCACCGAGATCGACCCGGCAACGGGGGCTGGGATCTTTGTCGCGCGCAGTGCGTCGCACACCGACATCGTGGCCGCGAACACCCTCGTCGAAGCACGCTTGCCGGTTGCGTCCATCAGCGCGAGCGGTGACTTGCTCCTGCGGACGCTTCACCGTCGGGGCGAGGCAGTCGAACTACGTGCCACCGCCGACAGTTCGGCGAAGCTCGCGGTCGACGGCACGTCACGAATTCTTCTTCAGGACAACACTGCTCATCCTCGCCGCTTCGCCGCAGGGCCGTGGGTTGCAGGCCACAACTGGTCGGCGGCTTTCCCTCGTCCCCGTACCAATGCAGGGTTCTTCCGGCATAACGATGCCCTGGCGGCGGAGATTTTGGGCGCTACGCGCCTGTGAGCGGTTAGGGAGTCCTGGGACTCCCTAACCGCTCACAGGGGGCTGTCCCCTAGCTGAACACCAACTCACCCTCGTCAACCGCGACGGTGATACTGCCGCCCTCTTCGAGGAGATCGTCGAGCAGCATGTCGGCGATCTTGTCGTCGACCACACGCTGAATCGAACGACGCAACGGGCGAGCCCCGAACTCGGGTTGATGCCCGTGCTCGGCGATCCAGTCCACCGCGTCGGCAGTGAACTCGATCTCGATGCCCTTGGACTGCAGCCGCTTCCGGCTGTCGTCGAGCAGCAGATCAGTAATCCGGTGCAGTTGCTCGGTGTCGAGCTTGCGGAAGATCACGATCTCGTCGATACGGTTGAGGAACTCCGGCCGCATCGATTCGCGCAACCTGGCCATCACGCGGTCGCGCAGTGGCTTCTCCGCCGACTCTGCGTCACCCGTGGTGAAGCCGAGTCCACCGGACTTGCTCGAGATGATGTCCGAGCCGAGGTTGCTGGTCATGATCACGACGGTGTTCTTGAAGTCCACCGTCCGACCCTGACCGTCGGTCAGACGGCCGTCGTCGAGCACCTGGAGCAAGGTGTTGAACACGTCCGGGTGTGCCTTCTCGATCTCGTCGAGCAGGATCACCGAGTACGGGTTACGACGCACCTGTTCCGTGAGCTGTCCGGCCTCGCCGTAGCCGACGTATCCGGGAGGAGCACCGACCAATCGGCTGACCGTGTGCCTCTCACCGAACTCACTCATGTCGAAGCGCAGCATCTTGTTCTCGTCTCCGAAGAGTGTGGCAGCCAGAGCTTTTGCGAGCTCCGTCTTGCCGACGCCAGTGGGTCCGAGGAACAGGAAGCTACCGACGGGACGATCCGGATCGCTCATACCGGTACGGCTACGACGCACGGCACGCGCGATTGCGCGAACGGCGTCATCTTGCCCGATGACACGACCGTGCAGTTCCTCTTCCAGACGGCGCAGGCGATCTTTCTCTGCCTGAGTCATCTGGCTTGCCGGAATACCCGTTGCGCGAGCGACAACTTCGGCGATTTGTTCAGCGGTCACGTCCGGCGTTTCCTCGGAAGGAACCGAGGATCCTGCCTTCTCGAGACGCTTTGCGACGCCGTTGATCTCGTCACGCAGGGTCGACGCCTTCTCATACAACTCGTCGGCGACGGCTTTTTCCTTGTCGCTCTCGAGCTGCTCGAGACGCTGCTGCAGCGCAGCGGTGTCTACCGTGGCCGTCTTCAAGCGAAGCCTGGCGCCGGCCTGATCGATCAGGTCGATTGCCTTGTCCGGCAAGAACCTGTCGCCGATGTAACGTGCCGACAGCTCCACCGCAGCGGTGATCGCCTCGTCGGTGTAGTGCACCTTGTGGTGATCCTCGTACCGACTGCGCAGTCCGCTCAAGATCGCGATTGCGTCCTCGATCGACGGCTCTCCGACCTGTACGGGCTGGAAGCGCCGCTCGAGCGCGGGATCCTTCTCGATGTTCTTGCGGTATTCGTCGAGCGTGGTGGCGCCGACGATGTGCAGTTCACCGCGAGCGAGCTTGGGCTTGAGGATGTTTCCGGCGTCCATCGCACCGTCTGCGCCGCCTCCGGCACCGGCGATGGTGTGCATCTCGTCGATGAAGACGATCAGCTCGTCCTTGTGTGCGGTGATCTCGTCGATCACCTTGGTCAGCCGTTCCTCGAAGTCACCGCGGTAACGGGTACCCGAGACCATGCTCGAGAGTTCGAGCTGGACGATCTTCTTGCCCACCAACGATTCCGGGACATCCCCGTCGACGATGCGCTGGGCGAGACCTTCGACGATGGCAGTCTTGCCGACGCCGGCCTCACCCACCAGGACCGGGTTGTTCTTGGTGCGGCGGGAGAGGATCTCGATGGTCTGTTCGATCTCGTCGGCGCGGCCGATCACCGGATCGACGCCGCCGTTGCGGGCGCGATCGGTGAGATCGATGCCGTACTTGTCGAGCGTCGGTGTGGTGGACTCGTCTTCGACTGGACCGGCTGCGGGATTCTGAACCGCTGCCTGCAGCTTCTCCGGCGTGATGCCGGCCGAAGCGAGCAGACGACCCGGAACATGATCGGGGTCACCGGCCAGGGCGATGAAGAGATGTTCGGGGTCGATGTACGTCGATCCCAGGGCTCGGGCCAGTTGATGAGCCTCGAGTAGAGCGGTTTTCACGGCACTGCTGAGCGCAGGAGCAGAGTAGGCCCCCTGCTCACGGCCTTGTGGCAGCCGCAGGTCGACGGCGTCGACCACGGATTTCGGGTCGGCTCCGGCGCGCTGCATGAGCGTGCGGACCGGATCCTGCTCCGCCATGACGCGGAGAACGTGCAGTGCATCGAGATCCGAATCACCGCGAGCAGCCGCTACACGTGCAGCGTCAGCCATGAGTTGCTGGGTGGCCCTGCTCATGAGCCGGGAAATATCGATGCGACCGGGACCCTCGGGCCCGAAGAATGCTGGCATTCCGAAGCCTCCTTGCAGAAAGTTGAGCGTTACTGACTCAATTAACGTGCATGGGGCTCGATCAATTCCCGCGGCCTCAGATTTGTTTCAACACCTTCGGGCCACAGATCGTTCTCAACTACCGAAGGATCCGGTAGATCGACCGACCGGGTACGCCTCGACGTGCATGATCACCGATCCCTCGCAGGGACCACTCGCGATGTCGGTACGCCACGAACCTTTCAGACTGCCATCGGGCTGAGGTGTGTAATACGCCTCGGAGTGCGCCGGTGCCCACACCTTGGGCACGCCTTCCCCCTGGTAGCAATCCCACTCCCAGTCATAGGGGTGCACCCAACTGGTTCCGTCCCAGGTGTATCGCGCAGGCTGCGGCAACGTCGGATTGGCGGGAGCCGGACCGCCGACCACTGTGGCGATACAGACTCCGCTCGAGCAATCCGTCTCGAACGTGTATGTATCGGAGAAATCCGGCTCCCACTGGCTGGCGGCCAGACTTGTGCCCGTCTTGGTCGCGGCAAAACGCTTGAGCGAGTAATCACCGGACCAATTCGCATCCGCAGCCCCCGCGGGCATCGCTCCGGCGACAAACCACGTAGCAACGAGAGCAACCACCAACAATGACTTCCGCATGCGTGAAGTGAATCACAAGCTATGTCCGAATTGTCGGATACTGACCACAAGAACACCGACGACGATCAGCACCAGCGAAACCAACGGCAACGCTCCCGCACCCCTGTCCGCCAAGATCAGCCCGCCTACGACGCCGCCCGCTGCGATCGCCGAATTGAAGATCGTCACGAAAACCGATTGCGCAGTGTCCACAGCGTCGCCCGTCGTATCCGCGAGCGCCGTCTGAAGGAGAGTGGGAGCGCCTCCGAATGCCACACCCCACGCCGCAACGCTGAGTGCGATCACAGCGAAGCTGTCACCGCCGACGCCCAACGCCGTCAAAGCTGCGGCAAAGACCACCAAGCTCAGCACGGTGAGACTTCGAAGGGCCCGGTCGACAAACACCCCGACCACACCGATGCCCACGAAGGCGAAAAGTCCGAACACGAACAAGACGATTCCCAACCGATCGCCGAAACCGATGCGATCCAGAACGCCGCCAGATACGTGTACACGATGTTGTGCGCGAGGATCCACAAGAACGCGACAAACAGAATCGGTCGTACGCCAGGCAGGACCAGGACTTTCCGCACCGGCAGCTGCCGATCCGCTTGTTGCCCGGGAAAGTCCGGCATCACCGTGAGTATCCACGCGACCAGAAGTAGCGCAGCAACCGACATCACGGCGAAGACGACGCGCCAATCGGCCAGGGTCCCGAGCCACGCCCCCATCGGAACGCCGATTGCCAACGCGATCGGCTGTCCGACGGAGGCAACCGCAACGGCCCGCCCCTGCAGGTGAGGGGGCGACATCCTGCGTGCGTACCCGGCAAGCAACCCCCACACCACACCTGCCGCCATACCGGCCAGAAACCGAACACCCAAGGTGAGAACAAGATTCGACGAAAGCGCTGTCACCAGATTGAAGACACCGAACCCCAGAATCGCCGACACCAGGACAGCACGCCGTCGCAATCCTCGGGTCAATGCGATCAGTGGTACCGCCCCGACGACGGAACCCAATGCGTATGCGGTGACCAATTGCCCTGCGCCGGAGACTGATACGGACAACCCTGACCCGATCTGCACCAGTAGTCCGGCCGGCATGGTTTCGGTTGTGATCGCTATGAAGCCTGCCATTGCGAGTGCCGACAACCCGGCCAGCGGTAGTGTCCGGACGGAATCGGTCTCCGCCAGTGCCGAAGTCGCCGTCCCGTCCGAGTTCGAGCTCACCTCGTCGGTGTTTCGGGACTGCCTTCACCCGACTGGCCGGAACGGACCAGTTCTGCAATAGACGCCCAGTCCATCTCGCCCTGACCGTTCGCCAGAGCCTGAGCGAGCACGCCTCGAAGTACGCCACCGAACGGCAAATCCAGATCGACGCTGTCGGCGGCGTCGAGCGCAAGCCTCAAATCCTTGAGGCCCAGAGCTGTGGTGAATCCTGCAGGCTCGTACTGACGCGTCGCGACGAGGTTTCCGTAGCTGGAGTAGACCGGCCCCGGGAAGATCGTCGAGGTCAGCAGTTCTACGAGTTGGCTTCCGTCTACACCTGACCTCTCCCCCAATGTGATTGCCTCGCCCAAGGATTGAATCGCGGCGAGGATGAGGTAATTGCCGATGATCTTGACGATGTTGGCCTGCTCCGGACGCTCACCTTGTGGCCACGTGCGAGCACCGATGACGTCGAGGAAGGGTTGCACTCGCTCGAGGAGGGAACTGTCGCCGGCGGCGATGATGTTCAACTGGCCAGCCTGAGCAACAGAAACGCGTCCGAACACCGGCGCCGCGATGTACCCGATGCCGTACTCGGCGTGCAGTGCGGCGGCGCGCTTGGCAAGGTCGACGCTGACGGTGGCCATGTTGACGTGCACGGTTCCACTCGGAACGGATGCGAGGACGGCGGGATCCAGAATGGCCGAAGACACGGCCGAATCATCTGCCAACATCGACAGCACAACACCGGACTGGAATGCCTCGGCAACGGTTTTCGCGCCGATCGCCCCTTCCTCGACCAGTTCGGCTACCGCTTCAGGGCTGCGATTCCACACCGTCACGTCGAAGCCTGCGCCCAGTAGATTTCGAGCGATGGGACGACCCATCGCGCCCAAGCCGACCACGGAAACAGAAGTCATGGATTTCCCTCTCGAAAGTGCTGAACCATCTAAGACGGTTCAAGACTCTCACACGGGTACAGTTGCTGTCGAACCGGTTGAGATGGTTCGCCACGAAGGAGGATGAAAGTGAACGAAGCAGGAGCTGATCAATCCGCTCGGGACGTGTTTCGACTCGACAACGACACGCTCGCCTTCCGCTTCACCGCCACCCTCACCAATCGGAACGGCTCGAGGTTCGAACGACTCACGAGCCCGCAGCGACTCGAATTATGGTTACGCGCCAACGATCTGATGGACGCCCCCGCAACCGCGACAGAAGACGACCTCCTCGGCGCGCAGAATTTACGTGAGGCCATTCATCGCATCGGAACCGCCGTATGCGAGGACCGCCGCGTCTCACGCGCCGATGTCGGGATCGTCAACACCGCATCCGAACTCGGTGATGCCCACCTCGTCCTCGAGAGTGGCCGGGCCCTCTGGAAATCAGCCGGAGACAATCCGATCCGCGACGCTTTGTCGATAGTGGCTGCCGACGCGATCGCGGTGCTCGGTGGAGCCGACCGGGACCGCGTCAAAGCCTGCCAGGGCGACGGGTGCACCGGCCTCTACGTCGACACCAGTCGCGGCAACAACCGACGCTGGTGCTCGATGAACATCTGCGGAAACAAAGCCAAGAAATCCGCGATGACCGCTCGCACCGACTAGCTCATCTCACCTTCACCGCGACTCCATTTCGCCGCCACTCGGTTCCACAGCTTCTCGATCGGCGTCGACAGCAGGAGAAGAAACAGCGGGAAGTACGACGTCACCGGAACGAGCACACTGACGAGCAGCGCCACCACCATGATCAGGAAAGTGACGATTTCAGCGGTGAAATGCGGCTTCGCATTCTCTTCACTCAACGACGGGTTGCGAACCAGACCCCACGCGACCACCGCCAGGCACGCAGCACTGGCTGCCATTGTCCCGATGTAGAGAGCCCTGGTTCCGAGATCCTGCGACGGCGCCGCAACGAGCGCTGTCGGGAAGGGCAGGAACACGATGGTCATCACCCACAACCCCAGTCCGCGAACGACCACCTTGTCCGCGTCGACCACAAAACGAAGCAGCCGATGCTGCGACCACCAGAGCCGGAAGATCACCAGAAAGCTCAGGGCGAACGAGTAGAACTGCGCAGCGTGATCGCGCAGCAGTTCCGACGTGGTGCCGTGGTGGTCACTGGTGAGTTCGACCAGCGGCAGTACGAGCAGCGTGATCGCAATGGCGACAATCGCGTCGATGAAAGTGACGTAGCGCTCGAAGTAGCGGGTGCGTTCCGCAATCTCAGCCATTGCGGAAGCATAAGCCTCACAACAGAAACAGACCGGCGACGCCACTTTACGGAAGCACGTATCCGGAAACATACAATTAACGAATCAAATTCGTTAGATCTCTTGACCGTGGCGGAGCCCATCCCCATACTTAACGAATCACATTCATTAAGTGACTCGCATCACGCCACCAGGGGTCGGTTCAGCCACCCCCTTCAGGACATGGGGTTGCCCTAGTGCCGATCAACGCTTCGACGAATACGCAGTCCGACCGGGTTCCACTCACCGCCAACCGCGGTATTGCCGTCTTCAGTATCGGCGTCATGGGGTTCATCACCGCGAACCTCATCCCCCTGATGATCGTGGCAATGGTCGAGGACCTCGGTGTCACCGAATCCGCTGCCGGTGCCGTTCTGACCGCATCGCTGCTGGTCTGCGCCGTCACCTGCCTCGCCACCACCCGAATCGCCTCGGCCCGGCATCGCCATCTCCTCGGCCGCGTCAGCCTGATCGCGATGGCAGCCGCATTCGGCGTTGCGGCCATCGCACCGTCCACGACGATCGCATGCGCCGCGATCATCGTCGGCGGTATCGGCGCTGGTGGATCCGCATCCGTTGGCGGAGCGGCACTGGCCGCGCTCACGAACCCGGACCGGGCGTCAAGCATCAGCGGCCTCGTGAACCGTGTCGTCGTCACAGCCGTCCTCGCTCTCATACCCATCCTCGGCACACACATGACCAACGCATTCGGCATCGTCGCAGTCCTGGCACTGGCTACCGCAGCAACGGTCACCTGGTTGCCGTCGTCCCCGGTGAAAGAGTCGCCGGAGACGGCGAAGTCCGCCAATACGACCACAGCTCTCCCCGCCGGGGTCAGCGCGAAACGACTCACTTTTGCCGGAACCGCATTTCTCGCGATGCTTGCAGTCTGGGCGATCAGCGAGGACTCGTTGTGGGCAGTACTCGGCATCATGGGTTCCGAGCACGCCGGGCTCTCGGATCAACAAATGAGTCTCGCACTGAGCGCATCAACGGCGGGTGGTGTGCTCGCGGCTGTTACCTTGACCGCGTTGGGTTCTCGGGTCAGTCGGACAGTATCGATCTCCGTGCTACTGATACTCGGGGCAATTCTGAAGCTGTCTGCCGGCCTCACCACCGATCCCACGATCTACCTGGTAGTGGTCATCGCTTGGAACACGATCTACGCGGCCACGTTCATCGTCCTGGTTGCCATCTCGGCCGCGCTCGACGCGGCCGGCCGATGGTCGGCGCCACTACTGGGCACCTACCTCATCGGCTCCGCGTTCGCACCGCTGTTCGGAACTTCGGTGACGGCCGGCCTCGGGTATCCGACCTTCGGAGTCATCATCTCGGGGATCAGCTTCGTTCTACTGGTCCCGTTCGCCTTGGTTTCCCGACTCTCCGCACGTACCGAAGGTGCGTATCGTCACCACAGCGCCGCCATCACTACTACCGTCATCGCGTAAGGATCACGTAGAAGTCATGAATGACAGCATCACTCACTACCGCAACGGAAAGATCTTCACGGCTGCCGACGACGGATGGGCCGAGTCGATAGTCGTCGAGGACCACAAGCTCAGATTCGTGGGCGAAACCGTCTATGCCGATATCCTGGCTCCAGACGCCGAGGTGATCGATCTCGAAGGTGCCGTCGTGCTACCCGGTTTCGTCGACGCCCATACGCATTTGGTGATGATGGGATTCGCGCTGCAGAAGTTGGATCTGCGTGATGCCGCCGATCTCGCCGACATTCAGTCCAGCATCAAGCAATTCGCGGAATCGAACCCGGACGCACCACGACTGCTGGGTCGCAGTTGGTTGTTCTCCGCGCTGGATGGAGGGCACCCGACGCGAGAGATGATCGACGCCGTCGTACCCGATCGCCCGGTGTACCTCGACGCCAACGACGTACATTCGGTCTGGGTGAACACTGCAGCACTGCGAGAACTCGGCATCGACGCGGACACTCCCGATCCGATCGGCGGTCGTATCGGCCGGGATCCGGACACCGGAGAAGCCACCGGAATGCTGTACGAGACCGCCATGATGCTCTACGTCTGGCCGAAACTGGCGGAGCTCGCATCCGACGAAGACCGGGACGCCGCCCTCGCTCTCGCCTTCCGCCACTATCTCGAGGACGGCGTGACCGGTGCGGTCGACATGGCACTCGGCGCGGACGAATTAGCCTCGCTGGAAAGAGCATTGGACGCAGGAGACGGAACACTGCCGCTGCGTGTCGCGGCTCACTGGCTGATGACCCGCGAGGACAACGAGGCCGACAACGTCGGACAAGTTCACGACGTGATCGAACTCCACGAGCGCGTCCAAGGTCCGTGGCTCCGTATCGCCGGAATCAAGATCATCATCGACGGTGTGATCGACAGCTGCACTGCCGCAATGAAAGAGCCGTACTCGGACGGCACCAACGCCGAGCCCATCTGGGATCTCGAGTCCTTGATACCCGTCGTGACAGCCGCTGACGCCGCAGGCCTGCAGATCGCGATGCACGCGATCGGCGACGAGGCGTCGGAGATCGGATTGACGGCACTCGAGTACGCGATCGCCGCCAACGGAGACATTCCCCGCAGGCACCGAATGGAACACTTGGAGTCCATCACCCGGGACAACGTCGAAAGGCTTGCCCGCCTGGGAATCATCGCCTCGATGCAACCGGTTCACGCTGACCCTGCAATCCAGGAGAACTGGCAGGCGATGCTCGGCGACTACCGGGTCAATCGCGCGTACCCCTGGCCCGAATTCACCGAGGCCGGAGCGGTTCTGGCGTTGGGTTCGGACGCTCCGACCGCTCCCCACCCGCCGCTGCCGAACATGTTCATCGCCACCACCCGTCGATCCGCAATCGATCCGTCACTGGCACCCAACCTGCCGAAGTACGCACTCCCCCTCGCGGACGCGCTGGCTCACGCAACTCGCGACGCTGCCTACTCGTGCCGGTGGGAAGATGTGACCGGCCAGCTGGTTCGGGGTAAAGCAGCCGATTTTGTCGTACTGAAACAAGATCCGTTCACCGAAGGGGTCGATTCTCTCCTGACCACAGAGATTGCGATGACCGTCGTTGCTGGATCCGTGCGATACGACGCGGCCGGGGCCAAGAGCACCGAAGCACGGAACGCCGAGTCCGATAGCTGATCGTTACCGGTTGTTCGATAACGCACGCATGCGGCCCGGCGACAGAACGAAGGAGGGACTTGAACACGTGAACCCATACACTCTGGAGGACGCATGCGCAGGAAAGCTCCGATTTCGGCCGCCGTCGCAGCCGCTGCACTGGTGACGGCCACTGCCCTGACGGTCGCCGGTTGTGGGTCGACCGAAGGAACACCTGAAGCGGCGGCGAGTTCCACGGCAGCCAGTTCAACGGCGTCGGCGACATCGACGGCAAACGAAACCGAGACGACGGTAGCGAGCTCTCCCCCGCCACAATCGAACACCCGCACAAATGCATCCACGACGGCGACTACGACAGCAATCCCCGCTTCGGGTCCCTGTCTCGACGTCGGCTCCTCGCTCGTCACCGACGCCATCGGCACGCTGGGCACCGACATCAACGGGGGCAATTGGATACCGAGATCCGCGAGCGAAGAACAGATCGGGAATTGTCCTGACCTGCTCTGGGTTTCGGTGGACGGCGACGGCGTCGGCGATGCGACTTACCAGTCACACGTCCTGTTCTTCCACGACGGAACATACCTGGGCACGGCTACCAGTGAGCCGTACTCGTACACACACGTCATCGACAGCAACAAGGATTCGGTATCCGTCCAATACCGTTGGCTGCTGGACGACGATGCATTCTGCTGTCCCCAAGGCGGACCGAACATAGTGAACTTCACGTGGAACGGCAGCGCCGTGGTTGCCGACGGCCAGTTCCCGCCCTCCTGAACCTGCCTGGGTCCGAGAAGGCCCTGAATGCAACTGTGCCCCAGCGACGACGGTCACTGGGGCACAGTCTTGTTCGATCTACTCGCCGGCGCTCCTACTCACCGACACCGAGTTCGCGCAGGCGAGTCTTGTACAGCTCGATGTTGCCGAGCTTGATGTCTTCGTAACCGCGAACCACGTCCGGCAGTGCCGCGATCTCGACGGCGCGATCGTATCCGTCGGTTGCGAGCGTACGAGAGAGGTCAGCGATCATGGCCTCGTACTCGGCGAGCAGTTCACGCTCGACCTTGCGGACGTGCATGTAGCCGAAGGGGTCGAGCTTGGTACCGCGAAGCTTCTTACCCTTGGCCAGAACCTTCAGTGCAACATGCGACTTGGGTCCGAGACCGATCTTCTTCTTGCGGCCCATCACTCGAAGGATCGGCGGGTGGAGCTTGTAGGTCAGGTTCTCCCCGGCCGGCACCTGAGACTTGACGTCCTCGATGAATGCGGGGTCGACCAGCATACGAGCAACTTCGTACTCGTCCTTGTACGCGGTGAACTTGAACAGGCCGCGGGCAACAGCCTCGCTGAAATCGGTCCGCTCGGTTGCGGCACGTTCGGCGGTCCAGACTGCCTGAACCTGATCGATGTAACGCTGGGCGATCTTGACGGACTGGAACTCGATGAGCTGCGCTGCACGCAGTTCCACCAGTCGCAGGGTTTCACCGGTGAAGGTGGTTCCGGCGAACATGTGAGCCGGTGCGACAACGGGTTCGCGGACGGACTTGGCCGGCGTGGTGACGGCCGAGAACGCTGCGGTGTCGGCAATTGCTGCACGACCCCAACGGAATGCCGCGATGTTCGCGTCCACGGCAACGCCGTTGATGCCGATCGCTTCTTCGATGGCCTCGGCCGGCAGACGAAGTCCACCGCTCTGGTAGGCAGCACCGATCAGCAGGAAGTTGGCCGCTGCGGTGTTACCGAACAACTCCTGCGCCGCGGCGAGTGCGTCGAACGAACGCAGGGTGCGCGACACCTTGTCGAGACGGGCGAGGAGTGACGTCTCCTCGGGGTAGCGAACAGCCTTGTCGTAGACCATGTCTCCGGTCGGCGTCTGCGACGTCGAGGCGATGGAGACCGTCTTCTCGGCGTTGCCGTAGTCGAGGTTCTTGTTGTCCGTCGCGGTCAGCAGGTCGAAGGCGACGATGCAATCCGCGCTGCCCGGAGTGAGGCGGTTGGACGGCTCGAGCGCGCTGGAGCTGAAACGCAGGTGCGAGACAACCGGTCCGGCCTTCTGGCTCAGTCCGATCTGGTCAAGGCTCTCCACCTCGAGGCCGGCGCGCAGTGCAGCCGTTGCGAGCACCTGGTTGACGGTCACGATGCCGGTGCCGCCGATGCCCGCGAGGAAAACATTCTGCGTGCTGGTGAGCGGTCCGAAATCGGGGTCTGCGACGACGGGCGGGACGGGACGTGCGGCCTTGGGAGCCTTCTTGCCCGGTACCAATTCGACGGTCACGAACGACGGGCAATCGCCGTCCATGCAGGTGTAATCGGTGTTGCAGGACGTCTGGTCGATCTTCGTCTTGCGGCCGTACTCGGTGTCCACGGGCTGGACCGAGAGGCAGTTCGACTTCACACCGCAGTCACCGCAGCCTTCGCACACTGCCTCGTTGATGACGACGCGAGTGTTGCGAGTGGGCAGCGTGCCACGCTTGCGCTGGCGACGAGCGTCGGCCGCACAGTGCTGGTCGTAGATCAACACTGTGACGCCCTTGATCTCGCGAAGCTCCTTCTGGGCCTCGTCGAGGCGATCGCGGTGCCAGAGCTTGGTGCCCTTGGCCAGAGCGCGCTTGTTGTGACGCGAAGGCTCGTCGGCGCAGATGATGATCTGCTTGACGCCCTCGGTGGTCAGCTTGTGGCTGAGCTGAGCAACGGAGAGGGCACCTTCCGCGTCCTGTGCACCGGTCATCGCCACTACTTCGTTGTAGAGCAACTTGTAGGTGATGTTCACGCCTGCGGCGATGCATGCCTGGACAGCCAACTGACCGGAGTGGAAGAAGGTGCCGTCGCCGATGTTCTGGAACAGGTGAGGCACGTCGGTGAACGGTGCCTGCCCGATCCACTGGCTGCCCTCGCCGCCCATTTGCGTCAGGCCGGTGACAGCGCTGTCCTCACGGCCGGACATGGTAACGAGTGTGTGGCAACCGATTCCGCCGCCGCCGATGGAACCCTCGGGAATAGCGGTGGAACGGTTGTGGGGGCACCCGCTGCAGAAGTACGCGGTTCGCTTGGCGGAGAGCACGTTGAGCGACAGCGGGGCCGGGAGGGTGCGCTTGAGTTCGACGTGCGGCTTCAGTACGCGGCGCAACGGGGCGAGCAGCCGGCCTGCGGTCAGTTCACCACTGGCAGGCATGAGCAGACGGCCCTGGCCGTCACGCTTGCCGATGATGCGAGGGGCATCGTCGGTGCCGTACAGGACTTCCCGGATCTGAGCTTCGATGAACGCGGTCTTGTCCTCGACCACGACGATCTGCTCGAGACCTTCGGCGAACTCCTTTATCTTCTCGCCCACGACGGGGTAGCACATTCCGATGCGAAGGAGACGGATCCCGGCGCGGTGCAGCGCGGCATCATCGACGCCGAGGTCTGCCAGAGCTTGTCGGACGGAGTCGAAAGTTGTACCGGTGGCGGCGATACCGATCTTCGCACCGGAGGGGTTGACCTCGATCACATCGAGGTTGTTGGCAGTTCCGTACGCGTGCACAAGATCCCATCGCGGGCCGTACAGATCGGCCTCGGCTATGACACTGTCCGGCGGCGCGGCCATCTGACGCTGCTTGTAGACGAAGGGCTTGCCCTCGAACTGCACTTCCGGAACCACGATGTCGAAGTCCGCGATGCTGCCGTCGATCGTCCAGGCACCGTCTGCGACGTCGGCGACGATCTTCAGCGCTACGACGCAACCGGATACACGCGAGAGTGCAACGGCGTGCATACCCATCGTGATGATCTCTTCGGCATTGCGTGGGAAGAGAACCGGCACGCCCATCGCGGCAAGCGAGCGCTCGCTGACGGCCGGAACCGTGGAGGACTTCGACGCGGGGTCGTCGCCCACCAGGAGGACGACGCCGCCCTTGGGGTTCACGCCGTACATGTTGGCGTGGCGAATGGTGTCGGTAGCGCGGTCGACGCCGGGGCCCTTGCCGTACCAGACGCCGGTCACGCCGTCGTGGGTCGCGGTTCCGGCGGGGAGATCCGTCTGGCTTCCCCATACCGCCGTGGCGGCGAGCTCCTCGTTGAAGCCAGGGATGAAGGTGATGTCGTGCTCGGCGAGAACCTTGGGCATGCCGTGAAGCATCTTGTCGACGCCGCCGAGGGGGCTGCCCTGGTAACCGGAGACGAAGGTGGCAATACGCTTACCTGCCCGAATGTCGCGAACGTGCTGCTCGACGAAGCCTCGTGCAATTGCCTGAACACCGGTCAGCAACACCGGTCCCGATCCCGACCGGTACCGATCATCGAGGTCATAGGGCTTGGCCTGGGCTACGCCCGACACCAGTTCAGTCATCGTGGACCACCGTTCCGTCTGCAGTGCATTTCAACTACCGTGCATTTTCAACAACCGCGTAACTCGATCTGTTCAGATGATCGTGGTCGAGGTATGTGAAAGCGTCAACAGAGGCTTGTTCAACTATTCAAATTGACAATTTGTGAGCCAAATCACGTGACCTAGGTCATCGAATCAATCAGTTGGAGACCCGTTCGTGGCGATACGGCGAAACGGACATAAAACGTTCCCGACAATGCACACCGAGAACTTTCTTGACATTGACGCAACGTCAACTTGCATGCTGAATGAGCACAACCGATCCGAGAGTAGGAACTCCACGTGAGCGAATGGTCCATCCAAGAACTCGCCAAATCCGCAGGTACCACCAGCAGAACGCTGCGTCACTACGGCGATTTGGGACTCCTGGAACCGAGTCGCATCGGCGCCAACGGCTACCGCTTCTACGACGAAGACGCCCTGGTGCGACTGCAACGCATCCTTCTACTTCGGGAACTCGGACTCGGATTGCCGGCCATCGCCGAAGTCCTCACCGGCGAACGCGATACGGCCGCCGCACTGCGTACGCACCTCGAACTCCTCGAGCAAGAGCGCACGCGGATCTCGAGACAGATCGAATCGGTCAACAGGACCTTGAACAAGACGAAGAATGGTGAATCACTCATGCCGGAAGATGTTTTCGACGGGTTCGACCACACCCGATACAAGGACGAGGTCATCGAGCGTTGGGGCAAGGACGCCTACACCAGCGGCGACAACTGGTGGCGGTCGATGTCGGAGCAGGACCGTAAAGCTCATCTGCAATCTCAAGCCGACATCGCAGCGGCATTCGGAAAAGCACTGACAGCGGGGCTGTCCGCGGAAAGCGACGACGTCCAGACGATTACCCGAAGACAGTTCGAGTGGATAAAGATCGGTTGGCAGGGAAGGACTCCCAGCGCCGACGCCTTCACCGGACTCGGCCAGATGTACGTCGACGATCCCCGCTTCACTGCAAACTACGACAAGTACGGAGAAGGCACCGCTTCGCTGGTCCGTGACGCGATGAAGGTCTACGCCGAGCGCAATCTGCACTGACGCCGATCAGTCCTGCCCACTGCCGAGGAGGTTGTGTCGGTGCGCTGCCGCGACAGCCTCTTCCCGGGAATGCGCACCGAGTTTGCGATACAAGGCTCGGAGGTGACTCTTCAGCGTGTTGTTGGATACGAACAACCGCCGCGCGATCTCACCGATCGGAATGCCGAGACCCAGTTCCACGAGAACGTCCATCTCCCGTTTCGTCAATTGGACCCGAACGATGGCCGCCGGATATATCTGCGCCGCTTCGGATTCGAGAAAGGTCGCGACGGCACTGCTCGAGCCCTCGGCCCCATCTTCGAGTTGCCTGATCAGATCACGCGGTATCGTCGCCAGGGCCGACAGGACACCGGAGGTTTCGAGCAGTCCGCGAGCTTCCTCCCATGTACTCGCGGCAGCGGGGATCCTGCCCAGTTCACACAGAGCAGCGCATTCGATCAGCAGGGATTCGAGCCGAAACCTCGTGAGATACTGCCCGCTCCAATCGATTTCGCGGCACAATTCCAATGCCTGGGACGGCGACCCGGTCAGGAGATGCGTCCGCGCCACGGAGACCGTGACAACTGCAAACGTATGTGGCGCAGCGACTGATTCTTCCAGCGCCTTGGTACCCTCCCCGGACGCCAACAGAAGATCGATACGTGCCGCGGTGAGAAGCGCGTCACCGAGCGATCGTTCACACGGATTCACGTGCCCGTGCGTTGCCACTGCGCGCTGGAGGGAAATCAGCCCCGAGAACGGGTCCGATTGCAGCAGTGCAAATCTGGTGTAAGTGTAGGCCGCGAACGCCCACAGGTCGCCCGGCGGTGTGACCTCGGCGAGTGCGTCCATCGCGGCAGCGCCGGCGTGCAGGTCCACGCTGTCGCACGCCACCAGTGCCCGCGCGATCGCTCCCCCCATGTGCGAGGGCGGTCCCAACCATCCCGAAACGTCCGGGTGTGTGCATTCCAGGTGCAGCCAGTCCGTCGCGTGCGCGACGTCCCCGATCAGCGCGGAGTTGAGCGCGGCATTGCCTGCGGCGTGACGCAGGACGAACTCCGGACCATGTTGCACCGCACCTTGATAGGCGAGTCGCAATTCCACCGCGGCATCACCGAGGTCACCGGTCAATTGATGCGAGACCCCCCAGATCAACCGCAGGGCGGGCAGTTGAGACCCCAACGCACCCAACGACTCGTCGCCGAGTCCGTATACGACGTGCGCCAATTTGCGCGTGATCTCGGTAGAGCGTTGGTACTTACCGGACGTTCTCAGCACCACCGATTGGACAGTTCCGACGTTCAACAAGCTGTGCGCATGCGGACTACCACCTATCGCACGCAATTCCGCCGGTTCCGTCGGTAATGAATCGCCGTTGATCAACTGCGGCCGCAGACGTGATTCGAGCAGGTCACGACCCACCAGAATCGAAGGGTTCGAACTGAGTACGTCACCGGGTATGGATTGCAACGCAGTCCGGACCAATCCGGTGTGATCGACCAGAAGATCAGCCCAGTGGCGCTCGAGTATGTCGAGCACCCTGGTCCACTTGCGTCCGTCCAAGGCGTAGTGAACGGCACCGGCTATATCCGAAGTCCCGAGAGCGTGATCGACGAGTACCTGGAAGGGATCTTCGAATCCATCCCCTTGTTCGGCCCGTATCTGTATGAATGCCAGTCGAACTGACGGCGCGAAGTACCAGGACGGTTCTCCCTCGAAACCATTCCGGAAGATCAGACCGAAAGACTCGAGCAAGTCCAGTTTGCCCTCCACGTCAAGATCGTCGGACAAGACACGAGCGATCTCTGGTGTCACCGTGCGGGCAGCGGCGATCGTAGTCGCGAAGTCGAACAACTCGAGCGACTTGCCCGACCGAGGAGCGGTCCGACTGACGTACGCGTGGATCGCCTGGTCCACTCGCTGCTGAACGCGTTCGCGTCCACGGCTCGGTTCACTCAGCCCCGCAACCGCACTCAGAGCAACCTTCATCAGCACGGGAACGCCGGCGACGCGTTCACAGATCGAATGGACGATGCCCGAGGGAAGGTGAATCCCTGCCTCCGCGAACAGAACGGTGGACTCGTCGAGCGTGTATCTGAGGTCGTTCGCGCACAGGTACTCGTCCACGCGGACGTCTTCGAGCAAGTCCGTCGCAGACCGATCCTGCAGCGTGACGATTACTTTCAATCCGGGAAGCCGCACGATCAGATCCACGATTCGGCGTCCCACCTCGTCACCCTCAACCAGGTCGATGCGGTTGAACACCAACACGAATGGTGCGGGCGACGAGTCGAGGAGTGATTCGATCGCGCCCACTGGATCCTCGCGCATTCGTGGCGGGGCCTCGAGTGATTCCAGCGAATCCTGAATTACTGCGAGCGCGGTGTTCCAGTACTCGAGGGGGGTCATCCGATGCGATGGCGCCGGCACCCAGACTACCGGTCTGCTCGGCACCTGCCCGAGAGTCGTGAGCCACAACGCGGCGAGTTCCGTCTTGCCGAACCCAAGTGGCGAATCGATGACAGTCAATCCCGCCGAGCGTTCCATCAATCCGAGGAGGCGGGGACGAATCGCCGTGGCTCCACGCCCGGCAAGCCGCCTTTGCAGCGTGCCCCTTCCTCGAGGATTTCGCTTTGCTCGAGATAGCTGCGATCGATTCGAAGTGGACGTCATGATGGCCGACAAACGAGCAGTCGATCCCCGCCGAACTCGAGATTTCGTTCGAGCATCGAACTCCCAACCTGTCCACCCATAACGAACAACATAGACAGCTTCGCCGCGACACGCGAGCACTGGCCGTCTCACAAATACGCCCGATTTGTCTCATTATGTGGGCTCGGTCACTATTGGCGTCTATTTGCGGGAGAGTGACTGCGACCTGCGGGATCTGACATATCATGCCCGCGTGTCGATGAATTCCGCCCGCATCCGCGTGTCGACCCGATCGGTCGATCCTGCGGACGCCGACGACTTCTGGCGCAGTGTCACACGTCCGTTCTTCGTCACCGACCGAATTGACCCTGACACATCTCTCGAAGGCTCGATCACAGCGCTTTCCATCGGAACCTCGTTGATCGGTCAAACTACCTTCAACGCACAGAAGTACACCCGAAACAATCGGCTGATCGCCGAGAGCGGACTCGACGATGAATACATGGTCCAGGTCGTCCTCGACGGGCAGTTGAGCGGCAACGCCGACGGAGTCGATTTCGTCGCACGTCCAGGCGATGTCACATTCTTCGACCTCGGGCGTACATGGACCGCCGACGCGGAGGCGGAATCGACAGGGCGCACCATCACGCTCCTCGCACCGCGTTCCCTCGTCGAGGCCGAGTCGAAGGGTCGTTCTCTACACGGGACGGTACTGCGCGGAGTTCCTGCCGTCGTGCTCGCTCAGTGCATGCAATCGGTCGTACTCGCGCTACCGCATCTCGACCCCGATGCTGCGGCCGGCTACGAGGACGTCGTCGCTTCCCTCCTTCGTGTCAGTTTGGGTATCGCCGAACCTGATCTGTCGCCGCGGCCCGATCACTCTCTCCGCGATCGTGCGCACGCCTACATCGCCGAGCATCTCTCGGAGACCTGGCTCGGCCCGACGAGCATGTGCGCAGCATTGTCCGTCTCCCGGGCACAGCTCTATCGCGCATTCGCATCCGACGGCGGAATAGCTCTTGTCATTCGGCGGAAGCGTCTCGAACTCGTCTACCGCGAATTGACCAGAACCGAGATGCCGAACGAAACGATCGAAGCGTTGGCCCTGCGATGCGGCTTCACCTCGAAATCCCAGTTGGCGCGAGCGTTCAAGGACTTCTACGGGATGACCCCGAGCCAAGCCCGAACCGACGGCAGACGCACGATCGGGGACCCGTCGATCGCACGCCTGCACCGCCGACTCGAGTTCTTCAGCCCCTGAATCCGAGATACTCCACAGCCTCGCGAGCGTGCCTGTGTTCTAGTTGATCCATGAGCTGGGTCGACAAGGAACTGAGTCTGGCTGCACTCACAGGTGCGGTCACAGGTGTCGCCGTGATGATCCCGATAGTCGGCGATGGAGCCTGGTCCTGGGTAGGACTGTTCATACCCGCCTTCATCGGAGCGCTGGCAGGGCTGATTGTCGGCTCGAGCGCTGTTGCAGGTGGGCGCTGCGCCCTGAGAACAAGCCACACATGGCCGGCGCGCACAGTCTGCTGCTGGAAGCATCGGTTCGCTGCGTGCTCTGCCTTGGCGGTGACATTGCTGGTAATCGGAGTGTTCATGTCGGCTGTCGTCGCTACTGGTGACCCGGTGCGAGATGCCGGAGGATTCCCGACCTCCTTGATCGTACTGGCGGTCATCGCCGCAGTTACGTACGTGTTCTCCTACCTGCTCGCCCCCGCCCAGGCCTCCGAAACCCGTAAGAACCTCTGCTTCATCACGATTCGTCCTCCGAACCGCGGTGGAGATCAATAATTCCATGACAGGCAGCGAGCTCAGATCACTTCAGCTGGAAATGAACCGGAGAACAAACTGCTCGATGCCTTCCGATATGACCTTGGTCAGCGCGGTGAAGTCGTTCGACCAGCGTTGAATATCCAAGCTGCTCATCACTTTCCTCCGTTCTTCGTCCCGCTGCCCGTGACCGCACAACGTATGCGGGACGTTGGGGCGCGCTGGAACTATCTGCGAGAACGCGGTTTCCGTTACCAATTGACCGATCGAACAGCACAGCTTTTCGCTACCGCATCAGACGGTCACTTCTTCGACCGGTTTCTCCTCGTGGCTCGCCGCGCCGAAGACGGCCACGGCGACGGCGCCCGCGATTGCCCCGACGAAGCCGACCACGGCAAGCCATTCCAGGCCCGGTCTCGACGCGTCGCCGAGCACCACGACGCCAACGATTCCCGGAACCACCGTCTCGCCGACAACCAGAGCCGCTGTCGCTCCGTTGACGGATCCCAGTTGCAGCGCCACCGTGTGCAGATAGAAACCGCCCAGGCCCGAAACGAGGATCGCCCAGCCGGCCGGATCGCGGAGCATCGTACCGATTTCGAACGGATCGATTCCGTAGACCACGCGTACGGCAATGGCCAGACAGCCGAACAGCACACCCGAGATCAACCCGGCGACAACTGCTGCGCGTGAGCCCAACCATCGGATCAAACCGATGCCGATCAGCAAGATCAACGCCGAGCCCACGAGGACACCCCAATGGACGACGTCGTTGGAACTCCCACCGCCCGCGTGACCTGACGACAATCCGAGCAGCAGGAGCGATCCGATCACCGCAGCGATCGCGAACCAGTCGCGACGATGCAACTGGATGCCGAGGACCACGGTCCCCAGCACTGCCGTGATGACGAGATTGGCACTGACCACTGTCTGCGACAAGAACAGTGGAATGAGCCGCGCGGAGATGGCACTTCCGGCGAATCCGACCGCATCGAGCACGGTGCCCAGGATGAACGACGCCGTCAGCGCGGCCGCGAACGTCGAACGCAAGGTCGGGCCACCCGACGCCGTCACGTGTCCGGCCTCGCCACGCTGCTCGGCGGCAGCTGCCGACTTGCGCGCGCCGTAGGCTTGCAGCACGGATGCAACGCCGTACCCGACGCAAGCCACGATCGCGGCAATCAGTCCGATCAGCATCGAAATTCCACACGAAGTTCCTGGGCAATGGTCATGGAGATAGACCCTGCCCTATTTCCCCAGGCCTGACATCACCCTCAGGTATTCGAACAAGTGCTACCCGAGAAGTACACCGACCGCCCCTGACCGGTACCTGGGGACACCCCGACCCCTAGTGGAATTGCTTGAGAGCCCTGATCTTGTTCATGACGTCGAGCGCCGCCACCTTGTACGCCTCGGACAGTGTCGGATAGTTGAAGACGGCGTCGACAAGGTATTCGACGGTCCCGCCGCACCCCATCACCGCTTGGCCGATATGCACGAGATCCGTTGCACCCGAGCCGAAGATATGAACACCGAGCAGTTTCAGGTCATCCGTCGACACCAAGATCTTGAGCATCCCGTAGGTGTCGCCTGCGATCTGCCCGCGCGCGAGTTCGCGGTATCGGGAAACGCCAACCTCGTACGGCACCGATTCCTTGGTCAAATCGACCTCGGTGGCGCCCACGTACGACACCTCGGGAATCGAGTAGATGCCGATCGGCTGCAGATCCATCAGCTTCGCGCCTGGTTCGTCGAAGGCATGATAGGCCGCGAGTCGACCTTGATCCATCGACGTCGCCGCCAACGCCGGGAATCCGATGACGTCACCGACGGCGTAGATGTGTTCGACCTTGGTGCGGAAATTGTCGTCGACGTAGATACGGCCACGTTCGTCGGCTTCGAGCCCGGCGTTCTCCAGCGCGAGTGGCGCCGTGAGGCCTTGCCGTCCAGCCGAGTACATCACGGTCTCGGCGGGAATCTGCTTGCCGCTGCGCAGCGTCGTAAGCGTTCCGTTCGCTCCGACGTCGACGGCCGTCACTTCTTCACCGAATCGGAAAGTGACCGCCAGATCGCGTAGATGGAATCGAAGCGATTCGATGACCTCGGGGTCGCAGAAGTCCAGCATCGACGTCCTCTTCTCGACGACGGTGACCTTGGTGCCGAGTGCCGCGAACATCGATGCGTACTCGATACCGATCACTCCCGCGCCCACGACGACCATGGTGGTCGGGATGGAGGTCAGATCGAGGATTCCGTCGGAGTCGAGCACCCGGTGACTGTCGAAGGACACCCCCGCCGGGCGAGCAGGCAACGTTCCGGTCGCGATCACGACGAACTTCGCCGTGATCGTCATCTTGTCTCCGCGCGAGGCGTCCTCGACGAGGATGGTGTGCTCGTCGACGAACGAGCCGACCCCTACCAACAATTCGACGCGGTTGCGCAGGAGCTGAGATCGAACGACTTCGATTTCTTTGGTGATGACATGCTGGGTTCGCGCCAGCAGGTCGGCCGGAGTGATGTTCTCCTTGACGCGGTAACTCGCGCCGTACAGTTCGCGTTGGTTCATCCCGGTGAGGTAGAGAACCGCCTCACGCAACGTCTTCGACGGAATGGTGCCGGTGTTGACGCACACTCCCCCGAGCATGTTGCCTTTCTCGACCATCGCTACCCGTTTACCCAGCTTGGCCGCCGCGATGGCAGCCTTCTGCCCACCCGGGCCGGAGCCGATCACAACCAGGTCGTATTCCATCGGATCAGTCATCGCTTAGAAATACCGTCTGCATACGACCGGCAGATGCCGAGCATGTCAATACTCGGTGAACAATCCGCGCGCCGAAACGACACGACGGCAGTACACGAACCCTGTTGCAATTAAAAGAGATACAGCCGAATCCATACGAAACTTGCTACACATAAACATATTCCGATGTTCGCATGCGCACATGCTTCGTCGCCGACGGAATTCACAACGGTCTGTTGAAATTTGTTTCACCACAGAGTGATTGATCGATCAACTGACAGGTGACCAGGGCCGTAAACCGGATGTCCAGTATTCGAATTGTCCGAAATAACGAGCGGAATGTTCCTCGTCACATCCCGCACCGAAGCAGTTGCGCGGAGCCTCGGGCCGCGTTCTACTTGCCTTGACTAATCATCTGTCACTCTCGGTTACAAACATCCGCCCCGTTCACGATCCCCACCTTTCGCCATCTCGAGAGATCAGGTTTGCCAATGGAATTCACGGAACTTGCCGACTATCCCCTACCTCCAGGGACCGTCACCGAGTGGACTCCCGCCGCGGTGAATCCGCCCGAGCTGTGGCCTGTCGACCAGCGTCCCGCCAGCTACATACACGAGGCACACTTGAAACATGCCCAGCAGGCGAAACGGCAGGTGCACCATCAGACCGACGTGTGCACTCCGTCGTGGCTGGGTACCTCGTTTCGCATCCACGACCGACTCGACCGAAGGATCTGGGCGGCCGCTCTCGATCACTGGATCGATCGCCACGAAGTGCTCCGAACACACGTCGCCGTGGAGGGCGAAACGATAGTCCGACGCACCGCGGCGTCTGGAGACGTCCGGATTCTGGGCACCGAGGTCGGACACCTTGCGTCCTCGATGTCTGTCTTCACGCATCTGCAGCAACTGCTCGACCGATCGACCGATCCACTTGTCTGGCCTGCGTATCAGTTCGCGACGATCGAAGGCCCCAACCACTTCACCGTGGTTTTTGCCGCTGATCATGCTCTGCTGGACGGATATTCGGTGGCGTTGACCGCGCACGAACTGCAGACGATCTACCGATCGTTGAGCGAGGGAAGCCCTCCCTCGCCGCCGGAGACCGGAAGCTACATCGACTTCGGCACCAAGGAACGAGATCTCGTGGGACACGCGGACCGCTCTCACCCGGCAGTGCAGACGTGGCGCGAGTTCTACGCGCAGGGCGAGGCTCCGTACTTTCCAGCGCTACCCGAACCGGTCACCGGACGCCGAGTCCCTCAGCAGAGCCTGTCTGCCTGGCTTCTGAGCGCCCGGGGAGCCGAACGCCTGGCAGAAGCGAGCAAGCGCAGCAACCAAGGATTCCTGGCCGCGATACTCGCGTGCGCGGCCAAGGTGACCGGCGATCTCACCGGTGCAGACGAATTCCGCGTCGTCGTGCCGCAACACACCCGTTCGGAGCTTCGATGGGCCGCGTCGCTGGGATGGTTCATCGGTGTTGTGCCGGTGAGGATTCCGATTGCCCCCGCCGCAACCGTGAGCGATCTGGCCAAGGTTGCCGGCACGGAGATACGGCGCGTCCGCCCCGCCGCGGCACTGCCGTATTCGAAAGTGTGCGAGCTGATCGACTCCCCGCAGCACCTGCCGTTCGTGCTCTCGTACATGGACGTTCGTCACGTTCCTGGTGCCGAGCAATGGACGAGCTGGCAGACCAGGGGCCTTCGTAGTCGAGACCATTCGGGAACCGACGTCTACATCTGGCTCACGCGGACTCCCGAAGGGCTGAATCTGGCCATACGCCACCCGGGCAACGCGCGCACGAGCCGCCACATCCATCAGTTCGCGGGACTCCTACGCCGCGAAATGGAGGACTTTGCCTTCTCGACCGACACTTTCGCACCTCCGACCAAAACCGCTGCACCGATCGAGGAGAACTCTCATGGAAATGACACCCATCGATCTCTGGGCACCGAAAGCCGGGACGCTCACCGAGTTCAGGCCTACTGAACAATCCCTGGCGGCGGCATCCGGGGCACCGCGGAGCGACCAACCGCTCTCGTTCCTACAGGAAGGACACATTCGTACCGCCGATCACAAGCGCGCACAAGGCGTCGACTGGTCACCGTGGATCGGATTCACGTTCACTCTGCCCGGTGATCTCGATCGGGAGGCACTGCGTCGGGCGGTCCAGGCGTTTGTCCTGCGGCACAACACACTGCACAGTTGGTTCGAGGTGAGATCATCCGAAGATCCCGACGGTAGCGGGGTCATCGACCGTCACGTGGTGGATGCGTCGACGATCGAACTCACGCCGCACAGCATCGGTTCTCTGAACACGACAGATGCGGTTCGCGAGCATGTGAGCCGAAGTTTCGCCGGCGATACCAGCCCATTGCAATGGCCCTCGTTCATCAGTGGCGTCGTCGAGCACGGCGCCGGCTTCACCGTCTACTACGGCGTCGATCACTCGCACACCGACGGCCTGTCGTTGATGCTGGGCGTCGAAGAACTTCGTGCGCTGTACATCGCCGAAAGCGCCGGCATCGAGGCTCAACTTCCCTCTCCCGGCAGCTACGTCGAGTACAGCGGCGAGGAACGGACATCCGCGGGGAACCTCGACCTGGCCGCAGCGCCTGTGCAGCAGTGGATTTCGATTCTCGCCGCCAACGCCGGCCAACTCCCGACGTTCCCCCTCGACCTCGGTGTCGCGCGGGGCGAACAGGCCCGGTCGACCCGCACACACATCGACGTTCTCGACAGCGACGAGTCAGCCGCGTTCGCAGCGCTGTGCAAGTCCAATGGCGTCGGCTTCTCCACGGGGATCTTCGCAGCCCTCGCCCTCACCGAGATCGAAGTTGCGGATCGAGCGAACTACTTCGCGCTCAACGCAGTCGGCACTCGCTCCGATCCGAGATACCTCTATTCCCAAGGCTGGTTCATCAATCTCGTCCCGGTCTCGTTCACGCTGAGCGGTGTCACGAACTTTACCGATGCACTCCCCCTTGCCCACGCTGCTCGCGCTGCGGTGAAGGGACTCGCGGACGTGTCCATTCACTCGGTGATCGCCCAGGTGTCGAAGTTGACCGGATCCGACATCGGTGGAACCTCGGTCCCGCCGATGGTGTCGTACATCGACATGCGCCTGATTCCAGGTGCCGAGCACCATGACGAACTCGAGGCGCGGGCACTGGGTGGGCCAGGAACGACGGGTGATCTGTCGATGTGGATCAACCGGAAGGAAGACCGTACGTACGTGATGGTCAGTTTTCCGGACACCGAGCAGGCACACACATCGGTGAATCGGTACCTACGACACCTTCGCAACGTCCTGAGAACGGTCGCTGATACCGGCGACTACCGTGTCGTGCGTCAGGCGGATGCACGTCAGGAAGTGGAGACCGCCTGATGCACATCACGTTTCTCGACAGGTTCGAGGCACGGCCGGGCCGCATTCTGCAGTGGACGCCGAGCGAAATCTCCACCGGAACGACGTATCCGGTTCCCCCGACCTCCAATCAGCAGCTGCATCTTGCCGGCAGCCGCGGCGATACGACTTGGCTCGCTGCCACTTTCGACGTTCCCGGCCCCATCGACACGGACGCACTCAAGGCCAGCTTCGAGGAATGGACGTCCCGTCACGACGCCCTGTCGTGCTCGTTCTCCCAGGCCGAAGAATCGGGTGAATCCTCGGCACTGTTCGTCGACGTCGCCGACGTCGGCGATCTGCGCCTGCGTGAGGAAACAGTGGCTGACGCGCGAACACCGGAGCAGGTGCGAGAACTCTTGGGCGAGCGCTTGGATCGATGGTGCAATCCTTTCGCGTTTCCCGCGTACTTTCTCGGTGCCATCACCCGCGAGGACCAGTCGACAGTGGTCTGCGGGTTCGACCATGCCATCTGCGACGGCTGGTCCATGAGCATCGCAATTACCGAGATCAGCACTCTGTATCGCGAATACACGCGAGCGGACCGTGATCCGATCGCGTCTGATCTCCTTCCGGAGCCCGGGAGTTTCCTCAACTACTGCTTCCGGGAATCGGCAACCGCGGATCCAGAGCCCGGCGACCACCGGATTGCGGGTTGGCGGTCCTTCCTCCGAGCATGCGGGGGTGACACTCCCCATTTTCCCGTAGATCTGGGACTGCCCGCCGGGGCGATGTCGCCCCAGGGCACAGACACCCGAATGCTCCTCGACGCCGACGAAGCAGAGTTGTTCGACCAGAACTGCGCCGATCATCGACACTCGTCGTTCGGTGCAATTCTTGCGTCGATCGGTTTGGCCACAACACAATTGACCGGCAAGAGGGACACGCACCTACTGTTCCCTGTTCACACGCGTCGGGAACCGCGACACAACCACACCTTCGGATGGCTGGTAGCCAATGCGCCCATCACCGTGACGAGCATGGACAATCTTCACAGCACTGCCCGGGCAGTCAATCTCGCTTTCCACGAGTCACTTTCACTGTCGTCCGTGTCGTCGAGGCAGGTTTTGCGGAGGTTGGGGCCCGAGGTTTCGCCCACTCGCAGAGACATCTTCTCGGTGTCCTACGCCGACTACCGAACCATGCCCGGTGGATCTCGCCCCCGTAAATCAAAGTCCAGCGAATCACAGCCTGCGCCGATCAATCCGCAGCAACTCAGTCGCGTCTCGAACGCCGACGACGTTCAGTTCTGGTTCTCACGAACTCACGACGGATTGGCAGTGCGGACCAGGTTTCCTGCGCCCGCTGCCCGGACAGTGCACACCTTCCTCTCGCATGTCTCCGAGATCCTGTCGACGCCGTAGACGAACGGCCGCCTATCCGTAGATCTATTTGACACTTCTTTGTTGTGCACAACTTAACTGTGCGCTACAGTTGTTCTCGTGACCAACCCACTCGCCCTCGAACGCCAGGTCTGCTTCGCCCTCTATTCGGCGTCGCGGGCCACGACGGCCGCGTACCGGGCGATGCTCGACGACCTGGGAATCACGTATCCCCAGTACCTCGTCTTGTTGACACTCTGGGAACGAGACGGCCGCGGGGTGCGTGAGATCTGTGAGGCACTCGATCTCGATACCGGAACTCTCTCGCCGCTGCTCAAGAGGCTCGAGGGTCTGGGATTCATCGAGCGCCGACGCCTCACCACCGACGAGCGTCGCGTCGAGATTCACCTGACCGAGGCGGGTTCCACCCTGCGCAGCAAGGCCGAGGACATCCCAGCCAAACTCGCAGGTGCCACTGGTCTGAGCACCGACGAACTCACCGAACTTCGAGACGTTCTCACTCGTCTCGGCGAGTCGCTCCAAGCATCCAATGCCCACTCCGACGGAAAGAAGAAGTCATGAACATCGTCTACACCGCAGAAGCACTTGCCACCGGCGAAGGCCGCAACGGTCACGCTCGCACCTCGGACGGACGCCTCGATCTCGGCCTCGCCATTCCCAAGGAAATGGGTGGCAGCGGCGAAGGCACCAACCCCGAGCAGCTCTTTGCCGCCGGATACGCAGCATGCTTCCACTCCGCTCTGCAGATGGTCGCCCGTGCCGAGAAGGCCAACGTGGCTGATTCCGCAGTCGGCGCGCGGGTCGGCATCGGCCCCAACGGTGCAGGAGGCTTCGGACTCGCTGTGACGCTGGAGGTTTCACTCCCCCATCTACCCCATGATCAGGCCGTCGAGCTGACGGAGAAGGCACACCAGGTGTGCCCGTACTCCAATGCAACTCGCGGCAACATCGAGGTCACCCTCGAAGTAAGTAAGGACGACGAATGAGCACTACCACTGTCAGCCGGGAAATCCGTCTCGCTTCACGCCCGAACGGTTGGCCCACGTCGGAGAACTTCGCCACCGCCGAAGTAGAACTCCCCGAACTCGAAGACGGCCAGATCCTGGTCCGCAACATCGCCATCTCCGTCGACCCGTACATGCGCGGCCGAATGAACGACGTGAAGTCCTACCTTCCGCCGTTCCAGGTCGGTGCGCCGCTCGACGGTGGTGCCGTCGGCGAGGTCGTCGAATCCAAGTCGGCTGATCGCGCCGTGGGCGACGTTGTCGTCCACGGCCTCGGATGGCGTGAATACGCCATCCTCGACGGATCCGCAGTGACTCCGGCCGACACGTCCATCGCGCCGGCGACGGCCTACCTGGGTGCCCTTGGCATGACTGGCCTCACCGCGTATGCCGGCCTCACCGCGGTTGCGGAGTTCAAGGAAGGCGATACCGTATTCGTCTCCGGCGCAGCAGGTGCCGTCGGATCGCTCGTCGGTCAGATCGCCAAGTTGCTCGGAGCGAAGCGAGTAATCGGTAGCGCCGGTTCACCGGCGAAGGTTGCCCGACTTCTCGAACTCGGATTCGATGCGGCATTCGACTATCACGACGGCCCGATCACCGAACTACTCG
Organism: Rhodococcus sp. MT28; assembly: GCF_058792695.1. Classification (NCBI taxonomy): domain Bacteria; kingdom Bacillati; phylum Actinomycetota; class Actinomycetes; order Mycobacteriales; family Nocardiaceae; genus Rhodococcus; species Rhodococcus sp. MT28. The sequence goes on from NZ_JBXAFD010000001.1 coordinate 725,771, forward strand.
CCGCTGCCGCCCCTGACGGCATCGACGTGTACTTCGACAACGTCGGTGGCGAGCATCTCGAAGCCGCCATCGATGCCATGAACCAGGGTGGCCGGATTGCCCTGTGCGGAGCCATCGCTCAGTACAACACCACCGAGAAGCCCACAGCTCCCCACAACCTGGCACTGGTGATCGGCAAGCAGCTCACACTGCGCGGATTCCTCGTGGGCGGCTACCGTCACCTCGGTGGCGAGTTCCGCACCCACATGGCAGGGTGGCTCGCCGACAACAAGATTCAGTGGGACGAGACCATCGTCGAAGGCCTGGAGAATGCACCGCAAGCGTTCATCGACCTGATGCGCGGCGCGAACACCGGCAAGATGGTTGTCACGCTGTAACCCGAACAACATCTTGCTCGAACGGATATGAAAGTGGCCGCGAACTTCTCGAAGTTCGCGGCCACCTTCATATCTGAATCAAATCCCGAACGAGACTCCGGTCAACGTCTCCGACAGTGTCCACAAACCCGAGGCTGTCTTCGTATCGTGTGACTTCTTGTTCGACCCCACGACCTTCGGATACCCTCGCTGCTCGAACGGACCGTCCGGTCCGATGTAACTGCCGCCGAAGGCATCCGGCGCGGTTGCCGCCCACAGTTCGGGAAGGGCGCCCATCTCCGCGGACTGCGCGAAGATCGAATTGCCGATTCCCATCAGCTTGTCCTGGATCGACTCGGTGTGCCCCTGCAGGTTCGTCGACGCGTATCCCGGATGCGAAGCGAGCGCTTTGAGCGAAGATCCCGACGCCGCGAACCTGCGTTGAAGTTCGTACGTGAACAACAGATTGGCAAGCTTGGACTGCCCGTAGGCCAACCATCGGTTGTACTTCCGACGCTCGAAATTGAGATCGTCCAGATCGACAGTTCCGAGCTGATGCAGGGCACTGGACATCGTCACGACACGATCGGTGAGCTTGTCCTTCAGCAATCCGGTCAATGCGAAGTGTCCGAGATGGTTTGTGCCGATCTGCATTTCGAATCCGTCGACCGTCCGGCGGAACGGAACCGCCATCACGCCGGCGTTGTTCACCAGGACGTCGACCTTCTCCGTTGCGTCGGCGAAGGCTCGTACCGACGACAGATCCGAGAGGTCCAATTTGCGGACAACCGCGTTGGGCCCGATCTCGGCGGCTACGGCGTCGGCCTTCGTGGTGTCACGACAGGCGAGGACGACGTCGGCCCCGGCTTTGCCCAGCGCTCGTGCGACTACCTCACCCAGTCCGCTGTTCGCCCCCGTGACGACAAATGTGCGGCCGGTCTGATCGACTACGTCTTCTGCGGTCCATTTGGTCATGCTTTCCAGCGTACGTGCCTTACTCGCCGGTAGGGAGGGGTCGCTTTCCGTCATCGCCTGCGCTTGGCGCGGATGGGCTTGGCGCCCGGCAGCGGCGGTGCAGCCACTCTGGGCGACGGGGGCGCGGTCATTCCGGGAGTCGGCGACGATTCGGCTTCCTTCTGCTCCGCAGCGATGCGTCCGTACACAAAATGCTGTTGTCCCAGCGTCCAGCAGTTGTTACTCACGAAATACAGCAGGATCGCCACAGGCGCGAACGCACCGAAAGCGATCACCCCCACCGGAAACACCCACAATGCGAGCTTGTTCATGATCGCTGTTTGAGGGTTGACGGTTCCGGTGTCCACTTGGCGCGCGATGGATGCCCGCGATGTGAAATGTGTAGCGACGGCGGCAAATATCATCAGCGGTACAGCTACCAGAATGATGGAGATACGGCTGACGTCGCCGAATGCTTCCAGTTGTGCTGCCGGGCTCGAAATCATGGCGGACAACGGTGCGCCGAACAGTTTGGCGTCGAGAAAAGACTGCACATCCGAGGCACTGAAGAAGTAGTTGGCCGTGTTCGCGTTGTCCGCCACCGACATCGGTTCGGTCGGGCTCAGAAACGGGACGTGCGATGCCGCTCCGGTCCGATTGAACGATCGCAGGACGTGATAGAGACCAATGAACACCGGTGCCTGAACCAGCATCGGCAGACAGCCGAGCAACGGACTGTAATTATGTTCTTTCTGCAGCTTGGCCATCTCTACAGTGAGTTTCTGCCGGTCACCCGAATACTTCTTCTGCAACGCCTTGATCTGAGGTTGCAGCTTCTGCATCACCAGTTGAGTGCGGACCTGCTTGACGAAGGGTTTGAACAGCAGGGCTTTGAGCGTGAAGACGAGAAATACGACCGACAACGCCCACACGACGCCGTTGTCGGGTGATCCGGAGACCAGTGAGAAGACCTTGTGCCAGAACCAGAGGATTCCGGACACGGGGTAGTAGACAAAATCGAGCATGACGAATGAACCTCACCGAAAGGCACGCTCAGAGAGATGAGAGCGCGGGAATGGTCGTGGACGCAAGACGTCTGACCGACCTACGACGAGTTCACACCCGTCGACTGCCGATCTACAGACCGATTCCCGGAGCTCGAGGTTGCGGACGACCGGGCGCGTCCGGGCTGCTCTGCCTGCGGAAAGCACCACGCAGGCAGCGTTCGTCATCAGACGGGCCAGTGGCCGAAACCGCGCATAGTTGCAGAAGTTCGTACTTCGAGGAAGTTGCGAGCGCAGCGACCACGAAGACGGCAATCGCAGTTCCCAGCACCGCGGCGCTACCCGAGGAACCAAGCGGAGGCACTGCGAGAAGAGCGATGAACGGCAGCAGAAGCAGCAACAGTGACCGTGTCACCGTTCCTGTGCTCCGCTGTTGCATGACTGCGAGAGTACAGAACGTCTGCCGAATCCAGCCAGACGCTTGCCTCACGTACTTGTTCGCGCAGCCATTTGTGCGCAGGATCGTGGTCCATCCGACCGTGCCACTGTTGAGCGTTCGGCGCTCCCGCTGCGAATCGCCTGACCGGAGCCGGGGGACGCCGGCCGCCGTGCCCTCCTTGATTCGGATCACGAAAGTCCGTCGAAGTTCTCGCGATCGATCAACAGGCCTTGCACCCACAATGCCGCTCGAAACAGGTATGCACCCCGTCCAACTGACCGGTGCGAACACGTCGAGGCGCAACCAGGCTGAGTGTCGCAAGCCGAAGCCCGATCACACCCATCTGGACACCTGCTTCGGGACGCATCGACGCAAAGGCAACACGCGAAATGTCGCACCACCGATTCACCGACCCCCGCACGAAGAAGCATGCACTCGGAAGGGCGCTTGTCGTCGGCGTACTTTCCCTGACAACCCTTGCCGTGAGTATCGACACCGCGAACGCTCAGGCCCCCGTGCTTCGGGACTGGAACATCGCCGCAGTTTCCGTCGACACGAATCCGGCGAAGGTGTCAGCTTTCGCTTCCTCGGATACAGGCCGCGTATTGGCAGCCGCAGAGTCCAAGATCGGCGCTCCGTACGTCTGGGGCGCGACCGGGCCGGACTCGTTCGACTGCTCCGGTCTCGTTCAATGGGCCTATGCACAAGCGGGCGTTTCGATTCCGCGAACCAGCTACGACCAGGCGGTTGGCGGCACTCCAGTTTCCCGGGACGATCTACAGCCGGGTGACGTGGTCCTGTACTACGGCGGGGAGCATGTGGGGATCTACGCCGGAGGCGGTGAGGTCGTTCACGCCCCGACGTCCGGGGAGTCGGTCGAACGCGCACCCGTGGACTCGATGCCGTACTACCTCGCCCGACGTTACTGACATGAATCCCGCAAGCTCGATGAAACAGCTTGTATCGCGGCGATATTCGAATCGCTCGTCGCGAGCCGAACGATTGACACTCCCCCATTGCGCGGAATGTGATGTCATCCTCTCGCCCGCGAGCGCGGTCTGCGCCAGGTGTCGTGGGGCGCGGTTGGACGTGACGCGGTGTTGCGGAGACGGCACTGTCGTGTCCTGGCGAACGGTTCACGGCGACCCCTCGACCGTTCTCGCCATCGTGGAATTGGACGAGGGGCCCTGGCTGTACACTTTCCTCACCGAATCCCCTCGCGTGGATGCGCCTGCACCGCTACGAGTGTCGTTTCAGGGGCGTGAAGAAGGTAAGCGCTACCCGGTGTTCTGCTTGTGCGGCGACGACCGTGGTGAACTGCTATCGGACGTCAACTCCGGCCTGCTGAACCATTGACCTCACGCGAGTCACGCTCCTGCGCGGTCGAGACGTACCACGCTGCGATCTGCGCTCTGGAACTGAATCCCAGTTTTGTCAGTACGTGTTCCACGTGTCCCTGAGCGGTGCGCAGCGAGATTACCAAGTGCTCCGCAATCGCGCGATTGGTCAACCCTTGGGCAACCAGTTCCGCAACTTGCTGCTCACGCGGAGTGAGGTGAGGCCCTTCAGCCGACGACGCAGTCGTGACACTGGAGCGCTTGTCGAGCGCATATGCGACAGCTTCACCCTCGGACATCGCAAACCCGCTGCGAAACGACTTGTCGAAAGTATCGTCACCCATGGCTTTGCGAGCAGTCTCTGCAGCAGTGTCGTGATGAGCTGACAAACCCGGCAGGCCCGCCAGCCGTCCCCCGACCTTCTGCCAATACATGGCTGCCGCGCCGAGCAGAACCGCTGCATGCTTCCAATCACGTTGCGCTGCAGCAATCCACGCCAACGGCTCGATACACCACGCCGAGTTCATCGGGGCATCGAGAATTCTCAGACTTCGAGTCAAATAGTCACTTGCGGCATCCAATTCACCTCGGAGCCAGCTCACGAGCCCGAGAGTTCCCAGCGCAAATGCCTGGAACATCATCTCGTCGGCGGGCACGGTGATCGCGAGAATCTCTTCGTTGCACTCCACAGAGCGATCAAGGGCGCCGGACAGGAAGTACGCGACTCCCAAGGTGTCCAGCCCGATCACAACATGCAGCAGATTCTTGTCGAGTCGAAACAGCGTCAACGCGGATTCCAGCTTGGCTGTAGCGGTATCGAAGTTACCTCTGAAGGTATCGACGTATCCGTCTCCCCACGTCGCCAAGCCGCGCGAGCGCACATCCGCCAAGTCGTTTGCCAGGCGCCAACTCTCGTCGACCAACTCTTCTGCCCGTTCGAGTTCCCCCTGCATCGCGTGATTCACGGCGTCGATGGCCAAGACATCCACTCGGAACGGATCCAGCTCTCGATCCTGTGCATTCAAGGCTCGATCCGTCCAATAACGCGCCTGCACAAGTAATCCACCTGCAAGCCAGAATCTGTACAACGCACCGACCATTCGCGTTGCAGATCGCGCCTCTCCGGCAGTGGAAATCGAGTACTCCAACGCATCGTTGACGTTGCGCTGTTCACGACCGAGCCTTGCGATCCAGGCAGCTTGCCGGCCACTGATCCACTCGGCTTCCGCATGAACGACCAGTGCCTCGAACCAATCACGATGGCTTCGACGCAGAGCGGAATACTCACCGGCGGACTCCAACTTTTCATGTCCGTACTCCCGGAGTAGGTCGAGGAGGTGGTACCGAACATCCCCGTCGGTTTCCTCACGAATCAGGATGGACTTCTCGACCAACGCGGTGACGAGATCGAGCACTTCGGTCGAATTCATGTCCTGCCCACACACGCCCTCAGCGGCGTCGAGGTCGAACCCACCCGAGAACACCGACAACCTCCCCCACAACTGCTGTTCGGTTGGCGAGCAGAGGTCGTAACTCCAATCGATCGACAATCGCAGCGTCTGTTGACGACTCGGAACGTCGCGTCCACCCGTTGTAAGAAGTCGGTATCGATCCGAGAGCCTGTTCATGATCTGCTCAGCAGACATACCACGCAGGCGAGCTGCCGCCAGTTCGATCGGAAGTGGGAGTCCATCCAAGTCATGACAGATATGCGCAACGGCGCGCTTGTTCTCCTCGGTGAGGGTGAAACCAGGTACGACGGAAGCCGCACGCTCGGTGAACAACGACACCGATTCGTACTGGGCAATTCCCTCGAATTCGGGCGGCTGTTGCTGCGGTGTGGTGAGTGAGGGAACGCGCATCGTCACCTCACCGCCCAGGCCCAGCGATTCGCGGCTCGTCGCCAGGATCTTGACGCCGGCACATCGCCGTAGGATCGCGCCTACGAACACAGCGACGGCATCGACCAGATGTTCACAGTTGTCGAGCACCAACAGCAGACTCCGATCGGCGCAGTAGTCGATCAATGCCTGCAGCGGGTCCGCCGACGAGACCGACCGGACACCAAGGGTCACGGCGACATGATCTTCGAGGAGATCCGAATCTGTCTGCTCCCCCAGTTCCACCAACCAGGCACCATCTCGAAACACCCGTTGCAACGCGCCCGCAAGTCGGATCGCGAGCCGTGTCTTGCCCACGCCACCGATCCCGGTGAGTGTCAACAAACGGGACGTCTCGAACAATCTCCTGGCGTCGGCCAACTCACGCCGACGACCGACGAAACTCGTCAGCTCCAAGGGCAGGTTGCCGACAACTCGCTGGTCGGCTTCTGAGCGCACAGCGGATGCCATCGACCGACTCGCTTTCTGCCATACCACTACACAACAACGCTACCCCCACGATCGGCCTCCCGAGCAGCACTCACGCGAGCATGTGATCGGAGCCCACTTGTTCTCCCCCGAGTGCGAGATGCACGACGGCCACACCGGTGTCACGCAGACGAAACAACGTATTCCTACTCTGGCAGACAGACGAAGGGAGAGCGACATGCCGCCGCGCCGTAGATCGGTACTGCTGACGCAACTGGTAATCGATGCTCCCGGAAGTCCACAACAAACGATCCTCGACGAACTGCGGCGAGTGATTCTGTCGGGTTCGGCGCCTCCGGGTACCCCGATTCCTCTCGGCGACGTGGCTGATGTGTTCGGTGTCAGTCGAATACCCGTGCGGGAATCACTGAAAACACTGGTCGGAGAGTCCTTGGTCGACCATCGACATCAATTCGGCTACACCGTTGCTCAGCTGACGCCGGCAGAACTGCGAGAGATGTACATCGTCCGCGAAACTCTCGAATCAGCTGCATTGGCCGTCGCTGTCGAGCAGGCAACCGAAGAGGATCACGAACACGCCGTCGAGGTGAACTCCCGTTTGGAGATCGCATTGCGCTACGACGACTCTCAGTCCTATCACTGCGAGAGCCGAAACTTTCATCTCGCACTGACCCGACCGTCTCAGATGCTTCGACTTCTGCACATGTTCGAAGCTGCCTGGAACATCACCGAACCAGTACAGCCGATGGTCCATGTTGCCGGCGTCGATCGCCGGGTTCTGCACTCGGATCACACCGCGATGCTGGACGCATTCCTGCGTCGGGACGCATCCGCACTTCTGAGCGCTTCCGAAATCCATCATCGCCGACTCGATACCGTGATCGCGACTCTACCGACAGACACCGGTCTATTGGCCGAAAAAGATATACCGATCACGCAATAGTCGTGCAACACAGCATCGATACCTTTCTCTCAACACAGTTTTCATCACTGACGCTGAGAGCTCGTGGCACCGTCCGCTGATTTCCTGCACTGATGCACAGGAGCTGTCATGACCGACATTCTTCCGTCCCGAACGACCACTACCCCCACTCCCCCAAAGGAAAGCGGATCGGGTGACCTTGTCGAAGCCGCGGGTCACCCTGTCGGAAGCGGCCTGATCAAGCCGGGCTACGACCCTCGTTTGACCAACGAGGACTTGGCGCCGCTTCGCAAGCAGACCTGGTCGTCGTACAACATCTTCGCCTTCTGGATGTCCGACGTACACAGCGTCGGCGGATATGTCACTGCCGGTAGTCTTTTCGCACTGGGATTGGCCAGCTGGCAAGTACTCGTCGCCCTGCTGGTCGGTATCACGATCGTCTACTTCTTCTGCAATCTCGTCGCCAAGCCCAGCCAAGTTACCGGCGTGCCGTATCCGGTGATCTGCCGCAGCGTGTTCGGCGTCCTCGGCGCGAACATCCCGGCAATCATTCGTGGCCTGATTGCCGTGGCTTGGTATGGAATTCAAACCTTCCTCGCTTCAGCAGCCCTCGATGTCGTACTGATCAAACTCTTTCCGTCACTCGCGCCCTATGCCGTCGTCGAAGACTACGGATTCGCCGGACTCTCCGCACTGGGCTGGGGAAGTTTCATGCTCCTGTGGGTACTTCAGGCCTGTGTCTTCTGGCGAGGCATGGAATCGATCCGCCGCTTCATCGACTTCTGCGGGCCGGCTGTGTATGTCGTGATGTTCATGCTGTGCGGCTACCTGATCTACAAGGCAGGCTGGAGCGCCATCGATCTCACGCTCGGCGACGTCAAGTACTCGGGGTTCGACGCCGTGCCGGTCATGCTCGGTGCGATCGCTCTGGTTGTCTCGTACTTCTCCGGACCGATGCTCAACTTCGGCGACTTCTCCCGCTACGGAAAGTCGTTCGCTGCCGTCAAGAAGGGCAACTTCCTCGGTTTGCCGTTGAACTTCCTCGTATTCTCGGTGTTGGTCGTCGTCACTGCATCGTTGACGCTGCCGGTGTACGGCGAACTGATCACCGATCCCGTTGCGACCGTTGCACGAATCGACAGCACCTTCGCCATCGTTCTCGGCGCACTCACCTTCACCATCGCCACGATCGGCATCAACATCGTGGCCAACTTCATTTCCCCGGCCTTCGACTTCTCCAACGTGAGTCCGCAGAAGATCAGCTGGCGCGCCGGCGGAATGATCGCAGCGATCGGCTCGATCCTCATCACGCCGTGGAACTTGTACAACAATCCGGACGTCATTCACTACACACTCGAAACCCTCGGAGCCTTCATCGGTCCGCTGTTCGGAATTCTGATTGCCGACTACTACCTCGTGCGCAAGCAGAAGGTCATCGTCGACGAACTGTTCAGCATGTCGCCGACCGGAACCTACTGGTACAGCAAGGGATACAACCCTGCTGCAGTGATCGCCACCGTGGTGGGAGCCGTCGTCGCGATGGTCCCGGTCCTGGGCAAGGACCTCACCGGGATGTACACCGCAGCGCAGTACAGCTGGTTCATCGGTTGTGGGCTCGGATTCACCGTCTATTACCTACTCGCCGCGCGCTCTTCCTCAGCTGTCCGGAATGCTTCCTCTCCCGACACTGTGACGGTCGACTGATCGTCATGAGAATCAAGGTGATCAACCCTAACACCACGTGGGCGATGACCGCCAAGATCGAGGAATGTGCCCGGACCGTCGCAGGCTCGGGCACATTCGTCGAGGCTGTCAGCCCTGCCATGGGTCCCGCGTCGATCGAAAGCCACTACGACGAAGCTCTCAGCGTCCCCGGAATCCTGACCGAGATCGCCGCCGGAGAAAAGAACGAAGTCGACGGCTACGTCATCGCTTGCTTCGGTGACCCAGGTCTTGATGCAGCCCGAGAGTTGGCCAAGGGCCCCGTCGTAGCTGTTGCCGAAGCGGCCATGAACTACGCAAGTTTCCTGGGTCGCGGATTCAGCATCGTGACCACTCTCGGTCGAACCCGCGGCCGCGCAGCCGATCTGGTGGACCGGTACGGCATGCAGGCTCGGTGCCGGGGTATCCACTCCTGCGAGATTCCGGTTCTGGAACTCGATCGTGATCCCGACGCGCGAAAGGTGATCTTGGAAGCCTGTTTCGACGCATTGGAGCAAGACGACTCGGACGTCCTCGTGCTGGGTTGCGCCGGCATGGCGGACCTGTGCCAGGACTTGTCCGACGAACTGGGTGTCCCGGTAGTCGACGGCGTTGCCGCTGGGGTCACGATGGTTCAGTCGTTGGTCACCCTCGGACTGTCGACCAGTTCACGCGGCGAGTTCGCACGGCCACTTCCCAAGAACTACACCGGTACACTGACACCGTTCTCGCTGTGAGCGTGCCTGAGCGAGAGTCGAACACCTGTCACCAGCAGCGCCAGGATCGCGAACAATACTCCAGCCCAGACTAATTGGCGGGTTTCGAAATGCGCGAGAAACAGTCCACCGACCGCAGTGCCGAGCGTAATCCCCAGGTTGGAGAACGAGATGAAAAGGCTGTTGCCGAATTCAGGCGCGTCGACTGCGTCTCGCCCCATCCAGCTCTGCGAAACCACCAGTCCACCGGAATGCACTACACCCCAAACCAACACGGCTACAACCATCGCGCCGAAGTACGGGCCCGCCAGATAGAGCATCACGTAGACGACGATGTACAGCAAGGGAAATGCCACAACCGTGCGCACCACCCCCTTGGCGAGCAGAGCCCCGAAGACGAAGTTGCCGAAGATCATCACGACACCGAAAGCCAAGAGCATCGCGCTGATCCACGATCCGCTCATGCCGGTCACTTCGCCGAGGTATTCGGCAAAGTATCCGTACACCGAGAACATGGCTGCGAAGACGAAGGTGACGGAAAGAATGGTCAACCACACGCGCGGCCGGCGAAGTATCCCGACCTGTGCACCGTACGACAGGCGTTGTGTCACAGGAGCCGAGGGCAGAAGTACGACAATCCCGAAAAACGCGAGAACGTTGACCACGGCGCCGAACACGAATGCTGTCGACACCGAAAAGTTCTCGGCCAAATAGGACGTCAAGGGCACGCCGAACGCGAATCCGACTGTGACGCCTGCAAATACCTTGGTCACCGCGGCGGTCGCCTGTTCCGGCGATACCAGACGAACCGCACTTGCAAGCGCGACAGCGAAGAAGACCGGATGAACCACGGCGGGGATGATCCGAAATGCAAACATCACCTCGAAACTCGATGTGGTCGCATACACCACATTGGAGACCGCAAAGACTGCAATCGCCACCAACAGAACGGTTCTCCTGTTGATTCCCGAGGTGATCAGCGTTGTGAACGGACCGGTCACCGCCACGACGAGTGCAAACACACCGACCAACCATCCGGCAGTCGACGCGGTGATACCGAACTTTTCGCTGATCTGAGGCAGAACCCCGATAATGCCCATCTCCGTAGTGATGATTCCGAATACACCCAACGCCAGAACCGGTATCAACAATTTCGACTTCACGACACACTCCTCACTACTACGTCACACAAGACAGTTACATATCTAGATATGTAGATATATTTGGTTGAACAACCCAGCCGACGAGGGCAATTCGGCCGCTACAGCTTTTCGCGAACGAATTCCCTGAACTCGCCGATCACGGATTCGTTTCGTCGGTAATACGTCCACTTCCCGATGCGCTCGGACTCGAGCAGACCCACGTCTTTCATGCCCTGCAGGTACCCCGAGATCACCGACTGGGCAAGTCCCGATCGCCCCTGGATGTCACCGACACAAACTCCGATGTGAAACCCGAGATCCTGCTGCGTATACGAGTCCTCGTCGAAATACTTCGCCGGGTGCGCGAGCCACTCCATGATCTGCAGGCGAGTCGGGTTGGACAGCGCCTTGAAGATCGCCAAAGCATCCATGGACCACACCCCTCTGCACGACAACCGGAACGCATCTACTTTTGTGGATATGTTTGGCGAAGTCAAGCCCGATCCGGACCGAAAGCCGTCTGCATCACATCGACGCATTCGAAGTGAGCTGCGACACTTACGTTTCGACGACCTGCGGAAATCTCAGCGCCGACTTTCTATCTGTGACGACTTGTTTATAGTTATCGCCAACAACGAATTGCCGGAAGTTTCCGGTTCACCTCAGAACGTCCGTGGGTGAACACAATTCGCTCAACACCAGCCGTACCCGGCTTGTCATTCGGGAGTCGAACCATGAACACACCGCATCAGTTCAGGGTCGTCACCTCATGGTGATGTCGAAGCTCGCCAAATGGCAGCTGGTCGCCCTCGTCGTGGTTGCACTCCTGGGCTTGATCTATGTCGGAGCGAAATACGTACGGCTGGACAATCTTCTGGGATTCGGCCAATACACGGTCAAAACCGAACTGGCGACGTCCGGTGGCATCTTCACCAACGCCGAAGTGACCTATCGCGGTGTACCCGTCGGACGCGTCGGTGACATGTCGCTCACGTCCGACGGAATCGAAGTCGACCTGTTGATCGACAGCAGTGCTCCGCAGATTCCCGCATCTGCGCGGGCCGTGGTGGCCAATCGCTCAGCCATCGGCGAGCAGTACGTCGACCTTCAGCCCGATACCGACCAGGGCCCGTTCCTCGAAGACGGCTCGGTGATCGCCGTGGGCGACACAACCACGCCGATCCCGATCGAGAATGTCTTGACCAGCGCCAACGGTCTGGTGCACTCCGTTCCGGTCGACGCACTCCACACCGTCGCGAAAGAACTCGGCGCGGCATTCAACGGCAAGGGCGAAGATCTGCAGGTACTTGCCGACTCGCTGTCGGGGATCTCCCAGTCGGGCCTCGACACCCTTCCCCAGACCCTCGGACTGATCCGCGACAGCCAGACGGTGCTCACGACCCAGTCCGATCAATCGTCGGCGATCAAGCAGTTCAGCACCGACCTCGACGCACTGACGGCGCAATTGCGCACCAGCGACCCCGACATCCGACGCGTGATCGACAACGGCATACCGGCCAGCGAACAAGTCGGCTCTCTCGTCACCGAAGCCGGCCCCGCGCTCACGACCAACCTCTCCAACCTCTCCGCCGTTGCAGCGGCAGCCGCACCGACACTGCCCTCGCTGCAGCCATTCCTGCTCTTCCTGCCTGCGCTCGCCGGGGCGGCGCCCACCGTTGCACCGGGAGACGGCACAGTACATCTGGGCTTGGTACTCGAGACCAACAACCCGCTCTCGTGCACCGTCGGTTACGAAGGGACCATGGCAATCCTCGACGAGATGAAGCGCAAGGACCCGAACTTCGACGACACGACGCAGAACTTCCCGTTGAACACTGCCGCCAACTGCCAGGCACCTCAGGGCAGCGAAACGGGAGTTCGTAGCGCCAACCGCATCGCGTTCGCCGACCCGAACACCTCGCAACCGTGGGACAGCAAGCCCAAGGTGGACCCGGACAAGCTCAACCTGAACCCGATTGCCACTCAACTCGCACCGATGCTCGGCGCCACCCCGAAGTAGCCGTAAACAACTGGCACCATCGACCCTCCGCGACGATGATGATGTGATGTCGGAAGGAACGCCTGAAGGCGAGTCACAGAGCATGTCACGAGGTTTCGACGAACTTGTCGCCGAAGCGGAATCCGCCTCCGTCGACGGGTGGGATTTCTCGTGGCTCGACGGACGCGCCACGGAGCAGCGTCCGTCGTGGGGGTACCAGAGGCTGATGGGTGAACGTCTCGGCCGCGCCGGCGCCGCATTGGACATCCAGACCGGCGGCGGCGAAGTCCTCGCCGCTGCACCGTCACTCCCGCCGGTGATGGCAGCAACCGAATCCTGGCCACCGAACATCGCCAAGGCCACCGCCTTTCTGCGTCCCCGAGGTGTGGTGGTGGTCGCGGATCAGGACGAGCCGCCGCTACCGTTCGCCGATTCGGCTTTCGACCTGGTGACCAGCCGACACCCAGCGACGGTGTGGTGGACCGAAATCGCGCGGGTACTCGAACCGGGAGGAACGTACTTCGCTCAACATGTGGGTCACGCCAGCGTGTTCGAACTGGTCGAGTACTTTCTCGGTCCTCAGCCGCAGGCTCGTCGCGGACGGCACCACGAGGACGAAACTGCCGACGCGATTGCGGCCGGGCTCACCGTCGTCGACCTTCGTTTCGAGCGTCTGCGCATGGAATTCTTCGACATCGGCGCCGTTGTCTACTTCTTACGCAAGGTGATCTGGATGGTTCCGGGATTCACCGTCGCGCAGTATCGGGACCGGCTCCGCGAACTCGATCAGCAGATCCGTCGCGACGGATCTTTTGTCGCGCACTCGAGTCGATTCCTGATCGAGGCACGCAAGAGCTGAGCGCACCGCGACGGGCCGCACATCCCGAACGTGATCGATGCTGCTAGTCGGACTCGTCGGCGTCGCTCCGCGAGCCGATCGCAGCGGCAAGATAGTCGCCGAGTTCACGCTGAAGGTTCGCGTCGAGTGCCCGGGCCAGTGCCGAATGTACCGACGCCACACCGAGTTCACGCATCGTCTGGAGCATCTCGGCTGTTCCGGCAACCTCGTCGCCCTCCGGGAGCCAACCGACCCCGTGCTGATCGACGATGCGGTCCTTCGCCGCCTGAATCAGGTCTTTGGCGATCCCGTCCACAGCGTTGTGAAGCTTTTCGTGCACATCGACCAGTTGATCGAGAGTGAAACCGTAGTCGAGGAGACTCGAAAATCCGCTGAGCAAAGCAGGATCGGTGAAAACGCAGTTCTCTCCTTCGATCTGTACCAGTCCGAGATCTACGAGACGATGCAGTTGACCATCTGCATCTCCCCCGAGAAACTCGCGTACGACGGCCATCTCGATACTCACGGTGTCGCTGCGGGACCATGGTTCGGTGACCACGTGCTGCAGACCCAGCACCTCTGTCAGGTCTTTCCCGCTTTCCCACCCGGTGATGAAGTCGTCGATATGCGCAGTGGTGAAACCTCGTTGAAGAAGCGTGTCGATCAGCTTGAGGCGTTCGAGGTGCGCGTCGCCGTAGATGCCTACCCGCCCACGTTTCTCCGGCGGAGGAAGCAATCCACGTTCCTGATATGCCCGTACATTCCGCGAGGTGGTGCCCGCAGCGCGCGCTAGATCGTCGATGCGGTACTCGGTCACCGCCTCGTCTCCTCTGCCGCGTCGGTCGTCACGATTCCAACTTAGTGGCAACACCAGGCCGATCAGAACCCGGGATCAGGTCTGCGCGGTGTCTTTCTCGCGCACCGTGCTCGTGTAGTCCCGAAGATCCACCGATTTCAATTGGTTCACGTACTGGGTCGCGAAACCGGGAAACATAGTGGCATTGAATCCTTCGTCGGTGAGATACCAACTCGAACATCCCGAGTTCCACGTGGTCTTCGACAGCCGACGCTGCAACTCGACGTTGTACGCATCTTCGACATCTTGACGAACATCGAGTGCCTTGAGGTCGCGCTCGAGAACGATCTTGATCGCTTGGGCGAGATAGTCGAGTTGCGCTTCCATGTACACAAGGGCGGAGCTGTGCCCCGGACCCGAGTTGGGTCCGAAGGTGAAATACAGGTTGGGATAACCGGATACCGCAATGCTCTTGTACGCACGCGCCCCGGATTTCCACTCCTGAGCGAGCACACGTCCGTCCCGGCCGATGATCGGTACCGGTGTTCCGGTCTTGCAAACGTCGAAGCCGGTGGCGAAGACGATGCAGTCGAATTGATGCTCGATCCCTTCGACCGTGCGAATGCCATGTGGCGCCAATCTCGCGATCGGCCAGGTCACGAGTGTGCAATTGTCTTGCTGGAGAGCCGGGTAATACTCGCTGGTCATCAGCAACCGCTTGCACCCTGCCCGAAAGTCGGGAGTGAGTTGTCGCCGCAACCACGGGTCCTTCACCTGCATGCGCAGATGAAGACGCCCGACTGTTTCCACCACCCTCGTCAACGGGGATTCCCACACCACCCCGAGAGCTACCGATTCGTGTCCCCAGTACCAAGCCCGACGCGCCAGAGTCTGGACGACCGGATGACGGCGGTACAGATCCTTCGTGCGAGATCGGGTGCGTAGGTTTGCTCGCGGCAATGCCCATCCCGGTGTTCGTTGGAAAACCTTCACTGATCGTGCAGTTTTCACGAGTTCAGGGACGATCTGGACGCCACTGGCCCCGGTTCCGATCACTGCGACCCGCTTGTCGGTGAAGTCGTAGTCATGGTCCCAGCGAGCACTGTGAATCTTGTGTCCTTCGTAGCTCTCCAAACCCGGAACAGCAGGAAAGCTGACGTTCGCCAGCGGACCGGACGCCATGACGACGGTCCGGGCAATGACCGCTTCACGGCCCTCGAGCGCGATCGCCCAGACACCTGTCTGCTCGTCCCACTCGACGCCCGTGACGTTGCACCGAAACCGAATCTTCGGCTCGAGGCCGAACTCTTTCACCATCGTTCGGATGTAGCCGAGGATCTCCGCGCTGGCCGAGTAGGTGTGCGACCAGTCCGGGTTCGGGGCGAAACTGTACGAGTACAGACGGGACGGAATGTCGCACGCAGCTCCCGGATACGTGTTGTCGCGCCACGTCCCGCCGACCTCCGTGCCGCGTTCGAGAATGACGAAGTCCTCGATACCGTTCTGCTTCAACCGAATCGCCGCTCCGATTCCTGCGAAACCTCCACCGATGATCGCCACTGACAGTGGCTCGGCAGTACTCATGCGAGTGGCTCGTACGTAAGTTCTTTGGCCCAGGTCGGCTCGGAATTGAGCCTGCTGCCGGAAAGTCGGCCAGTGACCTTGACCATCCGATCGGCAAGCAGATGGTAGGGATGGTTGCGATTGATGACCATGTTGCCGTGCCACTTCACCACCCGATACATCGGGACGCGGAGCGCGGCCGGACTCCGTTCGCCTACGTTCCTGAATCGCTTCATCGCGGTGTAGAGCCGTTCCTCGTTCACTCCCATGTCGACGATGTTGTCGCGCATCTTGTTCAGCAGCGGGATGTAGCGAAGTGTCCCGATGATCAACGCCGGATTCATCCAGGCGCCGACGGTTTCGACAACGAGCTTGCGCGTCGTCGAGTGCCCGAGCATCTCGATCACCGCAAAATCGACCGCCAGATGCCTGGACTCGTCTGCATTGATCTTCTTGAACACAGCCTGACAGACCGGATCCTCGATCTCGTCCATGATGAACTTGACCAGGGCTCCGTCGAGCGCCACCTCGAGCATCGGTATGACGGTCCCGAGAATCGAGAGCGACAAACCGTCGGAATGCTTGTCCAGCCAGTCGATGACGAGCTTGACGTTGATGTTGGGCTCGGGCATCTCGTCGCCGTCCAGCATTCCCCACCGACGCATCAGCGCGAGTTCGGCGTTGGCGTGCTTCTGTTCCTCGGCGTGGAAATGCCGATAGATGTCTCGGAGAGTTTCAGTCGGCGCCTTGAGAGCCATCGCAGCGAAGCCACGGGCACCGACGTTCTCGATCCACATCAGGTCCGACATGAACGGTTTCAGCTTCGCATGAAGCTCTGGACTGATCGTCTCGGCGCCCGGAGCATCCCAGTCGATGTCCACCAGAGCCCATTGGCGGTCCTTGATCTTGTGCAGCATGCCGTCGAAATCGAAGGACATGTCACGCTCCTTTCGTGCTCGGCGAGTTCGTCTCCGGCGCCGCCGAAGTTCCAGATGATCCCGACTTCTGTTTCGGTGCAAAGCGATTGAGAACTCCACAGCCCCACGTGTATGCAACGGGTAGATACCGTTTGAGTCGCCAGATCACCTTCGCATCGAACTGCGGCACCACGTAGAGTCGACCCTTGTCGTAGGCGTCGAGAGTGATGACGGCGATGCGCTCCGGCGAAAAGCCGGTTCGCCGCATCAACGCTTGCGCCAATTGTGTTGCTTCCGCGGTGATTCGGCCGTCGAGAGCAACATTTGTCTTGACGAAGGTCGGACACAGCACCGTCACCCGCACTCCCGTACCGGCAAGTTCAGCGGACAAGGTCTCCGAGAGCGACATCACGGCGGCTTTACCGACGTTGTAGGGCGCCATCAGCGGCGCAGCCGCAAACCCAGCAGCCGAGGCCACGTTGATGAATCCCCCGGCGCCGCTCGCACGCAGTTGTGGAGCAAACATCTCACAGCCGTGCACGACACCCCACAGATTGATCCCGAGTGCCCACTCCCAATCGTCGAAACCGATCTCGCCCACCGGTTTTCCACCGATACCCACCCCGGCATTGTTGATCACCAACGAAAGCGGACCCGCAAGTTCGAGTTCCGCGAACAACGCCAGGTCCTGAACCTGCTCACGAATTGACACATCGCATTTGACGGCGTGCGCGGTACCACCGATCTCATCGATGAGTGCCACTGTTTCCTTGGCCCGTTCCAGCGAGATATCCGCGCAGATCACCTCACCGCCTCTGCGCGCCAACTCCAACGAAAAGGCACGGCCGATTCCGCTGCCGGCGCCGGTCACCACTGCGCGGGCATTGTGGGACACCTTCGATCCGCGGTTCTTGGTCGGTTTCTTGGTCGGCACCGGTCGGCTCACCTTGAAGACGCTTCGACTGCTGTGTGTTTCTCCATCTCCAAAGAGTCATCCACAACCGTGCCAGTTGTCAATGGCCTAGAATTCGATGGCGGAATACGCGGCAGTCGAACCAGTACCCGGACTGCTCGGAATGAAGTCTTTTGTCGACCGACCGTGATCTAAACGGGGTGCGCGGTCTTCCAGTGCTCGGCGATGTCGATGCGCCGCGCGATCCAGACCTTCTCGTGTGACTGCACGTGGTCCAGAAATCGCTCGAGAGCGGCCGCACGGGCAGGGCGGCCGACTATGCGGCAGTGCAACCCGATCGAGAGCATCTTGGGCGATCCGGCCGTCCCCTCCGCATACAGCACGTCGAAGGCGTCGCGTAGGTGCGCAAAGAACTGATCACCGCTGGGAAATCCTGCGGGAGAGGCGAAACGCATGTCGTTGGTGTCTAGGGTGTACGGGACGACCAGGTGCTTCACCGATTCTGCGCCACGCGGAACGTCGACCCAGTACGGCAGATCGTCGGCGTACGAATCGGAGTCGTAGACGAAGCCGCCGTGCTCGACGACCAATTCGCGGGTGTTCGGTGAATCGCGTCCGGTGTACCAACCGAGAGGCGCCGAACCCGTCAGATCTCGCAGAATCTGCACTGCCTCGGCCATGTCTGCGCGTTCGCGCTCGATATCCACGGATTGGTAAGACTTCCAACGTAATCCGTGGCACGCGATCTCGTGGCCCAACTCCTGAAAAGCACTGACTGCTTCGGGGTTACGCTGCATCGCCCGCGCCACCGCAAAGACCGTGAGAGGCAGGTTTCGCCGCTCGAAGGTTCGCAGTACACGCCACAACCCGGCCCGTGAGCCGTACTCGTACAGCGATTCCATGCTCATGTGTCGATTCGGAAATGCCTCTGCCGGAGTCATTTCCGACAGAAATGTTTCCGAAGCCGCGTCCCCGTCCAGGACGTTGTTCTCGGCTCCCTCTTCGTAGTTGAGCACGAACTGAACCGCTATCCGCGCGTCGCCGGGCCAGTGCGGATGCGGCGGATGAGGGCCGTACCCCACCATGTCCCGGGGATAGTCGTCACGTGGATAGTCGCTCATGCCAACAACTTTACCGTCAGCGCCCGGAGATCACAGCGCGAGCAGCGTCGGTGAGTACGCCGAAGACTCTCAGCCGCGCCAGGCCACCGTCCGGGAAGATGTCCAGACGAACATCGGTGACCTGGACTTCGGAATCGATCGGAAAGCGATGGCGCGTATCCGGACGCAGCGTCGTGCGCGGCAACAGTTCGATCCACTCCCCCTCCGACGTCCGCCCGGTCAGAGCACCCTCACCTGGACTGTTTCCGAGGAAGTACGAGGTGTCGATCTCGACGAAACTCAGTACGCCTTCACCCGCGAGTTGTACTTGCACCCAGTCGTTTCCGTTGTCGCGGCGCCTGGCGGTCTCCCACCCGTCACCCATCGAAGCAGCGCGTCCGGGAAACAGGATGTTCTGCGGTGAGCTGTAGAACATGTTGGAGCAATCGGTCACGCGGCCACCGTTTTCGAGTGCTGCGAGGTCCAACGGCCCGGCATCGAGGAAACGCGGGTCCGGCCGCGCTTCGCCGTGAACACGGAATCTTGCCACGCCGCCGTCCGGGTAAATGGTCAGCTTGACGTGCGTCCACCGCTGCTCCGACGCCACCGCGAACGGATTCTCCGAGTCACCATGCACGATCGAGCGCTCGACGATGGTTGTCCACTCACCGGATCCGGCCAGGTCGGCGGGATCCGGATACCCGTCGACCGAGATTGCTTCCACCGAGATCTCGGGCGGGTAATTGCCCTTGAACCACGCGGTGTCGACCACGACGCCTCGCACCACTCCGGGAACACCGAGTCGGACGATCGCCTCGTCATGGCCTGCCACCCGGCGGCGACGCGTCTCCCAACCGTCGTACACCTGCCCCTTGTGACCGAACGTCGCCGGCTGGTACCCGGCCTTGCCTGGGCGGATCAGGGCCTCACGCTCGGCAAACGCCTCGTCGTTCGCCCAGATGACGGCTCCGCCGAGGGTGCGCAGTGCGAGATCGGGCAGCAAGGTGAATTCGGTGGTGCTCATCGGTCAGTGTTCTCCTGTGATCGGTGTGGTGCGTCCTACGAGGTGACGGAGTGCGTTGGTGTCGGCGCTCGGGGCGAGCCGGAGAACTTCGGATTCCGGATAAGCCCCCGCGTCGAGCCCGCGCAGTACCACCGCTGCGAGCGCCTGGGCGGTTGCAGGTTCGTCCATCACGTCGCCACCTTGGCGCCCCAGGTACGACTGGATGCGCGGGGCAGCGGCGCCGAGCGCATTGCGATAGAAGCCGAACGTGGCGAGCCAGCGGGTGACCAGATGCCCGGGGTGCATGTCCCACCCCTGGTAGTAACCGCGTTCCAGGGACCGCGTGACGAGGCGATGGTGCCGAGTGATCGCGTCGCGGATCGCCGTGGCGCTCCCGACAGGCGCGACCTGAGTCGACCCGTCGCACACCCAGACGCCGGTCTGCGCGGCAGCAGCCAACATGACAGCCTTTGCGTGGTCTGCCACCGGATGTTCGAGCGACTGATGACGCGATGCAATTCCGCAAGCTGCACTGTAATCGTAAGTGCCGTAATGCAAACCGGTCAGACGACCGGCACCGCGATGGATGGCCTGAGCAACTGCCACCGTTCCGTCGGCCGCGATGACCGCCTGCGGGCTCTCGATCTGCAACTCGAACCGAAGCGAACCGAGCTCGAGTCCGTGCGCCTTCTCCAGCTCTTCGCAGAGCAACACCGTCGCCGTGACCTGCTCCACCGCGCGCAGTTTGGGAACGGTGAAGACAAATCCGTCCGGCACTCCGCCGGCCGCGTCGAGCACAAGCTCGAGCGTCCTGATCGAGCGCCGACGCTCACCGGCCGGCAACCCCTTGAACCTGATGCCACTCCAGTTCGGCCCGGCAGGATCAGCGCTGAGCGCGGCAAGCGTCTGTCCGGCCGACGTCGCTGCATCGTCTTCTTCTTCGTCGCTGCGGCGTCCGTACCCGTCCTCGAAATCGATCCGAAAGTCTTGGACCGGCTTGCGGCCGAGTTGAACTCGCACATCAGCGAGCGCATTCTCCGTGTCGAGATCGGCGAACACATGAGCATGGGAATCGAGAAGCGCGATCGCCTGCTCACCCCAGAGTCGAGGGGTGTCGACGGTTGCATCCGCGGCACTGACGTAAATCGTGTGCACGGGTTGGATCTCGTCACGGTTTCCCGGGTACTGCGCCGCGAGCCGCTCGTCCACCGGATCCAGAAGTCCGTCCAGACGATCGTGGACGGCGGCGGAGAGTCGGGATTCTGTCATCGGACGATCTTCTCAGAACGTCCGCGAGCCCGCAGGTTCTCACGCCGCCGATCCAATCCGAGTCAGCGGCCCCCGACGAACGGAACGTTGACGAAGCTCGGCCGGTCTGCAGCCAACTCGATGTGCTGCGGTTTGAGTTGGCTGTCGGCGAGCATCGGGCCGAGCGCCAGGTATCGCGGCACGCTGGCAGCGTAGACGTCGACGCGGAGCCGGTGCCCCGGTTGCAGCACTGCGTCCGTCGGGAGCATGTTGATGTCGACGGTGGTGACCTCACCGGGAACCACCGGCTGACGCGTGTCGATCGTCAGATAGTGGTGCGGTTCACTGTAGTCACCGTTGGCCGAGCGAGTGCTCTTCGAATCGTCGACTGCCCGCAGCGACGCAGTCAGAGCGCCGTTCGTGATCGGTGTCGATGTTCCGTCCGGTGCTACGTCGTTGACCGTCGCTGCCCAGAATCCGTCCGTCGCGTCCAGGACGGTCTCGAGGTGGACGTTGATCGGGCCCGAGAGTGAGGTCGGCTCCGTCACTGCCTCACCGGTGAACGTCAGGCCCTCCGCTTCCTGGAATCGGGAATCCTTGGAACACGTCGCACCGAGCACCACGGAGATCCCGGCAGTTCCCTGAGTTCCGTCACCGGAGCAGAAGCCTCGCAGTCCTGGTGCGACTGTCAATCGCGCTGCGGCACTGGGCGGGTCATTCGTCAGCGAACCGTCATACGATGCGTGGGCGGCAGTACCGCTGGGCGCAGAGTTCAGATACATACGTTCGTAGCTCGCACCGGCTCGCGGGAACTGATCGTCCGTGATCCATCCGCCGCCTTGCTGGAACATCGTCACCGGACCGTAACGATCGATTCCGTTGTCGATGCCCTTGAGCCACTTGTCGAACCACGCACGTTCGAGTACGTCGAGGCGCGGCGGCGCACCGTCCTTGCCGAATCCTCCACCGGGAGTGACGTGATAGCCGTTCCCCATGATCAACTGCTTCTGCCCGGGCGGCAGATCGATTCCGTTGTAGATCCGCGGCTCACTGTTGGCGAAGATGTCGTGCCAACCGCCGTAGACCATCGTCGGAACGGCGATGTTGCCGACGTCAGCGGCTCGGTCCTGATAGAACTGCCCGTCTTGCGCGACTTGCAGAGTCGACGGCGACACGTCCTCGATTCTCTGAGCCGTCATCGCTTGCACCAGTTCAGGAATCAGCGTTCCCGGATCCTCGAGGCGGCTCGCCAACCACAGGGGATCGAAGTTTCCTTGCAGGATGTCCTGAACGTTCGGGATGAGTTTGAGCCCGTTGACCGCGGTCAACCACAACGGCATGAACCCGACTCCGAGGCCGCCACCGGTTCCGACGATGTCGCGCAGCAGATCGTTGCCAGGTTCGACCGGGAAGATCGCCTTCAGTGCAGGTGGATTGTTGCTCGCCGCCTGCACCGAGTTGATCGCGGAGTACGAGATGCCCGCCATCCCTACTTTCCCGTCGGACCATCCTTGCTTGCTCATCCAGTCGATGACCTCGACCGAATCCTGTTGCTCGCGCTTACCGAGCACGTCCCAATTACCTTGGGAGAAGCCGGTTCCACGTGCATCGACCACTACCTGCGTGTATCCGTTCTGGACCAGATCACGGTTGACGCCGAGAACCCTGGCGCCTCCGCCGGCGATGACGCCCGTCAACTCCGACACGCCGTCGAACGGCGCCGCGAGGTCGAGCGAGTTCGCAACGTCCATCAGCGTCTCACCGACCTGCGGGATCGACAGAGCTGAATCCACCAGTGTGTCCAGCAGTTTCGTGTACGGCGTGATGTTGAGGACCGAAGGCGTCTTCGATTCCACGGCCCGCCCGGATGCATCCGCCGGTCGGTACACATTCGCTTGCAGAACTGTGCCGTCACTCATCGTGATGGGCACGTCCCACTCGATGGAGACCCCCGGATACTGCGGCGTCGCCTCCGTTGCCGCGAGCCAGGCCTGCCCGTCCGACCCTCCCGTCGGATCCGCAGAAGCGACGGCGCTCGGCACCGTCAATCCCACGACGCACAGCCCCACCGCAATCGTTGTCGACCTTCGACGTAGAAGTCGTGTCCTCACGAAAACCCCAATTTTCTGTTGTGATGACCCAGCCCTGCCCCCACGACAGTGACCGGTGTCACGAACTTACCGGATAGTAACTTCCGTCCCATATGTCGTCAATAAGTCTGAATGCCGACCGGACGGCTAGCTTTGAAGATGTGTCACGATCACCGCTTCCCGTCCGCGACGGCCTGAACCCCAGTCGCATCCGTCAGCCCGACGACGGCATGTGGACGACGACGCTCGACTACCTGCTCGAACGGTTCCCCCAGGACGCCGTCCGATTGCGGGAGAAGGTCGCAGCCGGGGAGGTCGTCGACGAGAAGGGTGTCGGAATCACCGAGACGAGCGCTTTTGCTCCCCGGCGGTTCGTCTACCTGTACCGCGACCCTCCCGTCGAAACGCGGGTGCCGTTCGAGATCGACATCCTTTATCGGGACGAAAACATCCTGGTCGTGGACAAGCCGCACTTTCTCGCGAGCACGCCCCGCGGGCGATACATCGCCGAATCGGCCTTGGTGCGGTTGCGTCGAGATCTCGATTTGCCGGAGTTGAGTCCAGCGCATCGCCTCGACCGCGTCACGGCGGGACTGCTGCTGTTCACCGTGCATCAGTCGGCCCGGCGCGGCTATCAGACCATGTTCGCCGAGCGCCGCGTCGCCAAGGAGTACGAGGCCATCGCGCGTTACGACGCGCAGGTGAGCACTCCCGTGGTCGTGCGCAGTCGCATCGTGAAAGAACGCGGCGTGCTCAAGGCCGCGGAGATCGAGGGCGAACCCAACAGCGAGTCGCGGATCGAACTGATCGAAACGCGAGACGGCTTCGCGCGGTACCGGTTGATTCCCCATACCGGCAAGACCCATCAACTTCGCCTGCACATGACCTCGCTCGGGCTACCGATCCACGGCGACAACTTCTATCCCGACTTCTACGACGTTGCCGCAGAGGATTATTCGAACCCGCTGCGCCTGCTGTCGAAGGTTCTCGAGTTCGAGGATCCCACGACCGGCCGGCTGCAACGGTTCGAAAGTCGGCGGACCCTGTCCTGGCCGGACGAATCAGGCAGTGGCGACTCGCCGTAGGGACCCCGGACCCTTCCACTGCGCCTCCGATACCGGGAGGATGGAAGCGCAGACCGCACCGCAAGAGGAGACCAGATGAGCAAGACCGCCGTCGTACCCGAAGCCGTACGGGAGATCGAGCGCAAGTACGAGGCGCCGGCCGAGCAGGAAGTTCCCGCCTTGGGCGGACTTCCCGGTGTTGTCGGCGAACCGGTCCACGACTCGATACAGCTCTCTGCCACCTACTTCGACACCGCGGACTACCGGTTGCTGGCCGAGAAGATCACGCTGCGCAAGCGTGAGGGTGGCGACGACGCGGGGTGGCACATGAAACTTCCCGCAGGCCAGGACACTCGAACCGAAATCCAACTTCCCCCGGACGAGAGCACCGATGTGCCCTCGCCGCTGTCGAGTCTGATCCGGGCGATCATTCGCGGTCACGATCTGGTGCCGGTCGCCCTGATCATCACCGATCGGGAGCGCACCAGGCTCAACGGCGAAAACGGTGTGCTGCTTGCCGAAGTGGTCTCCGACACCGTCATCGCCTGCAAGGCAGACGGTTCCGGAGAGTCGACGTGGCAGGAAGTCGAGGTCGAACAAGGCGCAGGCGGGCAAGAGCTGGCCGATGCAATCGAGTCGGTTCTACTGGACGCCGGGCTGGAGCGCTCTGCGAGTCCGTCCAAACTCAAACGAGCACTGGGCACGTCGGTCACACCGTACGCCGGTCACGAGGTCACCTCGGGCAAGGCGTCGAATCCGCGGATCTTGTTGCGTAATTACCTCATCGAACAATTGCGCGCACTGGTCGCCGCGGATCTCGGCACGCGTCGGGCCGACGACGAAGCCGTTCACGACTTCCGGGTTGCGGCACGTCGCATCCGCAGCGCTCTGCAGTCGTACGCCGGCCACTCCCCCAAGACCGACGATCTCATCACGGATCTGCGGTGGATCGGTGGAAAGTTCGGTGACGCCCGCGACGTCGAGGTCCAGTGGCAGCGTCTTGTGGAACGCCTCGGCGAAATCGACGAGATGCCCGAGCGAGAAGCTGTGCGAGCTCGAATCGACGAGTTCTTCTCTGCACGTGGTGAAACCGCCCAGGAAACAGCCCTCGAGGCGCTCGATTCCGAGCGATACACCACGCTGCTCGATCGCCTCGACGAGTACGTCGGCGACCTCGAATTCGACACCGCCACCCACCGCGTCGGAAAGAAGGCATCGGCACGAGAGTTGGCCCATACCCTGCGGCACCTGGCACACAAGGTCGGTAAGCGGGTCGATCACGTCTTCGATGCCGATAGCCGCACCGAGCGTGACGAGCGAATGCACCGCGCCCGCAAGGGAGCCAAGCGGATGAAGTACGCGATCGAGGTCATGGAACCCGTGTCGAAGAGCCGAGCGAAGCGTGCACTGAAGCATTTCAGCCACTTCCAGGATGTTCTCGGCGAGCACCAGGATTCCGTTGTCGCCCAACATCATCTACTTGCAATGGCAGCCGAGCAGGAGCATACCTCGCTCACCAGTTTCGGATTGGGCATGGCCTACCGACGAGAACTGGAAATAGCCGACGGGCAATCGACCCTGCTACGCAAGACGTGGAAGGAAGCCGTGAAGTCAGCATCGTCACTCTGGTGACGTCGC
Source organism: Rhodococcus sp. MT28 (assembly GCF_058792695.1). Taxonomy (NCBI): domain Bacteria; kingdom Bacillati; phylum Actinomycetota; class Actinomycetes; order Mycobacteriales; family Nocardiaceae; genus Rhodococcus; species Rhodococcus sp. MT28. The sequence continues at coordinate 751,841 of NZ_JBXAFD010000001.1, forward strand.
TGTAACCAGTCGACCGATCTCGATCATTTCAGAGGGAGTAGACATGAACACACTTGCAGGACACCAGGATGTCGTCGCCGGTATCGACGGATCCGAGGCCTCGACGGCGGCGGCCCGGTGGGCGGCCTCCGTCGCGAACGCGGTGAACTCACGACTGATTCTGGCGCACGCCCTGCCGCAAGAGGGCCCGATCTACAGTCCCGCTGCAGTGATGTTGCAGTCACAGTTCCTCAGCCAGATCCGCGAAGACGGCGAGGCGATCGTCGATGCCGCCGCCACGGTGATTTCGGCCGAATTCCCCGAACTGACCATCGAATCCGAGATCGCGCCAGGGCCGGCGTCGACGCATATCCTCGAATCCTCGGGTACCGCACGCCTGATCGTGATGGGGTCGACCGGATCGGGCGCACTGCGCTCACGGCTGCTCGGATCGACCGCACTGAAGGTGGCCAATCATGCAACCTGTCCGGTCACCGTGTGGCGTGGTTCGGCGGAGAATCCCGGTCCGGATCAGCGTCCCGTCATCGTCGGAGTGGACGGAAGCGCGTTGAGCAAGAAGGCCGTCGATTACGCGTTTCGTTATGCCGATCAGTTCGACGCGCCGCTCATCGCGGTCCACACCTGGCAGGGCTCGTCCACCTTCCGCGAAGGCGGAGCGGGAATCCTGATCGACTGGGAGGCTGTCGAGCAGGAGGAATCGGCGCTACTGGCGGAAAATCTAGCCGGTATGGCCGACCAGTACCCGGACGTGCCGGTCACCCGCATCAGTGAACCCGGTGCCGCTGCTCCCGTCATGCTCAAATACGCCGACGACGCACAGTTGATAGTTGTCGGAAGTCACGGCCGCAGTGCGATGGCGGGCGCCGTGATGGGCTCCACCAGCCAGAATCTGCTGCACCATGCGCCAGGGCCGGTCATGATCTGTCGCGCCTGAATTGCTGTGCGCCTTTCTTCACCCCCCGCGGTTAATAAAGGCGCACAGCAGGGGTCAGGCGAGACCCGTGCCCACCAACTGACCTACTCCGTACGTCACGGCCATCGCCAGCGCGCCACCGATCACCACGCGTAGCACCGCTCTGGTCTTGCGAGCTCCGCCGAGCGTCGCGCTGATCGTCCCGGTCAGCGCAAGTGCGATCAGCACCGCGAAAAATGCGATGGGGACGCGGATGCCTGTCGGCGGCACCAGAATTGCGACCAACGGGATCGCCGCGCCGATCGTGAACGAGATTGCCGACGAAATCGCTGCATGCCACGGATTGGTGAGATCGTCTGGATCGATACCCAATTCGACTTCTACGTGCGCCGCGAAGGCGTCGTGCTCGGTTAATTCTTCGGCGACGCGGCGGGCCGTCTCCGGACTCAATCCCTTGTTCTCGTAGATCTCGGTCAGTTCCTGAAGTTCAGCCTCCGGGGTCTCGAGGAGTTCCTTCTTCTCCTTCTGCAGGAGTGCGCGTTCGGTATCCCGCTGAGCGCTGACCGAGACGTACTCGCCCAACGCCATGGACACAGCGCCGGCAACCAGTCCAGCAAAACCGGCTGTGAAGATTGCTGAGCGCTCGGTTGTGGCTGCCGCAACACCGACCACGAGGCCTGCGGTCGAGACGATTCCGTCGTTTGCACCCAGAACACCTGCACGCAGCCAGTTCAGGCGATTGTTCAAACTCGGTGCGTGAGGTTCCGATTCCCCACCGGGCGCCCCGTCGGTCAACTGCACACTGTCTCCGGACATGGCAACAGATTAGGACGATCAGTCCGGTTGCGATAGCAATCTGAGCCTGTCCTTCGCGGACTGATATATTCCGATTGGCACCCCAACCAAGCATTTGTTCGGTTTGGAATCGGCAGACATCTGGAGGCATTGTGAGCGCAGTACGCACCGCTTTTGTCAGCGGCGGAACCGGTGGAATCGGGTCGGCGATCGCCCTGACCCTTGCCGAACGCGGACACGACGTCGCCTTCACCTACCGAAACAACAAGGGCGCTGCCGAGCAACTGAGCGAGCAGATTCGAGCGCATGGCGTGCGCGCCCACTCGTACTCTCTCGACTTGACCGACGAGTTGTCGATCAGCGCCGCCGTCAACGATGCGGTCGATGATCTGGGCACATTGACGACGCTGGTCCACGCTGCGGGACCGCACGTCCCGATGACACACCTCTCACGTGTGACGCCGGCGTTCTTCACCGAACAACTCAACCAGGAGGCCGCGGCGTTCTTCACCCTCGTCCACACCGCCCTGCCTGCGCTGCGTGCATCCTCGGGTTCGGTGGTGGCGGTGACAACCGCGGCAACGGATCGCTTTCCCGTGCGCGACGGACTCTCCGCTGGCACCAAAGGGGCTGTCGAACAACTTGTTCGCGGATTCGCCGCAGAGGAAGGACGCTACGGCGTCCGGTTCAACGCTGTAGGACCAGGCATGTTGACGGACGGAATGGCGGAGCGCCTGATCAGCTCCGCCGAACTCGACCAAGGCGCGCTCGACGTGACGATGAGCCGAATCCCGTTGAAGCGCTTCGGATCAGCTGCCGACATCGCCGAAGCAGTATGTTTCCTCGCAAGCGACGCGGCCGGATTCATCAGCGGTCAGAAGCTCAACGTCGACGGTGGCTACACCGTCTGAGCGCTATCCGCCCAACTTGCGAAAGACCAGTCGCACGGCAAGTTCGAGGTGCGCCATCACCTCGTCCGTCGTCATCCGGCCCGCAACCCACGAGACGAGACTCGACATCCAGACGTCGTCGATCACCTTCACCGCGTCCAACTGCTGCTGCGAGACTTCCTCGACACCGATCGCCTTCGCGAACATCTCGGTCACGACCCCACCGAGCGCGTTGAGTTCCGGGGTCGCCGACGCGTCCGCGAACATGTACGCCCGAACCAACGCTTCGTAACGGAGGTGATCGGTCTCGAGGACCTCCGTATTCTTGCGCAGCACAAACAGAATCCGGTCCGACGGAGTCTCGCCCGGGATTACAAAGTCTTGGAATCTGTCACGCAAACCCTCGAACATCCACAACAATGCGACGACAAGCATGTGGTTCTTGGACGGGAAATACCGGTAAACAGTGCCGATCGCGACGCCGGCGCGATCGGCCACCGATCGCATCTGCACCGCGTCGTAGCCGCCTTCGGAGGCGGATTCCATTGCGGCGTCGACAATCCGGCGAAAACGCGCTCGCTGCGACGGCGTCGTACGACGTCCGGTCACCGAGCTACGTTCGACCACCGACTGGTCTGCCTTGTCGCCACCTGCCATGTCCACAACCCTTTTTAGACGTCGTTTTGCCGACTCCCAATGTAGCCGCCCAACGCAATTGTCGGGTGCATGACTGCCCGCTTCCGAACTGCCCGCCAGTGGAACTGGCCCAGATCAGGAAGCGCGCCGCGGCCGATCGGATCGGCCGCGTCTACGTGGATCTTCCGACCAGTCGCGAGAGGGTGCGCGTCGGCCCGGAGCTGGAGCCCGGCGTCTGTCGGGTTGTGGTGCCCGTCGTTCCGGTCGGCGTTGCCCAGTTGGAGCACGCTGGGCGCGGCGAGCTGGCGGCCTCCGTCGATCGGTCTGTGGCTTCTTGGCAATGCCGAACCGAGGCTTGCCGAAGACCAGAGGAATCCAGCCGCGACCGCTGCTCTCGGCCGAGGCGACAGCCTCGGGCTCACGGAAGGCTGCGTGCGCGATGAGCCCGAACATCAGCAGGGTGGTGATCATCGACGTTCCGCCCGCCGAGATGAGCGGTAGTTGCAGACCGGTCACCGGAATCAGGCCGACGACGTAGGCGATGTTGATGAACGCCTGCACGACGATCAACGTCGTTGCCGTCGCTGTCATGACTTTGAGGAACGGATCAGTGGACCGTTTCGCGATCCGCAGCCCGACGATCAGAACCGCGGCAAAGAGAGCGACGACGATCAGCGCGCCGACCAGACCCAACTCTTCACCGATCACGGCAAAAATGAAGTCGTTGTGCGCCTGCGGGAGATAGCTCCATTTGGCGTCGGACTGTCCTAGACCGCGCCCGAAGATGCCTCCGTTCGCCAGTGCGTACTTGGCCTGAGTGCTCTGGAAGTTCAAACCCTGCGGGTCGAGATCAGGATTGAGGAAAGCCTTGATGCGATCCGAGCGGTAACCAGCAGTAAGCCCGAGCACGAGAAATGCGACTGCGGAACCGAGTGTGAGGCTGATGAATGTCTTCATCCGGAACAGCCCGAACCACAGCACCGACATGAAGATGATGCCGATGGTGATGGTGGTTCCGAGGTCCTTCTCCAACACCACCAGAACCAGAACCAGCAACGTCGTACCGCCGATCACCGGCAGCGCGCGGTTGACGTCCATCCGCGCCTTCATGAACGACGCAACCGTCGCTGCGGACCAGATCGCCAGAGCAAGTTTGGCCAGCTCCGACGGCTGGAAGGAAATGCCCGCGATCACGAACCAGCTGCGAGCACCCATCTGTTCCGAGCCGATACCTGGAATCAGCACCAGGACAAGCAGAACAAGACACAGGATCAGCAGCCACGGGGACGCTCTACGCATCGTTTCGGTCGGCAACCGCACGACTGCCACGAACATCACCAAGCCGATCGCCGCGAACATGCACTGGGGCCAGAATCTGGCATAGGACGTCCCGGACAACACATAGGATTCGACGCCCGAAGACGACAGCACCATCAGCAGTCCGAACGCGACGATCAGCACGACCAGACCGACGATCATATGGAAATCGAACAGAGGCCGATTGGTCCACATCGCCGTTCGAGCGCGGAAGGGTGTCGATGCGCGGTCACGTTTGTCCGACGATCCACGGGGTGAGTTAACTGGCTCTCCACTCCCGCGACCGTTGGGCTTGTCTTCACTGCGACCGGTCACCACACAAGTATCGTCCCACGACTCCTAACCCATGGGTAACACAAGTCCCATGAGTCACACGGGCTCGGCCTCCCGAGGTCCATGTAGACCCACGAAATACCAGGTCACGTCCTTCGCCGGCGTCGGTCTGCCACCGCCCCCGCCAACGAGAGCGTCAACATGACCACGCAGACGGCAAGCGCGATCCCGAACGCACGTCCATATCCGTCGGGCGAGCATCCGAGTACACCGAGATACAACCCCGATACCGCGGCCAGCGAGATGGTCGCTGACAGGCGCTGAGACAGTTGAAGGAAACCCGCCGCAACACCGTTCGCGCCCGGCGGTGCATATTCGAGAGTCAGCACCCGATTGGGCGCGTCGACCAAACCGCTGGCAACTCCCGACAACACCGCCAGGACCACCAGCACCGGGATCAGATGTTCCCGCGGAATCAGATTGACCGCTGCGATGTACCCGAGGATGACAAGGATCTCGCCGACTATGGCAAAAACCACTGCACTTCGGCCGAACCTGGCAACCAGCCGCCATCCGAAAGCCGACGTCAATGCCATCGCGAGTGAGCTACCGGTCATGATCAACGCCGCACTCAGCGGGGCGAAGCCCAAACCTTCGATCAGATAGAGGCTGAGCACCGCGTTGACGGCGAGGATGGATCCGAACCAGAAGAGTGCAACCGTCGTACCCAGTCGGAAGCCCCGTGAGGCGATCAACGACGGAAGCAGTACCGGCGTCCCGCCGCGCTCGGCGTACCGACGTTCCCAGAACCAGAAGGCAACGGCAACGCCGAACGCACCGATCAGGAAAGCCGCGGCGACAGTAACACTGGTCCGGGTCACGATGGGCCACAACAGGAGCCCGGTCGTAGTCGCCAGCAGACACAGCCCAACCGGATCGATCGACGCGCCCGATCGGGTGGTTCGATCACGGCGCAGAAAGCGAAACGCCAGAATCAGTGTGATCAGAGCAAACGGCACGTTGAGAACGAGAAGCAACCGCCATCCGAAGTCGGCGTCGGAATACTTCAGCAGTACGCCACCGAGGATCGGTCCGGAAACGCCGGCCAGACCACCCGCGGTGCTGTACGCGCCCAACGCCTTCGCCCGAGCCTTTCCGGACACCCGGTCGGTGATGATGCCGAGCACCTGCGAACTGATGGTGCCTGCGCCGATCCCTTGCCCCAGCCGGGCCAACACGATCATCGACGGATCCGACGCACACGCTCCGAGGATTCCCATCACCGCGAAAATGCTCAGGCCCGCCAAGAACAAGCGTCGACGCCCGACGACGTCACCGAGTCGGCCCGCCGGCACCAGGGCCAAGCCGAAAGTCAGCGAATAGCTCGCAAGGATCCACTGCACCTCCGAGGTCGACGCGCCCAGCGACGCCCGGATCGACGGAACCCCGATTCCGAGCACCGCCGAATCGAGAAGGGTGGTGAAACCCGCAGCTACGCAGACGACGATTTCCCAGCGGACGGCCGAACCGAGCTTGGTGGATTCGGCCGTCGCTGTGACTGTGTGGGACAGGACCCGTTACCCCGCAGCTTCAGACGTGGCCCGACGCGTGAGCGGCGGTCGCAACCCCAAGTGCTCTCGCAGCGTCGACGTGGAGTACTCGGTGCGGTACGCCCCACGCTCCTGCAGTTCCGGGATCAACCAGTCGACGATCTCGTCGAGCCCGGTCGGCACCAGGTACGGCGAGATGTTGAAGCCGTCCGAAGCTCCGTTGCGCACCCAATGGACCAACTGATCTGCGACCTGCCCCGGAGTGCCCGCAAAACCCGAACGCTGCGAGGTTTCGATGGCGACCTGACGTAGGGACAGATTCTTTGCCTCGGCAAGAGCACGCCATTCACGCGCGATCGCAATGGGGTCGTTGCCGTCCCGTGCGGAACCGCGCGTCTCCGAAACCGGGCGGGCAACCGGATCTTCCTCGGGGAGTGGACCGTCGGGGTCTCGATCGGAAAGGTCCTTACCCCACACCAGTCCGACGAGAGAGAGGGCAGTCTGACCGGTGAACTGGCCTTCGAGGACCCACCTTGCCTTCTCCTCGACTTCGGACTCGTTCTCCGCCAACACGATCTGCGTGCTGGGCAAGATCTTGACGTCGTCCTCCGGTCGCCCGGCTTTACGCAACCGAGCCCGAATGTCGTCGGCGAAGTCGAGCGCGCCGTCGAAATGAGTCCCGTGTCGCGAGAAGATGACGTCGGCATGGGTCGCCGCGAAATCGCGTCCACTCGGGGAATCACCCGCTTGGAAGATGACCGGATGCCCCTGGCGGCTTCGGGGAAGCGTCGGCGTCACGGAGATGTCGAACTGTGAAGTCTGCCTGCGCACGTCGCCGACGGCACCCGGAGTAGACCAGTTCTCGGACGTGCGAGAATCCGAGATCGCGTCGTCGGCCCACGAATCCCACAGTGCCCGCGCGGTTTCGATGAACTGCCCGGCACGCTCGTAGCGCAGGGAGTGGTCGAGGAAACCACCGCGACGGAAGTTCTCTCCCGTCCACGCGTTGTCGGTGGTCACCGCATTCCAGCCGGCCCGTCCGTCGGAAAGTAGGTCGAGGCCGGAGAGTCGACGCGCAAGGTCGGCCGGTTCGTTGTACGTGGTGTTCTGTGTCGCGACCAAACCGATCTTGTCGGTGATACCGGCGAGAGCGGCCAACTGCGCAATGGCGTCGGGGCGGCCGGCGATATCCAGATCGAGAATCTTGCCGTTCTGTTCCCGAAGCCGCAGGCCTTCACCGAGGAAGAAGGCGTCGAACAGACCTCGCTCGGCGGTGAGTACCAACCGCCGAAACGTCTCGAAGTCGATCTGGGATCCGCTCGAGGAATCGGACCAGATGGTGGTGTGGTTGACCCCCTGGAAGAAGACGCCGAAGTGAACGTGAGCGTCGGGTCGAGGTACGGCGGAGCGTGATGCAGTCATGGCCGAAATATCCTTAGCGCGAAGTCAAGTCAGGAGGAGTGGGCGAATCGATTTGCGGGCCGCTGCAGACCGAGGTTGCCCCTCAGGGTCGATCCCGGAACCGGGCGTCGCGTCAACCCGGCTTTGGACAGCGTCGGAAGCACGAATTTGGCCAGCACCGGAAGGTCCTCGTCGATCACGAGAGCATGGAAATGAACACCGTCGAGGTGTCCCGCCAATTCCTTCAGAACCACGGCCGCTTCCCCCGGATCTGCAGCCAGGAGCAGTCGGCCGGTGACGACGGCATTCCCGTACGAGTTCAGCTCGGTCCTCCGCTGCGCCGCAGACAGATTCGGCGTATCGAATGCCACATCGACCTCGGCGAACACCAATGACGCGCCCTCATCGCGCGCCTTGGCAGCCGACTGTGCAATGGTCTCCACCGAATCACCGGAAACGAGAACAACATCCGGCTGGCGTGGATCGATTTCGCCGTAGCGGCCGAACACCACCAACTGGCCTTGAGGCGGCCGCGGAACGATTGCCGGCCCCTTCACCGAGAACGTGTCGCCCTCGAAATTGACGTAATGCAGACGATCACGTTCGAGGAAACGCCCACTGAGATAGTCACGAACGACGGCGTCGTCCTCCCACGAGTCCCAGAGATCGGTCACAACGGTGACCGAATCCCGCTGCTCTTGCTGACGCGCCGACTCCGTTGTTACCGGAGCCCTCCCCCACGCCCTCGCCGCGGCATCGTCTTCGACCGGAACAGCAAGCCAGCCGCCACGCCCACGCGAGGAGTAGTCCAATGTCGCCAATTGCGAAGAGGTGTGGAACGGTTCGGCGTACGTGGTCCCGACGACGGGGACCAGTCCGATCGTGCTGGTCGTCGCCGCCACGTATGACGCCCTGGAGACGGCATCGATGCGGCCGACAACGTCACCACTCGGAGGGAGGATGGAATCGTCGAACGTCGCGAAGGTGAAGCCCGCATTCTCGGCAGCCGCGACGCGATCGCGCACGGCCTTACCCGTGAGCAACTGATCCGGGCGATGTGAGCTTCGGCGCCAGGCAGCGGGGTGAGTGCCCTCGCCGTCAAGTTCGATACCCACGGCAAATACAGTCATGTGTCCTCCATCGGTCCTGGCGGTAGCACCCACACTGCGCAAACGAAGCGGGTTGCTGCGGCATCATCGAGCCAGGTCTCTCAGCCACTCTGGATGGTGGATGCAATCTATGCGGGCGACGCTGAACAAGTCAAATCACGATCGGCGAATCATATTGACCAACAACATATTTCAATACAATCATCCTGATCGAAAGGGTTGCGCAACGCTAGCCGACGTAGACACCAAAGAGCCCCGCCCGACTCGCGTCGGACGGGGCTCTCGGTGTGCGCTGAAACGCTACTTCGCGCCCATCCATGCCTGATCGAACAGCATGATTCCCGTGGCAGTGGGAACGACACCGTGAACATTCTTCTGCCAAGCCCAGAACGACGTCAGCCCGCCGATCGGCGCCGATGGAACCGTCTCGTTCCACAGCGTCTGAATTTTGCCGATGATCGCCAGGGTCGACGAATTGTCCTTGGCCTGTTGTAGATCTGCGATCAGCTGATCCATCGCCGGGTTCGCATATCCAGCAGTATTCGCCATCGAGGTGCTGTTGGTCGTGGAGAACAATCCGAGATCGAGAATCGACTCGTACATTCCGATGCCCGCGTGCGCGAGGTCGAAATCGTGCTTGACGTAGACGTTCTGCACGATGTCGCCGGCGTTGTTGGCCAAGATCAAGTTCACCTCGAACCCGACGGCCTGCAACAGTGACTGCACGGCGAGGCCGATCGCGTGGTCCTTCGGCTCACTGAGAACGACGTAGTCGAGGCTGCCGTCGTACCCGTCTGCCTTCGCCTGATTCAAAAGTTCCTTCGACTTTTCGGGGTCGTAGGCAATACCCGGTGTGTCTACATGCCATTGAGACGTCGGACCGAACAACTCCGAGCCCGGCAGTCCCTCACCGTTTTCCACTCGCTGATCGATCAACGTGGTGTCGAGCGCGTAGCCGATAGCCTGACGGACGCGAACATCCGAGCCCGGTCGGCCCTCACGGTTGTTGATAATCTCGGCACTACCGGCATTGAGCACGTCGATGTAGCCGGGGTAGCCAGCGGACTTGGCGGAATTGATCGCCGACGTGAGGCCGCGAATGTAGGCGACATCGAGCTGACCGCTGTTCAATGATTCGAGATTGGCCTGCGGACCGTTGAGCGCAACCATCCGCAACTTGTCCAGCTTGGGGGCGCCGCCGTAGTAGGACGGGTTGGCCTTGAAGATTCGCTCGACGCTCGGTGTGAAGACATCTTCGGTGAAGGGTCCGGCTCCGACGGCGGTGAACTTGTCGCCCTGCTGCGAACTCGGGGCGACGATCATCCCGTGCCCGAGAGCGAGCATCGACGGAAAACGCATCCACGGCGTCTTCAGCTTGAATTCCACTGTCGTCGGACCGCTTGCCTGCGCCGATTCCACCGAAGCCAGCCACAGTTCGGCGCCATTGCCCTTGCCCGCGTTGTACCGATCGATGCTCGCGATCACGGCGTTGGCGTCGAGGGTGGTGCCGTCACTGAACTTCACACCGTCGCGAAGTTTCAGCGTCCAGGTGGCTCCGTCGTCAGCTGTCTCGAGCGATTGAGCCAACTTGGGCTCGAACTCGCCGCTCGCAGTGTTGTAACTCATCAGGACGTCGTACACAGCAGCGAAGGCCTCACCGCCGGAACCGCCGCGCGCGGCCGTCTTCGTCGGGTCGAGTGAGGGAACGAGCACCTGTACGCCGTACGTCATGGTCCCGCCGGCCACCGCAGTTCCCGGATCGGGCTGCTCGTTGACCATGCCGGTCACGACGTCCGCCGACGCGGTCGTCGTATCGGTCCCGCTGTCGTCACCGTTGCTCGCGCAGCCCACCAACAGAACCCCGGTGCCGAACAATGCGACGGCGACCCGGCTGACTTTCCCGATGCGCCAAGATCTCGAGTGCGACACGGAGATTCCACCTCACTTTCAGTAGACGCAGCCACGGATCGGCCGCAATCGGCTAATAGTGATGTCCTCTGTGGAGTGACGCCCAGCACGTTCCCGGTGACCGGAAACATTCACGGAGACAAAGGATGCGCATAACTGAGATGATCGGGCCGAGTGGTTGACGGCGACTGACATCCGAACACGAAAAAGCTCCAACCTTATGTTCGAAGAACATGAGGTTGGAGCTTTTCGATAAGAATTATGGTGGCCAGGGCCGGGATCGAACCGGCGACCTTCCGCTTTTCAGGCGGACGCTCGTACCAACTGAGCTACCTGGCCGGACGGCACCCGAACCGAATGCCTATCGCATTGCTTTGTTCTCAATCGGTTGAGAACAAAGCTTTGCGACCCTGACGGGACTCGAACCCGCGACCTCCGCCGTGACAGGGCGGCGCGCTAACCAACTGCGCCACAGGGCCTTGCTTTTTCCTTGCTGTGAAACCGTACTACATCTTCGAGCCGCTCCCAAACCACTGTCCTGGCCTGGCATTTGTGCATCTCAAAGCGTGTCGTGCGGGTCAAACCATACTGCATCGTTTCGCTTTCGCAAAACGTACCCCCTACGGGATTCGAACCCGCGCTACCGCCTTGAAAGGGCGGCGTCCTAGGCCGCTAGACGAAGGGGGCCCGCCGGATCTCTCCGAACTAGTACCCCAACGGCGTTCCGTTGGGAGCTTGGATAGCTTATGGCACGGCATTCGGAAATCACAAATCGCCTGTTCACGGGCAGAAAAGTGCACTATTCAGTGTCAGGGAACTCGACTTGGGGCCACCCGTCACGATGGAACGTCTCCAACCACTGCGGCGTAGCCATGGCTTCGAGGACTACTTCGAGAGACTCCTCGAACCACTCGCCCAGATCTCCACTGGAGGCAATCAGGTCTGCCATGTACCGCTGGCCGGCAAGGCTCGCTGCCAGTACACGCGTGAATTTGTCCGGGTCGGCGTCTTCTCGGAGCAAACCGTCGTCCTTGGCACGCAATGCCAACTCATAGGCGGTCTTTCCCCAGACCTGCCCACCACCGGACTGCACATCCTTGTAGAACTCGGGCTCGATGATCAGCCGGAATTCCGCCTGCACGATCACCTCGGCACGGAAGACCTCGGCAATGTCGAGCACGAGACCGTGCAAAGCGACGAATGGATCGAGGTCTGTTCTCTTGGCCCAACGATCAGTAATTCCAGTGAAGGTTTCGATAGCCGAGGTCAGAACCGCTCGCGCCAACTCTTCCTTGGACTGGAAATGGAAATACATGGCGCCTTTGGTGGCGCGGGAGCCCTCGAGGATCGTGTTCACCGACGCAGCTGCATAGCCGCGCTTGGCGAATTCGACTGCAGCCGCTTCGACCAGGGCGGCGCGGGTACGCCGCGCACGCTCTTGTTGACGTGCCATTTACGGTGTTGTGCCTCTCGCAGAGTTGGTACGCAGAGCCGCCGTGATCGGCGCCTGTCATCCCCCGAAACTTCACAATATCCCCTCCAACACACCCTACGTAAGGACTAGAGCCATACCCGCCAAAAGTACTAGACGCAATCGGCTGTTCAGGGGACAAGAACCGACTTTATGCCCAAAAGACACCAAGTGGTATGGTTTTGGCCGCTCGGGTGCGCCGCAGGGGGTGCGCATCCGAGCTTTTTCGTGCCCGAGATTCTGATAATTCGACCTCGCAGACGGAACTGCTTCGCCGACCGATGGACAGCAGTTCCAAGGTTTTAAACAACTAGTGCAATTGTTTATTCCCCCTTTTCCGTCGAAACCGTACTGGCAGCATCGAAACAACACAGTTAGACTGTCTAAATGAACGATGGAGAGGGTCGCAGCAAGGCTCGAGACGAGATCGACGTACTTTGGGACGATCTGGGTGCCTTCGTCCGACGTCTACGCACCAAACGCAACGACCACAAGCTCACGCCGAGCCAGATCCAGGCCCTCGGCCACCTCGACCGACAAGGTCCGTCGACCGCCAAAGAATTGGCAAAATTCGAGCGCGTCACGCCGCAATCAATCGCAAAGACCGTGGCCGCGCTCGAAGAGCAGGGCATGGTGACGCGAAGGGCGGATCCATCGGACGGCCGCGCGGTCTTGGTCACGATGACCGAACTCGGCACATCGACCCTTCACGAAGACCGAACGAAACGAACAGAGTGGCTGGCCGAGGTCATCGACGCCGAGTGCACCGAAGCCGAGCGTGACTTGCTTCTGATCGCCGGCCGAATCCTGCGAAGACTCGGCCAGGGCGAGTCCCCAGCATCGACATCGATATCAGAGGAGTCACTGATGAACTCGTGACCACCGTCATCGAAACGCCGACCCCCCAAACTCCCGTTCCACTGAAACTGAGTCTTGCTCTCGGCTCCGGAACCGTTCTTCAAGCGCTGAACTCGTCGATGATTGCGGTGGCAATCGTCCCGATCGCCACATACTTCGGTTCCAGTTCAGGCACAGCGTGGGTCATCTCGGCCCTCTACATCGCGACTGCGGTCACGGCACCGGCGGCTGGTCGACTCGGATCGATCCTCGGCGCCAAACGCGTCTACCTCGCCGGATTGGGCCTGATCGCTGCCGGATCGATCCTCGGCTCGCTCGCCCCGTCGCTGGGCTGGCTGATCGCCGCACGAATCCTGCTCGGAATCGGCACGGCGACACAGTATCCGAACGCGATGACCGTCATCCGCGAATACGCTGACCGCCACCGGACTCAAACCCGTTCAGCTATAGCAACACTCACCATTTGCGCTCAATCGGTCGTCGCGCTGGGGCCCACTCTCGGCGGGTTGTTGGTCGGCACACTCGGTTGGCAATCGATCATGTGGGTGAACCTCCCACTTGTCGTCGTCACTGCCGTATGGGTCTTCTTCGCCGCCCCGAGCGACTCCGCCCTGCCCGACCGGGCCGGCGCCGCTGCGTTGTTCAAGTCTCTCGACCCACTCGGTATCACCCTGTTTCTGGCTCTGACGACATCGACGATGCTCTTTCTCCTCTCTCTCGCCGAGCACGCGAAGTGGTACCTCGTCCCGTCGACGGCCCTCTTCGCGTTCCTGTTCGTCTGGTGGGAACGTCGAACGGCCTCGGCGTTCATCGACGTCCGCGCCGTCGTCCGAAACCGCGCACTGAGCATGACTCTCGGCCGGACCCTGCTGACTTACACAGCGTTCTACTGCATCCTCTTCGGACTCCCCCAGTGGCTACAGGTAGCCCGCGGAATGTCACCGATCAGCGCCGGGCTCTTCATGCTGCCCGTCGCTGCGGTCGGGATCTTCGCGACCATGTCCGCGTCCAGGGTGTACGGGAAATTCGGCGCACGGATCACCCTCCTGATCGGCACCGCCGCGTTGGCTGTCGGCGGGATTCTGATCGCCTTCGTCGAATCGAGTTCGACTCCCCTTGTGGCACTCCTGCTGATTGCGGCGATCCTGGGCATTCCCAACGGCTTCAACAACATGGGAAACCAGAACCTGATCAACTCGGTGACCACCTCCGCCGACGTCGGAACTGCGATCGGTCTGTACCGAACAATCCAGTACATCGGCGCCAACCTTGCTGCCGTCGTCATCGAGTTGACCATGCGCGGAACCATCGACGACGCGGGTCTGCATCGCACGGGCGGGACCATCGCCGTCATCGGAATCGCCCTTCTGGTGGGGGTGGTGTTTTCACGGACTCTGCGGTCCCGTTAGACTCTGCGCCGCGCCCCTATAGCTCAGTTGGTAGAGCTACGGACTTTTAATCCGCAGGTCGTAGGTTCGAGTCCTACTGGGGGCACAAACACAGACCCGGCGCCTCATTCAGAGGCGCCGGGTCTTGTGCGTTCATGCCACATCAATTCGTGCCACATCAATGCATCAGCAGGTCATCGAAGCAGGAACTCGAGGGTCACGCGCTCGAATGCCTCCTTGGCTTCGATCATCACCCAGTGCCCGCAGTTCGGGAATACGTGCAGTTCGGCGTTCGGAATCAGTCGCATCGGAATCATCGGCATGTCCGGTGGACACTGCCGATCATCGAGCCCCCATGTCAGCAAGGTCGGGCATTGCACCTTGTGCATCATCGACCAGTACGGCGGCACATCCGAGTTGGACATCATCTGCTGCTGAGCGGCAAAGGCTTTGGATCCGTACATCGCGGTCAATGCCTGGTGCGAGGCCGGATCGTTGGCCGTTTGCCATCGTTCCTCGATCCGCTCCTCGGTGATCACGGATCTGTCGTAAACCATGCACTCGAGCCAGCGAACCAACTTCTCACGGCTGGGAGCGTCGGCGAATTCCTGGAGGAGACGCGTACCTTCGCTCGGGTTCTGACTGAAGATGTTCGGGCCCACGCCTCCGATGGTGACCAATCTGCGGACGCGGTCAGGGAACCTCATCGCGACGTTGACCCCGACAACTCCGCCCATCGAATTGCCGATCATCGCAGCGGATTCGATTCCCAGCGCATCCATGAATCGAACCACCGCCGAGGTTGCCGTGAGAACTGGATGACCGTCGACGGGATCGCTCACGCCGAACCCCGGGAACTCGAGGAGGTAGCAGTGGAAGTGCTTTGCGAACACCTCGAGGTTCCCCCGGTAATTCCGCCATCCACTCACGCCGATCCCGGAGCCGTGCAACAGGATCAACGGCGGACCATCGCCCGCCTCGTGATAGCGCAAAGTCCCCCTGTCGGTAGCGACTTCGCGTTTGGTCCCTTCGTAAGTCACGTCCATACTGCAAGATTAGAACGTGTTACAGATTTGCGACGGCTGATTGCGGAACTTCGCAATCACTGTCAGAAGCATCCCCCGCTGCCTCGACGCCCACTGCGATTCGTGGACTTCTGCTCGCTCGGTTTCGACTTCCCCGTCCCGGCCTTCACACACCGGTTGGGGCGCCGCACCTGCTCGAAGTGCCCGGCGCTCACCACATGACCGGCCACGCTGACCTTGACCGGCGCATCCGCGCGGGCGGTTCCGACTTGCGCCGATCCCAACGTCAGGGCGCAAGCAGCCACAACGACCAGCGCTACCTTCTTCGAGATCTTCATATGCACGGCCACTTCGACACGGGTCCACTCCAGATGCTGAACAGGTGCGCGCACCGAAGGAACACGCTCGGCGTCGACGATATTCAGTCAGGGTGGCCGGCCGCGATCCTTTTGCTCACCAGCATCTGAACAGTCGACGACAAAAGTTTTGGCGGCACGTCAACATCCCGAGGGCGTCAACGAGCCGACGCCCAACGTACGCACCGTTACTGAGAAATCCGTAAATCCGGGCAACCACACAGCGACGGGCGTGGACGTTCGCGTTTGGACTCGCTACGCCACAATCAAACGCCGAACCGCCTCGACTGCCGCCTCCCGACGTCGAGGGATGGAACGAGTCGACTTGAGCGCGAGCATCCGGGCGATATCCGTGATCAGCAGGATCAACTCCGTGGGATTCCACGCGGGGTCGATGTGTCCCTCGAGCTGCCCCTTGCGGATTTCCGCAACTTTAGGCCGGAAGGTCTTGCTTCGTATGTCGTCCTCGCTCATGACGTCCGGCGCTTCGAGATCCGCCCATTGCTGCAATCGGGCGTTCTCGGGATGGGCAACGTAGTTGTCGAAGAGGCGACCTGCATAGCCCGGCAAGTCGTCACCTCGAAGTGCTGTCTCCGCTGTTGTTTCGGACGTCCACTGTTCGGTCACGGCAGCGAACAACTCTTCCTTGCTTGCGAAGTACGCATAGAGACGGTCTTTGCTGGCACGCGCTTGCGCGGCGATCCGATTGATCCGCGCGCCGGCCAGCCCGTACGTGGCAAATTCGTCCTTTGCGGCCGCCAGAATGCGGTCCCTCGTAGCTTCCCCTGCTGAGCGCATGTTGACAGCCTAGAACGAATCGACCGTTGCCGAACCATCCGGTTCGGCGTAGCGTGCAGAGTTGACGAACAATTTGGTTCGCGGACAAGTCGTGCCACTTACCGTCGACTCGAGGAGAGACATGAATCTCGACGAAGCCCGAACTGCTTTCGCCCGGCTCCGTGCTGCGGAAAGTGGTGTATCACCAGCAGAACTCGACGAAGTGTGGGCCGCGCTGGAAACCGTCGCCGCCGAAGAAATCCTCGGCGAGTGGAAGGGTGACGACTTCGCCACCGGTCACCGGCTTCACGAAAAGCTGTTCGCGAGCCGTTGGTACGGCAAGACCTTCAACTCGGTCGAGGACGCCAAGCCGTTGATCTGCCGAGACGAAGACGGCAACCTCCATTCCGACGTCAAGGGCGGCAATGGCGAAGCAAGCCTGTGGAACATCGAGTTTCGTGGCGAAGTCACGGCAACGATGGTCTACGACGGTGCGCCGATCTTCGACCACTTCAAGAAGGTCGACGACTCGACACTGATGGGCATCATGAACGGAAAGTCGGCGCTGGTTCTCGACGGTGGGCAGCACTACTACTTCCTGCTCGAGCGAGCGTGATTCGCGCCGAACAGAATTCGAGATCCTCCATGCAGATGACAGCGGCGCTCTCACACGGCCCGCACTCCCCCTTCACACTCGACACCGTTGAAATCGACGAACCCCGCGCAGACGAGATCCTGGTTCGCATCGTCGCTACCGGCCTGTGCCACACAGATCTGTTCACGAAGTCGGTGCTACCGGAAAGGCTCGGCCCCTGCGTGTTCGGGCACGAAGGGGCGGGGGTGGTCGAGGCCGTCGGCTCGTCGATCGACAGCATTGCGCCCGGTGATCACGTGTTGCTGAGCTACCGCAGTTGCGGTGTGTGCAGGCAGTGTCTCAGCGGCCATCGGGCGTACTGCGAAAGCTCACACGGGCTCAACAGCTCTGGCGCACGCACCGACGGCTCGACGCCGGTCCGGCGAAGCGGAACTCCGATACGGTCCGCATTCTTCGGCCAGTCCAGCTTCGCGGAATACGTCATCGCCACTGCCGACAACACCGTCGTCGTCGATCCTGCAGTGGACCTGACCGTCGCGGCTCCCCTCGGCTGCGGATTTCAAACCGGCGCGGGTGCCGTGCTGAATCTACTTCGCCCCGAGCCCGACTCGACGTTTGTCGTCTTCGGAGCCGGCAGCGTCGGACTCGCAGCGCTACTGGCAGCGAGGGCTGCCGGCGTTTCCACCCTGGTCGCCGTGGACCCCGTTGCGCAGCGGCGCGCACTCGCCGAGGAATTCGGCGCCGTCACTGTCGATCCGACCACCGAGGACGCGGTCGAAGCAGTACGCGCCGCCACCGACGGAGGTTCGACACATTCCCTCGACACCACCGGAATCGGCTCCGTGATCAATCAAGCCGTCACATCACTTCGAGCACGGGGAACGCTGGCGGTAGTCGGACTCGGAGCGTCCACGGTCGAGATGAACATGGCCGACATCATGCTGAGCGGAAAGACAATTCGAGGATGCATCGAAGGAGAGTCGGAAGTCTCGACGTTCATCCCCGAACTCGTCGAACTCTTCACTGGTGGCCGGTTTCCGATCGACCGCTTGGTGACGCGCTACGCCTTCTCCGACATCAACAAAGCCGTCGAAGATCAAGCGTCGGGGCGCGTCATCAAACCCGTTCTCGTGTGGTGAGGGGCGAAATGTCTCATTCGTCGACCCGACGGAATTCGCCCTAGACTGCGCTCCTGCACTAGACGTCGGAGCAAGGTGGGGACGATGACAGAACACACCAGTACGGGCGCGGGCCACGGCCGGGCCGTTATGCCGATCATCCGGATGCGCGCACGCAGCCGCGACGAGAACCATCGCGCATCGACACCACTCGAACTGTTCTTCGACCTGTGTTTCGTGGTTGCAGCCGCACAGGCCGGAGTTCAACTGGTGCATGCTGTTGCCGAGGGCCACTACGCCGACGGCATCGCCGGCTATATGTTCGTCTTCTTCGCGCTGTGGTGGGCGTGGGTGAACTTCACCTGGTTCGCGTCTGCCTACGACACGGACGACGTCCCCTACCGGGTCGCGACCTTCGTACAGATTTGTGGCGTGCTCGTCTTCGCCGCCGGAATCCCCGACGCATTCGACGGAACCGACCGTACGACGGCCATCGTCGGCTACCTCATCATGCGAATTGCGCTCACCTGCCAATGGCTTCGAGCCGCCAGCGGTGAATCCGGTGCAGCGCGAACGACTGCTCTGCAATATGCCGCCGGGCTCGTGATCGTCCAGGCCGGCTGGATCGTGCTGCTTCTGATGCCGGCGTCGGCGTGGATTCCGGGCTTCTTCGTTCTCATGATCGCCGAACTCGCGGTGCCGGCGATCGCCGAACGCAACCACCAGACGCCGTGGCACCCGCATCACATCGCCGAACGCTACGGCCTCTTCACCATCATCATGCTCGGCGAAACCATCGCTGCCGCGACCATCGCGGTCCAATCCGGCATCCGGGATTTCGACGCCGCCGATCTACTGATTCCGATTGCCGTCGGCGGAGTTCTGATCGTGTTCTCCGCGTTGTGGATCTACTTCGCCGTCCCGATCCACGAGTACCTCGCAGACCAAGGCAATCGCGCCGTCCTGTTGTGGGGATACGGGCACTACTTCGTATTCGGATCCGCTGCGGCCATCGGCGCCGGCATCGAAGTAGCCGTCGAGGAAGCAGTTGGCGAAGCGCACATTTCGACGTTCGCAGCATCTGCCGCGGTCACGATTCCGGCCGCGATGTTCCTGATCTTCGTGTGGCTCATGCATTCACGCCACTTCAAGCGCGACAGGATCGAGCAGGCCGTTCTACCGGTGAGTGCAATCCTGGTTCTCGCCTGCACATTTGCCGGACACTGGGCTGTCCCGCTCGCCGGACTGGTGGCGGCGGGAACCGTCGGAGTCGGTGTCGGCCTGAGTACTCGGTCGAAGAGCTGACTCAGATTTCCGGAGCCGGAGCCTCGCCCTTGCTCTGCGGCTCGTGCTGCTTGAGCTCACCGCGCATCTTGTCGAGATCCTTTCCACGCTTTTTGTACATGTAGCCGAGCGCGACCAGTCCAAGGAACAACGCAACGCCCAGGACGGCACCGACAACGGATGCTCCGCGGAATCCGGGGCCGTCGACGTCGAGGATCCGCTCGCCCGCATGCGCAGCGTTGTTGTTGCCGAGAACAACTGTCAGAGAGAGCAGATTCGGCAGCGCGAAGATCACACCCAACGCGAGAGCCGTGATCTGCATGATTCGAGCATGCTTGCGCTTGCGCACCTGCCAGACCGCCCGGAAGAAGATGAGCGGGACCAGGGTGCACACGAGACCGAACAGCAGCCCCCACGCGATTCCGGCGCTGAAACTGCCGTTCGCCAACGACGCAATGCGCTGCGCCCACCAACGCGGAAGGAAGGCGGCAAGGATGAAGTAAGCGATGACCAGGACCACCGCCATCACTGCGATCCCGATGGCCTTCTTCGCCCACGGCGGCATGCCCGGTTTTGCGGTGGCCGGTGAAGTTTCCGGTGTCGTCATGACAATTCCTCGTCTAGTCGGCGTCTGTACTGACGAATCTATCCGTTACGGGCGTTCCTCATCCGCATCGAGAACGATCCGGGCAAGCCGCTTCGGCGCAACGAGGGTGAACGAGGTGTAGATCCACTCCTCCAGTTGCGACCATTTCTCCTCGGAAACGTCGGTGCCGATGTCGAGTGCAACCCACCCGTGTCGACCGAGTCCATAGCCCGCAGCACTTGCGCCTGGTTCGGTGGCCACCACCGCTTCGGCTTCCTCCTTGCTCAGCTTGACGGTCAAGGAGGTGGCTTCGACGTTGCAGAACACGAAGTTCTTGCCGCGGACCCGGAACGTCGGGTGGCCGTCCCACGCTTCGATGTCGACGCGCTCCGCTTCCGGCAGCGACAGCGAGATCTCTTCGAGTCGACGCATGTTGTCGGGCATGGAGACGATTCTGCACGCCCGGTACCGAGCTTGACACCCGCGACACAGCTAGGCTCGGCGACGACCGCGTCACCGAACTCCGAACACAGGGAGACTGGCATGCGCACGTTAGTTCATCTCGTTCTGCTCATTTGTGGAATCGCCGTTGCCGTCGGCTCGTTCATGTACGTACTGGCCGGGGTCAAACCCGACAACGTTCGCCTCGAGGACCTGCGGGACGGCTTTCCGGCCGGGTGGGCAATCGAGCAACTCGGCGATCAGTCCGTGACCTTCTACCGGTCGATGGCGATACTTCTGCTCGCCGCCGCCGTATTGATTCTGATCGCCGCATTGTTCGGTTCTCGCATCGCAGCATGGATCGGAATTATCGTGGGATTGGGGACTCTTGGCACGTTCTACTACCGCGTGAACGATCAGTTCGACAATGTCATCAGGGAAAACTACTCCACGATCCTGACAAATCAGACAGGATTCATTCTGACGGCCGGCGGACTGATTCTCGCTCTCCTAGCGTGCCTGGTCCCCCGCGAGAAGACCCGAGCCTGACCGCTCGGCAACCGGAGGGTTACCGTCGACGCCGACATTCACTAGTGTCTGCAACAGCCGGGTACTGACGAGTAGTACCCCAGAAGAGGTAGGGCATCAATGGCATCGCTTGACGACCTTCTATCCCAGATCCCCATCGACCAGATCGCGCAGCAACTCGGCGTCGACCAGGCAACTGCCGAATCGGCGGTCAAGACTGCACTTCCGACCCTCGTCGGTGGCCTCGGCGCCAACGCGCAGGATCCCGCCGGTGCAGCCTCGCTGGAAAGCGCGTTGCAGTCTCACGCCGACACCAGCCTTCTCGACGACGGCGTCGACATCAGCAAAGTCGACACCGCTGACGGTCAGAAGATCGTCTCGAACATCTTCGGCGGCAACACCGATCAGGTCGCCAGCGCACTCGGCGGTGTCGGTGGCGGCGGTGGAAACGATCTGGTGAAGCAGTTGCTGCCGATCCTCGCTCCCATCGTCCTGGCCTACCTCGCCAAGCAGTTCACCGGTGGCGGTGCCGGCGCGCAGACTCAGGCCTCCGGTGGCGGCGGGCTCGGGGATCTCCTCGGCGGAATTCTCGGCGGCGGCGGCAATTCCGGCGGCGGCATCGGCGGCGCACTCGGCGGCATCCTGGGTGGATCCGGTGGCGGCGGCCTCGGAGACCTGCTCGGCGGCCTCCTCGGCGGCGGCAAGAAGTAAGACGCTCGACAGATTCGCACTGCGGCGATCCCGTTCGGGGTCGCCGCAGTGCTCTGTTCAGTCAATCGTCGAAGATCGAAACATCCTCAGTGACAAGGCAAACGCAACCAACAGCAGCGCGCCCACAAAAGTACTGACCCCGACCCAACCGCCACCCGCGTATGCAAGACCCGCGAGGGCGCCCGCCACGGACGAACCCGCGTAGTAGGCAAACAGATACAACGCCGACGCCTCGGCCCGGTGATCGGTAGCGATCAGCCCCACCCAACCGCTGGCCACCGAATGTGCGGCGAAGAATCCTCCGGTGAAGAGCAGCATCCCCACGAGCGTCAACGCCAGATTGTCCGGAACGGTCAGTGCCAGGCCGATACCGATGACGACAACCGACCCGAGCAGCACGCTGCGCCTACCCAGTCGGTCAGAGGCCCCGCCGGCTACCGCCGAGGTGAAAGTTCCGGCAAGGTAGAAAAGGAACACCAGGCCCACAAGCGCTTCAGGAAGGCCGAAAGGTGCTGCCGTGAGCCGAAACCCGAGGAAGTTGTAAATCGACACGAAGCCGCCCATCAGGATGAATCCCAAAGCGAAGAGTGTTCGCAGCGACGGGTTCGCAAGGTGGCGTCGTAGATTCGACGCGATCGTGCGCGCCGATATCGGTTGCGGGCGAAAGAACTTCGACGCGGGAAGCCGCCGGATCATGTTGAGCGCGAACAATGCCGACAGCGCGGACGCAGTCAACAGCGCCCAACGCCACGTACTGAAATCGACAACGGCCGACGGCACGAGCCGTCCGATCAGCCCACCGATCGTCGTGCCGGCGACGTACCTTCCCATCGCTGCACCGAGGTCCTTCCGATCGACCTCCTCGGCCAGATAGGCCATCGCCACCGCCGGGACACCGGCCAGAGCCAATCCTTGTGCTGCGCGTCCGACCAGCAGAACCTCGATCGTCGGACTCAGCGGCAGAAGTAAACCGATCACACAGGACGCCGACGCCGACGCGATCATCACCCGCGTGCGACCGAACCGCTCGGAGAGCGCACTGGCCGGAATGATTGCCAACGCCAACATGCCCGTCGTCGCCGAGACGGACAGCGCAGACACCGCAGGCGAGACGTGGAAGTCTTCGGCGAACGCAGGCAGCAACGCCTGTGCCGCGTACATCGAGATGAACGTCGACAGCCCGGCCGCGAACAACGCAACGGTCACGGTTCGATATCCCGATGTTCCGCGGCGAAGCGGCATCACTTCGGATTCGATCACATTCTCGACAGTCACCACGTACCTCCAGGCATCACTTACCTCCGGCAAGAATCCTCCCGCCCCGACTTGGCAAAAGAAAATGCATAAACTTGGTGTTCTATATGCTCTGCGGGTATATAGATTGGGTTCGTGATGCTGACCGAAGACCTCGAATGGTTTGTCGTGCTCGCCGAAACCCAACAGGTGACCGCTACCGCGGATCTGACTCACCTGTCGCAGCCGACCCTTTCGCGCAAACTCGCACGTCTCGAACGACAGATCGGCGTGACACTCTTCGACCGTCAGGGACGCCGACTCGAACTGAACCGGTACGGCGAGATCCTCTATCGACATGCTCGCATCGCACTGCGTGCCCTCGACGCCGCGCAGACCGAAATCCAGTCGCTGGCGAGCCCCGAGAGCGGCACGGTCCGGCTCGACTTCCTCCACTCGTTCGGCACCTGGTTGGTGCCGCACATGCTGCGCGGATACCGCGTCGAGCATCCCGGAGTGCGATTCGAACTGCATCAGGACAGCGCGCAGTTCCTGGTCGACAGAATCGCCGCCGGCACGTCCGACCTGGCCGTCGTCTCGCCTCAGCCGCGCGATCCGCAGGTGGCGTGGATGCAGATCGCCCAGCAGTCACTGGCATTGGCTGTTCCGGCTGATCATCGCTTTGCGAAGTTGCATTCGGTCGAGCTTGCGGACGCGGCCGACGAACCGTTCATCGGTATGCATCCGAACTTCGGGATGCGAAGAATTCTCGATGAACTGTGCGCGGCCGCAGGATTCACTCCGAATTTCGTCTTCGAGAGCAGCGAGCTGGCAACGGTCGGCGGACTGGTCTCCGCGTCCTTCGGTGTCTCGGTCATGCCGGTTCAGGATCCACCGATCTGGGCCGAAGGAGTCGTCTACGTACCGATCGAAGGAGCACAGCGAAAAATAGGGCTGATCTGGTCGAAGAGCCGCGAGCTGTCCGATCCCGCCCGGACTTTCCGCGACTACGTCGAAAGAACGACTTGGTAGTGAAAGTGCCCCCGGATAACTACGGATCGGTAACATCCCTCGAGGGGAGCAATTTTCATGCCATTCTTTTCAAACCTACGGTGCCGTAGGCTGGGGCGAAGTCGCGCATTCACTCAACATGGAGGCAAGAAATGACGAGGATTCTGACGCAGCTGGAGCTGCTACAAGAGCTGCAGCCGGTTGCCGAGGAGAACGTCAACCGCCACATCTCCATGGCCAAGGAATGGCATCCACACGACTACGTTCCGTGGGACGAGGGCCGTAATTTCGCAGCCATGGGTGGCGAAGACTGGAGTCTCGAACAGTCACAACTCGGCGAGGTAGCTCGCGCCGCGATGATCACCAACCTGCTCACCGAGGACAACCTGCCGTCGTACCACCGTGAGATCGCCGAGAACTTTTCGCAGGACGGTGCCTGGGGAACGTGGGTCGGCCGGTGGACCGCCGAGGAGAACCGCCACGGCATCGTGATGCGTGACTACCTCGTCGTCACGCGCGCAGTCGACCCCGTCGAGCTCGAGCGCTTCCGCATGGAACACATGACAAACGGTTACAGCGCACCCATCGACGAGGGCGACGCCGGCCTGCTGCACTCGGTCGCCTACGTGACCTTCCAGGAACTCGCGACGCGCGTCAGCCACCGCAACACCGGCAAGGCCTGCGACGAGCCGATTGCCGACAAGATGCTTCAGCGCATCGCCGCCGACGAGAACCTGCACATGATCTTCTACCGCAACATCTGCGCCGCCGCGCTCGATCTTGCTCCCGATCAGGCGCTCAAGGCTGTGGCGAACATCGTCCAGAACTTCCAGATGCCCGGTGCCGGCATGCCGAACTTCCGCCGCAACGGCGCCCTCATGGCCAAGCACGGCATCTACGACCTTCGCCAGCACCTCGACGAGGTCGTCTGGCCTGTCCTGCGCAAGTGGAACATCTTCGAGCGCAACGATTTCAGCGCCGAAGGCGAGAACACGCGCGAAGAGTTGGCGGCCTTCCTCGAGACACTCGCCGCCAACGCGACGAAGTTCGAGGAACAGCGCGATCGCATGCTCGCACGCGAAGCCGCCAAGCGCGAACAGCAGGCTTCTTAGTTTCACCAGCTATTCTGTGCCCGGTACCGGATTCGGTACCGGGCACTTCCAATTGTCACAAGTATTTGTTCAGAGGTAGACATGTCATCCCTTCGTATCGGTTCACTCGAGCTGCACAGCCCCGTGGTCCTCGCACCCATGGCGGGCGTCACCAACGTCGCCTTCCGCACGCTGTGCCGTGAACTCGAACTCGAACGTGCAGGCAGCACGTCCGGGCTCTACGTCTGCGAGATGGTCACCGCCCGCGCGCTCGTCGAACGCCAACCCGCCACGATGCACATGACCACGTTCGGTCCGACCGAAACGCCCAGGTCGCTGCAGCTGTACACCGTCGACCCGGATACGACTTACGCCGCGGCCAAGATGATCGTCGACGAGAACATGGCCGATCACATCGACATGAACTTCGGCTGCCCGGTACCCAAGGTGACCCGCAAGGGCGGCGGATCGGCTCTACCGTACAAGCGTCGACTGTTCGGTCAGATCGTCGCGGCAGCCGTGCGCGCCACCGAAGGCACCGACATTCCGGTCACCGTCAAGATGCGCGTCGGCATCGACCCCGAACATCACACGCACCTCGACGCCGGCCGGATCGCGGCAGCTGAAGGCGCCGCTGCCGTCGCACTTCACGCACGTACCGCGTCGCAGCGCTACTCCGGCACTGCTGACTGGAACGAGATCACGCGCCTCAAGGAACACGTCACCGACGTGCCGATCCTCGGCAACGGCGACATCTTCGACGCCTCGGATGCTGCCCGCATGATGAACGAGACCGGCTGCGACGGCGTCGTCGTCGGACGAGGCTGCCTCGGACGGCCATGGCTGTTCGCGGAACTCAGCGCAGCTCTCAACGGACAACAGATCGCCACGCCGCCGACGCTCGGCGAAGTCACCAAGATCATCGCCCGTCACGCCCAACTGCTCGCCGCACATCACGGTGAAATGAAGGGTCTGCGCGAACTTCGCAAGCACGTCTCCTGGTACATGCGTGGGTTCCCGGTCGGATCGGATCTGCGGGTCTCGATGGCTCTGGTCAGCACGTTGTCCGAACTGGACGATCTGCTCGGACAGCTCGACCACGACGTCCCGTTCCCCAAGGACGCCGAAGGCCCGCGCGGACGCCAAGGCTCACCCGGTCAGGTAGCACTCCCGGAAGGTTGGCTCGACGATCCCGAAGACGACCTTGTGCCGGTGGGAGCTGACATGATGCACTCTGGTGGCTAGCGAAAACACGCCGTCGGATTACTCACATCACTTTCTGAGTGAAGCACTCAGGATTCACCAGTAATATGGCTCCAGCTTCGTCGACAACCGGTTGACGCCGGCATCTGAATGACGAGTTACTGACAGTCGACGACGGGACAGGTTGCATCGGTGGGTGATGATCACGATTCGGGCCCACCTCCGCCCGAGAGCCGCGCCCCCTGGGAACGTCCGCTCGCAGACAAGCGCTTCCGCAACGCCCGACCGGACCAACCGGCAACGCCCCAGCGCCCTGCCACACCCCAGCGACCAACACCGCAACCACCCAGTCCCCCGGAGCGTCGCAGCAGTGGACGTACCGGGCGACGGGACTCGCCTCCGACCGACGACTCTGTTTCGGTCGCCGAGTTGGTCCGTCGGGTAGGCGACAAGAAGCCGCCACCAGCCCCGGCTACGCCGCCCAAGCCGGCGCCGAACAAATCCGTACCACCCAAGACTCAATCTTCAGCAGCGTCGTCGCCGCCCCCCGCCCGGCCGATTCCCGCCCGTCCGACCGTTCCGCCCGCCGCTGCGGACTGGATCACCGAAGAACATCCCGTCACCTCCGCAGTGCCGCGGGTAGTCGGTGACACCGGCGCCACTCGTCTGGCGCAAAGCAAGATTCGCCGCCGCCATCGCGCAAAAGTGATCGGCCGATCGGCAGTAGCGTTCCTGGCCGTCATGTCTCTCGCATTGACCGGCGTCGTGTGGGGCTATCTGCGCTCGGTCGAAGGCGGATTCGATCAGATTGCGGCACTCGACACCGAGTCCGACGACATCATCGACGCCGGTGGTCAACTCGGCGACGAGACGTACCTGATCATCGGCACCGATACCCGCGCCGGTGCGAGCGGTGAGATCGGCGCCGGAACCGTCGAAGACGCCGAAGGCGCCCGAGCCGACACGGTCATGCTGGTGAACATTCCCGCCGACCGAAGCCGCGTCGTCGCCGTCTCCTTCCCGCGTGACCTCGACGTCGAACGTCCGATCTGTCAGGGATGGGACAACGACGCCGGCAAGTACACCAGCGAAACCTTCCCGGCAGCGAGCGGCGACAAACTCAATGCGACATACGCACTCGGTGGCCCCAAATGCCTGGTCAAGGTCATCCAGAAGATGTCCGGCCTGAAAATCGGGCACTTCGTCGGAATGGACTTCGCCGGTTTCGAGCGCATGGTCGACACCGTCGGCGGTGTGAACGTCTGCTCCCCCGGACCGATCGAAGACGGCATCCTCGGAACCGTCCTCGCCTCCGGCGGCACGCAGATGCTCGACGGCCGTACCGCCCTCAACTACGTGCGTGCTCGCCACGTCGAAGCCGAGGGCAACGGCGACTACGGGCGCATCACCCGTCAGCAGAAGTTCCTGTCGGCGCTGCTCCGCTCGGCCCTGTCCAACCAGGTCCTCCTGAATCCGAGCAAGCTCAACGGATTCATCAACGCCTTCACCAGCGACACGTTCGTCGAAAACATCGACACCAAGTCACTGGTCACCCTCGGTCGCTCGCTCCAGAACGTCGACGCAGGCGCGGTCACGTTCTTGACGGTCCCCACGGACGGCACCAACGACTGGGGCAACGAGATTCCTCGCACGGACGAGATCAAGTCCCTCTTCCAGGCGATCATCGACGACGATCCGCTTCCGGGCGAAGAGCGCGAGGACACCACACCGTCGTCGACCAGTTCCACGACAACCGCTCCTACGTCCAGCACGCCGCCGGCCGCCACTTCCGTCGAGGCAATGAGCGCCTACAACATCTCGGTCGACGTCTCCAACGCCTCGGGAATCGCCGGGCAGGCCGCGACAATCGCCGACAGCCTCGCGGCTTACGGTTTCCAGATCTCCACAGTCGGTAACTTCAGCGCAGCCACCGGCCTGGCGAATGCTCAAGCGTCGACCACCGTCGTGCGCTACGCCGCAGGTTACGAGGCTGAAGCGGTGACCGTCGCGTCGTCGATTCCCGGCGCGGTTCTGGTTCTCGCTCCGAGCATGGGAGACATGATCGAGGTCGTCGTCGGAAGCAATTTCGCCGGCACCGTCGTCGCCCCCGCGGACCCGGGAACCATCCTGGCGGCAAATCCGACGTCGGTCGACACCAGCACCTCGACGGCTCTGCCCGCCGACATCGCCAGCGTCAACGCCGGCGACACCACCTGCGACTGACACGCGTTCATTCACCTTGCGTTCACCTGGTGCTTGTGACTTGGTCTTTCACGGCACGTAGGCTCTGACCTCATGCGCGTGGCTTACAACGAACAGATGACCGAGCTTGCAGACACGCTCGGCGAGATGGCAGGACTGGCAGGTGCCGCTATGGAGCGCGCCACCCAGTCCCTGCTCCAGGCAGACCTGTCCCTGGCAGAACAAGTAATCGGCGAACACGACAAGATCACCGAACTCAGCACCATCTGCGAGGAGCGCGCGTTTGCGTTGCTCGCCTTGCAGGCTCCCGTTGCCGGAGATCTGCGCTCGGTGGTCAGCGGAATCCAGATCGTCGCCGACATCGACCGCATGGGCGCACTCGCCCTGCACGTCGCCAAGATCGCGCGCCGCCGACATCCCAACCACGTGCTTCCTGAAGAGGTCAACGGCTACTTCGCCGAGATGGGACGCATCGCTGTCTCCATCGGTGCGGCCGCCAAGGTCGTCCTCGAGACCCGCGACCCCGAGCGCGCTGCCCGTCTGCGCGAAGAAGACGAAGCGATGGACGACCTCCACCGCCACCTCTTCACCGTCCTCATGGACCGTGAGTGGAAGCACGGCGTTGCCGCCGCAGTCGACGTCACGCTGCTCGGCCGCTTCTACGAGCGATTCGCCGACCACGCCGTCGAGGTCGGCCGACGTGTCATCTTCCTGGTGACCGGCAAGCTGCCCGAAGAGCCCGAAACCACCGAGAAGGTCGACAACCTCACCTCGTACCCGGATCTCTGAACCCAACCGTCCACGTGAGTAAAAGGCGGCCGCGCACTTGCGCGGCCGCCTTTCCTATTCAGTTCTCGTGCAACCAGGTTTCCAACGTGGGTCCTGCAGTTGTGGATCCCGGCGCGGGCAGCAACGCCCCACCCTTCATCGCCTTACCCGCTCCCGGCATCGAGATCGGGATCAGCCACTTACGTCGGCCACGGTATTTCAAGATCTCGCGCGTCATGGCCGGGATCTCGAGGACCTCGGGCCCGGCCAGGTCCGGAGCCCTCCCGGTCGGACCGTTCTGAGCGCAGGTCACGAGCGCCTCGGCAACGGTCTTCGCTGCCACCGGTTGTGACCGCATCCGAGGAACCATCGCGATCGGCCCCAGTCCGAACAGCGCGATCGTCTTCTCGCCGAACTCGAACCACTGAGTGGATCGCAGGATCGTGAAGGGAATACTCGACGCTTCCACCGCGCGTTCCTGCGCAGCCTTCCCCTGGTAGTAACCGAAGGACTTCAATCGCGGATCGTCGCAGTTCACGATCGAGAGCAGCACGTGATGCTTAACGCCTGCTCTGGCTTCGGCCGCGGCGATGTTCTTCGCTGCCGCCTCGAAGAACTCGATTGCCTTCCTCGCACTGTTGGTGACGTGATCACTCACGTCGACGACCACGTCGGCACCGACAAATGCTTCGTCCAACCCCGCACCCGTGGAGATGTCGACTCCCGTCGATCGAGCGGCGGCGACGACGTCATGGCCCCCGATTTTCGCCTGCTCGACGACCAGCTTTCCCATCTGGCCGGTTCCGCCCAGAACAACAATTCGCATGATGCCTCCGTCAAACCCGTGCGCCCGGCTCTCTTCGGCCTGGTCACATACTGGACGACGCAGCCTCCCGAAGTGTGACGGTCGGGCGAATCAGTCGCTGTACTTCTGCGAAACCCGCCCACGCCACCGCGACCAGATCGGATCCAACGCTGCGCTCGCCTCGTGTGCGTGATCGGCCACGGCCCGTGCCAGCATCCCTGCTCCCGCCAGCGGCGTCACGTGCCCTTCGACGTCGTCGGAAGTCTTGATCCCCAACAGCATGGTCGTACCGAGCACGCGATGGCCACCGAGAATTCCCGGCAGCGAACGGCCAGGAACGCTACGCAGGTCGAGAGTTTCCACGAGCAGCGCGTCACCGTCGACGGTAATGCGCTGATCCGAGCGAAGCGCACCGCCGGTTTCGCCGGTCCGGCCGAATACGATCATCTCGTCGAGCAGCGCAACGGCATCGGATTCCAGTGAAATATCCACGCGCCTGGTCACATCCGCGCCGCCGGCGACGACAAACGGTGCCGCACGCCAGATCAGCGCCGCACCGGCACCGACGCTCGCCGAAGCCGACCACGACGCCCGGCCACCGCGTGCGTTGTACGCGACGGTCCCGGACGGCTCGATCACCTCGAGACACGTACCGGGTGCGACCACGAACTCGATACGTAGGTCGTCGCCGGCCAACAGCGTTGCGCTGTGCCCTACCAGGGCAATTCGCACGGTGAGCCCGCGAGCGTCGACGAACCGCGGGGCCAGGAAGTCGCCCGAGATCAGCTCTTGCGCAACAGCGGTGTCACCCACTCTCTCGACGACGACCCGCGTAGCTCCAGTGCGCATCAGTGAGCGTGAGAGTGGCTGTGCCCGTGACCGTGACCGTGGTCTTCTTCATCGGCATGGAAGTGCGGCGCCATCGGCCCCGGATCCTGCGGGGTGTGACTACCCGCGCGATGAGATGCGATGACCTGGCGGAGCCACGCACTGAGCTGGTCGATCGTTGAGTGATCCTTCTGGCTGAGCGCGAGAACGGGAAGTCCGTCACGCGCGGCCGTGGCATCGGCAACCATCTGGACCGCGTCGACATCGACGTACGGGGCCAGGTCGATCTTGTTGACCACCAACAGATCTGCCCGCTCGATTCCGGGACCGCCCTTGCGGGCGACGTCTCCGCCGCCCGCGACGTCGATGCAGAAGATCTGGGCGTCGACCAGTGCCGGACTGAACGTGGCGGTCAGGTTGTCACCGCCGCTTTCCACGATCACCATGTCGAGGGGATGGAACTGACGCTCGAGGTCTTCGACCGCAATGAGGTTCGGCGTGACGTCGTCACGAATAGCCGTGTGCGGGCACGCTCCGGTCTCGACTGCGACGATGCGCTCGATCGGCAGAACGTTGGCCGCGCGCAACAGTCGCGCGTCCTCGTCGGTGTAGATGTCGTTGGTGACCACCGCGATCTCGTACTCCGCCGCGAGTTCGCGGCAGATGGTGGCGATGAGGGTGCTTTTGCCGGTGCCGACGGGGCCGGCAACGCCGAGCCTCAAACCTCTTGCAGCAGTGGTGGTGTTGTTCAGGTTGTCAAGCACGGAAAATCCTCCTGGATCGAGCGTGGTGTTCGAGTGACCATTGTTCGACCAACGGCCCTGTTGTTGCGGGTATATCTGCGACGCCCTCGACGGCTACGGCAGCCTCGGCGACGGTTTCGATGGTCGGGGCTGCTCGGAGCAACCATTCGACCGGTTCTGCCGGATCCACCGGCAGTAGCTTCAGTGCCGCCGACGCCACCGTTTGGGCGTCGTCGTACAAACAAGATCTGGCTGCCTGTAGGTCGTCCATCCCGGAGACCGCCGTGAAGACGCCCAACGCGAGCGGACGCATCGGATGCCCAGGCAGCGCCATGAGCATCTGCACCGCGGGGTGCTGCGGCCACAATCGCGACGCCAGTCTCGCCAGCCCACGGCCGAGCTGAATCGACGCCTCACGCAGCGGTGCGCTGGGAGTCCGGGCGAGCAGTTCCCTCGAGATGTCCTCGAGTTCGCCTGCACTACCCTCACTTACGGCCCAGCGGCGCGTGACCACCGTTGCAGCGGCCTCGACAAGTCCGACTGTTTCGAGTCGACCGCGAATGAAGTCAGGGACCTGACTCTGCAGGAGTCCGCCCGCCAGTGCCGGTTCCAACCCCGACGAGTGCGCGTGACCGCCGGTAGGCAGACGCCCGTCTGCCAAGAGCATCGATGCTATCTCGGCAGACGCCGTCTCGATCGACATGACTTCAGAACAGCATGTAGCGCTGAGCCATCGGCACTACGTCAACGGGGTTGGGCGCGATCAGGTCGCCGTTGACCTTGATGGCAAACGTCTCCGGATCGACGTCGATGGACGGCAGCGCCGTGTTGTTCGGCATATCCGCCTTGGTGAGGTGCCTCGTCGGACGAACACCGGTAAGGGTGCGCGTGAGACCGAGACGGTCGGCCAGACCGTCCTCGATGGCCATCGGAGAGACGAACGTCGTGGACAGGTGCGGGGCCGATCCCGGAGTCGCCGCGATGGCCGGGCGAACGAACACCGGCTGCGGGGTCGGGATAGCAGCATTCGGATCACCAAGCGGCGCAGCAACTATCGCCCCGCCCTTGATCACGGCAGAAGGACGGACTCCGAAGAACGCGGGATCCCACAGCACCAGGTCCGCCATCTTCCCGGCCTCGACCGAGCCGATCTCGTGATCGATACCGTGCGCCACCGCGGGGCAGATCGTGTACTTGGCGACGTAACGCCGCGCACGCTCGTTGTCGGCCGGCATGCTGGTGCCCAGCTTGCCGTACTGGGCCTTCATGACGTGAGCCACCTGCCATGTCCGCAGGGTCACCTCACCGATACGGCCCATCGCTTGGGCGTCGGACGAGGTGATCGAGATGGCTCCGATGTCGTGCAGAAAGTCTTCTGCGGCAATCGTTGTCGGCCGGATCCGGGACTCGGCAAAGGCAAGATCCTCCGGAACCCGGGGATTGAGCGCATGACACACGATGAGCATGTCGAGGTGCTCGGCAACCGTGTTGACGGTATGCGGCAACGTCGGATTGGTCGATGCCGGAAGAACGTTCGGCTCACCTGCCGTCACGATGATGTCCGGTGCGTGCCCGCCGCCGGCGCCTTCCGCATGGAACACGTGGATCCCACGTCCGGCGATCGCATCCAAAGTGTGCTGTACGTAACCGGTTTCGTTGAGGCTGTCGGCGTGCAGCGCTACCTGAAGGCCGAACTCGTCGGCTGCTCGCAGAGCGGCGTCGATCGCGGCCGGAGTGGAACCCCAGTCCTCGTGAACCTTGAATCCGCCTGCGCCCGCGAGAGCTTCCTGGCGCATGGCCTCATGGCTGACGGTGCTGCCCTTGCCGAGGAGAAGAACGTTGAGCGGGATGTGGTCGAGGGCGCGGTGCATCATCGTCAGCGACCAGGCGCCGGGCGTGACGGTGGTTGCCTTGCTTCCTTCGGTGGGGCCCGTTCCGCCGCCCGCCACGGTCGTCGTACCAGTGGCGAGTGCTTCCATCATCTCGACTTCACTGAGGAAGTGCACGTGAGTGTCGATCGCACCCGCGGTGAGGATCTTTCCCTCACCGGCGATCACGTCGGTGCTCGGCCCGATGAGCAACTTGGGGTGCACGCCATCCATGATGTCGGGGTTACCGGACTTGCCGATCGCAACGATGCGTCCGTCGCGAATTCCGACGTCTGCCCGGACGATTCCCCAGTGATCGAGAATCACCGTGTTGGTGATGACGACGTCGAGAGCGCCCTGGTCGCGAGTGGTCAGGCCCTGGCCCATCGACTCGCGGATGCTCTTACCGCCGCCGAAGACCATCTCGTCGCCGGTCGCGGTGTAGTCGTGCTCGATCTCGATCCACAGATCTGTGTCGGCCAAACGGATCTGGTCGCCTGCGGTCGGGCCGTACAGGGAGGCGTAGCCGCGTCGATCGATCCTGCTCATTCGGCTGTCCTCTCAACTGTCGTCGCGGCGTCATCCGGTGAATCCGCCTCGACTGGAACATCACTCACACGCACGTTCACCGAGGACGCTCGCAAAGGTTCTTCGACCTCGACGCCGGGCGTGCCGAACGGCATGACGGTCTTGGGCTCGCGCGCATGTGTCGGTAGGTCTTCGTCCGGCACGATCTGCAGGCCCGGAACCCTTTTGAGTCCGCCGAGCGCGATCAGTGTCACCGTTCTGCTGACCCCGGGTTCGAACCGAACCGACGTTCCCGAGGGGATGTCGAGCCGGAAGCCGTCTGCCGCTTCGCGATCGAAGGTCAACGCCGGGTTGGCCGCGGGAAGGTGGAGATGTGAACCGATCTGAATGGGGCGATCGCCGTCGTTGACGACGACCATCGTGATCTTCTCCGCGTCCGTGCCGAACTCGAGCGGTTCGGTGGACACACGTACCTCGCCGGGAATCATCGAATGGGCTCCGTCACGGTGACCAGCTTGCGACCGTCCGGGAAAGTGGCCTCCACCTGGACGTTTGCAATCATCTCGGGTACCCCTTCCATCACGTCGTCGCGGGTGAGCACTTGCCGACCGGCGTTCATCAGTTCCGCAACCGTCATTCCGTCACGCGCGCGCTCGAGAATCCAGCACGAGATCAGTGCCATCGCTTCGGGGTAGTTCAGCAGTACCCCGCGCTCGCGGCGGTCACGGGCGACCATGCCCGCGACGCTCAGGAGCAGCTTTTCGGTATCTGAAGGGGTGAGGTGCACTGACAAGCCCTTCCGGTTGTGAAACGACATCGATCGACAGCGTGCTGTCGGGCCGAGATTAGCATTGTCCGAAGCGTCGTCAGTATCCACGAGATTCACGTCGTCGGCTACTTCAGCGCCCACTCGGCGCACTTGCGCTGCTCATCGAATTATTCGGGCGCCCAACGACGCTCAGCTCTGCGCACCGGAGTGGGAACTATCACCACAACCAAAAAGTTTCACCCCCGTCTCCTGTTGGAAACGGGGGTGAAACATGATCGTGCAGGGTTGATCCCGGGACCTATCCGAAGCGGCCGGAGATGTAGTCCTCGGTGGCCTTCTGCGTCGGGTTCGAGAAGATCTTCTCGGTGTCGTCGATCTCGACGAGCTGACCGGGCTTGCCGGTTGCCTCGAGGTTGAAGAATGCCGTCTGGTCACTCACACGCGCAGCCTGCTGCATGTTGTGCGTGACGATGACGATCGTGAAGTCCTTCTTCAGCTCGGTGATCAGGTCTTCGATCGCGAGAGTCGAGATCGGGTCGAGCGCGGAGCACGGCTCGTCCATGAGCAGGACGTCGGGCGAGACCGCGATGGCACGCGCGATGCACAGACGCTGCTGCTGACCGCCTGAGAGGCCGCCACCGGGCTTGTCGAGGCGATCCTTGACCTCGTTCCACAGGTTGGCACCGCGCAGCGAACGCTCGGCCACCTCGTCCAGCTTCTTCTTGCTGCGCTCGCCCTGCAACTTCAAGCCCGCGACGACATTGTCCTTGATGGACATGGTCGGGAAGGGGTTGGGTCGCTGGAACACCATGCCGATGGTCTTGCGAACACCGACCGGATCGACGTTCGAGCCGTAGATGTCCTCGCCGTCGAGCAGCACCGAACCCTCGACGCGCGCACCGGGAATCACTTCGTGCATGCGATTGAGTGAACGGAGAACGGTGGACTTGCCGCAACCGGACGGGCCGATGAAGGCGGTGAC
This sequence comes from Rhodococcus sp. MT28, assembly GCF_058792695.1. Classification (NCBI taxonomy): domain Bacteria; kingdom Bacillati; phylum Actinomycetota; class Actinomycetes; order Mycobacteriales; family Nocardiaceae; genus Rhodococcus; species Rhodococcus sp. MT28. Next base: position 787,802 of record NZ_JBXAFD010000001.1, read on the forward strand.
GCTCCGGGGCGGGACGGACAGGCCCACATCGGCGACGGCGTGGAACTTGCCGTAGTAGATGTTGACGTCCTTGAGATCCAGACGCTTGGCCATTACCGGCTCCCTACTGAGTTGTTGACGCTGTTGAGTACGAACATGTTCCGAGGCCGCATCACTTACTTCTGACCTGTGAGAAGTGACCGATCAGCTTCGCGACGATGTTGAGGATCGCGATCAGCAGGATCAGGGTCAGTGCTGCGCCCCAGATGCGGTTGGTGCCGGCGTCGGTGGGGTTGTTCATCTCGGCGACCATGACGGAAGGCAGTGTGCCCATTTCGCCGTTGAACAGGTCGAAGTTGATGAACGGTGCGTAGCCGACAAGGATCAGCAGCGGTGCGGTCTCACCGAGCACGCGTGCCAGGGCCAGCATGACGCCGGTGATGATGCCGGGAAGTGCCGTCGGCAGAACGATTTTCGAGATGGTCTTCCACTTCGGCACACCGAGCGCGTACGACGCCTCTCGCAGATCCATCGGGACGATGCGCAGCATTTCCTCGGTGGAGCGGATGACGACCGGGACCATCAGAAGGACCAGAGCCAGTGACACCGCAAACGCGGACTTGGGGAAGCCGAAGGTCGCGATCCACAGGGCGTAGATGAACAGCGCGGCCACGATCGACGGAACACCGCTGAGGATGTCGACCATGAACGTGGTCAGCTTGCCCAGCTTCGACTTCCGGTCGGCGTACTCCACCAGGTAGATCGCGACGAAGATACCGAGCGGGATGGAGAAGACCGCGCACACGATGCCTTGCAGCAGGGTACCGATCAATGCGTGATAGATACCGCCGCCGTCGGCCGACGCCGTCAATCCGCTCAGCGAGTTGGTGAACCAGGTAGGCGACGTCAGAGCGGGCAGGCCCTTGGCGATGACCGTGAAGAGCACCCAGACCAACGGGATGAGCGCGATGACGACTGCCAGGCTCACCAGGATGGTCGCGATGACGTCCTTGGCACGACGACGAGCGCCGACGCCTTGGAAAGTGGGGGCCTTGACCGGCCGGTCCAGAGTGGAGGTCATGGGTCAGTCCTTCTTTCCGGCGATCACTGCGCGGGCAGCCGCGTTGACGACGAAGGTCAGTACGAACAGCACCAGTCCGGCCGCGATGTACGCGCCTGCCTGGATGTCGTTGTTGAACTCCGCGTAGCCGAGGGCGATCTTGGAGGCGATGGTCGAGCCGCCGTCGAACAGCGACCAGCCGAAGGCCTGAGAGGTGGTGCGCAGGATCAGGTAGAGCGCCATCGTCTCACCGAGTGCGCGTCCGAGACCGAGCATCGAGCCGCTGATGTAGCCGGACTTACCGAACGGGATGACCGTGGTGCGCACAACTTCCCAGCGCGTGGCGCCGAGGGCGAGTGCGGCTTCGATCTGTGATCGCGGGGTCTGGATGAACACCTCGCGGGTCACTGCGGTGATGACCGGAAGGATCATCACGGCGAGGACGATGCCTGCGGTGAAGATGGTGCCGCCACCGGTGATCGATCCGCTGCCGTCGGCGAAGAGCGGGAACCAGCCGAGAGTGTCGTTGAGCCACACCGCGACCGGGGTGATCGCCGGAGCGAAGACGAGAAGTCCCCACAGGCCGTAGACGATGGACGGCACAGCTGCCAGAAGGTCGATCGTGTACGACAGTGGCCGCGTGAGCCACTTGGGTGAGTACGAAGTCAGGAAGATCGCGATGCCCAGTGCGATCGGCATCGCGAGCACCAGTGCGAACAGCGAGACCAACACCGTGACCTGGAAAAGGTCGAGGACACCGAACGCCATCGCGTTGATGTTCTGCGTGACCCATTCACGGCTGGTCAGGAAGTTGACCTGGTTCCGGCTCAAAGCAGGAACAGCACGCCAGATCAGGAACGCGCCGATCGCCGCGATGACAACCGTGATGAAGATTGCCGAACCGGATGCGAGCGAGCTGAAGATGCGGTCACCCGGACGGGTCACCGTCTTGCTGTTGCCGCTACCCGGACCGTCACCCTTCGGAGGATGCTCGGTTTCTGGAGCCTTGGTGGAAGTAATCGTGTCCTCCGTGGTGCCGTTCGGACCGCCCACCCCGGCCCCGCTGGTTGCGGGGCCGGGAGAACGAGATGTCGAGGTGATGGGCGCGTCACTCATGCGCGCTCACTTCCTTCACGTCTGAATGTAGATCCATGAGCTTGTCCGCACGAGTCTCTAGGTCAGCTGATTGCCGTGATGGACGCGTTGAGGCGATCCCGGACGTTGGACGGCAGCGGGACGTAACCCTGCTCGGCCAGGTTGGCCTGACCCTCGTTGGCCGCGCTCGTCAGGAACGACTTCACTGCTGCGGAGGTGTCCGCGTCGTAGCCCTTGGAGCAGACGATCGAGTACGTGGCGAGAACCAGCGGGTAGGCGCCGGCTTCGTTGGTCTTGAAGATCGACGCGAGGTCGAGCGTCAGGTCGCCGGTTGCGTCGGACTTGAACTTCGCGCCTGCGATCGACTTCGCGGCCGTGTCGTTGGTCAGTGCGACTGCCTCGGAGCCGGTGTTGATTTCGGCAACCGAGAGCTTGTTCTGATCGGCGAACGACTTCTCGACGTAGGTGATCGAACCCGGTGCCGTGGCAACTGCCTGTGCAACGCCCGCCGAACCCTTGGCGCCCTCACCGACGCCACCGGTGAAGTCGGACCCTGCGCCCGACGTCCAAGCACCGTTCGATGCCGCGTCGAGGTACTTCTGGAAGTTGTCGGTGGTACCCGAGGAATCGGAGCGGATCACGGTGGTGATCTTCTCGTCGGGAAGCGATGCACCGGAGTTGAGCGCGGCGATTGCCGGATCGTTCCACTTGGTGATGCCGCCGTTGAAGATCTTCGCGAGAACCTCTGCGTTGAGAACGAGCTTGTCGACGCCGTCGAGGTTGTATGCAACTGCGATCGGGCCGAAGACGAGGGGAAGGTTCCAGGCTTCGCCGCCGACGCAACGCTCCTTGGCCTTGTCGGCCTGCTCGTCCTTGATGGCCGAGTCGGAGCCGGCGAAGTCGATCTGGCCGGCGATGAACTGTGTACGACCGTCGCCCGAACCGCTGGGGTTGTACGCGACGTTGACCGTCTTGCCCTTTTCCTGGCACACGGAGATGTAAGTGGCGACGAACTGGTCCATGGCGTTCTTCTGTGCCGAGGAACCAGCGGCAGAGAGGTTGCTCTTGCCTTCGCACGTTGCGTTCGATGCGGACGCGTCCACACCCGTCGACGACGAGTTGTTGTCGCTGCCACATGCGGCCAAGGTCATGGCGCCCACGGCCACTACACCGAGCAGGGCACCACTGCGCTTGAGATTCACCAAGATCCTCCGGAAATCGCTACCGCCACGCCCACGATCGGGCGGCGACATGAGACGCAGAATAATTGAAATCTGCATCAGGCAACACGGCGCTGCCCACAGAGAAAAGTAGGCGGGCGCGGTGTCCGGCTGGACCACACATGGTTAACGCAGAATGAACAGACTGGACATTTCTGCGTGTCCGACTGTGACGTCAGAGCGCGCGGGCGTAAGCCATGTCCACGTGGAACCGATCGAAGCCGAGTCGTTCGTACGTGTGGAGGGCGGCCGTGTTGTCGCCTTCGACGTACAGAAGGACGGTTCCGAGGCCGCGATCACGCAGGTAATGCATGCCCGCGAGAGTCAGCACTCGGCCGAGACCTCGTCCCTGCGCCGCGGGATCGATCCCCACGACGTACACCTCCCCCAGCTCCGGATCGTCACCTTCGGGTGCGTGCACCTTGGTCCAGTGAAAGCCGAGAAGAGTATCGGGATCGGTGTCCGCGAACGCCATGAACAGACCAGCAGGGTCGAACCAACCTTCGGCCGTTCTCTCGTCGATCTCCGCCTGGGTCCAGCCACCCTGCTCGGGATGCCAGGAGAAGGCCGCATTGTTGACGCGAAGGATCTCGGAATCGTCTTCGGGTCCACCATACGTCCGAATCGTCACACCTTCGGGCACAACGATTTCCGGAAGCTGCGGAGCATCGAGTGGTCGACGCAGCTGCAGGAGTTCACGAACGCTGACCAGATCGAGGCTCTTGGCGAATTCGACTGCGGCGTCGACGTTTCCGTGCGCCCAGACACGCGTGCCCGGCCGGCCCTCGTCGAATACCGCTGCGGCAAGCCTGGTTCCGATGCCGCGGCGCCGCGCCTGCGGGTCGACCACCAACTCGGCCATGTCGGGATGCTCGTCCGAACCGGCTTGCAGCTGCGCATAACCGACGACTGCATCGCCGTCGAGTTCGAGGAAGTGTCGCGCGGCGCCGCGCCCGGCAACGGCATGGCGCCCCTGTTCCGACACGGGCGCCTTGCCGTCGAACTCGGTTGCGCGATCGAGAAGCGCGGAAACCTGCTCGGCGAATCCAGCCGGCAGTGAATCTGTCCAACCCACGTCAGACCACCGATCCGTCGGCCGCGTCGTAGTCGACGTCCTCGTCGTCCTCGAACTGAACGGGAGCAGCTGCGCCACCCTTGGCCCTGGTCGGACGCACTGCCTTATATCCGACATTTCGGACTGTACCGATCAAGGACTCGTATTCGGTGCCGAGTTTCGCCCGCAGACGACGCACGTGGACGTCGACCGTCCTGGTGCCGCCGAAGAAGTCGTAGCCCCACACTTCCTGCAGCAGCTGCGCCCGGGTGAATACCCGTCCGGCGTGCTGCGCGAGGTACTTGAGCAGCTCGAATTCCTTGTAAGTCAAATCAAGGGGCCGTCCACGCAGTCGTGCCGTGTACGTCCCCTCGTCGATAACCAGTTCGCCCAGCGTGATCTTTCCCGACGCTTCCGGACTGGCCACACCGCCGCTGCGGGCGACCAACAACCGCAATCGGGCGTCCACCTCAGCCGGACCGGTACCGGGAAGCAAGATGTCGTCCAACCCCCAGTCGGCGTTGACGGCAACGAGTCCGCCTTCGGTGAGGACGGCGACCACAGGTACTGCGGATCCTGTGCTTCCGAGCAATCGACACAACCCGCGTGCGGCAGCCAGATCGGTGCGCGCATCCACCAATGCCACGTCCGCGGAACTTGCCTCGAGTAGCGAGGAAACCTCTGTGGGGGCAGGCCGAACCGAGTGCGCCAGCAACGCCAACGCCGGTAGTACAGCTTCCGGGTTGGGGTCGGAGGTGAGGAGGAGCAGTTCCACACGGCCTCCTATCTAGTAGCCCGCGCAACCCGTGAGGGCAACGCTCGAGTAGTTCGACGCTTTTGGTCGGTCCCTACATTAGCGTGCCTGGTACCGGGGCCGTCGCATCGAACCCCGACCGGAGTCCGTCACAATGGTGCGGTGCGCAAACTGATCATCGGCATCGTCTTTCTCCTCGGCCTCGGACTGGTGGCCGATTTCGGCGCGGCCGCGTACGCCGAGTACCGGGTTTCCCGCGAGCTCCGAACCGGCGCATCACTCGAGTCGGATCCGGAGGTCACCTTCAACGGGTTCCCCTTCCTCACCCAGGCACTCGGCGGGAAATACAAGGACGTCTACGTCAGAGCTACCGGCGTCCAGAGCGACGTGGTGGGCGAAGTGACCGTCGAGGCCGATCTGCGCGGGGTCACCGTTCCCTTCTCCGACATCGTGAACGGCAATGTCACCCAACTCCCCGTCGACAAACTCGACGGCCGGATGGGAATCAACGCCACCGACCTCGGAAAGCTGCTCAATATCCCTGACCTGCAGGTATCTTCGCCGCCTGCCAACAAGTCGGATGGCACCGGGGGCAGCGGCGGAACCGGAGCGAGCACCGCGGGCGCCGTCGTGCTGACGGGAACGGTTGCCGTCGGTCCGGTCGAGACTGCAGTGAGCGTGCAGGCCAACCTCGTTCTGGAAGGTGGGCAGGTCAAGATCGTCGCCAGCAATCTGTACTTCGGTCCGGAGGGCAAAGCCGATTTCTCGATCCCCGCAGCACTCGAACCCGTCGTCCTCGGCTTGTTCAGCTACACGATCGATCCGCAGGCACTTCCCTACGGAATTCAGCCGAGCCTGGTCTACGCGGAAGGCGGAAGAATCGTGATCGAAGGCAGCGCCGAAAACACGACGATCGATCTCGCAGAGCTGCAGAACCGATGACCGGGATCACAATTCTGCTGGTCGCGCTGGTCGCCGTCGTCGCGGTCGGGCTCTTTCTCAAGTCGCGCAACGGAAAGGTCCGAGTCACCACGCCGGCCGCGACCGGCGCGGCGGACAGTCGCCTCGAACTGCTCCGCGCCGCTGGAGTCTCTTCGCCGAACGGCGGACCCGTCGTACTGCATTTCTCTGCCGACTGGTGCGGACCGTGCGCGGCAGTACGCCGCGTCGTCGGTCAGGTCGTGATCTCGATGGCCGACGCTCCCCGTCCGCCGGTGGAGATCGAGCTCGACATCGACAAGGAACCGGCTCTGGCACGCGAGATGAGTGTCCTCTCGCTGCCCACCACCTTCATCCTCGACGGTGGCCTGGAGGAACAGTTCCGGGTGTCCGGAGTGCCATCCGCAGCCGATCTGAAAGCTGCACTCGTACCACTATCCGGACCCCACGAGCCAAAATCCGAGAATTCGGGGTAAACTCGCCGACGTGCAAACCCGCCACGAGCTGATGCTCACCCGACGCCGCGCAGTAGACCTGTGCCGCCTCGGGGGCTGTTGCTGTACCTGTTGCTGATCACCTCATCCGTCAGATCTCTCTGACCTTCGAGCTTTCGCTCACGTGATCAATCCACCGAGTGGGACTTTGACGTCCCGTTTTCTCGGTCCAGGCACAGCATCATGCAATCCAGCGCAGGAGCACTCCCGATGTCCACAACCACACCCCAGCTCGAGCAGGTCGACGTCCGCGGACCTCGATTCGCCGCGTGGGTCACCACCGGCGTTCTCGTACTCACGCTCATCCTCTCGACCTTCTCACTGCCCGCCGCCACCGTCGTTCTCGCACTACAGGCCATCGTCTTCGCGGTCGGAGCGGTACTCGGCCCCAAGCGCAGCCCGTACGGCCAGATCTTCGGCAAGCTCGTCGCCCCGCGACTCTCGCCGGTCAGCGAACACGAACCCGTGGCGCCGCTGCGCTTCGCGCAGTTCGTCGGCTTCGTCTTCGCACTCGCCGGCACGGTCGGTTTCCTGGCCGGGTCGACGATCGTCGGCACCGTTGCCACCGGCTTCGCCTTGTTCGCGGCCCTGCTCAACGCCGCGTTCGGCATCTGCCTCGGCTGCCAGATCTATCCACTCGTCGCAAGGCTGCGAAATACCGGCCGCGCTACCACCGCGTGAAAACGCTTGCCCCACAACCCTGCTGAACCCCTGCTAGATAACGACCGATGCAAGACCACATCGAAAGGAACACCATGGCTCGCTCCGACGTCCTAGTCTCCGCTGACTGGGCTGAGCAGAACCTCAACACCCCCAAGACCGTTTTTGTCGAGGTGGACGAGGACACCAGCGCATACGACGGCGGCCACATCGAGGGTGCAGTCAAGCTCGACTGGCGCAAGGACCTCCAGGACGGCGTCCGACGCGACTTCCTGAACCAGGAGCAGTTCTCGGATCTGCTCTCCGCCAAAGGCATTGCGAACGACGACACCGTCGTTCTCTACGGTGGCAACAACAACTGGTTCGCCGCTTACGCTTACTGGTACTTCAAGCTGTACGGCCACCAGGACATCAAGCTGATCGACGGCGGCCGCAAGAAGTGGGAACTCGACGGACGCCCGCTCTCCAAGGACGCAGTCAACCGCGAAGCCACGCAGTACAAGGCCGAGACCCCCGACTTCTCGATCCGCGCTTTCCGCGACGAGGTCATCGACGCCATCGGCAGCAAGAACCTCGTCGACGTTCGTAGCCCTGACGAGTTCTCGGGCAAGATCCTCGCTCCCGCCCACCTTCCGCAGGAGCAGGCGCAGCAGCGTGGCCACGTCCCCGGAGCCATCAACATCCCGTGGAGCACCACCGCCAACGAGGACGGCACCTTCAAGTCGGACGACGACCTCGCCAAGCTGTACGCGGAAAAGGGCTTCGACGACACCAAGGAAACGATCGCCTACTGCCGCATCGGCGAGCGTTCGAGCCACACCTGGTTCGTCCTGCAGGAGATCCTCGGCAAGAACAACGTCAAGAACTACGACGGCAGCTGGGTCGAATACGGCTCACTCGTCGGCGCACCGATCGAATTGGGAGCCTGATCATGTGTGGAGCACCTACCCAGGGCCAGACCCTGCCTGCCGGCGTCGACGTCGAGAAGGAAACGGTCATCACCGGCCGCGTTCTCGCAGCTGACGGCCAGCCCATCGGCGGCGCATTCGTGCGTCTGCTCGACGGCTCCGGAGAGTTCACGGCCGAGGTCGTGGCATCGGGAACCGGCGATTTCCGCTTCTTCGCCGCTCCGGGCGAGTGGACCGTGCGTGCACTGTCCAGCTCGGGCAACGGCACCTCCACCGTCGCTCCCGAGGGCTCGGGCGTGCACAACGTGGACGTGACCGTCAGCAAGTAATTCCTGCTTTGTCAGGCGGCCCCGCACCCCTCCGGTGCGGGGCCTTCTGCATTCCGGCTCCCGATTTTTCCGGTCGGTCGCCGCGGTCTAAGATGTACCCGTGGTCATTTTCTTCGAGGTACTCCTCGCACTCGCATCCGTCATGATCGCTTGGTTCTCCGTGTACGTCGTGTACCGCTTGGTCACCGACGAGTCGTGAGTCAGGCTCCGGATTCAGGGTCCGACGCGACCGCTGACGATTCCGCCGCTGCAGGTGCCGTGAGGCGCGGCAGCGGGGACGAAGCTGTCGCCATCGCCGTCGAGCGCTCCAAGTCGACGGCGTCGCTCAACATTCCGACCCTGCCGGACCTTCCGTTGCCGGAGGACACCGCAAACCTGCGCCTCGGCCCGGACATCAATCCCGAACTCCTCGCGCTTCTCCCCCTCGTCGGTGTCTGGCGCGGCGAAGGTGAAGGACACGACGAGAACGGCGACTACGCCTTCGGTCAGCAGATCGTCATCTCGCACGACGGCGGCCCGTACCTCAATTGGGAGTCCCGGTCCTGGCGCCTCGACGCCGAGGGCAAGTACGTGAGCCCCGATCTGCGCGAGAGCGGTTACTGGCGCATGGGCGGCGACGGCATCCCGGGCAGCGTCAACCAGGAAGTGGTCGAACTCCTGCTCAGCCACAGCTCCGGTGTCGTCGAAATGTACTACGGGCGCGCACTCACCCAGGCGTCGTGGGAACTTGCCACCGACGTGGTGATCCGCAGCCAGTCCGGTGCACTGTACGGCGGCGCGAAGCGTCTGTACGGCATCGTCGAAGGCGGCGACCTCGCGTACGTCGAAGAGCGGATCATGTCTGACGGTGGCCTGGAACCGCGTCTCTCGGCCCGCCTGACGCGCTACATCGGCTAGCTCTGCTGTGCGCCTTTATTAACCCCCGGCGGTTAATAAAGGCGCACAGCAGATTTATCCACAGGCACCGACAAATTCCACAGGCGGGCTTCGGAGCGGCATCTTCGACCGATTCTTGTCGGTCCGCGATCTGACGGTATTCGCATGAGCTGCGACTACATCGATCCTGATCTCCGAAGACTCTTCGACTTCCAGCACGGACTCGCGACCAACAAACAACTACGCCCTTTCGGCTATTCACCGCGCCGCATCCAACATCTGGTCGAATCGGGTCAATGGACTTCCGTCCTCCACGGCGTTCAATCCAGCACCAACGGGCCGCTCAACCGAGCAATGATTCTCGAGGCCGCACTGCTGTTCGGCGGCGGAGAGACTTACCTGAGCCACCGGACTGCAGCTGAAGAGTGGGGACTCACGCACATCGAGTCCGAACTGCCGATCCACATCACGGTCCGATACGGCAGATCCTCCCGCTGTCAGAGTCCGACGGTCAGACCCGAACGCTCCCCGGCGCGCCCCGTTCCGTTGGGGTGGTCCACTGCCCATCCCGGAGTGATCGTTCATCGTTCACGCGCTCAGGCCCACATCGGCGTTGCCACTCAGCCTGCTCGTACTTCGCTGGCCGACAACGCAATTGACCTGGCGGTTGCAGAGCCGTCGGCTCGCGACGCCGCTCGTTCTCTGGTTCGCTCCGCCACGGCGTGCAAAGTGTCACGGATGGAATTGCGCACCCGAATGGAATGCCGCCGGCCGAGGCGATATGTCAAAGCGCTGTCCTCGACATTGGACCTGTTGGATCGCGGTGTCCAGTCGGTACTCGAACATCGCTACGCAATCGAGGTCGAGCGCGCACACGGTTTGCCGGAAGCACGACGGCAATCGCCGGTCCTCGTCGATGGGAGAACTCTCTACGAGGACGTTGACTACCGCAATTGCGGTGTCGCACTGATCGTTCGACTCGACGGATTTGCCTTCCACTCTTCTCGGGCGACTGCGCTGCGGGATCGTCGGCGAGGAAACGCATCCGAACTGTCAGGCAACGCCACACTGGTCTTCGGTTGGGAGGAGGTGGAGGGGGCCTCGTGCCGAACTGCAGCCGAGGTCAGAGCGATCCTCGAGCGCGGTGGATGGTGGGGGCCTAATCCTTGTCCACGCTGTGCGCCTTTATTAACCGCCGGGGGTTGATAAAGGCGCACGGCACGAAGCGACCCCCGAGCCACACCCACGCTTTCGCGCGGATCCCGGTCGGACTGATCGGGGGCTCGGGGGTCGGGTGGCTGCCTGGGATTCGCCGGCCGCTCACGCGGTAAGTGAATTCCATCAGCGATTGCGGCTAGCTGGCAGCCACCTCACGCGTCCGTCTGTACTTCAATTTCAGACCACCTCCTTCCTTGTGTACAGGAGAAAGTACGCCCACTTCACGATGACGGCAACGTATTTTCCACAGAAACTTTTCCGACGCATATCACCTGGTCAGCTCCAGTACCGGCCGGAAGTTGATGGGTAACGACAACAACCGTTCGTGAAGAATCGACCAGCATTCCGTCGCGATCGAGCAACTCGCGCAGCAACTGAGCGCCGGCCTCCGCGTCCATGTGCTCGGTCGGCTCGTCGAGCAGCAGTACCTCCGCGGGCGAGACGATCGCGCGTGCCAACAGCAACCGACGACGCTCACCGCCCGAAACCGCTCGCATACCGCCGACCAGGTAGGTGTCGAGCCCGTCCGGCAGTTCCGCCAGCCACTCGCCGAGACCAACTGCGGCAAGTGCCTTCTCCGCGTCCTCGGCGGTGAGGTCACCCCGCGCGACGCGCAGGTTCTCGAGTACCGACGTCTCGAAGAGGTGTGCGTCTTCGGCGAAGTACCCGACGTGCCGACGCAGCTCGGCCGGATCGATATCCGAAACGTCCACCGAGTCAACACGAACTGTTCCCGCGACGGGCGGCAGCAGTCCCGCCATCGTCATCAGCGCAGTGGTCTTTCCCGATCCACTCTCGCCGACGACGGCAACACGAGCACCGCGAGGAAGATCCACCGACAGCGGTTCGGTCACCTTTCCCCCGGGCCAACCCGCCCGCAACGCGTGCACACTCAGGACCCCGTCCTCCGGCCACGCACGATTTCCTTCAACGTGTTCGGCGTCGGCTCGATCGAGTACCGCCATGATGCGTGCCGACGCCAGCCGCGCCTTGGTCAATGCCACCGCCGCGCTGGGCAGTATCGCGGTTCCCTCGAAAGCCGACAGCGGAAGCAGTACAAGGATTCCCATGGACATCGGTGACATGTCGGTGGTTCCGTACAGCGAGATTCCGATCAGCAGGGCACCGAGGACGCTCACTCCGATTGCCAGGGGCGTGGCAGCGGCGGCAAAGGCACTCGGGACCGCCGCGCGATCGGTTGCGTCGACCACATCGTTCTCGGCAGAGACCGCCTCGCTCACCGCCTGATCCAAGCGACCCGATACCCGGAGCTCGGCGGAATGGTCGAGGGCGGTCACCGCGGACTCACTGAATCGCGCTGCGGCAGCAGAACTGTCGGCCTCGGCGAGACGAGCAGCACGAGCCGACAGCCAGGGTGCCGCGATCCCGGACACCGCCAGCGCAACAGCCAGGATGAGCGCGGCCGGAACCGAGATGAACAACAGGATTCCCACCGCAGCAAACGCGAGGACAATCGAAACCGCAATCGGGATCAGTGCTTTGACGACGACGTCGCCCAGTGCATCCACGTCGGCGCCCGTACGTGAGAGCAGGTCACCGCGTCGTAGTCCGGCTGCTGCCGCGGGATCTCCTGCGGCCAACTGCTGGTAGATCCTCGATCGCGCCGCGGTGGTTCCGCGCAACGCGACGTCGTGCGTCGTCAATCGTTCGAGATAGCGGAAGACACCACGTGAGATTCCCAATGCGCGTACGGCAACTACCGCAACACTGAGATCGAGAACGGGAGGCATCTCCCAAGCCCGCGTGATCAACCATGCGGACAGCGCCGCCAAGGCGAGTGCGCTACCGAGTGTTGCCACACCCGCCGCTACCGCCGTCAGTACGCGTCGTGGCCGAAGTTCCAGTAGCCGCAGAGCACGCAGAAGCGGATCGTGAGCGTCACTTCTCATGAGCGCGCACCTCGACGATCCGGTCAGCTGCGGCAAGCACACTCGGACGGTGGCCGATCACGACAACGGTGTCGCCACGCTCCGCCCGTGCTCTCAGAGAAGCCAACACTGTCCCTTCCGAATCCGAGTCGAGGTGAGCGGTGGGTTCGTCCAGGACAAGAACTGCGCGGTCCGAGGCAAGCACGCGTGTCAGTGCCAGCCGTTGCCGCTGCCCCAAAGACAGACCTGTACCGCCGACGCCGATCACGGTCTCGACGCCCGCAGGCAGCTCGGCCAGTACCGCGTCGAATCCCGTCGCAGCAGCGGCGTGGGTCAGTGCTTGCGCATCGACGACCCCGGTGAGATCGAGATTTTCACGAACGGTGCCGGGTAGGAGGACCGGATGCTGGGGAAGCCAGGCCAACTGACTCCACCACGCGTGCTCGTCCAGGTCTCGGACATCGACGCCGGCGACCGTCACACGCCCACTGCTCGGTTCGATCAACCCGAGCAGCGCGTGCACTGCCGTCGACTTGCCGCAGCCGTTGGGACCGGTGAGCACGGTGATCGCCCCTGGCGATGCCATGGCGGAAAGTCGAGACGGTGCGACTCCCCCACGAGAGGCCACACCGAGTCCGTCGAAGACGATGTCGGCGCCTCGAGCGACCACCGTCGTGCTACCACCCTCCGGCGCGGCAGAATCCGCCTCGATAACCTCGAATGCCTTGTCGGCTGCCGCCATTCCGTCCTCGGCGGCGTGGAACTGGGTTCCCACCATCCGAAGTGGCAGGTACACCTCGGGGGCGAGGATCAACGCGACTATCCCCGGCTCGAGTGACATGTCGCCGTACACCAGTCGCAAGCCGATACTCACGGCCACCAACGCGACGCAGAGCGTTGCGAGCAGTTCCAGCACCATCGAGGACAGGAACGCGACGCGGAGAGCTGACATCGTCGTTCGCCGATGAGCGTCACCGAGTTCACGGACGCGCTCGGCAGGACCTTGCTGACGACCGAGCGCCCGCAGCGTCGGCAAACCGGCAAGAAGATCGAGCAGTTGCGAAGACAACGTGGTCATCGCTGCCAGCGTCTTCTCCGACTTACCCTTTGTCAGCAAGCCGATCAGAATCATGAAGATGGGGATCAGCGGCAGCGTCACGAAGATGATGACCGCAGACGTCATGTCCTGCACCGCAATGACTATCAGGGTGATGGGTGTCAGCGTCACCGACAAGACCAGGGCCGGAAGGTATCCCGTCAGGTACGGACCAAGGCCGTCGACACCTCGGGTGACCACGGTCGCGATCTCGTCACGCCGCGGATCCAGATCGCGAGGACTCATCGCCGTCGCCGACGTCAGCACGCCGTTCTTGATCTCGGCAACGACGCGAGTCGACGCCCGGTGCGCATACCTGGTCTGCAACCAGGTCCCCAGAACTCGGACCGCCACAGCTGCGGCGAGAACAACCAATTCGGTTGTCCACGAGGAAACATCCACAGTTCGAGTGGTGATCACTCCGGCCAGCACCCGGCCGATCATGAGCGCCGCGACGATGACCATCACGACGTTCACCATCGACAGAGCGACCGTGAGGATCAGATAGCCGCGCGCAGAAGCGGAATGTCGCCACAGCCGCGGGTCGATCGGCCCCCGGCGACGCTCCCGAGTGGTGGGAGCGTCGCCTACTTCGATAGTCACGTGAATTCGACCGTCAGTTCTTTCGTGATTCGAATGTTTCGTGATTCAAGGTTGGTGACTACCACGTCTTCTCCTTGAATCGCAGACCGATCGACGCCGGAATCTGCTTGGAGGAGATGCGCTGTCGGAACACCCAGTACGTCCAACCCTGGTAGATGATCACCACCGGCGTCATGAATGCCGCGGCCCACGTCATCACCTTGAGCGTGTACGGACTCGACGACGCGTTCTCGATGGTCAGGCTGTACGCCGGATCCAGCGTCGACGGCATGACGTTCGGGAACAGCGAGGCGAACAGCAGCACGACGGTGGCGATGACGGCCACACAGGTGAGAACGAAGGCCCAGCCTTCGCGCTCGGCCCGCGTCAGGAAGACGACGCCGATCAGTGCCGCAGCAGCGGCAGCTACCAGAATCCACGTCCATCCCTTGCCGTAGGCGAGTTGCGTCCACAGAACGAATCCGCCGGCAACAGGAATAGCTGGAATTGCCAGTCGTGCAGCAATTTTCACGGCATCTTCACGAACCTCGTCGGCACTCTTGAGTGCCAGGAACACTGCACCGTGGAGAGCGAACACCAGCGCGGTGGTCAGACCGCCGAGCAGCGCGTACGGATTGAGCAGATCGAAGAATCCCGACTCGACCTGCTTGTCTGCGTTGATCGCCACGCCCCGAACGATGTTCGCGAAAGCCACGCCCCAGAGAACTGCCGGGACCCAGGAGCCGAAGATGATGCCCCAGTCGCAACGCTGACGCCATTTGTCGTCGTCGATCTTGCTTCGCCATTCGATGGCACAGATACGAACGATCAAGGCCACCAGGATGATCAGCAGCGGTAGATAGAACCCGGAGAACAACGTCGCGTACCACTCCGGGAATGCCGCGAACATCGCGCCACCGGCGGTGATCAGCCACACTTCGTTGCCGTCCCACACCGGGCCGATCGTGTTGAGCGCTACCCGTCGACGCGTATCGGCCGGGAGGTCACTGCCTCTGCCGACGATCGGCATGAGCATTCCGACACCGAAGTCGAACCCTTCGAGGACGAAGTAACCGATGAACAGTACTGCGACGAGCACGAACCATACTTCTTGAAGTCCCATGATCGCCTCCTAGTACGCGAACGACAGTTGTTTGGGCTTGTCCGGATCTTCCGGCTCGTCATGATCTGTATCGCCCGGCGGATGCATGTCGTGCTCCAACGGGCCTTCCTTCGCGTACCGCACGATCAGCTTGAACCAGACGACTCCCAGCGCTCCGTACAGCAGGGTGAAGGTGATCAGCGAAGCCCAGACGGTAGCCGACGCGTGGTCCGAAACACCTTGGTCGACAGTAAGTCTGATCATGTCGACGCCGGTCGGGTTGGGATGCACCACCCAGGGCTGACGGCCCATCTCGGTGAAGATCCAACCGGCGCTGTTCGCCATGAACGGAGTGGGGATCGCGACCAGGCTGAGTATTCCGAACCACTTCTGGTCCGGGACCCGCCCCTTACGAGTGACCCACAGTCCCGCGAGAGCCAGTGCTGCCGAACCGGCGGCGAGGCCGATCATGGCGCGGAAAGACCAGTACGTGACAAAGAGATTCGGTCGGTAGTTACCCGGTCCGAAGTCCTGCTCCGCCTGCTCCTGCAGTTGGTTCACGCCTTGCAGTTCGACGCCGGTGAACTTGCCCTCGGCCAACCATGGAAGAACGAACGGCACCTTCAGAACGTGCGTCACGCTGTCACAGTTGTTGTGAGTGCCGATAGTGAGGATCGAGAAGTCCGGATCCATCTCGGTGTCGCACAGCGATTCCGCCGACGCCATCTTCATGGGTTGCTGCTGGAACATGAGCTTGCCTTGGACGTCACCGGTATAGATGATGCCGATTCCGGCCACGATCATGACGAGCAACGCGAATCGTGTTGCCGGGCGGTACATCGTCCGTGCGTCGGCTTCGAGGCGCTCGGCTTCGGCGGCCTCAGCCTGCTTGGCGCGGCGCATGTTCCGCACCATCCACCAACCACTGATGCCGGCGACGAACGTCGCCGCTGTCAGGAAGGCGCCGGCAACCGCGTGCGGGAAGGCAGCGAGAGCGGTGTTGTTGGTCAGCAGCTCCCAGATACTGGTGAGCTCGGCACGACCCGTTTCAGGGTTGTACGTCGCACCGACCGGATGCTGCATGAACGAGTTGGCCGCGATGATGAAGAATGCCGACGCGTTGACGCCGATCGCCACGAGCCAAATGCACGCCAGGTGTACAAGTTTGGGCAGCCTGCCCCAACCGAAGATCCAGAGTCCGATGAAGACGGACTCCATGAAGAAGGCGACAAGGCCTTCCAATGCGAGCGGAGCTCCGAAGACGTCACCGACGAATCGCGAGTACTCGCTCCAGTTCATGCCGAACTGGAACTCCTGCACGATGCCGGTGGCTACACCGAGTGCGAAGTTGATGAGGAAAAGCTTGCCGAAGAACTTGGTGAGCCGATACCAGTGGTCCTTTTTGGTGACCACCCACATCGTCTGCATGATCGCGATCATCGGCGCAAGTCCGATGGTCAGCGGAACAAGGATGAAGTGGTAGACGGTAGTGATACCGAACTGCCACCTGGAGACGTCCAAAGTATCCATTGGCTACTCCGAGAGTAGGGCCCTGGGACAGGCTTCGGGGTTCGAGACGCGGGCAGTCGCTCGGCCCCTGCGGACACGGTACTGCTGTCCGGTTTGGACCGCAGGACTTTGCTACTACCAAATGTAGTAGAGACCTGTCGCGATTCCTATTCGCCTATCGCCCTGCTGAATCCGAATCAATTGCACGTTCAACCAATTCCGCGAATTCCCCGGAGACCTTCGGCTCTGGCAATGTGAGCCCGTCGAGTGTATGGACGCGTGCGGCCAGCGTGACGCTCGAAACCATCCACACTCCGTCGGCCGCAATCAAATCCGCAGGTCGGAGGGTTTCGTATCGGCAATCGAAGCGAGCACTGCCGGCAACGTCGAACAGGGCGCGCTGCGTAGTGCCCATCAAAATGCCCTGTGCGGGAGGCGGTGTGATCAAAGTCCTGTCCCGAACGATCACCACCGTCGAGCGTGGCCCCTCCAACACATTGCCCTCGGAACTGACGAAGATCACATCGTCAGCACCCAAATTCGCCGCATATCGAAGCGCTGCCATGTTGGTTGCGTACGACAACGTCTTCGCGCCCAGTAGCTGCCAGGGTGCCCGGGCAGAGAGATCGACAGAGAAACCTCGCTCGAGAGTCATCACCGACAACCCCGATTCGCGGACCTGTCTGACCCGATCGGCCACCGGACCGACCATCACGAAGGCTGTCGGCTTGTCACCGCTCTCACGGCCGCGGGTCAGAACAAGACGAAGAGCGCCTTCCTTCTCGGTCCCCCACTCCTCGGCAGCCATCTCGATCGCCAGACGCCAATCATCGAGAACGGGAGCGGGCAGACCGAGTGCCCGCGCGCTCAGAACCAGTCGACTCAGGTGTCCCTCGACCACCCGGGCGCGGCCGTCGCGTACCAACAGCGTCTCGAAGACTCCGTCGCCGCGCACCACCGCCAGGTCGTCGGCGTGCAGAAACGGTGCGTCAGCATCGAGCACCTCATGGTCGAGAGTCACCAATACGCGATCAGGCATGCCATCAACCCTAACGATCCGCCAAGCCGCCGGGGCCGCCCTGTAACCGCGATCCCGCCCACACTCCTAGACTGGTCTCGTGGTCGACAACGCTCTTGTGCCCAACAGCCCACTTCTGACTTCCCCCGGCGCGGTCACCGCACCGGACGGTTCGGCCGACATCGGTGTCGCGTGGCACTACGGCGATCCTCTCGGCGAACAGCGAACCGCGCAGCGCGCAGCAGTGGTGGTCGACCGCAGTCACAGATTCGTGATCGCCATTCCCGGCGACGAACGCCTCACGTGGCTGCACACGATTTCGAGCCAGCACATCGCCGCGCTCCCCGACGGCAAGAGTGCCGAGAACTTGAGCCTGGACGTCAACGGACGCGTCGAGCACCACTTCGTGCAGACGGACCTGGCAGGTGTCACCTGGATCGACACCGAGGCGAACCGCGGACCCGACCTTCTCTCCTTCTTGAAGAAGATGGTGTTCTGGTCCAAGGCCGAACCTCGTGACGGCAACGAACTCGCGGTCCTGAGCCTGATCGGACCCGAAGCGTCAACTGTCCTCGCCGCACTCGAGGTTCAGACACCCACCGAGGCCTACGACGCTCACGCCTTGGCCGACGGCGGATTTGTCCGCCGCATGCCGTGGCCTACCGAGAACTCTTTCGATCTTCTCGTCCCACGTGAGCAACTGGCAGCGTGGTGGACCAGGCTGACCGATGCCGGCGCCAAGCCCGCCGGCAGTTGGGCCTTCGAGGCACTGCGCGTCGAAGCGACGAGGCCTCGCCTCGGACTGGACACCGACGAACGGACCATCCCGCACGAGGTCCACTGGATCGGTGGGCCGGCCGAGCACGGCGCCGTCCACCTCGACAAGGGGTGCTACCGCGGTCAGGAAACCGTTGCCCGGGTTCACAATCTCGGCAAGCCCCCGCGCCATCTCGTCATGTTGCACCTCGACGGCAGCGCCGAAGCCGTCCCGGAACCGGGTGACCCGATCACGGCGGGCGGACGGGCCGTCGGACGCGTCGGGACCGTCGTCAATCATCACGAGCTCGGCCCCATCGCACTCGCTCTGATCAAGCGGAACATCCCGGTCGACACCGAACTGATGGCCGGCCCCAGCGCTGCGTCCATCGATCCGGATTCGATCGTCGCGGACGACGCACCCCAGGCCGGACGTGAGGCTGTCAACCGATTGCGCGGAAAGTGACGGGCATGGTCGACGCGGTCTGCGTCGTCCACACCGAACGTGACAGTGGCGTCAGGCGAGTCCCCCGTACCGCGATCGACAAGCGTCCCGTCGACGGCCGCGTCGCGGTAGGACGACTCGGTCTGGGTGGCGACTACGTCTGCGACACCGAGTTCCACGGCGGTGCCTTCCAAGCTGTCTACGCGTATCAGCGCGACGAAGCGCAGCGTTGGTCGGACGAATTGGGCCGACCTCTCGGCCCCGGATGGTTCGGCGAGAATCTTCACATCAGCGGGATGCTCGTCACGGACGCCGTGATCGGCGAGCGTTGGCACATCACCGGAGCCGAGGCGTCGGACGTTCTCGAACTCGAGGTGACCGCGCCCCGCGTCCCGTGCGGCACCTTCGGCATCTGGGCCGCGGAAAAGGGCTGGGTCAAAAGATTCACCGAGCGGACCGACGTCGGCGCCTACCTTCGCGTCAACCGGACCGGCACGATCGCCGCGGGCGATTCGGTCACCCGAGTCCACGTACCGGATCACGGAGTGACTGTTCGAGAGGTCTTCGCCGGAACGGATCCTGAGCGGCTTCGACGGCTCCTCGCAGAACACACCGACCTTGCACCGAACGTCACCGCGCGCGTCCAGAGGTTCATCGAACAAGCAGAAGCGCAGGTGCACTCGTGAGTATCGAATTGGTGGAAGTGGTCCGCTCCGGATTCCGCGAATGCGTGCATCGCGGATCGGCCGTCATTCTCGGCGCCGACGGCGAGGTCGTTGTCGGACTCGGGGAAATTCACACACCCATCTACCCGCGCTCGGCGAACAAGCCGCTGCAAGCCGTCGCTGCGCTTCGTAACGGCTTTGCACCCACCAGCCCGGAAGAGCTGGCCGTCGCGTCGTCCTCACATGCGGGCGAGGCCGATCACATCGAACTGGTCGCAGCGCTTCTCGCTCGCTACCAACTCGGTGTCGACCAGTTGCAGTGCCCCTCCGATCTGCCGGGCAACGAACTGGCCCGAGCCGAACTGATCGCAGCGGGCGAGCTTCCCAGCCCGATCTACATGACCTGCTCGGGCAAGCACTCCGCGATGCTCGCCACGTGCGTCGTGAACGACTGGCCGCTCGAGACGTACATGGAGCCGACTCATCCCCTCCAACTCGCGATCCAGGAGACGATCTTCGATCTCAGCGGCGAGGAAGAGCAGGAACTCGGCATCGACGGTTGTGGTCTCCCGATCGTGCCGCTCTCGCTCACGAACCTGGCTCGGGCATTCGGACGCCTGCCCTCGGCTGAGCCCGACTCACCCGAACGAGCTGTGGCCGACGCGGTCCGCGAGAACCCCTTCCTCGTCTCGGGCACCGGCCGCAACGATCAGCGCCTGATGTCCGCAGTGCCGGGTCTGTTCTCCAAGACCGGATACGACGGCATCTACGCCGGAGCGCTTCCCGACGGTTCCGCTTTCGCCCTTAAGATCGACGACGGTCACGAGCGGGCGCTCCTGCCCTTGGCGGCAGCTCTGCTCAAGCGGATGAACACCGAGTGGACCGAGGAGTTGGCGGCTCTCGCATCCGCTCCGGTCTTCGGCGGCGACGCCCGAGTGGGGACGATTCGCGCAATTCCCGGAAACTTCTGAGCAGTTCTCACAAAGTTCTGACGAGTTCTTTCAGCATCCTGGCAGCTCGCGGCCATAGTGAGAGCAATCAGACACGGCGGTGAGGCCTTCGTGGAAGCGGAAGCGACTTTTCCACGCTAGAGTGTGTGTCAGGAAACTTACACACTCAAACGGGGCCGCCAAATTCCCCAGGCCGCCCCGCGAAAGCGCGAGGGGGTCAGCCATGGGCCGCGGCCGGGCTAAGGCAAAGCAGACCAAGGTTGCACGCGAATTGAAATACAGCGTACCGACCACGGATTTCGACAGCCTGCAAAGAGAGCTCGCAGGTGGATCGACCAACTCGCATCGGAGCAGTGTCCGATCGGACCAGACTTCCGATAGGGAAGGGCATGCGCGAGAGGACGACTACGACGACTGGCGGCGTTGACCGCGCACTGCCACCGCGCAGACTGTGAAATGAGGAAGAGCTGATCGCTCTTCCTCATTTTTGCGTTCGATTTTCCGCCTCGCGTCTGCTTGCACGGACACACAAAACTGCCCCACCGGATCTCTCCGATGGGGCAGCTGACGTTGCGGTCTAGAAGCGCGGGTGGTCTCCGGCCAGGAACGCACGCTCTGCAGCGGCGTCCGACGCCTTCTTGACGCTACCGAGCGTCCAGCAGTCGATGTGGCGTGCGGTGAGGACGGCAAGTGCGCGGTCGACGTCCTCGGGTGCGACGACGGCGACCATGCCGACGCCCATGTTGAACGTCTGCTCCATCTCGGCGCGCTCGACGCGTCCGCGCTGCGCGATCATGGCGAAGACCGGAGCGGGGCTCCAGGTTCCGCGATCGAGTTCGGCGACCAAGCCCTTGGGCATGACGCGCGCGAGGTTGTTGGCGAGGCCGCCACCGGTGACGTGGCAGAACGTGCGCACGTCGGTCTCGGCAGCGAGTGCCAGGCAGTCCTTGGCGTAGATCTTGGTGGGCTCGAGCAGCTCCTCACCGAGCGTGCGGCCGAACTCGTCGACGTGTGCGCTCAGGTTCATGCGGTCGATCTCGAGCAGGACCTTGCGGGCCAGTGAGTAACCGTTGGAGTGCAGTCCCGAAGAACCCATCGCGATGACGACGTCGCCGGGGCGAACGCGATCCGGTCCGAGCAGCTTCTCGGCCTCCACGACACCGACGCCGGTGGCGGAGAGGTCGTAGTCACCGTCAGCCATGATGCCGGGGTGCTCGGCGGTCTCGCCACCGAGGAGAGCGCAACCGGCCTGGATGCAGCCCTCGGCGATGCCGCTGACCAATTCCGCGACGCGCTCGGGGATGACCCGGCCGACAGCGATGTAGTCCTGGAGGAACAGCGGCTCGGCGCCACAGACGACGAGGTCGTCGACAACCATGGCGACGAGGTCGAGTCCGACCGTGTCGTGCTTGTCCATCGCCTGCGCGACAGCGAGCTTGGTTCCGACGCCGTCGGTCGATGCGGCGAGCAACGGCTCCTTGTAGTCACCCTTGAGGGAGAACAAGCCGGCGAAACCACCGAGGCCACCCATGACCTCGGGGCGGCTGGCCTTCTTGGCCAGAGGGGCGAAGAGTTCCACCGCCCGGTCGCCTGCGGCGATATCGACTCCTGCTGCCGCGTAGGAGGCGCCTGCGGTGCGGTGACTGTCCTCGGTCATCGGGTTACTACTCCAGCCTTGTATTTCTCGCGAGCACGTATTGCTCGTGCACAGGTAAGTGGTCTTGCAATGTGAAGTGTTTGCAATCCTCGTGACGCGAGATGGATCGTTCGACTCGAGACCCAGAGCGCGCACACAAATACCGACGATTACGCCCATACGCTACCGGACCGGCCCCCTCGGTGAGACCTCGCGTACCCCGAGACGTCAGTTCTGCAGCCGGGCACCGATCGAGGCATGCAGTGCGCGCAGACTGTTCTGCCCGAGTGCGACCGTCTCGGATTCGATGTGTTTGAGGAGGTGTCCGTCGTGGACGACCTTCTCGCTCGACTGGATCAGTACCGTCCCGGCTCCGGTGAAATCGAACTGGCGTTCTTCGCCGGTGTTCGCGCCGAACATGCTTCCGCGAACCGCGCCCAGGAAGCTCTGCATCCAGTCGGCATCGAAGTGGTGGGACGGCGACGGGCAGTCGGCCCAACCCACCAACGCCTGCGGGTCGATGCGCAGCGGCGGCTCCGCGAACATGACCGGGCCATTGGACGACGCCAGGAACTTGCCTGTCCCCAGTAGCGTCAAAAAGCCTGGGACGATGGACTGTTTGAGGTCCAGGCTGGTCTCGAAGGCGAGGAGATTGGCCGCGCGAATCGTGAGGTTGCCGTCGTCGAGGTCGTAGGAATTGATGTTGAATCCGCGGTCCCCGAGGATCAACTTGCCCTGTCCCTGAGCGAGCACCCAGTCGTCCGCGTAGAGCGGTGAAGAAAACCTGGCCGCGACGATCGCCGTCATGCTCGTGCGCCCGAGCGGCTCGAAGTTGATGTTTCCGTAGTACGCGATCATCGCGCCCTTGGACGTGAACCACGGTTGTCCGGCCATCTCGACGCAGAAGGCGTAGTCGTTGCCCGGGACGTTGTCGTTGGCGGGCAGAGTTGCCGGATTGTGAATTTCGATACCCATGCTCTGTGCCCTCTCAGAACTTCTGCTCGGACGCCTGGACCCAAACGGTGCCGGCGCCGGTCATCTTCAGCTGGATGGACTCCCCCGAGCCCTTGCCGACGGCCTCGCGCCAGCCGACGTTCGCGGAGATGTCGACGTTGATCTGACCGATGTGGCACACGTATGCCTGCGGGTCGACGACGACCTGAGGATTGTTCGGACCGACCTGCAACGGAATCGCGCCCCCGTGCGAGAGGACCGCGACGCTTCCCTGTCCGTGCAACTGCGTCGTGAACAGCCCTTGACCGGTCATGGCGCCGCGTACTGCTCCGCGCACACCGCCCTGCGACGTGAGAGCGACTATCGAACTCTGGAGGTAACCGTCGTGTGCGAGGAGTCGGTCGGCTTCGACGGTGAGCATTGACGACCCGTCGAGGTGGATGACCTCGACGTACAAGCCGGCATGCCCGTAGAAGACCTCACCGTTTCCCTCGGCCGCCATCATGCGTGCATGCTCGCCGGACATCATGCGGCCGGCCATCCCGGCGATACCGCCCATGTTCGGCATGGCGCCGGGCCCACCGCCCATGCTGTGCGGGATGAAGCGGACGTCACCGGTGTAGTAGAGCATCGACCCGGTGCGGGCGAGCACGTTCTGGCCCGGCGCGAGGGTCGACTTGACGACCTTGCTGTTCACCAATTCCAACGGCATGGTTCAGCGCTCCTCGGGCTGGATGTAGACGACTCCGGATCCGTCGAATCGCAGCGAGAACGCTTCACCGCTGCCACCGCCGATCGCAGAGCGCCAGGTGACGTCGGTGACGAAGCTCTGGTTCAGCTGGCCACGGTGAGCGACGAATGCGTCGGGATCGGCAACCAGCGGATACTGCGGGCTGACTTCGAGCGCGATGATCGGTCCGCCCTTCGACAGCACCGCCACCAGACCGGTGCCGCTGACGACCGTCGTGAACAAGCCCTGTCCGGAACCTGCGCCGCGGAGACCGGCAAATTTCACGTCGGTTCGCAGTTGGCCGACCAATGCGAGCAATTGCGAGGCTTCGACGTGCAAAGCGTCGTTGTTGAGCTCGATAATCGTGATGTCCTGGGCGTCGACCGCGAAGTAGACGGTGCCTTGACCGCTGACTTCCATCAGGGACAGTGATTCACCTGCCGCCTTCTGTTTCAGCGCGGCACGTAACCCACCGCCACCGCCCATTCCGGCGTTCTTGAAGGTGATCGCACCCTCGTACGCCACCATCGAGCCGTTGATCGCTTTGATGGTGTCCCCCACCAGGTCTGCGACCAGGACCCGGTGCCCATCCATTCTCAGTTGCGCCACGGAGGGCACTATGCCAGATGCTCACGACGTATGCCGTGTCGTGGAACAGAAAGTCGTGAACAGAAAATCTGCCGCCCACATGCTGTGGACGGCAGATTCTCGGCTGTCGAATTTCAACGATTCTGATGTTCAGGGGCGGCTGAGCGCGCTCGCGTTGTCGTTGTCGCGAGTGGCCGTCGAACCTGCGGTGCTCTCGAGCATCCCCTCGAGGACGTTCTTGCCGATCGAGGTTTCCTTGGGAAGCGCGATCGGGTAGGTCCCGTCGAAGCACGCGGCGCACAGACGGCTGGCCGGCTGCTCGGTGGCGGCGATCATGCCTTCGGTGGAGATGTATCCGAGCGTGTCCGCTCCGATGGAACGACGCACGCCGTCGAGCATCTCCTCGAACGTCGCGTCTTGTCCGCCCGCGCCGTTAGCGATCAACTCGGCTGGTGAGGCGAAGTCGATGCCGTAGAAGCAGGGCCACTTGACCGGTGGCGAGGCGATACGGACGTGAATTTCAAGGGCGCCGGCTTCGCGGAGCATCCGGATGAGCGCACGCTGGGTGTTGCCGCGGACGATCGAATCGTCCACCACCACAAGGCGCTTGCCGCGGATGACTTCCTTGAGCGGGTTGAGCTTGAGCCTGATACCGAGCTGACGGATCGTCTGCGACGGCTGGATGAAGGTGCGGCCGACATAGGCGTTCTTCATCAAACCCTGGCCGTAAGGAATGCCTGAGCCCTGTGCGTACCCGACTGCTGCGGGGGTGCCGGACTCGGGAACGGGGATGACCAGATCACCTTCGGCGGGATGCTCGCTGGCGAGCAGACGGCCGATCTCGACGCGGGTCGAGTGGACCGAACGGCCACCGATGACGCTGTCGGGACGGGCAAGGTAGACGTACTCGAAAACACAGCCCTTGGGCGTCGGATTCGCGAAACGTGAGGAGCGAACGCCGTCGGCGTCGATCGCAAGCAGCTCACCGGGTTCGATGTCGCGAACGAACGACGCACCGACGATGTCGAGGGCTGCGGTCTCGCTGGCGACTACCCAACCGCGGTCGAGTCGACCGAGGCAGAGCGGGCGGATGCCGTGCGGATCGCGCGCTGCGTACAGCGTGTGCTCGTCCATGAAGGTGAGGCAGAACGCGCCCTCCAACGTGGGAAGCAATTCCATCGCGGCCTGTTCGATGGTGCTGTCGCCGGCAGCGTGTGCCAGGAGACCACCGATGAGGTCGGAGTCGGAAGTCGCGGCATTGGGGCGCTTGTCGTTGACCAGGCCGGCTGCACGGGTGCGGCTCGCGAGTTCAGCGGTGTTGACCAGGTTGCCGTTGTGGCCGAGCGCGATGCCGGTGCCGGCAGTGGTCGTACGGAAGATGGGCTGCGCGTTCTCCCACGTCGTGGAACCGGTGGTGGAGTAACGGCAATGTCCGACGGCGACGTGACCTGGCATCGCTGCGAGGGTCTGCTCGTCGAATACCTGGCTGACCAGGCCGAGATCCTTGAACACCAGCACCTGGGAGCCGTCGGCTACCGCAATGCCGGCAGCTTCTTGACCACGGTGCTGAAGTGCGTACAGGCCGTAATAAGTGAGCTTCGCCACATCCTCTCCCGGCGCCCAGACGCCGAATACACCGCATTCTTCGCGGGGCTCGTTCTCGTCCTCGTCGGACGGGTTCGAAGCGAGGAGATTTGGACTGTTGACCGACAGATCGGCACGAGTCACCGGGCGCTCCCTTTGTGGGCAGGGGTTGGGGGGCATCCACAGTCTACGGCCATTTTGGGACTCACTTCCCCTGAGGGCTGCCTTGGGTCTCAGATCACGCCGAAGCGAACCGGATGGTCTCTCTCTGTTACTGCGTCAACCACTCTGTCACTACGCCAACCCCTCTGTTGCTAGGTCAACCGCAGCAGTGGGAGCCAGTGCGCAATTTCGGGAGCGCGGCTACCTGAGGCGTCGACTCTTCCGTCACCTGAGGCCTCGGAGAACTCGAGCAGTCCGGTGACCATCTGCAACCACGTCCGAGCGTCCGTCTCGACGACGTTGGGCGGGGTTCCGCGCGTGTGACGCGGACCTTCGATGCATTGCACCGCAACAAACGGTGGGACCCGCACCTCGACGCTCGATCCGGGGGCGATCTGTTCGAGAGTGCGCGCACTCATCTTCACTGCCGCACCGAGTTCACTGCGCGAAGGCTTCGGCAGTTCCGGATCTCGAAGCCACGGGCCGACGGCCAGGACGGCGGCACGAAATTCGGCGGGGTCGACGGCGCGGCGGGGCGGCATCAGTTCACTCCATGTCTGCGAGTAGCGATACGAACGGCAAGTGCGCCACCGGCATTCGTGGCCAGGTGCAGCAGGGCGGGGGCAAGTACGCTGCCGCCACGGCGGTGCAGCCACTCGAACAGCAATGCCGAAGCGCCGGTGAACGCCACGGCTGCGGGAACGTTGTCGCCGGCACCGCGGGCGGGGGCGACGTGCCACAGCCCGAAGGTCAGTGCGTGAACAGCCTGCGCGG
Organism: Rhodococcus sp. MT28; assembly: GCF_058792695.1. Classification (NCBI taxonomy): domain Bacteria; kingdom Bacillati; phylum Actinomycetota; class Actinomycetes; order Mycobacteriales; family Nocardiaceae; genus Rhodococcus; species Rhodococcus sp. MT28. The sequence goes on from NZ_JBXAFD010000001.1 coordinate 814,828, forward strand.
TCGGCCTGTTCAGTTCGCGGCTCCAGACGGCCGACATCGCGCTACGGAACAACAGTTCCTCGGAGAGCACCGTCCCGAACGGGATGTGCAGGATGATCCATTCGAGGAAGTCTTCGCGGCCGTCTGCTCGCTCGTCGGCAGCGAGAGTCGCGCGCAAGGACGGAACGGCCAAAGCGACGCTGTAGCCGGTGAGGACCGCCCCCGCCGCGGCTCCGCCGAACTGAGCACCACCACGAATGCCGGTGTGCGCCAAGCCGAGTTCCTCGCGGGTGTAACCACGTGCGAGTAGGACTCCGATCGCCGACAGACCGGCCGCGGTGTTGACCACGGCGCGGGCACGAGGCGAAAGACCGAATGCCGGAAGCACGACGTTGCTCCAGGTGATCGCGGTAGCGGAGAGCGCGATCGAGGCGACTCCCCTCACTTCTCGGGGCCCTCTGATTTCACGGCGACAACCAAAGCCGATCGCACCCGCTCGGTTTCTGCGGCCGTCCATCCCTCGGGCTGGGCAACGCTGATCCAGGCGTCCAGAACGGAGGTTCCGTAATTGTGACCATGGCCGTCCGGAACTCCCGCGGCGTTGCCGAGGTCGGCCGACACCTGCCAGAACGTCACGACCGGGAACCACTTCATCGACGGTGAGCGGTCGAATCCCGGTACTTCCTTGAGCCACTCGGGACGATTGAACATGAGGTCGGGCGACCACCACACCACCGGATCGGAAGGGTGCTGGACAAACAGAACTCGCGGCTCCGGCCACGTCATCCCGTCGGTCGGAATGTCTTCGGAGCGATCCGCGAACCGCACGCCGGCCAGGCCGTCCGCGTATACGGGCGCTACTTCGGGGGTGCCTGGATCGCGCCTCTTCTCGATCGAACGCCACAACTGCGTCGCGTTCGGTGGGCCAACCCACAGAATTCCGTCGGCGGTATCGCGCGCCGCCTGCAGTGTGTCGAAGGCTCCGGCGCCGGCCATGACGCCGAGGCTCTCGCCGTAGACCATGAACTTCGGCCTGGTGGCTTCCGGTTCCTGGAGCCATCTTTCGTGTACCCGCTCGATCAACAGGCGTCCGGCAGCTTGCGCCTTCTCCTGGTCGGCGAGGAACGAGATCCAACTCGGCAGGTACGAGTACTGGCTGGCGACAAGAGCAGTGTCGCCGTCATGCACAAGTTCGATTGCCTGTGCCGCAGTGGGATTGACCCACCCCGTACCCGTCGTCGGAATGACCACGAGGACCTTGCGTTGGAAGGCGCCGGTTCGCTCCAGCTCCTTGATGACCAGATCCATACGCTCTTCGGGATCTTCGGCGCTTTCAAGTCCGGCATATACGCGAATCGGATCCATCGCAGGCTTACCGGTTGCCGCTTCGAGTTCCTGCGCGTCGAGTCCGCGCGAGACGAAGTTTCGTCCCTCGAACCCCAATGTGTCCCAGGGAGCGGCTGATTCGGGGCTACCCGATTTCATCGGATCCTGCGGTTCGACGACGCCGTCGCGAGTGGTCGAGTTCTGCAGACTGAAGATCGAGTTGGTCGCTGCATAGATTCCGCGGACCAGGACGCCGTCGACCAGCATGAAGAACAGGACGGTGACAACCAGGACACCGACGCCATTGGCCACCGACCGTGACCAGTGGAACCGCCGCATCAGCTGTCGGGCAATCAGTTTCACCAGATCGTGGAGGACCCGCCAGATCGAGATGAGCAGGCCACCGACGAGCAGGCTCAGTCCGAGGGTTCGGATGTAGCCGGAAGTGGTCGTGCCTTCGGCATCGGTCAGTGCCGCGATTTCACGTTGCCACCCGGCCGCGTAGACCAGCATGATGATCGCCGCGACGATGGACGCGACCGGAACGAAGACCTTGATCGCGGAAGGCACCGGCTCGGGCAGTGGCCACCACCGTCGACCGCTGAGCAGGTATCGCTCGACAGCCCAACCGATCGCAGTACCGACGCCGTAGCCGATGGCCGAGTTGATTCCGCCGATCAGACCTTGGAAAAGCCAATCGCGCGGCAACAGCGAAGGGGTCAACGACCAGCAGAAGAAGAACGCGGCAAACGCGATGCCGGTGAAGTCGAGTTTGAGGAGCCCCCACGCCCACTCGGTGAAGCGGTTGTCGAGCTTCTCGAGGGGTGCGGGAACAGCCAGCCGCAGGTGGTGTTCCTGCGGCTGGCTGTCAGAAGAAGTCAGTTCTCCGGAATCGACCATCTATCACCCGAACAGTGCGGGCAGCGTTCCCTCGAAGGCCTCACGGAGCTTGGCCATCGTGACGGAGAAGTGTCCCTGGACCTCGACGGAGTCGCTGCCCTCGTCGACGACCCCGATACGCGTCCACGGCAAGCCGCGGGCGGTGCACATACCGGTGAAGCGAGTCTCCTCGGTACGCGGAACTGCAACGAGGACACGTCCCGACGATTCCGAGAACAGGGTCACGAACGGATCGGCGCCCTCGGGAATCAGGATGCGGCAACCGGTTTCGCCGGCCAGCGCGGCTTCGACGACAGCCTGGGCCAGTCCACCCTCGGAGAGGTCGTGGGCTGCGGTGACGAGACCGTCACGCGAAGAGGCGAGCAAAATGTCGGCGAGCAGTTGCTCACGGGCGAGGTCGACCTTCGGCGGCACGCCACCGAGGTGACCGTGCTCGACCTGCGACCAGATGGAGCCGTCGAACTCGTCGCGGGTGTCGCCGAGCAGGATCAGCGTCTCGCCCGGCTCGAGTCCGAGGCCCGTCGGGATGCGGCGGTGAACGTCGTCGATCACACCGAGGACGGCAACCACCGGCGTCGGCAGGATTGCCGTGGATCCGGTCTGGTTGTAGAAGCTGACGTTGCCGCCGGTGACGGGGATGCCGAGGGTGGCGCAGCCGTCGGCAAGGCCGCGAACGGCCTGCTGGAACTGCCACATGACACCCGGGTCCTCGGGAGAACCGAAGTTCAGGCAGTTGGAGACGGCCTTGGGCGTTGCGCCCGTGACTGCCACGTTGCGGAAAGCCTCGGCCAACGCGAGCTGCGCACCGGTGTACGGGTCGAGCGCGGTGTAGCGGCCCGAAGCGTCGGTGGACAGTGCGATCCCGCGTCCGGTCTTCTCGTCGATGCGGATGACACCGCCGTCGGCGTTCTCGGCCAGGACGGTGTTTCCGCGGACGTAGCGGTCGTACTGCTCGGTGATCCACTTGCGACTGCACAGGGCAGGCGAGGCGATCATCTTCAGCAGGGTCGCTTCGAGCTCGGCGTCGGTTTCGGGACGCTTCAGTCCGGCGGTCGTATTCGCGATCAAGGCATCCTGCGTTGCCGGACGCTCGACGGGGCGGTGGTAAACCGGGCCCTCGTGCGCGACGGTGCGCGGGGGAACGTCGACGACGGTCTCGCCGTGCCAGGAGATGGTGAGGTGCTCACCGTCGGTGACCTCGCCGATGTCGGTGGCCAGGACGTCCCACTTCTTGCAGACCTCCATGAACGCATCGACGTTCTCGGGCGTGACCACGGCGCACATGCGCTCCTGCGATTCGCTCGAGAGCACCTCGGCCGGGGTCATGCCGGTGGCGCGCATCGGAACCTTCTCGAGGTTGATGTGCATGCCGCCGTCGCCGGCCGCGGCCAGCTCGGAGGTGGCGCAGGACAGCCCGGCGCCGCCGAGGTCCTGGATGCCGACGACGAGGCCGGCCTTGTAAAGGTCGAGACAGCACTCGATGAGCACCTTCTCGGTGAACGGGTCGCCGACCTGAACCGCGGGCAGCTTCTTACGTCCGCCGGTGTCTCCACCCTCGTCGTCGAACGTCGCCGACGCGAGGACCGAGACGCCGCCGATTCCGTCGAGACCGGTGCGTGCGCCGAACAGGATGATCTTGTTGCCCGCGCCCGAAGCGAAGGCCAGATGCAGATCCTCGACGCGCATGACGCCGGCAGCGAGGGCGTTGACCAGTGGGTTACCTGCATAGGACTCGTCGAAGACCGTCTCGCCGCCGATGTTCGGCAGGCCGAGGGAGTTTCCGTATCCACCGACACCACGCACGACACCGTCGACGACGCGACGGGTATCGGGGGCGTCAGCAGCACCGAACCGAAGCTGATCCATGACGGCGATCGGACGAGCACCCATGGCCATGATGTCGCGGACGATGCCGCCGACACCGGTCGCCGCACCCTGGTAAGGCTCGACGTACGACGGGTGGTTGTGGCTCTCGACCTTGAACGTGACTGCCCAGCCGTCACCGATGTCGACGACGCCGGCGTTCTCACCGATACCGGCCAGCATGTTGGCGCGCATCTCGTCGGTGGTGGTCTTGCCGAAGTATCCGAGGTGGACCTTGGAGGACTTGTACGAGCAGTGCTCGCTCCACATCACCGAGTACATCGCCAGTTCGGCGTCCGTGGGACGGCGGCCCAGGATCTCCTTGATGCGTGCGTATTCGTCGTCCTTGAGACCGAGCTCCTTGAACGGCTGAGCGGCATCGGGATCAGCCGATGCGTGCGTGACGGTATCGACCTGGTGAGCAGACACTGGAGAGTGGTCCCTTCCCTACGGGAGTCAAGAGGCAAGCCGGCGCGGAGCGGGACACCACGAATGTGCCCAACGAAAGAACGTGCCGGGGGACAGTCTATCGGTGTGGGCCGACGACTTCCGCAGACGGCAGCACCCGCAACACCTCCGGGCCTGCGAAGTATCGCCCGTCACACCCGCCCCGGTTTGGGTGATCCGGTCGGTTTTCTTAAAGTCAGGGCCGGCCCACTCTCTCCCTCGAAAGGCCTCGCATGCCCCAGGATGTTCGTCAGTCCGACCTCACAGCACAGTCCCAGTCGGTGATCACTCCCCTCACTCCGGCTGCAATTTTCCTGGTCGCGACCGTAAATCCGGGTGGTGAGAACACCACACGAGAACTACTCGCCGACGTCGCCGGCCTGCAGCGCGCCGTGGGGCTGCGCGTCCCCGGATCAGGTTTGGATGTGGTGACAAGCATCGGTTCGTCGGCTTGGGATCGACTGTTCGCCGGTCCGCGCCCCGCGCTACTGCACCCGTTCGCCGCTCTACAGGGTGACGTTCACTCGGCGCCGTCGACTCCCGGCGATCTGCTCTTCCACATCCGCGCGATGAGCATGGATGCGTGTTTCGAGGTGGCTCGGCAGATCACGAAGCGACTGCACGGAGCAGCCACGGTGGTCGACGAGGTTCACGGCTTCCAGTACTTCGAGAACCGAGACCTCATCGGCTTCGTCGACGGCACCGAAAATCCGGTGGGCCGCGACGCCGTCGCCGCCGTGACTGTCGGAGACGAAGATCCTGCGTTCACCGGAGGAAGCTACGTCCATATCCAGCGCTACGTCCACAAGATGCGGGACTGGGAAGCAATCACCGTCGACGAGCAGGAACGTGTGATCGGACGCAGCAAGCTCGAGGACATCGAAATGACGTCCGACGTGAAGCCGTCCAACTCGCACGTAGCCCTCAACGCAATCAAGGACGAGAACGGCAAGGCTCTCGAGATCCTGCGTGCCAACATGCCGTACGGGCGCCTCGGTGATGACGAGATCGGCACCTTCTTCATCGGCTACTGCCGCACGCCGGCGATCACCGAACGGATGCTCGAGAACATGTTTCTCGGCAACCCTCGCGGCAATTACGACCGTCTGCTCGATTTCTCGACGGCCGTGACGGGCTCGATGTTCTTCACACCGAGCGCCGACTTCTTCGAGGATCTACCGACTGCGCCCTCTACGCCCACTGGGCTCCCTGCACTTTGACTACGCGCCCTCTAACTACGCGGCGTGAGGAACGCACCGAGCGCGTCGGCATACATGCGGACATCTGCCGCGCCCATCAGCTCGCGGGCAGAGTGCATCGCGAGCTGAGGCGCGCCGACGTCGACGGTGGACAGTCCGGTGCGTGATGCCGTGATCGGTCCGATGGTGGAGCCGCACGGCAAATCGGCGCGGTGGACGTAGCGCTGCATCGGCACTCCCGCCTGATCGCACGCGAGCGCGAATTCGCCGGCACCGGCCGCATCGGTGGCGTAGCGCAGATTCTGGTTCACCTTGAGTACCGGCCCACCGTTGATCTCGATCCGATGAGCGGGCTCGTGGCGGTCCGGGTAATTGGGGTGCGTCGCGTGTGCCATGTCGCCCGACGCGCATACCGAGCCGGCCATCGCCTGCAGGAATTCTTCGCGGCCACCACCGCGTCCCAACACGATCCGCTCGAGCACGGTGTTCAGCAGGTCCGAGAAAGCTCCGCGATCGGACATGCTGCCGACCTCTTCATGATCGAAGAGAGCAAGCACTGGGACCTGCTGACCGGGCGACTCAGCCGCGGCCAAAAGTGCTTGTGTCCCTGCATAACACGTGCCCTGATTGTCGAGCCTGGGGGCGCTGACCAATTCCTTGTCCACCCCCACGACTGCGCTGGGCGCAAGGTCGTGTGTCATCAATTCCCAGCCGAGAACCGACGACGCGGCTACACCCGCACGCTCGGCGACAAAGCCGATGAAAGACTTGGGCTTCGAACCCACGCCCCAGATTCCGTTGACGTGCCTCTGCGGATCCAGCGTCACACCCTTGCGATCTTCGGACAGGTGGATAGCCAGCTGCGGAACACGAAGAATCGGGTCGTCGATGCGAACCAGCTTCTGCTCCACAGTGTTTCCCACCCGGACACTCAATCGGCCGGAGATACCGAGATCGCGGTCGAGCCAGGAGTTCAGCCACGCACCGCCATACGGTTCGAGGCCCACCATCTGCCACCCGGCCGAAGTGAGGTCGGGATGCTGTTTGACCCGCAGGTTCGGGCTGTCGGTATGACCTCCGACAATCCGGAACGGAGCGGTGTTTCCCACGCCCTCGGTGCTCCAGGCGATCAGCGAACCGCCTCGCACGAGGAAGTACCGTCCGGGCTCGGCTGGCCACGACTGCGTTTCGTGGACTTCGACGAACCCGCCGGCCGTCAGCTCGGTCGCCACCGTCGCGCACACATGGAACGGCGACGGTGACGAATCGACGAAGCTGCACAAGCCGTCTGCGTCGGCCCCGGTCCGAGAAGTCTGAGAAGTCATGCCCCTCATCATGCCCGAATCGGTGTCCGCGAAATCAGTGGGCACGAAATCAGTGGGCGGAATCGGGCGAGCTCAGAACCTGTCAGCTCAGGCGTGAGGACCCGACACGCAGAACTGATTCCCATCAGGATCGAGGAGCGTCACCCAGCGGAAACCGTCCATGTTCTCGCGGTGGTGCTCAGTTGCCCCGGCCTCGACGAGCCGCGCCACCTCGGCGTCGAGATCCGGACTCCCCAAATCGAGATGGATGCGATTCTTACCGGCGGTGGGGTCCGGGACCTTCTGGAATGCGAAGTTGGTGGCGCTGTCAGGGACCGCGACGATGTAGAACCAACCGTCGTTCTCCTCGACGATGTTTCCGCCCAACTGCGCCGCCCACCACGTTGCGAGCGGACCGGGATCGAGACTGTCGAAGGTGATCATGCCGAGTGTGAGAGTCATGCGCACACGCTAATGGAAGCCACCGACAAAGACTCTCGATCTCGGGCTGAGAGAGACGATCGTCGAATGCGACTCACAACGCTGCGCGACCGTGTTGCAGAACCACTCTTCGCAGTTTTCATCGCGACCGGCTTGCTCCTGAGCATCCTCGGAGTGCTCGCCTGACCATCATCCACTTCGACCTCGAGCCGAACCTGATCACCTTCACCGCAACAGGTCTTGCCGTCGGCCTTCTCGCGGCCGCCCTGCTTTATGTCCGGAACTACTCGCTCACACGAACGAACTAGCGGGCGCGGAGATCACTCGACCGCTTCGAGTTCCGCGACACTCCCGTCCGAGATCACCCGGACGTGGCGGGTGATCTTCTCGATCGGCCAGTCCCACCACGCAATTCGCACCAACTTCTCGATGTCTTCGGCACTGAAGCGGCGCTTGATCTCCGTTGCCGGGTTGCCGCCGACAATTGCGTAGTCCGGGACGTCGCGCGTTACGACGGCGCCAGTGGACACGATCGACCCGTGACCGATCCGGACACCGGGCATGACTGTCACGTTCCCGCCGAACCACACGTCGTTCCCGACGACGGTGTCACCGCGTGACGGCAGATCCTGCACCAAATCCATGTGCCTGGCCCAATCACCGCCCATGATCGGAAACGGGTAGGTGGAGACACCGTTCATACGATGGTTCGCGCCGTTCATGATGAAGGTGACACCGGTGGCCAGGGCGCAGAACTTTCCGATCACCAGTTTGTCGGGACCGTAGTGATGCAACACGTTTCGAGTCTCGAACTCTTCGGCGAACTCCGGATCGTCGTAGTAGGTGTACTCCCCTACCTCGATCAACGGGTTGTCGATCAACGGCCTCAGCAACACCACTCGCGGTTGCCCGGCCATCGGATGAACATTGGTGGGATCCGGCGCGTTCACTGCTTACTCCGATCCGTCGGCGCGGTGTCGCCGACCGCAGCAAGACTATCTGGTTCCTGCTGCGATCGACCGACAAGCGAAAACGTACCGGTGTCAGCCCAGGAGACCCTTGGCGATATGGGTGACCTGAATTTCGTTGCTGCCCGCATAGATCATGAGCGACTTGGCATCACGCGCCAATTGCTCGACTCGGTACTCGGCCATGTAGCCGTTTCCACCGAACAGCTGCACGGCTTCCATCGCGACCTCGGTCGCTGCGCGCGAGGAGTACAGCTTCATCGCCGACGCCTCCGCGAGACTCACCTTGTCGCCGGCCGCGGTACGTTCGATCGCGTTGAAGACCATGTTCTGCACGTTGATTCGAGCGACCTCCATCTCGGCCAGCTTGAGCTGGATGAGCTGGAACTGCCCGATCTCACGTCCCCACAGTTTGCGGGACTTCGCGTATTCGATGCTCAGACGGTGGCATTCGTTGATGATGCCCAGTGAGAGCGACGCGATGCCGATGCGTTCGGCGGCGAAGCTCTCCTTGGCGCTGGATTTGCCGTCCGACTTTCCGCTGTCCTCGGTCTCGCCGAGCAGACGGTCCTTGGTGATGCGGACGTTGTCGAAGAACAGCTCACCTGTGGGTGAGGAGTTCATGCCCATCTTCTTGAACGGCGGGCTCTGGGTGAGACCCTCCATGCCCTTGTCGAGGATGAAGGCGAGCACCTTGCGATCGCGACGATCAACCGACGCATCGCCCTCGTCGAGCTTTGCGTACACGATCATCACGTCGGCGTACGGACCGTTGGTGATGAAGGTCTTGTTGCCGTTGAGAATGTAGTCGTCGCCGTCGCGGCGTACGTAGGACTTCATGCCGCCGAAGGCATCCGAGCCGGAGTCCGGTTCGGTGATCGCCCAGGCGCCGACGGTCTCGAATGTCACCAGGCCGGGGAGCCAGCGTTCCTTCTGCGCGAGTGTGCCGCGGCTGCGGATAGTTCCGGCAGCCAATCCGAGGCTGACACCCAACGATGCGACCAGGCCGAGGCTGACTCCGGCCAATTCGCTGTTGAGCACGACGCCCATGCTGCCGGCGCCGCTGAAGGCGCTCGACTTCTCACCGTCACCGGAGGGCGCATCGCCGCGCTCGCGTGCCAGCGACTTCTCGAGGCCCTCGCGTGCCATGTCGGCCAGACCGAAGGTCGAGTACAGCTTGCGAATGATGTCGAACGGCGGCAGCGCACCGCTTTCGAGCTCGTCGACGTGAGGTCGCACCTCTTTGTCGATAAAGCCCCGCAAGGCGTCGCGGAACATCAGGTCGGTGTCGGACCACTCGTACATGTGCCTGAACTCCAGTCGGTGAACGATCGAGAGACTGCCGAACGACAGCCACACACCGAATATAGAACACGTTCCAAAACCGGAACAGGATTCAGCTGATCAGTCCCATTCGCTGCGAGATCCACGTCAGCTCCTGCTCGACGCCGGCCGACCACACCGAAAAGCTGTGACCACCGGGAAGCTCGAGGTACCTGGCGTCCATTCCGGCCGCTTTGGCCGCTTCGTACACCTTTTGCTGACCGGGCTTGAACTCATTGTCATCTGTTCCGACGACGAACACTCCGCCCGAGTTCGGGAACTTCCGAGTCGCCAGCAGGTCCATCGGATTCACCTTCACGAACGCCGCTTCGTCGCCGCCGAATATCTCGTCGACGGTTCGCTGTCGGTCACCGAGCGAAGGCTCCAATTGACCGGACAGATCGAGGAATGTCGGGTACACCTCGGGGTAATTGGTCGCCATCTGCAGTGAGCAGGTGCCACCGTAGGAGAGCCCGCCGATTGCCCACGCTCGCGGATTCGTGTCGATCTGGAACGCATTCGCCACCGCAGCGGGCAAGTCCTTTGCCAGATACGTGCCGACCTTGCCCTGTGACGAGTCGGTGCACAGCGGATTGGCCATCTGCGACCCTGTTCCATCGGCTATCACGACGACTGGGGCCAACCCCTCGTGATCTCGTGCAAAGGCATCCATTGTCGCGGTCAGCTTTCCGCCCTGGAGCCAGTCCTCGGGCTTGCCAGGCTGACCTGCCATCAGCACGAGCACGGGAAGAAGCGGACGCGGATTGGTGAAGTACGACGGCGGCAGATATACCTGCGCGTCGCGCGCGGAGAATCCTGAAATCGTCCCGGGGACAGGCAAAGTCGTGACCCGTCCGCGAATCGGCATGCCCTCCGGCGCTTTCCACACAGTGTCGGTGGGATCGCCGGTGACAACAGGATCGGTCGGACCGGGAACTTCACTGAGTGAGATGCGGTCGAAATCGTCGTGTCCGAACGCAATTCCCACAGTCGGATACGCGGCGAAAACCAGATTGATCTGCGTCGCGGCAGTGATGACGACCAGAACCGTCGCGATCACGGACAGGAGCGCTTTCGCGACGGTTCCGCCCGCCTTGATTCGCGGCCCGAGAAGTAGCAACGCGTAGATACCGATTCCGATCCACACGTAGATCGACATCTCGATGGGATCGGGGAACGGCACGATCACCTTTTCGACGGTGATCCACACGGCGATCATGATCACCAGCGCAATCAGCCCCGCGATCGGCACCGCTCTGCGGTAGTACCAGCGCACGTTCGAACCGAGCAGCCACACACCACCCAGGACCCCAAGGACAGTCAGGATCACCGGCAGCGATCCCGAGATCAAACTGATTCGGTAGAGCCAGTCCACGTCAAGCCTCTCGCGCGTAGAAATGTCGCACGCACGAGGCTAGACGACGACGCTAGTACTCTGTATCAGGTGACATTCATCAAGGTCTGTGGCCTACGCGACGTTGACACGGTCGACCTCACGGTGGGCCTGGGCGTCGACGCCATCGGTTTCGTCTTCGCCGAGAGCGTCCGCAAAGTCGACCCCACACTCGCAGTCGCTCTGCTCGCGCGAGTTCCCGATCACATCCGTGCAATCGGAGTCTTTCTCGGCAACCCGATCGATCAGATCCTCGAGATCGCGAAGATCACCGGGCTTCGCACCGTACAGGTTCACGATCTTGTCGACGCCGAGCAAGTGCAGCGGCTGCACGATGCCGGCCTCACCGTCATCCGCGCGGTCGTCTCCAGCAACGTCCGCGACGGTTACAATCTCGACCTCGGCGAGGACGAACTCCTGATCGACGGCGCAGACGCCGGATCCGGGGTGCCGTGGAACTGGGCCCAGCAGCAATCGCGCCCGCAAGGCCAGTGGATCCTGGCGGGCGGACTGTCCCCGGACAACGTTCGCGACGCACTCGATGCCACCGGCGCCTGGGGCGTCGACGTCTCCAGCGGCGTCGAATCCTCCCGCGGCGTCAAGGACCACACGTTGATCGAGAAGTTCGTCAGCGCTGTCCGGCAGACCGATCACTCGAAATAGGACGCGTAGTCACTGAAAGCGACTTGACCGGTGGGACTCGCTTTCACGGCGTCGGCAACGGCCGGCGGAATGGGAGCCCAATGTGCAGGCATCGCTGCCGCCAGTGACGGCTTCAAGATGTAGAGCAGTGCGAAGTTCACTATCCAGAGCGGCGGCGCCATCGACATGCCGACTTCCGAACTCACATCGCCTTTGGTGTTGGTCACCAGCTGCGCTGCTCCCGAAATCTGCTGCGCTGCAAATCCGTAGACTGCCTGCACCGTGTATGCCGACTGATAGAGCGCAATCAGAGTGTGCGTCGCACCGTTGTTGCGCAACCAGGTGCCCACGAAACCGCCAGGGGCGATCAGCGTATTCACCTGTCGCGTCGGCGCATCCGCGTTGGCCGGACTCTCCAGCAATCCGTCTGGATTCACGTATAACCCGTAACTGGCCAGAACCGACGGCGTCGTGCCGGAATAGAGGGGCCGCCCGTTCGTATTGGTGAGAATCCGGGCGCATTCGTCGATCACCTCGGCATCCTCGAGATTGCCACCGACCCCACCACCGGCCATGAGGTCGCGATACTGCTCCTCGGTCAAAGCGTCGGCTGGCTCGAGTCCGATCTGCGCGGCAATCTCTTCCGCAGTCTGCTGACCGAGTGGCTGGTTGAGTTGATCCGGAGTAGTCATCTGCGTGGGCGCGACGCTCTCGTAGACCGGTGCCCCGGCAAAAGGGATCACGAACCCGGTATCGACATTCTCTGCAACCGGTTGCGCGCCGGCCATCTGAGTGGTGGCAAACGAAAGTACGCACACCCCAACCAAAGCCAGAACCGAGACGGTCCCGCGATGAGACCGTGCTCGGTGAGATTCTTGTCCACGTCTACAGCCCTCGCCTGAGAAAGCCTTGCCTGCAATTCCGTTGCCGCGCATAGGTCAACCTCCCGGAACGCAGTCGGGCGAATCAACTCGAGCTTGCATCTCAGTCAAACGCTGTGACCAGCGCCGTGTCAAGACACAGGTCAGGTCGAGGCACGGCGACAGCTCGCTCGATACAGGCGACAGCTCGCCCGCTACAGTGATGCTTCCATCTGAAGTGACCTCACCCCATTTGAATTGCAGGACATCTCTGGAGGCGAGCAGTGTCTGACAAGCGCGGGACCGTATTGATCACCGGTGTCGGTCGGAGCAAGTCGATCGGAGCGAGCCTCGCATTGGGCCTTGCCGAGGATGGTTGGGATCTGGCTATCGGCTACTGGGAGCCTTACGACGAACGCGTCGGGTTCGGGCGCGGAGCGCACGATCCGCAAGACATTGCCGAGAAGTGTCGCGCACTCGGAAGCCGTGTCGACCTGGTTCCCGGAGATCTGGCCTCGCCCGACGTGGCCGATCAGCTCGTTGACGTGGCCGATCAGCTCGTTGACGCTGCCGCAGCGCGGAACGACCTCCGTGGGCTGGTGCTCTCACATTGCGAAAGCGTCGACAGCTCGATCCTCGATACCACCGTCGAGAGCTGGGAACGACATTTCGCCGTCAACGCTCGCGCCTCCTGGCTGCTGATCAAAGCGTTCGCTGAACGGCTTCCGGAACAGCGCGACGTCAGTCAGGTGGCCGGGCGGATCATCGCACTCACCAGCGACCATGCGGCCCACAATCTTCCGTACGGGGCCAGCAAGGGCGCTCTCGACCGCATCGTCATCGCCGCCGCAGTCGAACTTGGATCACGCGGCATACGAGCCAACGTCGTCAACCCAGGACCTATCGACACAGGATGGATGACACCCGCGATCAGACAGGCCACAACCCTCCAGACTCCTGCCGGCCGGCTGGGTACTCCCGGCGACACTGCAAACCTCGTTCGGTTTCTGATGTCCGACGCCGGAGGCTGGATTACGGGACAACTCCTTCACTCCAACGGCGGATTCAGTACGAACTGAGCCTTGGCCGGACTCAGTTCAGGCTTTGTAGGTCGGTAGCGTCTGCCCGAGCCTCTTACCCATTTCGGCAGCCAAAGCCGCGAGCCCGCTGGCCGGACGCACCATGACCTCGAAATCGACGATCTTGCCGTCCTCGTCGAATTCGACCATGTCGATTCCCTTGAGACTTTTATCGCCGATGTTCGCACTGAATTCGAGCACGACCTGCCGACCGTTGGCTCCGGCGAACTGACGGTGGTACTCGAAGTTCTCGAACACCTGGATCACCGTATTGAGAATGAGCACAACGGCATCCGCGGACTGGTACGGCTTGAATCCCGTGGGCGATCGGAACTGCGCGTCGGGCGCGACGATCGTCGGTAGCGCCGACAGATCGCCGGTTTCGATCATGGTGTGCCACAACTTCAGTGCAGCTTCGACTTTCGGTTCGAGCGTCAATTCCGTGCTCATGCTTCTACCCTTCCCTCGACGTTACCTGCCGCTTGATTTACCGGCACTTGACCTGCGACGGACCACGCACTCAACACAGTTCGCACCCCGGTCACGAGTTGCAACGGCTGATCGATCATGACGTGATGTCCGGCTTCGGCAATCTCCGCCACGATGGCCTCCGGTCCGAACAATCCGCGCATGTGCTCCATGAGTCGATCGGACACGATGCCGTTCTCAGCTCGGAAATAGGCTACGCGGCAACGTGGTTCGCTGTCGAGAACATCTTCGGCGCCTACTCGGAGAAAGAAATTCGGATCGAACTTCCACGACCAACCGCCCTCGACTTCCTCCATCGACGTGGCCGCCACATGGTCACGCACCGCAGGCAGACCCGAATCCTGCGGCGGAACGAAGCGGAAACGGCCCATCGCGTCTTCCCTGGTGGGATAAACCTTCTTGGGGCCGAACGCATTCTGGCGTCGAGCCGCCTCCTCTTCGGGCGTACGCGCCTTGAGCGGAGAATCGATGATGACAACCCCGTCCAACAGTTCGCCATGCAGATGCGAGGCCACGAAAGAAACAATCCCACCCATACTGTGCCCCACCAGAATCGGCTTGCCGTCGATTCCCCCTGCCTCGGCCGCCGCCAGCACCTCGCGAGCCCACTGGGACATCGCGTAGGCGTCGCGAGTGTGACTGTCGCCGTGGCCCGTCAAGTCGAGAGCGACGACGCGGCGCCCCTCGGCGAACTGCGGCGCAATGTGATCCCACCAGCGACTGTGGGCTGCGCCGCCGTGAATCAGCACGATTCCCGGCCCCGCCGGCCCCCAAGCCCGAAAGTGCACCGAGGCACCCTCGACCTCCACCGACCCCGTCTCGACCGGCGCTGCCAACGCCCGAGTGAACCAACCAGGCGCGTCTTCGACCACATTGCTCATCGATCGAACATACATAGTCGTCAATCGGTTCATCCAACTCTTCCCAGTTCGTGATCCATCACCTATATTGAATCCGGCCTCAAGTTCAATTCGTTTCGCCGAAGGGGAGAGATGACCAACCGCCAAGTACGCCTCGCCGCCCGCCCGACAGGACTTCCCGACGCTTCCACCTGGGAATACGTCGATGCCGAGATCCCGTCCGCCGGACCGGGCGAGTTTGTCGTCAAGGTCGAATACCTCTCCCTCGACCCCGCGATGCGCGGTTGGCTCAACGACGTCAAGTCGTACGTTCCGCCGGTCAAGCTCGGTTCCGTCATGCGCGCCCACGGCGTCGGACGCATCACCGAATCACAGCACCCCGATTACCAGGTCGGGGACATCGTGGCCGGATCCTTCGGCGCTTCCGAGTACGGCGTTTCCGACGGTACAGACGTCACTCGGGTCGACGAATCGATCGCTCCCCTGCCGACCTGGCTCGGCGCTCTCGGTTTCCCCGGCGTCACTGCGTATTTCGGATTACTCGACGTCGGAAAGCTGAAAGACGGTGACACCGTCGTCGTGTCCGGTGCCGCGGGTGCGGTCGGCAGTCTGGTCGGCCAGATCGCAAAGCTTCACGGATGCAAGGTCATCGGCATCGCCGGCGGTCCGGAGAAGTGCGCGTGGCTCACCGAGGACCTCGGCTTCGATGTCGCCATCGACTACAAGAACGAATCCGTATACAAGGCGCTCAAGTCCAACGCTCCCGACGGTATCGACGTGTACTTCGACAACGTCGGCGGAGAAATTCTCGACGCCGCTCTCTCCCGTCTGCGCCTCGGCGCTCGGGTGGTCATCTGCGGCGCCATCGCGGGCTACAACGCCACCGAACCTCAGCCAGGCCCTGCTCACTACCTGTCACTTCTCGTCAACCGCGCCACGATGGCCGGCTTCGTGGTCTTCGACTACCTCGATCGCTACGCAGAAGCACAAGAGCAGATCGGAAAGTGGATCAAGAGTGGCGAATTGACTGCTCGCGAGCACGTCGTCGACGGCGGTATCGACGCGTTCGGCGACAGCCTCAATCTTCTCTTCGCCGGAGCGAACACCGGAAAGCTGGTCTTGAAGGTCAGCTGAGTCGGCCACACACGCAGATCGGCCACCGGTATTCCGGTGGCCGATTCGCTTGGGTCAACTGACTCCGGACGGAGTGGGAACGCTGTCCTCCCCCAACCGCGGCGGGGCCGACCGATAGGTTGCCGGCGTGCCGCTCATCCGAATCGGATTGGCTACCTGCCGAGTCGGTGCATCGCGACGCGGGTCATCGATGGACACCACCGGATCGAGATTCAGCCGTTCCGCCAGCGCTATCGCGTCGGCGATGTCGTTGAGAGGCCCACACGGAACACCTCGCTCGGTCAGTGCCTCGAACCACGAGTCCGCAGAGCCCTTGGCCAATGCAGCAGTGACGGCGTCGAACAGTTCTTCTCGATGCGCAACCCTGTCGCTGTTGGACGCGAAACGCGCATCAGCGGCAAGTTCGGAAACTCCGAGAACCTCTGTCAACGAACTGAATTGCCGATCATTGCCGACCGCGAGGACCAGCGGACGGTCCGCGGTGTCGAATACCTCGTATGGTGCGATGCTCGGATGCCGGTTGCCCATTGCCTGCGGCACCACGCCCGCGGCCACGTAGCCGGACGACTGGTTGGCCAGTGCGGACAGCAACGAGGACAACAGATTGACCTCGACGTGCTGCCCTTCGCCTGTGCGATCGCGATGGCGCAGCGCTGCAAGGATTCCCACGCTGGCATGCAGGCCGGTGATGACGTCGACCACCGCGACACCGACCTTGGTGGGAGTCTTGGGATCGGGTCCGGTGATACTCATCAATCCGCCGACCGCCTGAATCAACAGGTCGTATCCCGGCAGAGAGTTGTTGCCACCGAAGCCGCTGATCGAGCAGTAGACCGCACGCGGATTCATTTCTCGGACAGCGTCGTAGCCCAGCCCCAGACGGTCCATCGTTCCCGGCAGGAAGTTCTGCACCACGACGTCCGCATTGCGAACCAGCTCGCGTGCACTCTCCAGATCCTCGCGCTCGCGCAGGTCCAGAGTGACCGACTTCTTGTTGCGGTTCACCGACAGAAAGTAGCTCGACTCGTCCCCCACCCACGGTGGGCCCCAGCTGCGAGTGTCGTCACCGACACCCGGCCGCTCGATCTTGACGACCTCGGCACCCAGGTCGGCGAGAATCATCGTGGCGTACGGACCGGCGAGGACGCGGCCGAAATCAGCGATCACCAACCCGTCGAGCGCTCCGACAGCGTCTGCCGTCACCGGAAAGCTTCTTCACCGGTGAGAGCGCGGCCGATCACGAGCTGGTGAACCTCGGACGTGCCCTCGTAGGTGAGAACGGATTCGAGGTTGTTGGCGTGCCGAATCACGGGGTACTCGAGCGTGATGCCGTTGGCGCCCAGAATGGTTCGGCATTCACGGGCGATCTTGATGGCCTCGCGGACATTGTTGAGCTTGCCGGTGCTGACCTGCTCGGGGCGAACCGTCCCGGCGTCCTTGAGGCGCCCGAGGTGGATGGCGAGCAACTGCCCCTTGCCCAATTCGACTGCCATGTCGGCGATCTTGGCCTGGGTGATCTGATACGCGGCGAGCGACTTGTCGAAGACCTTGCGATCACGTGCATATGAGATCGCAGTCTCGAGGCAGTCACGTGCTGCACCCATTGCCCCGAAGATGATGCCGAAGCGTGCCTCGTTGAGGCAGCCGAGCGGGCCGGACAGTCCGCGAGCCTTGGGCAGCATCGCCGAGGCAGGCAGACGCACGTCCTCGAGCACCAGTTCCGAGGTGACCGACGCCCGGAGCGACATCTTGTTCTTGATCTCGGGGGCGGAGAATCCTGGAGTGTCGGTGGGAACGACAAATCCGCGCACGCCGTCGTCGGTTCGAGCCCAGACCACGGCGACGTCCGCGATGGAGCCGTTGGTGATCCACATCTTGGTGCCGTTGAGGATCCAGTCGTCGCCGTCGCGCTTGGCGTTGGTTCGCATACCGCCGGGGTTGGATCCGAAATCGGGTTCCGTGAGACCGAAGCAGCCGATGGCTTCACCCGCCGCCATTCGCGGGAGCCATTCTTCCTTCTGCTCTTCACTTCCGTTGTGGTGGATCGCGAACATGGCGAGCGAGCCCTGGACCGAGACGAGGCTGCGAATGCCCGAATCGACAGCTTCGAGTTCCTGGCAGGCCAACCCGTACGCCGTGGCGCTCATCCCGGCACAGCCGTAGCCCTCGAGGTGCATGCCCAGTACGCCGAGCGCGCCCAGTTCCTTGGCCAGCTCACGAGCCGGCAGTGCTGCCGCTTCGAACCATTCACCTACGTGCGGGCGAATGCGATCGTCGACCATCTTGCGGACCGTGTCGCGGATCGCGATCTCCTCTGCGTCCAGCAGGGTGTCGATGGCAAAAAGCTCGGACAGGGACTGCGGCGTGGTCACGGGGCCTCCAGTGTTCTCGGGCGCAATCCTTTGCGAGAACGATTGCGCAATCGTTTGCATCGCCTAGAGTAGAGCCCGGTTGCGCACCCGTCAATCCCCGAACTGCCGACCGACACCGAATCAACTCAGGACCGACGCACACCAGGAGCCACGACGCAGATGACGCCCGATCCGTCGAACCGCAGCAACGGCCGTCCGCCGACGTTGCGCGAAATCGCCGACCAGGCCGGGGTCCACATCTCGACGGCGTCGCGGGTCCTCCGTCAGCCCGAGCCCGCCGACGGCTGGTCCGACTCCGCACTCCGGGTTCGTCAGGTTGCCGAGGAACTCGGTTACCAACCGAACCTGTGGGCAGCCAGCCTGCGTACCCGCAAGACCACCACCATCGGCGTCGTGATGCCGAGACTGACAGACGTTGTAGTGGCCACCATGTTCCAAGGCATCGAGGAAGCCGCCACCGCAGCCGGGTACTCCGTCTTGCTCTCCAGCCCGCCCGACGATCTGGAAGCGCAACGCAAAGCGGTCGAGTTCCTGGTGAGCCGACAGGTCGACGGTCTCATGCTGAGCAGCATCCACCTGCCGGGTACCGATTTCGTCGACTCGCTCCCCCTGCGCTCACTGCCGATCCTGCTGCTGAACCGGCACATCGACTCGGCGACGTCATCCGTCAACCGAAGCCTTCCCTTTGTCAGCGGCGACGACCGCCTCGGCGGCTACCTCGCCGGGAAGCATCTACTGGACTGCGGCTATCGCGATCTCGGAGTGATCGCGGGGCCGGACCACGCCAGCACGTCGAGGGAACGCGTCGCGGGTTTCCGCGATGCCCTGGCCGAAGCCGGTCTGGAACTGCCGCCGAACCGAATAGTGGCGTCCGAGTTCGAAGTTCAAGGGGGTGTCGATGCGGCGGCCACACTGCTCAGCGGGAACACGCGCCCTGACGCCGTTTTCACGGTGAGCGACACCATCGCGATCGGCGTACTCGGTGTGGCCCGTGATCTCGGGTTGAGCGTTCCCGACGATCTTGCGTTGGTCGGCTACAACGACATTCCGGTTGTCTCCCAACTCCCGGTGCCCCTGACGACGGTCAGGTCCCCCGCCCGAAAGATCGGTGCGACCGGGCTCGAGCACCTACTGGCACTGATCTCCGGCAAGAGCGTCGAATCCGTGAAGCTTCCCGTCGAACTGATCGCGCGAGCCTCCACCAGAAAGCCTGCCAGTCGCAAACTCTGAGCAGCTACCAGACCTGAGATTCGTCGATGCCCAACTGTCGCGCGTAACCGGAGTTGAGTGCGTCCCAGCCGTACTCGCGCGCCCGTTCACCCACGATCGGCCCGAAGGGCTCGCCTGCCAGAAGGGCATCGAGTACGTCGAAGCACAGATGCCACCCCGCAGCGAGCGCCGACGCCATCCCCTCGGCGCGCGACCTCTGCGTCAGCACGACGCGGGTACCGCCTTCGATCGGGGTCAGGTCCCACACCAATTCGTCCGGGCCCCACTCGTGTTCGAGCCGCCGAGTGGTCTCCACGACGTGAACGGTGACCGGCAGCGACATTTCGGGGGCGCCGTCCTCGGTGAGCATGGTGATCACCGCGTCACCGGTACGGCTCAGGTTCCGATCGGCGGTGTACGGCGTCCATTGCGCCAACATCTCAGGGTCGGTGATCGCCTCCCACACCTTCTCGACGGAATACGGCAGAACCCGAGGAAAGCTGACGACTGTGTCGTCACCGTCGACGCTCACCGTGACGTCGGACAGGGCACTGGGCTGATACGGCTGAGCACTCATGGTTCGATCTCACCAGGAACCACCGACACGGGCAACCGCCCGCTGGGCGTTCAGAACGCAAACACCGCCGATGCGGCCGCGACTGTCTCCTCCACCACCGGAAATTTCACCACGGACAAGTCGTGTCGAGCTCCTTCGAACTCCACCAGACGCGCCGCGGCGGGAATCAAGGCGAGTGCTGCCCGCATCTCCTCCGTTGTCGCGAACTCGTCCTTCGAACCGTGGACGACAACGGTCGGTGTGTTCAGGTCGGGCAGGTGTTCGGTTCTGAGCTTCTCGGGCTTCTTCGGTGGATGCAGTGGATAGGAGAGAAGGACCAGGCCGTCGACAAGTCCCGGGTTCTCCGCCGCAAGCATCGACGCCTGCCGACCGCCGTACGAATGTCCGCCGAGCAGAACGGGTCCGGGCACCGAGTAGTCCTTGCGAAGAGCAGCAATCACCTCGGCAATGCCCGCGCGATCCTCTGCAGCACGCGACGGATGCGGAGGCCCCGAAGCTCGACGCACCCGAAACGCGAGATCGAAGCGCAGAACTTGCACTCCTGCAGCAGCAAAGCCGTCGGCAACAGCACGCAACAGCACGGTGTCGCAGTTACTTCCTGCGCCGTGAGTCAGTGCAAGCGTGGCGACGGGCGACGCGAAGGACACAGAAGCAGGTCGATGAAGGAAACCGTGCACCGCACCTTCGTCGACCGTTTCGACAGTAGTCATGGACGCATCCTTGTCCGACCTGCTCGGGCCTGTTCGACCGCGGCAGTCATGCTGCCCTCGTAAACCGGACCGTGTCCGGGAAACAGCACGCCGGCAGGTGCAGCGGCGATATTGTCCAACGCCTGGTCCGTCGCTTCACGGTCATGATTGAAGGGGCACACCAGAAATTGTGGTCCGGCGACGGTCGACGTCCCATGTCCGGTCACCAGAGCGTCACCCGACGCGATCACTCCTGCGTCGGGAACAAGGTAAGCGCTGTGGCCGTCGGTATGCCCATGAGTGGGAATCGGCACGATCCGACCGGGAACGTCCAGCGCACCACCGGACGCAAAGGACTGTGCCCGAGGCAGTTCCGCACCTTTCAACGCGCCGACTCCGATCACGTCGCGAAGCCATTTCGGAGCACCTCGCCGCCACAACAGCAACGGAACTCCGGCCGGCGACAACTGTTGCAGATACTCCCGCTTCGCATGAGGCACTTCCAACGGATCCATCAGGACCGGAACCTCGAGCCGAGTCACGATGTCCGCGATCCCACCGATGTGATCGATGTGCGCGTGAGTGACGAGAATTGCCCGAACATCCCCGAACTGGTGACCGATCTGTTCGATCGAGCGTTCGACGTCGGTGCCGTTGGCCGGATATCCGCCGTCGATCAAGGTCAGATCGGACCCCTCTTCGACCAGGACCCAATTGGCGTGACCGCACCGAACCAGATGTGTGTTCTCGATCTGCGTGATCGACAGTGCCGCAGTAGTCATGCTTGGTAGTCTGCGCCACGTGTCGGAATCCGTGAAGCAGGCCAGCAGCCGCAGCATTCGAGATCGCGCCGAAGCATCCTTGGTGGCAGCCGCATTCGCACTGCCCAGCGCGGTGAAACGTCGAATCACCGGACCACCCGTCGTCATCGAGGGCAACACGCTCGACGCCGACGCACACCTTCTGCTCACGCTCGCGAAGACGCGGCCACTCCCCTCGCATTCAACCGATCCCCAGTCACTCGCCGCTGCTCGCGCCAATCTCACCCGAACCGCGATCATGATGGGCGGCAGGCCCACGCCCGTCCACACCGAGGAGATCTCCGTTTCGGGTGCCGACGGCCCGCTTCGCGCCCGGCTCTACGTCCCGACAGCCGACACCGGCGCTCTGCTCGTCTATTTCCACGGCGGAGGGTGGGTACAGGGCAGCATCGAATCCCACGATGCCCCGTGCCGCCTGTTGGCCGAAACCTCCGGCGCACGGGTCATCTCGGTCGACTACCGGCTCTCACCCGAATTCGCTTTCCCCACACCGGTACACGATGCCTATGCCGCCTACCTCGATATCGTCGACCGCGCCGACGAGTTCTGCGCAGACCCGACGCGCATCGCTGTCGGGGGCGACAGCGCGGGCGGGCATCTTTCCGCAACGGTCGCGCTGCGTGCCCGCGACGACGGCAAGACCCCACCGGCGGCGCAGCTGTTGATCTACCCCGCGACCGACTTTCACGAGAAGGCCCCCTCGCGAACGACGTTCGGTGAAGGTTTCTTCCTGACCGAGGCCAACATGAACTTCTACGAGTCCAGCTTCCTCGGCAGCAATGCCGATCGACTCGATCCGATGGTGTCGCCGCTACGCGCCCCCGACGCGACCGGACTGCCGCCGGCCATCGTGATCACGGCGGGATTCGATCCACTCCGGGACGAAGGCGAAGCCTACGCAGCTCGATTGCGCGACAACGGTGTTCACGTGACCGATCGACGCTATCGCGGGTTCATCCACGGCTTCGTCAACGTTCTGGGACCGAGCGCCGGTTCGCGCACCGCCGTCGCCGAGATCGGCGGAATGCTCCGCGTTCTACTCACCCACCCAGCAAAATCTCCCGCAACGTATCCACCAGCGGATCAACAGGCAGCTCAGGGCTGATCGCACGCTGTAGCCCCAAACCGATTCCGACGCTGAGTATGCGCAGTGCCGCGGCGTTCGGGTCCAGTGTCGGCGTCACGCCGTTGGACTCGGCAAGATGTTGCACCACTCCGGCAATCAGTCCGCGCACCTGATCGGCACCCGTCGCGATCTTTTCGCGGATCTCTTCGCTGTGCCGCGATCGCACCGAGAACTCGACTTCGAGCAACGTCCATCTCTTGTCCCCGATGGTTCGCTCGGCCCATCGCGCGAACTCGGCCACCGCGTCGTCGAGCGTCGAATTGGCTCCGAGCTGTGAGGTGATCTCGCCGACCTTGGTCAACCTGATTCGGCCGAGCACCTCGGCGCACAACTCGTCCTTGTTCTTGAAGTTCGAGTACACCGCACCTTTGGAATAACCGGCATCCTCGGCGATCTGATCGAGCGACGCGGCGGCGTACCCGCGATCGAGGAAATGTTCGACGGCCGTCGCCAACAAGGTCTCGCGGGTCATCGCCTGCGCTTCCTGCCTGGTCAATCGCGCCATCGGAACCTCCTCGCGGTTCTGAGTATCGAGATTCCAACGGTAGCCGAATACCGGAAGCGCACCGCAGGCGCACTCCCGAAACCCAAATTTGGGGTACCCACGTTATTCAGATACTGATAGTCTCCGAAATATGACTTCAGAAGTGACCGGCACCACCGCGCCCGGGTCCGGACGACACAGCGCGCCTAGACGGGGATTGGCAATCGGATGCGGCGGCACCCTCGGCTTCGCCTGGACCGTTGCTGCCCTCGCCTCGGTTCGGGACGCCCTCGACTGGGATCCCCGCGAAGCCACCGCCATCATCGGCACGTCCGCCGGAGCCGAGTTCGTGACAATGCTCGGCAGCGGAGTCGGCGTCGACGAGTTGGTAGCCATGCAACTCGGAGAGCCCGCCGCACGTCCCGAACTCCTCGCCCACACAGCATCGGCGCCCGGAAGAATCCCGCCACTTCCGAGTTTGGGGATCGGCAATCCACGACTGGTGACGCGTCGAGATCTTCCCGTTCTGAGCCGGATGAGCGGTATCGCACCGCGTGGTGGCGGCGACCCGTCCTGGCTCACCACGCTCGCCGAATCTCTTGCCCCTGGCGATTCGTGGCTCCCACATCCGCGCGCGTACATGGTATCCATGGACTACAGAACCGGGCGACGGGTCGCGTTCGGGGCACAGGGGGCTCCGAAAGCGACAGTCGGTGAAGCGCTTCGAGCGTCTTGGGCGATTCCCGGCTGGTTCCCACCTGTCACCATCGACGGCGTCAGGTACATCGACGGCGGCGCGGCGTCCACGGCATCGGTAGACCTCCTGCTCCCCCTCGAACTCGACGAGCTGGTTGTACTGGCGCCCATGGCATCTCGAACATTGAAGCCGGCGCGCGGCGCCGCCCGTATCGAACGCGGCGCCCTGCGGAACTCCATGTCCAAGGGCCTCGACCGGGAAATCGAACTGGTGCGCGCTGCGGGAACCAGGGTCTTGCGCATAGACGCCACCGACGACGATCTCGCCGTCATGGGCGCCAACTTCATGGACGGCCGACGGCGGCTCGCCACCTTCGAATCATCCCTACGTACAACACGTGCGAGCGTGAAACGCGAACTAGATGCGCGCCCGTTCCACTCCACCCCGTCCCACCAGTGAAAGCGCAGACTCAGTGAACAACAGAACTGACCACTTCGAGGTCGTGATCATCGGTGGCGGGATCTCCGGGATCGGTGCCGCAATTCACCTGCAGCGCCTCGGGATCGACAATTTTGTCCTGCTCGAGAAAGCGGACTCCCTCGGCGGCACCTGGCGCGCCAACACCTATCCCGGTTGTGCCTGCGACGTTCCGTCCGGCCTGTACTCGTATTCCTTTGCCGCCAATCCGGATTGGACCCGACTGTTCGCGGAGCAGCCGGAGATCCGCGAGTACATCGAGGACACGGCCGTCCGCCACGGGGTCGACAAGCACGTTCGCTTCGGGGTCGAAATGCTCTCCGCACAGTGGGACGCATCGCAATCACTTTGGAAGATAACAACTTCCAGCGGTGAACTCACTGCTCGTTTCGTGATAGCCGCCGCCGGCCCGTGGAACGAACCCTTGACGCCGGCGATCCCCGGGCTGGAAACGTTCGAGGGCGAGGTGTTTCATTCCTCGCAGTGGAATCACGACTACGACTTGACCGGAAAGCGCGTCGCCGTCGTAGGTACCGGCGCTTCCGCAGTCCAATTCGTGCCGCGCATCGTCTCCGACGTGTCCGCCCTTCACCTTTACCAACGCACAGCTCAATGGGTCCTTCCCAAACCCGATCACTACGTACCGCGGATCGAAAGGTCCGTCATGCGATTCGTACCGGGAGCGCACAAGGCTCTACGCAGCATCGAATACGGAATCATGGAAGCGCTTGGATTGGGGTTCCGCAATCCGTGGATCCTGCGTATCGTGCAGAAACTCGGGTCGGCCCAATTGCGCTTGCAGGTGCGCGATCCGAAGCTACGCAAGGCGCTGACTCCCGACTACACCCTCGGTTGCAAGCGACTACTCATGTCGAACTCGTACTACCCGGCCCTCGGCAGACCCAACGTGACCGTCCATGCCAACGCAGTCGAAGAGATCCACGGCAACACCGTGATCGGAGCCGACGGAGTGGAATCGGAAGTGGACGCGATCATCTTCGGAACGGGCTTCCACATCCTCGACATGCCCATTGCATCAAAGGTATTCGACGGAGAAGGTCGATCACTCGACGATCATTGGCAGGGAAGCCCGCGGGCGTACTTCGGTTCCGCCGTCAGCGGATTCCCCAACGCGTTCATTCTGCTGGGCCCGAGCCTCGGCACCGGACACACGTCGGCCTTCATGATTCTGGAAGCCCAACTGAACTATGTGGCACAGGCGATCGGCCACGCTCGTCGGCACGGCTGGAAAACCATCGACGTGCGCCCGGAAGTACAGGCGGCCTTCAACTCTCAAGTTCAGGAGGCATTGGGTACCACGGTCTACAACGCCGGTGGTTGCGAAAGCTATTTCTTCGACGTCAACGGCCGCAACAGCTTCAACTGGCCGTGGTCGTCAGGAGCCATGCGTCGACGGCTACGGGCCTTCGATCCATATGCCTACAACCACACGCTGTCCGACAACCCTGCGTCAGACGACACCCCCGCTGAGCCCACCACCACCCCCGAACCGGAGTACACCACATGAGCCTTTTCGGCACCACCTACCCGCCGATCGATCTCGACGGAGCAGTCGTCGTCATCTCCGGAGGTGGCCGCGGAATCGGCCGGGCCACAGCGGAGTTGTTCGCAGCTCGCGGCGCACTCGTCTGCGTCGGCGACCTCGACGAGGAGACGGCCGTCGACACCGCCGCATCCATCGGCGCACGGGCCCGCGGGTACGCTCTGGACGTCACCTCACGCGAATCCTGGGATGTGTTCGTCTCCACAGTGATCGGCGAATTCGGTCACATCGACATTCTGGTCAACAATGCGGGCGTGATGCCGCTCGGCAGCTTCCTCGACGAGTCCGACGCCACCAGTCGAGTAACCCTCGACGTCAATGTCTGGGGCCCGATTCACGGGATGCGCACCGTGCTGCCCGGCATGGTGGATCGGCGACGCGGCCACGTCGTCAACATCGCATCCATGGCAGGCAAGCTACCGGTGCCAGGAATGGCCGTGTACAACGCAAGCAAGTTCGGTGCGGTGGGCCTTTCCGCCTCTGCTCGTGTCGAATTCGCAGATTCCGGCGTCAGCGTCAGCGCCATCCTGCCCAGCGCGGTGCGCACCGGGCTCTCCTCCGGTGTGCCACTCGGAAAGGGCATGCCGACGGTTGAACCCGAGGTCGTGGCCAAAGCTGTCGTCGACACGGTCGCGCACCGGCGAGCCGAAACTACTGTTCCGCGTTACCTTGCGGGCTGGGACCTCATCGACGCTGTAGTACCCGAATGGATGATCAACATCGGACGCCGGGTGATCGACGATCGCCGCGCGCTGACATCGGTAGATCCGAACGGGCGTGCGGATTACGAAAAGCGAGTGGCACGTCAGGCCGAAAACGAGGAGCACGATCGGAGATGAAGCGGGTAGTTTCGTGGCCATGTACATCCGCCGCGAAACTTCTTCCGACCGTGACGCAATCTATTCACTGCTCGGGGCGGCGTTTGCCGACCAAGCGCCGCCCGGCGAGTCTCCCTACGAGATCGAACTGACACGTCAGCTCTTCGCCTCGAACGACTACTTACCGAAGTTGTCCCTTGTCGCCGTCGCCGGTGATGAGATCGTTGGTTTCGTGATCGGAACACGCGGATGGGTCGGTCCCGTTGAGGCGGTTGGCCTCGGCCCGTTGGCAGTCACACCGGACAACCAACGCAGCGGCGTCGGTTCGGCGTTGATGCACGCGGTGATCGGTGCGTCCGACGCTCTGGACGTGCCACTGCTCGCCCTCCTGGGCAGCACCGAGTACTACCCGCAGTTCGGGTTCGTCACCAGCACGGACGCCGGGATCGATTCTCCGGAAGCCGAGTGGGGCGAGCACTTTCAGATCAGGACCCTCACCACGCACCGCCCCGATCAGACGGGGAAGTTTTCATACGCAGCGCCTTTCGGGGTCGCTTGACCCTCAGCGCGATGTAAGAGTTCTTTGACATCCAGCGCACGTAGACCTACGCTCAGGCATGTCAAAGAACTCTTACACCTGGGAGGCTTCATGAGCACCACGGCACGGTGGAGCCTGATCATCGGTATCGGCGTCGCAGCAACGCTAGCCTTCAGCTTTTTTGCAGCATCGACCGCCGATGATCGGAAGACGTTGGCCTTCATCGTCTTCGCAATCGTCATGGCACCGGCTTGTATCGGGTCGGCGTGGGCCCTTTTTCCATCGGAGAACGACAAGGCCCCCGCCTACCCCGAGGACACCGTCGAAACAGAATGGAGTCGCAAGGCCGGCTTCGGCGCGTTCACCGACTTGATCACTGCCATGGGGATCGCGCTGATCGCGCACAATGTCTTCGGCGCTCCCGAACTGCCGCTCGTAATGTTTACAGCCCTCGGGCTGGCCGACTTCGGAATCCGGTACTGGGCAGTGTCGAGGGACCGCACCCCACAATCGAGATCTGACGAGATCTGATGCGCAACAACCTTCAAGAACTTCGTACGGCAGCCGGATTGTCACAGCAAGCGTGCGCCGACGCGCTCGGCATCACACGCCAGACCGTCATCTCGATCGAGAAGGGACACTTCGACCCGCGTCTGTCACTGGCGTTCCGAATCGCCGAATACTTCGACAAACGCGTAGACGACATTTTCTCCAGCTGACGCCGTCTCGAACTGACGGAAGATCAGTCGAGCTGCGGTTTCAGTCGAGCTGCGGTTTCAGTCGAACAGAGTTGGCGATCCGTTTTCGTCGTTCCCGTCTTCGACGGCCGTTGCCTTCTTGCCCGAGCCCTTGCGGACGACGGTCAACGTCGTCGTTCGACGCGACAACCTGTGCCCGTCACTGTGTTCGAGCAGCGCCATCCCCTGGCGAACTTCGACCACCGTCCACGGACCCGCATGGCCGGCTGCCTGCACGAGGTCACCGGACTCCACCTCAGTTGCCATGACCACTCCTTGTTCGTCGTGTCCTGCACGTTCTCCTTCCTATTATCGACGCGGCCACCTGGTAGTCGACGCGCAGGGTACCTACGCTGCAGCTGCAACCTTGACCGCATGGCCGACTTCGGCTCGGAATGCCGCGTATTCGGGTGAGCCTCGGAGATCGTCGGGATCGACGCCGGTTCGTGGCAGATCGATTTTCAGGTCGAGCGCGACCTTGCCCGGTCGGCTTGTCAGAACTACGACGCGGGAGCCGAGAAAGGCCGCCTCGTCGGCACTGTGAGTGACGAAGACACTTGTTCGCCCCGATTCGGCACTGACACTGCGCAGGTCCTCCTGCAGACGCTCGCGAGTGAGGGCGTCCAGCGCGGCAAAGGGTTCGTCCAACAGGAGCAACGACGTTTCGGCCGCCAAGGCACGAGCAATTGCCACCCGCTGCTGCTGCCCGCCGGAGATTTCCCAGATACGCCGGTCCGCAGTGCCGACCAGACCGACGCGGTCGAGAAGCTCGTCACGCCTTTGCCCGCGTTCGCTCTTCGCAACGCCGGCGTATTTGAGTGCCAGATCGATGTTGCCGCCCACCGATTTCCACGGAAAGAGCCGTGGCTGCTGAAACACCACTCCCGCACTCGACCCGGGAATCGGGTCGGATCCGGAGACCTGAACCGTTCCACTGGAAGGACTTTCGAAACCCGCGATCAGCCGCAGCAATGTGCTCTTGCCGCAACCCGACGCTCCGACGAGAACCAGAAACTCACCAGGTGTGACGTCGATCGATACGGGCCCGAGTGCCGTGACGGACTCTCGACCGTGGCCGTACCTGTGCGAGACGGTGTCGATTCGGATCGCGCCCGGGCGGTCGGGGGCGAATCCACCCGAGGCCTGCTGCGCGGTCACGCTACTGGTCAAGGACATCGGGAAGCCCCTTCACATAGAGAGCACTCTGAAAGACCGTCAGGTCAGGCACACTGTCGATCTGCTTCTGCTCGGCCAGGAATTGCGCTGCACTCTGCAGGTTCACTGCCAGATTCCCGGGAGCGCCCTCGGTGCCCAACCATTCCGGCGAGGAGATCTGCTCCGGAGTGAGGAACACACCCTGTTTCAACTGCGCTGCCGCGTCTTCCTTCGAGGCGCCTAATTGTGCGGCAACAGCTTCCGCTGCCGCGTTCGGATCAGTGGCGATCGTCGTGAGCGCGCGGGCCTGAACCTGGCGCCAGGTGTCGACGATCTCGGGGTGATCCTTGGCAAACGCAGTCGACACCACACCAAGATCGAGTGTCGGCTTTCCTGCTGTCGCGAGCTCACGGCTGGCGATCAACTGTGTTCCGTCCTTACGGAGTTCGTCGAGCGTGGGCAGCCAGGTGTAGACGGCATCGATGTCACCGCGCTGCCAGGCTGCGAGGGATGCTTGCGGCTGGAGATCCACCAATTGGACGTCGTCGGCACTGAGTCCGGCCTGGTTCAGCGCTGCCAGCAGACTGTAGTGCGCGGTCGAGGCGAATGCCGTGGCCACTTTCTTGCCGCGCAGATCTGCGACGGTCTTGATTCCGGTTGCGTTGCGCGCCACCAGGGCTTCGTTGTCGCCGGCCACGTCCAGAACAAACGCGACCTGATACGGAATGTTCAGCGGTGCCGAGAGGCCACGAGCAACCGGACTCGAACCGATTGCGCCGAAATCGATTTCACCGGCGATGAAGGCGGTGTTGATGTCGGCTCCCGAATCGAACTTCGTCCACTTCACGTTGTACTCGGGCAGTGCGTCTTCGAGCCAGCGATTGTTCTTGACTATCAAGTCGCCGCTCGGGAACGACTGGTAAGCGATACGGATCGTTTCCTTGGACGAATCCTGGCCCGAATGATCAACCGAGCACGCACCGAGAACAAGGGCAAGGACGCCGATCAGCACCGTGAACGCCGTCCGGGCAGCCCTTCCTTCATTGGGCGTCGAATTACTGCTGCGCTTCAGATTGCTGCTGGCGTGTTTCTGATTGTCAGTCATACTTTTCCCCTCCAGGGAACGGCGCGGCGCTCTGCAGCCCGCAGCAGTCCGTCGATGATCAGGCCGGAGAATCCGATGGCAAAGATCCCCACCAGCACGACCGGTGTGTTGTTGTAATTGCTTGCATCCTTGACCATTCCGCCGATTCCGGGGATGCCGTTGAACAGTTCGGCCGCGACCACCGACGAGTACGCCATACCTACCGACAGCCGAATGCCCGTGAAAGTTTCCGGTAAGGCCGACGGGACGACGACGTCCCGGATCACTTGCGCCCGTGAGGCTCCCAGGGCCCTGGCCGCTTCGACTAGTCCGACCGGCGCCGCGACCACAGCAGCTGTGGTGGCCACCGCTGCCGGCGGAAGAGCAGCGAGCGCCAGCAATGTAATCTTCGGCGCCTCGTCGATTCCCAGCCAGATCACCAACAGGAAGAAATACGCCAGGGGCGGCAGTGCGCGCAGGAACGTCAACCACGGTTCGAGCAGGCTCCGCAGCCATGTCACCGATCCCATGGCCAAACCGAGGATCACGCCCAATCCGACGCCGATGATCACACCGACCAGCACCCGTCGCAGCGTCATGTAGAGGTGCTCCCAGAGCAGGTAGCCCTGGTAGCCGCGCACTCCGTCGTGCGTGGTCATCGTGTTGACGAAGGCATGCCAGACCGTGCTCGGGAACGGCACGAAGGTCTCACTCCAGGTGCCGCTCGCGGCAGCGACCTGCCACAGGGCCAAGAATGCGATCACGGAAAGCACCGGCAGTCCGACAGTGGTCGCACTTGAAGTCCACGGCCGACGCGGCTCACGGTTCGGTTCCGTGACTGATGTTGGTTCTATTGCTTCGACAGGAGTCGACATCGCTGTTCTTCCTCGACGTACGGAAAATTCCGGCACACATGCAGCAACGGGCGCATATGCAGGGGCGAAGGCGCACAGAGCGGCGCCATTCTCACTCAGGAGAGTCGGAAGGAATCAACAGCAACAGCAATTGGCACCAAGACGGCACAGGTCGACGGCGATGCGTCGTGTCAGTGGCGTCGAGGGCATGGGGGTAATTACTACCTGTGTCTGCAATTACCCGCAAATGCGGGGGAAATAGGCGTCAGTCGGCCAAGCGAACCGACAGCGAATACATGAGCGGGATCTCGGGTCGTCCGGCCGGGACTCCCCAACGCTTGCCGCCGAGTTCAGCCATCTCCTCGAATCCTTGCCAACCGTTGGCGTACGGGTACTCGTCGAAGGACTCGAGCGTCAATCCGGCGCGCCGCAAAGCTCCTAGCACCTCGGAAATGGACCAGTTGAATTCACATGAGGGGAAAGGATTTTCGAAGTTCTCGACTCCGTTTCCCTCAGCGCCTGGCAAGATGAGATCGGCCGAATCTGCCACGTAGTCGCCCACGCCACGGGGTTCGGTCACGGGAGTCCCGCCTCCGTACGGGTATGTCAGCGACCACTTCTCGTCGAAACACATGGCAAACGGATGAAACTCCACCAGAACGAATCGACCGTTCGGCGCCAGAACACCGGCAATCCCCTCGGCCCACTCGTCGAGATCGGGTAACCAGATCACCGTTCCGTACGAAGAAAAGACTCGGTCGAACTTTCTCTGGCCAGCGGCAGCAGCGCGGAGCCACGCAGATACATCGGCACGCTCGAAATCGGCGGCAATATCGGATTCCGCGGACAAGGTTCGGGCGAAGTCGATCGCGGAATCCGCGATGTCGACGCCGGTCACCGCGGCACCGAGAGCGGCCAAACTCAACGAATCCTGACCGGAATTGCACTGCAGATGAAGAATCGAGGAGCCGTCGATCTCGCCGAGCAGCGCCAGTTCTTCCGGATACAAGGTCGACCCGCCGTTGCGAAAGAACTGTGCCTGGTCTCCTTTGTGACTGTTGTGAGCGACGGTCGCCGCATTCCATGACAACCGATTCATCTCCGCTGCATCCATCACTACTGCATCCACCTCTACTGCATCCACTTCTCGACCCACAACAAGTCCGCCCGAGTTCACCACGTCCCCGGTCACGTCGGCAATCGATTTACTGGGCTGGAAACCTATCCGAACGAAGATGCAACAGGTTACAGTTTTTCGACGGACCATCGAAGGAGAACCAGTGCGCTACGGACTCAGCCTGTTCACCAGTGATCGCGGCATCCGCCCTGCCGATGCAGCAAAGGCGGCGGAGGCGAATGGATTCGACGCCTTTTACGTTCCGGAGCACACTCACATCCCCGTATCTAGGGATTCCGATCACCCCGGAACCCAGTCGGCAGAATTGCCCGACGACCGTTACATGCGCACACTCGACCCCTGGGTTGCCCTCGGCACCGCCGCGTCGGTCACGAACACCATCCGATTGGGCACCTCCGTGGCCCTCCCCCTCGAACACGATCCGATCACTCTCGCGAAAACCATCGCATCGCTGGACCATCTTTCCGGCGGACGCGTGGTCTTCGGCGTCGGATTCGGCTGGAATGCAGAGGAACTCGCCGACCACGGCGTACCGCCCAACAAACGCCGGACCGCACTCCGCGAGTATCTCGAAGCCATGGGCGAACTGTGGTCGACGGAAGAAGCGTCGTACGACGGCCAATTCGTGAAGTACGGACCCAGCTGGGCGTGGCCCAAACCAGTTCAGAAGCCCCGTCCTCCCATCCTCTTGGGCGGCGGCGGCAACGAGAAGACTTTCAAGTGGATCGCAAAGTCTGCCGACGGGTGGATCACCACACCCATCGAGCAGGAGATCGACGGAAACGTGGAACTGCTCCGAAAGATCTGGGCCGAAGCAGGTAGAGTCGGCGAGCCTGAAATAACCGTCCTGGCAGGCAAACCCGATTCGGAGAAGCTCGCCCACTGGGAAGACATCGGTGTCACCGAAGCAATGTTCGGCACTCCGGACAAGAGCCCCGACGAGGTTGTCGGATACATGGAACGTCTGGCAGCCAAGCTCGGACGGTGAGGTCCGCCACAGCATCTTGACCTCAACTGCACTCGAGGTTTTAACGTCGGTATTGCACAAGACAGTGCAACGGCAGCAAAACCCGAGACAGAAGAGGGGCGAGGAGTGACCACAAAACTGGTTGGCACCCAATCTGTTTCGGACGACTCTGTTGATGCGGAGCCGTCCATCCGAAACTCCTTCGTCGAGGCGTTCCGGAACCATCCCGCCGGCGTCTCGATCATCACCGCAACGGGCGATGACGGCCCGGCCGGCATCACGTCATCGTCGGTGATCTCGATCAGCGCCGATCCTGCAGTTCTGGCGTTTTCACTGCAGTCGTTGCGAGGCTCTGCGAGCGTCATCGCTTCCGCCCGCAGTTTTGTTGTTCACCTGGCAAATTCGGCGAACGAACGACTGGCTTCCACGTTCGCAACCCGCGGCGCTGTGCGCTTCGGAGACGATATGCCCTGGTCGTTTCTCTCGACGGGTGAACCGTTCCTACATGGGACAGGCCACGCCCTGCGTGCGGTTCCCTTGAATGCCACTACATGTGGCGCCGCAGTGATCGTCACTGCACGCGTCGTCGACGTCATCGATCCGCAGCACGTGTCAGCGCCGCTCGTCTATCACAATCGAACCTATCGAAATCTCTCGACTCACAACATTTCCTCAAAGGAAGGCATGTCACATGACTGAATACGTTCTCCCCGACCTGGATTACGACTACGCCGCTCTCGAACCGCACATCTCCGGCGAGATCATGGAACTGCACCACAGCAAGCACCACGCCACGTACGTGGCGGGCGCCAACAGCGCAATCGAGCAGTTGGCTGCTGCGCGCGAAGACGGCACGATCACCGCGAAGGCGCCGCTGCTCAGCAAGAACCTCGCCTTCCACCTCGGCGGCCACACCAATCACTCCATCTTCTGGAAGAACCTCTCCCCCAACGGCGGTGAGCGGCCAGAGGGCGAGTTGGCAGCCGCAATCGACGAGCACTTCGGCACCTTCGACGCATTCGTCAACCACTTCTCCGCTGTAGCAACCACTTTGCAGGGGTCCGGCTGGGCGGTACTGGCCTACGACACGGTCGGGCAGCGCCTGGTCATCGAGCAGCTCACCGACCAGCAAGGCAACATCAGCATCGGTATCGTTCCGTTGCTCATGCTCGACATGTGGGAGCACGCTTTCTACCTGCAGTACAAGAACGTCAAGGCCGACTACGTGAAGGCCTACTGGAACGTCATCAACTGGGAAGACGTTGCACAGCGATACGCGACGGCCACAGCGGCGACGGGCTTGATCGTCCCCGCCTGATCGTCCCCACCCGATCACTGCCATATCACCCCGATCAGCCCAACTCGGCACGGTGGCTCCGTTGCCGAGCTGGGTTTTTACACCCCCGAGATCGATGTATGTGAAGGCAGGTAACATACACCGAGCGTGGCTGACTCGGCCGTCCGCCGATTCGACTCCGAGGGGAACCAGTGCTCGATATCAGTGGTTTGATCGCGACGTGGCGTCCGACGCTGGACACCGCAGCACGCAATGCATGGGGACTCTCGTTCGGCGACGGTGTCGAGAAGACCGAACGCACCCCGTCCGTACTGATCAGCGAAGGTCCACACCGCGATCTGTATCGCTTCGGCGCATTGTGGAGGCCAAGAGGTAACCCGGTTCTCCTCGTACCGCCCCTCGCGGTTTCAGCCGACTGTTACGACCTTCGTGCGGGCCAAAGCCTCGCCGCGCACCTACTGGATGGGGCGAACACGCCCTACCTCCTCGACTACGGGACCATGCGGTACTCCGACCGCGGGATGGGTTTCGAGGCCTGGGTCGACGACATCATCCCGGAAGCGATCCGTACGATCTCGGACCTACATGACGGCGCACCGGTTTCGCTGATCGGGTGGAGCCTCGGCGGGACCATGTCTCTGCTCACGGGCTCCGCTCACTCCGACCTGCCGATCGCATCGATCACGGCAATCGGAACGCCAATCGATTACACGAAGATTCCCGCTATCAGCCCCTTGAGGCTGATCGGCAAATACACGGGCGACACCCCACTCACGTCCGCGACCAATCTTGTCGGCGGACTACCTGCTCCACTCGTTCAGGCGAGTTACAAGGTGACGGCGTTGCAGCGCGAAGTTCTCAAGCCATGGTTCATCATGCGCAACCTCCACAACACCGAGACACTGGCTCGCATGGAATCGATAGACAAGTTCATGGCAGCCATGCCTGGATACCCTGGCAAGGCTTTTCAGCAGATCTGCGAACAACTCATGCTCGGCAACAATCTCTACAACGACGCCGTCACGCTTGCCGGACGCGAGATCAAACTGTCAGCTCTGAGCGTTCCCGTTCTCGCGATCGGCGGCACCACTGACGTGATTGCACCCATCGCTTCGGTGGAAGCAATCACGTCGGTCCTCACCGGCGCGCCGTCGGTCCGGTTCGAGAAGGCGCCGGGAAGTCACCTCGGGCTCGTTGCCGGCCCCACCGCGAGAGACTCCACCTGGGCGCACATCGACGAATTCTTGAAAGAGAATGCACCGCAGTTGGTTTCGACCAGCTAAATCACGGCGTTGTGATTCCCGCGGCTACAGCTGCCTTGTGCCAATCCGGGAATTCACTCAGCAAACGGGTGTACAACTGGGCGTCGTCGACGGTGTCGATGTCGTCCAGCGCGAAGAATCCGGCATTGTCGACCACCCTGCCGTCGAGGTCGTCGAGCTTCTCCAGCACTCCGTAGTTGGCCTTGCCGATTCCGACGAACTGCCAAAAGGCCGGGAGCCCAGACGCTTCGCGCATCAATTTCGTGATTTCCTTGCGCTCGCTGAAGCCACCGTCGGTGAAGAACAGGACGAGCGTCGGCGCCGAACCACGTGTCAGGCCGGAAAGAATCTCAGTCATGATCGGCACTTCACGATTTGCGGCGCCGATCTTGTCATAGTTGAATCCGCCGTGCGAGCCGCGCAAGTGCAGGTAGGTATCCGACCACTCTTCCGCGTCATGGACAGAGATCTCGGGGAGTTTGACGAAGCTGACTGCATACAAGTACGGCTCCAGCTTGCCGTCGTCATCGAGTTGGATCGCAACGGGAATCATGCGTTCGACAACACGATGCACCACTCTGGTGCGGTACTGCTTGGCCATACTTCCGGTTTTGTCGATCACCAGGACCACCCGTGCCCGAATTCCGTTGCCACCCTTCGTCAGCAGGACCTTGGCCACTTCGCGCTTTCGGAGGTCCAGCTTCTCCCGCTTCACCATGGAGAGTTTGGCTTCGTCGGGCACGGTCCGAATGCCGTCTGTCGTTTCAGCAGAGCCGGCGGGTCGAGCCTGCGGTTCCTCGTCGACCGACACTCCGAATGCTGTTACCAGGTCCGCCAATCCGCTGTCCCAGCCAGCTGACACGTTTCGCAGCTTCCAGCCCGCGCCGCGGTGATAGATCTCGACGAGAACCGCTGCCCTCTCACTCGTCAACCCCAAAGCCTGAGCCACGATGGCGGTGGAACCAACCTGCTCCACCACGACCCCAAGGCCCCAAGGCCCCCGACAGCAGACAGGGTTCCGTTTGCCGCCGCATCAAGTGCCACGGCAACACTCAGCTGATGGATGTCAGCGGGCAACCTCGCAATGTCGATTTCGATGACGCCGCCGGGCTCCAAGCGCACCGCGCCTTCGGGTGAGACCGGCTGATTGAAGAAGACAAAATCTGCGTCGTCCCGTACTTTGTTCCGTTCGTCGAGCTGGAACACCATCAGGTCTACCGTGCCCGGGGCGCTACCGTTCACCGCCACCTTCAGCGAAGTTCCCTCAACGACTGTGTTCGCTCCACGCGCCAGCTCCATACCGGAAGATTAGCTGGCCACCAAAGAATCCACGGCCCCGCGGTCGGAAGAATCACAGCACACTTTCAGCAATCGCGAGGATTCTCGAGGCAGACTGTTCGTGGAAGATTTGTCGCACGCGGGACCAAGAGCCTGAACATCGACAGAATCCTAGGGTCGATCAGGAGGTCAAAAATGCCGCACGGCCAGGCGCGCACCATCCCGATGTTGCCACTCTTGCCACCTCTGACGAATTTCGACGACGCAAGTCGCTCGGTCGTGTCCTACCTCGACGAATATCTTCCGCTGGCACTGTGGTCGATCACGCGGTTCGACGGGTCCAATCAAATCTTTCTCACCGTCTCACCCAACCCACTTCACATCGAAGTCGGCGAGACCCGGGCTTGGCCAAACACCATGTGCAGCGAGGTGGTACTCGGAAATGCGCCGCCAGTCTCATCGAATCGCGCGCTCGTGCGCGCACTGTCCCGTGATGGCAGGTGGGAAGGCATTGGCGCATACGTCAGCATCCCAATCCTCCACAACGACGGCAGTCTCTTCGGCACTCTGTGTGGCGCCGACCCGAGTGCGGGCGACTCCGCACTCGAGGACAACCTGGCCCTCCTCAATCTCCTGTGCCGACTTCTCGGAACCATTCTCGATGTCGACTATCAGCGCGCGCAGTCAGTCCGACTGGCCGAAACTGCGCAACTCGATGCCGAGACCGACCCGTTGACAGGTCTTCTCAATCGGCGCGGGTGGAATCGCATCCTCGAGGCCGAGCAAACTCGGTACCGCCAATTCGCCGATCCGGGAGCTATCATCATCGTCGATCTGGACGGCATGAAGACCATCAACGACGAACTCGGCCACGCCGCGGGCGACGAATACGTTCAAAGGGCCGGCAAGATCTTGGCAGCGTGCGCGCACCCTGGTGCGGTGGTTTCACGGTTGGGCGGAGACGAGTTCGGAATCGCTCTGCCCGATACACAGCCGCGCGCCGTCGACTACCTGCTCGAGTGTTTGGAGAAGGCGTTCCGGAATGCCGACGTCTGTTGTTCGATCGGTCGAGCCGACTTTTCCATGACCCAAAGCCTTTCCGAGACTTGGGATACGGCCGATGCGGAGATGTACCGCCACAAGCGCTCGAAGCACTGATTCGACTCCTCCACGGCCGGTTGGCACCGCATCGGAGGATCCCTTCGATGCGGTGCTCGGTCCGTGTTCTGTTGTCGCCAAAGAGGTTTGACCTCTCAGGTTTTGAAGGTGGTGTTCGCCGGCCTGGGTTGCTGTCCGGGGTCGATCGAGGGCGGCGGGATGAACCAGGGTTTGTTGTCGACTCCGATTCGGATTTCCCATTTCCCGACGAACCCTGATTTTCGGTGCATCAGCCGGTGGTGTGAACGGCACAGCAGGACCAGGTTGTTCATCACCGTCGGGCCACCGTTCGCCCAGTGCCGGATATGGTGCGCATCAGTCCACGCCGGCACGCACGTGCAGCCCGGGAAGGCGCAGCCCTTGTCTCGGGCGATCAACGCGACGCGTTGTTCGGCGTTGACCAACCTCTTTCCTGGTTTCGCATCGAGCGGTGCGCCGTGATCGTCGATCAGAACGGTGGAGAGGAAGCAGTCGCAGCCGAGAAGTCGGGTCTGTGACACGGACAGTGGCCCGAGCCAGGGCATGTGCCCGACATCAAGATCCGACAAGTCCAGATCGGGTGAGCCTTCGTCGTCCACATCAGAAGGCGACGCGGCGCAATCCCGATGCTCAGCGAGATCACGCGCATTGATGTGCACGTTCACGTGTGGACGCTGACCACCATCGGTACCGGTCTTGGCGCAATCGAGATAGCGGCGGATCAGTTCGGCGAACCCGTCCGCGGTGCGTTTCGCCGCCGACCGAGCATCGGGAGTCCCGTCCGGTGCCGGGGTGGGCATCGTCAAATTCGACAGGGCCGACAGCAGCATTTCTCCGGTGAGGGCGTCGAAATCACCACGCACCACCACCCGACCGTTCAACGTCGACGCGATCCGCAACTCATTCCGATCCACATCCTCGGCGGGCGGAATCTCATCCGATTCGAAAATGCGCTCTAACGTCGCGATCACGTTCCGCACTTTCGTGGTTGTCGCTTCCACTCCGGACGCGGCAGCCAACAACAAATCGATACAGCGAGGGAGCGCTTCCTCCGGCATGCCCTTCGGTGGTGACTCGCAGAACGCCACGATCAACACGGCATGATCGAACGAGCAATCCCCGCCATCGAACCGAGCAGCCACCGCCGGAAACGGCCGCAACGCCGCACCCAACGCGGCGATCTTCTTCCCGTCCCGAACCTGCAGCATCGTGTTGGCCGCCAACCAGGACCCCACACCGCGGCTGGCAATCACCTGATCATCCGGGCGCAACGACAACTCGTCCACCACAGCCACACGCACAGCTTCGAGGCGCAGAATCTCCGCACTCGCCTCGACCGCAGCAGCGCGCAACTCTGCAGCAGACAACTGCCACAACCGTCCGCGTAACCCCACCGCAGAACCAGACACCACATCCGACAACAAGACACTCATTGAATCCCCCGATCCCCTCCCCAAATCATACTCGAACATGCGTTCGAGTCAATACCTCACTACCAGCGCAAATAAGAGCAGGGAATAGTTCGACGGTCGCACGCGTATTATTTGAGTAAGCAATACTTGCGGTCGCAAATAAATGGAGGGCGTCACCGATGACAACTGATGAACACGTACGTGGTCGTGTGTGGCGCGACCTCGTCGTCTCCCACAGCGTCATCCTCGGCAAGATGGAGGCGGACCTTCGAACCACCACCGGACTCACCCTTGGCCAGTACGACGTTCTGCTCCGACTGCAGGAAGCTCCGGGAAACACGATCCGAATGGGCGATCTGGCCGAACTGGTCCTGGTCACCACCAGTGGCGTGACGCGCGTCGTCGATCGATTGGTCGAGGCCGGATTAGTGGAGCGCGTTAGACCGGACAACGATCGACGCGTCGTGACGGTATCGATGACGCCTGCAGGCAAGAAGACGCTTCGAAAAGCGTCCGCCATACACACGCGAGGGATCGCCGAATATTTCTCCGATCTCATTGAAACCGAGGAGCTTCCGGTACTCGAACGCTTCTTCTCCCGACTTGCCACACATCACACCAATCAAGGCGGCGCATGCGATGCGCACGTAGGACAGCTTTCCATCACCCCCACGAACAGATAGCGAGAAACAACATGGCTTTCGAATTGGGCGTCTACCATTTCGGTGAACTCACCCCAGATCCCACTACGGGCGCGATGATGAATCCCGGTGTCCACCTTCGCCATTTGGTGGAGCAGGCAACCGTTGCCGATCAGGTTGGACTCGATGTCTTCGGCGTCGGCGAGCACCATCGCACCGACTTCGCAGTCTCAGCCCCGGCAGTTGTGCTCGCGGCAATGGCTCAGGCTACCGACAACATCAAGCTGTCCAGCGCCGTAACCGTACTCAGTTCCGACGATCCCGTCCGTGTGTTCCAACAGTTCGCGACAGTCGACCTGCTTTCCGAAGGCCGTGCCGAGATCATTGCCGGCCGAGGTTCGTACACGGAGTCATTTCCGCTTTTCGGGTACGACCTGTCCCAGTACAACGAACTCTTCGCCGAAAAGCTCGATCTACTACTGAAACTGCGCGACGAGAACCCGATCAACTGGGAAGGACAACTTCGCGCACCACTGATCGACGGTGACGTGACGCCCCGCCCGGACCGTCAGATTCCGGTGTGGATCGCAGTCGGAGGTACTCCGGCCTCTGTCGTCCGTGCCGCGAAACTGGGCCTGCCCCTCTCACTGGCCATCATCGGTGGAAGCTACCAACAGTTCGAACCGTTCGTCGATCTGTACCGCAGGGCTGCAGCGGAGTTCGGACACGATCCGAAGAAGCTCGCTGTCTCGATTGCTTCGCCAGGATTTGTCGATACCTCGAAGCAAACAGCACTCGACACGTCGTACCCGTACTTCCAGGCCGGGTGGATGCAGAATCATCATCAGCGGGGAAACGGAGTTCCCATGCCGCGCAGGGCATACGAGGCGCAGGCAATCACCGCGGGTGCGTTCTTCCTCGGCGGCCCGCAGGAAATCATCGACAAGACGATGGCGCAGTACGAACTGTTCCATCATGACCGCATCATGATCCAGATGGGGTTCGGCAACGTGCCACAGAAGGACATGCTGCGTGCGATCGAGATCCTCGGCACCGAAGTAGCCCCCGTTGTGCGTAAGGAAATCGAATCACTGAAGTCGTCCCAAAAATAGGAGTTTCGATGAGCACACCGCTCAAAATTGTTGCCGTTGTCGGCAACCTTCAAAAACCCTCCAAGACTCGTGCCCTCGTCGACCTGATCGTCGAAACCTTGGGAGACTTCGAGCAGATCGACACACGAGTTTTCGAGATCGTGGATCTGATTCCAGGTCTTGCATCTGCTCTGGATCGCGATCACGTCGACTCAGTGACCGCCGAAGCGCTGGCAGCAGTCGAGTCCGCCGATATCGTCATCGCGGCGTCACCGGTGTTCCGAGGCTCGTACACGGGAATGTTCAAGCATTTCTTCGATCTCGTGGACCAGTACGCGCTTGCCAACACTCCGGTGATTCTTGCTGCGACAGGTGGCAGCGACCGCCACGCTCTCGTGTTGGACCATGCCCTGCGTCCACTGTTCGCTTTCTTCCAAGCGCTGACCGCTCCGGTCGGGATCTATCTCAGCTCAGGTGATTTCGACGGAACGACTATCCTCAACCCCGAGGTATTCGAGCGTATCGAGATGGCAGCAAAGGACGTCCTGCCGGTAGCGAGGATGCTCGCGGAGCGGGATCGAGTTGCGCTGACGTGAACACCCCTCATTCGCACAACACGGCAACAGTTGCCGGTCTGAGGATGATCGAACAGCTACGTCAGGTTCACGAACCTCTGCGAGCCGATATCGAGGTACTCGAGAATGCCCTGCAACTGTTTTCGGACGAAACCGCCGATCTGACTCGGATACCCGAGATGATCGACAATCTGACGATCGCGGATTTCGTCTGGCAACTACGGGTCAACTGCGACTTCTACTGCAACACGCTGACTCTGCACCACACCATCGAAGATCAACGAATGTTCCCGGTAATGACCAGGAACTTTCCCGAGTTGGCCCCTGCGGTCGAACGACTGCAGGCAGAACACAAGCTTGTCGGGGAGATCGTGTCGGAAGCCAAGCGTGCGTCGCTCGCGCTGAGCACCGAATCCTCCACGGTCAATCGGGCACACGCCGCAATCTCCGAATTGGCGGATCATATGCAGTCGCACCTCGATTTCGAGGAGGCCACACTCTTTCCGTACTTCCGACGGATGGATCGCGACTGGCATTACGGCTGATCGCGCACACTCAGTGATTCTTCAGCTCCATCGCAGTAGCGTCGAAAGGGCCACCTCATGTCAGGAGCCCCCCCATGACCACCCCGGATCAACCCACTGTCCAGCAATCCGTTCCTCAGCACCCGATTCGACCACCCGTCAATGCGGGCTGGGCAGTGGTCTCGCTGCTGTTCTTCTGGCCGCTTTCCTTCTCCGCTTTCACGCACGCCTTCAACGTGTATCCGCTGTGGGCTGACGGCGATGTGGCCGGGTCGCGGTATGCGTCCGATCGAGTGAAACGGCTCGGTCAGATCTCGCTGTGGATCGCAGGCGGCCTACTACTCCTGGTCTGCATCCTGTACGCGATTGCGGCAATCGTGTGGTTCGCCAACGGTGGCCACGATTACGGTCCGCGGCGTATGCGCTGAACAGCCACCCTGAAACAACAACAACACCGCCGAACATCACCTCATCAATCGATCGACGAACTCCATGGTCTGGTCCATCGAAGCGACCGTCGTTTGACCGTGGCTGATTCCGGCGAGTTCTTGATACTCGAACTGCGTTCCCCGCGAACGCATGTCGACCAGTTGCGCCCAGGTAAGGGCGACAGGAACCGTTGTGTCCGACACGCTCTGCACCACGCGCAGTGGACGGTCGTAGCCGTCGACCGGCACCTGCATCATCTCGCGGAACAGGTCGTACATGCGCGGCGTCCATACCGACCGAGAAAACAACGAGCTCAACTGGATTCGTTCGGCTCGAATGTGTCGGCCGAGATCTCCGGCGCACAGTGTCCGAGCCTTTTCCATCCACTCGATCCCCTGCGGCGAGAGAACCTCGCGAATGTTCTCTTCGGGTCGTTGATCGTCGATCCCAGCCAGGACGTACAGCGCATATCCCACCAGCCCGGTGATACCGATGTCGGGAAACAGCGGGCCGCCCAACGGAAACAGCCCTTCCATGTGTGTGGGGCCTGCGACGACAACCGAGCCACGGAAATCCAATTCCGGCGCACGAGTGGTGGCATCGTGTCCCGCGAAGTACGCCGCATGACCACCTTCGGACAAACCCGCGACCATCCACCGCGGACTCAGCACATTGCCGTACAACTCGTGCGCGGCCCGCACGATGTCGACGGCATTCGCGCCGGCGGCATGTCCGTCGAGATAGGCCAGCACCCCGTCGGTACCAACTCCCGAGTAGTCGGTAGCGACCACCGCGTACCCCTGCTCCAACCAGCGTTCGATCGGTTCGATCTCGCCCGGACCGAATCCGGTCGACGAGGGTGCACACTGATCCGCACTGCCCAAAGTTCCGTGGGCATAGGAGATGACGGGCCAACCGCCCGCCGGTGGGGCGCCTTCCGGCAGAAACACGGACCCTGACGACTCTCCCCATCTGTCAGCGGTACGCAGAGTTCGATAGACGACCCGCTGCGTCTCACCGGCGCCGACCGGAAACACTGCGGCCGAGAGTTCGCCATAGGACTCCAGCGCGCCCGCGACTTCCGGTTCGTCCGCCGTCGCCACTGCAACACCTGACCCCCACCCGAGACCCGACAACAGAATGCTCGCCACCACGGCCGCAACAGAGGTTCTACCCGAACGACTCACCACGCCAACCCCTCCCGACCTATGCAGAGCATGATGTCGATATGCAGATCATCATCACCGGTCACAGCCTGCCCGGACGTGAGTGTTCCGAAACCGCAACCTTCGAAGAGCGCAGCAACATCCACGTCGGCGTTCAGCGCCGAGGCAAGCCACACGAAATCCTCGACCTCGTACCGGGAGATACCGAGACAGTGCGATGGGAACTGACAGCGAGTCTGGAGCGAAAGTCCGGTGCCTGGGACTTACTCGGTCCATACATCCAGGGTCCACCTCGCGGACGCTTCATCTACCTGTCCTGGGTGACGGTATCCGATGACCAGACG
The DNA here is from genome assembly GCF_058792695.1 of Rhodococcus sp. MT28. Classification (NCBI taxonomy): domain Bacteria; kingdom Bacillati; phylum Actinomycetota; class Actinomycetes; order Mycobacteriales; family Nocardiaceae; genus Rhodococcus; species Rhodococcus sp. MT28. The sequence goes on from NZ_JBXAFD010000001.1 coordinate 859,498, forward strand.
TTCGAGATGTTTCGGCGCGCAAAGCTGATGCTCGACGCGATCCCCGAGCACATCGCCGAGGAGGCCGACGCTTCCGGCATGCTCCACGGAGACCTCGGCCTCACCGACGCCGCAGGTAAACCACTGTGTGCGGCTATCCGACCGCCGACGATCACATGGTCATCCTCGCCTTACTGAGCATCGTTCAGTAGTGTGGAGATCGAACACTTAGCCTGCCCGGTGGCCCCACACGATCGATACGGAGTCCGAACTGATGAGCACCGAACACCTCGATGTCCTGATCGTCGGCGCCGGCTTGTCCGGCATCGGTGCTGCGTATCGACTCCAGACCGAGCTTCCCGGCAAGTCGTACGCAATCCTCGAGGCCCGCGCGAACAGTGGCGGAACCTGGGACCTCTTCAAATACCCTGGCATCCGGTCGGATTCCGACATGTTCACGCTCGGCTACCCGTTTCGGCCGTGGACAGATGCCAAAGCAATCGCCGACGGTGATTCGATCCTCCGGTACGTGCGCGACACCGCGCGAGAGAACGGGATCGACAAGAAGATTCGGTACAACCGGAAGGTGACGGCCGCATCATGGTCGTCAGCTGACTCGACGTGGACGGTCACTGTCACGACCGGTGACGAAGATGAAACCCTGACCTGCAACTTCCTCTATCTGTGCAGTGGTTACTACAGCTACGAAGGCGGATACACCCCCGACTTCCCTGGACGTGAATCATTCAGCGGCGACGTAGTGCACCCGCAGTTCTGGCCCGAGGATCTCGATTACTCCGACAAGAAGATCGTTGTGATCGGAAGCGGCGCCACCGCAGTCACTTTGGTCCCCACGATGTCGCGCGACGCGAGCCATGTCACCATGCTCCAGCGATCACCGACATACATTCTGGCTCTGCCGTCCAGCGACAAATTATCGGACACCATTCGCGCAGTACTGCCGAATCAGCTCGCGCACAGCATCGCTCGATGGAAGAGCATCGTAGTGAACCTGAGTTTCTACCAACTGTGCCGGCGCAGTCCAGCGCGCGCAAAGCGGTTGCTGAACCTCGCGATCAGTCGCCAACTCCCGGAAGAGATCCCACTCGATCCTCACTTCACACCCACCTACGATCCCTGGGATCAACGCTTGTGCGTCGTACCGGACGGCGATTTGTTCAAAGCCCTCCGATCGGGCAAGGCCTCGATCGAGACCGATCGCATCGACACTTTCACCGAGACCGGAATTCGTCTCGCGTCAGGTCGCGAACTCGAAGCTGACATCATCGTCACTGCAACAGGATTGAAGATGGAAGCGTGCGGCGGGATGTCGATCGAAGTGGACGGCGAACCCGTCACCCTCGGTGATCGTTACGTCTACAAGGGCATGATGATCAGCGACGTACCGAACTTCGCGATGTGCGTCGGCTACACCAACGCCTCGTGGACTCTGCGAGCAGATCTCACGTCGATGTACGTCTGCCGACTGCTGACGGAGATGGACAAGCGCGGCTATTCGAAGTGCGTGCCGCACGCGAGCGAAGAGATGGACCAGCGGCCGATCCTGGACCTGGCGTCGGGGTACGTCATGCGTGCTGTGGAACAGTTCCCGAAGCAGGGATCGAAGTCACCGTGGAACATGCGTCAGAACTACATCCTTGATCGTCTTCACTCGACGTTCGGGAGCATCAACGACCACATGACGTTCTCGAAGGCGCCAGCTCGACAGTCGACGCCGGTACCGAGCAAGAGTTGAGCGGACCACGAACAACCAGGTAGAGCAATCGGGCGAAGCCACCAATCGATCCGACGACAAAGAACACACCCGAACCTGCGACTACTGCACAGAGCGCACCGAGAACGATGATCGCCGACGCCTCTACCATTCGACCGGCGGACTCCGATCCGAGAACGTGTATTTCATCAACTCCTTCGTCCATAAAACTATTTTCAGCCAACCGTCCAGCCGGTTTGTAGGGACTTTAGTCGCGAGTCGGATCAAAATGGACTCATAATTGCAGGTCAAGCGTTCAGTTGGCCATTCCGGCCGGATGATCTCCAGTCCGTTCCGTTGTGATGGTCGGCAACCGAGTGCTGGTCGAATACATGGACGATTCACGAATCGACACGGTCGTATCAAATCTCCGTGCCTCTCCACCCACTCTTACGCAGGGTGTGGCCCAGCAGCGTGATCACCAGTGAAAACATCGGCAGGGCAATGATCACCCTCGCGGCAAACACCCCCGATCTTCCCGGCCGCGTCCTTCGCAGCGACAAGATCAACGAACTCGCGCAGGCCTGACAGCTTGGCCTCGAAAGACGAAACCGCGGGCGACGAGTTCCAACGCCACGGCCACCGAGCAGGTTTGTGCCAACAACAACCCTGCCAATACAAGAATTTGCACAGCACCGGCCTGAACGGCCGATCCCGTCGCGAGCAACACACCGACAAAGGCTCCGGGCAATGTCACGAGGCCGACGGTGCGTGTCTGGTCGACTCCAGGCAGCAGAGCATCGGAGGCAGCGGTGCGGGCTACCTCCCACCGCGCATCGCGTTGGGAAAATCCAAGGCTCAGTGCTGCTTCCACTTCCCCGTACCGGTCGTCGACGGCGTCGAGTCCGCGTTTGGCTGCCATCGATGTTGCAGTCATCGCGCCACCCAGAACAATGCCGCCGATCGGCACCAGAGCGACGCCTTGCAGCGGAACCACTCCGGACAGCAGCATCAGTGGCAGAACCACACCGATTCCCGACGCCAACGCGATGGTCAGCCAAACTCCGGACGTCCCCGCGTTCGAGCGTCGTGCCGCGGTGAAAGACGCTGCAACGAACATGCCGACGAGCACGAGGAGCGCCGACCAGATGTGAGCCAAGGCGGCGGCAAGGATCAACGAAATCGCAGCCAACTGAAGAGCGCCACGAGCGAGGGCACCGGGGACCACCCGAACGCTACCGAGATAGGTGAATCGGTAGACGAGCGTGGCGACAAGTGCCATGACGATGCAGAGCACAGCCAGACGGATGCCGGAGTCGGCTATCGAAAGGCTCATGGGTCTCAGTGTTCCCTACGAGCCGAGTCCGATCCGAATTCGAGAACCGCTCAGAACACCCAACCGCGAAGGGCGACGAATCGCAGGCCACCGACAATTCCGCTCACGGCGATCACAAGCCCGGCTTGAAGAAGCCCGTCGGCGCCCGGGAGAAGGAAGCCGAGCGCACTGATGGCGGCAGAACTGGCGATCAACCCGACCAGTGCGAGTCCACCGCCTTCCCACTGCGCGGTGAACCAGTTGACGCGATCCGCGGCATGGAAGGTGAGCCGGCGATGCAGTTCGTTGGCCAGAATGGTGCTCAAGACTGCACCAACTGCGTTGGCGACCAGCGCTCCGTCACCGCGCAGCGCCAGAAAAGCGGCAAAGTACAAGATGTTGCTGGCTCCGCCGACGAGGGCAAAACGAACGAGCTGAGCAAAGGCGCCGTCGCCGGCAAGAGCGCGAAGCCTCGTTGCCGCGAAACCTGCACTCCGCGTACCCACCATCGAGATCGGATTGCTCCCGACCCAGATGTCAGACGTGCTCATATCGGCTTCTCTCATACGGACAATCGGAACCACACGTTCCGCTTAGTAATATAGCACTAACGGAATCGATCATTCCGCTTAGTGCCGTAGACTGTGAGGATGCCGACAACACACCCCGACGCTTCTCATGCGGGGACCTCGGCCGACTGCTCACAGCCGCGCCTTCGGTCCGACGCCAAGGCCAACCTCGAGCGCATCCTCAACTCCGCTCGCGAGGTGTTCGCTGCCCAAGGACTCGACGCCACGCTGGCAGACGTCGCGAAGCACGCCGGCGTCGGCGTCGGCACCGTCTATCGCCGCTTCGCCAGCAAGGACGAACTGATCCAGGCACTGTTCGACACGCGGTGTTCCGAGATCGAAACGATCGCCGCCACCGCCCGAGAGATGCCCGACGCCTGGGAAGGTCTTGTCTACTTTCTCGACGTGATCTCTCTGCGCATGGCAGACAACCGCGGATTCGGCGATCTCCTGATGGACGGACGCTTCACGTCCGACACCTTCGCTCGCGCGCGCGCCGGGATCGCTCGACACACTGCGGTACTTGTCAATCGCGCCAAGGAACAGGGCACCCTGCGCAGCGACTTCGAAGTCAACGACATTCCACTTCTCATGCAGGTCGTCAAGATGGCCCAGAAGTTCGGTGGCGACGAGGCCCCTCAGGCTTACCGCCGCGCACTCGGGTTCATGATCGACGGACTCTGCGCGTCCCGCACCGACCATCGGGAACTGCCCGTGCCGGCGCTGTCCTCCGAGCAACTCGATCACGTCCTTCATCGGTTTCAGGCAACGCCCGGGAAGAACTGCTGAGTCGATTTCGGGGTCGACGCCATTGCGGCGTCGACCCCGAAATTTGCTGTCAGTGGGCGATTACCGGTTCACCTTCCGGCGAATCCGGAAGCAGTCCACTCCGAAGAACCAGTCCGGTCAAGACCGCACCGACCGCGAATATGCCTGCGGCCCAATAGAACGTCGTGGTGTAACTCTCGACGGCGGCCTGCGCCTGAGTCAGCGGATTCATCTCGCGGCCCACCAGATAGTTGGTAGAAGCCGAGGCGGCAATCGTGCTGAGCAGTGCAGTTCCGATCGAGCCGCCCACCTGCTGCATCGTGTTGACCGTGGCAGATGCGACGCCGGCATCTTCGTGATGCACGCCTGAAGTTGCTCCCTGCATCGACGGGGCGAAAATGCTGCCCATGCCGAGTCCGGTGACGACGAGCCCCGGCAGAATGTGTACTGCATAGGTGCTGTCCACGGAAATCTGGGCCAGCAGCGTCATTCCGATCGCCGCGATGACCATTCCGCTCACGATCAGCACTCGCGGACCGACGCGCGGCAGCAAAACCGCTGTCGAAAGCGTTGCCGCTGTCACGATTCCGAACACCATCGGCATGAATGCGAGGCCGGTCATGATCGGGCTGTACCCGAGGATCAGCTGCATGTAGTACGTCAGGAACAGGAAGACTGCGAACATGCCTGCGCCGGAAAGGAAGATCGCCAGGTACGAGCCAGCCCGGATTCGGTCGAGGACCACCCGCAGCGGAAGAAGTGGGTGCTCGGACTTGGTCTGCCAGTAGATGAACGCCGCCATGAACACGACGCCGGCAACGAGCCACGAGATAGTGGGAGTTGCACTCCACCCGTCCGACTCGGCCTTCGAGAATCCGAAGACGATGCTGAACAAGCTGATCGACACCAGGATCGTTCCGGGGATGTCGAGCTTGGGTCGCGAGTCACTGGTGTGCGGCGCGAGCAACAGGACTGCTCCGACCAGAGCGATCGCCGCGAAGAAGAGATTCACGAAGAGGCACCAGCGCCAGTCGACCCACTCGGTGAGTGCGCCGCCGAGCAGCAGTCCGATGGCGCCACCACCGCCGGCAACGGCACCGAAGATACCGAACGCCTTGGCACGCTCACCTGGATCCGTGAATGTCACGGACAGCAGCGACAGGGCTGCCGGGGCAAGGAGCGCACCGAATACGCCTTGGCCGGCACGAGCGGCAACAAGCATTTCGAAGTTGACGGCTGCGCCACCGATGGCGGAAGCGACTGCGAAGCCGATCAGGCCGACGATGAAAGTTCGCCTGCGCCCGAACAAGTCGCTCAATCGACCGCCGAGTAGCAGCAAACTGCCGAACGCCAATGCGTATGCCGTGATGATCCACTGGCGGTCCGAATCACCGAACTCCAGTGAGCGCTGCGCAGCAGGCAGCGCGATGTTGACGATGGTGGCATCCAAGACCACCATCAGCTGCGCAATTCCCAGAACCGCGAGAACCAGCCACCGCTTTGCGTGGTTGTCCCCTGAAGGCGCTGAGGACTGCTCGAATTCAGTCCGTTCAGCAATGTCTGACATAGTCCCTCGCCCAACCTATGCGGAGATGGCTTCTCCGGTTAGCAAAAACGCTACACGAAAACGGAGAGGCTGTCTCCACTTGGCGGGTAGAGTGGGGACATGAGTACCGCAATGGAGCGCCCCCTTCGCGCCGATGCTGCACGTAATCGGCAGTTGATCATCGACGCCGCACGTGAATTGTTCGCCGAAGAAGGGATCGACGTCACACTCGACGACGTCGCCCGGCGCGCGGGGGTCGGCGTCGGAACGGTCTATCGGCGGTTCGCCAGCAAGGAAGAATTGATCGACGGAGTCTTCCAGCAGAACTTCGCCGACATGGCAGCGGCCGCGGACGCGTCACTTGCCAATCCGGATCCGTGGGACGGACTTGTCACCTTTGCCGAATTCGCCTGCAGCCGTATGTCGGTCAACCGCGGACTCAAAGACGTCCTGAACGGAACCGACGAGGGATGCGAGCAAGTCGCATGCCAACGATCCATCATCGAGCCGTCGGTCGAGAGGATCTTCTACCGGGCCCAGGAGGCCGGGATGCTGCGCCCCGACGCCGTACCGACGGACCTGTTCGGCCTCATCTTCATGGTGGGCGCAGTCACCGAATTTGCTCAGCCCGTCAACCCGACCGTGTGGCGTCGATACCTCTCGGTAATGCTCGACGGCCTACGCACGGAGGGCCTGCACCGTGACGCACTGCCCCTTCCTCCACTGAGTTCGGAAGAATTGCACGAGGCCAAGCAATGCCTGAAAGACCGCCGCCGTTGAGCGGTTCGGTCAGATCTGCTCACGAGGAATGAAAATCCACATCACGATGTAGATCAGAAACTGCGGGCCGGGCAGCAGGCACGAGAGTACGAACAGCAAGCGGACAGTCGACGACTTCCAACCGAAGTACCGAGCGATTCCGGCGCACACCCCACCGAACATTGCTCCCGAGCGGGCGCGGGTGAGCTTGCGGGTATTCATCGGGGAGGTCATGTGTTGTTTCCTTTCAACGGAACTCGCGGTTCATCCGCGTCGACCTCCACTATCCGCTGCCGATCCACCTGTGCGCATCAGGCCATGGACCCATCTTTTCCGACGCGGTGTGTCCTCAGGTACGAGTCCGTCCCCGCGTCTGACTCAGGGTTCTCCCCCACACCCCGGCCTCGGACCTCAGCCTCGCACCTCAGCAGGGAAACATGCGTCGAAGCCGTTTCGGAGCCGCAAAAGGTTGCCAGTTGTCGACGTCCTGCGCCAGACGATCGGCAACGGTCCACAACGCCGACGGGTTGTGGGTCAACCCCATGTGACTGCCTTGCACCGCAATGCTTTCCGACAGGCCTGCCGAGGTTTCACAGCACGCTTGCCATGGAACGATACCGTCGTGCCTGGAGTAGACCGACGTGGCGGGAACGGAAATAGGCGATCCCTGTTCGGATTCGATGCCGTCGACCGGAGGCAGTATCGCGTGATTGCCGGACAAACGAGCGTAGAGAGATCCGACTCTCGTCTGCTCCAGACTGGTGAGACCGAAAGGACTTCCCAGTGTCACTACCTGACGCACCGAATCCGGCAGGTCCCTCGCCAGCTTTCGAGCGTAGATACCGCCCAGACTCCAGCCAATTACCGACACCTTCTGCTCGTATCGATCTGCTACCTCGGCCAATGCGGCAGGCAGTCCGTCGACCACCGTCGCCGTCGGACCGGTGTTCAGACCCAGATTCCAACCGTGAACCCGGTATCCGAGAAAGCTGAGGTATGTCCTCAAGGCGAGAGTCGAAACGTCCGAAGTCAGCAATCCGGGGAGAACGAGGACCGGATGCCCGTCCCCACGCGGCGATCGAAGCAACCAAGGAGCCGCGAGAAGCAGTGAAGCGATGTCGACCAGTCCGCGCGTCGGCTCGCTCAGACACATCGCCAAGGATGGTGGCCCCGGAACGAGTGGGTCGACTTCACGAATCAGCGTCGATCGCTGCGCCCAATCGAATTCGGTCTCCGCGAAATCGATCGCCGAGACTTCCGCAACTACGGACACCTGAACTCCTGTCGGCCGGTGCCCTCGTCGGGGCGTGTGGTGGGGCGGTTCCGCGAGCTGTGTGCTCAACCCGCGGAACCTTGTCCTCATCCACCACCGGTAGCGAACCAGGACCCGTTCTGCCCACAGATTCGTGACCAAAGGCCTCTCGACCACACGAACACTGTGTGATCCAGAACACTAGTTTTGGTTACGTTGCATCTACGTTGCGTAGATGTTTCGTCGCTTCCTACGAGATTTCGTCCCACAGAAGCGCGACCCACGCGGTCGCGGCGCCGGCGTCCTAGCGAGCGCTCAGTTCGAGCAACTCTCGGGTGGCAGATTTTCGGCGGCCCACGTTGTCAGTTCACTGAGAGCGGGGAGCAGCGCCTGCCCCGACGCTGTGAGTTCGTACTCCACGGCGATGGGCGGACCTGCATCGACGCTCCTCGTCACCAGGCCTGCCCCTGCCAACTCCGTCAGGCGTTCCGAGAGCACCGAATCACTGATCCCGCCCACCGCGCGCTTGAGTTCGGAGAATCCCGCCGGCCCGTTCAGCAGCGTGCCGAGAATGACGCCGTTCCACCGTTTGCCCAGGAAGCCGAACGCGCGGGCCAGAGCCCCGTCACATGCGCGGGGCTCGTGTCCCGCTTCGCTCTTGCTTGCCACCCCACCATCCTAGCCACAGTGCTAACGTATCCGTAGGCACTATTTTTTTACTAGCAACTAGCTTTACCGGGTGATGCTCGGTCGAGCTACCACGGAACGGAAACCCCCGATGTCTCTCGACGCAGCCACGCCATTCACCGCCCAGCAACTCGACGAAGCCGGCCGCGAACTCCTCTTCACTGCGGCTCGCACCGCCAACTCCTTCTCGAACGAACCTGTGACCGACGACGAACTGACTGCGATCTGGGAGCTCGCGAAGTGGGCACCGACCGCGGCCAACACCAATCCGCTACGTGTGCTGTTCGTCCGTACCGAGGAAGGCAAAGCACGCCTCGTCGAGCACATGGCAGACGGCAACAAAGCCAAGACCGAGGCCGCTCCTGCAGTTGCCGTTCTGGCGGTGGACACCGAGTTCTACAAGCACATCCCCAACCTGTTCCCCATTCGCCCGGAGATGAAGGACTACTTCGAATCCGACGAGGCTGCCGCCAGTTCGACGAGTCGGTTCAATGCCGCACTTCAGGCCGGCTATGTGATCCTCGCGATTCGCGCACAGGGTCTGGTCGCCGGCCCGATGGCCGGGTTCGACGCCGACGGCATCGACGGCGAATTCTTCGCAGACGGACGTTTCAAGACGATCCTCGTGGTGAACATCGGCCATCCCGGTGAGAACCCCTGGTTCGATCGTCTGCCGCGCCTCTCCGATGAGGATGCGCTCAGCTGGGCCTGAGGCCAATTCGGACAAATCAAGCAATGCGGGAGAGTTCTGCGGAACTCTCCCGCTTTGCCATCTCCAGCGCGTTTCAACTCTGCTCGCAGTGGGTACATACCCGCGTCTCGCAAAATCTCACGTCCAGAACAACATCCGACACGCTGCAATCGGAATTAGTTGCAGTATCTCAGTTTTTGGACGACAGTCGAGGGAAACCCCTCGGCCTACGGAGGCTGCGGGGAAAGCCCTTGTGCGCCGGTCGGTGTCGAGGGAAGACGTTCGAGCGAGCAGAAGTCCGAAGAAAGTGGGTTCGGAAATATGGGCGCCCTATGGGATTTTGTCGTTGCACGACGACAACAATTGATGACCGACTCGTACCTACATGTTTCAGCAGTTATCCAGTCCGTGATCATCGCGACGATTGCCGCCGTGATCATCGGTATTCTCGTCTACCGGAGCCCGGCGGGATCCTCCATCGCTACGGCGTTGGCCAGCACGATCCTGACGGTTCCTTCATTCGCCCTCCTCGGACTGCTCATTCCGATTCTCGGTCTCGGCGTCGCTCCCACGATCACCGCGTTGATCTTGTATGCCCTGCTCCCGATCATTCGGAACACGATCATCGGTCTGGATGCAGTCAACCCGGCGATCACGGACGCAGCCCGCGGTGTCGGAATGAATCGCATGCACGTACTGAGTCGAATCGAGCTACCGATCGCGTGGCCGTCGATCCTCACCGGCATGCGGGTCAGTACACAGATGCTCATGGGCATCCTCGCCATCGCGGCGTACGCCAAAGGTCCTGGTCTGGGAAACCTGATCTTCTCCGGACTCTCGCGTGTCGGTAGCCCGAATGCTGTTCCGCAAGCGCTGGTCGGCACCGTACTGATCGTCATTCTCGCTCTGATTCTCGACGGAATCTACGTCGTCATCGGTCGTCTCACTACTTCGAAGGGGCTGCAATGACTGAAACCATTCCGTCTGACGTATCCACAGATCAGAAGGTATCCGGGGTCGAGATCGTCCTGGAGTCCGTCACCAAGCGGTACCCGGGCCAGAAAGCTGCAGCGGTGGACAATGTTTCGCTGACTGTTCCGGCCGGTGAAATCGTGGTCTTCGTCGGACCTTCGGGTTGCGGCAAGACGACGACGATGCGCATGATCAACCGCCTGATCGAACCTACCTCCGGCAAGATCACCATCGACGGCAAGGACGCGCTGTCGATCGACCCGGACAAGCTCCGCCGTGGCATCGGGTACTCGATCCAGCAGGCAGGCTTGTTCCCGCACTTCACGATTGCGAAGAACGTCGCGACTGTCCCGGGTCTGATCGGTTGGGACAAGAAACGTATCGCAGCGCGCACCGACGAGATGCTCGACCTCGTAGGCCTCGATCCCGATACCTATCGCGACCGCTACCCTCGCCAATTGTCCGGCGGGCAGCAACAGCGTGTGGGCGTGGCGCGGGCGCTGGCTGCCGATCCTCCGGTGCTGTTGATGGACGAACCTTTCGGTGCCGTCGATCCGATCACCCGCGGCCTGCTCCAGGACGAACTGATGCGTCTGCAGTCGGAGTTGGGTAAGACCATTGTCTTCGTCACGCACGATTTCAACGAGGCAGTCAAACTCGGTGACCGTATTGCCGTGCTGGGCAATCAGTCCAGCATCATGCAGTACGACACTCCGGAAGCGATTCTCGCCAATCCCGCAAACGACATGGTCGCCGGATTCGTCGGGGCGGACGCCTCGCTCAAGCAGCTGACCCTGACACGCGTGCGCCAGATCAAACTCAAGCAGTGCCTCACCGCCCGCGAAACCGATTCGGTCGATGATTTGAGAACCGCACTCGCAGCGCGTAAGTGGAAGTGGGCCCTGATTCTCGATCAGCGCGGACGGCCGCTTCGCTGGGTCTCGCCCGGCCACCTCGCCCATGCGTCGACTCTTCGAGGTGTCGGTAACGAGATCGGCGAAGCCGTGTCCATCCAGTCCACCCTGCAGGATGCGTTGGAAGCTCTTCTCGCAGAGAGCAATGCGTCCACCGTGGTCACCGGACGGCGTGGCGAGTACGTCGGTCTCATCACCATCGACACACTGGTCAGCCATCTTTCCGAAATGCGCGAGGAGCATGCGCACGACCACGACGAAGAGCCAGACACCGAGAACGTCGAGGGTTGAACATGACTGCCACGACAGAGGAGCGCGTCTCCGCGCCTGAGATGGAACCGGACGCCCCCGATCTGGGTGCGGCCGAGAACGCCGCCACGCGCCGTGCTGAACGGATGCGACTGTATGTGCAGCCGGTCATCGTCCTGATCCTGGTTGCGGGCGTGTTGATCTGGGCATTCAGCCGAGATCTCAACGCGACGCAGAAGGCGAGCATCAACCTCGACAACATCGTCACTCTGACCTGGCAGCACGTACTGATCACCGCCGCCGTGGTCATCATCGTCGTCGCCATCGCGGTTCCACTCGGAACCCTGCTGACCAGGCCGAAATTCACCCGCCTGGCACCGTTCTTCGTGGGAATAGCCAACATCGGAGCCGCAGCGCCTGCCATCGGCCTGCTCGTGCTGTTCTATCTCGCGACAAGAACGACCGGCTTCTGGATCGGCGTGTTTCCCATCGCGTTCTATTCGTTGCTTCCGGTGCTGCGCAACACCATCCTCGGCTACCAGCAAGTGGACAAGACCTTGATCGATGCCGGGCGCGGGCAGGGAATGTCTTCGCTCACGGTCCTGCGTCAACTCGAGTTCCCGATGGCCGTCCCGTACATCCTTGCAGGACTGCGTACTTCGCTCGTTCTGGCCGTCGGTACCGCGACGCTGTGCTTCCTGGTCAGTGCCGGCGGACTCGGCATTCTGATCGACACCGGATACAAGCTCCGCGACAACGTCACCCTCGTTGTCGGTGCCGTACTGGCGGTGTCGCTGGCCTTGCTGATCGACTGGCTCGGCGCGCTCGCCGAAACTTATCTCGGGCCCAAGGGATTGCGATGACCAAGACTTCGATCACCAGAACGTCGGGCTGGAAACTCGCGGTTGCCACGATCGGCCTCACACTTGTCGCTTCGTGTGGTCTCGAGTCCGGTGGCGCACTGCCCCTGGCCGTCGGCCCCGGCAGCATCGAGCCAGTTCCGGAGCTCGAGGGTGTGAAGATGACCGTCGGCTCCAAGGACTTCACCGAGCAGATCGTGCTCGGGTACGTCATCGAATTCGCGATGGCCGCTGCGGGCGCGGATGTTCGAGATCTCACGAACATCCAGGGCTCGAACAGCACCCGTGACGCACAGTTGAACGGCCAGATCGATCTTGCGTACGAATACACCGGAACCGGCTGGATCAACTACCTCGGCAACGAGACACCGCTTCCCGATTCGCAGGCGCAGTTCGAGGCCGTCCGCGATGCGGACCTTGCTGCGAACGACATGGTGTGGACCGATCCGGCGCCGATGAACAATACGTATGCATTGGCGATGAGCAAGGAGACCGCTGAGAAGACCGGTGTCAAGACCGTTTCCGACTACGCGAAGTTGGTCGAATCCGATCCCGGAGCTGCGGTGACGTGCGTCGAGACCGAGTTCAACGTCCGCCAGGACGGATATCCCGGCCTGGCAGCGAAATACGGTTTCGACGCCTCTCGTGCCCAACGCCAGATCCTGCAGACCGGCATCATCTACCAGGCGACAGCCGATGGCGATCAGTGCAAGTTCGGCGAGGTGTTCACCACCGACGGTCGCATCATCGCACTCGATCTCGTTCTGCTCGACGACGATCTCCAGTTCTTCCCGAAATACAATCCGGCACTGGTGATGAAAAAGGACTTCGCGGAAGCACATCCGCAGGTAGCAGAAGTCATGGCACCGATCTCGGAGCGACTGACCAACGAGGTGATGACCGAGCTCAACCGGCAGGTCGACGTCGACGGCAAGGAGCCGGCGGACGTGGCCCGCGACTGGCTGGTCTCGGAAGGCTTTGTCACCGCGCAGTGATCGGCTGACCGCAACCCAGCCGAGTAGTTACCGTTTGTGTCCGACGCAGAACACCCGCCGGAACGGAAAGAGCGTTCCGGCGGCTGTTGCGGGGTAGGCCTCCCTCAGCAGATCGGAATACTGACGCTCGAACTCCGGAGCGTCAGCTTCGCCGAGAACGTCGAGCACGGGCCGTAACCCCGTCCCCCGTACCCATCCGAGCACCGGGTCGGCACCTGCCAGCACGTGTACGTACGTCGTCTCCCAGGCGTCGACGTCGAATCCGTGTTCTTGGAGACGCTGCGCGTACTGAACTGGACTGTCGACGCCTTCCGGGCCGCGTAGGACGCCACCCAGTCGCTCACTCCATTCCGCTGATTCCGCGAGATCTCGCATGAGCGCATGGGACGGAGCATCGAAGTTACCCGGCACCTGCCACGCCAGCCACGATCCGGATTCCAGGGTGTCCGTCCACTGGTCGATCAGCTCGCGATGGCTCGGAACCCACTGCAATGCAGCGTTACTGACGACCACGTCGTAACCGGTGGCGTCGAAGGACATGATGTCCCCCAACTCGACGGTGACGTTTCCCGGTAGGTCTGTAGGGGCCTGCGCGACCATTTCGGGAGACGAGTCGAATCCGGATACCGAGGCGTCCGGCCATCTTTCCCCGAGCATCGCGGTCAGGGTGCCTGATCCGCAGCCGAGGTCGGCTACCCGCGTCGGGTCTTCGGTGGCCACCCGTGACACCAGGTCCACGAACGGGCGTGACCGCTCACCCGAATAGCGGCCGTAGACTTCGGGATTCCACGTGACAGTGCGCATGAACCCATCCTGCACCCTGCTCCTGAGAATTGCCGCCCGTCAGATCTCGCTCTTCACGATCCGGCCATTCGAAAATCACCGACGCGGCACCACGGTGGACAGTACGTTCGGCAACCTCGACCAGTCCGCGGTGATGTAACTTGCGTGCTGCCCGGCCAACAGGTCGAGACGCTCGCTCGCCTCGGTTTCGGTGGCATGGGTTCCGTCGATCTGCGGAGCGACCTTGTGCGCGTCGGTCATGACGAGCAGGTAGCCGCGATCGTGGTACCAACTCGGATCCACGACTCCGGCGGTGTAGTCGAGAGCGTCGCCGTCGAAAATCACGAACCACGGACGGATCCCCGGGTCGGTATAGCGGTCGAGACGTGGGTCTCCCGGTGATGCACGGTGAACAGCGGGAAAGGCGGCGCCGAGTTCGACGAGCCCGGCGGAGGACAGATCTCGCAGGTGCGTCGCATACTGCCGGTCCGTCCACTCCGTATCGATAGGGTTTCCCTCCTCGATCGTTCCCGGTATCAGCTCGAACAGAAATTTCCCGGTCATTTCGGAGGTGCTCGGCCATCCACGCTCGGTGACGGCGGCATCCGGGGTGGAGTAGGACTCCCCCATCAAATCGGCCGGCGTGAAAACCGCGTCTCCGAGAGTCCCGAGAATCAGGGCGTCGAGATCCGCGGGCCCACGTCCGTACCCGGCAGTGAACCCGTCCTTGATTTCCAACTTGATCATCACGGGCGGATGCTCGGGATTGGCCTCGTGCCACGCCCGCATATCTGCCAGGCATCCACGGAATCCCTGATCTCGTAGACCGCTTCGCAACCCGGATGCGTCCTGAGCGCCGACGCAGTTGCTGTCGCTCACCACCGGATTCATGTGCGACACACGCCAGTCCGGACCGCCCCCGTTGGTCCACAGGTCCAGCTCGAGCAACGACGCCCCGGAATCCAAAGCGTCGGCGAAGTACGGAAACGTCGCCTTCTCGTAGGAATTGTGGACCCCGACTGACGTGGTCTCGGAAAACGAGCGCACTTGGTTCGTAGTCGTTTCGGCGCCGGCAGAGGGCGCCGAGACGACCGCCACGAACGCACTCATACCGGCTACCAGGATTGCTCGCATGTTCGACACTCTCGCAGAAATCACCCCACGGCAGGATGGAATCGTCAGAGTTAACTGGACAATCGTCTAGATTGCACCGGAGTGGGGCATGATTTCAGGCGGTGAGTGAGGGCAATTGTCAGGCCAATAGCATCAGTGCCGGAACTGATCCGAGTCAGAGCACTCGCCGCACACTCGCAGGAGGAATCGCATGCAGCTGACTCAATTCGTTCACCGATCCCTACGAGCGTCGCCCGAAGCGGTGATGACGATCTCCGATGGCCGAGTGCGCACGTCTCGCGAATCGGTCGACCGGATCAAGAGGCTCGCGGGCGGGCTGCAGACGTTAGGCCTGCGCACCGGTGACAGAGTCGCGATCTTGGCATCGAACTCCGACTACTACCACGAGGCGCTCCTGGCCTGCTGGTGGTTCGGAGCAGTGGCCAGTCCGGTCAATTCTCGCTGGAGCACGGCGGAAATCACATACGCCCTGGAAGATTCAGGGTCGACGGTATTACTCGTGGACGAGAATTTTGCTTCCGTCGGATCTACCCTTCGCGAGGCGTGTCCAGGCCTGACCACTGTCGTCTACTGCGGCAACGACCGAGTTCCGGACGGAATGCTCGACTACGAACAGGTGATCGCGGAGGCGATTCCGGTCGACGATCTGCGCGTCGGCGGCGACACGCTTGCACTACTTCTCTACACCGGCGGGACCACCGGAGTGCCGAAGGGCGTGATGATCAGCCATCAAGCGCTGATGACCTCGGCGCTGGGCACTCTCGCGGCAGGCGGCGTGGCAATCAGCAACGGAACGAACCTCGCGGTGAACCCTCTGTTTCACATTGCCGGGATCGTCGGATGGTTGGCTCAGTCGCTGATGGGTGGAACCCAGGTCTTCGTAGCGAACTTCAGCCCACGGACGTTCCTCGAGGCCGTGGACCGCTATCGCCCGACAACCGTGGGTCTGGTGCCGACAATGCTCCAGATGTTGGTCGCCCACAAAAACGAAACGGGCGAAGACGCAACCACCTACGATCTGTCCAGCGTCAGGATCCTGAGATACGGCGCTTCGCCCATATCTCCGACGCTTCTCGGGCAGGTCATGCAAATGTTCCCCAACAGTTCCTTCGCTCAGGGCTACGGGATGACTGAAACCGCGCACATCAGCATGCTGAGTCCAGCCGATCACCTCGAAGGTGGTGATCTCCTCCGCAGCGCTGGTCGCGCGCTCCCTCATTGCGAGGTGAAAATCGTCGACCCGGCCGGCTCGGAACTCCCACCCGGCAAGGTGGGCGAAATCGTCACGTTCGGCAGCCACGTCATGCTCGGCTACTGGAACAAACCGAAGGAGACCGCAGAAGTGCTCCGCGACGGGTGGATGCATACCGGCGACGCCGGATACCTCGACGCCCGCGGTTACCTGTTCATCGTCGATCGCATCAAGGACATGATCGTCACCGGTGGCGAGAACGTCTACTCCACCGAGGTCGAAAACGCTCTGGCACAACACGAATCCGTCGCGGCCTGTTCCGTGATCGGTCTGCCCGATGCCCAGTGGGGCGAGCGTGTCCATGCCGTGGTCGTCCTTCGGCATGGTTTCGACGCCGACGCCGACGAACTGCGCGCTCACGTGAAAACGCTGATAGCCGGATACAAATCTCCGCGCACTTTCCAATTCGTCGATGCATTGCCGCTGTCGGCAGCAGGCAAGGTGCTGAAGCGCGATCTTCGTTGCAACGCAACGTAATCCTTTACGACGGTCAGGATTACAGCTTCAATGTCGGTTCTGGGTCGGTGATCAAGCGGTGCAGTGACGGCGACGCCGCTACGGCCTCTCCTAGTTGCGTCGCACTCGCGATTTCGTCGCCGAACTCCGATCGCCAGGCGTGCAGTCGACGCGTCAGTTGTTGCAATCGGTATTCGCGGGTCATGCCGATTGCACCGTGTGCCTGGTGGGCGGCGCGGACGCTCACGAGCGCATTCTGCGAAACCACCAATTTGGTTGCGCTCACTTCGAAGTCGGCGTCGCCTCTGATGAGTGCATGTGCAGTGCGATCGACGGCCAGCGTGGACATCGAAGCCATCTGAGCAAGCGTCACGATATGCTGCTGGACTGCTTGAAACTGCGCGACGGGCCTACCGAATTGCACCCGGTCGGACACATAGCGCCGGGTCAACGTCGACGCCGACTCCATCGCTCCCGACATCTGCACCGAGCGCAAGAACGCGCCGAGCTTGCTGAGAATCCGGGCATCGACCGGGTTGTCGCCGTCAATGGTCCGCGCTTCGGAGAACGTCAGGCTCTCACGCGCTTGCCCCGCAAGATCCGTCCCGCCACCGATCTCGGCGTCGGAGATGTCAAGGAGTACGACGCGATCACCGAGAACTGCTGCCAGCACTGATGCAGCGCTACCCCACGGCACGTCGTGAAAGGTTCCCGAGAGGACACCGTCGTCGGTCCGGCGCACATCGTCGCGCGGCGAACCCGGGGCGACCGTTGCGATTCCGGAGGGCACGGGTAACCCGCCCGCTGTTGCCAGCCTGCCCGCGAGGTACGTCTCGGCGAGCGGCAGCGGCGCAGCGTGCCTCGCCGCCGCGCGCTGGACAGTCACGGCGTCGAGGAGCGAGCCACCGGAACCACCAACCGATTCGGGAAGACCGACCAGAGGTAACCCTAGTTCGACTGCCGCGCTCCATAATCCGGCGGGCAGACCGCCGATCTCCGCCTGCGCTACCACCTCGATGCCGGACTTCTCGGCGAAAAATTGCTCGACCATCGATTCGAGGTCGGCGTCGAATGTGTTCGCGTTGATCTGTGACCCCGAATTCATCGGTCCAACCCTTTCATGATCACGGTGCGGAGAATTTCGTTGGTACCGCCGCGAATCGACCACGACGGCGCCACCAGCACGGCCCGGGCGAGCAGCGACTCGTACGGATCGTCGGATGCAAGGTCCGGAGCCCGGCCGAGGTGCCGCGCGACGGTCGCAACACAGTCCTGTTCGAAGCGTGTTGCCATCTCCTTGATCAGCGCGGCCTCCGTGACCGGCGAGCGACCGGCGTCGACCATCCGTGCGATGGACAGCGACATCCCGCGAAAAGCCCAGCAGCGTGCGGTAATCGAGCCCAGATCGGCGAGAGCAGCTGGACCGCCTTGCGCTGCTTGGTTGGCCGCGAAGTTCTCGAGGACCGGCATCAGCGACATCCAACGGTCGACGCCACCTCGCTCGAGTGCGAGTTCACCGGTGTTTTGTCCCCAGCCCGCTCCGACGTCTCCGAGGCGACGCGAATCCGGCACGAAAACATCCTGGAACGACACCTCGCAGAAGTCCTCACTACCGTCGATGAACGGAATGGGTGAGACGGTCAGACCCTCGCTGTCGCGATCGACGATCAGCTGAGTGAGTCCGTTGTGCTTGTCTGCCGAGGTTCGAAGCAGGGCGAGTATGTGTGTGGCATGGAAGGCGCCGGTGGTCCAGATCTTGGTGCCGTTGACTTTCCAGCCACCATCGACACGTTCGGCGCGAGTGCGCACCGATGCCAGGTCCGAACCCGAGTCGGGCTCACTCATCCCGATCGAGAACGAGAACTCACCGCTCGCGATACCGGGAAGGAAGTACCGCTTCTGTTCTTCCGTGCCGTTGGCGGCGATGCTCGGACCCGACTGTCTGTCTCCGATCCAGTGATAGCCGACCGGCGCTCCCCGCGCGAGAAGTTCTTCGACGACGACCAGTCGATCCACTGCTGACCGTCCGCCCCCGCCGTATTCCTTCGGCAGCGACATGCCGAGCCACCCACGTCGACCCAGATCTCGCGAGAACACCGGATCCACCGCTCCGGCCATCCCGAGTCCGAGCGAGTAGGTACCGGGGGTGAGTCGCTTGTCGAGGTACTCCCGCACTTCAGCCTGAAGAGCAAGCTCCTCGATCGTCAGTTCTGTTGCGTCGAAACGCATGACGTCTCCGATCAGTTTCGTGAGTCGATCCGCCGCCCGTGGCGCTTACCCGAATTTTTCATGCGCCCAGCAGCAGGGCGCAGCCGATCTCGAAGAGTCTGTCCGACAGGTCGTCGCGACGGCGAAGCCGGCCGATTCGGACGGCGTTCTCCACAACTGTCAAAGTGGCATTGACGGTGATCCTGGCGGTGGCGGACTCGAGGCCCGGACGGACTTCTTCGAGCATCTTGACCCATAGCGCGACGTACTCACGTTGATTCTGTTCACACGTGCGGCGGAACTTGTCCGGTAATTGGTCGAGTTCGCTGATCAACAACCCGATCAAATGACGCTCGTTGATCGCGAAATCGATATGTGCGGCAAGCAATCCGGACAGCGCGTCCTCCGGGCCGGTTGCGGCGCCGAGAGCCTGTGCAACGCCGAGCCGGCGACGCTCGCCGCCCCTCGAGACCGCAGAGATCAGCAGGTCGATCTTGGCATCGAAGTGGTTGTACACATTCGGGCCTGTCGTCCCTGCAGCCTCACCGATGTCCTCGGTATTGACTGCTTGATATCCACGCTCGTCGAACAGCCGAATTGCTTCGGTCAACAAGAGTTCACGTCTGGGTATCACAACGGGCAGGTGACCCGTTGCCGCCACGACTTTCACTTCTGAGCGACCCAGTTCCGCGTATGCAGCGCGGTCTGCCAACTCGACAAGCAGCAGTTCCATCTGACGCCTCGGCAAGGACACTCGATGCGAAGACACACTGTTGAAGACTGCGATGACAGCCCAGGCGAGCAGATAGCTGTCTTCCTCGTCGAGGTCGGGACGCTCAATTCGGATCAGCGCTGCATCGCGCGAAGCTGCACTCTTGAGGGTCGAACGCATTTCCTCACGTTGCTTGTCAGGCAGATAGCGTGCCTCTCGCTGCCACAGGAGCGACAGACCCCGACGTTTGGACACCGATGCCGCAAGTTCGGTGATCAGTGTTTTCAGATCCTCGGCACCTGCGACCCGATCGTAGAGCGATTCGATGCCTGCGTTGACCGCGGCGTAAAGGAGATCCGGCTTGTTCTTGAAGTGCCGATAGAGCGCAGGTGCCGTGATTCCAACTGCAGCGGCCACCTGAGCGACAGACACGTTGTGATAACCGTGCTCACGGAAAAGCTCACCTGCAGCCGCAAGAATCTGCTGCTTACGGTCGCGGGGCCTGCGTACGACCATCGTGACTCTCTCCTTCGCGGCAGCGGACAAGCTCAGAGTACCGAGCCGAGGAATGAAGCAATGAACCGAACCGTCTACAGCAGCGACGATCCGATGCACCGTTCACGAACACGGAATCCCGCTCAGGAGTAGATGAACGACTCGACCATCCGTCGTTCGGCGGCCCTGTCTGCGAGAGGCCATGCCAAGAGCATCAACACGATCCGAACCACCCACTGCGACTCTTGACCTTCAGGATCCAAGCCCGCAAGTTCCAGCGCAGTACGCGGCAGCAACGGCGAGGACACGAGATACTCGTCGATTCCGTTGGCCCGCGCTGCCGCAAGACCGTGGCTCATGGCAGCGTCGGATCTGATCGCGTCGACGGCGACGAGGATCGACTCCACGATGCGCTCGTCGCCGTGCAGTGATTCGACGGCAGTCGCGACCTGGCTCGCCACGGATGCCGCGCCTCGTGACAACAACCCCTCGCGGATCGCGGACTTGCCACCTACGTAGCGGTAGAGCGTTGCTCTCGAACAGCCTGCGCGGGCAGCGACGTCGTCGGCGTTGAACCGATCGAATCCCCGTTCTCGAATCAGCTCCGCCGCAGCCGCGAAGATGCGCTCGGTTGCGAGTTCACTGCGGTTACCTCCGGCCAGCCAGTCCGCGGCGCGACGCTCGTTTGCACCGGTCACTCTCCGTCACCTCGTCTCACTCTGAGACAGATTCAATCAGAAATCTCTATGCCAAGGAAGGCGGTGGGCCTCTGACCAGGGAGAAGCATGGAAGGCCCAACGTGCGTGAGATTTTGACAAAATACCAGTTCAGAGACCTTTTCCATCTGTTGACTTCTCCTTCCTGTCCGTGAAATCTTCCCTTCGTGACACCATCGACGCTCGACATCAACCCTTTCCTGCCGTCGAACATCGACGACCCGTACCCGCTATACGACGTACTCCGGCGCGAGCACCCCGTGTATCGAATACCCGATACCGACTTCTATCTGGTGTCCACGTGGGAATTGGTCACAGAAGCCGTTTCCCGTACCGACGACTTCTCCAACAACCTCACCGGCGTGCTGGTTCGAACACCGGACGGTTCGGCCGTGACCTTCGACATGAACGGCGGCGGCCAAGCTGTTCACGTTCTCGCGACTGCCGACGAGCCCGACCATCAACACCAGCGCAAACTTGTCTTGCCGACACTGGTCGCCAAACGTATCCGAGCACTCGAGCCGACGATGCTCGCGTACACGCAGCAGTTGTGGGACAACGGCTTCGACGGTCGACGTATCGAATGGGTCGCGTCGGTAGCGGACACGCTGCCTCTACAGATGGTTGCCACACTGATCGGCCTGCCGGCACTCGACGTCCCCCAATTGCTGACGTGGTCGTACGACAGCACCGAACTTCTCAGCGGCATCGTGACCGCAGAACGGTTGACAGGCGTCGTCACCTCGGCGGCCGAACTCACCGGGTACCTCTACAGCAAATTTCGTGAGGCACGGGCTCACCCGGTGGATGATCTACTCGGAGACCTCGTCCGTTGCTGTGACGCAGGCGAACTCAGCGAAGACGTGGCCGTGCTGATGTTGGTGCAACTCGTCGGTGCGGGTGGCGAATCGACCGCCGGACTGATCGCCAACTCTGCACGGTTGCTCGCCGAGCGCCCCACGATACAGACGCAGCTGCGCGAGGACCCTCTACTCGTGGGCGCGTTCCTGGAAGAAACGCTCAGACTCGAGTCACCCTTTCGCGGACATCACCGACATGTCAACGCGGACACAACACTCGGCGACGTGGCGCTACCTGCCGGCAGTCACCTTATACTGCTGTGGGGCTCGGCGAACCGCGATCCTGAGTCATTCACCGAACCACAGGTGATGAACCTCGACAGGGTCAATCCCCGAGCGCATTTCGCCTTCGGTAAAGGAGCACATTTCTGTGTCGGGGCCGCGCTGGCTCGTCTGGAAGCAAAGACCGCGATCGCAGTCCTTCTCGAAAACAGTTCGCACGTCACAATCGATTCCGAATCCCCACCACGTTGGGTCCCCAGCATGTTCGTGCGCCGCCATCAGAGTTTGCGTCTCGCTGTCACCGGATAGTTTCACTCAGTTGTCGAAATTGTGGGCTATCCAGTCGATCGTCTGCATTCCGAACAGATCAGTTCCCCAACCGTATGGATCCGTGAATGCGCGATCCATACTGCAGTCCGTGGGCTGATAGCTCACGTCCGTCCCTCGGCTTCTGTACGTGTCCGCCAGTTCTCGCGCATCAGCTGCCGGCACAAGTGACATCGGGGAGTCGTCCTTTGCGCACGAAGCTATCAATACCTTCGACGCCGGAGCACCGTGACCCAATACGTTGTCGTCGTACGCGCGCTGGAAGCTGGGTTCTGTGGTCGGATCGATTCCCGGCTCGAAAAGGCTCGCCAGCGGTACGAACGGAAGCGTGAAGTACGCCGGCATCTGGCACTCATCCCGGTACACGTCGGCAATCGCTCGGCCCACGGGATTGAGCTTGTCGTTCAACTTCATCTCGGGGTACCAGGGTTCGAGGCCAAGGAGCGTCGCAAATCCGAAGCCGGCACCGACCGAGGAATCTGTTGTCTCCATGAATGTTCGGGGCTTGATCACCATTCCCTCGAGGACTGTCGAGACGATGTCGAGTTCCGGTGCGTAGGACTGCGCAGATTCGGCGGCGAATGCAGTACCGACTCCACCACCAGCGATTCCGAACAACGCAATCTCCGCCTCAGGATTCAGCCCGGAATCCTGCACCTGAAATGCTGCACGCACAGCATCCAACTGCGCGTGCCCCGCGAACTTGCCCGCGAAGACGCCGTGAGGATCGCGGTCTCCGTTGTTCCCGACGTCGGATATCACTACGGCATAGCCTTTTCCGAACATCAGTGCCAGCGGACCCAACGCCGACCAGGAGGCGCCGTCCAACGGATCGCCGCCCGTCCAGTGCGAACTCGGATGACAGTAGCCGCCGACGCTGTCGTTGGCCTCCTGGTAGCTGATGACTTTCTTCTCCGATGCCGGTGTTCCGTCGATCGGGATCATCATGATCCCGGTGCTCACCACCGGCGTCGAACCGTCGATTCCGGTTGTAACGTACATGATCTTGTAGGCGTCGAGCTGTCCCGGTTTGTATCCGGTGAACAGTACATCCACCTTCTTCGACTTCAGGAGATCACCGGGACGCTCGGCGCCGGTCAACACCGGCTCGTCGTAAAACGGATCATCGGGCGTGAGTGCAGTGAAGATCTCCTCTTCGGATGCGAACTCCCCCGACCTGAGCGCACCGACCGTGAACCCGTTGAAAATCTCTCCCAGAGTGGGAGTATCGGTCCGAAACTCCTGGGATGCCGGAGCTTGCGCATCGTCTGGAACACCACTGCCTGGGGCCTCGGCCCCAGCAGTCGCAGGCAGAACCAGCGCAACGGTCAGCGCTACCAGCGGGGCAAACCTTCGAAATCTGGCACCCGACATCACTGAACCGTCACTTTCAAACTGGAGAGGGCCGATTCGAGAGTTTGTGGGAGGCTCATCATCGGGCGGTGACTCTCCAATTGAATTTCGTAGGGAACACTCAATGTGGCTACGAGCCGTGGCCAATCTTCTTCGACCATCGCTCGGTACTTCGGCAAGAGCTGCGAGGTGATGTAGTCCCACCGGTCCTCGTACACCGACCAGTTCCAATCCGGGAGGGGCAGTGTCACTGTCGCGGTGCGTCCGTCCGCCAGTGTCGTCGCGAACTCGAGAGACCGAAACGAGCGAGGCGGTACGACGCCGGCGACCGAAGGTGAACCGGCGACAGTCGATGCGTAAGTGATCGCCTCTCCCACATCACCTTTGTAGGCGCGCACGGTATCCCACTGGTCGCGGATGACCATCCCTTGCTCACGTTGGAGCAGTGCTACGTTCCCACGTGCAATCCGATTCGAATCGCCGGAGGCTACATCACGCCAGGCGTCCATGACATCCTGACCGAACAATCCGGCACTCTGCATTTCCTCCAGCGCGGGAAGTCCTTCATCCACGTATGCCTGATGCATCGGCATCAGATCCGAGAAGATGTTCTTCTGCATCACCAGGATCATCCCCAGCACATAATCCAAGTCGTCCGCCGTGACGTTCCTGCCCACCGCGGCGAGTGCGCGCAGCCCTGCCGGCAATTGGTTCAGCGCTTGCACGCCAACCTGATCCGTGACCTGAGAAACTATCGAATTGGCAACATATTGCAGATTCGGAAACGAGTACATGTCCGCCATCAGTTCGAAGTCGATCAGTCCCCCGCCGAAGTCCGCACCAACCTGTCCGCCCATGCCCGCCCACTGCAATTCCGGGTGACCGAGTTGCAGATCCTCGTAGTAGCGGTACGACTTCACCAGGTTCGTGCGATTAGCCGACACTCCGGCGCGCGGATTCCACGATGAGAGATCGATTCCGGCGGCTTCCGTGGCAGCGACCAATCGATACTGAAACAGCAAGGCCGCATAGGATTCCGGACTGCGACCACTGGCGCGGGCTTCTTCCACAAGGGCTTGCAAGGTGCCGAGATCAGTCGGCAACGCGGGATGGACACCGCCCGGACCGTGTTCGGCATTCCGATTCACCAAAGGCAAATTCACGTACTCGTCCAGCTCGGACGCCGACGCTGAAATCTGTACCGAGAGCAACGCGGACATCGCCAGCGCACATGCCGTCGCGGCTGCGAATACGTCGCGCGCCCAACGACGTCGCCGAACACCTGCCCCCAGGTTCATCCGCATATCGATCCCTGTACTCAGGTCGGCATAGCCCCAATCGACTCCGACACCAAACACTTACTTTGCAGTAAGATAACTCGAGCCCCGAATAAGTGCCAATACACTGCGAACGCTTCAGGCATCTCTACACGTCGTTGCCGTCTGCAGTTGGTTTATCCAGTTCACGGGCGGCCGAAACCTCTCCAGCGGGCGACCAGCCGGTTACCTGATTGCCCGACACCGTCGGAACATGCGCAGCTACGACTGTGCCCCCGGGTCCGGAAACTCGGGGGCACAGTCCAGACGTCGAGTGATTGGCCGCTACCCGAAGTCAGGCATGTTCTGCCCGCTGTCCTTGTAGAACTTCCATGTGCCGTCCTGCGGTGACTCCATGATGCGGTAGACCTCGGTTGCCCCGACAATCCACAACTGGCCGTCGTACCAGTGCAGAGTGGAACCCGATTCGACACGGCCACTTGCGAGTTCGTTGCCGTCGGCGTCGACCACTGCAACCTTGTTACCACCCGCAGTCCAGCCGCCGGTGAGGCCGCCACTCTCGACTGTGTCCGTCAGAACCGGCTTCGGATCAGCCGAGGGGGTGGTCTCCGGCGACGTGGTTTCCGGGGTGGTCGGTGCCGGAGTTGTCGTGCTCGGTGCCGTCGTGGTCGTGGCCTCCGTTGTGCTGGTCGGCTCGGTAGACGTTGTCGGATTGGCGGTCTCGCTCGTGGACGGAGCTTGGGTGGTGGTCGTCTCCAACGCATCAGGCTCGTTCGGCACCATCGCTTCGGCCTGCATCCTGCTCAGAGGGTTCGCCCCGTTCGGTGCAGGGGTGCTCGGATCCCAAGTGGAGACGTTCTCCCATGCCTGGTTGCCAACGCCTGTCCCGGCTCCGCCTTCGCATTGGGTTTTGCTGTTGACCCAGTTCTTGAACGACATCCCCTGTCCGTTGGGCGCGACAGCAAAACCGGACGACTTAGCCGGCCCGTTGAGGGTGTAGACGCGGACATACAGCCCGGTGCGCCCGTCATCGGCCAACCGCCAAGTGCGGGCATCAGTACTAGAGAAGGTTTTCGAGGTTTTGACTGTGTTATTCGACCTGTTCATCACCTCGACGTAGTAGCCCGTCGCTCCCGGCACCGCCGCCCATGCGATATCTCCCCGAGGATCCCAGTCCCAAGTTCCCCAGTAGGTGGTGCAGGTCACTGACGAGGTCAGCGGAGTCGGATAGAAGTTGCCCGTCGCCACCTGTGCGCCAGTCGAATTGACCACGTCAGTTGGATTTGCCAACGTCCCAGTGGCCTGAGCCAGACCGAAAGCCATTGCAGCAGCGCCGCCGACAGCGATCAACGACCGCAGCGACTTCATGCGGGTGCTAGCCCGTCGCATTTCAATCATTATGAGCCTCCTGAAGCTCCCCGCAGGTTTCGTCAGCATCGACGCGGGCGTCATTTGTAGTGGCGGCGCGGGCATTCTCCAGACGCCGGTCTTTAGTTCGTCCAAATGCGATGACCAGCACCGCGCCTACCAATCCGCCGCCAAGGAAGGTTGCGAGCGGGCTGGAAAGCCAAGCAACGACATAGCCGAGCCCGCCGACGCTGATGAACACTCGGTCGGCCTCGGTGATGGTGTAGGGCAGTCGATCAGCCACATTGTTGGCATCGCCCTTGAGCGTGGCGAGCACGGTGTCCGCTCCTGCCGATTCGAGTTCGACCACGCGGTGGGTGATGCGCACGCCTTGGTCGTTGTCGACGCTGATCACGTCGCCGACAGCCAATTCAGTTGCAGGCACGGTCTTCGCCAGCGCCAGCGCACCGGTGGAAATTGCAGGTTCCATCGAACCCGAGCGAAACACCAGTGGTTTGATCCCGAATATCAGGGACGCGAGAGTGGCGATTATGCAGATGAGCCCGGCGACCGCAGCCACATTCAAGGCAATTTCCTTGCCACGACTGCGTCCCACGCTCACCTCCTCATCGGTGCTGTCCATCGCGATGATCACTGCCCCGTTGCGGTGAAGTTGAAGCCCAGATCGGCGATCTTGAACTGCTCCGTCTGACCCGCGGTCGAATCGACGGTCACCTTGATGCACACCTGCTCCGAAACACCGGCAGCGAGTGATCGGCCAGAGACGAGTGTCGGGTTCCCGGAGAACGCTTGCTGCGTCCCGATGATCGGTCCTGAACAGGTACTGCCGTCGTTGGCGCCGGTCTGATGTAGGGAAACCTTGAGCTTCCCGATCAGCGCGGACGAACCCGTGGCCGTTGCCGATACCGCCCACTGGAAGTTGGCAGTTCCGGTGTTCTGAACCGTCAATGCCCCAGCCTCACTCTGGCCTGGCAGCATGCTGTTGCGCTTGAGTTCGGTGAATTGGTGTGCGGGCCGCTGGTTGTCGACTTTCAGCTGGACCGACGAAGTGCTGAACATGCCGGTGGTCGCAGTAGCGCTGTCGGACCACGCCGCCATCGTGCCGACCGCTCCGAGGCCCAGGACCATGCCCAGTGAGAGCACGGCCCGGGTCCGTATCCAACCGGTCTCGCCCAGACGGCTTCGCATCCGCGCCCCGAGACGCGCGTCGCCGCCCGATTTCTGTTCTGTAGACATTCTGCTGTCCTATTTCGATTCGGAGGTTGGTGCCGATGGATCGGCGGGCAATACCGGCGCGCCGAGTTCAGGGCCGGAAAGAGTCGGGTCTGTGCCACTTTCGTCGTCACCGGCCTTGCCCCGCTTGTCGCGGATGCCACTGACGACCATCCACACGGCATATACAGCCAGGCCCGCAGCTACGCCTGTGGTGAGAATCGAACGCGATTGCCCGTTGATCACCGAGTTCACCCGGCCCAGATACGGCACCGAGTAGATGACCCGACCACGGATCTGCTCGGGCACCAGCGACCACGAGTCGGCGACGGGGTTGTTGTCGCCGCGAGTGTGGATGCGACGCTCCCCTTCCCCCGTGTAATAGATGCCTTCGATGCGGTGGGTGACCACCGCTGGATCGCCGGAGACGGGCTGGAACGTGATCACGTCCCCGGTGGTCAGATCCTCGTTGGGGGTCGGCTTGACCACGATGAGCGTGCCAGGGGGCATGGTCGGTTCCATCGAACCGGTGAGAACCGTGTACGCGGTGGAGCCGGTGAGTCGAGGGATAACGACCATCACCGCGAGAATGCCGACCATCAGCAGCAGCAGTACCCACGAGACGATGGTGCGAGTCCACCACCATAGGGTGGTCTTGTCGTCTCCGCCTTGTTCGGGATCATGTTGCCGCTCAGATGTTTCCACGTGTGCGCTGTGCCGGGGTCGATACTCGGCACGTTCGCCTGCACGCCGGCTTCTCGCGGTGACGGTCATGACTGGCTCACTGAGCTTGCGTCGAAAGTGAACGTCGCGTTGGACTGCTGGCTCGCTGCCGCGCCCTGGCCCAGCGTGGCCCGCAGGCACAACACCTGCATCTGCCCGGCCGGAACCAGCTGTTCGGAAAAGGCCGCGCCGTCCATGGCACCGTTGTAGAGCTCAGTGCCCACGTCGCCAGTGGCGGTGCAGGCCGCCTCGTTGGCTACCTTGGCCACGCGCAGGCTCAGCGGCGGTGGGGTGGCGCCGTTGAGTACAACATCGGAAAGCACGTAGTTCATCTGCACGTTGCCGGAGTTGATCACCGGCAGAGGCATCTGAATGCTGTCGCCCGGGCCCTTGTTGTCCAACTTGAACCCATCGAGGTTGAACTGCTTGACCCCTTCACCGCCGGCAGAGATATCGAGCATGCCTGCCTGGATAGTGCCGCCGGTCGATTCTGCGGTATCGCGCCACAGCGCGCCGGTCTGCTGCACCGAGACGAACCCGATGAGCAGAACCGACGACGCTGCGATCGCCCATTTGTACTGGGTCTTCACGTGACCTTCTTTGGCTTAGTTGAGCGTCTGCTCGAGGGTGACCGCGCCGCCGGCGAGGCTGGCGGTCTTCGTCTGACCGGTGTTGTCGCCCGCGGCCCCCGCGTTGAATGTGATGGTGGTCGTGAACGTTGCCGCCTGATCCAGGCCGGCGGTGTATGTAGTCACGGTGCCACTAGCCGGGGCCACGGTCAGCTGATTCAGCGTGACGAGGTCTCCGGTGACCCCCGTGAGCGAAGGCGTCAACTTCGCCTTCAGGTTCGTGCCAACGAGGTCGATGCTGTAGTTCGCGGTGTAGGTGACGACATCACCGGGCACAATCAGGTCGCTCGCGGGATTGAAGGTACTGCCGTTTGCCCACTTCCACACGCCGGCGCCGACCTGCTCGACCGACAGCGAACCGGCGCCAACCGTCTGCGGAGCGCCACCGTTGGTAGACGAGTTCCAAGCGGCCATGGTTCCGGCACCGCCTGCGAGCAGAACGGCAGCCGCACCAGCGGCGATGGCACCCTTTGTGGTCTTGTTCATCTGGTATTCCTCCTGTGCAGTTCGCGGCGGGACATCCGACGCGCTTGGTTGAGCCCGGGCCGTGCGGATGTGCACTCCGGTGAAACAGCCCCAGGAAGGGGCATGGGAAATGAAGCCGCCGAATTGAATTCGGTGACCGAGAAGGTTGGCGATGCGCGGAGATGGTCGAGATCGCCCCGCGCATCGCGAGGTCTAAGTGGCCGGTTGGGCCGGAGTGGTTATCCGCCGAGGCTGCCGAACAGGTCGAGACTTCCGAGCGAACCGGTGCTGCTTCCGAGCGAACCGCTGCTGCTGCCACCTGGATCGGTGGTTTTCGCCGTGACCTTCACCGTCACCGCGGTAGAGGCCGGGCTGGTCCCACCC
Source organism: Rhodococcus sp. MT28 (assembly GCF_058792695.1). Lineage (NCBI taxonomy): Bacteria > Bacillati > Actinomycetota > Actinomycetes > Mycobacteriales > Nocardiaceae > Rhodococcus > Rhodococcus sp. MT28. The sequence continues at coordinate 889,344 of NZ_JBXAFD010000001.1, forward strand.
TCATTTGTCGCAGTGGCGGTGATCGGATGACTGCCGGGCGTGGTGATCGTCAGGTTGCAGCTGAAGTTCCCACTCGTATCCGCGGTGGCGGTGCAGGTGGCGCCGCCTCCGGTCACGGTGACGGTACTGTTCGGCTCTGCCTTGCCGGAGACCTTGACGGGTGTGCCCGCCTCTACTTCGGCCGAACCCAGAGTCAAACCGGTCGGCGCACTGGGAGCAACAACGACGGGCTCGCCCTCCACCAGGACGAGACCCCAGCCGGGGTTGATCTCGTATCCCTGCAAAACTTCGCCGGCAGGGATGCCAATCATGAAACCAGCCATCACGTTGGCGTTCTGTGCGAGAGGCGTTTTCACCAGCTCGATCCGCGTCGACGAATTCGCATTCGGCCCGATCACGAACTGCTGGCCGACCTGGCCGTCGAGCTTGCCCCGCACTGTCGCAGTGCCGCCGCCCGAGACGGACCAGCTCTCACTGAAAAGAGTGAGCGTGGCAGGAAGGTCGCAGACATTACGAACGTTGAAGGCCAACTGCGTGCCCTCGTCACCGGGGATCGGGATGTAGTCGGTTCCACTGGGATCGAAGGCCGCCGGCTTCACCCAGGGTCCACCGTTCTGGGACATCTCCAGGCACTGGTCAGTGATGTCGTCGCCCGGGGCGGCCGCGGCGCTACCAGGTGCAAGCAGCGCACCCGAGGTCGCGAGGAGCAGTGCAGCCGGCAGAGCCGCCAACACAGCAGTGGCGCGCCGGGGGAGACGGGATTCTCGTCCGTCCCCGACCGGGAAAAATCGAGGCATGTGAAGACTCATTTCGTCTGTCCCGTTGCCGGGCATTGGGTGAAGAGATGGCGGAACGAGGTACATCCGCCATCGGTGCCAAACATGTTGCAGAAAGCTTGCGAGCCGAACCGTGACGCTGTGCATGCCCTCGCTCATACATAGCAACCGCTCCGCTTCGGATCAATTTTTATCACACGTATCAGCTTTTGTGGCGGTTTTACTGGTCAAACGTTCAGAAGGAATTTCGACATCCCTCAAGGGCTAATTCTGCACCCTGACCAGTACCGTTAGAAATAGTTAGCTGTGCATCGCAACTATTTACCAAAAAGTGTTCTGCGATCGAACGGGCGATTCATTCCGATCCAAACAAGAACAAGTTCTAGATACTCTTGGTATGTCCGGGAATCCACGAACGAACTCGCCGAGAACAGCGACCCTCGAGCAAACAGAAGGATCGAGCCGTTTCGAGACCCCCGCATTTCGTCCACTAGCGCCACGGACACGGGCGCCATCGATCGCTGCGCCCCGCCGGATCGGCCGGCCAGGACAAACTCTCGCGCGCTCCGAAACCAGCACTCCACCAATAACTTTGTCCGACCATCGAATCGCGACTGCCCGTTCTGCATCCAAAGCTGTGGGCCGGGAAGCAAATTCGCTCCCCGGCCCACGTGCATCTACAGTTGCGAAGCCGGTAAGGAGTTGACTACCGGCACCCAACCCCAAGGTAAAACGACGAGCATCTACGCCCCGAAGACGGTCTCACCTCCGACAACCGTGCGCAGGACCGACAGTTCATTCAAGTCTGTCGATTCGCTGCGCAGCGGATCTCCGTCGAGCACAACAAAATCCGCCAAAAGTCCCACCGCTATCCGACCTTTGTCCGATGACTCACCGGTGAGACGAGCGGCTGCGCTTGTGTAGCCGGCCAGCGCCTCGGACGCGGAAACCCGCTGCTCCGCACCCAGAACATGACCTTCTGGCGTCACACGATGTACGGCGGTGTTCATCGTGAAGAGCGGGTTCACTGGAGTGACAGGGCAGTCGCAATGCAGCGCGTAGGCAAGCCCCGCCGCCACGACCGACGCCACGGGGCTGATCCGCTCGCCGCGGCCCGGTCCGAGAAAACGATCGCGGTGCCGGTCACCCCAGTAGTAGACGTGGTTCACGAAGATCGACGCCACCACCCCGAGTTCGACCATCCGCGCGATCTGATCTTCCCGCAACGTCTGAACGTGCTCGAGGCGATGCGAGACTTCGATGTCCGGGTGCGCCGTCCGTGCCGCTGCAATTGCGTCCAATGCAAAATCGATGGCCTGATCACCGTTGGTATGAATCGCAACCTGTCGGCCGGCGGCGTGATGTTCCTCGACGAGTGCCCCGAGCGCACCTGCCGGGATTGCCATTCCGCCGCAGTGGCATCCGCCCAGATCGTGGTACGGCGCGGTCAGCGCAGCGGTGTGCAACTGAATCGACCCGTCCGAAATGAGTTTGACGCCGCCCACACGAACTCGGTCTGTCGAATCGGCGAGTTCACCCAACTGATCGTGCACCCCGTGGCCGAGATAGAGGCGCGCACGCAGCCTCAAGTCACCATCGGCGTCGAGTTGCCGGTACGCCTCGTACATCTCGGCCGTGACGTACATGTCGTGGAAACTCGTCACGCCCACCGACGCCATGACTTCCTGCGCCCGCAGCATCGCGATCTTGGACGCGTCCGGGTTCATATCCGGAACAAGTCCGTGAACCAGAGACATCGCCGGAACCTCGCACAGTTCACCGGTGGGTACACCGTCGCTGTCCCGAACGATGACACCACCTTCCGGATCGACCGTGGTGGCATCGATTCCGGCCTTCTCCAGTGCGACCGAGTTGACATAGATCCCGTGAGTAGACAAGTGCCGCACCAGGATCGGATGCTCGGTGGAAGCTTTGTCCAGATCAGCTACGGTCAGGCCTCGATCTTCCGCCACGAGGCTGTCGTCGAAGCCCCACGCTTCGATGGGCTCGCCAACTGGTGTGATCGCGGCCCGCGCGGCCAACGCCGTGATCAACTTCTCGATGGTCGGGCACGTATTCGTCGTTGCGTCGACCCCACTGAGCATCAAACCCCACATCATCGGATGAAGGTGCGTCTCGATGAACCCCGGCACAACCACCGCTCCGGCGAGATCGACAACGGAGGTTTCGGAATCGGTCAGCGCCGAGATCTCGGCGTCAGTTCCGAGGGCGACAAATCTGCCGTCCTTGACTGCCACAGCGGTGGCGTTATCGCCGACCGCACCGTCCATGGCCCTGATGTCGCCGTTGATGTAGATGTGGTCAGCCGCCGTGGTCATACGCTTGTCTCCATTCGTTTTCCGACAACAGTCGTCGAGGATTTCTTCGCGGGTATCCGCGTCGCCACAACCACTCCGGCCAAAATCATTCCGGCACCCGCAAGTTGGACGAGAGTTGGGGTCTGCGCAAGCATCACCGCGCCGAACAACAGTGCTGACGCCGATTGCAACACGAGGCTGGCGGCGACTGCACTGGCAGGCAGACGCTGACTGGCGCTGGCTACCAGCAGCCACCCGATCACCTGAGATACCAACGCGAGCAGCACAAGCCAGCCTTGAGCTACGAGTGAAGGGGTCAGATCCAAAGTTCCACTCACGAGGCCGTATGCACCTGCCGTAAGGGCAGTGGCTCCCGTCGAGACGAACATCGGCAACGCCGTTCTGCCCGCCGCCCGAGTAGCCAGACCCATCAGGAAGATGTAGACCGCGTACGCGCCTGCGGCGATCACGGCAAACGACACTCCGACAGCAGGATTCGACCCGGTGAGCGTTGTGCTCGCCCCGGCTACCAGAGCAACTCCGACAAAGAGCAACGGAAGGCTGGCGACCAGTTCCCGGCCGATCCGTTGGCGCAGAACAACGTAGCCGAGGATTGCGACGAACAGCACCTGCAAATTCAGGATCACAGTCGAAAGACCTGCCCCGATCGAATGAATCGACTCGTGCCAGAGCACCAGATCGATTCCGAGGAACGCGCCGGCAAGTAGAGACTTCACGATCCAGGGCGCCGAGATCGAAGGCCGGGGTGACCGACGACGCTGAACGAGCACGAGCATGCCGAGAGGGATGAGCGCATAGAGACACCGAAAGAATGCACCCGTCGACGGAGACACTCCTGAGAGTTCGTAGAGCACCGAGGTCAACCCGAGGATGCATGCACCGGTGACGACTACGCGCAGGTCACGACGGCGTAGTTGATCGCCGGACGGCTCGCGTGGCGATACTTCATCACTCATGGTGATAATGTATCACCGACGCGAAGCCTGTCATACAGGGAAGATGCGTGCATGAGAACTCCGGTTACCCGTGAACGCGTGATCGCTGCCGCAGCCGATCTCGTCGACAGCAAAGGCGCCGACGCTCTGGTACTGAGTCAACTCGCCGAGACCCTCGACGTCCGGCAGTCAGCCCTGTACAAACACGTCGACGGGGTCGACGACGTCCACCATCAACTCAGCCTCCTCGCACGCAACCTTCTCGCCGAACAACTGCGTGCCGCCGCGGTCGGTCTCTCGCGCGACGACGCCGTCATGGCGCTCGCGGACGCATGGCGTGCGTTCGTCCGAGTACACCCCGGGCTCTACGCCATCACCGACCGCTACCCCACTGCACCGCATCCCGATCTGGTCTCCGCCGTCGGCGAGGTGGTCGACGTCATCAACAAGGTGATCGCGGGATACGGTCTGAGCCCGGATGATTCGGAGCAGGCGGCGTGGTCTCTTCGCAGTGCGCTGCACGGCTTCTGCATCCTCGAATCGGTAGAGGGACAACCGGCCGGCACCGACCCGGATCGGGTGTATCGACGACTGGTCGAACTTCTCTGCGCCGGTATTGCTCGTATGTAGATACCGGCTCCTGTTATCGTCGGATGAAACAACACAGACCAAAAAGGATCAGACATGGTTGGTGAACTCGACATCTCCGGATAAAACCGGGCATGACGGCCACCGGCAGACGCCTCGGAGCGCTGCCGTCGTGGCCATGTTGTCGTTCACTTACCCGACTCTTCGCGGAGCAGCGTTGCCGCGCCCGCACAACACCTGAGGTCTATTCATGTCCGATACCTACATCGTTTGCTCGAATCTGTCTTTTGCCTGGCCGGACGACACTCCGGTCTTCGACGAATTGTCATTCACCGTGCCCGGCGGCCGAACCGGGCTGGTGGCCCAGAACGGCGTCGGGAAAAGCACTCTGCTCAGATTGATCGCCGGCCAGTTGCGGCCGCGCGCCGGCAGTGTGTCCGTCGACGGCGTTCTCGGATACCTTCCGCAGGACCTGCCACTGACGGGCGATCTGACCATTGCCGAGGTCTTGGGCATCGCCCCGATTCTTGACGCGCTGGACGCTGTCGAATCCGGGGACACACGAGAAGAACACTTCACGACAATCGGGTCCGACTGGGATATCGAGGAACGAACGCGAGCCCAACTCGGTCGACTCGGTTTGGGCGACATGACGTTCGATCGTCGCCTCGACACTCTGAGCGGCGGGCAGGTCGTCTCGCTCGGACTGGCGGCGCAACTCCTGCGACGCCCCGATGTCCTTCTCCTCGACGAACCCACCAACAACCTCGACCTGGACGCGCGCCGCAGGCTTTACGACGTTCTCGACGACTGGAGTGGTTGTCTGTTGGTGGTCAGTCACGATCGAGGCCTACTCGACCGCATGGACCGCATCGCCGAACTTCACAGCGGCGAGATCAGCTTCTACGGTGGCAATTTCACCGACTACGAAGCCGCGGCACGCTCGGCTCGCGAAGTGGCGGAGAAGAACATCCGCAACGCCGAGCAAGAGGTCAAGCGCGAGAAGCGCGAACTGCAGCAGGCCCGAGAACGTGCTTCGCGACGCGCAAGTAACGCTGCCCGCAATCTCGGGAACGCGGGCTTGCCCAAGATCTTTGCGGGGACCATGAAGCGCAATGCTCAGGAGTCGGCCGGCAAGGCCAACGAGACACACCTCGCCCGGGTCGACGCGGCGAAGGAACGACTCGACAAAGCGGGCCGCGCTCTTCGAGACGACCAGACGATTTCACTCGAATTGCCTGGCACACATGTACCCGCCGGCCGGACGGTGTTCCTCGGTGAGCGAATGCAATTCGCGTTCGGTGATCATGCGATCTTCGCCGACTCCGGAATCGACCTGGCCATTCGAGGACCGGAGCGTATCGCGTTGACCGGGCCGAACGGCGTCGGAAAGTCGACGTTGCTACGCATCGTCAACGGGGATGTGGCGCCGACTTCCGGTGAGATCACGCGAGCCGACGGTCGAGTGGCATACCTGTCGCAGAGGCTCGACCTACTCGACCCCGCACGCACCGTCGCAGAGAACTTTGCCTTGTCTGCTCCAGGCCTACCGGCACCGGAACGCATGAACATCCTGGCGCGCTTCCTCTTTCGGGGTGCGGGTGCTCATCTTCCCGTCGCTGCACTCTCGGGCGGTGAACGACTGCGGGCTACATTGGCGTGCGTTCTCTTCGCCGATCCGGCCCCGCAGCTGCTTCTTCTCGACGAGCCGACCAACAACCTCGACTTGGTGAGCGTTGCTCAACTCGAAAGTGCCCTGAATGCATATCAGGGGGCGTTCGTGGTGGTCAGCCACGACGAGAGATTCCTGGCCGAGGTCAAGGTCGAACGCTGGCTCAGGCTCTCGGACGGCCGTTTGACCGAGGTCGCCGCACCAGGCGCAGTGGGCTGACACGAGAAGTGAACAGGCGAAAGGCCTTCACACACGATGTGTGTGAAGGCCTTCGTCTGCACTACTGGTCAAGGCGTCCTGGTGTACACCGGATCGTCGAAGGATCGACGTTGCGTCACCCAGTCCGTGGACAGGATGTTCTCGATCACGTCTTCACGGGATTCGTCGAACACGACAATCCGATCGGCGATTCGCCATTCACCGTGGCGCCTTTCGAACCTGTCGACGTAACGGCATTTGATCGTCGCAAGCGTCTGCACCGTATCCGTACCGGAACGCTCTTGCCGCAGAAAGCACAAACAGTACGACTCGCACTGAGCGACATCGCCGTTGACGTCGATCAGTATGTTGGAAATGCAGTGAATCGACGAGTCGATCGTCTTATGTCTGAGCTTCATGTCTTCGATCAGCCCGTCGACGGTTCCGATGTAACCGCCGTGGTTGTCTATCGCGTCGTCGAAGTAGCAGAGGGCCACGCTGTCGAAATCCTTCCGATCGACGGCCCGAGCGTAGCGATACAGAACTTCGGTGATTTCTTGCTTGTCAGCGAGGGACACGGTCAGGCTCCTGTTCTACCCGATGATCAATCAACCTGCAGTTCAACACCCTTGGTCTCCTTGATGAAGAAGACCGTGACGAGGGTGATCACCGCACAGAAGACGAAGTATCCAGCCGGAGCGAGAGAGTTACCGGTCAAGCTGATGAGATAGGTGGCGATGAAAGGCGCGGTGCCACCGAGGAACATGTTGGTGACGTTGTTACCCAATGCCAGACCGCTGTACCGCACAGATGCTTTCAGCATTTCGACATAGGTCACGTACGAAGCACCGTTGACAACGGAAACGCAGATGAAGAGCACTGACTGACCGACAACCGCCTGCCAGATGCCAGAACCGGCCATCATCATGAACATCGGGATTCCGAGAACCACTGCGGCGGCACTACCGGCGAACAGCACCGGCCGACGCCCGTACTTGTCTGCCATGTATCCCGAGATCGGCAACGTGATGACGCCGAGAACCAGTGCAAGAGAAGTGGAAAGGAAAGCAACGCGCGACGAATGACCGCCGGTGGTCTGCAGGTACGTCGCGGCATACACCGAGGCGATGTAGTAACCGCCGGTGATGAGTGCGCCCAGCAGGATGATCTTGACGACGCTGCCACCGGAGGTGCTGAGCAACTCACGGATGGGAAGCTTCTTGGTCTCACCCTTGTCCTGCAGTTCTTCGAACTGAGGAGTGTCTTCCATCTGGCTGCGGATCCAGATACCGATGCCACCGATCAGCAGGCTGAGCAGGAACGGGATACGCCAAGCCCATTCGAGGATCTGCTCTTGCGAGAACACCGACGTCAGGCCGAGGGCCATGAGCGAAGCTGCCAGCGAACCCAGGTAGGTGCCGGTATTGACCATCGAGGTCTGCGTCGCACGCCACCGTTTGGGAGCGGACTCGGAGACGAACGCGTTGGCGCCGCCGAGTTCACCGCCGGCCGCGAAGCCCTGCAGGCAACGAGCCAGAACCAGGATGGACGTCGCCCACACACCCAACGTGGCGTAAGTCGGCAGCAGGCCCATTCCGGCTGTCGCGAGAACCATCAGGAGGATGGTCCAGGACAGCGCGTTCTTGCGGCCGTACTTGTCGCCGATGTGGCCGAAGAAGATGCCGCCGGGCACGCGTAGGAAGAAGGCCACGGCGAATGCTGCAAAGGTACCGAGCAGCGCTGCGTTCGGGTCATGGGAAACGAAGAACAGCGCGGCGATCGTCGTGGCCATGTATCCGTAGATACCGAAGTCGTAGTACTCGACGACGGTACCGACGATGGCCGCGCGAATTACCTTCGTCGTCGACTGTCGTTCGGTTGCCACGCTGCTGCCCTCGGTGGATTCGGCTCTCGCCATGGTCTCATTCTCTGACATGTTGTTCCCTGCCTGGATTGGATACTGACTGGATTCGGTGCCGCGCAGACGTCGGACGTCAGGAGTGCGCGATGGAATGGACCGGTGCGCTCTCAGCGCTGGTCCTGGTGTAATTCGCCGCATTACGTCCCGCTACGCGGCCCATGGTCAAAGCGTTGGCAACCGCATTGCCGCCGCCCACGTATCTCAGTCCGAGGATTCCGGCGCCGGCCTCACCTGCGGCGTACAGACCCTCGATAGGTACTCCGGTGCTGCCGAGCACGGCCGCATCGGTGTTGATCTCCATTCCCGCATGCGTACAGACGAGCTCTGCCGGAAGGATTTTCGCGGCATAGAACGGAGCTGTCGCAATAGGATCCGGATTGCCGACGGCACCCTTGTTCCGCAACGTGCGATGGCGGAGGAAGTCGTCGTCGTGACCGCTGGGCAGTTGGTCGTTCCATCGACGCAGGGTTTGCGCCAACGTCGCAACCGGAACACCCGTAGCCACTGCGAGGTCTTCGATCGTGTCCGCACGAATCGTGCCACCGGCGGCAACTTCTTCCTCGATGCGTTCGGGATTCCAATCCGCATATCCTGGAGCCAGATTCACGCGAGCGTTCTCGTCGAAGATCATCCAACCGTATCCACCCTGATGGTCGATGATGCCGGTCGAGACCGCGTACGAGCTGTCCTCGTCCATGAAACGACGGCCGTCCTGGTTGACGTAGATCCGCGACTTCGGCGGAAAGCCGGCCTGCCAGTGGTGGAATCGCTGGAAGTAGACGGTGGGCAGCATCAGACCCCAGCCGTCGCCCGCCAGGGAAGCACCGAGGTCTTCGGCAAAACGAAGATGGTCTCCGCGGCTCCCCTCGGCTGCGACGACGAACAAGGCCTCTCCGGCCTTGTTCGCGTCCGGGAAGTGGCGTTCCACCAAACCCGGATCTTGCGCGAATCCACCGGAGGCAACAACGACGGCGCCCGCAGGCACCTCGATGTCGTCGGCGACAACGCCGACAACCCGACCGTCTTCCTCGATCAGCTTCTGCACCCGTGTTCCGAAGATGACCTCGATCCCGTGCTTACGACGAGCCTTGTCCAGCACCTGAATCAGTCCGTATCCCTGATCCTTGGGCACGTGGCCGCGCCAGACGTCCTCGACGCCGGCTTGGGCGAGTCCCGGCTGGTGAGCGTTACCTGAGATCGCCGCCGGAATCTCGACGCCGAGTCCGATGAGCCATTCCAGTGTCGGACCGGCGTTTTCGCAGAATGCACGAATCAATCCGGGTGAGAGCATCCACTGGTTGAGGTCCATGTAGTGCTGGAAGAACTTCTCTGCCGAGTCGTCGACTCCGAGGCCGGCCTGCACGCTCGTTCCGGCGGCCGTGAAGATGCCGGCCGACAGCGCGGTGGATCCACCGAGTTCGGTTTCGGATTCGAACAGCAGAACGGATGCGCCTTCTTCAGCTGCCGACACCGCAGCGGCGAGACCTGCTCCGCCGCCACCGATGACAACGACGTCCCAGTGCTCGGTCATGAAAGTTCTCCAGTCTCCGCGATGATGCGGTGGTAAAGACCGTTCGACACCAACCCGCCGTCGACAGTGAGTTCCGTACCGGTGGTGTAGGTCGAACTGTTCGAGAGCAGGAACAGCACTGCTTCGGTGATCTCGTCGAGAGTTCCCATGCGTCCGAAGGGAACCGACTTCAGTGACGCGGCGACGAAGTCGTTCGCGCCGCCGAGCAGCGCCGTACCGACCAGTCCCGGGTGCACCGAGTTGACGCGAATCCCCCACTGCGCGAAGTTACCTGCGGCCGACTTCGACAGACCGGTCAGACCCCACTTGCTCGACGAGTAAGCCGGAGAGAAGTATCCGATCTGACCGGCGATGGACGAGATGTTGACGATCGATCCGCCACCACTCTCGCGCATCAGCGGCGCCACCGCCTTCATACCGTAGAACGGGCCGAAGAGGTTGATCTTCATGGTCAGTTCCCAGATGTCGTTCGGGGTGTCCATGAATTCGAGCCGACGCGAGATGCCGGCGTTGTTGACCAGTCCGCCGAGTTCCCCACGGGTGGTGCGAATTTCGTCGACAACCCGGTCCCAGGCATCGACATCGGTGACGTCGAGAATATGAGCGGACGCCGATCCGCCTGCGGCGACGATGTCGTCGACCACGCCGGATGAATCCGAAACATCGGCAATGCAGACATGCGAACCGCGCGCGGCGAGAGTGCGCGCGTGATGCGCCCCCATCCCGGCAGCACCGCCGGTAACGAGAACGACGCCGGGATATGTCGTGGACTCAGACATGCCGCGAACCACCGTCCACCGCAATGCTGTGCCCGGTGACGTAACGCGCGCTGTCCGAGAGCAGGAACAGCAGCGGGCCGAAGACCTCTTCGGGCGAGCCCAGACGATGCAGTGGTACCGCGTCGAGTGCGTTCGCGAGCGCGATCGGATCTTCCTGGACCCACTTCGTCATCGCCGTGTCGATGTAGCCGGGTGCAATGGAGTTGACCCGAATACCCTTGTCGCCGAACTCCACTGCGAGAGACTCCGTGAGGTGCGCAACGGCAGCTTTCGACGTGCAGTATGCGCCTCTCCCCTTCCGCACACGCAGCGCAGACACCGAAGACATGTTGACGATGGCGCCGCCGGGACCGAGGTGACGTGCCGCCGCCTGAGCACCGTAGAGCACTCCCTCGACATTGACACTCAGCGTTGCGCCGATCTGCTCCGGGGTGATCTCCTCGGCCAGCGCAAACGGGAAGATACCCGCATTGTTGATCCAGAAATCAACCCGGCCGAACTCCTTCAACGCCAACTGCGCAAGCAATTCATGCTCGTCGGGCTTGGTGACGTCGACCCGAGCTCCGACGACGCGACCCGGCTTGTCCGCCAGTGCATTCGATTCGAGGTCCGTGTTGATTCGTGCGGCCGTGGCGAGCATCTGCTCTTCGTTGATGTCGGCGCCGACGACATGTACGCCGCGCGTTGCCAGTCCTTCGGCGAACGTCGCACCCATACCCTGAGCCGCGCCGGTCACCACTGCGACCTTGCCTGCCAACTCCGGGTACACCGCCGACATCTGCGTCACAACGGTACGGCCCGGGTTCGTCTGGTCAGAGCTTTCGGTCATGATGTACTTCTCCTACTGAATATTGTTGTGCAAGAAACATTTCGGTACTTCAAGCTTGTTCGGACGCTCGGGGCGCGTCGTCGCGGGAGACGGTGCGGCGGGCGATCTTCCACCCCTCACCGACCCGAACCACGTGATCTGTGACAGTTGTCAACCGCACCAGTCGCGAGTCTCCGCCGCGAGCGGTGGCAACGATCTGCAGGTACCCGTGCACTGTGAGAGCACTCTCGTCCACCGCCTCGACGACGAGATTGGTCAGAACGTGGCGATGCACCTCGTCGGCAGCTTCCGCCGCAGCGAAGAAGCGAGCAGCAAAAGCCGCAAGGTCGTCGAAACCGACCACAGGTTCCGGATAACTGGGGGAATGAAACTCACCGCCATCGGTGAATGTCTGCGCCCAATCCTGCTGGCGCCCAGAGTCTATGCAATGACTCTGGTGGCCGTACAGCTGGTGAATTGCGGCAACATCCTCCGTTGCCACGACGCTGTAGTTGCTCATGAAGGTTCTCTCCGAACACGCTGTGCTGCATCCACCCGAAGGTTGTGCAGCTCCGTAAAGTGTGCGATAATCGCACACACTGTGCGATATATTCAAAGCGTAGGTGGCATACCTCACAAACGTCAAGAAAGGGATTTGATGTCAGAGCTGAGCGAGGAACACCGACCGCGCAAAAGTGCAGTTCAAGTGGACTCCAGCATGTCGAAAACGCTGCACCACGGACTCGAGATCCTGGAACTCCTGACGTCCTATCCGCACGGCTTGTCGGTCACCGACATCGCCGACGGAGTGGGAGTCCACCGAACCGTCGCACATCGGTTGATCCGCACGCTCGAGGCTCATCACCTGTGCCGCAAGGACTCCTTCAAGCGCGTCACTCTCGGCGCCGGCCTGGTCACCCTCGCCGAACCGGTGGAACAGGATTTGCGCACTCTCGCTCGCCCGATACTTCAAGAACTTGCCGAGGCCACCGAGGCGACAGCGCACCTGGTGGTCCGCGAGAGCGATACCGAAGTGCGCGCGCTGATGGTGGTCGAACCGCGCAGCGCCAAGGTTCACGTCGCGTTTCATCCAGGGCAGGTCGATCCGATCGACCGCGGCTCCGCCGGGCTCTCCATCCTTGCCTCACTCCCGCCGACGAGCGGGGAACGAGAGGAAGTGACGGCGGCACGCGCACGCGGCTACGCAGTGACCGTCGGCGAGGTCATCCCGTCGGTCCTGGGAATCTCGGCGGTGATCCCCGGCCGACGCCGCGACGCCATCTCCAGCCTCGGAATTTCCGTCTTCGACTCCGAGGACCAAGCAGCGCTGGGCGCCGAGGTCATGGCAGCGGCAAAAACCCTCGGCAGCATGTTGCGCTGATCCGAACACCAGTCGAGCCCCGGGAATACCCGGGGCTCGACTTTGTTGACTCCGAATGAGATAGTTGAACAATCAACTACCTGACATCAGCTTCACGGATACAAGGAGTACGACATGCCTGCTGTGACAGTCGAGAACATCTTGGCCCTGCCCCGTCTCGACGAGCCGGCAGAGTCAGCAGTCGACCGCCCTGTCAAGAGCATCACCACCGCACCGGTCGGATACGAAGGTGAAGGCTTTCCCGTTCACCGCGCCTTCGCCGGCATCGACCTCTCCGCCCTCGATCCCTTCATCCACATGGACCAGATGGGCGAAGTCAACTACGCACCCGGAGAACCCAAGGGCACACCGTGGCACCCGCACCGCGGCTTCGAAACCGTGACCTACATGATCGACGGCATCATGGAGCACCAGGACTCCAATGGTGGCGGTGGCATTATCGGCGGCGGCGACACCCAGTGGATGACCGCGGGTGGCGGCATCCTCCACATCGAAACTCCGCCGGAGCACCTCGTCCTCAGCGGCGGCCTTTTCCACGGCGTCCAACTGTGGGTCAACCTGCCTCGCGACAACAAGATGGCATCTCCGCGGTACCAGGACATCACCGGTAACAAGGTGGCCCTGCTTTCCTCGCCGGACGGCGGAGCCTTGGTACGCGTCATCGCCGGAGACATCGCCGGCCACGCCGGACCTGGTTCGACGTACACACCGATCGCGCTCTCCCACACGACTGTGGCCCCGGGTGCGAGCCTGACGCTTCCGTGGAACCCCGAGTTCAACGCGATCGTCTACGTGCTCGCCGGCGAAGGCACGGTCGGGGCAGAGCGTCGGCCCATTCGTGTCGGACAGACAGCTGTCTTCGGACGCGGTGACTCCATCACCGTCGCCGCCTCCGATCGCCAGGATTCACGGACCGAATCTCTCGAGGTATTCATCCTCGGCGGCAAACCGATTCGTGAGCCCATCGCGATGGCCGGGCCGTTCGTCATGAACACCAAGTCCGAGGTCATGCAGGCCTTCGAGGACTTCCAGGCCGGACGCCTGGGATCCATCCCGGCGGCACACGAGACGCTGAGCTGACATGTCGTCGGTAGTCGTCCAGCGAGCTGACGAACGCGCGCATCTCAACTACGGCTGGCTCACGGCGCGTCACAGTTTCCCCTTCGCCGGAAACTTCGATCACGCCGCGTACGCGCATGGACTTCTGTTGGTGAACAACGACGACATCATCGAAGCCGACTACGGTTTCGACACTCATCAGCACCGCGACACCGAGATCGTGACGTGGGTGCTCAGCGGATCTCTGGTTCACCAGGATTCCGCTGGGCACTCCGGGGTCATCCATCGCGGACTCGCGCAGAGAATGAGCGCGGGTACCGGAATCCTGCACTCCGAGCGCAACGATCGCTTCCGGGCCGACGGCTCGCGTGTCACCGAGCCCGTTCACCTCGTCCAGATGTGGATACCCCCGGACGAATCCGGAGTGACTCCGAGCTATCAGGAACTCGACATCAACTCCGAACTCGACGGCGGTGGCCTGATCACCCTGGCGTCGGGGATGCCCGCGCATCGCGACCACAGCGCGATCAGCTTGCACAACAAACATGCGGCACTGCATGTTGCTCGCCTCGAGACCGGTGGGTCGGTATCTCTCCCGGATGCGCCGTACGTGCACGGCTTCATCGCCGGTGGCACTGTCGACGTCGAGGGAGTCGGATTGCTCGGTCCGGGAGATTCGTTGCGACTCAAGGATACTGGCGGTCAACGAGTCGAGGGAATCGGCGATGCGGAGATACTCGTGTGGGAGATGCACGCGTCGACGAACTGACGACACCACCGAGTACGCCCAATGTTCGGACTACACAGCAGGTTCGTCGTAGGGTGGATGCCGGTAGTGGCGGATCCCGATTGTGGTGGATCCCGGTGGTACAGAAGGAGGAGCCATGGCATCTGGTCGAGCACAGGCCCCACGGACGACACCGCACATCGATGTGCACCGCTCCGGCGATCGCTTGAAATCCCGCGTCTCCTGGCTGGATTCGAAACATTCGTTCTCGTTCGGACAGCACTACGATCCGGACAACACTCATCACGGATTGCTGCTCGTCAACAACGACGACACCGTACTGGCGGGAACCGGTTTCGACACCCATCCGCACAAGGACATGGAAATCGTGACCTGGGTGCTTCGCGGTTCGCTCGTGCACCAGGATTCCATCGGCCACACCGGCGTCATCTATCCGGGACTCGCCCAGCGCATGAGCGCCGGTACCGGAATCATGCACAGTGAGAAGAACGATTCGTGGCGTATCGGCGGCGAACAGCATTCCGACCCCGTGCATTTCATTCAGATGTGGGTGGTACCGGACGAAGGTGGACTGACCCCCGGTTACGAACAGCTCGAGATCGACGACGAACTGCTGCGCGGCGGTCTGATCCCGGTTGCCTCCGGGATGGAGCGCTACAAGGATCATTCGGCGATTCGCATCAACAACAAGAACGCCGCCATGCATGTCGCACGCATTCTGCCGGGCACCTCCGTGAATCTTCCGGGCGCACGGTTCCTGCACGTCTTCGTCGCGCAGGGCACTGCCGAGATGGAGGGCGTCGGCACACTGTACGAGGGCGATGCTGTCCGGTTGAGCGATTCGGGTGGCCAGCAGCTGACCTCCGACGCCGGGGCCGAAGTCCTCGTCTGGGAGATGCATTCACGTATCGGTGGTTGAGACCCGGTCTCGGCAGGACTCGGCGCGCTGGAGATACTCGACGGATGAGCATCGACAACTCCGCCGCGCCCGTCAAGAAGCTTGACCCACTCAACACATTGATGGGTGTGCGCGCCGTTTCGGTCGAGCCCGGGGACCTGGCCTTCGCGCAGGCCGTCGGCGAGCGATTCCACGATCACCGTGGCAAGACCGTGCTCGGTTCCATCGGAGTCATGATCGACGGTGCCATGGGTGGCGCGGTGTACTCGGGACTGACCTCGGGCCATCAGTCCGTGCTCGCGCAGGTCACGGTCAGTGCGGGCGCCGACATCCCCGACGTCGCGGACGTCGGTGCCACCGGAACACTCGTGCATCTCGACGACGGCGTCGGACTCGCATCCGGGCAACTTCGCGACGAGAACGGCACCCTTCTGGCAGTGATGGCCGGTCGCGCCATGGTGGTCTCGCGTCCCCCCGTCGTGGGAATCGACGACTACGTGGAGGGCGAGCCGCTGCCCGTCCCGACGCCGGAGAAGACAAGCGACCTGAGCGGGTTGTCCGGGTCCGACGTCGTCGAAGGAATCCGCGACGGCAAACTCGAACGCGGTCCACTCGCCGGTCTCCTCGATCTTGCTGTCGTCGACGTGACCCCGGGTTCCGTCGTCGGTGAGTTCGCACCCGTGGCCTGGATGGCCAACCCGTTGGGCGCCGTTCAGGGCGGTGTCCTCATCTCGGCAGTCGACGCCATCACTGGCCTGTCTGCCCAGACCCTGACCAGCGTCGACCAGGACTATCGCGTCCTCGACCACAAGATCGACTTCCTGCGCTCACCCGACATCGGCGGGCCGGTCTTGCGCGCCGAGGCCTCCGTGATTCGTGCCGGGCGCAGGCTCGCGCTGATCGAAACGCGCATCGTCGACGCCGGCGGACAGGTCTACGTACGGGCCACCTCGAGCATCCAGATGCTCTCCCAGCAAGTTCACAGCGGATAACCAGTTCCGCACCAGGTCGCCCGTCCACCATTGAGACAACAGCCCACACAATGGAGGTACAGCGGCGTGAACAAAGACATCGAAGCGAGCAGGCTGCGCGTGAGCCGTCGGCGGGCTCTCGCCCTCGGCGGAACCATCAGTCTCGGCGGGCTCATCGCAGCGTGCTCCGGCAACAGTGGCACCGCCACGACGACTTCGGCTGCGGCTGCGTCGACGACAAACACTTCCGGCACTTCCGCCGCGGCCACGTCCGGCGACGCTGTCACCGCACTTCTGGCCAAAGCACCGCAGTGTGTCATGAGCAAGGAAGAGACGCAGGGTCCCTACTGGTTCGACGTCGACTCCATTCGCGGCGACATCCGCGAGGACCGTCCGGGCACCACGCTGCAGGTTGCGATGCGCGTGCAGGACAACAGCCAGTGCAACGTCGACGGCAGCATCGGCGCGGTCAGTAACGCCGTCGTCGAGATCTGGCACTGCGACGCCGGCGGCGTGTACTCCGGCTTCGAATCCGGTTCGCTGAGCGCCAACGGCGGCGGCGGTGGCGGAACTCCCCCGGCCGGCGGGATGGGTGAACCTCCGTCAGGTGCACCCGGAGGCGGAATGGGCGAACCACCGTCAGGCGCCCCCGGCGGAATGGGCGGCGGCATGGGAGGGTCCGGTGAGACCTCCGACGGTTCGTACAGCGTCGGCGACACCGAAGCCACCACCACCGACGACGGTACCTATCTGCGCGGGGCGCAGACCACCGATGCAAACGGCATCGCACAGTTCACCACGATCTTCCCCGGCTGGTACATGGGCCGCACCACCCACATCCACGTCAAGGTTCACATCGACAAGAAGACGGTCCTCACGTCGCAGACCTTCTTCGACGAGACCCTTCTCGACGAGGTGTACTCGCAGTCCCCGTACAGCGAGCACACCGGTCGTGAGAACAACACGAACAACGCCAGTGACGGCATCTACGACGACACCGGCCTCATGACCGTCGAAAAGCAGTCGGACGGGTCCTACCTCGCCGTCATCAACCTGGGTATCGACGCCTGAGGTAGGAGCCCGGTCAGCTGCCGACGTATGCCGCGAGGTGCTTTCCGGTGAGGGTGGAGCCGTCGGCGACGAGCTCCTCGGGAGTGCCCTCGAAGACGATCCGACCGCCGTCGTGACCCGCACCAGGGCCGAGGTCGATGATCCAGTCTGCGTGTGCCATCACCGCTTGGTGGTGCTCGATCACGATGACTGACTTGCCGGAATCGACCAGTCGATCGAGCAGGCCGAGCAACTGCTCGACGTCGGCCAGGTGCAGTCCGGTGGTCGGCTCGTCGAGGACGTACACGCCGCCCTTCTCACCCAGGTGGGTTGCCAGCTTGATGCGCTGACGCTCACCGCCCGACAGCGTCGTCAACGGCTGGCCGATCGTGAGGTATCCGAGCCCCACGTCGACCAGTCGGACGAGGATCTTGTGCGCAGCGAGGGTCTTGGCCTCACCGTCGCCGAAGAACTCCTCGGCCTCGGCCACCGACATCGTGAGAACCTCGTTGATGTCCTTGCCACCGAATTTGTATTCGAGTACCTCGGCTTGGAAGCGCTTGCCCTCGCACTCCTCGCAGAGAGTGGCAACGCCGGCCATCATCGCCAGGTCGCTGTAGATGACGCCGTTGCCGTTGCACGTCGGGCAGGCGCCCTCGGAGTTGGCACTGAAGAGCGCCGGCTTCACGCCGTTGGCCTTGGCGAATGCCTTGCGAATCGGGTCGAGCAGCCCCGTGTACGTCGCCGGGTTGCTCCGACGCGAGCCGCGGATCGCGCTCTGATCGACCGACACCACGTCTTCGCGTTTCGCGAGCGAGCCGTGGATCAGCGAACTCTTGCCCGACCCGGCGACACCGGTGACCACGACCAGGACGCCGAGCGGTACGTCGACGTCGACGTCCTGCAGGTTGTGTGAGTTCGCTCCACGAATCTCGATTGCTCCGGTGGACTCCCGCACGGTCTCTTTGATTGCGGCCCGGTCGTCGAAGTGACGGCCGGTTACGGTGTCGCTGGCACGCAAACCGTCGACGGTGCCCTCGAAGCAGACGTTTCCGCCGGCGCTACCCGCACCCGGACCGAGGTCGACGATGTGATCGGCGATCACGATCGTCTCCGGCTTGTGCTCGACCACGAGCACGGTGTTGCCCTTGTCCCGCAGGCGCAGCAGTAGGTCGTTCATCCTCGCGATGTCGTGCGGATGCAGGCCGGTGGTGGGCTCGTCGAAAACATACGTGATGTCGGTGAGCGAGGAACCCAGGTGACGAATCATCTTGGTGCGCTGAGCTTCACCGCCGGAGAGGGTTCCCGACGGCCGATCGAGACTGAGGTAGCCGAGTCCGATCTCCACGAACGAGTCGAGCGTTTCACCGAGCGTCGTGAGCAACGGCGCGACCGACGGTTCCTTCAGTCCGCTGACCCATTCCGCGAGATCGCTGATCTGCATCGAGCAGGCGTCGGCGATGTTGACGCCCTTGATCTTCGACGACCGCGCCCCCTCGCTCAGTCGCGTCCCGTCGCATTCGGGGCAGGTGGTGAACGTGATCGCCCGCTCGACGAAAGCCCGGATGTGGGGCTGCATCGCGTCGACGTCCTTGGCCAGGAACGACTTCTGAATCTGCGGAATCAGACCCGTGTACGTCAGGTTGATGCCTTCGACCTTGATCTTGGTCGGCTCTTTGTAGAGCAGATCGTTCAGTTCCTTCTTGGTGTACTTCTTGATCGGCTTGTCGGGATCGAAGAAGCCGCAGCCGCGATAGATCCGGCCGTACCAACCCTCCATGCTGTAACCGGGCACCGTGATCGCACTCTCGTTGAGCGACTTGGTGTCGTCGTACAACGCGGTCAGATCGAAATCGTTGACCGCCCCTCGTCCCTCACACCGCGGACACATGCCGCCGGTGATCTTGAAGCTGCGACGCTCTTTCGTCTGACGTCCGCCGCGTTCCATCGTGACCGCGCCTGCTCCGGAGATCGAGGCCACGTTGAACGAAAACGCCTGGGGCGAACCGATGTGAGGCTTTCCGAGACGGCTGAACAGGATGCGGAGCATCGCGTTGGCGTCGGTGGCGGTTCCGACGGTCGAGCGCGGGTCGACTCCCATCCGCTGCTGATCGACGATGATCGCGGTGGTCAGGCCGTCGAGAACATCGACGTCCGGCCGCGCGAGCGTCGGCATGAATCCTTGAACGAAAGCGCTGTAGGTCTCGTTGATCATCCGCTGCGATTCCGCGGCGATCGTACTGAACACCAGCGAACTCTTCCCCGAACCGGAGACGCCGGTGAATACCGTCAGCCTCCGCTTCGGGATCTCGACACTGATGTCTTCGAGGTTGTTCACCCGCGCGCCTTGCACGCGGATCAAATCGTGGCTGTCTGCGGTGTGCAAGGCAGTCATCGTGTCTCCATCTGTCAGTCGATCGCCGACGGTCTCAGCGCAGTTGACGGGCTCAGCGCAGTTCTTGAATACGGATCAGGTTTCCCGCTGGGTCCCGGACGGCGCAATCGCGAACGCCGTACGGCTGCTCGGTCGGTTCCTGGACGACGTCGATGTCGCCGGCCTGAAGCCGCTCGAACGTGTCGTCCAGATCTTTGGTGGCCAGGAGAAGTCCGCCGTAGGTGCCCTTGGCCATCATCTCGATGATGGTGCGGCGCTCCTCGTCGGTGATTCCGGGATCGACGGCCGGCGGATGCAGCACGATGGAGGTGCCGGGCTGGCCGGGCGGCCCCACCGTGATCCAACGCATCCCGTCGTAGCCGACGTCGTTGCGAACCTCGAAGCCGAGCGTGTCGCGATAGAAGTTCAGGGCGGCTTCAGGGTCGTCCTGCGGAAGGAAACTCGAGTGAATGGTGATGTCCATGGCGATCACGTTAATTGCGGCTGCGCGGTCTGCGCTTCTCGATTCCTGATCGGTCTGGTGACTTGTTTGGACACGCAGGACGGCATTCCTGCCGTCGACTGCTCGGCCTCGCGCCGATAGACACTGGGCGGAACCCCCACCAATTCGGTGAACTTGCTGCTGAAAGTGCCGAGAGAGCTGCAACCGACCTCGAAGCAGACGTCCGTGACACTGAGGTCTCCGCGCCGCAGTAACGCCATCGCTCGCTCGATTCGCCTGGTCATCAGGTAGGCGTACGGCGGTTCTCCGTATGCCTGACGGAATTGGCGACTGAGATGCCCCGCAGACATGTTCACTCCCCGCGCGAGCGCCTCCACGTCCAGAGGCCGCGCGTACTCCCGGTCGATACGGTCTCGCACACGTCGTAGTCGCGCGAGGTCCTGCAGGTGCGGATCTGCGGCAGGTCTGCTGGTCACGTATTCGATCGTGCCATGCCATACCGACGTTGCCCAGCACAAGAGATGAACTCGGCGTGGAGCGATCGCGCACACACCGAGCAGTTCGTCATGATCGTGTAAGGATGGAGAAATGACCACGGCTCATCGCTCAGGCATCGACCTCACCCACCTCGACGGCGACACACGGGCGCAGGACGATCTGTTCGTCCACGTCAACGGAAAATGGCTCGCCGAATACGAGATTCCGGCAGACCGCGCAGTCGACGGGGCCTTCCGGACGCTCTACGACAAGGCCGAAGAAGACGTACAGACCATCATCACCGAAGCCGCGGAGTCCAACTCGGCCGCCGGTACCGATGCACAGCGCATCGGCGACCTGTACTCGAGCTTCATGGACGCCGACGCCGTGGAGGCCGCAGGCCTCGGCCCCATCGACGACGAGCTCGACGCCGTCGCCGATGCGCCGGACCGGTCGTCGCTGGCCACCGTGATCGGACGCCACCAGCGCGTCGGCGTCGGCGGTGCCATCTCGCATTACGTCGACACCGATGCCAAGAACTCCGAGCGGTACCTGATCCACTTCAGCCAGTCGGGAATCAGCCTCCCCGACGAGTCGTACTACCGCGAGGACAACTACGCGGAGATCCGCGAGAAGTACGTCGCGCACATCGACAAGATGTTCACCCTGGCCGGCGTCGGGTACGACGCCCAGCGTGTGTTCGAACTCGAGAAGAAGATCGCGGCCGGGCACTGGGACGTCGTCAAGCGTCGTGACGCAGATTTGAGTTACAACCTGGTGGGCTTCGAGGAACTGACCGAGCAGAACCCCGGTTTGGACTGGGCTGCGTGGCTGTCGGGTCTCGGCGCCGATTCGGAGAAGTTCGCCGAGATCGTGGTCCGCCAGCCCGATTTCCTGCACACCTTCACCGCACTCTGGGCGTCGGAGTCACTGGACGACTGGAAGGCATGGGCGGCGTGGAAGGTGCTTCATGCCCGCTCCCCTTATCTGCATTCGGCCCTGGTCGACGAGACTTTCGCTTTCTACGGCACCACACTGTCCGGGACCGAAGAGAACCGTGAGCGCTGGAAGCGCGGGGTAAGCCTGGTCCAGGATCTGCTCGGCGAGGCCGTCGGCAAGCTCTACGTCGATCGACACTTCCCCGCAGAGGCGAAGACCCGCATGCTGGAACTGGTCGCAAACCTGCAGGAGGCGTACCGCCGCAACATCTCCGACCTCGAGTGGATGAGCCCGCAGACTCGTGAGGCTGCATTGGCCAAGCTCGAGAAGTTCACCCCGAAGATCGGTTACCCCGACAAGTGGCGCGACTACGCCGGACTCGAGATCTCGGCAACCGACCTGGTGGGCAACTACCGTCGCGGATACGCCGCCGAGTACGACCGTGACCTGGCCAAGCTGGGCGGCCCCGTCGACCGTGACGAGTGGTTCATGACGCCGCAGACCGTCAACGCCTACTACAACCCGGGCATGAACGAAATCGTCTTCCCCGCAGCCATTCTCCAGCCGCCGTTCTTCGACGCGGCAGCCGACGACGCTGCCAACTACGGCGGCATCGGCGCCGTCATCGGCCACGAGATCGGTCACGGATTCGACGATCAGGGCGCCAAGTACGACGGCGACGGCAACATGGTCGACTGGTGGACCGACGAGGACCGCAGCGAATTCGGCAAGCGCACAAAGGCTCTCATCGAGCAGTACAACGAGTTCGAGCCCAAGGAACTGCCGGGCCACCACGTCAACGGCGAGTTCACGATCGGCGAGAACATCGGCGACCTCGGCGGGCTGTCGATCGCGATCGCGGCGTACAAGATCGCGACCGAAGGTACCGAACCTCCGGTCATCGACGGACTCACCGGCTTGCAGCGCGTGTTCTTCGGGTGGGCGCAGGTATGGCGCACGAAGGCCCGTGAGGCCGAAGCGCTTCGCCGTCTGGCCGTCGACCCGCACTCGCCGCCGGAGTTCCGGTGCAACGGCGTCGTCCGAAACCTCGACACGTTCCACGAGGAGTTCGACGTCAAGCCCGGTGACGCACTGTATTTGGAGCCGGAGAAGCGTGTGAAGATCTGGTAGCAGGGGCAAGCCCCTGTGTGCGCTTAGGGACCCCTGGACTCCCTGAGCGCGCACGGGGCCGAAGGCCTACCGGGCGTACATGATCACCCCGACGCCGACCAGACAGATCAGCGCACCGGCGATGTCGAAACGATCCGGGCGGAATCCGTCCATCACCACCGCCCACAGCAGTGAACCTGCGACGAAGATCCCGCCGTACGCGGCGAGGATGCGCCCGAAGTTCGCATCGGGTTGCATGGTGGCGACCAGACCGTAGAGGCCGAGCGAGATGACGCCGAGCCCCACCCAGATCCATCCCTTGTGCTCGCGAATTCCCTGCCACACCAACCACGCGCCCCCGATTTCGAGCAGCGCGGCGAGTACGAACAGCAACAGCGAACGTGCGACGGTCATGCCGCACACAGTATCGCTACAGACGTACTCCGGTCTCCGCGGAAAAGAAGTACACCTCGCCGGCCTTGGGCAGCAGATGAAGCGACTCCCCCGGTGCCACCGACATCTTCCGGTCGACGCGAATGACGATTCGACCGGATCGGCTCTGCCACTGCGAATCCGGGGCACCCTTTGCATAGACGAACGATTCGGCTCCCAACTCTTCGAGCAGATCGGCATCCACGGCCAGCGAGCCCTTTCGCCACGCTCCCACCAGATCCCACGATTCCGGGCGCACTCCCACGACGACCCGCTCCCGCTCGGACGCCCCGGTGGGCAGCGGAATCCGCAGATCACCGAGCACTGCGACGGTTCCCTCGACCGGCGCTTCGATCAGGTTCATGCCGGGCGATCCGATGAAGGCGGCCACAAAGGTGTTGACGGGGTTGTCGTAGAGTTCGCGCGGCTTCGCCACCTGCTGCAAGCGACCGTCCAGCATCACCGCCACTCGGTCCCCCATCGTCATCGCCTCGACCTGATCGTGGGTGACGTAGACCGTCGTGGTGCCGAGTCGACGCTGTAGGGCGGCGATCTGCGACCGTGTGCTGACGCGCAGTTTGGCGTCCAGATTACTGAGTGGTTCGTCCATGCAGAACACCTTGGGATGGCGAACGATGGCTCTACCCATGGCAACTCGCTGACGTTGCCCGCCCGACAGCTTTGCCGGTTTCCGTCCGAGCAAGGGTTCGAGTTCGAGCATCCGCGCGGCCTCGAGTACCCGCTCCCGGCGCTCCGTCTTTCCCACTCCGGCATTCTGGAGCGCGAAGCCCATGTTCTGCTCGACGGTCATGTTCGGGTACAGCGCGTAACTCTGAAACACCATGGCGACGTCACGTGCTCGCGGAGCGAGGTGCGTGACGTCCGTGCCGCCGATCTCGATCCGACCGTCCGACGCGGACTCGAGACCGGCGAGCATTCGGAGGCTGGTGGACTTACCGCAACCGGAAGGTCCTACGAGTACCAGGAACTCACCGTCGGCGATGTCGAGGTCGAGACGGTCGACTGCCGGTCGATCAGTTCCTTCGTAGCGGTGCGTGACTCCCGCGAATTGCACGTTGGCCATGAGTGTTCTCTCCTACTACTTCGGCAGCTTGGGGGTGATCTGCCGGTCGATGATCTGCTGCAACTGCGTGGCAACGCCGGCGAATGTCGATGCGACGTCGGCCTTCTGGAGAGCGATCTGCTCGAGTCCGGTGCCGATGATCTGATCCCCACCCGGGACGAACACGCGTGCGTAGTCCTGCGAGCGCGTACGCGAGAGCTGATCCACAGCGGTACGGGAGTTGGGGTTCGCGTCGAGGAACGCCTTCATGCTCGGCTCCGAGGTTGCCGACTTGCGGACCGGCATGTAGCCGACGTTCTGCGAGAAGTACGCCGTGTTCTCACCATTGGTGATGAAGTCGATGAACTTGAGCGCGTTCTTCTTACGCTGATCGGAGATCTTGGACGGGATGGCAAGCCCGGCACCGCCGGTGGGGCAACCGGGAGTTCCGTCCACTGCCGGGAGGAAAGCGGTGCCGAAGTCGAAGTTGGCAGTCTTCTTGATGCCGGACAGATCGCCCGTCGACGCGATGGTGGACGCCAGAATGCCGGTACCGAATTCGTTCGCGATGTCAGTGGAGACCGCGGCGTACTTCTTGTCGTGAATCATGCTGGAGAGGAACTGCCCTGCGGCAATGGTCTTCTCGTTGTCGAGCTGCAGATTCCACTGGTCGGAGTACGAGCCGCCGAACGTCCAGATTGGGCCTTCGTAGGTCCAGCCGAGGTAATCCTTCGCGTTGCCCCACCCGTGTGCCAACTTGCCGTTGCCCACGACCTTCTGCAGCTCGGGTCCCCACTCGTCGAACTCCTGCCATGTCGCCGGCCCACGGTCGGGAAGACCTGCCTGCGACCAGACCGCCTTGTTGTAGTAGAACAACGGCGTCGACCGCGCGTAGGGAAGCGCATAGTGCTTGCCCTGGAACAGGTAGTCGGCGAGCAGTGAATCGACGTAGTCGGCCGAGTCGACCCCCACCTCGGAGAAGAGTCCGTCAAGCGGCTCGATTGCCCCGGCCAGTGCATAGTTGAACCACCAGACATCGGACAGCACAACCACATCGGGCACATCTCCACCGGAGAGGGCAGCGTTGAACTTCTGTGCCACCTCTTCGTAGTTCTTGCCGCCGTCCACCAAGTTGACCTTCAGGTCCGGGTACTTGGTCTGGAAGCGGTTGATCAGTTCCTTCTCCACGTCGGTGGACTTACCCGGGTGGTTCGACCAGAAGGTGATGGTGTTGGAATCACCCGACGCACCGGATGTTCCCGCAGCATCAGCGCTCGACCCGCCGGATCCCGCGCACGCGGTCAGTGCGGCTCCGGCGGCGATTGCACCGCCGAGGCTCAAGAATCCGCGCCTGTTCATGTTTGCCATTACTGCTCCTCGAGAAAGAAATGTGACGGGAAAGCTGTCAGCCCTTGACCGCACCGGAGGTGAGGCCCTTGATCATGTGTCGTTGCAGCAGAAGGAAAATCACCAGGATCGGTAGCATGGTCAGCACCGTTCCTGCCATGACCGGACCCCAGTTGGTAAGTCCGTCGTTGTTCTGCAGTTGGGTCAATCCGATCGGCAGCGGTGCTACCGAGGAATCGTCGGACATGAGGAACGGCCACAGGTACTCGTTCCATTCGTTGACCACCGTGATGATGCCGAACGCCACCATCGTGGGTCCGGAAACGGGGAGCACCACGCGCCAGAGCAACCGCCAGTGGCCGGCTCCGTCCATCCGCGCCGCCTCGACGATCTCCGAAGGGATCGAGAGGAAGTGGTTGCGCATGAGGAACGTACCGAAGGCTACACCCGCGAGCGGAACTATGATGCCCTGGAACGTGTTACGCCAGCCCCACTCTGCCACGAGCGCGTAATTCGAGATCACGGTGATCTGGTTCGGAACCATCAATGCGGCGATGATTCCGAGAAAGACGAAGTTCTTCCCCGGGAAGCGCAGGAAAACAAGCCCATAGGCGCTGAGAGTCCCCAGAACGAACTTCGCCGCCGACAGAATCGTCGTGATCACTATCGAGTTCCGCAAGAACATCCAGAACGGGACCGATGTGGTTGCTTCCGAATAGTTTTCGGGATGCAGCGACGACGGCCACCACGTTGCCGGCTGCGTGTAGATCTCCGGGCGCTCCTTGAACGAGGTCATCACGATCCAGTAGAGCGGCAGGACGATGATGACCAACGCGATCACCATTGCCGCATAGCCGAGGATCTTCACACCGACCTCACGCCGGTCCACGTTCTTGCGGTCCGGGCCGGGCCGAACGACGGAAGTCGTAGCAGCGCTTTTCTTTTCCTCTACCGCTGTCATTTCTCTTCTCCCCGATCCATGGCACGAACCTGGTAGACGGTGATGATCAGCAGGATCAGGAACATGATGGTGGCAACCGTCGCACCGTAGCCCGCCCGGAAGTTTCGGAACGTCTCGTTGTACACCTGGTAGACCATCGTTGTCGTCCCTGTCCCCAGCGGACCACCTCGGGTCATGACGTTGATGATGTCGAAGACCTGGAGCGAGTTGAGCATGACGGTGATGGAGAGGAAGAACGTCGTCGGGCGCAACTGAGGTAGGAGCACCCGGCGGAACTTGGTCCACGGCTTGGCGCCGTCGATTTCGGCAGCTTCGTTCAGCTCCTGCCGAACTCCTTGCAGTGCAGCGAGATAGATGACAAACGTGTACCCGAGGTTCTTCCACATGTATGTCACCGTCACCATGAACAGCGCCCAGTGGGGATCCTGATAGAAGTCGGGCGATTGGAGTCCGACACGGTGCAGGAGATCCTGGATCAGGCCGAAGTTGGGGTCGAAGACGAACTGAAACGCGACACCGATCGCTGCACCGGAGATGACGAACGGAGCGAAGATGGCCGACCGGACCAGGTTTCGCCCGACGAGCTTGCGATCGAGCAGCATGGCCAACGCCAAACCGATGACCATCGAACCCACCACTGTGACCAATGTGAATACCACTGTGTTGGTGACGATCTGCCAGGTGTCGCTTCGTCCGAACCACTCGCGGTAATTGCTCAGCCCGATGAACGTCGCCTTCGGGTCCGCAATGTTCCAGTCGAAGAACGAAAGTCGGATGTTGTCCACCAGCGGGCGATAGGTGAACAAGATCAGCAACGCGAGATTGGGACCTACCAAGAGCGCGAACAGCGCGTAATCACGCCATGGTCTGCCCCACAGACCTGGCTTGCCTGATGTGGGCAGCGTTCTTTCCGGACTCGATCTCACTGAGGCAGTCTGACCGCCCGCAACGAATGAATGGTGAACGTACAAGACACTCGAGCTGAACGCGACACGAAAAAGGCCCTGCGCGAATACTTCTCGCGCAGGGCCTTCCTCGTCGATGTCTAGCGGTTCCAGTCGCCCAATCCGTCGGCGCCGCTGAGGACTCCACCTGCGGTGTTCTGCACGATCACCGGGTCACCCTTGCCTGCGTTCTCGAAGAACCACTTGGCGTCCTCGGTGCTGACATTGAGGCAGCCGTGGCTGACGTTGGTGAAACCTTGTTGCGCAACCGACCACGGAGCGGCATGGACGAAGATGCCACTGTAGGAAATTCGTGTCGCGTACTCGACGTAGGTGCGGTAACCCTCGGGAGAATCGATCGGGACGCCGTACGTGGACGAATCCATGTACATGTCGCGCAACTGCTCGCCGACGATGTACGTGCCGTTCGGTGTTTCGTGACCCGGCTTGCCGAACGACGTCGGCATGGTGCGCACGACCTCACCGTTGCGGGTGACGGTGACCTGCTTGGTGTTGTCGTCCGCGACGGTGACGAGTGCGTCACCGATGTTGAACGTGGAGTGCGAATCACCGGCGTCGACGGTCACGGAGATGTTCGCCGGCCAGAACTGTGTCGGCTTCCAACGGACCTGGCTGTCGTTGATCCAGTAGAAGCTGCCCTCGACCGGCGGATCGGTGGTCACGCGAATCGCGCGTTCGGCCGTAGCACGGTCGCCGACGGCCTCGTTGAATCGAATGATGATCGGTTGCGCGATACCGACGGTCTCGCCCGCGGACGGATTGAGCGACGGCGCGGAGAAGTTGGGGACGCCGATGGGAGCCTGAATCGGTGTACCCGGGATGCCCGGAACCGGAATCGCCGGATCGAGGTACGGAACGCCGGGAATGACGGGCAACGGAATGTCGGGTCCACCGGGGAAGAGAGGAACAGCCGCGGAGGGTCCGGCCAGAGCCAGGCCGGCGGCCACTGCTCCGACGATTGCCACGGCAACCCGTGACGTCCGACGACCCTGTTTGCTGCCCATGTCACTACCTTCGCTCGACTGACCACGTACTCACGTGGATCGTGCGCGGCCGGCATCGATACCCGCCTGGTACCGATGCCGATGCACCATTCGGACGCACCCGCTCGGAGCACACCTACACACCCGAGCACGCCGAAGAGAGCAAACCGCACATTTCCATAGTCATTAACACACAAAAGCGGCAATCGAGCAATTCGGATGTTCGCCCAAACGTTGCTATCCCTCGCTCCGGGCAGCCGCCAACATGGATTCGATGGAGATGAGTTTGGTTCGCGGCCGTCCGGTTGCGGCACCGGATGCGCGTTCTGCCTTGTCGATCCGCTGCCAACCTTGATAGTCCACCTGATCCGGCGACCGGTCTGCCAACAAAACCTGCAACTTGTCGGCATCCTCGGTCGGGGTGGCGAGGCGCCCACCAGCGAAGTCGTCGAAGATCATCGACACGGTCTCGGCGGAGCAGTACTTGTTGGTGCCGATCACGCCAGTCGGTCCGCGCTTGATCCAACCCGCGACGTAGACACCCGGGATCGGCGTGCCGGTCTCGGTGTCGATTACTCTGCCCTTCTCGTTGGGGATCACGCCGCGAGCGTCGTCGAAGGGCAAGTCGGCCATCGGTGTGCCGCGGTATCCGACCGACCGAAGCACCAGTGAAGTGTCGATCGTCTCCTCGGTTTCGGTAGGCCGGGCGGAGAGCTGACCGGTCGGCGTTGCCCCCAATTCGTTTTTCACGATCCGCACCTGTGAGACTTCACCGTCGCCGAGGACCTCGACGGGAGAGGTGAGGAACCGGAGAACGATCCGCTTGCGAGAAGGATCTGCGGTACGCGAAGCAAATTCCTGCGCCTGCTTGACCTTGAGCAGGACGGACGGCTCGGCGGCATCGCTGTCCACGAACGCCTGACTGGCCTCGTCGAGTTCGGCTTCGATCGGGTCGACGACTACGTCCACGTTCGCCATCTGTCCGAGCGCCAACAGTTCGGGATTGGTGTACGCGGCCTGCGCCGGCCCACGACGCCCGAGAATGACCACCTCACGAATCTTGCTGTTCCGCAGCGCTTCCAATGCGTGCTCAGCGAGGTCCGTCTTCGCAAGCTGGTCAGGGTCGGTCACCAGGATGCGTGCGACGTCGAGTGCGACGTTGCCGTTTCCGACGATCACCGCTCGCTCGCCGGACAGATCGAAAGTCCGATCGGCATATCCCGGGTGGCCGTTGTACCAGGCGACGAACTCGGTGGCGGCGTGACTTCCCGGCAGATCCTCGCCCGGGATCTCGAGCTTGCGATCCCCGGCAGCGCCCACCGCGTAGATCACTGCGTGGTGATGGTCCAAGAGTTCCGAATGCGAGATGTGGGTGCCCACCTCGACGTTGAAGTGGCAGCGCACAGTCTTCTTCGCGACGACGGCGCGGAACTGATCGGTGACCCCCTTGGTTCCGGGATGGTCTGGCGCCACGCCGGCGCGCACCAAACCGTAGGGAGTGGGAAGTCGATCGAACATGTCGACCTCGACGCGAGGCTTGCCGGTCAGTTCCATCGCCGCATAGCAGGCAGCCGGGCCGGAGCCGACGATCGCCACTTTCAGCGTTCCCAGTTCGGGATCGATCTTGGCCATCGTGATCGGCTCGGGCCAATCCGGGCCCATCGGATGCTTCTCGAAGTACGACGCATTCATCTGCAGGTACGGCGCGTCGTCCTCGTCGAGTTCGTTGTCCGGGAAGATCGCCTCGACCGGGCATTCGTCCACACACGCACCACAATCGATGCAGGTGTCGGGATCGATGTAGAGCATTTCGGTGGTCGCGAACGGAGCTTCGTCCGGTGTCGGGTGAATGCAATTGACCGGACACACGTCAACACACGAGGCGTCGTTGCAGCACGGCTGCGTGATCACATACGCCATGACATTCCCCTATCCCTGAAACACGAAGCTCGAACTGGTTCCCAGACTATAACGTGTTCCAATTTGGCGCGAGAATCGTTTTCAGATCACCCCATTGCGCTTCAGCAGCCATACCGCCTGCACGGTGGCGTGACCTCGCCATTCCAACGCCGCGGCGGGCGAATAGCTGTCGAAATCCACCGCCCAACCGCCGTCGCCATGTTGTCGCGCAGCGAGCGCAGACAGTTCGGACTCGATCACTGATGCGTCGAACAACGCGCGGGTCGGGCCGCCGGGAAGCGGTGAGAAATCGAGGGGCCGCATGAATTCGCCCTCGGCTCCCCCGTCCACGTGAACAAAGCCGTCAGCCGGGATACGCGAACCAAGAGTGCTCACCAACGACGACGCTTCGGGACTGTTCCGGTGAACCGCGTCGAGAAACTGCAAGGCAAAGGCCAGCTCGAGGGCATGCAGAGAATCCGCCCCGTCGATCGCGTCGAGGCAATATCGAACGGCAGAGGCGAACCACGGATGTTCGGCGACGGCCTCGTCGAATTCGGCAACGCGAGCCGCTGCAGCACACACGATGCTGGTGATCTGCAACGACGGCGCCAACGGATCTGCATCCACCCAGAAGGGCGCACACCCGGCTGGGTCTGCAATCGGGAAGGCGAAGGGTAAACCGCCGCCTGCCAGCGAATTGGTCTGCAACCAGTCGCACAGTTCGACCGCTCTGGGCGTCGGCGTTCCGATGTCGGCAAAGGCTTCGAAGGCATGCAGCGCTCCGCCAGGTTGGCTGGTTGCCGAGCGAAGATCCGGTTCGAGTCCCCAGCCGTACCCACCGTCCGGGTTGCGATAACCGTCCACGGCCGCACAAACCGCGGCCCGGTCACCCTGTCCGAGAATCAAATTCAGCCGATGCCGATCGAGAGTCCTGGCATGTCCCGCCATAAACCCGACGGCCGCCCTGAGATCAACACTCATGAACGACGACTCAAGATTCGTCGCCGTCGAGCCGGAAGCCGACCTTCAACGTGACCTGGAAATGCGCCACGGCGCCGTTCTCGATGTGACCGCGAGTTTCCACCACCTCGAACCATTCGAGGTTGCGCACCGTCTCGTTCGCCCGGGCGATGGCGGTGCGAATTGCCGCGTCACTGCTCTCGGTGGACGAGCCGACGATCTCGGTCACCCGGTACACGTTGCTGCTCATGGCATTCCCTTCGTGTCAGATTCGACGAACCAACTCCTGCGCCTCGGCGCCGAGCCTCGCAAGGCGAAGATCACCGAGAGCTGTCACAGCACTACCCAACCTGTTGGTGGTGAAACCGAGCGAGAGTCCGCTGGACAGGTCCGCATACGCGCCTGAACCGCCGACTCCGTAGTGGCCTATCGCATTCCGCGGCTGCCGCCGCGCGGCAATGATTGGCGGGTGGTAACCGAGAGTCCAGTTGGGCCGCACCGCCAGCACGTAATCCCGATCGCGAGTCTGGATGGTCGACATCTGGTCGATGGTCGATTCCTTCAGGAACCGCTTCCCGTCGATCACGCCGCCGTTCGCGATGGCGCCGTACATCTTCGCGAGAGCACGCGCGCTGAACACTCCGTTCCAGCCCGGCATGACGGCGTCGTGGACAGCCGGGTTGCGCACCATGACGTCGAAACCGTCCGGCATCGCGGCCTCCGCGAGTCCGCGAGTCGGACCGACGTGTGAGAGCACGGTCGACGCGAAGGCCCAGTTCAAGCCGGCAGGGTTGATATGTGGGAACAGCTTCGCGATCCGTGGACGCTCGGTTTCGGGTACGCGGTACCAGAATTCGTCGACTCCGAGGGGCTTCGCTATCTCCGCTTGTACGACGTCGATGAACGGCTGACCGGACACCCTGGCCACAAGTTCGGCTACCAA
Source organism: Rhodococcus sp. MT28 (assembly GCF_058792695.1). Classification (NCBI taxonomy): domain Bacteria; kingdom Bacillati; phylum Actinomycetota; class Actinomycetes; order Mycobacteriales; family Nocardiaceae; genus Rhodococcus; species Rhodococcus sp. MT28. The sequence goes on from NZ_JBXAFD010000001.1 coordinate 921,917, forward strand.
CCAGCCGTAGGTCACAGCGTGATAGCCGGGGCCTCGAAGCCGACGCGGATCCGGTTTCTCGGCAGCCAGGGCGGCAACGACCGCGTCGTAGTCCATCAGGTCGAGAGGATGCGGCATCAAGCCGCGAACTCGGTGAAGGCCCGCGCGATGTGACATCAGTTCGCGGACGGTGATCTTGTCCTTGCCGGCCGCCGCGAATTCAGGCCAGTACCGAGCAACCGGGGCGTCGTAGTCGATCAACCCACGTTCGGCGAGTCGGTGAACGACGGTGCTGGCGACGCCTTTGCCGGTCGAGAACGACAGCGACACCGTGTCGTGGTCCCAGCGCCGATCACGATCGGCATTGCCGGCCCAGATGTCGAGAACTTTCTCGCCTCCCAGGTACACGACCAGCGCGCCGCCGCCTTGTTGCGGTTGGCGATACATCGCGAAGAAGCGGTCGGCCAAGGGAAGGAATCGCCGGTCCACGTACAGCTCGGTGCGCGAAGGCACCTCCACCCGGGCGAGTGAATCCCGTCGTGCACTGGGAGTCATCGCGTCCTCCGATCCCCGCTGATCAAGTTGCCCGGTCACCCGATCGGTGGCAGGAGCTTGACACCATTGTGACCACTGTCACGCAAGAGGCTCAGGGCCGGGGTGCCCTCACGGGGTGACCCACGTCGAAGTGCCGTCGCTGAAACATCCCTGACCTGTGGCGATATTGAAAACAAGGGTGGGACCACCTGAGCAGATCGCCCCGACGTCCGCGTCACCCACTGCCGCTCTGCCGCCAGGTCCGCTGAGCACCACGGCAAAGGGTGAGGAGTCGGTGCGACCGAGTGCGAGCGAACCCGGGCCGTACGCGACCGCGGCAAGTAACCCACCGCGCGACTCCGCCGCAGCAACGCCGCCGAAGAGGCCGAGGCCTGCCGACCTGCCGCCGTCTCGAGAATCCGCGACGCCGACGCCGTCGCCCTCGACGTGTGAAATCGCGTAACTGGAGGGATCTGCCACCGCTCGGCACGCGGATGACCCGTCGACGATCGTCTGATCTTGCCCGCGCGCCGAACAATCCAACGTCGCGGCAGACGCTGTTCCGCTACCGAGTGACAATCCGAAGGCGGCAAGAATCACGCCGCCCGCCGCTAAGCTTGCTGCTCGCATTTTCCGGCGATCCATATCCAACCCCCACAGTGCATTCGACGTGACCGTACATTCGACGTCTGATCGAATTACCCGATATGTCCGCCTCTGACGCTACCCGTCTTTGTTCTTCCGATCGCGGTCCTTGCTCGGTTGAACACGTTTGGGTTCACCGGGCATTTTGGGATAGTTCGGCGGGTACGGCAGATCGCCCAGTCCTGCCGCCAGATCCTTCTCCCACATCTCCAACAGAACATCGAGGGCAAAGGCCTTGTCGTGCATGGCTTCCATCGGATCACCACGATCGGCGAGCAAGCCGGGAACCGTGGCGATGGTGCAGTCGTCTGGATGCACGTCGCGCAGTTCGTCCCAGGTCACCGGCGTCGACACAGTTGCGATCGGCGTCTTACGAGCGGAATACGCCGCCGCGATCGTCCGGTCACGGGCATTCTGATTGAAGTCGATGAAGATCCGTTCACCCCGCTCTTCCTTCCACCACGCGGTTGTGGCGCGATCGGCACTACGACGTTCGACTTCACGGGCGAGGGCGATACCCGCGTGGCGGACCTCGACAAAATCCCAGCGCGCCTCGAGCGGGATGTAGACGTGAAGGCCTCGGCCACCGGACGTCTTGGGAAATCCTTCCAATCCCAACTCGGCGAGCAGAGGGCGAAGGACCTCGTCCGCGATGGCAACGGCCTCGTCGAACCCGGTCCCCGGTTGCGGATCGAGATCGATGCGGAGTTCGTCCGGGTGGTCGGTGTCCGGGCACCGCACGGCCCAGGGATGAAACGTGACAGTCCCGAGATTGGCGGCCCACACGATGTTCGCAGCACTTCGCACTCGAAGGACGTCGGCCTTGCGACCCGACGGGAACGTGACCTCGCAGGATTCGACGTGCTCGGGCCGCTTTGCCGGCAGCCGCTTCTGGTAAACCTCTTCGCCCTCGATGCCGTCGGGGAATCGCTGAAGATGCGTGGGCCGATCTTGGAGCGCCCGCAACGCTGCACCCTGCAGCGCCACCGTTCGGTAGTACTCGACAAGATGCCGTTTGGTTCCGCCGTCCTCACCCAACTGCGGATAGTAGATCTTGTCCGGGCTCGACAATCGGACCGCGATCCCGTCGACGTCCAGTTCCTCTGCCGGGCTCGCCATCACTTACCGCCTGCAAGAACATCCGCGAAGTCGTATCGCACCGGAACCTCCAACTGATCGAATGTGCATTCGTCGGGCACCCTGTCCGGACGCCAGCGCAGGAATCGTGCAGCGTGCCGAAAGCGTTCCCCTTCCATCTGGTCGTACGCCACTTCGAGCACCCTCTCAGGACGAAGCGGAATCCAGGAGCGGTCTGCGGCCGATCTCCACCGGCTGGCCTCTCCCTCGGCTACAACGTCGTCCCCGAGGCGCAAAGGTTCGAGTTCGGCCAACAACTCGATCCGCCGCGCCGCGGTGAAAGCAGAAGCGCCACCGACCATCTTCAATTCGGAACCGTCGTACAGACCAAGAAGCATCGACCCGATACCTGGCTGACTCTTGTGGGGACGGTAGCCCAGCAGTACGACATCCGCGGTCCTGGCGTGTTTCACCTTGATCATCTCGCGCTTGTTCGGCAGGTACGGTCCCGCCAGCTTCTTGGCGACAACCCCGTCGAGACCCGCGCCTTCGAAGGTTTCGAACCAGGCCATTGCTTCGGCGCTGTCGGCCGTCGCTGCCGTGACGTGGCAACTCGGCCCGCCACCGACGCAATCGAGGAGCAACGCACGTCGAACCCCGAAGTCCTCGATCGAGACGTCGCGATCCCCGAGCGCCAGTAAATCGAACCCGACAAATTGCGCGGGCGTCTGTTCCGACAACAATGCGACGCGGCTCGCGGCGGGGTGAATCCGCTCGGAGAGCGCTTCCCAACTCAGGCGCGTCACACCGTCGATCTCACGGGGAACCACCAGTTCTCCGTCCACCACACATTTTTCGGGCAATTCAGACTTGACGGCTTCCACCGCCTCGGGAAAGTACCGCGCCAAGTCCTTTCCTCCTCGCGATCCGAGCACCACTTCGTCACCGTCACGAAAGATGATTGCTCGAAATCCGTCCCATTTCGGCTCGTACGACCACGTCGGGTCACCGGACTCGGGCTGACGCGGCACAGTGGCCGCAGCCTTCGCGAGCATCGGGGCAAGCGGCGGCATCAGGGGTAGCTCCACCTACCCATACTGACAGTCCGGTTGGCAATTCGACTACCGATGTATTGGAATAGGTCCCGAACAATCCACGAACCAACAGAATTATCCAAGAATCAACAAAGGGGTCCTTATGTCCGGAATCGTCCGGCGACTTTGCACTGCGGTGATCGCAACTTCTGCAATCGCCGCCTTCACCGTCGGTTGCGGTTCCGACATCGAGCCGAAAGCCATTGCGGAATCATCTTCCTCGGTTGCCGATTCGACCACTACCTCCGCGGCCCCGACCACCTCGAAGATCACCGGCCAGGAAGGCTCGGACGACGGCGGCGACGTCGACATCGACGTGTCGATCGGTGATTGCGTCAAGCTCGGAGGCACCACGACGGCCGCAGAAATCGACAACGCGGACTGCGGTAGCAAGGATTCCAACTACAAGGTGGTCGCCAAGGTTCCCACCTCTGATCTGTGTGCCTCCGACGTCGACTCGTACTACTACGAGACCCTCGCGGGTGACGAGCAGGGCGCTGTCTGTCTCGACGTCGACTGGGTAGTCGGCGGATGCATGGATCTCGGCAGCGGAATGGACGAGCCCGCCCGCATCGAATGCTCGGATACCAGCGGCACCAATGTAGTCGAGGTCGTCGAAATCCTGCAGAACTCCACGTCGATCGACGAATGCGGTTCGGGGGCAGACTCGGGATTCGAGCACCCGGAACGTAAGTTCACGGTCTGCGTCGCAACGCTCTGATTCGAGCGCCCTCCCGAAAAACACCTGTGCGCCTTGACAACCGATCTCGGTTGGCAAGGCGCACAGCGCTTTCTACAGCCGGCACTTTCTACAGCCAGCCCCGACGCTTGAAGATCGTGTAGAGACTTCCACAGGTCAGGAACATCATCGAGAGCGCAAACGGATAGCCCAAGTGCCAGTGCAGTTCCGGCATGTCGTCGAAGTTCATCCCGTACACGGTTCCGATGAGCGTCGGCGCGAAGAGAATTGCCGCCCACGCCGAGACCTTCTTGATCTCCTCGTTCTGCGCGTAGCTTGCCTGCGTCAGATTGCGCATCTCCTCGTTCTGGTTCTGCGACACCAGAGTTGCGTTCACCGTGAGGATGTTTCCGAGCAACTGACGAAAGCCGTCGGCCCGCTCCACCACAGTCGTCGCATGGTCGGTGACGTCGCGCAGGTATCGCTGGAGTTCCTCGTCCGTGTGGTACTTGTCGAACCCTGCCGACAACCCACGCAGCATTCCCAGCAGCGGACGCGTCGCCCGCTGGAATTCGATCACCTCACGGGTCAGTTCGTAGATGCGACGCGAAACTCCGGGATCGCCACTGAATACTTCGGTTTCGATCTCGTCGATGTCGTTCTGCAGGCCGGCCACCACCGGGGCGTACCCGTCGACGACTGCGTCGAGAATGGCATAGAGAACGGCCTCGGTACCCAACCGCAACAGGTCAGGATCGTTCTCCATGCGAGTCCGCACCGCCGACAGATCCGGCGATTCACTGTGACGGACGGTCAGAATGAAGTTCGGACCACAGAAGATGTGCAACTCGCCGAATTCGACCCGCTCGGTCTCGTCGCGGTACCGCGCAGCACGCAGGACCACGAACAGTGTCTTGCCGTAGCGCTCGAGCTTGGGGCGCTGGTGCGCGACGATCGCATCCTCGACCGCCAGTTCGTGGAGGTCGAAATGTTGTGCAGCGGCATACAACTGGGCGTCGTCGGGCCGGTACATGCCGATCCACGCCATCGACTGCGAATCCGGAAGGCATGACAGTGCTTCCGCCAGCGTGGACGGTGACGCTATCCGCTCGCCGTCGCGGTACACGCCGCTGTTGACGACGGTCGATTCGACGGGCGCCACCGCCTCGGGCGGGGCAGCCTTGACGACGGTGCGTGCGGCACGCGAGTGTCCGGGATGTGAGTCACCGAGCCCCGCGGAACGACGCGGCAGTACCGAACGTGAACGACGAAATTCGCGCATGCTGAACAGCTTTCGAGGGAAGAGTGAACGACGACGCTTGCTTCACAGCAAAGCCGAAGCCGATGAACACACGATGAAGCTGCAGCAAAATACCGGATCGACCCGGGCGGCTACAGCTTCAGTTGGTACTCGGAGGTTGGCCACGCATTACAGCCACACCTCCTCTTCCCTGAATTCCTACGCAAGTCCGCGCACGACGCCAACATGCTACCCCGACTGTCAGAGCACGACAAACCGAACGACAAGCCGCAGGACAGCACGAACCGGTCGGAGAAAACCCGCTCGACGAATGCAGCTTTCAGTCAGTTCGCAGCGCGCAATCCGCCGATCAACAGTTCGACGATCTGGTCCGCCAACGACTCCGTCTCCGCCAACGTCTGCCCTTCACGCCTTCGGTACCAGAGGTCGATGCCGTTGAGACTGCTGAGGAGGACTTTTGCCGCCATTCGAGGTGAGCCCGCACGAATGGAACCATCCGCGACACCTTCGGTCATCACGTCGACGAACAGATTCTCGTAGTCGAGTCGCAGCGAATTCAGTTCCACGAGGACTTGCTGTTGCCTCGGCTTGAGCGCGGAGTTCATCTGGCCCCGGACACCTTGGTGGATCGTGTGGTGGTACCCGAGATGTGTCATGAGATTGACCAGGTGGGCGTGCGACATCGCTTCGAGACGCGCGAGGCCGCTTTCTGCCCCGCCCATCCGAGACTCGACCTCAGCGCGGAGCAGGCTCATCCCGCGCTCGTAGATTGCCAGGTAGATGTCGAACTTCGAACGAAAGTGGTAGTAGACAAGACCTTTGGTGGCGCCGATTCGATCGGCCAGTAAATCTACAGTCGTGGCTGCGTAACCGTCTTCGGCAAAGGCGTCGGCGGCGCTGGTGATGATCGCGGATCGCACGTCCGGAAGATCACTACTCATTCGACTTCCACTCCCATTCACACTGCCTGCCGGCCCTTGACTGTTTCCACGCCATCGCATAGTAATACTGAGTAGTATCCCAGATCAGAGAGGTTTTCCAATGTCGTTGGATTTTTCCGGCAAGGTAGCGATCATCACGGGCGCAGGCGGCGGACTCGGCCGTTCACACGCATTGGCCCTCGCCGCACGCGGCGCACGCGTCGTCGTCAACGACATGGGTGGCTCGGTCAACGGCAGTGGCGGCGCTGATACCGCAGCAGCCAAAGTAGTGGCGGAAATCGTCGAGCTGGGCGGCGAGGCCATCGCGGACCACTGCGACATCACTGACGTCGACGCCGTTGCCGCCATGGTCGCGACGGCCGTGGACAAGTGGGGCCGCGTGGACATCCTGATCAACAACGCCGGAATCCTGCGCGACAAGTCGTTCATCAAGGCCGAGCTCGACGACTTCCGCAAAGTCATCGACGTGCATCTGATGGGTTCCGTCATCTGTTCCAAGGCAGTCTGGCCGCACATGGTCGAACAGAACTACGGACGCATCCTCATGACTACGTCGGCATCGGGAATTTACGGCAACTTCGGCCAGGCGAACTACGGCGCCGCGAAGTCCGGCGTCGTCGGCCTGATGAACGTTCTCGCCATCGAGGGCGAACGCAAGGGCATCCGCGTCAACTCGCTGGCCCCGACCGCCGCGACCCGCATGACCGAAGACCTCCTCGACGAGAAGACTCTCGCTCTGCTTGCACCCGAATCGATTTCACCCGGCGCACTGTTCATGGTCTCCGATGACGCACCGACGAAGACCATCCTCAGCGCCGGCGCCGGCGTCTTCGCGATCGCTCGCATGGAAGAGTCGCAGGGCGTCTACATCCCCGAAGGCGCACTCTCCCCCGAGGTCGTCGCCGAACGGTGGTCCGAGATCAGTGACATGACCGATTCCGTCCAGGTGCCCGCGGCGTTCGATCAGACCCGCCGGTTCGTCGAGAAGGCCGTGGCGGAGCAGCCCAGCAATTGAGCAGGGCAACCAGACAACTGATCGACCCCGCTCCCCCTAAGGTGTGGTGGTGACCACACCTACGGGAGTATCGATCGTCGACATCGTCGACAGACTGGGAATGACGTTCCTCAGCGGTGGCGACACCGTCGACGGCGCCCGCACTGTCAGCCGCGTGACCCTGCACGAAGGGTCCGAAGCTACCCAGGACAGTGCGGGCGCCGTCGTACTCGGCGCAGGTCTCGCCGGTTCGGCCGATATCGCAACGGCGGTAAGAGAATACGGCTCGGCAGGTGCGGTAGCGCTGATCGTCAAAGAGCCCCTGGACTTCGACGGCCTCGTCGAGAAAGCGGTGGCCGACACCGACGTCGCACTCCTCGGAATGGTCAAGGATGCAAGCTGGCTGCAAAGCGCGTCGTTGATCAACGAGATCCTCGAATCCGGCAACAACGGGGACCGCACGTCGGCCGCCGACGCCGACCTGTTCGATCTTGCCAACTCGATCGCTCAGGTATTGAACGGCCCGGTCACCATCGAGAATCAGTCGAGCCGGATCCTCGCGTTCTCGGCGGATCAAGCCTTCGGCGACGAAGCACGTAAGCAGAGTGTCCTCGGACATCAAGTGCCGCAGCACTATTCCGATCGGCTCAGGTCAATGGGGTATTTCAACAAGATCTACGGCTCTACCCTGCCGGTATTTCTACCGGGTATCGGGCCGGGCATCAGGCCCCGCGTCGGCATGCGAATACATGCGGCATCGCAGATCCTCGGTTCGATCTGGGTGATCTTGGACGAGGAGCCGAACGAATTGCAGGTCAAAACGCTCGTCGAGGCGGCGGGCGTGGCCGCGATGAGTTTACTTCGCGCCAAGCTGGCAGCCGATTCCGCACGACGGCTGAGGTTGGGCGAGGTGATCACGTTACTGAGTGGCGGCACTTCAGCCAAGGAAGCGGCCGAGCGACTGGGCTACGGCCGCTCGAAGGCAAACGTACTTGCGGCCGGCTTCCGTAGCGGCGCCGGTGCATCGTTGGAGGCCGAAGCCGATGTCGATCAACTGGCCCTGACACTCAATACCTATCTCGACCAAGTATTTCCGCTGTCGGTGGCGGCAGCGATCGGCGGCACCGTCTACGCCGTAATCCCACACACCCGGCACCAGACCGACGACGACTACGTGCGTCGGATCGCGTCGGAGTTTGCAGACCGTTCCCGTTCGGAAAAGTCGGTGGTCATCGGAATCGGTGCGACAGTGGCCGACGTGATGACGCTGGAGAAGTCACGCGACGAAGCCGACCGAGCGCTTCGCGTTCTGAGGTCGACGTGGAATTCCTCGGGCCGGACCGTCGCGCGCGCCGACGACGTGCAGATCAATTCCCTACTTCTGCGCCTCTCCGACGCCCTGGCGGACGAGAACGAGACCGCATCGGGTCCGCTCGCGGTACTGCGTGAGTACGACCGCAGTCACGACATCAACCTTGTCGACACGCTCCGCGCCTGGCTCGACACGTTCGGCGACATTCCGGCTGCTGCGTCCTTGGTTCACATCCACGTCAACACGTTCCGGTACCGCCTCAAGAAGCTTGCCGGGATTGCCGGCATCGATCTCGATGATCCGGAAACTCGATTCAGCCTGATGCTCCAGCTTCGTCTCTTCCATCCGACAATGTTGTAGCGATCTACCAAGTCTCACGAAACATTCGTAAATCCGGACGATGTTCTCGTTCTTTTGTTGGGTGAAGATTCAAGCAATCGTCTTTTGCTCCTGACCCGACAGACCTCGCGTCACTCGGGCGGGACCACACCTTCCGGAGGCACCATGAAACAACGGTCCTACGTACTACTGGCTGCGGCAACTGGCACCGTTCTTGCCCTGACCGCGTGCTCAACGGGTGGCTCATCGGGTTCGGGTGGGGGTGAACCCGTCACGGACGGCACCTTCAAATTGGCTCTCGTGGCCGACCCCGGCGCTCTGAATCCGCTGATGACCGCCGCTTCGCCGGCGCACCAACTGGCGCGTCTGAGCTACGACTATCTGCTCCATCCGGATCCCGATACCGGCGTAACCAAGCCGTGGCTCGCCGAGAAATGGGAAGAGACAACCACTTCCGCGTCCTTCACCATTCGCGACGGCGTCACCTGTAACGACGGATCCGCTCTGACTGCCCAGACCGTCGCCGACAACGTCAATTTCATCACCAACGCAGCAAACAAATCCGCTCTCCGCGGGGTGTACGCACCGGCAACTGCAACTGCCACCGCCGACCCGGCGACCCGGACCGTAACGGTCACAACTCCGGAACCCTCTCCGTTCCTGCTTCTCAACCTGGCGCGAATACCGATCATGTGCGAGGCCGGGTTGAAGGATCCGACGGCGGCAAACAAGACGACCTTCGGGTCGGGCATGTTCCAGATGACCGAGGCAGTCGCCAACGATCATTACTCCTACGTTCGGCGCGACGGATACAACTGGGGACCGGACGGCACTACCTCCGACACTGCCGGTGTACCCAAGAATGTCGTCGCATCCATCATCACGAACAACAGCACAGCGGCCAACCAGGTGTTGTCCGGTGATCTGAATGCCGCTGCCGTCTCCGGCCCCGATCAGGACCGCATGAACGCCGCGAACTTGGATACCGTCAAGCAGCCTGCTCCAGCGGGCGAGATGTTCTTCAACCACAGTCCCGGCAATCCGACGAGCGATCCTGCCGTACGCAAGGCGCTGGTCCAGGCTCTCAATCTCGACGACCTCGCCGAGATCTTCACCGCCGGCCGCGGAACCCGATCGACCACGATGGTGTCCATCGAACCGCGGGCCTGCATCTACGACTCTGTCGCCGGAAACCTACCGGACTTCGATACCAGTGCGGCCGCAGCAACTCTCGAGTCTGCGGGCTGGAAGGTCGGCGCGGACGGTAAACGCAGCAAGGACGGCACACCGCTCCGAATTCGGATGGTCTACGAGACGTTCGGCGACGCGACCGATGCTGCCGCCGACGTCGCAGTCAACGCGTGGAACGACCTGGGCGCCACCGTTGAACTCACCAGTGGAGACTCGAACAAGATTCTCGATGTCGCACTCAGCGGCAAGGACAACACGGCGTGGGATGTCGCGTGGGAGCCGATCAACGTCGCGCTGCCCAGCATGCTGGTCCCCTTCCTCTCCGGTCCGGTGCCCGCTGCGGGAATGAACTTTGCGTCGATCTCCAACCCGGCCTACGACGCAGCCGTCACCAAGGCTTCCGGGCTGACGGGCGAGGACGCTTGTGCCGCTTGGGCAGACGCTGAGTCCGAGATCATCAAAGCAAACTCGGCGGTACCTTTTGCCGACAAGATCACGACTCTCTACTTCAACAATGCGGGTCTTGCATTCGGCCGCAATTTCATCGGTTCGGCCCTGCGCCTGTACCAGTAGACCGCCGGTAGCGACCGGGGAAATCGTCGTGTTTCGCCGGTCGCTGTCGGTATACGGACAGGTATTCACTGATCCTGACGGTTTTCGTGGGAGCGGACGAAAATCGACCCGATTTTCGTGAGGATCGACAGAGATGCGCGTCACGTCATGCGCCAAGATTTAGCAGTCAACACTCAACCGCGCCCTCACGTTTTTCGCTCGGGCCCCTGCTCCATCACGGAGGCACCATGAAACACCGCTTCTATCCAACACTTGCGGCAGCCGCAGGGCTCACGCTTGTGTTGTCTGCTTGTGGCTCGGGAGGCACGTCCTCGGGCGCCAGTGGCGGTGAACCGGCCACCGACGGGACCTTCCGTTTCGCCCTGCAGGCCGATCCGGGTGCTCTCAACCCGATCATGTCGGCCGCCTCGGCGACCGCCGAGTTGTCGCGTTTGGCGTACGACTACCTGATCTACCAGGATCCCGATACCAGTGAAGTCGGACCGTGGTTGGCGGAGAAGTGGGAGGAGACCCCGACCTCGGCGTCCTTCACCATCCGTGACGGGGTGACCTGTACCGACGGATCGACGCTGACACCGCAGACCGTCGCGGACAACATCAACTTCGTGGCCAACCCGGACAACGGTTCACAGTTGCGCGGGTCCTCCGTGCCGACCGGCGCCACTGCGACTGCCGATCCTGCAACGCGCACTGTCACGGTGACCACTCCGGCGCCGAGCCCGTTCCTTCTTCTCAACGTCGGTCGCCTGCCGATCCTGTGCGAGGCCGGATTGAAAGATCCGACAGCGTCGAACAAGAAGTCGCTCGGCACCGGCATGTTCGAAGTCACCGAAGTTGCCGCCAACGACCACTACACGTTCCAGCGTCGCGAGGGCTACAACTGGGGCCCCGACGGCACGACCTCCGACACCCCGGGCGTCCCCAAGACGGTCGTCGCCGCCATGTCGCCGAACGTGAGCACCGCCGCAAATCAGCTGCTCTCGGGTGAACTCAACGCAGCTCCGATCGCCGGTCCGGACAAGGACCGCGTCGCGGCAGCCAATCTGGACTCCGTCGGTCGGCCTCTGCCGGCAGGCCAGATGTACTTCAACCAGATCGCGAGTAATCCCACCAGCGATCCCGCAGTGCGCAAGGCCCTGATCCAAGCGGTCGATCTCGACGACCTCACTCAGGTCATCACCGCCGGACACGGGGTCCGGGCAACCAGCCTCGTCGCCGTCGAACCGCGCGCCTGCGTTTACGACTCTGTCGCAGGCAACATTCCGGACTTCGACCTCACTGCCGCCAAGGCAACACTGGACGGCGCTGGTTGGACCGCCGGCGCTGACGGCAAGCGAAGCAAGGATGGCAAGCCGCTCAATCTCCGCCTCGTGTACGACGGCACCGACGATCCGCGCAACGCGGCGGCCGAACTTGCTCAGTCGGCGTGGTCCGAACTCGGCGCAAACGTCGAGGTGACCGGGGGCGACTCGAACAAGATCATCGACGTCATTCTGAGCGGCAAGGACAACTCTGCCTGGGACATCGCCTGGGTCCAGGTCAACTCCTCGCTGCCCAGCACCTTCACTGCGTACTTTGCCGGGCCGGTTCCCGCAGCAGGCAAGAACTTCGGATCGGTCAGCAACCCCGCCTACGAAGCAGCAGCCACCAAGGCTTCCGGTCTGACCGGTAGCGACGCTTGTGACGCCTGGGCCGACGCCGAGTCGGAGCTCACCAAGACGATCGCGGCCGTGCCCTTCGCAGACTCCGTCATGAACGTGTACTTCAACAAGGCCGGACTCTCATTCGGCAAGTCGCTCAACGGTTCTGCGCTGCGTCTCTACCAGTAGGCCGTCCGCCCACTCTGAAATATCTTCCCGCCCCAGCATCCCGCCCTCCGGAAAGACAGCCCATGAGTCAAACTATTGAAGCCGCGAAACCAGAAGCGGCGCCTCAGGCTCGAGCAAAGTGGCTCGAGTCCGACAGCTGGCCCGCATATCTTCTGCGTCGTTTCGGCACCTTCGTGATTTCACTCTGGGCGCTGGTGACTGCGGCGTTCCTGATGCTCCAACTGATTCCGGGAGACCCGGTTCGGTTGGCACTGGGAATGAACGCACCGGTCGAACTGGTCGAGACAACGAGGTCTCAGCTCGGTTACGACCTTCCCTTGTGGCAGCAGTACTTCCGATTCGTCGGCGGGTTGCTGAGCGGGAATCCCGGTGACTCGATCACCTTGAGGACTCCGGTCTTCGAGGTGATCGCGTCCCGCCTACCGGCAACACTCGAACTGGCTGTACTCACAGTCGTCACGGTGCTGCTAGTGGGCATTCCGATCGGCCTCATCTTCGCTGCACTGACCCGCAACGGTCGACGACGCGGAGTCGAGATCGGTTACACCGCAACGTCGGGCACCATCGCCGTGATCCCCGAGTTCATGTTCGGTACGGCGCTGGTCTACCTCTTTGCCGTCACGTTCCCTGTTCTGCCCGTCGCCGGCCGAGGTGGACCGGAAAGCTACATCCTCCCGGTCGCGGCCATGTCGATCGGTGCCATCGCCTCGATGTCGCGCATCGTCCGTGCAGAGGCGCTCGGCGTGTTGGACATGGACTACATCCGTACGGCGCGCGCCAAGCGAATGCCCGTGGCACGAATCTACTTCCGTCATGCAATGCCCAACCTCATGACGTCGACGCTGACGCTCGCCGGACTCCTCCTGGGTGGTCTGATTGCCGGCACCGTGCTCATCGAGAGCATCTTCGCCTGGCCCGGCATGGGCATGGCGCTGGTCAAGTCCATCACCGAGAAGGACTACCCGCTCGCCCAGACACTGGTCGTGATCTACGGCGCCATCGTCCTTCTCATCAATTTCATCGTCGACGTGGTGCTCGCTCTCATCGACCCACGATCCACAATTCGGGAGAACTGAGTTGAGCACCTCACCTACGGCCCCCACTGCGGCCCCCAAGACGCCCCCGCGACGACACTGGATCGTCGGAACGTTCCGCACCCCATTGGGAATCCTGGCCCTCACCTTCCTGACCGCTCTGATCGCCCTCGTCATCTTCGGACCGATGATCTGGGGTGACGCCGCTGTCGCAGCCAACCCGAAGGCACTCTCTCAGGGACCGAGTTCCGAGCACATCTTCGGCACCGACGCCGGCGGGCGTGACGTCTTCGCCCGCACGATGACCGCCGCGAGACTGTCGGTGCTCATGGCTCTCGGAGCCGTCGCACTCGGTGTCACAATTGGCCTGATACTCGGTACGCTCCCGACGCTCGCTCCCCGCTGGGTCGGACGAATGGTCGTGGCATTCCTCAACTTCGCCATCGCATTCCCCGGACTGCTCCTCGCGATCTTCCTGTTGGTCGTTCTCGGACAGGGTGCTGGCAGCGCGGTGATCGCCATCGGTCTCGCCCTGGCCTCGCCGTTCGCGAGGTTGACGTACGCACTGGCTTCGTCGGTCAACGGACGCGACTTCATCGACGCAGCACGCATCCTCGGGGTTACCAAGCCGGGGCTGCTGTTCCGCCACATTCTCCCCAATATCCGTGAACCACTCATCGTCAATGCCAGCATCGCTGTCGGCAGCGGCCTCGTGGTCTTCGCCGGACTCTCGTTCCTCGGCTTGGGCATTCAGCCGCCTGCATTCGACTGGGGCCGGATGCTCAACGAAGGTCTGTCGAAGATCTTCGTCAACCCGGCCACCGCACTCGCCCCCGGCATCGCCGTCGTGCTCGCCGGCTTGACCTTCACGCTGCTCGGCGAGGCCATTGCTCGCGGCGCGGGAGTTCGCAGCCCGATCAGCAGTCGCCTGCCGAAGTGGAAGCCGATCAACCGGAAAACTGCCCAGGCCGATTCGGCGCCCACCGACGAAGACGCGGTACTGACCGTCCGCAACATGTCCGTCGCAGTCCCCGCGGGTGACGACTGGCGTCGCCCCGTCGACAACATCAGTTTTACAGTTCACCGCGGCGAAACCGTGGGCATCGTCGGTGAATCCGGGTCCGGAAAGTCACTGAGTTGCATGGCAATCGCGCAGCTGACCGACCACCCCACCGTGGTCGACGCCGGGCTCATCGAGTTCGACGGCACCGTGCTGATGAAGGACGGCAAGCGGCCGGACGACGCGGCTTCGCGCAAGGTTGCCCGCCAACTCGGCACACGTATGGCGATGGTGTTCCAGGATCCGATGTCGTCCATGAATCCGTCTCTCAAGGTCGGATACCAGGTCGCCGAGATCGGTTGGCTCCACGAAGGTATGAGCAAGGCCGACGCGAAGAAGGCGGCAGTCGAGCGACTGAACGCCGTCAAGATCCCCGACGCGCCCAGGCGTGCGAAGCAGTACCCCCACGAGTTCTCCGGCGGTATGCGTCAGCGCGCGATGATCGCCATGGGTCTGATGGGTAAGCCCGCTCTGATCATCGCGGACGAACCCACCACTGCGCTCGACGTGACCGTTCAGCGTGAGGTCCTCGGGCTGCTCCACGAGGTTCGCGAAGAAACCGGCGCCGCAATCCTTCTCATCTCGCACGACATGGCCGTCATCACCGGCATGTGCACCCGTGTCCTCGTCATGTTTGCCGGCGAAATCGTCGAAGACATCGCAGTCGACGATCTGATTGCCGGCCGTGCAAAGCATCCGTACACCCGCGCGCTGATCGCCGCGGTCCCCACCATGAGCACCGATCGCGACAAGCCGCTTGCCACCGTCGACGAAGCCTGGCAGGTGGAGAGCCTCGACGCCGAGGAGAGCACCGCCGACATCGAGTTGGAAGAACTGTTGGCTGTTGCAGAGGAGATCCGATGAGCAGACTCGAATTCCGTGACGTCAACGTCCACCTCGGTAGCGGTTCGAAAAAATTCCACGCCGTCAAGAACATCAATCTCGACATCCCCTCCGGATCGGTGGTCGGTCTCGTCGGTGAATCGGGTTCCGGAAAGTCGACACTGGCGCGAGCAACTGTCGGCCTGGCCGAGCCCAGTTCCGGCCAGATCCTTCTCGACGGTGTGGACGTCGCTCACGCCCGCGGCGCGACGGCTCGTCTGCGCCACCGGATCCAGATGGTCTTCCAAGATCCGTACTCGTGCCTCGACCCGCGAATGACCATCGGCCAGTCACTCGCCGAGGCGCTGCGGTCCACCGAGCGTCGTGACAAAGCTCGGCGCAGCCGCGGCGACCGCGCCGCCGAGGTCGCTCGACTCCTCACCACCGTCCAACTGCCGGTGGAGAAGGCGCACGAATACCCATCGTCGTTGTCGGGTGGTCAGCGCCAACGCGTTGCCCTCGCGCGGGCTTTGGCAGCCGCACCGGCAGTTCTGCTTGCCGACGAAATCACCTCCGCTCTGGACGTGTCCGTGCAGGGCGCGGTTCTGAATCTGTTGGTGGATCTGCAGAAGCAGCTTGGTCTGACGGTTCTGTTCGTCAGTCACAACCTGGCGGTGATCCGCTACGTCTGTGACCACGTCGCAGTCATGCTCGGCGGCGAGATCGTCGAGCACGGGCCGGTTCTCGACGTGATCGATTCGCCCAAGGAGCCGTACACGGCAAAGCTGTTGTCCGCGATCCCGACATTCGGGGAGCCGATGTTCCAATGACAACGCCAACCACTCTCGACTCTCCCGCAGCCGTAGCCCGTGCCGAAGAACGTCGTTCGGCGAGAATCCAGGATTACGCGTCCGTGGTTACACCGACCAGCATCGCCGTATCGGCGTCGGGACGCATTGCATACGTACGTACCGAATCGAATCCGGCTGCGGATACCAACGAGCACTCGATCTGGTTGGCTTCCCCGCAACTACAGCTCACCGCGGGACCTGCCGACACCTCGCCGGCTTGGCATCCCGTTTCGACGCTGTTGGTCTTCGTTCGGCCGGATTCCTCGGGCACACCACAACTGTGGAAGGTCGACGCCACCGGGGGTCCGGCAACACAGCTGACCACCACGGCGCAGCTCCCGCTCGGCGCGGGGGCACCGGTGTTCTCTCCTGACGGCGCTCGGATCGCCTTCAGCGCCCCCGTCGACCGCACTGCCGCCGGATCGTCATGCCTCTTGGTGGCGAAGCGCCTCAACTACAAGGTCGACGGATCCGGTGTCCGGGGCAGCGTTCGGGCGCACTTGTTCGAGTTCGATCTGGCCGCCGGCTCGCTTCGGCAGCTGACGGACGGCGATTGGGACGCTTCGCATCCCGCGTACAGTCCCGACGGCACCGAACTGGCTTTCACCGCGGCGATGGACGGCGACGCCGATCTGACGCGGGCGAGTTCCGCCTGGACCGTATCGCTGACTGATCTCGCCTCCACTCCGCGGATGTTGGGGCACGCACGCGGCATCGCAGGACCACTTGCATGGACACCTGCCGGCGACGCGGTCGTAGCCGTCGGTTGGCACACACCGATCATTCACAACAACGAACTTCTTGTCCTGCACCGCGACCAGCGAGTGGAAGACCGCAGCCTGACGTCCGGACTCGACCGAAACGTCATGCCGGGCGGAACCGGTTATCCCGGTGGCGCACCGAGTTTCACCGCCGACGGCGACATCGTCTTCTGCATCCGCAACCACGGCTCCACCGAACTGCACAAGGTCGATTTCGGATCAGGCTCCGTCTCAACACTTCTCACCGGCGAGCAGACAGTGGTCTCAGGCCTTGCCCTGACGTCCGGGCGAGCCGTCGTCGCGCTGGCAACGGCGACATCCTTCGGCGAGGTCGCCGTCATCGACCTCGAGACTCGTGCAGTCGAAACGGTCACCGAATTGAACACGGAACTGACAACTTCCGTCGCGTTTCCAGTCGCCTCCGAGCGTTGGTTCGACATCAGCGACGGCACCCGTGTTCAGGGTTGGATCCTGCGCGACCCGAACGTCACGGGCGCCGGTCCGCTGGTTCTGGACGTCCACGGCGGACCACACAATGCCTGGACCGGAACGCCCACCGTGATGCACGCATACCACGCGGAACTGGTCGCGCTGGGATTCACGGTCTTGATGATCAATCCGCGCGGAAGTGACGGCTACGGAAACGACTTCTTCGACGGTGTGCGGGACGGCTGGGGTGAGGCGGATCGTGCCGACCTGCTCGAACCGGTCGAAACCCTTGTCGCCGAGGGGATGGCCGATCCGAAGCAACTGGTACTCACGGGCTACAGCTACGGCGGATTCATGACGTGCGCCCTGACGTCCGTCACCGATCGGTTTGCCGTCGCAGTCGCCGGTGGTCTCGTTTGCGACATCGCGAACACGGCCGGCCCCTCAGACGAGGGCATCTTGCTGCAGACGGTCGAATTCGACCCGCAGTCATCTCGGGTACAGGAACTTTCGCCGCTGGGGCGAGTCTCCCAGGTGACGACACCGACGCTGATCCTTCACGGCGGCAGCGACGTCCGTTGCCCGGTCAACCAGGCCGAACAGTGGTTCGGTGGACTGCGTTTGGCCGGCACCCCGACCGAGTTGGTGGTTTTCCCGGACGCGTCACATGCCTTCGTGTTGACGGGTCGGCCGTCCCACCGACTGGAGTACAGCACTCGTCTCGTCGACTGGATCGAACGGCACCTCTCCCCCAAGCCCGCACTGACCACGGTCGATCCCGACTACTGGCAGTACCGACTCGACACCCTGAGTGCGAAGTACGGGGTGCCCGGCGCCTCACTGGGAATTCTGACCACAACCCGCAGCGGATTCTCCCGCACCGTGGTCACGTCTGGTGTCGTCAGTACCCGCACCGGCGTCGCGGCTACGCCCGACACGCTGTTCCAGATGGGTTCGATCAGCAAGGTCTGGACGGCCACCCTGATCATGCAGCTCGTCGAAGAAGGATTGCTGGATCTCGACTCACCTGTCCGGAACATCCTGCCGGACTTCGCAGTTGCCGACGCGGTAGCCACCGAAACGGTCACGACTCGCCACCTGTTGACTCACACCAGTGGCATCGACGGTGACGTTTTCATCGACGGCGGGCGCGGCGACGACTGCGTCGAGCGATACGTCGCATCACTGAAATCAACGGTGCAGCTCTTCGCCCCCGGCACCGATTGGTCGTACTGCAACACCGGCTTCGTGATCGCCGGACGAATCATCGAGGTTCTCCGAGGTAAGAGTTGGGACGCGGTTCTGCGCGAGCGGATCATCGAACCGCTCGGCCTGACCAAAACCACGACCCTGCCTGAGGAGACGGCACTGCACCGCGCTGCAGTCGGGCACGTCGGCGCTGCCGACGACCTCGAGCAGACACCACAATTCCTCATCCCTCGCTCGATGGGCCCCGCCGGTCTCATCAACAGCACCGCCGAGGACCTTCTTCTGTTCGCGCAGGATTCGATGCGCGAGGATCCGATTCTGCTTCAGCGGTCCACCCATCTGGCGATGCTCGAGGAGCGCCGCCAGATCGGTGACGTGTCGTCAGCGGACATCATGGGAACCACTTGGCTGCTGCATAATTGGGGCGGGGTACTGGCTCATGGCCACAATGGCGGAACTCTCGGCCAGCAGTCGTTCTTGCGAGTGGTGCCGTCGTGCGGTCTAGCCGTGGTCCTGATGGCCAACGGTGGAGCAATGGACGCTCTCTCCGGCGATCTTCTGGCTGAAGTAATCGGTTCCATAGGCGGCGTCAGTGTGACACCGGCATTCTCGCCTGGTGACCCCCACACCCGCGTCACGTCCTCACCTGAAGAACTCGATGCGCTGTGCGGCCTGTACCGCGATGCCGCAGCCGATTTCGTCTTGGAAAGGACCGGCGGTTCCCTGACCGCCCGCCGCACCGATCACATCGACCCTTCGGTCACCGCCGAAAGCGCAGAGTCCGTCTCTCTCAGCCTGATCGAAGTTCACCCTGGAGTATTCGCGACCCAACTACCTCAATCAGCGGGTTGGATCCGGATCACTTTCTCCGACAACGGGAGTACACAATTGCTACACGTCGGAAGCCGCGCGTATCCGCGAGTGAACAACCGATGACCATTCTCCGCGATCTGGCCGAGCGCCAACTTCCTCAGATCCTCGAGGACGCCATCGCGCTCATCGAAGTCGAGTCGCCGTCACACGATCTCGAAGCTGTTGCCCGCAGCGCGAAGTGGACGTCAGACCTTGTCCACGAACGACTCGGCGTGACACCGGAGTCGATAGTGACGGAAGGCCGTACCCATCTGGTGACCCGTTTCGGCAGCTCACCGACGCGGCTGATGCTGCTCGGTCATCATGACACCGTGTGGCCGATCGGCACCCTGACACGCCTGCCCGCAGCCGTCACCGACGGAGCGCTCCGAGGTCCGGGCGGACTCGACATGAAACTTGGTGTCGTTCAGGCAATCCACGCCCTCGCTATCGTCCGGGAGCTGCACGGCGACGATGCACTCGACGGAATCACACTCCTCGTGACCGGTGACGAAGAAATCGGTTCACCCACGTCGCGGTCCCTCATCGAGGAACTTGCGGCAGGCGCGGTACTGGTTCTCGAGGCCGGCGGTGACGGTGGCGAACTGAAGACTGTCCGCAAGGGAGTGTCGCTGTATCGGATCCATGTTGCCGGTCGCGCCGCCCACGCCGGGCTGGAGCCGGAAAAAGGCATCAACGCTGCAGTAGAACTGGCTCGTCTCGTGATCGCGATCAACGACTTGTCCTCGCCGGCACAGGCAACCACCGTCACCCCGACTGTCATTTCAGCCGGAACCACAACCAACACCGTTCCGGCAGAAGCCTTCGTCGACGTGGACGTGCGCGCAACCAGCGCCGCCGAGCAGGAGCGCGTCGATGCGAATATCCGAGCCCTGCAGGCAATCCACCCCGAAGCCGTAGTCACGGTCTCGGGTGGTGTCAACCGTCCACCTCTCGAAGGGACGATGTCCGCACCGTTGCTGGCGTTGGCGGAACGCGTTGCGCTCGAGCATGATCTGACTCCGCCCGTCGGCCTCGCCGTAGGCGGAGCCTCGGACGGAAACTTCACTGCCGGTATCGGTATCCCCACCCTCGACGGCCTCGGTGGCGTCGGCGGCGGTGCACACGCCGAGACCGAGCATGCGCTCGTGTCCGCAATCGCTCCGAGGACGGCGTTGGTTGCGGGCCTTATTCGTTCGATCACGTCTGAAGGGGGCCCTCGTGTCGAAAAGCAAAGCGGTTGAGTTTCGAGAACTGGTCGATACCCGCGAAATAGCCGATCTATCCGCCGTTTTCGACGAGATCTGGGCTACCAGTCCCGGACCGGCTCATTTCGGCACTGCGATGTTGGTTGCGCTTCACCACGGTGGTCACTACGTGGTGGGAGCCTTTTCCGAAGGCGAAATGATCGGTGGTTGCGTCGGATTCTTCGTCGAGCCTCTCGGCGAGGTTCTGCACTCACACATCGCCGGAGTACTACCGGGACACGCAGGCAAGGGAATCGGCCGCGCCCTCAAGCATCATCAGCGAGACTGGTGCATCGAGCGCGGCGTCAAGACGATCCGGTGGACCTTCGATCCACTGGTCGCACGAAATGCCTATTTCAACATTCAGCGTCTCGGAGCCGAACCGGCCGAATACAACCCGGATTTCTACGGGTCGATGGCAGACGGAATCAATGCAGGCGACGCCAGCGATCGTATGCTCGTCAGTTGGGACCTCGACGTCGGTGGATCTCCGAGTTCTACTGTGGCCGTGAATGATACATTCAAGGTGCTTCAACCCACCGAAGACGGTACGCCTCGAATGCTCCCGATCCCACCCGACTGCGTCGATATCGCAGTCGGAATACCCAGAGACATCGAGCATCTGAGAACAGTCGACCGCGCCTCTGCCTTTGCCTGGCGACACGCGCTTCGCGAGTACCTCGAACCACTGATCGCCTCGAAGGAATGGCAATCGACCGGCTTCGACCCCAGCGGCTATTACATGTTCACGAAAATCTGCGAGACAACCGGAGAAGAGCAAGTCCATGCACATTGAGTCCGTCGAATTGCGCGAACTGCGCATCCCTCTCGTCTCCCCCTTCACCACGTCATTCAGCACCCAGCTCGAGCGCAACACCCTCGTCCTGAAAGTGAGCGGCACCACCGACGGCCCCAACGGTCCGGTGGAGACCGTCGGCTGGGGCGAGTGCGGCTCGCTCAGCGATCCGTACTACAACTCCGAATACACCGCTGGTGCGCGGGCGATGCTTCGCGAGTATCTTGTTCCGACGCTACGTAAGTCGCAGTCGGATCAACCGCTCACCGCCGAGACGGTCGGCAGCGTACTTCACCACATCGTGGGTCACCAGATGTCGAAGTCGGCTATCGAAATGGCAATTCTCGATGCTGAATTGCGCGCTCGCGGACAGTCTTTCGCTCGGTACCTCGGTGCCACTCGCACGCGAGTTCCCTCGGGAGTGTCCGTCGGCATCCAGGACAGCATCCCTCAACTGCTCGAGACCGTCGGCAACTATCTGTCGCAGGGTTACGTGCGAATCAAGCTGAAGATCAAGCCGGGCTGGGACATCGCTCCCGTGGCTGCGGTGCGCAAGGAGTTCGGCTACGACGTTCCTCTGCAGGTCGACGCGAACGCCGCGTACACCCTCGTCGACGCGCAGTTGCTCCGTCGCCTGGACGAATTCGCACTGCTCCTCATCGAACAGCCGCTGGCCGAGGACGATTTGGTGCAGCACGCCAAGCTCGCCCAGTCCCTTTCGACTCCGATCTGCCTCGACGAGTCGGTCGAGTCGGCCAAGGATGCGGCGGATGCCATCACGCTCGGTGCCGCTTCGGTCATCAACATCAAGCCGAGCCGTGTCGGTGGATATCTGGAAGCCAAGCGCATCCACGATCTCGCCTCGGCACACGGTATTGCGGTGTGGTGCGGCGGAATGCTCGAGACCGGAATCGGCCGCGCCGCCAACGCAGCCCTCGCGGCGCTGGACGGATTCACGCTGCCCGGCGACATCTCGGCGTCCGATCGCTTCTACAAGGAAGACATCACCGAACCTTTTGTCATCGAGGACGGCCACATCGCCGTGCCGCAGGGACCGGGCTTCGGTGTGACTCCGCGCGAAGACGTCATGGATCGCTTCACGGTCGGAACCGAGATTCTGTAGGTCCGTCACACAGTTACGCAGCAGCCACCTCCACCTTCACCCCGGAGGTGGCTGTTCGTCGTTTGTGTCGGTAGGGGGGTGCATAGTGATTCGGACATGACGTTCTGCACCGAAAGGCCCCCGATGAGTAGCTGGTCCGATCGCCCGATCTGCGCGTTCGACCTCGAGACCACGGGGCGGGATCCGTCGACCGCTCGTATCGTCAGTGCCTGCGTCGCGGTGATCGACGGTTCGAGTGTCGAAACACGCACGTGGCTACTCGATCCCGGCGTCGACATCCCCGCCGGCGCCTCGGCTGTTCACGGCATCAGCACCGAGTTCGCGGCGCAACACGGCCAGGATTATTCCGAGGGCTACGAAGAGATTCGCGAGGCTCTGCACAATTCCTGGGCGCGCGATCACGCCGTGGTGGCGTTCAATGCCTCCTATGATCTGACGGTCATGCATGCCGAGGGTCTGCGCATCGGCAAGCCTGCATTCGTTCCGGGGTTGGTGATCGATCCGTACGTGATCGATCGGGCGATGGATACGTTCCGCAAGGGCAAGCGAACGCTTGCGGCCGTGTGCGAGCACTACGGAATTTCATTGGAGTCGGCGCACGAAGCCGAGGCCGATGCCAAAGCTGCGGCAGCGTTGGCCCGCGAGTTGGCCGTGCGGTTCCCCGACATCCTGGGGCTCGATCTCATGGTCGATCAAGCCGATTGGCACGCCGAGCGGCAACGCGATTTCGCCGAGTACCTTCTCAGCCAAGGGAGGGACGTGGCAGATGTGAACGGCCAGTGGCCGATTCGCATCATCGCCTGACGTCCTCCCCGGCTCGGACGACCGCGCGCTACGCCGGGACCGGCGGCCACACCGGCGCAATGGACCACGGACGGGCTGTTTCGAGCTGCGACGCAACCTGAATCAGCAGATCTTCACGGCCGAACGCGCCGACCAACTGCACGCCGATCGGAACGCCGGCCGAGTCATGACCCATCGGCAAGGAAATCGCCGGCTGACCTGAACTGTTGAACGGACTGGTCAAGCCGCTGTACCCGGCCGAATGCTCCCAGATCGACATAGGATTCGCCGTATCGAGCAGACCGAGCGGAGCTGCCGGCCGAGCCATCGTCGGAGCCAGCAACAGGTCGTGATCGACAAAGAACGCACCGATCACCTGGGCGGCCCGCTCGAGTTCCTGCAACGCCTTGACGACGTTCGTCGCACTTTCGGACTTCGCGCGGTCGTAGATCATCCGCGCCATCGGCTCGAGGTCGTCGTCGCGGATCGCGCGGTTCAGGGCGTCGAGTCGTTCGTCGACCTCGATCGTCATCGGAATGCCCATCAACACCGACAGCCCGGCAGTGAGCGCATCGAGCGGAAAGTTCGGGGCACTCTCGGTGACATCGTGACCGAGTTCTTCGAGCAGGCCGGCAACACCGGTCGCGACGGCCGAGCACTCCGGGTCCACCGGTGTGCCGTCAGGAAGAGCGTTACTCAGACCGATCCGCAACCGTCCGGGATCGGCACCCACTTCCTCGATGTACGGCCGCTTCGGCGCCAGGATCACGTAAGGATCGCCCACTGTCGGCCCGGCGGACAGATCGAGAAGCAGCGCAGTGTCGCGGACACTTCGGGTGAGCGCGTGATGAACACTCATCGGCGACGAGAAGAGCGTGCGCGCCGGTGCCGTCGGAGTACGTCCTCGGCTCGGCTTGAGGCCTACCAGGCCGCAGGCCGATGCGGGAATACGGATCGATCCACCACCGTCGCTGGCATGCCCGCCTGGCACGATCCCGACGGCAACAGCTACAGCCGTGCCACCCGAAGATCCGCCGGGCGAACGATCAAGGGCGTAAGGGTTACGGGTGGGTCCGAACAGCGCAGGTTCGGTACTCGCGTTCTTGCCGAACTCCGGGGTGTTCGTCTTGCCGATGACAACCAGACCAGCCTGGCGGTAGCGCTCGACGAGCGTCGAATCTTTTTCTGCCACAGCGTCGGCGAACAATCGAGATCCATTGGTGCTCGGCAATCCTGCGACGTCCATGCCGAGGTCTTTGATCACGAACGGGACGCCCTGCAGTGGACCATCCGGCAGGCCGCCTGATACCTCGTTGCGCGCTTCCTCTCGGCGCTCACTGATCACCGCGTTGACTGCCGGGTTGCGCTCGTCGAGCCTGTCCAGACTGAACTCGAGGACTTCCTTGGCGGAGACGTCGCCGCTCTTGATCGCTTCGGCCAGGCCGGTCATGTCGTTGTTGTCGAACAAATCCTGCATCGATGCCCTCATCACTCGTGTCGAACTCTGCCGATAGTGAGGTCCGTCATATCAACCGGAGTGGCGACGCAGTTCCGAAATTCCGCTTGGCGGGACCGATCAGAGAATCAAGCCCTCACAGAATCAAACCTTGCCGCCGCGCTTCCACGACCGCTTCGTGACGACTGCGGACGTCGAGTTTTCCCATCAGATTCCTCATGTACGTCTTGATCGTTTCGACGCTCAGGGACAACCTCTCGGCGATCTCGGCATTGCGCAGTCCGAGAGCGACGTACCCCATCACCTCCCGCTCGCGTGGCGACAGGACAACGGTGTTCGCGACTGGAGTGTTCGCGGAAGGTTTCGGCGACGCCAACGCCCGCAACTTTGCCTCGACCGCGAGGACCTGCGCGCTGAGAGCCATGTCCTCGAGGTTCGCCGCGATCTCACCGAGCGCCAGGACGCTCTCGGTCAGCCCTTCGGATATCTGGGCATCGCGGTTCGAACCATGTTCCACCGCAGCGGTATCGAGCATCGCCACCCGACGATCCACTTCGTCGCGAATCTCGAATTCTCGGGCCAACGCGTACGACGATCGCATCATCGTCTCGGCGATCACGTCGCCGATCGGCAGGTTGGCACGCAGTCCTCCGTAGATCGCTCCGCGAGTAACCCCGCGTACGACGATCGGGACTGCCATCAAGGATTCGATCGCTTCGGTGCCCACTTCGTAGTCGTAGTCGTGAGTGATGTGCGACGAGTTCGCGTAGTCCTGGACCGCGCCCGGTCGTTGTTCTGCGATCGCCCGACCGCCGAGTCCGCATTCGGCGTCGATCCGCAGGTTTCGCAGGATGTTGCTGCGCGTGCCGACGTGACCGGTGATGGTCAGCGACCGGTCGCTGACGCAGCCGCCGAACAGAACCGGCAACTCGGTTTTGGGGTGCAGCCGACGCAGTTCGGCGCGCAACGCGTCGTCGTCGCTCGGTCTCAGTACCCTGCTCACTCTCACCTCCACGTACCCAATTCAGAGGGTAGCGGCACCTTTGGCTGGGCAATAGCGTGCATCCAGGCCATTTGTAGTGCCGATCACACTTATCGTGACACCAACCGTGCCACGTCGCCTTCGGAGGAACCGTGTCTGTCCCGACAGCTGTCGCAGCCAACAACACCCCGCTCAGTCCGCTGCGCTTTCTCGAGCGCAGCGCCGCGGTGTTCCCCGAGCGCACCGCCGTCGTTCACGGCGACCGGACCTACTCGTACCGAGAGTTCGGTGACGAGGTCGCGGCTCTGGCCCGCGTCCTGCGTGAACGCATTCAGCCCGGTGACCGCGTTGCATACCTGGCGCCGAACGTACCCGAGATGCTGTTCGCGCATTTTGCCGTCCCCCTCGCCGGCGGGGTCCTGATCGCCCTGAACTCACGCCTCGCCGGTCCCGAACTCGAATACATTCTCGATCACTCGGGGACCACGATCCTGTTCGTGGACTCCGAATTCGTCGGTTCGGTCACCTCGTCCAAGGCAAACGTGGGGAGCCTGCGTGAGATCGTCGAGATCCCGGACTCCACCGTCCCCTATCCGGACGTTCCCACCGGAATCGTCACCGGGCAGTACGCCGATCTGATTGCCGAAGGCGAAGCTCTCTCCGATCAGCCACTGCACTGGGGCGTCGACGACGAGCAGCAGTGCATCGCCATCAACTACACCTCGGGTACCACCGGAAAACCCAAGGGCGTCATGTACTCCCACCGCGGGGCGTACCTGAACTCGCTCGGCGAGACATTCCACAACGGCTTCGACGGAGCGACGAAGTATCTGTGGACACTGCCGATGTTCCACTGCAACGGGTGGTGCACGCCGTGGGCCGTCACTCAGGCCGCGGGCACACACATCTGCCTGCGCGCGGTCCGCGCCGATGCGATCTGGGACGCCATCGACAATCTGGGCGTGACACATCTGTGCGGCGCTCCTACCGTCTGCTCCACCATCGCCGACGCAGACCAGGCCCACAAGGTCGACGCCTTGCGCATCACCACCGCCGGCGCTCCCCCGTCACCGACGATCATCGGAAAACTCGAAGACATCGGTGTCACCGTCGTTCACGTCTACGGCCTCACCGAGGTATACGGCCCCTACACGATCTGCGAATACCAGGAAGCCTGGGACGACAAGCCGCAGTCCGAGCGCGCCGCACTTCTCTCTCGTCAGGGAGTCGGCATGGTGCAGGCCGAAAATGCTCGCGTTGTCGATGCCGAGATGAACGACGTCCCCGCCGACGGCCAGACCATGGGTGAGATCGTGCTCCGCGGCAACAACGTGATGCTCGGGTACTACCGCGACGAGGCCGCGACAGCCGAAGCATTTGCCGGTGGTTGGTTCCATTCCGGCGACCTCGGCGTCATGCATCCCGACGGATACATCCAGCTCAAGGACCGCGCGAAGGACATCATCATCTCCGGCGGCGAGAACATCTCCACCGTCGAGGTGGAGCAGGCGATCATGAGTCACCCCGCGGTGATCGACGTGGCAGTCGTCGGCGTTCCGGACGAGAAGTGGGGCGAGCGCCCGAAGGCATTCGTGGTGCTGGGCAAGGGATTACAGGCATCCGCCGAAGACATCGTCGAGCACACCCGCACTTTGCTGGCCGGGTACAAGGTTCCCCGCGACATCGTCTTCCCGCTCGACCTTCCTCGCACCCCCACCGGCAAGGTTCTCAAGTTCCAGCTACGCGCCGACAACTGACGCCGACGAAACCTGGATACTTGCATCCATGACCGAGCGCTCCGATGTACCCGGAACTGACCCCGCACAGTTTCGGGTACACGTCGCGTCTCAAGCGATCCGGTTGTTCTCGGAGAACGGGTACGAAGCCACCACCGTCGAGCAGATCGCCGCTGCCGCCGGTGTGTCGCGTCGGACGTTCTTCCGGCAGTTCCGCTCCAAGGAAGACGTGATCTTCGCCGATCACGAGTCCCTCCTCGAACACGTCGCAGAGTTCCTCGCGTCCGATTCCGCCGACCCCTGGGCGTCCGTGTGCGAGGCCGCGGGACTGGTCTTCGATTTCTTCCGCAGGAACCGAGACCTGTCGATGCGGCGATACCGCGTCGTACAGCATGTTCCGGCTCTTCGCGACCGCGAACTCGTCACCGGATTCCGCTACGAGCGCCTCTTCGTCGACTACCTGCGCAGCGCTGTGCCCCGCGAGCCTGTCCTCGAGGTTGTCGGTTTTGCCGCAGCTGTCACCGCGTGCCACAACTACCTCTTGCGAAGCATGATCAAAGGCGACGAGGACGCCACAGCTGATGCACTAAGTCAGGCATTGCTCGACGTTCGGCGGACATACGGCGTGGCACCCGGGTCCAAGACCAGCACGCCAGAATCGAAGTCCGTGCTGGTAGTAGCCTTTCCCCCGGGCACGTCCGCTGATGAGATCAGCAGAAAAATCCACGAACAACTCGGCTGACACTGCTCGTGCACCGAAACTTCACACACCCATCCCTTGACCTGGCACTCAGTGCCGTGTTTGACTGGGGTCATGGGCACCGGTCTGTCCGCGAATCTCGCTGGTAACGCCGGAGCCGCACCGACCGCCTTCAAGCCACCTTCACCAAGGAGCGTTCCCATGGCAGGAAACCCGGATTTCAATCTCTTCGCACTGAACGAAGAGCACGACGAACTGCGGGCTGCTATCCGCGGACTCTCCGAGAAGGAAATCGCGCCGTACGCCAAGGACGTCGACGAGAACGCACGTTTCCCCGAGGAAGCGCTCACCGCTCTCAACGCGTCCGGCTTCAACGCCATCCACGTTCCCGAGGCTTACGACGGCCAGGGCGCCGATTCCGTCGCCACCTGCATCGTCATCGAGGAAGTCGCCCGCGTCTGTGGCTCCTCCTCGCTGATCCCCGCTGTGAACAAGCTCGGCACCATGGGCCTGATCCTCAAGGGTTCCGAAGAGCTCAAGTCCAAGGTGCTCCCGGACCTCGTCAACGGCGGAATGGCGTCGTACGCACTGTCCGAGCGTGAAGCCGGATCCGACGCCGCTTCGATGCGTACCCGCGCAAAGGCTGACGGCGACGACTGGATCCTCAACGGCTCCAAGTGCTGGATCACCAACGGCGGCAAGTCCACCTGGTACACCGTCATGGCTGTCACCGATCCCGACAAGGGCGCAAACGGCATCTCCTCTTTCATGGTCCACAAGGACGACGAGGGCTTTGTCGTCGGACCGAAGGAAAAGAAGCTCGGCATCAAGGGCTCCCCCACCGCTGAGCTGTACTTCGAGAACTGCCGCATCCCCGGCGACCGCATCATCGGCGAACCGGGCACCGGCTTCAAGACGGCACTCGAGACCCTCGACCACACGCGTCCCACCATCGGTGCTCAGGCTGTCGGCCTGGCCCAGGGCGCACTCGACGCGGCGCTGGCATACACCAAGGATCGCAAGCAGTTCGGCAAGTCCATCAGCGACTTCCAGGCTGTTCAGTTCATGCTCGCGGACATGGCGATGAAGGTCGAAGCCGCACGTCTGATGGTTTACACCTCCGCAGCACGCGCCGAGCGCGGCGAGAAGAACCTCGGCTTCATCTCCGCTGCGGCGAAGTGCTTCGCTTCGGACGTTGCCATGGAGGTCACCACCGACGCCGTGCAGCTGTTCGGTGGCGCCGGCTACACCACCGACTTCCCGGTCGAGCGCATGATGCGCGACGCCAAGATCACGCAGATCTACGAAGGCACCAACCAGATTCAGCGCGTCGTGATGTCGCGTGCGCTGTTGAAGTAAGGCACTTCGCGCCCCTGTGCGCCTTTCTGGTAGTTCTGACTACCGGAACGGCGCACAGGGGCTTGCCCCCAATTTTTGAGGAGAATCGTGGAACTTGTAGGCGTAATCGGCGGCGGCACCATGGGTGCCGGCATTGCCGAAGTTTGTGCAAAAGCCGGTAGCTCGGTACTGGTGCTCGAAACCAAAGAAGAATTTGCCGCCGCTGCTCGCGAACGGATCGCCAAGTCGATCAACCGCGGCGTCGCCAAGGGCAAGATCACGCAGGAAGAAGCCGACGCCGCGATCGCACGCGTCCGCGTCACCTTGGACATGGAAGAGTTCGCCGATCGCGATCTGGTGATCGAAGCTGCTCCCGAGATCGAAGCTCTCAAGTACGAGATCTTCGGCAAGCTCGACAAGATCGTCAAGCCTGCAGGCATTCTGGCGACCAACACCTCGTCGATCCCCGTCATCAAGATCGCCAAGGCCACCTCGCGCCCCGGCCAGGTTGTCGGCGTTCACTTCTTCAACCCCGTGCCGGTCATGCCGCTCGTGGAGATCGTGGTCAGCCTGACGACGTCCGAAGAGACCGTTCTCGCCGTCACCGACTACGCCAAGAACACCTTGCGCAAGAAGACGGTTCGCGCGGGCGACCGTTCGGGCTTCATCGTCAACGCTCTGCTCATCCCGTACCTGTGCCAGGCTGTCCGGATGCTCGAATCCGGCTACGCCACAGCAGAAGACATCGACGAGGCCATGAAGGGCGGCTGCGGCTACCCGATGGGCCCGCTGACGCTGCTCGACACCGTCGGTCTCGACATCGCTCTCGCAGCAGCGGAGTCGCTGTACGCGGAATTCGCCGAACCGCACTACGCTCCGCCGGCGCTGCTTCGCCGCATGGTCGACGCCGGTCGCCTCGGCAAGAAGACCGGTCGCGGCTTCTACGAATACGCCTGAGTCCGACCGCTTCACTCTTCCGGCCCCTCACCTGTTGCAGGTGAGGGGCCGGAGTTGTTTTCGGGCAGATCTAGCCGAATCCATTGACAAATTCGCGCGGCGCAGCAAAAGTCATCATGTGACAACGACCGTTGTCACATGAGCGCAGGCGGAGGGTCAACCAGATGAGCAGCGATCCGGACACCGATACTCGTCGACCTAAGCCCCAGGCGCGACCAGAGCCCCGGGAACTACGAGCCGATCCGATCGGCCCCGGTTCCCTGACGTGGACACACTTCGGCGACGTTCGCGGTCTGCTGTATCTCGGACGCGCAGGCACGCTGCAGAACATGCATCCCGCGGTAAGTGGAGCGCTGCAGGATCATTCGAATTTTTTCGACAACCCGCTCGACCGCCTGTTCCGCTCACTGCCGCCCATCTACGGCGTCGTGTACGACCGGACCGAAGAGGGCACAGGCACGCTCGTTCGCAACTTCCACACCGATCTCAAAGGAATCGACGAAACCGGCGGGCGTTACCACGCCCTCGCTCCTGACACTTTCTGGTGGACACACGTCACGTTCTTCGAGGTGATACTCGATTTCAACGAGCGATTCGCGTACAAGAAGTTCACGGCGGAGCAGAAGGACCAGCTTGTCCGTGAGGCCGTAACCTGGTGGCGCTGTTACGGACTCACCGACCGACCGGCTTTCGACGACTACGCCAGCTTCCGCACGTACTGGGAAGACATGCTCGACAACCACCTGATCAACACCCACACCACAAAATGGTCGACGCGCATCGCCGAGCACGACATCGCACCGGCTCCGAAGGTTCCGACGTGGCTGTGGCGTCTGACCTCACGCCCCACGATGGCCGTGGCGAACTGGATCGGCAAGGCACTGATGCCGGAGAAGGCGCGCGAAACTCTCGGATGGGAATGGACGCCGCGCGACGAACGAATGTACTTCTGGTTCGCCCGCTTCCTGACATTGACAGATCGATTCTGGCATCTGCTGCCGCTACAACTGCGGTACGCGCCGCGCGCCTACTCGGGCATCCGCGCGCAGGGTCTGTGAGCACTCGTCGGTAGGCTGGAGTGCGTGCCAGCTCATCTCCCTTCCGACGCGATCAGTGTTCGTGTGGACAGCTGGACGTGGGCGGTTCGGCTGTTCAAGACACGCTCGCAGGCGGCGACCGCCTGCCGATCGGGACACGTTCGGGTCAACGGAACGTCGGCAAAGGCAGCTCAGCAGGTGAAAGCCGGCGACGAGGTGCGGGTGCGTGTATCCGGCATCGAACGCATTGTCGTCGTGGTCAAGCCGATCACGAAGCGAGTCAGCGCCGTGCTGGCCGCCGATTGCCTGCAGGACAATTCGCCGCCCCCACCACCGCCCGAACTGATCGCGTCCATTCCGCGACGTGATCGCGGCGCCGGCAGACCGACCAAACGCGAGCGACGCGACCTCGAGAAGTTGCGCGGCCTCGAGCCGTAATCGCTACCTCGAAACAGGCTGACGCAGAACCGTCTTCAGTTTCTCGGGCGGCGTCCGGCGAGCGTCGCTGAGGTAGATCTCGTGATGATCGCCGTTGAAGCTCAGGCCGTTCGACGGGATGAACGTGTTGTGCAGCCGGTCCAGGGTGGGAGCTTCGTCGTCGTACGAGCCGACGTGAAGAATCTGGACGGACAGACCTTCCTCCAACTCGAGAAACCTGACCTTGTCGAGAGCGGCAATCTCCTTCTTGGCCCGCACTGCCTTGGCCCGGACTGCGTCAATCGACGCAGACAGTTCCGTCTCCGTGATCCACTCCGGTTGCGAGATCATCATCGTCCAATCCCACGACGACTTGTCCCGCGTCACGAACACCTCGGGGTCATCTGCCCGCCACAACCCTTCCAGCGGGCCCACGACGAAGTCGCGATCCAGTTCCTTCTTGCTCGCGAATTTGGTCGCGTAGGACACCGAATACAGCGCTTCGAGCGCCTCGGAGTACTCGGTGGCAGTGTTGGGATCACCGTGACCGTCGACGGCGAAGTAGCCGAAGCGCGGGACGGTCACGAGGGCAAAATCGCGGCGCCCGGGGGAATAGAGATCCTTGTATGCCTTCTTGACGTCGTACTTCTCCATGCGCCACCCACCTGATCACTGGCCGAGTTTCAACGTTCGGAAACCTATCCGAGAACACCGACATTCCGATAGCGGACCACCGTCCCCTTGTTAATAGACCAGTGGACCTTTACTCTGGACGGGGTGACTACACCCCAGGCGACCGACGTCGCTCGAGTTCCGCGCCGCAGACCGTTGCGGATCGTTGCCATATCCGCGATTGTCGCGTCGATCTTGGCTCTGTTGTTCGTGTACCCGTGGTGGAGCTTGTTCGTCCGGCCGGACTGGCCGACAGCGGTGGCAGTTTTCGGCACCGTTCTATTTGCCGCCCTCCTGATCACCCTGCCTGCCACCATGATGCTCAGCCACGGACACACTGACCGCGATCCAGTTCGCCTGGTCGGCGACGCCCTCCTCGGAATCATCTGGGTCGTGTTCGTGTGGACCCTGCTCGGTGAAGTCCTGAGGCGCGGATTGCTCGTCGGCGGCGTGGATGACCCGCTTCGATCGAGAATCGTCGCCGTTGCGGCACTGATCACCTCGGCCGTTCTGCTGATCTGGGGCTATCGGGAAGCCATGAGACTGCCACGGATCAAGCACGTCGACGTCACCATCCCTCGCCTCGGAGCGGGAATGGACAAGCTTCGGGTAGTCGCAATTACCGACACCCATTTCGGCCCGATCAATCGCGAGAAGTGGTCCGAGCGCGTGATCGCGGCAGTCAACGAACTCGACGCCGACATCGTGGCCCACGTCGGCGACATTGCCGACGGAACAGTGGAGCAGCGCCTCGGCCAAGCCACCCCACTCGCGTCGGTGGAAGCCAGACTCGCTCGTGTCTACGTCACCGGGAATCACGAGTACTTCCACGAGGCTCAGGAGTGGCTCGACTACATGACCTCGATCGGCTGGGATGCCCTGCACAACCGGCACCTCGTCGTCACCAAGGGCGGCGACAACCTGGTCATCGCCGGAGTCGACGACGCCACCGCTCTGGGATCGAAGCTCGACGGTCACGGCGCGAACTTCGATATGGCCCTTGCCGGCACCGACCCCGATTTGCCGATCCTGATGCTCGCCCATCAACCGAAGCAGGTAACTCAGTCCGCTTCCGCGGGAGTGGATCTGCAGCTCGCCGGTCATACCCACGGCGGACAGATCTGGCCGTTCAACCTTCTGGTCAAACTCGATCAACCGTCGGTGCACGGGCTCACTCGTCACGGCGACCGCACGCAGTTGTACACAAGCCGCGGAACCGGGTTCTGGGGTCCACCATTCCGCGTGTTCGCACCGAGCGAGATCACCGTCCTGACGCTGCACAGCGCCTGAACGGGCTCAGCTCGTTCGGGTTGCCGCTCGCGCCGACAGCCCGACGAGCTGATTGATCAGACCTTCACGTAGGCCGGTTGCGAACATGTCGGCAGCAGGGGGCGCCTGCATCTCGTTCAGTACGACGACCATGGATTCGGCAGGCTCGGCAGTCGGCCACAAGCCTGCAACAATCACCAGGGTTACCTTGGCGAATTGAGCCGCGTCGCCCTCCGAGAGGTGAGGCAATTGCGAATGAATCAGCGACGCAAACCTTCCCGAGTTGACCGTTGCCCGCTTCTTGAAGTCACGGGCGAAGTCGACGGAGATGTTTCTTTCGAGGACACCTGCCATGACGCTCATCAACTCACACAGTAAACGCTGTGCGACAAGCGATTCCGCAACCGTCGATGCCACATGGATTTCAGTGGCGAACGGTGACTCGTCACCGGCCGGAGTCAACGACTCGGACAACCCGTCCAACCACGCAACCCAGTTCTCGTCGAGCACTTCGAGAAAGATGGCTTCGCGACTGTCGAAGTAGCGAAGCACGTTCGACTTCGCCAGTCCGACGCTCTCACTGAGCTCACGCAGGCTGATGTCGGCGACGGGCCTGGACCCGAGCATCGCGCGGGCCGCATCGAGAATCGCGCACCGACGCGCTTCGATCTGCTCCGGCCTGCGCGCGCGCTGGAATCCATGGGTCGCCACCATCACGCAAGATTATCAGACCATCGTTCTATTGTTTGCTGTACTGCGGGTCAATTGTCCGAAGGTGCATGCTGCGCCACGACTCCCCTCGACGCCAGTTCGCGACGCAGCGAATCGGTATCGACGGACGCGAGATCGACTCGGTGCGTGCGGGTGGCCAAGGCTCGGACTTCCTCGGACAGGTCCGCCACCTGCTTACGCGTCGCGGCCTGGGATGCCTCGTCCTGTTCCGCCACGCGCTCGACCAACCAGGAAGCGAGTGTGGCAGTCACGATGCCCAGCAACGCAATTCCGCCGATCATCAATGCTCCGGCGATCATGCGCCCGGTCGTGGTAACGGGCGCCATGTCTCCGTAACCGACGGTCGTGACCGTCTCCATCGCCCACCACAATGCCGTTCCGTACGACGTGATGGCAGCGCCCTGCGCGTGACGCTCGGCATCGAGCATGGCCAGCGCCGCGACACCGATCAGCAAGGCCGTGGCACCAGTGGCGTAAATAACCACCCGTCCACGCAAGCTTTGCCCGCTCGAGCGGTGAACTATCGCAAGCAGTGTGACCAACCGAAGTAGGCGCAGCGGACGCAGCATGGGCAACACCACCATCGCCAAGTCCAAGAGATGCCTGACGAACCAGCGACCGCGGGCAGGTGCCAACCACAGGCGAACTGCGTAGTCGACGGCAAAAACGACCCACGCAGCCCACATCGTCCATTCGGTCAGACGATGTGGAAGGCCCGTCGGTTGCGCCAGCACTTGGTACGCGTACGCCACCAAGAACAGGCAGGCCGCAGCGGTCAACGGGATGTCGATGGCTAGCTGCCATTTCTCCAACGTCCACGCAGCGCGGCGGTGCGCCGACTTCGTCGATTCGTTCATCCGAGAAGTCTGACACCACCGCTACCTAGTGCCCGGCAGAACCGACTCAGATCCGAGTGTGCGTCAAGATGTTGAGCGCCGTGGGAACTGCCTCGATCGTGATGGGCAACGGCCCCACCCGATCGCCGTCCGCGTAGGCGATGATGCCCTCGGAGACCAACCGCACCTTCTTCGACCGATACGTCTGCACCGCATCCAAGGAGACGTGAGTTCCCTTGTACACCCGCGGAAACAGGCGCACCAGACGCAACCTCGAACCGTGCCCGACGACGGTCAGATCCAGCAACCCATCAGACTTCGACGCGCCCGGAGTGATGAGCATGCCGCCACCGTACGAGCGGCCGTTGCCGACAGCCACGAGCGTCGCGTCCACCGTGATGACCTCGTCGTCGAGTTCGATCCGGTACGGCAGCGGCTTCATCTTCGCCAACTCGGCGAGCATCGCCAAGTTGTAGCGCATCGGTCCCTTGGGCCACGACATCCGATTGGCCCGTTCACTGACCAGCGAATCGAATCCGCTCGCGATGATCGTTCCCGACCAGACGACGGAACCGTCGGCCAGCGTGATCTTCGCCAGGTCGGACTGCTGCACGACGCCGTCGGCGATCACATCGGCGGCTGCCTCGGGATCGCCTGTGGGAATGCCGAACTCACGGGCGTGATCGTTACCGGTGCCCGCCGGGATGAGCCCGATAGGAGTATCGGTCAACGCGGCAGCCTGCAATCCGATGCTGATGGCACCGTCACCGCCGACCACCACCAGCGCGTCGGTACCCTCCTCGATCGCACGACGGGCCAATTTCTTGGCGTCGTCGGCGTCGGTTCCGATGATCTCGGTGACGGCAACTCCCCGAGCGCGCAGTCGCGCAACACCTTTGCGTCCTGCCGCAGGCGCGTGACCATGTCCCGCCATCGGATTGATCAGGACGGTAACCTTCTCGATCTGACTGCGGGTTTCGGTCACGGAATCAGCTTTCCAGGATTGAGGATGCCGGCAGGGTCCACTGCATTCTTCACTGCGCGAAGGATGTTCGCGCCCAGTTCACCGATCTCGTCCTTCATCCATGGGCGGTGATCGGCGCCGACAGCGTGGTGATGGGTGATCGTGCCACCGGCGGCGATGATCGCATCGCCAGCGGCAGTTTTCGCCTTGTGCCACTGAGCGATCGGATCCTCGGTCTGCGCGCTGACCACGGTGAAGTACAGCGAAGCACCGGTCTTGTAGGTGTGCGAAATGTGGCACATCACGAGCGGCTGAGTCCCCTGCTCGACGAGAGCCTTGGTCAGCGCCTCGGTGACCGAGGAGCGCAGGTTCGCGAGGTTACCCCAGGTGGTTGCCGTCTCGAGGGTTTCACACAGCGCACCGACATCGAGGAGAGCGTCACGCAGATACGGTGCATCGAATCGCCCGTGTTCCCAGCTGTTTCCGGGCTCCTCGCCGAGCGATGTGCCGCCGTGAGCGGTGAGAATTGCTCGGGCCTCCGCCATCCGTTCAGCGGTGTGCGAAGCGGTGCCCTCGTAGGTAGTGATGCCGAGGCAACCACCGGTGAAGGCGTTCTCGCCGATCTTGTCGGTGGTCGCCAAATTCACGCCACTCTCGGCCTCGTCGGACAACCGCAGCACGGTCGGAGCCGATCCTTCCTGGACAAGCTCACGCAATGCAGCTGCGCCGGTGGCGAAGTCGGGGAAGCTCCACCCTTCGCGCACGGTGGTCTCGGGCAGACGGTGAACCCGCACACGCACGTGCGTGATGACGCCGAAGGTGCCCTCGGAGCCGACAAAAAGCTCACCCAGATCGGGGCCTGCAGCGGATGCCGGCGCACGCCCGGTCTCGATCACTCCACTCGGGGTGACAACGGTGAGGCCCTGAACCATGTCCTCGAAGCGCCCGTATCCAGCCGACGCCTGCCCCGAAGACCGGGTGGCGGCAAACCCGCCCAGAGTGGCGAACAGGAAGCTCTGCGGGAAGTGCCCGACCGAGAAACCGTGCTCACGCAGAAGCTCCTCGGCCCGTGGGCCGGTAGTTCCGCCGCCGAACGTCGCAATGCCCGATTCCTCGTCCAACCCGACAAGCTGATCGAACCTGCGCAGATCGAGAGAAAGAACTGCGTCGAACCCGTCACGAATGGGATCGAGCCCGCCGACGACGCTGGTGCCACCACCGAACGGGACCACTGCGATCCGGTTGGCAGAGCAGTATCGGAGAACCTGCTCGACCTCTGCGTCTGTCCCTGGAGTGACGACTGCGTCCGGTGCGTCCTGCGGCTCGACGCTACGACGGCGAAGCAGATCCGGGGTGCTCTTGCCACCGGCCCGAAGGATTCGATCGGAATCCTTGGTACTGACGTACTCGGCCCCGACCAGCCCGGACAGCGCTTCGACATGCGACTGGGCCATAGCGGACGGAGCCACCTGGACGTCTTCGATGGCGAGACGCGATCGAGTCGGTGCGGAGACACCGAGAAATCCGGTCAACAATGATGTGACTGCGTCCGACAGTTCACGCTTCTTGGCCGGATCGCCCCAGGCGTCCCACTGCATCGGCGGTTGCAAGGCAGACTTTTCGGTGCTCATAGACACTAGTGTTACATATTTGTGTGATGTGTAAACATCCCGGTGGATCAATCCATCCATCAACCCATCGTCTTGGAACCGTCGATGGCTTCGCGAAGCATGTCCGCGTGGCCCGCATGCTGGGCCGTCTCGGCGATGATGTGCAGCAATGCGCGCCGCGCTGACCAGCGAGCTCCCGCTTCGAACCACGGCGCCGACGGCAGTGGATGCGAGATGTCGAGGCTGTCCAGCGAGGCCACCAACTCGTCGGTCCTGGCCGCGATCCCCTCGTACTCG
The DNA here is from genome assembly GCF_058792695.1 of Rhodococcus sp. MT28. Lineage (NCBI taxonomy): Bacteria > Bacillati > Actinomycetota > Actinomycetes > Mycobacteriales > Nocardiaceae > Rhodococcus > Rhodococcus sp. MT28. The sequence goes on from NZ_JBXAFD010000001.1 coordinate 960,335, forward strand.
GAAACGATGCCTGCCAAGGTTTCACCCTCGACCATGGCGAATTCGTTCGCCCGTTCCTGTTGCATCTCTTCCGACCACTGGGTCGGGTCGAAGTCCCCACCAAGTCCGGCCGGCCCTTCCAGAATGAAGTCGACCCATCCCTTTTCCGCCTGACCCACATGCTTGATCAATCCGCCGAGGCACAGTTCACTCACGGTCGGCCTCGAAGCGGCCTGCTCGTCGGTGAGGTCCTTGACGGTGAAGAGAAGGAATTCACGATGCCGACGCAGGCTCTGGAGGAGATCCGCGCGCTCGCCGGTGACGGTGGTGATCGGTGCGTTCATGATGTTTTCCTTCGCTCGTGGGTTCGTGCCCTGTGAGAACTACGTTAGAAGTTATTGCGGACAGAAACGGTCCTCATTAGAAAACGATCAAGAAAAAACTCCCGGCACCCACCGATGAAGGTGAGTGCCGGGAGTTCGAGCGAGCTAGACGAGATCAGACTGTGCGAGCCAAACGATCGGCCAGCAGGCGCGTGAAGTGCGCCGGATCGCTCAGCTCGCCGCCCTCGGCAAGCAACGCCATGCCGTAGAGCAACTGAGCCGTCTCCGTCAGGTTCTCTGCATTGTCATTGGCGGCCTGCGCCTCCCGCAGACCCGAGACAAGCGGATGCTCCGGGTTGAGCTCGAGAATGCGCTTGCTGTGTGGAACAGGCTGACCCGAAGCCTTGTACATCTTCTCGAGCGTCGGAGACATGCTGAACGCGTCGCCGACGATGCAGGCAGCCGACGTGGTCAGGCGCGTCGAGAGACGCGTTTCCTTGATGTCGTCGGACAGGGTTTCGGTCAGCCACGTCAGCAGCGCGCCGAATTCCTTTTCCTTCTCTTCGCGCTCGGCTTCGGCCGCCTTCTTCTCGTCCTCGGTGTCCAAGTCGACCTCGCCCTTGGCGATCGACTGGAAGGTCTTGCCGTCGAAGTCCGAGACTGCGTCGACCCACATCTCGTCCACGGGGTCGGTGAGTACGAGAACCTCGAGGCCCTTGGCCTTGAAAGCCTCCATGTGCGGGGAGCTTTCGATGAGGTGACGAGATTCGCCGGTCATGAAGTAGATCTGTTCCTGACCGTCCTTCATGCGCTCCACGTACTCGGCGAGAGTGGTCACGCCCTCTTCACTGTTGGTCGAGGCGAAGGACGAGATGTCGAGCAGCGTCTTGCGGTTGTCGGCATCGGCCATCAGGCCTTCCTTGAGCGCGCGTCCGAACTCGGTCCAGAAAGTCGAGTACTTCTCCGGCTCGTTCGCCTTCATGTCCTTGATGGTCGAGAGGACCTTCTTGGTCAGACGACGACGGATGGCAGCGATCTGCCGGTCCTGCTGCAGAATTTCACGAGAGACGTTGAGCGAGAGGTCTTGTGCGTCGACCACGCCCTTGACGAAGCGCAGGTAATCGGGCACCAACTCTTCGCAGTCGTCCATGATGAAGACGCGCTTGACGTAGAGGTGGATGCCGGCCTTGCGCTCACGCATGAACAGATCGAACGGCGCCGTCGACGGAATGAACAGCAGCGCTTGGTATTCGAAAGTACCTTCGGCCTTCATCGGGATGACCTCGAGAGGCTCGTCCCAGGCGTGGCTGACGTGCTTGTAGAACTCCTTGTACTCGTCCTCGGACACCTCGTCCTTGGAGCGAGTCCACAGCGCCTTCATCGAGTTGATCGTCTCGGTCTCGATGGTGACCTCGGGCTCCTCGCCCTCGGCCGGCGTCGACGTACGAGCGACATCCATGCGGATCGGCCACGCGATGAAGTCGGAGTACTTCTTGACCAGTTCCTTGATCTTCCATTCCGACGTGTAGTCGTGCAGGCCGTTCTCGGAATCCTCGGGCATCAGGTGCAGGGTCACGGAGCTACCCTGCGGTGCCTCGTTCACATGCTCGAGCGTGTACGTGCCTTCGCCGGTCGATTCCCAGCGCGTCGCGTGATCTTCACCGGCGCGGCGGGTCAGCAGCGTGACCTTGTCCGCGACCATGAACGTGGAGTAGAAGCCGATGCCGAACTGACCGATCAGTTCTTCGGATGCCGCTGCATCCTTGGCTTCCTTGAGCTTGCGACGGACCTCGGCGGTGCCGGACTTGGCGAGCGTGCCGATCAGGTCGACGACCTCGTCACGCGACATGCCGATGCCGTTGTCGCGGATGGTCAGGGTGCGTGCCGCCTTGTCGATGTCGATCTCGATATGCAGATCGGAGACGTCGACGTTGAGGTCTTTGTCCTGGTAAGACTCGAGGCGGAGCTTGTCCAGCGCGTCCGAAGCGTTGGAGATCAACTCACGAAGGAAGCTGTCCTTGTTCGTATAGATTGAATGAACCATCAGATCCAGCAGCTGACGTGTTTCTGCTTGGAACTCGAGCTGCTCGGTATGCGCGGTCACTTCGATCCCTTTCTCTTCTCGGACTGATCACAGGAATTTTACTTGACCGCGAATACCGCGGGTCGGCCCCCGCACAGACAAGGGAGGCCACGCGACCTGCGCGTGACCTCCCGTTATCTTCACCACCGATCTACTCGGTGACGTTCACCATCGAATAGTTCGAGACGCCGGCGGCCAGCACCCTGAGGTGATCGTCAGATGCGCCCAAAGTGTGTTCGATGGCCACCAGCCGCGAGACGTAGTGCCCGACCGGATACTCGGCTGTCATACCGATACCACCGTGCATCTGAATTGCTTCCTGACCGATCTGATGCGCGGCGCGACCGACAGACAGCTTCGCTCGCGACGCGATGGTCGGATCGATCACTCCGTCGGCGATGGCCATGGTGGCGTACAGACTCATGCTGCTCGCCAGTTCGAGCGCCACGTACATGTCGGCCGCACGATGAGTCAGCGTCTGGAACTTCGCGAGCGGAACACCGAACTGCTTGCGCTGCTTCAGGTATTCCGTCGTCAGTCGCAGAGCTTCGGTCATGATCCCGATCGACTCGGCGCACAGAGCTGCCTGCGCCCGAACCTCTGCTTCGACGATCGCCTCCGTGACATCGCCGCCCTCACCAAGCTGTTCGGCCGCGGCATCGGTGAACGTGAACTGCGCACCGCGACGGCCGTCGTGAGTTGCGTATTTGCTCCATGAGACACCCGCGCTTTCCGCATCTACCAGAAAGAGCCCGGTGCCCCCGTCTGGAAGTGCGGCGCTGACGATCACGACGTGCGCGCTGTCGCCCTGCAGGACCGGGTTCTTGACGCCGGTGATAGTCCACCCCGATCCCGATCCCGACTGCGACGCCGTGGTCGTGACGGTGGCGACCGGCCAGCGCGTGCCGGGTTCCGTATGCGCGAAGGCCGACAGAGTGGTCCCGTCGCTGAGCGCCGGCAGGAGCCGCGCCCGCTGATCTGCCGAACCGACAGCCGCGATCAAACCGCCGGGGATCAGAACACCACCCAAGTACGGCTCGGGTGCAAGCGCACGGCCCAGTTCGGTCATCACGACCATGGTCTCGACCGGTCCAGCGCCCATTCCGCCGTCAGCCTCCGCGAACGGCAGGCCGAGCAGCCCGAGCTCCGCGAACTGCTTCCACACCGCGGCATTCCATCCCTCGTCAGTAGCCGAGGTGGCGTTGCGCTTCTCCGCGTCGTAGCTGCGGTTGAGCAATTCACGCGTCGTGTCGCGAAGCATCGTCTGCTCGTCGTCGAGTTCGAAATTCATGTCAGATGCTCACAATCCGAGGATCGAGGAGGCAATGATGGAGCGCTGCACCTCACTTGATCCGCTGTAGATGGAAACCTTCCGGTAGTTCAGGTAGCGCGGCGCCGCCTGCTGCGCCCACTCCGGCGAGTCGATCTCGGCCGTGTTCACCGGCAACGAGTCCGGACCCGCAACATCCATCAGCAATTCCGTTGCCGCCTGCTGCAATTCGGAGCCACGGAGCTTGAGCAGCGACGATGCCGGATTCGGCTTTCCGTCTGCCGAACTCGCCACAACTCGCAGTTGAGTCAGATCCAGTGCAAGCAGTTCGTTTTCCAACTCAGCCAACCGAGCCGCGAACAACGGATCATCGAGGAGTGTGCCTTTTCCGACGCGGACCTCCCGCGCCTTCTCTTTTGCCGTGGCGACAAGGGTTTTGGAGAACCCGACCCGTGTGACCCCCGTGCGTTCGTTGCCGAGCAGGAACTTGGCGTAGTCCCAGCCTTTGTTCTCTTCGCCGACAAGATTCTCCGCAGGGACGCGGACGTTGTCGAAGAACACCTCGTTGACCTCGACGCTGCCGTCGATCAGTTTGATGGGGCGAACCGTGATGCCGGGAGTTGCCAGATCGATGAGCAAGAACGAAATTCCGGCCTGCCGCTTCTGGGCACTGGCATCTGTGCGAACCAGACAGAAGATCCACTCGGCGTGCTGAGCGAGAGTAGTCCACGTCTTCTGACCGTTGACGATGTAATCCGCGCCGTCACGGACAGCGGCCGTCTTGAGTGAAGCGAGATCCGAACCGGCTTCTGGTTCCGAAAAACCTTGGCACCACCAGATATCGGCGTTGGCCGTAGCGGGGAGAAATTTCTCCTTCTGCTCCTGCGAACCGAAGGCAGCGATAACGGGCCCAACCATGCTCACGTTGAACGGCAATGGGTTGGGTACCGACGCCAACTGCATTTCCTCGGAATAGATGTGGCGCTGAACCGGAGTCCAGTCCTTGCCACCCCATTCGACCGGCCAGTGTGGAACCGCCAACCCGTGTGCGTTCAGAATCTGTTGACCCGCAACGATGTCCTCACGAGTCAGCTTTCCGAATCCGGCTGCACGTGCTCGAAGTTCGGGCGAGAATTCGGTGGTGAAGAACTTTCGCATCTCCTCGCGGAACGCAACTTCCTCAGTGGTCAGTTCGAGATTCATGTGGAGTCTGCTTTCTTCTTGCAGGATTTCAGAACAAGATTCGTGCGACGGTCTGCGCAACGACGGCAGGTTTGCCCACGCCTTCGATCTCGACGGTGTTGGTGATCTGACTCTGTAGTGAACCGTTCGGCAATTCTTCGATTGCGGAGAGCACTGCGGTATTTCGAACCTTGGCCCCGACTGGCACCGGACTCGGGAATCGAACCTTGTCGGACCCGTAGTTGATGACCATTTTCGCGCCGTCGATGCGATACACGGACTTCGACAGAAGCGGCAGGAGTGAGAGCGTCAGATACCCGTGCGCAATTGGTCCACCGAAAGGTGATTCGCGCCTGGCTCTTTCGTCGTCGACATGAATCCACTGATGGTCACCGGTCGCGTCGGCAAATTGATGGACCATCTCGCGGGTGACCTCGACCCACTCGCTCGAACCCAGCGTTTCACCGACCGCCCCCAGGAGATCGGACTTGTTCTCGAACACCCGTGTCATCTGATCCTCCACGTTCCCGAACACTGTTAGGTTAATTGGATAATAAACTCACAGTGTAAGGTTGTCCAGTACTTTCACACGAAAGGGTGTGCGATGGCGCGACCGCGGATTCCACTACTGAGCAAGCCGATCATCAGGGACACCGCCCTGAAACTGGTCGACGAGAACGGTTTGACCGACTTCTCGATGCGCAAACTCGCCACCGTTCTCGGCGTGCAAGCACCATCGCTGTACAGCCATTACGCCAACAAGGACGAGCTACTCGACGACGTCGCGAACGTCATCATGGAGTCCGTCGACGTGAGCGGCTTCGACTCTGACGATTGGCGCGGTGCGCTTCGCACGTGGGCGCGGTCCTACCACGCTGCCCTGGGCAAGCATCCCAATATCGTTCCCTACTTGGCCTACGGTCCGAGCGTCAGGCCCATCGCCCTTGACCGCGCCAACGCCATCCACGGCGGGCTGGTGCGCGCCGGATGGCCGCAGCGCACGGCAACGCTGATCGGCGCTTCCGTCAAGTACGTGGTCATGGGCGCTGCGACAGCGACGTTCTCCGGCGGATTCGTGGACGATCCGGCGATCTACGCCGAGCGTTACCCGCACCTCACGCGAGCACATCTGTTGCGCGAGCGTGCTACGGAAATCGATGGTGCCAGTTTCGAACTCGCGCTGGAATCCCTGCTGGACGGGCTGGAAGCCAAATATGCACTGCTGCAGACCACTTCAGAGTAATCCCCTGAAAACTGTAGGTCGCTACTTTCGGTCAAGCACGCCGAGCATCGCAACAAAGGCCGCCTGACGATCCCCGAGAGCGGCAAAGAATTCCCGATCCGATGCTTCGACCGCACGATTTGCCTTGCCTGCCAGGGCCGCACCCGCCTGGGTCACCACCACCGAGCGTGCCCGAGCGTCCGTCGGATGTGGACGTCGTTCGACAAACCCCTTGGATTCGAGGGTCCGAATCACCTGTGACGTCATCATCGCGTCGGTGCGCGCGTACTCGGCAAGACCGCGTTGAGTTATCGGCGTCTCTGCATCCAGCCAGGTCAGTGCGGCGAGCAGAACGAACTGCACGTGGGTCAGGTCGAAAGGTCGCAGCGCCGCGCGAATCGAGGCTTGCCAAGCATTGGTGACACGCCACAACATCAGACCGGGACTCTCGTCCGCGTCCTCGAAGTCGGTTTCCAGTTTCTTCGCCACAGCGCCAGTGTGTCAGCTCGTCGTCGAACGCAGAACCTCGACGTCGTTGTCATCCAACGGAATCAAGCCTCGGCGGAGTTGATACCCCCAATTCGGTGCCGAGGTCAGCGCCAATCGACTCCGGACTGCGTCGAGAGGAACGGGGTTGAACTGTTCGTACCGAACTCGCCGCCGAAACGGCTTGAAACACCCCTCGCCCGCCTGCCAGATCTCACCCTCTTCGATCACACCGAGAGCTGTGAACTCGCGCAACGGATCTCGGTCGCCCATGGACTCGACCGGCGAATAATAGACCAGCACGTCACCTGCTTTCATCCGTACCAAACCAGCTCTCTTTCCGTGCCCGATCTGTGCGATACCGAGATCCACTGCGCGACGCACATGTTCGGCAGAGACAACCCCTAACCAGGCATTCATCGCCGGCCCCCTGGCGAACCGAAAGCACATTCATTCATGCATTTAGTATGCGCGCTTATTATCTTTCACGCAACAGATCCACTCTTGAACGTGTTCAACTCCAGGGCGTACGCTGCACTTGAACATGTTCAAAGAAGGAGTGTCGATGGGTAGTCGCGGGATCGAGACCAGGGAAAAGCTGGTGGAAACAGCATTGCGGCTCTTCCGCGACGAAGGCTTCGCAGCGACGACCATGCGCAAGATCGCAAATGAGGCAGAGGTCTCGCTCGGGAACGCCTACTACTACTTCGCCAGCAAAGACGAACTGGTTAACGAGCTGTATCTCGTCATCCAACGCGATCACCGCGCGCGGGCGCTTCCACTCCTTCGCGAAGGTGGGTCACTGACAGAAAATCTCAGGATTGTTCTGCACACCGGACTCGATGTCATGGGGCCCTATCACGGCTTCGGCAGCACGTTTCTGCACGTTGCCCTGCCCACCACATCACAGTCCAGCCCGTTCTCGGCCGAGTCGACCGATGCGAGATCGATGGCCGTCGAATTGATGCGTGAAGCACTGGCGGCGTCGAAGCAGAAGACGCCGGCGTCATTGGAGACCCAGCTCCCCACGCTCTTGTGGCTCAGCTATCTGGGCGTGACGCTGCACTGGGTCACCGACGCGTCTCCGGGGCAAACTCGTACCCGATCCCTCGTCGACGGCCTGGTACCGATCATCGCGAAAGCGCTCACCCTCGCCCGGCTGCCAGTGGCACGAGGTCTGGTCGGCGATGTCGCCGCCCTGATGACAAAAGTCGTTTCTGCAGAGGGGAACACAAAACCATGAAGACCGTTGTTGTCTGTGGTGCGTCGGGTTACGTAGGCCAACACCTTCTTCGAACGCTCGAATCCAACGGGGTCGACGTTCGGACGATCGGCCGGGGAGGAACGAGCGATGCCACGTGGTCCGACGAGCACGGCGTCGCCGATGTACTCAGCGGCACGGATCTGCTCGTCAACCTCGCCGGCCGCTCCGTGAGCTGCCGCTACAACAAGCGCAATGCCGACGACATCTTCTCCTCCCGAGTGGAAACGACTGCACTGTTGGGTCGTGCGCTGACCCGCACGCCGCAGCCACCCTCACTCTGGGCGAATGCCAGTACCGGCACGATCTACCGAGACGCACGAGATCGACCGATGGACGAGAAGAACGGAGAGCTGGGTAAGGGATTCTCCGTAGCGGTCGCGCGAGCGTGGGAACACGAATTGTTCTCAGCCCCAACGCCTGTTCGCAAAGTGGCACTTCGGATGTCGATCGTCCTCGGAGCCGGCGGTGGGGCGATCAATCCGTTCGTCAACCTCGCCCGAATGGGCTTCGGCGGACGAATGGGCGACGGCCGACAGATGTTCAGCTGGATTCACATCGCCGACGTCATTCGCGCGATCATCCACGTCTACGAGAATCCGGAGATCTCAGGCCCGGTCAATATCGCATCCCCGTATCCGGTAACCAACACCGACATGATGCGGATGGTACGAGCGAAACTTGGCCGACAATATGGGTTTCCGACGCCGGGCTGGATGCTCGAGTTCGGCGCACGAATCATCCGCACCGAGGCTGAACTGGTAACGAAGAGTCGCTGGGTTTCACCAGGGGTGCTCGCGGACAGCGGCTTCCAGTATCAATTTCCGACGTTGGAGTCTGCGCTGAACCAGATCGCTCAAGAGACCCCGCGAGGGTTGCTTCCGGTTTCACTCGGCTAAATATCCTGCTCTCCGGTCCGCCCGCCGTACGTCGCAATCTTGTACTCCGTCGCAGCCAAAGACAACGTGAGCTCCTTGATCTGCCGACGAACGGTGTCCCGGTGCTCGAGCAGCATGTCGAGCCTCTCCGGAATTGTCCCTTCACCGGCGTCGACCAGTTCGACGTAGTGCTGCAGGTCGCGAATCGCCATACCTGAAATACGCATGCGGGTCAGAAACACCAGCCTGCGAACAGATTCCGGACCGTACACACGATGTCCGCTCGAGTCACGATCGACCTCGACCAGACCGATCTTCTCGTAGTAGCGCAGCGTATGTGCCGAGACATCCAGCAGGTCCGAGACTTCGGCGATCGACATCGGCTCCTGAACGTCCCCTGCATCGACGAGTCGGTGAATCACCTCGATCGACATTGGCCCGTCCACTTCCCCAAGTGCCTCGAGTGCCTTACGCATCAAGTCTTCCGTAGCCATGACTCTCAGCCTAGAACGGGCGGACAGGGCCGGCAGCATCCGCGAAGTCTGCACTGCGAGCCAGGTCGGCCCAGACGCATACCTCGGCGAGATTCTTCCGATACGACGCGGAGACACGCTCCACGGCTTCCTTTCCGAGTGGCAGACGAAGTGGCACATTCTCGCTGTGCACGAGCGAGGTGATGATCTCTGCTGCTTTCTCCGGATCACCCTCCTGAACACCGTCTGCGGCCGCCATGTCCCGCAGAACGGGATCCAGCAAATCACGGTATTCCGATGATGATTCGGCGAAGCTCAGAACGCCAGGCGTGTTGAATGCTGTACGGAATCGGCTGGGCTCGACGATCATCACCCGAACGCCGAACTGCGCGACCTCACCGGCGAGAGCCTCCGACCAACCCTCGAGAGCGAACTTCGACGCCGAGTACGCCCCGACACCGGGAAACGACATACGGCCGCCTTGACTGCTCATCTGCACGATCGTCCCGCTGCCCTGCTCTCGCATCGACGGGAGGACGGCGCGCACCATCGCGGCGGGTCCGATCAGGTGCAGTTCCATGAGATCCCGCAAGGTCGAATCGTCCACCATCTCCGCCGCGCCGACCATCCCACGACCGGCATTGTTGACCAGCACGTCGATGCGACCGAAGCGCTCGAGCGCATATTCGACGACGCCCGGAGCCGCTGCGGTATCTCTGACGTCGAACGTCACCGCCGAGAACCGATCCGGATTCGCCGACGCAATATCTGCAACGGACTCGGGACGACGAACTGCAGCGACTACCGCGTCCCCCGATCGAAGTGCAGACAGTGCGAGTTCACGGCCGAAACCCTGAGAAACTCCAGTGATGATCCAGGTCTTTGTTGTCATGGTCGGCAACGCTAGGGGTTAGAGCGCGCTCCAACGCAAGCCTGTGGTTCTACCGCCGAACTACACGCCGGCCCACACCGGTCGTTCCCCGCGAAGGAAACCGTCGACGCCGGCTTTGAAGTCGTCACTGCTGTAGATCATGCTCATCAGATCATCGTTGTCGGCAATCACTCGGGTTCTGATGCGTCGCAGGGACTCCCGAATAGTCCAGACGGTCATCGGGGCGGCGGCAAGTAGATCGCGAGATACCTGGGCAGTCAGGGGCGCGAACTCGGACTCTGTTGCACAGTCGCTGAGGAAGCCGCTCCGCAGAGCCTCGCCACTCGACATCACCCCAGCCCGAGCGATCAACGACATCAGACGCGAACTGCCGATCCTGTCCGCCAGCAACGCCACGGAATGGATCGACAACGAGTTTCCGAGTGTGCGCGCGATCGGTAGGCAGAAGCGTGACCCCTGCGTCGCGATCCGCACATCGCACGCTGCCGACAGCAACAGCCCTGCTCCCGCGCACACACCGTCGATGACCGCGAGGGTGGGAACCCTCACTTTCTCGAGTTCGGTCAGTACGCCGACGAACCGGCTTTCGTAGTCGAGCCCGTCGTGAAAGCTCGAGAAGGTTTGAAAGTGGCCAATGTCGGAGCCCGCCGAGAACGCCTCTCCCCCAGCACCTCGGAGAGTGAGCAACCGAATCTCGCGGTCGGAGTCGGCGCGCCGGCAGGCTCCGGCAATGGCGTCGTACATCTGCGGGGTCAATGCGTTGCGCTTTTCCGGCCGGTTGAACACGACGTCGAGGGTCTCGCCACGACGGATGATCAAGATTTCTTCGTGCGTTTCAGTCATGACACTCACGTTATTTCCGGTAGAGAAAAGTCGAAACACATTGCACTTGAATATCTTTGCGAATTCTCGATGCAAAGTTGCAGATAGTGCGAACGGAGAAGCGTCGACGAGGCCAGGAGACGGTGATGCCAGAACCGAACCTCGCCGACGCAGTATCAAAGGGGTGTCATGCCACGACAGCAAAAAGTGTCATGCCACGACTGTGCGCTGTGGCACGCCCGAATACTGGCTCAGCGGCCTGATCAGTGCATTCGACTGCCCCTGCTCGATGATGTGCGCCGTCCATCCGGTGATGCGGCTCATCACGAAGATCGGCGTGAACATCTCGACGTCGAAGCCCATGAGGAAATATGCAGGGCCCGTGGGGAAATCGAGATTCGGCTTGATTCCGGTGGCACTGACCATGGTCTTCTCGAGGATCTCGTACATCTGCACCCACTTCTCGCCGTCGGTCGCTGCCGCGACGTCGAGGAGGGCCTGCTTCATGGTCGGAACACGCGAATCACCGTTCTTGTAGACGCGGTGCCCGAAGCCCATGACCTTCTCCTTGGCAGCCAACTTCTCCGACATCCAGGCTTCGGCGCGGTCGGGGTCGTCGATCTCGAGCATGTCGTGCATGACAGCTTCGTTTGCACCGCCGTGCAACGGGCCCTTGAGCGTGCCGATAGCAGCGGTCACTGCGCTGTAGATGTCCGAAAGTGTGGACGTCACAACACGAGCGGCGAACGTCGAGGCGTTGAAGGAGTGCTCCGCGTACAGGATCAGCGAGACCTCGAAGGCCTTCACGATCGCCGACTCCGGAACAGCACCGAAACACATGTTCAAGAAGTTTTCGGCGAAACCCAGGTCCGACTGCGGCGCGATGGGATCCTGACCGCGCCGGCGGCGGAAATCGGCTGCGACGATGGTCGGCAGCACAGCCGTCATCCGCAGCGCCTTGGCCAGATTGGCCTTCTCCGAGTTGTCGTCCTCCGCCGGATCCTCGGCGCCGAGGTAGCTGATCGCCGTGCGGACAACATCCATGGGGTGGCAGTTGTCCGGCATCTTGGTCAGGAGTGAGAGCAGTGAGCGGTCGGCACGACGGGCCGCACGCTCACGCAGGCAGAGTAATTCGAGCTGCTCGGGAGTCGGCAGTTCGCCGTACCAGAGCAGGTGCGCAACTTCTTCGAAGCTGCAGTTCGCGGCAAGGTCCTGCACTGCGTAACCGCGATACGTCAACGAATTCGTCTCGGGCACTACCTTGGAGATAGCCGTCGTATCGACGACAACTCCGGCCAAGCCCTTGTAGATCGTCGGAATCTGTTCGGTCATGTCCTACTCCCCTCCAAGCTGAAATTGAAAATGCCACTGTCGAATTCGTTGTAGCGCTCGTACTCGAGAATCTCGTACAACCTGCTGCGATGCTGCATTTCGCCGAGCAGTCCTTCTTGCGTGCCCTCCGCAAAAATCTCGCGCAGACCCTTTTCGATAGCGAACATCGCCAGCCGAAGGGTGGTCACGGGGTAGATGACGGCGTTGAAACCGATCTCTTCCAACGTCTTCGCCGAAATGAGATTCGACTTCCCGAACTCGGTCATGTTGGCGAGGAGCGGAGTGTCGACTGCTGCGCGGAACTTCTCGAAGTCGGCCTCGGTGGCAAGAGCTTCGGTGAAGATCAGATCGGCACCGGCATCCACATAGGCCTTTGCTCGCTCGATCGCCGCGTCGATACCGTCGATTCCGGCAGCATCGGTGCGCGCGCAGATGACGAAGTTCGGGTCACGACGCGCCGACACTGCAGCACGAACACGGCGAACCATGTCTTCGGTGGGCACAATTGCTTTGCCGTCGAGGTGCCCGCAGCGTTTGGGGTTGATCTGATCCTCGAGGTGCAGACCGGCTATTCCGTCGTCCTCGAAGATCGTGACCGTGCGGGCCGCGCTCATAGGTTCACCGAAACCGGTGTCCGCGTCGACGAGCGTCGGGAGGTCCGTGACGCGCGCGATCTGCTTGCTGTGGCCGGCGACCTCGGTCAAGGTGGTCAGTCCGATGTCGGGAAGCGCCAATCCGGCGGAGTACGCACCACCTGAAACGTAGACACCCTCGAACCCGATTTCCTGAATCAGTCTGGCTGTCAGCGGATTGATCGCACCCGGGAGTCGTTGAATCTTTCCGGACGTCAGCCCGGCCCGGAAGGCAATCCGCTTGTCGGCTGCAGACGTCGCTGCTGCGATGAGGCCCGACATCAGAAAAGTCCCTTGGCGACCTTGGGAGCCCGAGCGAGAACGTCTTCGGAAACGGTGAAGGTCAGCTGATCGAGTTCGCCTGCCTTCAATTCGGCGGTGCGCTGAGCCGCATCGAGGAAGCGGTCCTGTTCGCTCGGCTCGATGACGCCCTCGGCGAGGGTGCGGAATTTCGCGACGTACTGATCGCGAGCGAACGGACGTGCGCCGAGCGGGTGCGCATCGGCCACCGCAAGCTCGTCGACGATGACTTCGCCGCTCTTCAAGGTGATCTCGGCGCGAGCACCGAAAGCCTTCTCGTCCGGATCCGTCGAGTGGTAACGGCGTGTCCATTCGGGATCTTCGCGCGTGGAGATCTTGTTCCACAGCTCGATCGTGTCCGCGCGCTGTGCACGCTCGGACGCGTAGGAATGTTCGTGGTGCCACGTACCGTCCTGTAGCGCAACGGCAAAGATGTACATCACCGAGTGGTCGAGGGTTTCACGCGAGGCGGTCGGGTCGAACTTCTGCGGATCGCCGGAACCGGTGCCGATGACGACGTGGGTGTGGTGACTGGTATGCAGGACGATCGACGCGATCTGGTCGAGATCACCGACACGAGAACGCATTCGGCGAGCGAGGTCGATCGGCGCCTGGCTCTGGTACTCCGCGGAGTGTTCTTTGGTGTACGAGTCGAGGATGGCGCGCTTCGCCTCACCCGAACCGGGCAGCGGAACGTGGTACTCCTTGTCCGGGCCACCGAGTAGCCAGGCGATGACGCCGTCTTCGCCTTCCCAGATCGGTGACGGTGCGCCCTCACCGCGCATCGCGCGGTCGACCGCCTCTACGGCAACCTTGCCTGCCAGCGCAGGCGCGTACGCCTTCCAACTGGAGATCTCGCCCTTGCGGGACTGACGTGTCGCCGTCGTGAGGTGCAGCGCCTGGCCGATTGCCTGGTAGACCGTCTCGGTGCCCAGGCCCAGCAAAGTTCCGATACCTGCCGCAGCCGAGGGGCCGAGGTGTGCGACGTGGTCGATCTTGTGCTCGTGCAGGCAGATAGCCCGAACCAGGTCGATCTGGATCTCGTAGCCGGTCGCCAGACCACGAATCAGGTCTCGACCGTCACGGCTGGTGTGCTGAGCGACGGCGAGGATCGGCGGGATGTTGTCTCCGGGGTGCGAGTACTCGGCGGCGAGGAACGTGTCGTGGAAATCGAGTTCACGAACCGCGACACCGTTGGCCCAGGCGGCCCATTCAGGCGAGAACGTACCGGGGATACCGAACACGGTGGAGCCTGGCGTATACGGATGCGACTGTGCTTGCGCCCGCGCATTCACCACGGGACGGCGCACCAGGGAAGCTGCGGCAACTGCCGCGTTGTCGATGATCCGGTTGACGATCATGTCGGATGTGGCGTCCGTGACGTCGACGGAATCCGTCGCAACTTCCGCGATCTTCCACGCGAGGTGGTCTTCCTTGGGGAACTCTTCGGCAGAGCGGTGAGTGCGTACGAGATGCGTCTTCATCGGTCCTCTTCTCACGTTCTTCGGTATCTATTTGCACGCTACGCAGCTCATTCACCTCGGGATAGGCCCTCGCAATTGCCTATTTGTGCAATGACAATGCTGCAATGTTGCGAATGTTGCGAATAGCTTCTCGGTAGGGTGAACGCGATCGGCACCGAGGAGATTCGATGAAGAAGATGTACGCGGGAGCGCGGCTGCGACGGCTGCGGGAGGAACGAAACCTGTCACAGTCCGCACTGGCGAAGGCACTCGAACTCTCCCCCAGCTATGTCAATCAACTGGAGAACGATCAACGACCGCTGACGGTGCCCGTCCTTCTCAAGCTCAACGCCGAGTTCGATCTCGACGTGCAATTCTTCGCCTCCGATTCCGACGCACGCCTGGTTGCGGACGTTCATCACGCCTTGGCCGAAACTTCGGAATCTGGAGACGTATCTCTGGCCGAGGTGGACGAATTGGTGGCCCGCATGCCGGCGGTCGGACGCACCCTCGTGATGTTGCACCGCCGCCTTCACGCCGCGACAGAGCAGTTGGACCAGTTCTCGACGCAGTTGTCCGGCGAACCAGCGTCCGATGTGTCACTCGTACCGATGCCCTACGAGGAAGTTCGGGACTTCTTCTACGACCGAAAGAATCACATCGCCGTTCTGGACGACGCTGCCGAGCAGATGTTTCTGGACAACGGATTGTCCGTGGGTGCAGTGGATTTGCAACTGGCACGACTACTTCGCGATCAGCACGGCGTCACCGTGACGATCCGTACCGACGAACCCGACAAGCTCGGCCCCAAGCGTTACTACGATCCGAACAAGTCGGTCCTCACACTCGCCCGTCGTCTGTCGGCAGGACAACGCGCGTTCCAGATCGCAATGCAGTTGGCCTTCTTCACGCAGGCTGACGTGATCGATTCCCTTGTCGCCGAGGATGAATCATTGAGCGCCGAGTCCGCAGCGCTGGCTCGCGTCGGACTCGCACACTACTTTGCCGGCGCACTGCTACTCCCGTACACCCAATTCCTGCAATCCGCTGAGGCCTTGCGGTACGACATCGACCTGCTCAGCCTCAAGTTCGAGGTCGGCTTCGAGACAGTCTGCCACCGGTTGTCCACTCTCCAACGACACGGCCAACGCGGCATCCCTTTCTTCTTCGTCCGAACCGATCGCGCCGGAAACATCTCGAAGCGTCAGTCTGCTACCGCCTTTCACTTCTCCAGAGTCGGAGGCAGCTGCCCGCTGTGGGTCATCCACGAGGCATTCGCGAGCCCAGGTCGCATCCTCACTCAGGTCGCGAAGATGCCCGACGGCCGGACATACCTCTGGGTGGCGCGCACTACCCACAGCGGCGGACTCGGGTACCTCGCACCCGAGCGCAACTTCGCCGTCGGACTCGGTTGCGACATCGGCTACGCCGATCGCATGGTCTACTCACACGGAATTCAGACGGACGACCCCGCGACCATCGTGCCGATCGGCGCGGGGTGCAAAGTCTGTGACAGGCCAGCGTGCTCTCAACGCGCCTTCCCCCAACTCGGCCGCTCGATCTCCGTCAGTGAGAACAGCAGCAGCCACCTTCCGTATCCGCAACAATAGGGCGCAAACAGTAGGGCACACCGACTCCACCTGCAGTTTCCCGGAGCTACGACGCTCTTCTGCTTCCATGGACGTCATGCAACCCGATGCCGTGACCCCTCGTCGACTGGTTCTTCGCCGCCTTTCGGCCGTGGCCGGTGTGGCCGGCATCGTGACTGGTTTGGTTGCCTTGATCGCAACTCAGTTGGACGTCGATCACAACATCGTGATCGTTCTGGCGTCAGTGGCGCCCTTGTTGATGATTGCTCCGCTGATCGGTGCCGTCGTCTCGGGTATCGGGCGTCAGTGGATCGTGTGCGCCGCCTCGATCCTCGTCCTTGGGTTGTTCGGATGGTCTGTGAGCCCGCTGTACATCGGCGGAACTGGGGAGTCGACGTCTGCGAACGGTCCATCGATTCGAATCATGCAGGCCAACTTGATGGTCGGTGCAGCGGATCCGGAGTCGCTTGTGGCGATGGTCCGCGAGCGCAACGTCGACGTGGTGACGGTCCAGGAGTTGACGTACCAGGAAGCCGACGCGCTCGAAGCCGCCGGGCTTGACGAGGTTCTGAGCCACCAATTCCTCGTCCCGTACACCGACGGCGGTGGCGGGGCCGGAATCTACAGTCGCTTTCCACTCTCCAATCCGCGTAGCCTCGACGGATTCTCACCCGAAACGCTGTCCGCAGAACTGAATGTCGGCTTGGCGCAGCCAGTCACATTGTTCGCCGTGCATCCGGCACCGGCGTACATCTCACCGGCTTCGGTGTGGGCGGACGAGCAGCGAAGGCTTGGGTCTTACATGGACAAAGTCGCCGGGCGGGACAACGTGATAGTGAGCGGCGACTTCAACGCGTCGTACTCGAACAAACAGTTCCGGAATCTTCTCACGAACGGATATACCAGCGCCGCCGACCAATTGGGTTCCGGCCTGATCCCGACCTATCCGACCGACAAGCGGTATCCGGCGGTGGTCGGTATCGACCACATCATCACGAAAGGCGCCGTGGCGACATCCTTGGAACGGATCGAGATCGAGGGATCCGATCACCACGGCCTGATTGCCGACATCACGTTGTCTTGAGTAAATACTGGATTGAGCAAGCACCGGGGCATGGTTGTGCCCCGGTGCTCACGTCTTCAGTTGTCGCGGTTCACGCCGCTGTGGGTGGGCTGTTCCCGCCGATCGGCTGTTGATACGGATCGATCGACATCGGTGGATAGAACACCGTTTTCCGATCCGGGCCGATCTCCACCCGCCATTCGGTGTGGTGCAGTGTCCGGTGGTGATGGCCGCACAACAAGATCAGGTTGTCGAGATCCGTTGGGCCACCATCGTTCCAGTGAACAATATGATGGGCATCGCACCACCCCGACGGCGTCCCACATCCCGGAAACGCGCAACCACCATCACGAACCGCCAACGCCCGCCGCTGCGGAACCGTCGCCGTTCTCGCTTCCTTGCCGCAGTCGAGTGGAACACCATTCTCGTCCAACAAAATCCGCGTCACGGTGCAGTCGCACGCCAACATCCGCGCGGTATCGATACTGATGGGGCCCACCCAATCCGCCCACGCGAAACCCAACTCCTCGGTGGACGGCAGGAGGTCTTTCAACGCCTTGAGGTCTGTCATGTCTTTTGCGCTGGCGGTGACCGTGATGTGCGGTTTCACTCCGCCTTCGATCGGACCCAACCCCGCCCGCTCGTACCGCCGCAGTAGTTCGCAGAACCCGTCCGCGCGCCGCAGCGCCGGCGTGCGGGTGTCCTTGACCCCGTCCTTCTCCGGCGTCGGCGCAGACAGGCTCGACAACAACGTGATCAACCGGGCCCCGTTCACAGCATCCAGATCACCCTTCACCGACACTCGCCCGTACAACCCTTTCGACGCGTAGAACTCGTTACGCTCCGAATCCTCACCAACCGGAACGCCGTCTTCGCGCTTGCCGTACTGCTTCTCGATTCGGCGGATCGCTGCTCGCACCGCATCACAATCGGCGATGTTCTTCGACGCCAGGCCAAGCAGGATTCCGCGGGCCTTGTCCACATCCGCCAGGGTCATGTTCTTCGGTGGATGCTGACAAAACGACGCCACCTGACGGGCTTTCAACGCATCCACGTCACCGCGGTGAAACGCATCGCCCACCACGGGTTCGAGCATCAGCAACCGCGCCAACCCGACCAGCAGACTGCACTCACCGATCTCCAGATTCGTCGACCCGTGCAACCACTGCGCGATCGCCCGAAAACCCTTCCCGCCGAGAACCTCACGGGAAACATCTCCACGATCAGCAACACCATCCGCGATTGCAGCTCGTGCCGGACGCGCACCAGAGCCAGAACCTCACTCTTGAGGCCCTCACCGTCCAGCTGCCACGCTCCCCGACTATCCATGCCGAAAGTTTAATCGAACATACTTTCGAGAACCAGAGACAAAACGGACAACTTCAAAAAGGTGCGCGACTCGAGACCTGTTGAATTACAGGCTCGTTCACGACTGATACAGCGCTAGGTCGGAGTGACTATCGCAAAGTTCGGATCCGGCTCGTCGAGGTATCCGGCAAGTTCTGCGAGCTTCGCCGGGTCGCCGGAAACCGAGATGGTTCCATTCGCAATCTCGGCACCCAAGTCCACACCACCGAGCAGCACACCGAGTAAGTCGCGCCGACTCAAACTGAACATCGCATCCACAGACCCAGCATCTGCAGACCCACTTTCCACGTCGAAATGGATCAGAACTCCGTTGCTGAGTTCCGTTCGGTGAACGATGTTTTCGTCAGTGATGTTCCAATCGACGACGATGTGCGAGCCCGCTGCGCGCACTCCATCCACGCGCAGCGATACTGCATCGAAGACTTGACTTACCGACAGCGCTGCGGTGATGTCGGGCGCCGCGGCAACCGTGGGCGTCCCCACTGAGCCGTTGCGCAGTTCGTATGCACCGGTGAGGTAGAAGTTCCGCCATGTGCCGTTCTCGGCGCCGTACCCGAGTTGCTCGAAGGTATCGGCCTGCAGATTCTTGGCCTCGACGTTGTCCGGTTCAGCGAAGACCACGTAGTTCACCACCTGCGCAACCCAGCGAAAGTCGCTGCGCTCGTACGATTCCCGAGCTTTCCGTAACACTTCTGCTGATCCGCCCATGAACTCCACGTGACGCTTGGCCGATTCGACGGGTGGATGCTCCCACAGATGCGCAGGGTTACCGTCGAACCAACCCATGTATCGCTGGTAGATGGATTTGACGTTGTGACTGACGGAACCGTAGTACCCGTGCGTGTGCCACGCTTGCGCCAATGCAGTTGGCAGCTCGATCGATTCGGCGATCTCGAGACCGGTCCACCCCTGATTGATTCGACGAAGTGTCTGATCGTGAAGGTACCCGTAGAGGTCGCGCTGCAATGACAGGAACTCGGTGAGCCGTTCGGTCCCCCACGTCGGCCAGTGGTGGGACGCAAACAGAACGTCGGATCGTGAGGCGTAACGATTGATCGATTCCGTCAGGTACGCAGACCAGACATGCGGATCTCGTACCAGGGCACCGCGAAGCGTGAGCAGGTTGTGGAGAGTATGAGTTGCGTTCTCCGCCATACACAGTGCGCGCAAATCCGGGAAGTAGAAGTTCATCTCGGACGGGGCCTCGGTTCCGGGCGTCATCTGGAATTCGATCCGAACGCCGTCGATCGTCTCCGTGTGACCTGTCTTCGAGATCGACACCGTCGGCGAAATGAGCGTCGGTGTGCCGGTTGAGGTGGTCTGCCCCAACCCGGCTCCGACGCTACCTCGGGGACCTCGGGGTAAGGCCGCTCCGTACATGTAGGCCGCGCGTCGAGCCATTGCCGTTCCCGCATAGACGTTTTCCTCGACCGCGTGCTCCACGAGCCCGGTGGGTGCGACGATCACGCATCGCCCGGCGGCGACGTCGTCGTCGGTGGTCACACCTTTGACCCCGCCGAAGTGGTCGATGTGCGAATGCGTGTAGATCACCGCGACAACCGGTCGATCACCACGGTGTTCCCGGTACAACGCGAGCCCGGCAGCAGCGGTTTCCCGGGAGATCAGTGGATCGATGACGATGATTCCGGTATCTCCCTCGATCAACGTCATGTTCGACAGATCAAGTCCGCGAATCTGATAGATCGAATCCGTCACCGCAAAGAGTCCCTGCTTGGCGACCAACTTCGACTGACGCCACAAGCTCGGATTGACCGTTGGCGGGCAGTCCTCGTCAAGGAACGCGTAGGAATCGTTGTTCCACAGGACTTTTCCGTCCGAATCGGAAACCAGCCCCGGATCGAGTGCGGCGACGAAACCCCGCTTCGCCTCGGTGAAGTCGGCGTCGTCGGAGAACGGTAGAGTCTCGGCGACTCGGGCGTTCGCGGCTTCGATTGCGGCCGATGCCGCACGTGGGTCGATCATAAGTCAGCCTTTCACGCCGAATTGCGGCAATGCGCATTGCCGCAATTGAAGAGAACAGCAGGGCTAGCTCAGCAACTGCGCCTTTGCCGCCGCGAACTCGGCATCGGTCAACACGCCGGACTGATGAAGCTGTCCCAACTCCTGCAGCTTGGAGACCAGATCGTCCGCGCCTGAAGGGGGAACGGACTGCACGGGGGCGACCTGCTGCTGCGGCGGCGGCTGTTGCTGCTGGTACTCCTGCTGATATTCCTGCTGCTGCTCGCTGGCCTTTCGTTGACTCCGTCGATCCATGGCGTTGGACGTCGCCTTTGCGGTTCCAGCCACTACCGCCGTGCGCGCCACCGTGCCGAGCAACCCCGGCCGCCCTCTGCGTCCACCTCGAAAAACCATGCCGAACTCCTTGGGTAATTGTCGCTACTGAAATGCTGCTTCGACCGCTGCGACGACTACCTCGCGCGGTATCTGAACGTGAAGGACTACGTCGCCGCCGCCACCGCGAACCGTCGACGCGAGCTCACGCGCCCACGTCTGCTCGTAGACGATGACTGCGGCGGACGTTCCTGGTTCGAGTGACTCACGGACCACGTCCAGGTCCTCGTCACTGATCAATGCCTTGGCTTCGATGGACAGAATCGCCAGTCCGATGTCGGTGAGATCTTCGTCGACATCGATCTGCGACACCTGTCCGTCCGCGTCCTTGGCGATGTACACGAGGTCGAGCAGAGTGACAAAACCTCGTTCCACCACGTTCTGCAGCGCGGCGACAGCTTCAGGATCCACAGTTGAACCTGGGAATGCCAGCACCACGAGCTCGACCGGTCCGATGTTCATTGCGTCGTTCATCCATCAAGCCTGGTGGCTCGGACGCTTGGGAACCTCACCCGCAGGGGATGAATTACCCGATGCGATCGAGTTATTTGTTGCGACGAATGACTTCGCGAATCGGCCGTACGTGTACGCCTTCTGCTGCGAGGGCTCGCCGGGCTTTGCCTCGGGTAACGAGCACACCGACGATACCGAGAATCCAAACCGGATATTGCACCATCCAGGCGACACGGAATCCGTCGAACGTGTACCCGCCCATGTGCCCGAGGATGACGCCCATCACTTGAATCACGATGAGGGAAGCGAGGAATCCCCCGATGTTGACCATGCCCTGCGCGGTGCCCATCGCCGAACTCGGATTGGATGTGCGCGCGTAGTCGAAGCCGATCACCGAACCCGGCCCACCCACCGAGATGACGACCACCAGGATCGTCAACAACCAGAGCGGAGACGGTTCGCTTCGTGAAAGCACGATCGTCCACATGAGCGCGCTGGCCACCATGATGGTGAGAACCAACCACGATCGACGCATGGGATAGCGACCGGTGAGAATACCGAGGATCGGGCCGGCCACGATTGCCGAGATGACTGACAGCGTCAGCAGCGAGCCGACCGTCGTGGAGTCGAGGCCTTGAGCCGATTTCAGGTACGGCACACCCCACAGCAGCGCGAACGTCGTGATCGAGAACTGAGTCCCCATGTGGCTGAAGAACCCGAGTCGGGTGCCGGGCCGCATCCACACCGTCTTGATCTGTCGCCCGATCTCCTTGGCGCCCGCCGGCACGGCGACCACGTCGGCACCGGGAGGCGCGTCGCGGATGACACTCAACGCCAGCGCAAACGCCAACAGTCCGACAGCGGCAGCGCTGCCGTAGGCAAAAGTCCAGCCCGGTCCGGACAACAGCAACATGAACGGAAGCGCAGACATCACCTGGCCCAGCTGACCGAGGATGCCCGTGAACTGCGAGACCAACGGCACCTGCCGGGGCGGGAACCACTGCGGTACCAACCGCAACACCGAGATGAAGGTGAGTGCATCCCCGGCACCGACGGCAATACGTGCACCGATCGCGACGGGCAGCGATTCGGTGAAGGCGAGAGCCAACTGCGCGGACATCATGATGAACGCACCGACTGCGATCATGATCCGCGAACCGTAGCGGTCGAGGAGGACTCCCGCCGGAATCTGCATGCCGGCGTACACAACGATCTGCAGCACGACGAAGCTCGACAGAACGCTGGGCGAGATCGAGAACCGATCAGCAGCAGACAGACCCGAGACGCCGAACGAAGTGCGGTGAAGCACGGCGATCACGTAGGCAAAAACACCGACACCCCAGACCAACCACACTTTTTTCATCGGGTCTGTATGTTACTCCTGTCTTTCGCAAGGCTCAGGACATGATTATTCGCGGCCCTGAGAGACCCAATTCAAATCAGCCGAACGGAGGCCTTCGGTAATCGCGGCGAGGGAGTCGAGGCGAGCGATCTGGTCTTCGCTCAGAACGATGTCCAACGCTCCGGCGTTTTCCGTGACTCGTGCAGCGAACCGCGTGCCGGGAATCGAAACGGAAGGCAACCCGTGCTGACGGCCCTTGGCATCGAGCCATGCCAGGGAAACCTGTGCAGGCGTCGCGCCGAGCTCCTCACCGACGGCGCGGACCACGTCGAGAACCTTCTGATTAGCAGGGAGCGCGGAGTCCGAGAAGCGTGGGAAGCGTCGGCGCAGGTCGTTGTCACCGAGCGTCTCCGCATCGAACGATCCCGCCAGGAAGCCTCGGCCCACAGGTGAGAAGGGCACGAATCCGACTCCGAGTTCCGCGGCGGTGGGTACTACCTTGTTCTCGACGTCCCGACTCCAGATGCTCCATTCCGACTGGATCGCCGCGATCGGATGCACCCCGTACGCACGACGCAGTTCATCGCCGGTCGCCTCGGACAGGCCGATGTTGCGGACCTTGCCCGCCTTCACCTGCTCCGCGATCGCGCCGACGGTGTCTTCGATCGGCACGTTCGGGTCGACCCGGTGCAAGTAGTAGAGGTCGACATGATCGACGCCGAGTCGTCCCAGAGACTCGTCGAGTGCCCGCGGCACGTAAGCCGGGTCTCCGTTGATCCCGCGCTGACCGTTGGCGATGTTGCCGACCAGACCGAACTTGGTCGCCAACTGCACTTCGTCCCGGCGGTCTTTGAGAAGCTCTCCCACCGCACGCTCGCTCGAGCCCTCGCCGTACACGTTGGCGGTGTCGATGAACGTGATCCCGATGTCCACCGCATGGTGCAGCGTGGCGAGCGCCTCGGCCGGATCCACCGGGCCGTAGACCGGGGCGACGGACATCGCGCCGTATCCCTGGGCGCTGACAGTGAGACCTTCGGCCAGAGTGACGGTGGGGACGGTCATGAAAACTCCTCGATTCGACTGAGCGACAACCCCGACAGTCTTCACCGAATCGAAGCCTCACGCACCGATTAACGTCACGCTGATCGGGTTACCCTCGAGTGATGGCATTCGATTGGCTCGAACTCGTACTCACCGCCCACCGCGAATTCGGTTCACGACTCGCTGCGGTCGAGGACTGGAACGCACCCACGCCCGACTCCGACTGGCACGTCGAACACCTCGTCCGCCACGTCATCGAGGAGCAGCAGTGGGTACCGCCGCTCCTGGCCGGACTGACGGTCGGCGAGGCGACACCGGACATCGTTCCCGTCGGGGACGACCTGTGGACCGAATGGCAGAAGTACTCCGATGCCGCCATCAAGGCGTGGAAATCGACGGACCTCAGTGCCCACGTTCACCTCTCGTACGGCACGGTGAAGGTGGAACCCTATCTGCGCCAGCAGACCTCGGACGTCACCATCCACACCTGGGACCTTGCGCGAGCGGTCGGAGCAGACGAGCGACTCGATCCAGACCTCGTCGAGGCCGTCTGGTCCGACCTCGACGGGCAGCGCGACATGCTCGCCGAGAGCGGTCTGTTTTCCGCTCCCGTCGATCTTCCTGACGATGCGTCGTTGCAGGACAAGCTGATTGCCCTGACCGGTCGCGATCCTCGTTAGACGTTCAGCGACACACCCGTCGTGCGAGCGACGCCGTCCCAGCCGCCGGCAGGTGCACCGAGGCCGAGCAGAGCCGCAACCGTCGGTGCGACGTCGATCGTGCGAGCCTGCGTGTCGATCTTCCGTCCACCGTCGAGAGCGGGATGCCCGCCGCTGAGGAAGAACGGGATGGGCAGTGTCACGAAATGACCGTGGTTGCCGGGAATCGGGTTGGACAGTGGAGTCGGATCACTGAACCGCCAGCCCTGAGCGCAAAACGCAACGACGTCACCGGCATTGGTGCCGAGATCGAATTCGGCGGGGAGGTGGCTGGATTCGACGCCGTCCACACCATCCACGATCTGCTGAATCCGGCTGACGGCTTCCGCCCGTTCGCCATCGGGTCCGACGAAGTAGATCAGGTCTGCGCCACCGTTCTGGGCGATTCGAATCTTGCCTGCCAGCAACGGGTCCGCGTTCAGCGGTCGATCCAAGCCGATGAGCCGCGCGGGCTCCGACCAGTCCATCGAGTGGTCGGCCAACACGATCAGAATGCTCCGATTCCAGCGCCCCGTGTCATGAAGGAAGTCGACGAAGCGGCGAACCTGGTTGTCGGTGTTCTGAAGTGCAGCCGTGCGAGCGATCCGGACGGACGGACCGGACAGATCCAGGTGCCCGACCCGATCGACGTCACCGAGGTTGGTGAACGAGAGCCGCGGCGAGTTCCCGCCGACGATACGGATCAAGGCGTCGATCGTGAAGTTGTCCGGCGCATGCTCGGTACCGGGAACGAGCGGCTGCGGATCCCACACCAGTGAGGCGCGGTCACCGAACAACCCGTGCAGGTAGCGCTTCGACAGCACACTCGCAGTGGTCAATCCGAGTTCGGTGCGCACCCGATCCAGAACCGTCGATGCCTGCAGGTCGGAAGGCCGATCGAGGTCACGCTTCTTGTCGATGGCCGGATCGTAGACGGAGTTGGCGGGTACACCCGAACGCGCCGGCAGCACTCCCGTCATCATCGCCGTGTGGTTCGGCAGCGTCTCTGCGATCGTGATGGCACTGGCGTCCGGGTAGTGGATACCGCCGGCCGCAAGCCCGGTCAGCGTCGGGGTGAGCTCCGATCGCAGCTCGTCCGGCCGCATGCCGTCGACGACTATGACATGCACGTCCAGGTCTGGGATTCCGGCGCTGGTGGGAACACTCGCGCGAGCGGGCGTTCCGAGCAATGCCGTTCCGGCGACAACACTTCCACCGATCAGAACGCTACGACGCGAAACTTCGATACTCACTGGTCGACTCCTGGTCGGTACGAGGCCTGATCGAGGGCGGCCGAGGTGGGTGAGACTCTACTGCCCGCGCCTGCCGGAAGACGGTAGCTCACGGCGTAGTGCGCATTGCTCTGCGGATTGGTGAGATCGTCGACGTAGTACCAGTCCATCTGAGTACCTTCGCGGGCGATTTCGAATACGCCGTAGCCGTGCGAATCCAGTTCGACGTACCGCACGTGTCGGTTCACGGCCTTGAATGCTTCTTCTGCCGCAACGGTTACCGTGCGCGGTGGCACTTTCAGCATGTCGTCGATATTGGGCGACGTCACCGACGGGACGACGAACTCGGCGCCGACGGTCGGCCCACCCGGATAGTTGGCGGCGTTGGTCGGTAGGTCGCAGGCCCACGACGTGTGGATGTCACCGGTGATGAAGACGGTGTTGTCCACACCGTTCGAGGTGATCGCGTCGAAAAGCCTGGTGCGGTCGGCGGTGTACCCGTCCCACTGATCCGTGTTGTACGGGACACCGGCCTGCGGCACACCCACCAGTTCGGTCAACGCCGCGGTGGTCGCCGGTTCCAGCGGCGGGAACACGCAGGGCGTGATCATGACCGGATTGCCGACGACCTTCCACTGCGTCGGGGAGGTGACGATTCCGTTGGTCAACCAATCCATCTGTGCGCGTCCGGTAATGGTGCGCGACGGATCGTCGACCTGCTTCATGGTCGGTTGCTCGTCGCGGTAAGTACGCAGATCGAGCATCGAGATCTCGGCCAGATTCCCGAAGCGGAACCGACGATACAGCTGAACGCTCGAACCACTACCCGACGGGCGGACGGGCATCCACTCGAAATATGCCTTGGCCGAGTTGGCCTTTCGATCTACCCAGTCACCTTCGACACCGGGAGTGTGGTTTTCGGCGCCGTCCCGGTACGCGTTGTCGGCCGATTCGTGATCGTCCCACGTGGTGATGAACGGGAGCTTCAGGTGCAGAGCTGCCAGATCCGGGTCTGTCTTGTACTGCGCGTGCCGAATTCGGTAGTCGGCCAGCGAAATGATCTCGTGGGCCGGCTCGTGAAGGCGAACGGATCCGTTTCTCGCGCCGTACTCCCCCTGCCCGTACTCGTAGATGTAGTCACCGAGGTGGATGATCGCGTCGAGGTCTTCGCGGAACGCGAGGTGACGATAGGCACCGAAATACCCCGCCTCCCAGTTGGAGCAGGACACCACGCCGAAGCGGAGACGATCGAGATCTGCCGAGTTCGACGGAGCCGTGCGGGTGCGGCCCACCGGAGAAACAGCCGAACCCGCAGTGAATCGGTACCAGTACGTCGTCGACGAATCGAGTCCGGTGACGTCGACCTTCGCGGTGTGATCGGAATCCGCCGAAGCAGCAACACTTCCGGACGCAACGACGCTCGCGAACCCCTCATCGGTCGCGACCTGCCAGTTGAGAGTCACCGCCGGCCCGACGCCGGAACCGGGCGTCGCGTCTGCCGTCGGGGTGATGCGGGTCCAGATGATCACCGCATCCGGCAACGGGTCACCGGATGCCACGCCGTGCGCGAAGCCCGGGCTGCCACCCGGAACCTCGGCACCGGCGTGGCTCGCCGAAGCGACACCGAGACCTACTGCGCCGGCAAGGGCCGCCGATCCCTGCAGCAGGCCACGTCTGGATATTCGATCGAAGGCATTCGTGTGCACGCTAGGAGTGAACCCGCACCTGAACGGGCGTTCAAGAGAGCTTCGGGATGTTCACCCAGGCTTCGCCTGCGCTTCTCTGGAAGTTTGATCGAGTCGATCCCGATCACAACCGGTAATCGAGGGCCGAGCCTCGAACCACACCGACCTTGACTCCGATGTAACCGCCGAGTGCACCCCCGGCCGCGATCAGGATCCAGAACGCCGGCGGAAGCAGAGCCTCGGACCCGTCGACCTCGGAAAACGCGGAATAACCTGCGATCAACGCGCCGAACAGGATGGGCAGTATCAGCAGAGCGGCAAAGAAAGTCACCCACACCGATACGAAGCGGCCCTTCCACCGGGCAATCTCGTGCAGAACCGTCAGAACGACCAGGAAGACACCACTACCGGTCAAGAAGGCGGCCAGAACTGCAAATCCGAAAGCCGAAGTCAGTTCCGACTCCACGTGAATCCCCCTGTACGTCAATCACCTGCACACTCAGCCCCAACTGCGATGCGACGAGTCTATTCACGACGGACGGCGTTTGTCGGCAAGTCGAGTCGCTCGTCTGCCGGAAACACACCCCGCTGACGCCTATGCTTGGAAAATGACCGAACCCGACATCAAGCCCAGAAGTCGTGACGTCACCGACGGACTCGAAAAGACCGCAGCGCGCGGCATGTTGCGTGCAGTAGGAATGGGCGACGACGACTGGGTCAAGTCGCAGATCGGCGTCGCCTCGTCCTGGAACGAAATCACGCCATGCAACCTGTCCCTCGATCGCCTGGCCAAGGCCGTCAAGGAGGGCGTACGGGAAGCCGGCGGGTTCCCTCTCGAATTCGGCACTATCTCCGTCTCCGACGGCATTTCGATGGGGCACGAGGGCATGCACTTCTCCCTCGTCTCCCGTGAAGTGATCGCGGACAGCGTCGAGACCGTCATGCAGGCCGAGCGTCTCGACGGATCGGTCCTTCTCGCCGGCTGCGACAAGTCGTTGCCCGGCATGATGATGGCGGCGGCCCGCCTCGACCTCGCCAGCGTGTTCCTCTACGCCGGCTCCACCCTCCCCGGCGTCGCCAAACTTTCCGACGGCAGTGAGCGGGAAGTCACCGTCATCGACGCGTTCGAGGCGGTTGGCGCCTGCTCGCGTGGGCTGATGAGCCGCGCCGACGTCGACACCATCGAACGGGCGATCTGCCCGGGCGAAGGCGCGTGCGGCGGCATGTACACGGCAAACACGATGGCCAGCGCCGCCGAGGCCATGGGAATGTCGCTGCCCGGCAGCGCTTCACCGCCCGCACCGGATCGTCGCCGCGACGGCTTCGCCCGCGAGAGCGGCAAAGCCGTTGTCGAACTCCTGCGTCGAGGTATCACCGCGAGGGACATCCTCACCAAGGAAGCGTTCGAGAACGCCATTGCAGTAGTCATGGCATTCGGCGGATCCACCAATGCGGTGCTCCATCTCCTCGCGATCGCGCACGAAGCGTACGTCCCGCTGACGCTCGACGACTTCGCTCGCGTCGGCGCGAAGGTCCCGCACCTCGCCGACGTCAAGCCTTTCGGAAAGCACGTCATGACGGACGTCGACCGTATCGGCGGCGTCCCCGTGATCATGAAGGCATTGCTCGACGCGGGACTCATGCACGGAGATTGCCTGACCGTCACCGGTAAGACCGTGGCGGAGAATCTCGCGCACATCACCCCGCCCGATCCGGACGGCAAGGTCCTGCGGGCGATGAACAAGCCCATTCACCCCACCGGAGGCATCACGATCTTGAAGGGGTCACTCGCGCCCGGCGGCGCGGTGGTCAAGTCGGCAGGATTCGAGTCTGATGTATTCGTCGGCACTGCACGGGTTTTCGAACGCGAGCGCGCCGCGATGGATGCTCTCGAGGACGGCACCATCACCGGCGGTGACGTTGTCGTCATCCGCTACGAAGGCCCGAAGGGTGGTCCCGGCATGCGCGAGATGCTGGCCATCACGGGCGCGATCAAGGGCGCGGGTCTCGGCAAGGACGTCCTGCTGCTGACGGACGGACGATTCTCGGGCGGCACCACCGGCCTGTGTGTCGGACACGTTGCGCCCGAGGCCGTCGACGGCGGTCCCATCGCGTTCGTTCGCGACGGCGATCAGATCCGGCTCGACGTGGGTACCGGACAACTCGAATTGTTGGTCGACGACTCCGAATTGGAAGCCCGCAAGAAGGGCTGGGAGCCGTTGCCGCCTCGCTACACACGTGGTGTGTTGGCCAAGTACTCCAAGCTCGTGGGATCAGCCTCGGGTGGAGCAGTGTGCGGCTGATCCCAGCCCGCCGCTAGATCGGCCGGTACCCGGCGCCGACACCTCCGTGGGCATTGATCGTGTCCACGATGGAGGTCATGTTGGTGCCGAGTTCCGGCCCCAGGCACGGCACCCAGAGGTAGGCGTTGACCATCGCGACCAGCGTCGTCCCGACCGTGACCGGGGCTCCCGAATCACCGTGGTCGACGCAGATCTGAGTCCAGGTGGATGCGTCGGCGCTCAGGTCTCCCCAGACGACGCCGCAGGTCGTGCCCGTCGTACGGCCTTCCTTGCAGGCTGTGGCCGGGAAGCTGGCTGGAGCGCCGATCGAGGTGATGGTTGC
Organism: Rhodococcus sp. MT28; assembly: GCF_058792695.1. NCBI lineage: Bacteria > Bacillati > Actinomycetota > Actinomycetes > Mycobacteriales > Nocardiaceae > Rhodococcus > Rhodococcus sp. MT28. The sequence continues at coordinate 990,381 of NZ_JBXAFD010000001.1, forward strand.
CGCGCCCACCGTTCGAACTGGTGTGACCTTGCCCGGATCGAACTGGATGACCCCGTAGTCCAGGTCCGGGTTCGACTCGACGAACGTGCCGACCACGCCTGCGTCCTCGTTGCTTTCCGGGATCACGAACGATCCAGGACCACCGCAGTGACCTGCGGTGATACCTACGAGTCTGCCGCCGTTGTCGTGACCGATAGTGGTCAACGTACAGACCAGCTGATTGTCGATGATGATGCCCGAACCACCACCCATGGGCGTGGGTGCAGCAACAGCGTTGCTGCTGACGATGAACCCGAGTCCGAGTGCCAAGACCAACGCTGCCAGAGCCGAAACAATTCGCTGCAACATCACAATCTCTCCGCCGGTAATCTCCCCGCTGCAAAAAACGCATACCCCGGAAAGTGCGGACCTACGCAGCGTTTCTAGTCGGTAGCTCCGAGCGCTTCGAGCATCTTGCGTGCCTCCTCGAGCTGACGACTCAACTCGTCGACTCGCGCTGCAGCCATGTCCCGTGCAGCGACGATGATGGACTCGACAGCCTCGATTGCGGTGGGCTCACCCAACTCGCGGACAGCTCGCTCGACCGCATCGGGTGCGACCGGAACTGCTTTGCCCGGACGCTTCGCGCCCTGTGTGACCGTCACGCTCCAGTCGTTGTCCGCGCCCGCATGGATCGTGACGCTGATGCCGGCCGGCAGTTTCTTCGCACGCTTGACGGCCGGACGAGGTGTCGCGGCAGGGGCAGCAGTGGTAGTCGGTACCGGAGCGGGTGCAGGCTGCGCACGCGGCTTCGGTCGAACAGGCTCTACGAGTGGCTCCATCAGGGGCTCGGACTCCACAACTGGTTTGGGCCGTGGCGCCGGTTTGGCCGGTGCCGCGGAGACGCGGTTTATGCGCAATTCCTCTGCCTCGAAAGGCAATTCGTCGTTGACGCCTTTGGGGCGGATCATCACGGTGTTGCCGTCCACCGACACGACTTTCGCCGAGGTACCGGCTTCGATCCCCAGGCTGGGAGTCGCCTCGCGCAGATAGACGGTGGCGCGCTTGCCTTCGGCGACAGCCGTGGCGAGCGCTGCCAGATTGTCCGCAGTGAGGTGATCCGGCGTTGATGCGGCAGCGCCGGAACGTCTACGGGGTGGCATGCGCAGGTCCTTTCAGAAGTATCTCGTGCATTTCGGTATCGACAGTGCTTTTCTCGGGGCAACTCTTGCACAAGCCACCGACGTGTTGACTCTCACCGCCCGCCTGAGCCCGAGGATCCGTAGACGGTTCGGCCAATTCAGTACTGTTCTCGGGGCACCGCGTGGAAGATGGTGGACAGAAATTCGTTGCGGCAAGAAGGAGCACGGTGAGCAGTTCGGAGTCAGAGTGGATCGACGAGGTCACCGAACCCGCCCCTGCTGAATCTCACGCTGCTGAACCTCACACTGCTGATCCGGTCGACGTCGATGCTCATCTGCTCAGCCGGATTCAAGCCGACATCGAGGAGTCCCTCCTCGGCGGACCGCGCTGCTTCACGCAATCGCAGATCGCGGAATTCGCCGGTGTGACACGCGAGCGTGCCGATCGTTTGTGGGTCGCGATGGGCTTTGCCGTCGACGAGGATCCCGACGCCGTCATGTTCACCCAGCAAGACGCCAACGCCCTCAAGACGATCATCGACATGGTCAATCGAGGAGTCATCTCGCAGAGCAGTGAGGTGGCTGCCGCCCGTTCACTGGGGCAGTCGATGTCGAGGTTGGCTGAGTGGCAGGTCTCGCTGATCAGCACACACATCATCGACCAGCTCGCCGACTCGGCAGATCACGAGCCCGAAGCGATCCGGAAGATCGTTCTGCGCCTCGGCGCCGAGATCATTCCCGCTGTCGAATCTCTGCAGACGTACGTCTGGAAGCGCCACGTCGCGTCGTCGACGGGCCGCAACGTCGGAAACCCGGGCGAAGAAGTAGCGAGTCGTGTTCTGGTCGTGGGTTTCGCCGACATCGTCGGGTACACCTCGCTGACCCGCGGCCTCGACTCCGCCGAACTCAACGATCTGCTCGAGCGGTTCGAGTCCGCGTCCACCGAAATCATCGGTCGCAACTACGGCTGGGTGGTCAAGACCGTCGGTGACGAGGTCATGTTCGCCGCTGAAAGTCCCCACCATGCCGCCGAGATCGCTTTGCAGATCCAGCAGGCGGTCCTCGCCGATCACGACGATCCGCAGCTTCGGGTGGGTCTGGCCATGGGGCCGACGTTGGTTCGCTTCGGAGATCTCTACGGTTCGGTGGTCAACAAGGCCGCGCGTCTCACCAGCTCTGCTCGTCCCGGCACCGTGCTGATCGACTCCGAGTTGGCCACCCAACTCGGCTCGGACGCCAATTTCAAACTGCGGCACCTACGTCCGCGACGAGTGCGCGGCATCGACAGGCTCGAGCAGTACGTGCTACGCCGCAATCTGGAGCCGTGAGCTCTCAGCTCGACACTCCGCGTGCAGCCAGAAAGTCGTCCACGATCTGCTCACACGCAGCCTCCCCGAGAGGCGTCAGCGTGGCCAGCTTGGTGAGCACCAAAGGTCCGACCAACTGAGCAAGTGCGACGTCGTAGTCGTACTCCCCCAACGCGTCGATCGCGTCCGGCGAGCGCAGGATCCGATCGAACGCGTGTCGGTACTGCTCGAAAACCGTCTGGCGCAGCGATCGCAATTCGGGCTTGTCCGTGGACAGGGCATCGACGCTCGAATAGCCCTTCAGTTCCGGCCCCAAGCCGAGCCAGCACATCGCCGTCACCTGGATCGGTGCGCTTTCGATGGCCTTGGCCTGACTGGTCAACAACTCGAGCAACTGCGCGCGGAGATCGCCTTCACCGGACATCTCCGGCACCGGCGGCAGTAGACGTGCAAATGCCGCGGCGAGTAACTCCGTGCCGCTGTCGAAATGGCGGTACAGCGTCGCACGCGCGACGTTGGCCAACTTGGTGACGGCATCGATCGTCACGGCGTCGACGCCGCCTTCTGCCAGCAGCGTGGTCGCTGCGTCGAGCAACCTGGACCTGGAACGCTGTTTGCGCGGGTCCTCGTCGTTTCCCTGCTGTTCGATTCCCTGCTTGTCGATTCCCACCGTCACAACTTCAGTTATACCCACTTGGGGGTTGTGGAACTGCTGTTCTTGTAACGATACTGATGGTCTTGTTTCTATCGGGAGGTTTCGTGAGTAGCGATACGACGCTCGAACAGTCCACGTGGACCATCCGACAGATCTGGATGCTGACGGTCGCGTGCTGCGCCGTCGCGCTGGTCGTCGCAGCGATGGCCGCTCTCAACACGGCCCTTCCCGACTTGGCCCGCGATACCGGCGCAACACAGAGCCAGCTCACGTGGATCGTGGACGGGTACACGCTCACGCTGGCTTGTCTCTTGTTGCCGGCGGGCGCACTCGGCGATCGATACGGTCGACGAGAACTGCTCATGTTCGGACTACTCGTTTTTGCTGCTGGCTCGTCGATTCCGGTCTTCGCGGACGAACCGTCGTGGATCATCGTCTCCCGCGTGATCTCCGGCGTCGGCGCCGCATTTGTCATGCCGGCGACGCTGTCTCTACTCACTGCAGGTTTCCCGCCGGCGCAGCGTGCCCGCGCCGTCGGAGTCTGGTCTGGCGTCGCAGGGTCCGGTGCAATCGCCGGACTTGTCGTCTCCGGGTTGCTCCTCGAAAAATGGTCGTGGCATTCGATATTCGTCAGCCTGGCCGTCGTCTCAGTTCTCATCCTCGTGGTGTCGTTCACGATCGTGACGTCGAAGGACACGGAGGCAACTCCACTCGATCTACCTGGTACAGCGCTGATCGCCGGCTCGATCGGGCTGTTCGTCCTCGGGATGATCGAGGCGCCGGCCCGTGGTTGGCTCGATCCGGTAGTTCTCGCGTTGCTGGTCGGCGGAATTGCCATGGCCGCGGTATTCAGCTGGGTCGAATTACGTACTCGCCATCCACTTCTGGACGTGAGACTGTTCGCCAATCGCGCATTCGGCAGCGGCGCAGCGTCACTGACCCTGCAATTCCTGGCGACTTTCGGCTTGTTCTTCCTGATCGTGCAGTATCTCCAACTGGTGCTCGACTACTCCCCCCTGCAATCGGCGCTCGCCCTGATGCCGATCGCTGTGCCGGTGATGGCGCTGTCCGTGGTTGCTCCCCTACTGATTCCGCGTATCGGCCTTCGCGCTCTCACCGCCACCGGGGTTGCCTTCCTCGGAACCGGAATTGCGCTCTTGACGCGCTTGGATGCCAGTTCGACCTATGCCGAAGTCTGTGTTCCCTTGGTAGTGGCCGCCATTGGATTGGGTTTGTCGACAACCCCCGCCACTGCTGCCATCGTCTCCAACGCACCGGACTCCAAACAGGGGGTTGCCTCAGCAGTCAACGACGCAACCCGTGAGATCGGCTCCGCCATCGGCGTTGCACTGGCGGGAAGTATCCTCGCCGCCGGCTACGGAAATCACGTCCAGCCCGCGGTCGACTTGCTACCCGAACCGGCCAAGGAGCCGGTATCCGGTTCTCTGGCCGCCGCTCTCCACGTCGCCGAAGCAGCCGGGCCGCAGGGTGCCCAGTTGGCCGAATTCGCCCGTGAAGCCTTCATCAAAGGCATGGATCAAGGAGCACTCACGCTCGCTTCGATCATGTGGGTATCCGCGATCGTTCTGGGATTCTGGGCTCCGGGTCGTCAGCGAGACTGACCGCCTCGTCGGTACGCCGGGGCCTTGGTCGTCTGCTCCGACTGCAGAGTCTGCAGGAGGGGCATCGACCGGAGTGGCACCACAACCGAGAGAACCATGACGCTGGTCGACCGGGTGGCTATCCCCGACCGATTCAGTTCGAGCAGCGTCGCTTGCAAATCCTCGTGCGACGCAGCGGCAATCCGGCACAGCACGTCGCCGGAGCCGGTGGTGGCAAAGGCTTCGAGCACACCGGGGATTGCCTCGAGTTCCGCTGTGACGGTGTCGAGCGCCCCCTGGGCGATCTGCAAAGTCACGAATGCCTGTACTCCGAAACCCGCTGCAGCTAAATTGATGTGCGGCGCGTATCCGGCGATGACGCCCGCATCTTCCATCCTTTTCAATCTCGCCTGCACTGTCGCCCGCGCAACCTTGACCTGACGCGAAAGCTCCAACGCACCGGCTCTCGGGTGCTTGTTCATCGCGTCCAACAGAGCCAGATCCACTGCGTCGAGATTCACGTCTGCTCCACTCGTCGTTCAACTATGCAAATTGCCTACAAAACAGTGCCACCATCTTCGCATTCCGGCGCTGTGTCTACTTTCAACTACCTCCGTTGACTACCCAACCTCTGAAGGACTTATCTGTTTGTACTGGCAGTGCCGAACATAACTCGAGCACCGCGCTGTGTACATCGCACTCAGAGGGGACTCATCATGACCGTCGAACAGACTCTCACCGACGACGAACAGTTGGCCGGCCTGGATCTGGAGCAATTGCGCCAGTTGGTCGGCTTGGTCGAGTACGACAGCGATCACGATCCCTTCCCCGTGAGCGGTTGGGACGGCCTCGAATGGATCGTCGGAAATGCCACGCAGACTTCACATTTCTTCCAGTCTGCGTTCGGCATGGAATTGGTGGCCTATTCAGGCCCGTCGACGGGAAACCGCGACCACCACGCGTTTGTACTCAAAAGCGGGGCCGTGCGGTTTGTCGTCAAGGGCGCTGTGGATCCGGCAAGTCCGCTGATCGAACATCACAGCCGTCACGGCGACGGTATCCGCGACATCGCGCTCAGCGTCCCTGACGTGGACAAGTGCATCGCACACGCCATCACCCAAGGCGCGACGGTGTTGAGCGAACCGCACGACGTCACCGACGAGCACGGCACCGTTCGCCTGGCCAGCATCGCGACGTACGGCGAGACTCGGCACACCCTCGTCGACCGTTCCCGCTACACCGGCCCTTACCTTCCCGGATACGTCGAACGGACGTCGTCGTACCGCAAGCGTGACGGCGCGCCCAAGCGAATCTTCCAGGCCCTCGACCACGTCGTCGGCAATGTCGAACTCGGCAAGATGGACCAGTGGGTCGACTTCTACAACCGGGTCATGGGATTCACCAACATGGCCGAGTTCGTGGGCGGCGACATAGCCACCGACTACTCCGCGCTGATGAGCAAGGTCGTCTCGAGCGGCAATCACCGAGTCAAGTTCCCACTCAACGAACCTGCCATCGCGAAGAAGCGGTCACAGATCGACGAGTACCTCGAGTTCTATCGAGGTCCCGGCGCTCAGCATCTCGCGCTTGCGACCAACGACATCCTCGGAGCAGTCGATGCTCTGGTCGACGAAGGAATCGAGTTTCTCTCTACTCCGGCTTCGTATTACGAGGATCCCGAATTGCGCGCGCGTATCGGAGAGGTTCGAGTTCCGATCGAGGAATTGCAGAAGCGAGGCATCCTCGTCGACCGCGACGAGGACGGCTATCTTCTTCAGATCTTCACCAAGCCGATCGGAGATCGTCCCACCGTGTTCTTCGAGATCATCGAACGCCACGGCTCACTGGGATTCGGACTGGGAAACTTCAAAGCCCTGTTCGAAGCGATCGAGCGTGAGCAGGCCGCGCGGGGCAACTTCTGAGGTAGGTCAGCTGTTTTCGGTCCACGCCCAGACCACCGCGGGTCGCCCGGTGGCACTGACCCGGACTCGTTCGTCCGTACGTTCCAGCCCTGGCAACGCTTTGAGCGTCCGGTTCAAGTTGCCCGGGTCCGGACGCACACCGGAAAGCTCCTCCGCCACGGCCAGCGCGTACGACGCCGGAAACGACGGACCCAGTAATGCCCGCGTGAATGCCTGATCTCGCCACAACAGGGTGTCAGCAAGGATCGGGCGGGTATCGGCGACTATCCGATTGTGGTCGAACGCAAGGTCCCCCGGGTTGTCCCAGCTCACCCATTCGGCCGAACCCGGCACCTCGTCCGACGAGATCACTGCCCACATGGTCACCGAGAGCGTCGGACCGCGGGGGTCGCGATTGGGTTCGTCGAACACGGTCAATTGACCGCTGACGAGGATCTTCTCGTCGGGAATTCCGAGCTTGGTGGTCACGGCTCGCCTGGCGGCGTCCTGCAACCGCTCACCGGCGCCCAGCAGTACACCGGGCAGCGCCAACTGCCCGGTGTACGGCTCCGCTTGCCGCGGAGTGACGGCAAATCGCAACATCCCGGGTTCCGGATTGCCGAACCGGAGCGCGATGACATCGATCGAGACAAGTGACTGGTCCACACCGTCCATCATGCAGGCACTGGGCATCGCATCTGACGATCGACCCGGTCGGCACCGTTCGCGGTCAGCACTACCGGCGCACCCATTTCCTCGCTCAGATACCGGGCGAAATCCTCCGGGTCGGCCGGAAGTTCCTTCGGCACGACCCCTACGGCTTTCAGGGAATCTGTCAGCGCCTGCTGGTGATCGAGATCCTTCCACTCTCCGACGGGAACGAACGGCAATCCTTCGTACGCGTGCACCCCGTGGATCGGGACGCCTGCAGCCCGCGCGCGATCCATCGCGTCGAGATGAGTAAGCGCCAAACCGTCGACGCCACCGCTCACCTCGATTGCGTAGTGCAACAACAACTCGTCGAGGTGGCCCGTCCGGAATCCGCCTTGATACTCACCCGTCCCGTTGTGCAGCTCGGGCAACACCTTCGCCAGCTCCGGATCCTCCGTCGGGAAGGGCCCAGCTCCGTGTCGTGTCATGTACGTGCGGGTGACGCCGAGTACGTAACTGTCCCGGCCCAACTCGTCGATCATCGCTCGCGCGTTGGACGGTTCGACCGTCGACCACGTGGTGTGTGGGTGAAACCCCCGCCACTCGTCGAGAAGGACACCTTGTGCCCCCTCGAATACCAGACGACCACGGGCACCCAACGCGCCCAGCGCATCCGGGTCGGCGATGTCCACGACGGCACCGAATTCCGCGTACATGTCGACCATGTCGTCGATCGGCGGAAAACCGTGGCGACTCTCCGCGATCAACGGTCCGTAGAATGTGGCCAACGCCGACAACTTACGACGCAAGGAATCAGGTCGCCGGCAGTCTCCCACCGTAGGCGCATCCGCAACTTCGAGCGCATACGCCGCGGTCTCACCGATCCCCTTGCCACACGAGCCGTGTCGGTTACCGCCGCGAACATCCTCACGGGCCCTGTTGGCGGCCACGTGAATCGGCGTCGTCAACAATGCGCGCGCGTCGATCCGTATCAAATCGAACGGATTTCGAACTCCGAGCGCTTCCAGAGCACGCGCCTCCCGGGCGAGCGCGATGGGCTCGACCAACACGAATCTCGAGAGAAACGTCGGGACGCCGGACAGCGTTCCCGAACCGAACTGCGAAAACGTGTGGTGGCGCTCGCCGACCGTCACGTTGTGCGCTGCCTGTGCCCCACCGTTGAACCGGACCACTGCGGCCACACCCAAATCGGCTTGGTCGGAGCAAAGCCAATCGACGGTTGCTCCCTTCCCCGCATCTCCGAACCCGAGGTCTACGACGACGATATCGCGGTCTTCGAACGGCTCCATCATGCTCTCCTTCTATGCGAAATCGACATCGTCCGTATCGGTTCCGAGATCGTGGGGCAACCCGGCCACCGTCGCGGTGCTGCGCCCTGGAATTACAGCGAGAGCCTTGCCGACGGTCTCGGCTTCAGCTCTTGAACCGATGTCGCGGAGATCCGCCAGTCCGTCACGCAGGTCGATGCGGTCCTCGCCGATTCCGACCGTCAGCGCGATCAGTTCGCACACCGCAGCGGGGTCGTCGAGTTTGACGAAGCGTTCACCGAGCAACTTCTTCCAGTGATCCGCGATTTCCGGATCGTTGAAGTACGACGACTGATCTGGCAGAACGAAGTAGACATTCCATCTTTCTTCGAGTTCACGGTAGATCGACGAGACCGATACGTCCTGACGTACCTTGTCCCCGATCACCGAACGGATGTGACGAGCCGAGAGCCGCGGCTTGTTCAGCTCGTCGCCGATGATGAAGAGGTAGCCTTTCCTTCCGCGCTTCTCCCAGGCATCCGTACTGGTGTGGCGCGCCATGAAATATGCTGCCAATTCATAGCTTTCCGACTTCTGTCCACCACCGTTGCCCTCGAGGAAGATGGTCCGAAGCTGCTCGTCCATCGCGTTACCCGACTCGAACTGGCCGACTTGTAGTGGCACCTGATCGGAATCGGCGTCGCCGATACCACCGAACAGAATCTGCGGATCATCCGCGTATCCCTTGCGTTGCAGCAGCCCGTGCAGCTTTCCGAGCTTGTCCTGCATGATTCGAGGAACAGCGCCCATCGAGCCGGTGACATCGAAAAGCACTGCTATCGGGAGAGAATCGGGGTGCCCGGCCGAGTCTCGGCATTCACGCTTGTCGACGCCGAAGGGGTCGAGGGTCGGGTCCGCTTTCCAACTGCTTCGCGGACGCGACCGAAGCGAATCGGTGTAACCGAAATCGTCGACACCGCGTGCGGCACGAAAAGTCTTGCCCGCCAAATAGGTGTTGTCGTCCCAGTATCCGTAGCCCATGACAATCACTGTCCTTTCGTGGATGGAACGGCGAACGGACGAAATGTCCGCTGGCCATAGAGAAGATCGAGGAGTTCGTCGAACTCACCCAGTAGGTCGACCGCGTCGGGACGCAATCTCGGGTTGTCCTGCATGCAGCCGTCGGCAAACACCTTCATCCGTTCGTGGGTCTGCTCGCCCAGCATTCGGAGCATCAAATGATGAGCCATGTAGACGTCCCAGGCCGGAGACGCTCCTTCGCCGAGTTCCGGTGGGTACGAATCACGATCGGAACCGATCGTCGCCACCGGGCGGCTGCCCGTACGGGTGGCAAAGGACCAGCCGACCAGCACCACCCCGTGCCGATCAGGCTCGATCAGCACGTTCTCCGCGGTAATCGCCGTGTGCACCCAACCAGTCGCATGCGCTGCTGCCAGAGCCCGAAGTAGCCGTCGGTGCATCCACGCCCAGTCCCGTGGATCGAGGCCACCTGGATACGCCTCACGGACGTCGGCGAGACTCACAAAACCTTCGGTCAGATCGTCCAACACATCGATCTGACGTCTCGTGCCGCTGCCCACATGGGTGATTTGATCGATCAATCGCGGGAAGTACGAGACTGCCCAACCGGCTTCGCACGAATTCTCGATGTCCGTCAACACATTCCGTTCGGCCTCGATCATCGAGTTCGCCCGAGGGTCTCGCGGAATCTTCAGTACGACACCGGCATCGGACCGGTACAGGTTAGCGACCGAGCCGCGCGCTACCAGTCCACCCAACGTGTACTCGCCCCGCTCGCCGACATAAACGGGCCGAGAATCTGCCGGCTCGAACTCCGCTGTCCAACTGCGGTATAGCTCGTTCAACCGAGATGTCGCGGCCGAGTATCGCACCCGATCTTCGGGCTTCGCCCGGTCCGGATGAATGGCGGAGGCGAGCCGATGAAAACGACGCTTTGCAGCGCGACGGGTGTCGAGATCGCTGGAGTCTCCCCCGAACACATCGGCCGAAACTCGTGCTGCCTCGACGATTTCAAGTGCCGTGCTGATCGTTTTCATAGTTTTAGTCTATCTGACTAAAACGAAGACGGCAAGAATGCGTATTTCATCCGAGTACATGCGCATCACATCAGGACACGGCAATCACCTGGCGGTACCGAGGGCTGAAACAGCTTTGCGTAGCTCGATCACTGCCAGACTGCTGTCGCCCTCGCGGGTACACAGATCGATCGAACACTGCTCGATGTCGGAAATGCGCACGAAACTGATATCCGAGCGGGTGTAGTACTCGGCAATGGTTGCTGCCGTTATCACCACCGCCCGACCGTTGGCGACAACCTCGAGCGCTTCGTCCATCGTGCGGACAGAGGGACCGTACCGGACGGGTACACCACTCGGGCGCGGGTCCACCGACCACCATTTCACCCATTCGGGTGGCGCACCGTCACTCGAAACCTGCACAGTCCCATCTATTTCAGAAATCTCGATACTCGTACGGCCCGCCAGTCGGTGTCCTCGAGGCAGGGCCACCACCCGCGGTTCGACGCCGATCCGTTCGAGCACCACACCGTCGAGCACCGGCAGTGGAGGGCGCACGAAGGCGGCATCGACGGTCGCGCTCGCCACCGCGGAAACCTGTTGGGACCAGTCCAATTGGACCAGCTCCACCTCCGCATGCAACGAATCGATCACCGCACGTCCCAAACTTCCGGCCGCCCCGTTGATGAATCCGATCCGCAACCGCCTGGCCCGCCGACGCTCGAGTGCGTCGAGCCCGTTCATCGCGCGAACGGCGAACTCGAGAGCGGGCCGCGCATCCGCGACGAACACCTCACCCGCGGCGGTGAGCACCGCCGGGTGCGAACTGCGATCAACCAACTCGACACCCACCTGTTCCTCGAGTCGACGAATCTGCTGACTGAGAGCAGGCGCCGTGACGAACAACCGGTCTGCCGCTCGGCCGAAGTGCCCTTCCGCCACGACGACGAGCAACGAGGACACCAACCGCAGATTCAGATCTTCACCTCTTCTCGCCTTTTTCATTACCGTCCATTCGGTTGTCTTAGGCCGCTGTTCGCCAGCAAAGTGATGACCATCACGGTATCTGAACAGCGGAGTTAAGCAAACCGGCAATTGTCGAACGAAGTTCTACATGTACAGCGAATGCCACGTCAGGTCACAGTTGTCGCAGATCCGGACAGCCCGCCGAATCCGCGAAACCAGGAGATGTGATGAGCAAGTACGAGCACGAATTCGTCCACATGATGGATGGCGTCGAAAAGCAATTGGAAACCATCGACAATCCGCGGCACCAGAAGATCCTCCGAAACTACCGGCGCCACGCATTGCTCGAGGTCTCCGGTCGTTACAAGGAAATCCTCTCGCCCGACATGACCGTCGAAGAACCCGTCTACCGGTTGTTCGAAGACGGGCAGTCGATTGTCCTCGACGGCATGGACGCCGTCACCAACTTCTACCAGTCACTCGCCGAGACGGACACCCTTGTCATGTGGACCGGACAGTCCGACTTCGCGGTCTCCGACAGCGGATTCTCGGGTGAGACTCTCTTCAGTCAATTCGTCCCAGGATCGATTCTGGGAGACGGGGTGTTCGGCGCGGTGCACGAATCGGGTGGATCCACCCCCGCAGCCCCCGAACAGTCGTCGGACATCGACCCCGACGGTTGGTATCTCGTGCGTCGGACCTTGGCATTTGTCTGGCCGTACGACGAGCAGGGGCGACTCATCGGTGAGCATGTCTACGAAGATTCTGCTTCGAAAGTCGTGACCAAGGTGGACCCGAGCGAAGTCATCACGGCGGCGCGCGCAGCCGAACTGCTTGCCCCACTGCTCGAAACGCACCTGCCGTGAGCGCGCCCGTAGCCATTGTCACCGGCGCAGCTGCCGGGTTGGGCGCCGCTATTGCCGAGCGCCTTGCGGAGGACTTCGGCACCCTGCTTCTCCTCGACATCGAAGAGGCCGCACTCGCCGACACCGCAGCACGCCTGGAAAGCCTTGGCGTAGCAGTCCACACGGCACGATGCGATGTTCGACGTGAAGGTGACGTCAAGAACGCCTTCGACGTGGCTGCATCGGCCGGAAGCCCGACTGCACTCGTCAACGGCGCCGGAATCGGCGTCTTCACTCCGTTCCTCGAGATCACCGAAGACCAGTGGGACAACACCTTTGCGGTGAACACCAAGGGCAGCTTCCTGATGTGCCGCGAATTCGTGAGCAGAACCGAGGGTCCGGCAGCGATCGTCAACATCGCGTCGATCGGTGCCCGCTTGGGCGGTGACATGCTCGCGCACTACGGACCGTCGAAGGCCGCCGTGATCGAGATGAGTCACAGCGTCGCCCGGATCGGTGCGACTCGAGGACTTCGCTCGAATACGGTCATGCCCGGCCTGATCCTCACCGACATGTGGCTTCGAACCATCAAGGAACTGCGTCGACGCGATCCCTCGCTCACAGATGTTTCCGATGCTGACGTCTTCGATTCTTTTGTCGCACAGATGGTTCCGATGGGTCGAGCTCAGACGCCCGGAGACATCGCCGAGATGGTCGCCTTCTTGCTCAGTGACAAGGCTCGCAACGTCACCGGCCAGACGATTGCCGTCGACGGCGGCGCCGTGATGACCTGATCGGGTCGATGGCGGTCAGCCCCAGCGCGACTGGCCGCCGTCGAGCGGGATCGTGGCACCCGTGAGGTACCCGGCGTCTTCGCTGACGAGGAAGACGACGGCACGACCGATGTCGGTCTCGGGGTCTCCGACGCGTCCCAGCGGAATACCTGCGACAAATGCCGCTGCCTCTTCGGGATTCTTGTCCATCCACCACTGCAACGCGGGAGTCTTGGCGTGCGGGGCAACATTGAGAACGCGAATGTTGTCCTTGCCCCATTCACAGGCCGCAGCGCGGGTCAACGAGCGCATGCCTTCTTTGATGGAACCGTAAGCGCCGTAGTTACTGGCATCCCAGCGCACCGCCGCCGAGGTGACCATGTTGATGATGACGCCACCGCCACGACTGTTCATGTGGGGGTACGACGCCTGCATCATGCGCAGGGTGGCGAGCGGCCCCGTCGCGAAGGAACGCTCGAAGTCTTCGTCGAGCACGCTCAAGAGTGGGCCGGGCTTGCAGTCGTTGGCGTTGTTGACCAGGATGTCGATTCCGCCGAACAGTTCGACGGTACGGTCCACGGCGTCGGTGATGTCGTCCTTCTTGCTGACGTCGCAGACCACCGCCTCACCGCGCGCACCGATGTCAGCCAGTAGTCCACACGTGGTGTGCAACTTGGATTCGGTGCGGCCGGCAACGGCGATCACGGCGCCCTCTTTGGCCAAGGCCAGGGCAATCCCCTGCCCGATTCCCTGACCCGCACCGGTGATGAGTGCGACTTTGCCTTCGAGCTTGCCCATGTGACTACTCCAATGTCCGTCGACGCAGAGGTCCCTTTTGCGGGAGGGACCGGTCGATTCTGGTGACTGCCGCTGTTTGTCGTCTACACTCGACCTACAAAACAACCAAGCACTTGCTTGACCCTAAGGTGTGCGACCACGTCGCGTCAATCACATTGGGCGGCAATTCAGCTCGGCACCGCACCAGGAAGGCTCCACCGTGACACTGCCCAACCCCGTCGATTTCAGCGGACGCTCGGTGATCGTCACCGGCGGCACCAAAGGCATCGGCTACGTCATCGCCGAAACCTTCCTCGCCGCGGGTGCGAACGTGCTGGTCTGTGGCCGTAACGAGCCCGAAAACCTACCCACCGCCGACGGCCGTAGCGCAGCCTTTCGCGCCACTGACGTCCGCGATCCCGCCGACGCCGCAGCCCTCGTCCAGGATGCCGTCGAGCGCTTCGGCCGTCTGGACGTCCTGGTCAACAACGCCGGCGGCTCCCCCGATGCCGATGCTGCGACGGTGTCACCCCGCTTCGTCGAGAAGATCGTGGCCCTGAACCTGTTGGCACCCTTCAACGTTGCCCAGGCCGCAAATGCAGTGATGCAGACTCAGGACGACGGCGGTGCCATCATCAACATCGGCAGTGTCTCGGCGATCGACCCGCAGCCCGGAACCGCGGCGTACAGCGCAGCCAAGGCAGGCCTCCTCGTTCTGACCAAGGCATTGGCCCTCGAATGGGCGCCGAAGGTCCGGATCAACCACATCACCACCGGCCTGATCCGTACCGAGGCTGCCGCCGAGGTCTACGGCGCCGACGGCGGCGCTGCGGTCACCAGGACCATTCCGATGGAGCGCATGGCCGTGCCGGCCGATATCGCCAACTCCTGCCTGTTCCTGGCGAGCCCGCTCTCCTCGTACGTGAACGGCGCCGACATCGCCGTTCACGGCGGCGGTGAGTACCCGGCTCGCTACATGGCGACCCACCAGGATTGAAACAAATACGAAGCAGCCCCTGAGCGGATTCGCTCGGGGGCTGCTTCTTCGTGTGAACAACTGCGGGGCGCGACGAGGGGTCAAGCACCCCGCAGTTGAGTCTGGAGGGACTAGCGAGCGGAGAAGCTCACTCGTGCACCGGAAATCGCTACCTGATCACCCTTGGTGACCTGGAAGGCCAGGTCGTCGGGAGTTCCCCACGCAACGATGGACGGCGCTTCACCCGGATGGATTGCCGCAGCGAATCGACCCTCGAGGCTCACGAGGTCCGCCGGATGCACGCCGGCGACCCGGGCAAGCTCGAGCGTGCTCGCGGCCAACGTGCACAGGCCGTGCATGATCGGACGCGGCTGGTTGATCCGCGCCGCAGCCTGGGGATCGATGTGGATGTGGTGCTTGTCGCCCAGGAGCCGGTACATCGCCGTCTGGTTCTCCGCTGTGGTCAACACACCGGTCAACGAAGGCTCGCCGGTCGGCTCCGCCGGACGTGAGGGTCCACGTTCTCCGCCGAATCCACCGGCACCGGGGGCAAAAAGTGACCAGGTCGCGACGAAGTATTCGCACTCCACCTTCACTTCGAACACGGCCGCTGCGCCCTTGTCCCACACCTCGCCGACCGAAGCCTTCAAGGTCACGTCACCGCTACGCGGAAGCGGAGCAAGCACTTTCAGCTCTTGCGAGCCGTGCAGTGCCGTCGAGGTGTCGAAGGCGCCCGCCGAACCCAGAGCGTCGGGAGCCCACTGCGCCAGCGTCAGAGCAAAGGTCGGCAGTACCCGAAGCTGATCCTCGAAGACGAGGTCCAGCTCGGTCGCCTTGGCGCCCACGGCAAGTGCGTACAGGATCGCGTCGCGCTCGGTGTACGACACGGTGCGGGTCCCGAGATCGGCTCCACGCCAATCGCCGGCGGTCTTCGCAGCTTCCGAAGTTGTCACTGTCTTTTCCTCTCTCAAACAGCGCCGAGAACGAGACCGCTGGTGGGTACTGCTGTTCCGGCTGTGACCAATACGTTTTCGACGCCCTCGGGCTGGTTGGTCGACGTGCCTCGCACCAGTCGCACACCTTCGGCAATTCCGTTGACACCGTGCAGGTACGCCTCGCCGACCTGACCACCGTGAGTGTTGGACGGCAGGCGTCCACCGATCTCGAGGTTGCCTTCGCGGATGAAGTCCTTTGCTTCGCCTGGCTTGCAGAAGCCCAGTTCTTCGAGCTGGGGAAGCACCAACGGAGTGAAGTGGTCGTACAGGATCGCGGCGTTGATGTCGTCCGGTGTCAGGCCGCTCTGGCCGTACAGCTGACGAGCAACCAAGCCCATCTCCGGGATACCCGAGATGTCGGGCCGGTAGTAGCTGGTCATCATGTGCTGATCCTTGCTACTGCCCTGAGCGGCGCCCTTGATGACGACGGGCTTGTTGGCCAGATCCTTTGCGCGCTCGGCAGAGACGATGACCAATGCCTGGCCGCCGTCGGTTTCCTGGCAGCAGTCGAGCAGGTGCAGCGGCTCGGCGATCCAGCGCGAGTTCTGATGGTCCTCGAGCGTGATCGGACGCTCGTAGAACCAAGCAGCCGGGTTGTTGGCGGCATGCTTGCGCGCCACCACTGCAACTCGTCCGAAGTCCTCACTCGTCGCACCGTACTGGTGCATGTAGCGGCGGGCGAACATGGCGACCCACTGAGCGGGAGTCGACAATCCCTGCGGAGTCATCCACGCATATGCCGCGCGATCCGCGGTGCTGTCCATGGGGCGATCGTGCTGCCCTAGGCCGTAGCGCACACCGGAGCGCTCGTTGAAGGCGCGGTAACAAACCACGACGTCGGCAACACCCGTCGCAACTGCCATGGCCGCCTGCTGCACGGTGGCACACGCAGCGCCGCCACCGTAGTGAATGCGCGAGAAGAACTTGAGCTCACCGAGGCCGCAGTTGCGAGCCACGATCGCTTCGCCGTTCGTCTCCGACGTGTAGGTGGACAGACCGTCGACCTCGGACGGATCGATACCGGCGTCAGCGAGTGCCGCGACGATGGCCTCACACGCCAACTGCAGTTCGGTGCGGCCGGAGTTCTTGGAGAACTCGGTGGATCCGATGCCGACGATGGCGGCGGCTCCCGAGAGTGGGCTGATCGCCATCAGGGCCTCTCCTCTTCCTTGAAAGCGACTGCGACGGTGCCGGATGCATGGTTGCCGAGGCTGTTTGCACCCTGCACCTTGACCACGACCACTCCGTCTTCCTTGGACACGACCTCACCGGTCATCGTCATGGTGTCACCCGGGTAGTTGGGCGCCCCGAGACGAATGGCGATGCGGCGCAGGGTCGATGCAGATCCGGCCCAGTCCGTGACGTATCGACCGACAAGACCGTTGCTCGTGAGGATGTTCATGAAGACATCCTTCGAGCCACGCTCCTGCGCCAGGCTCGGATCGTGGTGCACGTCCTGAAAATCGCGAGTGGCGATTGCCGTGGCGACGATCAACGTGCGGGTCAGCGGGATCGCCAACTCGGGCAATGCCTCTCCGACAACGACGTCTGCGTAACTGCGACCGGCAAGTACGGTCATGCGAGCACCTCCACACCGGATGCGAGCTGCGCACCCAGACGCGCCAGATCGGAGCTGGAACCACCGAGGGTGGCAGCAATCTGCTTGCCCCACAACAGGTGACGGTGAACCGGGTAGTCGGTGTCGACGCCCATGCCGCCGTGAACATGCGTGGTGCGATGCACGACGCGCTGTCCGCCGTCGGTAGCCCACCACTTGGCGACCAGTACCGAGGTGCCGAGATCCAGTCCCTCGGAGATGCGCCAGGCGGCCTGCCACAGTGTCACGCGCATCGCTTCGAGATCGATGTAGCAGTCAGCGAGTTGATGATTGACGGCCTGGAAGGTCGCCAGCGGACGGCCGAACTGCTTGCGGCCGTTCAGGTACGTGACGGCCTGCGCGACTGCACCCGACCCGACGCCCCATTGGATTGCGGCCAATGCCAGCTGAACGCGGTCGATCAGCCACGGAACCGTGGTGCCGTCAGCCGCACCGATCAGCTGCGCGGGGGCACCGGCAAAGGTGACGTTGGCACAGATCTCCCAACTGGTGGACTGCGTCTGTTCGAGCGTCACTCCCTCGGCACTCAGGTCGACCAGCAGCAGTGCCGTACCAGTGGAAGCGGTTGCCGAAACGAGAGCAAGGTTCGCGACGTGAGTCATCGGCACTACTGCCTTCTCACCCGTCAGAGTCCAGTTGCCGTCGGCGTCCTGCTCAGCCGTGGTCAGTGGGTCGCCGCCCGTGTACGGACCGAACTCTTCGAGACCGACGGTCAGGAATCGACTGCCGTCGGCAACTCCCGGAAGGAGTTCGGCGCGAAGGGAATCAGAGCCGAATTCGTTGACAGCCAATGCTGCAAGGGTCGTTTCCCAGATCGGCACGGCCGCAACGTGACGTCCCTGCTGTTCGAGCAGTGCGTACAGCTCGGACAAGCCGAGGCCACCGCCGCCGAACTCCTCCGGCAGGGCGATACCGAGCAGGCCGGTGCTCGCGAGTTCGCGCCACAGTTCACGGTCGACGCGCTCGGCGGAGAGTTCGATCTCCTTGGTGCGCTCGATCGTTGCCTTGCTGGTGAAGACCTCGTCGGCCAGTGCGCGAATTGCTTCCTGCTCTTCGCTGAAATTGAAGTCCATCAGTGCTCCTCGCGTACGGCCGGCCGGAACGCGGGAAGCGTCAGATCCGGGTCGGCGTCGATCCAGTCAAGTTCCACGGGCATGTCGACCACGACATCTTCGGGCGCGATACCCACCATGTTGGCGATCAATCGGGTTCCCTCTTCGAGTTCGATTACCGCAACGATGAGCGGGTAGTCGAACGCGTCGATCTTGGGGTGGTGATTGACCACGAAGCTGTACACCGTGCCACGCCCCGACGCGTCGATCGTGTCCCACTCGAGTGACTGGCACTCGCCGCACATCGGGCCGGTGGGATGACGCAACGTCTTGCAGGACGTGCAGCGCTGGATCACCAGACGGTGCTCTTTGGCCGCTTCGAACCAGAAAGCGTTGTCCGCGTTGAGAGCCGGACGCGGACGCAGTGCACGAGGAGCTTCGGGCGCAGCAGATTCCTGAGGTTTGAACCGCAGCGTCCGCCACCGCTGGGTGCCGACAACCTGATCGTCACCGTTGCGGTAGGTCTTGAGCGTCGTGACGAAGTGTCCGACACCGAGGCCGGTCTTCTTCTCCGGCGAAATCGACTCGATGACCTCGGTGTAGTTAACGCGATCGCCTGGGCGCAGTTCGGCGAAGAACTCCTGATCGGAATCGGTGGCCACGACAGAGCTGTAGCCGGCTGCGTCGAGGGTGGCGATCAGATCGGTCCACACCTGCGACGGGTCGTTGCCCGCCATCTTGTCGGTAAAGGTCCGCATGATCCAGACCTGGAGCATCTGAGCGGGAGCGACGACGCCGTCGCGTCCGGTGGCGCGGGCGGCGTCGTCGTCGAGGTAGACGGGGTTGGTATCGCCCATGGTCTCGGCCCAATGCCGGATCATGGGGATGTTGACCTCGTCGGGTCCCCAGGTGGTGGGAACAAGCGTCTGGCCGACAAAAGCGTCGAGTTGCGCCGAAATGTCGCTCACTTGACCCTCTTTTCGCGAACGAGTCCCAAGCCGATGGTGCCGACCATGTCCCGCAGAACTTCGTTGACGCCGCCGCCGAAGGTGTTCACGACACCCTGACGCGAGATCTGCTCGATCTGACCGGCAAGCAGAGCGCCCGGAGACTCGGGGCGGATGCGACCGGCGGAGCCGAGAATTCCGAGCAGGGTGCGGTAGACGTCGACGTGAGTCTCGGTCCCGTACGTCTTGGTGGCACCGGCGTCGGCTCCGGAGAGCGTGTCCTGTGCGACGGCTGCCGTCATCTTCCAATTCAGCAGTCGCATGGCCTCGAGCTTGGCGTGTGTGCGAGCGAAGTCCTGTTGCACCCACGGGATGTCGATGGCGCCGTTTTCCTTGGCCCAGTCCAGGACCAGGTTCCACAGACCGTACGTGCGACCACCGATGGCCGCCAGGCCGATTCGCTCGTGGTTGAGCTGAGCCGTGATGAGCTGCCAGCCGCCGTTGACCTCGCCCACAACGTCCTTCGACGGAACTCGAATGCCGGAGTAGTACGTGGACGTCACCATCAAACCGCCGACGGTGTTGATCGGTGACCACTCGAAGCCTGCATCCTCGGTGGGGACGATCAGGATCGAGATTCCCTTGTGCTTGGGGGCATCCGCGTCGGTGCGGCAGGCCAGCCACACGTAGTCGGCAGTGTTGGCGCCACTGGTGAAGATCTTGTTGCCGTCGACGATCCACTCGTCACCGTCGAGAACCGCACGAGTCTTGAGTGACGCAAGGTCGGTGCCGGCCTCGGGCTCGGTGTACCCGATTGCGAAGACGATGTCGCCGGCCAGGATGCCGGGCAGGAAACGTTCCTTCTGTTCTTCGGTGCCGTACTTCATCAACGTCGGTCCGACGGTATTGACCGTCACGAAGGGAAACGGCAGACCTGCGCGCTGAACCTCGTCGAAGAACACGAACTGCTCTTCGATGGAGCGTCCCTGTCCACCGAATTCCTTGGGCCAGCCGATACCGAGCCAACCGTCCTTGCCCAGCAACTTCACGATCTCGCGGAAGTACTCGCCACCCACACCTTGCTCGCCGGCCGCGCGACGCTTCTCTTCCGGCAGCAGCGCCGCGAAGTACGCGCGCAACTCCTTGCGGAGCTCCTGCTGCTCGGGCGATTCCCTCAGATCCATCGCTGTTTCTCCTATGGCATTCATGGCTGGCAACTCTTGGCCTGGACGCTAACCAGATGCCCAGGTGGGCGCTGTGAGTGTCTCGATGAGCGGGAAGCCGAAACATGAGCGGCGTCACATAGGGTGAGATATGCGCATGGACTCCTCGGATCGCGTCGCTCTCACCGACTTGGCCGCCAGGTACGCACAGGCCGTCGACCGCCGAAACACCACTGCACTTGCGGCTCTCTTCACTGACGACGTGGCATTCGTCTTGCCGCCGGCACTGAACGGAACGGGTGCGCCGACGGAGATACGTGGGAATTCCGTCGTCAGCAGTTCGGTGGTCGATGCCGTCTCACATCTGCACTCGACCCGGCACATCGTCGAGCAGCAGATCCTCGACCTCGACGGCCCCACCACTGCGCACGGTGAGGCCTACTGCTCCGCCCACCACATCTATCCGCGGGGCGAGGGCCACCGGGACAACCGGATCGAGATTCGTTACCAGGACAGCTTCGAAAAGATCGACGGCACCTGGCTGTTCTCGCGTCGCGAACTGGTAGTCGATTTTGCCGAGGACGTTCCGGTCATCCTGCTCGGACAATAGGTACATGAAAAAATCGCGGTGATTCTGTATCTCCTCACGGGAGGTTTACCGGGCTAGCGTTCAGCAACTGTCACGCCATCTCGGCGTGCGTTCGGCTATGTCTTGGAGATTCACATGTCACGCTCGCGCACCAGAAGATTCCTCGCTGCCTTCGCAGTGGCCGCCGTCGCAGTCGGAACCGTAGCCGCGTGCTCGAGCGACAACTCCTCCGACGAGAACGCACCTCTTCGCATCGTCGCTTCTTCGGTTCCGCACGCCGAGATCCTGAAGTTCGTCGAAGAAAAGGGCCTGCTCGGTGACACCAAGATCGAGGTCAGCGAGATCACCGGCGATCTCGACGCCAACGAGGTGCTCGAAGCCGGAGACACCGACGCCAACTTCTTCCAGCACGTGCCGTACCAGGAATCGTGGTCGAAGGAAAAGGGTGTCGACGACCTGGTCGCCGTGGCGAAAGTCCACGTCGAGCCGCTCGGTGCATATTCCAAGAAGGTCACCAACGTGGCCGACCTGCGCCAGGGCGCAACGGTCGCTTTGTCCAACAACGTGACGAACTTCGCCCGTGGGCTGTACCTGCTGCAGCAGGCCGGTTTGATCAAGCTGGATCAGCAGTTGGGTGCTCCCGGCACGGACATCACGCAGATCAGCGAGAAGAACATCATCGACAACCCCAAGGGACTCACGTTCACCCAGGTCGATCCCCCGCAGTTGCCGCGCACGCTCGACGACGGAAATGTCGATCTCGCAATCATCAACGGCAACTACGCAATCGAAGGTGGCCTCAACCCGGCCAAGGACGCCCTGGTGCTCGAGAAGGCCGAGGGCAACCCGTACGCCAATGTCCTGACCGTACGCACCTCGCTCGAAAACGATGCGCGAGTACAGAAGTTGGCCGAGGCATTGACGTCCGCCGACGTCGCGACGTTCATCGAGCAGACCTATCAGGGCTCGGTCATTCCGGCCAGCGCTACCTGATCGAGACCCGTCATGGTCTTCTCGATCGAATCGGTCTCCAAGGAATACCGCAGCGGCACAAAGGTTCTGCATGCACTCGATTCTGTATCCCTGAAAATCGAAGACGGCGAAATCTTCGGCATCATCGGCAAGAGCGGCGCCGGCAAGTCGACTTTGCTGCGCTGCCTCAACCTGCTCGAACGCCCGACCAGTGGCCGGATTCTGTTGGGCGACACCGATCTGACCGCGTTGAGCCCAGCGCAACTGCGCGACACACGCAAGCGGATCGGTGTCGTGTTCCAGCATTTCAACCTGCTGCATTCCCGTTCGGTCGCCGCCAACATCGCCTTCCCTCTCGAAGTGGCGGGATACTCGCGGGCAGATCGACGTGCCCGCGTCGACGAGCTGATCGAGTTGGTGGGCTTGGAAGACCGACGTGACGCCTTCCCCTCGCAACTGTCCGGCGGCCAGAAACAACGCGTCGGCATCGCGAGAGCCTTGGCGGCTTCACCCGACGTCCTCCTGTGCGACGAGGCCACGAGCGCCCTCGACTCGGACACAACCGATTCGATCCTCGACCTGCTCGCCGATCTCAATCGACGACTCGGTGTGACCATTGTTCTGATCACCCACGAGCTCAACGTGGTTCGACGGATCTGCCATCGCGCTGCGCTGATCGATCAGGGCCGCATCGTCGACGAGGGAACGCTCACCGAACTGGTCGCAGACCCGGACTCACCCCTCGGAGAGGCGCTACTGCCGACCGGAACGGTACGAACGTCCACGACCGGAATTCCGGCGCTCCTCACCTTTGTCGATTCACTGTCCACCTCGCCTGTGATTTCCCAACTCTCACGAGATCTCGACGTCGACGTCACCGTGATCTCCGGCGGTATCGAGGACATCGGATCCCATCAGGTCGGTCGCCTTCGCGTGGAGTTCGCCTCGCACACGGGACTCGTCAGCAACGAAGAGACAAGAAAGTCTGTCGAAGAACATCTTTCGCAGCGCGGAGTGAAGGTGACGTTCTCATGAACAAGACGTCCTGGCAGGATTCCCTGGGCGAAGCATGGGAAGCCCTACTCGACACGCTCTACATGGTCGGTGTCTCGTTCGTGCTCACCGTGATCATCGGTATCGCTCTCGGTGTTCTGTTGCACGCGAGCGCGCCCGAAGGAATCCGTCCCAACCGCGTCCTCAATTCGGTTCTGGGCACCGTGGTGAACATCGGCCGTTCGCTGCCGTTCGTCATCTTGTTGGTGCTCCTCATCCCGGCAACGAGAGCGATCGTCGGAACAGCGCTCGGCGCCACGGCAGCGATCGTCCCGCTGACCATCGGTTCGGTGCCCTTCTTTGCGCGCGTCGTCGAGAACGCCTTGCGTGAAGTCGATTCCGGACGCGTCGAAGCAGCGCGGTCCATGGGCGCCACCGACAAAGACATCATCACCAAGGTGCTACTGCCCGAATCCGTTCCGGGATTGGTAGCAGGAGCAACCCTGACGGCGGTGATGCTGATCGGCTTCTCGGCCATGGCAGGTGCCATCGGCGCCGGTGGACTCGGCGACTTCGCAATCAAGTACGGCTACCAACGATTCAACACACCGGTGCTGTTCGTCGCAGTCGTGATCTTGATCGTGCTGGTGCAGGCAATCCAGTCGACCGGCGATCTCGTGGTTCGTTCAATGGCGCACAAGCGGTAACTGATCAGCTCGAGACCATCGCGATCGCTGTTCGCAGTCCGCGCCGCTTACCCGTCTGCGGATCGACGCCGAACACTTCCTTGATTCCGCCTCGGATGCGGAACTTCAACTCCGAGTGCGTCTCCGGAGCGTCGTCCTGGGAAGCCGAGAGAAACCTGTTGGGCAGCGACAACTTCCAGATGGTGCGCAGAGTCAATCCGTACTGCTTCCACAGCGGCCCGGTCGTGTACGGGAGGTCGTACTTGTCACACAGGTCGCGCAACGGCACCGCGATTTCCGAGTACCGATTGCTCGGCAGATCCGGGAAGCAGTGATGCTCGATCTGGTAGCAGAGGTTGCCGCTCATGAAGGCCATGACGGGACCGGCATGAAAGTTGGCAGAGCCCAGCATCTGTCGTAGGTACCACTGAGCGCGCGATTCGTTCTCGAATTCCTCGAGCGTGAACTTCTCGGCACCGTCGGGAAAGTGCCCGCAGAAGATGACGGCGTAACTCCAGTAGTTTCGGATGAGGTTCGCAACGACGTTCGCCGTCAACGTGGTCTTCCACGCGGGGCCGGTCAGGGCGGGGAACAGGATGTAATCCTTCGCCACCTGACGCGCGATCTTCTTACCGACGTCCTTGGCCATCTCCGATTTCTCGGACCACTTCACCTCACCCTTGCGGAGTTTGTCCGTTTCGAGGTGATGCAGTGCCACTCCCCACTCGAAGAGGGTCGCGAGCACAAAATTCGTGATCGGTTGAAAGAGATAGTCGGCGTGCCACTTTTGATCGCGCGTGACGCGCATGATTCCGTAGCCCACGTCGTTGTCCAGTCCGACGATGTTGGTGAACTTGTGATGGGTGAAGTTGTGCGAGTGCTTCCATCCCGAGGACGGGCAGGTGTTGTCCCACTCCCAGTTGCTCGAGTGAATCTCGGGATCGTTCATCCAGTCCCACTGGCCGTGGATGATGTTGTGGCCGAGTTCCATGTTCTCGATGATCTTGCCGACCCCCAGCAGCGCAGTCCCCAGAATCCAGGCAGGCTTCTTCTTGCTGGCGAACAAGACGATGCGGCCGGCCACCATCAGAGAGCGTTGAAACGCGATCGTCCGCTGGATGTATCGAGCGTCGTGCGCGCCGCGCTTCTCCTCGATGTCGAGCCGAATGGCATCCAGCTCGCGCCCGAGTGCCTCGACGTCTTCCTCGGTCAGATGGGCATATTCCTTGATGTCGGTGATCGCCACAGTGTTTCTCCGTATCGGTTTTCTCCGTGCCGCAGGACTGGTCCGTCGGGCGGTACCCCTGGGAGCCGGTGCGGAAACGTCAGCCCCGATATTCATGTGCGTCTTCACGCAATCTATGCCAGAGTCGATACACGTGAGCCCCGAAAACAAGATCACCATCCGCACCGCTACCGAGAGTGACTGGCCGGCTCTCCAACTACTCGACTCGGTGGGGTTCGGTTTTCACCCGTCTCCCGCGGTCAGCGAACTGACGAAGGCGCTCTACAAGCCCGAGCACATCATCCTCGCCGTCGACGGTGACCTACCCGTCGGCGTGGCCATCGAAATCGACATGGAATTCACCGTGCCCGGCGGACGCCAACTCCCCACGCGCGGAATCACCTGGGTATCCGTCGCCCCGACTCACCGTCGTCGTGGCGTCCTACGCTCGATGTTCACTGCGCTTCATGCCCACATCGAGTCGACCGGAGCACCGCTTGCCGCCCTGACGGCAAGCGAGGCCGGCATCTACAACCGCTTCGGATACGGCCCGGCCACCTTCAGCGAAGGCATCACCCTCGATCGCCGCTTCGCGCGATTCCGCCCCGAGGTGCCCGACAACGGTGGCGTGTCCATCGTCGACATCAAAGCTGCCTCGACGCTTCTTCCCGAGATCTACGACCGCTGGCGACTGCAGACTCCCGGCGCGCAGGTCCGTCCGCAACCACTCTGGGACCACATGTTCGCCGACCCGTCGGAGGATCGTGACGGCGCCTCCGGACTGTTCTTTCTGACACACGCGGACGGATACATCGCTTACCGGCACACGAGCGAGGGCCGCGACAGCATCGCCCGGATCGACGAGTTCGTGACGATCACCGAAGATGCGCACGCGGCGCTGTGGCGCACGATCTGCGGCCTCGACCTCGTCACCCGGATCGAGACACGCCAGCATCCTGCCGATCCTCTCCGGCTGATGCTGACGGACTACCGTCTTGCCCGGACGACGACGCGCTCCGATCGACTGTGGCTGCGCATCATGGACGTTCCCGCGGCTCTCGAGGCTCGTGAATATGCTGCTGACCTGGACACAGTCGTCAAGGTCGAAGATCCGTTCCTGAAGGCCGGCGGAACCTTCGCACTTCAGGTCAAGGGCGGCAAGGCCACCTGTACGGCCACTGACGCGGTGCCTGCGATCACGATGCCCTCTGATGTCCTGAGCAGCTTGTACCTGGGCGAGCACCAGGCCAAGACCTTCGCGGCGGCGCACCGACTCCACGCGTCCGATCCGCAGGAGATCCTGAATTTCGACTTCGCTTTCAACGCGCAGAAGCCCGCAATTCTCGGGTACGGATTCTGATGATCTTGCCGACACGGGCATCGACGATTTGTGCCCTCGGTCGTATTCAGGGTTAGCCTCGAACAATGGCGTTTGTCGAAAAGATGGTCAATAGGCTTCCTGAGCGGGTTCTCGTGCGCGTCCTGCCGCACGCAGAAATGCTCAAGTTCCTGGTGGTCGGCGGCATCGCCTTCATCGTCACCACGGTGCTGTTCTTCGGCATCAAGTGGACGGTTCTGCCTCAGCACCCGGTGACGGCCAACATCCTTGCGGTCCTGATCGCGACGGTTCTGTCCTACGTCCTCAACCGCGAATGGTCGTTTGCGCAGCGCGGTGGTCGACAGCGCCATCACGAGGCCGCTCTGTTCTTCATCGTCGCGGGTATCGGTTTGGCCATCAACCAGGTACCACTCTGGACCTCCCGGTACGTGTTCCATCTGCGTCAACCCGAGGTGTCGGTGTTGATGGAAAACTTCGCGGACTTCATTAGCGGATCGATCATCGGGACCCTGCTGGCGACGGCCTTCCGCTGGTGGGCCATGCGTCGGTACGTCTTCCCCGAAGAAGCCACCGACAGCCAGGTCGTTCTCGACATCGAAGCGACTCCCGGCACCAAGACGCCGACAACCGACGCCACCGCCCTCGACTGACTCCCGGATCGACGCACCCGATCGCTCGCGCTTCGATCAGAGTTCGTCGATTGCGATCAACCCGTCCTGCAGCGCCCGCGCAAGCAGTGCCATCTTTGTCGGCGCGATGCTCCTGAACGGGCTGGCCCATCCCTGATCATCATCGGCGACAAGCACTCCAGCCTGCAGTTTTCCCGCTCTGCACAACACGGTCACGACACAGTG
This sequence comes from Rhodococcus sp. MT28, assembly GCF_058792695.1. NCBI lineage: Bacteria > Bacillati > Actinomycetota > Actinomycetes > Mycobacteriales > Nocardiaceae > Rhodococcus > Rhodococcus sp. MT28. Next base: position 1,017,712 of record NZ_JBXAFD010000001.1, read on the forward strand.
ATCACTGGTGCGTAGCCTCCGATTTCCAATTGGATTCGGAGGACCCATGGCTACTTGCAAAACTCGAGTTCTTGCGCTGTCGGCGGCAGGACTCATGCTCGTACTCGGCGCATGCAGCAAGGCCGAGTCGGCGAAAACGCCGACCGACCTCGACGTGACATCAGCGTCCGCCGGACACTACTCACTGGTCTGGGAACACGGCGGCTCGGAAAAGGTGCGTGTATTCGCCGCCACCGACCCGAAAAACCCAGCCGCAGAAGGAAAGGAAATTGGCACGGTCGACGGCTTCTCCACTGAGGTCGACGGCCTCGACCCACTGTCACGCTGGTACTTCGAGGTCATAGACGAGGACGGCACTTCCACCATCGCGTCAACCCGCCACGTGACGCTGCAGGGCGCAGCCAACGTGCGTGATGTCGGCGGATACGAGACAGCCGACGGCCGATCAGTCAAGTGGGGCCTGGTTTTTCGTGGCGACCGCTTGAGCGATCTGACTGCTGACGATCAACAAACGATCGAGAACGCAGGCATCCGGACCGTTGTCGATTTCCGAGGTGACAGCGAGATCGCAAAGGACGGAGCAGACAAGGTTCCCGCGAACGTGAAAGTGGTCAACACGGCAGTCCTGGATGCCGGCACTCAGGCTCTTGCCACAGCGATTACGAGTGCCCTGAAATCTGGTGACTCTGCAATCGTGGAGCAGGTGCTCGGGGGCGGTGAAGCCGTCCGGATCAGCGACACCGGCGCCGTCGACCAACTGTCCAAGCCTGACGGAATGGCCGGGTATTCCCAAGCCCTACGGACCATCGCCGATTCCGAGTCCGCAGTCGCTTACCACTGCACGGCAGGCAAAGACCGCACTGGACTGATGACAGCTCTACTTCTCGGCATTCTGGGTGTTCCTGACAAGACCATCGTCGACGACTTCGTCCTGTCGAACACCTACAACAAAGCCAAGAACGAACAGACCTACACGTTTCTGTCTTCGAAAGGAATCGATGTCGATCTGTTGAAACCATTGATGGAGCAGCGTCCCAGCCAGATTCAGCCAGTACTCGACAAGATTCGCGACCAGTTCGGTGGGTGGGAGAAGTTTTCGCAGGACGTGCTGAAACTTGACGCCGACACGATCGCAAAGCTCCGGAGCAAATTGCTGACCAAGCAATAACTGATCGACGTTCCGACAGCAATGACCGGCAGCCGCTCCGATGGCTGCCGGTCACGCCCGCACTCCTAGTTACTCAGCCCCAGCCGCTTCGAGCATTCGGCCATTTCGTCGATGATCAGTTCCAGCGACGTGCCACGACGACTGGCGGACAGCACGATTCGATCGGCTCCCAACCCGCGTGCCCACTCGAGTTTCGCTTCGTCGAGCCTGGGCAGTGTCGCACCGAGTACCAGCGAGACGTCGGCAGGATCTCGATCTGCCTTCACCGCAGCAGCTTTCATCGCTGCTACGGCCTTGTCGAGATCTTCACCGGCCAGTCCCAGCGGCTGGAAACCGTCACCCAATCGGCCTGCTCGCCGAGCAGCAGCGAGACTGTGTCCACCGATGTAGAGCGGAACTCCCGACTCGCGGTGCGGCTTCGGCCAGCTGTACGCACCCTTGAACGAGAAGTAATCGCCGTCGAAATCGACGGCTTCCTTGCCCGCCCAGAGTGAACGCATCACCGCGATGGCCTCATCGGCTACCTTGCCGCGGCGCTCGAAGTCACCGCCGCACGCCTCGATCTCTTCCTTCATCCACCCCAGGCCGAGGCAGATGCGCAATCGCCCACCGGAAAGGCGATCGAGCGTCGCCAATCGTTTGGCGAGCACTACCGGATTGTGATTGGGCAGCACCAGAACTCCAGTGGACAAGCCCAAAGTGGTTGTGGCACCCGCCACGAACGAAAGCAGTTCGAGCGGATCCGGGATGTCGCAGTCATCGGGAAGATGCGATTTTCCGGTCGGAGAATAGGGGTACTCGCTCTCGGTGTCGGCGATGACCACCGAGTGCTCCACTGCCGAGATCTCGTCGAAACCCAGCGACTCGGCCGCACGGGCGAATTGCAGAATCCAATCAGGGTCTCCGCTTCGACCCAGTTCGACCGGAACGACCACGCCGAGCTTCATACCGTTTCCTCCAGTGTCGCCATCAATTTCGGACCATCCACGACGCGACCGAGGTACCGGTCCGCATCGGGATCTGTTGCAAGCCACACCGCCGCTGCAGCGGGTACGGATGCCGGTGTGGCCGCAAATCCGGCGTCCACGATTGCGTCCGCGCCACCACGGGCTTTCCCTGATTCCGTGATGACAAATCCCGGACTCAGGTTGAACGCTTTGATTCCGGCGTCTCGGTACTCGGAGTTGATCGCTCCGGCAATACGTCCGAACGACGCCTTCGACGCGGCGTACGACAGACCCCAACCACCCTCGCCGGGAGGCGCAGGCGGATCCATGGTCGCCGAGCCCGATGCCAGATTGACCACTACGCCGTTGCCGCTCTTGATCATCGACGGGAGTATCACCTGGACCAGAGCGAGTTGGTGCAGATAATTCCCGATCGCCATCGCCTGAGCGTCGTCGATCTCGATGTCGAGCACCCGGTCCATGTTTCCGACCGTCTGCGCGTAGGCGTTGTTCACCAACACGTCGACATGTCCCCACTCCGCCAGCACCCGTTCACCGGCGCCGCGGACGGAGGCCAGATCGAGCAGGTTCATCGGAACGGCCAATGCGCGCACACCGAAGGACTCGATCTCGGCAACCGTCGTCTCCAGGCTGCCGGGCACCGGAATCACTTGCTCGCCTTGCCTCGTTCGCGGGGCTGCCCGTCCCTCTCCTTCACGAACGGTGCGAGCAGTGATTGCAACGTCGAATCCGGCGCGCGCGAATGCAAGCGCGCACTCTCGGCCGATCCCCCGGGAAGCGCCGGTCACCAGCGCAACTCCACTCACAGGAACCGCGTGCGGCCGTGCGTCTCGAACTCCTTCTCCAGGTTCACCACGTCAGCTTCGGTCATCAACGTGTATTCGGGAGTGCCTCGGCCCACCCAGTGGAACACTGGTTCGTCGGTCCGCCAGCGATCGGCTTGAAGTTCACGTTTGAGTACCTTGTTGGAGCCCGTGACGGGCAGGTCGGTCGAAACGCGAACAAATCGTGGCGCTGCCTTGGTACCCAGATCCGCCTGCGCGGCAAGGTAGTCGGCGAACTCGACCGGATCGAAATCGGCGAGATCGGCGACCTCGATCGCAGCCATGACCTGATCACCCGAACGCGGATCCGGCACCGCGAAGACACCCGTGGCGATCACCTTGGGGTGCCGACGCAGGATGTGCTCGATCATCAAAGCCGAGGTGTTCTCACCGTCGACGCGGATCCAGTCGCCCTTGCGTCCCGCGAAGTAGATGAAGCCGGCCTCGTCGACGTAGCCGAGATCGCCTGTCCAGTACCAACCGTGGCGAATCTTCTCGGCGATCGCGTCTTCGTTCTTGTAGTACCCCTCGAACTTCTTCGATCCGGCCTTGTCGACCATCTCGCCGATGGATTCGTCGGGGTTCAGCACGTGACCGTGCTCGTCGAGAATTGCGCGGGGTCGCTCTTCGCGCGTATCGGGATCGACGATGACGATGTTCTCGCTCGCGGGACGGCCCAGCGCTCCGGCAGGTTGGTTCGGATCGAGCACTACTGAACCGGCACCTTCACTCGAACCGTATCCCTCGAAAAGTTGTGCACCGAAACGACGGATGAACTCTGCCTTGTCCCCCGGCGACGCCTCGGTCCCGAAGCCGTGGGTGAGGGTGTTCTCGATGTCGTCGGGCAGTTCCGGCGTCGCCATGAGATACCCCAAGGCCTTACCGACGTAGGTGAAATATGTTGCGCCGTAGAACCGAACGTCCGGCATGAATCCCGAGGCCGTGAACTTACGAACGAGGCAGACCGTAGCTCCCTGCGAAAGGGCCGGCGCCCACAGAGCCATCAACGCGTTGCCGTGGAAGAGCGGCATGCAGCAGTAGCAGACGTCGTCGCGGTCGATGTCGTACTTGGCGCAGTTCGCGTAGGCCAACCGCGTCAGACGCCCCTGGCTGCACCGCACTGCCTTGGACATTCCGGTGGTGCCCGAGGTGAAGAGAAGCAAGAACAGCGTCGACGCGTCGACACCGAGGTCGATCTGAGGCGACTCGACGTGATGTGCTGCAATCCTGTCCGGGTACGACGCGTCGTCGACCAGGACGAAACGATCTTCGGTCAGCCCGAGGTCCAGGCCGGCAAGCTTCTCGTAGCCTGCTTTGTCGGTGACGATCAGCTGGCAGTCGACGTACCGGACCTCAGCCTCGAGTTCAGCTCCACGCCTGGTCGGATTGATGCCGACGATCGTGGCCCCGGTCAGGGCCGCGCCGCCGAGCCAGAACAGGAACTCCGGATCGTTCTCGAGAAGTACTCCGATGTGAAACGGTCCGGGCGCGCGAAGCGACTTCGCCAGCGAGCCGCGCGCTGCGCTCTCGCGCACCACCTCGTCCCAGCTCCAGTCCTGCGTCCGCGTCCGCAGGCCCAGGTGCTGATCACCGAGACGGTCGATCAACATCTGCGCGACGTCCTCGCGCTGAGGAGCTGCAAGAGCTGCATTCGAAGATGCTTCGGTGGCGGTGTTCGTCATCGTGTCCTGTGTCCTAGTCGATATCGGAATGTCGATTACTCCAACTGCGATACGACTCGAACGTATCGACGCCTCAGAGCCGGAACCGTCCCAGTCTCGCTCAGTGGTAACCGCCGCCACAGATATGATTTTCTCGTGAGATTTTGTGACGTGAAAAGCGCCACAATACGAAAGGCCATTCCATGACTGCCCCCGCAGATCCGCAGTTGCTTCTGGACCAGGCGGTCTCACGCCTCACCGGTCCAGGTGGGCCATTCGAGATCGTCGAAGAAGAGGTTCTCGGCACCGTCATGCCTGTGATGAAGAACCGCGGTCACGCCATCGGTGAACTGATCTCGGCATCCCGGGCCTGGGGCGACGGCGACTATCTCGTCACCAGCGATCGTCGAATCTCGTTCACCGAGCATGCCGATTCCGTTGCCGCGCTGGCAACTGCTCTGCGGGACAAGTACGGAGTCCGCAAGGGCGACCGTGTGGGCATCCTCGCTGCCAACACTCCCGAATGGGTCATGACGTTCTTCGCGACGCAGGCGCTCGGCGCGATCGCTGTCGGTCTCAACGGTTGGTGGGTTCCGCGCGAGGTCACCCACGGGATCGAGCTCTCACGTCCGAAGGTTCTGGTCGTGGACGCCAAGCGCGGCGCCGCCCTCCCCGAACTGCCGGCAGACATCACGGTCCTCACCATGGAAGAGGATCTGCCCGCGCTCATCGCGGAGTATGCAGGCTCCGACGTGCCGAGCACCGACATCGACGAGGACGACCCCGCCGTCATCCTGTTCACCAGTGGTACCAGTGGCCGCCCCAAGGGCGCACTCCATTCGCACCGCAACGTGATGGCCGTCGTCGACTACCACAAGTACAGCGACGCGATCGGCGCGGCATTCACCGGCCGTGAGTACGACGCTTCCAAGCCGAGCCCACTGCGTTATCTACTCACCTCCCCGCTCTTCCACATCGCCAGCCTGCACAATCTGGTGGTCCCCCGTCTCGCGACGGGCAGTGCCGTCATCCTGACCGAGGGCGGCTTCGACGTCGACAAGGTGCTCGGGTTGGTCGAACGCGAGCGTGTCACCAACTGGGGTGCTGTCCCCACGATGGCATCGCGGCTACTCGAGCACGGCAACATCGCCAAGTACGACGTCTCTTCGTTGACTGCATTCTCACTGGCATCCGCGCCGTCGTCGCCCGCGTTCAAGGAACGCCTCAAGGAGCAGGTGCCGTTCGCACGCAATGCTCTGGTCGACAGCTACGGCCTCACCGAATGCAGCACCGCCATTGCGGTCGCCGTCGGCGCCGAACTCGAAGAGTTCCCAGGCACTCTCGGGCGTCCGATCATCACCGTCTCGATGGAGATTCGCGATCCCTTCGGCGAATGGCTGCCGGACGGCATCGAAGGTGAAGTGTGCGTACGCAGCCCCTTCGTCATGCTCGGATACTGGGAGAACGACGAGGCGACCGAGTCGGCAATTGCCCCCGGACGCTGGCTCCGCACCGGCGATTTCGGCGTAATCGAGAACGGGCGTCTCCGTCTCACCGGTCGCCGTTCCGACCTGATCCTGCGTGGCGGCGAGAACGTCTACCCCACCGAGATCGAGCAGACGCTCGACGAACACCCCGACGTGATCGAGTGCGCTGTCATCGGCATGCCGCACCCCGACCTCGGCCAGGAAGTGTCCGCCGTGGTTGTCCTGCGTCCCGGAGCCGCCACAACGGAGGCGGAGCTGCGTGATTACGCTGCCGAGCGATTGTCCTATTTCAAGGTGCCGTCGAAGTGGCGCATCACCAGCGATCTGCTGCCTCGCAATGCAACCGGCAAGATGGTTCGGCGCGAGATCACCGTATGACCACGGAGCTGTCACGGATCGTCGCCGAGTCGGCGATCCGTGACCTGCTCTGCGAGTACACGCATCTGATCGATCAGGGCCGATTGCGTGAAGTCGCTGCATTGTTCGCCTCGTCCGACTACGGGCAGTGCGGGCCGGACGGGGTTGCCATCACGCTCATTTCGTCCGACGCCGACGCAGTGTTCGCAGCCTGCAGCGGCTTCATTCGAATGTACGGTGATCCGCCGGTTCCACGAACCAAACATCTGCTGACCAACACGCGAATCGCAGTCGACGGTGAATCAGCGACGGCACTCTCGTACGTCACGGTCATCCAAGGTACCGAAGATCTTGCCCTGCAACCCATTCTGGCGGGGCGCTACTTCGATTGCTTCACCTGCGTCGACGGGTCGTGGCAGTTCAGCTCGAGACTCTTCTGTCTGGACAACATGGGCGAGATGTCCGCGCATGCCAAGCGGGCACTGTAGAGGAACGACGACTGTGGAAATCGGCGTCAACATCTTGGGCCTCGAGGCCCTGTTCGACGGCAAGATTCGCCCGGTTCTGGACTTCGCCGCGCGTGCTGACCGTGCCGGGATCGATCTGATCTGCACCGGCGATCATCTCGGGTTCAATGCCGAAGCACACGCTCAGCGGGTAGCCGAACACAACTTCTTGTTCCCGCTGGATCACCCTTGGTACGAACCGATTTCACTTCTTTCCTCGATCGCCGCAGTGACCGAACGCGCTCGCCTCGGAGTATCGGTTCTGATCGCCACTGTTCGCCCAGCCGCCCTGCTTGCCAAACAGGTTGCAACTCTCGACTCATTGTCCGAAGGTCGAGCCGTCATGGGTTTCGGCGTCGGTTGGCAAGAAGCCGAATACACCGCTACCAACATGCCTTTCGACGCGCGATTCGGGCGCATGGAGGAGGCTGTCGCAGCGTGTCGCGAACTGTGGACCAATGCTCCGGCCACCTTCAAGGGACGCGACTTCGCCTTCGAGAACTACCACAGCCTCCCGCTGCCGATCCAAAATCGCGTACCGGTGCTCTTCGGTTTCGGACCAAGCCGGCGGAACTTCGACCGCATAGCACGCGTCGCCGACGGTTGGACCGTGAACCCGACCGACCTGGGAACGTTCACCGACAGTGTCACATTGCTGCGCAACACGTTCGAAGCCCACGACCGCGAGCCGGATACCGCACGTGTGCAAGTGTCTGCGGCGCCGGTTCGGCGCGACAATCGGTCCGTCGACCTCTCGGCAACCGCTGACAAGGTCCTGGACTGGTCCGACCGCGGCGCGTCTGCCGTGGTGCTTCGGCCTGCCGTATTCGATTGCGCTGCCGAAGAACTACCGGAATTACTCGACTGGATGACCAGCATCAAGGAGGCGTGACATGGACCAGGCACTGCAGGATCTCATCGACAAGCAGGCAATTCGTGAGGTGGTTCTGACGTACTGCCGCGGCATCGATCGCCTCGACTTCGATCTCGTCCGCAGCGCCTACCACCCGGACGCGATCGACCATCACACCGGATTCGACGGCACCATCGACGAGTACATCGCCTGGGCCACAACAAAACTCTCCGCGATCGGCGGCACGATGCACCACATCGGCAACCACCTGGTCGAACTGCACGGCGACCACGCGATCAGCGAGGCATATTCGATGTCCACACACTGGGGCGGGCCCGAAGACATCGGAATGATCAACTTCACCAGTGGTGCGCGGTTCATCGACCACATGGAGCGGCGCGACGGCCGTTGGGCGATCAAGGAGAGATGGGCCGTACGCGAGTGGACTCGCTCGGACGAGGGCCGCTTCGTCAACCCCGAAGGGCCTGGTCCGCGTGGGCGTCGAGATGCCTCGGATCCGCTGACAGCATTACGACTAACCCTTGAGATGCACTGAAATTCAGGAAACCGACTATTCCGACTGATTTAAGAATTCGACGCCATTCGAACGCATATTCGAATAAGATCGATGCATGGTCAACCCCACGACAGAGCTCTTCGGTATCTCAGCACAGCTGACCGGTACCGAAACTGATTGTGCGCTGGTTGATCTCATGACCGATCTGCACGCATGCGAGGCGATGCTGGTCGAACGCAAGCTCGCTGTGATTGCCGAGTTCTTTTCGCGGCGAAGCTCGGAGCATGTCGCCAGTGGTGCGTGGTCGTCGACCGCACACGAGTTGGCGGAGTCGGAAGTCGGTGCGTCACTGACGATGGGTCGCGCGGCTGCCGGCAAGCTGATCGGGTTGGGGTTCTCGTTAAGGACTCGTCTGCATCGCACTCGAGCGGCGATGGCGCGTGGCGAGTTGGATCTGTACCGAGTTGGTTTGATCGATTCCGCGACCGCGAACGTGAAAGACGAATTGATCGACGAGGTGGAACGACTACTGCTCGAGCAGGTTCTCGCCCCACCAGTAGCAGGCGGAACGGGCTTGACGGGAAGACGACTGACAGCGGCGATCGATCGGATCGTGGCGATGGTGGACCCGGAAGGTATGCGAGAACGCCGACGCCGTGCTCTCACCGATCGCTTCGTCGGGGTCAGCGCTGCCGAGGACGGGATGGCAAAGATCTTGGGAAGCGTTCCGGCAGAGCAGGCTCGGGCATTCGACGGCCGACTACGCGAGTTGGCAGTGTCGGTATGCCGAAACGACTCTCGAACGTACGAGCAGCGACGAGCCGACGCGCTCTTCGAGTTGACCAACGGATCACAATTCTTGCCGTGCAACTGTGGCCGAGCTGATTGCCCGCAGGATCGTAGCGGTGGTGTTGTCGTTCGTCGGCCCGTGGTTCACGTCGTGATGACTGATTCCACTCTGCACGGTGGCGGCGAGCCCGCCCACCTCGACGGGTACGGGGTGATCAGCGCTGAGCATGCTCGCGATATCGCCCGTGGCGCCGTAATTCGAAACGTCCGAGCACCTGCTGATGACGTCGCAGAGCCGGTGCCTGCTTCGGCGCGCGTCTACCGACCGGGCGCCGTTCTCGATACCTGGTTACGGATCATCGCGGGCAGCTGCCAATGGCTGCATTGTGATGTCCCGGCCTGGAATTCCGATCTGGACCACAATGAACCGTTCCATCACGGCGACCCCGAATGCGGCGGTAAAACGGTCGCGTCGAATATGAGTGCGTTCTGCCGCAACCATCATCGCCTCAAGCATTCCGACCGGTGGCGGTTCACGTCGAACGAGGATCGGACCATGTCGCTGACGTCGCCGACCGGGCATTGTTACCGAACGCGACCCGCAGGATTGATGGCTGGATCGCACGAACCGACACCGCCCCAGGGCGGTCGAAATCGGCGGACCCAGGCGGAGAACAAAGCTGCCCGTATCCAGAGTGAACGCAATCGCCAGCGCCGACGGATACAGAAACGAGCAGAGGAGCACGTTCAATACAAGCGGCGGAAATCACCGCGAGCCCGCCGAGAACCCAACGACTACGGGGACGACCCGCCACCGTTCTGAGATACCGAGCGGTGTCGAGGCGCGCCGACGGGTCGCAGGGTCAGTCTGACGTCGGCTTGGTGCCGTCTTCTGGTGCCGGATCGTCGTCGGCAAGCGGATCTATGGTGTCGACACCTTCAAGGACGGTCAGCTCTTCTTCCGCCTCGGCGAGGAGCCCTTTGGCTTCAGCTTCGACCTTCTTCACCCAATCGGACATCCCGAGCCTCTTCTCTTCCGAAGCGAGTTCCCGCTGTAACTGAACTCAGACTACGTCGCCGGCGACGAATTTCGCCGTCCCCTCGGGTCAGTACTCATGACCGAGTAATCATGATTCACGAAGGACGGAGCACGCATGCCCGGACAGTTGGAAGGCAAAACCGCACTGATCACCGGGGCCGCCCGAGGTCAGGGCAGGAGCCACGCCGTGCGATTGGCGCAGGAGGGCGCGAACATCATTGCGCTCGACATCTGCCGTCAGATCGAATCGGTGGCCTACCCGATGGGAACCGCCGACGATTTGCGGCAGACAACAGCAGCGGTCGAGAACCTGGGACGAAGTATCGTCGCGCGAGAAGTGGATGTTCGCGATCTGTCCGCACTGCGAACTGCGGTATCCGAAGGAATTGCGGAGCTGGGCAGCGTCGACATCGTCCTGGCCAACGCCGGTATCGGCATGATGTCCCCGGACATCGACGATGCTCGCGCCTTCCGCGACCAGATGGAGGTCAACCTATTCGGCGTCTGGAATACCGTCCAGGCCGCAGCGCCCGCGATGATCGCACAAGGTACAGGTGGCGCAATAGTCCTTACCGGATCAACTCTGGGACTTGTCGGTCGTGGAGGTGACGGCACCGGCGGATCCGACGGCTACTGCGCGAGTAAACACGCCATCGTGGGGCTTGGGCGCACGTGGTCGCACTGGCTTGCTCCCCACAATATTCGTGTCAACTCCGTGCACCCGACTGGCGCGAATACACCGATGGTCGTCAACGACGCGGTCGCGAAGCTGTTTGCGGACTCCCCGACATCGAGCGGAGCCGACGTGGGCAACCTCTTGAACGTCGAGTTGATCGAAGCTGCCGACGTCAGCAACGCGATAGCCTGGCTGGTTTCGGATCAGGCTCGATACGTCACAGGTATCGCGTTGCCGGTCGACGCCGGGTTCACGGCCAAATAGACGCCGGATACACCGGCTGCGTCGCCGTCGATCAGTCGACGGTCGGCGCCCACTGCACGCCGTTGATGTGCCCACCACCGTCGACGAAGAGGGTGTTGCCGGTGACGTAACGGCTGTCGTCACTTGCCAGGAAGGCCGCAACGGGGCCGATGTCGTCGAGGGGATCGCCGATCCGCCCCATCGGGTTCTGTGCGGCCATCACTGCCACGTTCTCCGGATTGGCTTCGGCGACACGCTTGTACGCCGCACTCTGCGCACCGGGACAGATGACGTTGCAGTTCACCTGCTTGGGAGCCCACTCGCGGGCGGCAGTGCGAGTCAGGGTTCGCAATGCTTCCTTCGCCGCGTTGTACTGCACCGAGTACATGTGAGCATTCACGCCGTTGAGGCTGCACATGTTGATCACGCGGCCCGTGCCGTGACGCTCCAGTTCCGGCAGGGCAGCCTGCATCGCCCAGAATGCCGCCATCACTGCCATGTCGAAACCGCCGCGCAACTGCTCGTCGGTCATCTTCTCGAGCCGAGCGAAACCGAAAGTCCGCCAAGCATTGTTGACCAGGATGTCGAGGCGTCCGAACCGCTCGACGGACTTGTCGACCATGGCAACAACCTGAGCTTTGTCAGTGACGTCGGTCCGGACGAATTCCGCCTCCGCGCCCCATTCGTCCCGCAACCACTGGGTGGTTTCGAGGCCCGCTGCCTCGTCGATCTCGGCAACCAACACCGACGCGCCTTCACGCGCGAACGCGCCCGCCACTCCGCGCCCGATGCCCATACCGGCACCGGTGACCACTGCTACACGTCCGTCGAGCTTGCCCACTGGGCCCTCCTTCGTCAGAACCCCTGTGGCGCGGCACGGTCTTGTCGATGAACAGTCCCTCTACCGACACACACAATTCGCCGTCCGCAGTTTTGATCTCACCGACGGTGTGAATCTTGCGGCCGTCCTTGGACAGGAATTTGCCGCTGATCGTGAGTGGCTCGAACAGCGGAGTCGGGCGATGGTACCGAGTGCTCAATTGTGCTGTCATGCCGGAAGTTCCACCCCAGGCGTTCGCGACGCCGAGAACGTGATCGAGCAGCAGCGCCGAAACACCGCCGTGCACATGGCCGGGAGGGCCCTGGTACGGCAGCGTCAACGTGACCACTCCCTGCACCGACCCGTCAGCGAGCCCTTCCAGAACGAGCGGCGGCGCAATGGCGTTCTCGGGGCCGGTCACGGGGTCGTGACGAGTCACGCCCTCACCGTTCCACATGTCGATCAACCGCTCGGCCACCTCGGGTGAGTGCTGTTCGAGATGCTCGGCAATGCTGTTGAGCTCCTCCGCAACCCGGTCCAGATTGGCGTTTCCGCGGTCGGTGCGCAGCATCGCGTCGACAACGCGACGCGCTGCTGCCGTGGCCCGGTCGACCGGGGCGTCCTGCGGCGGCGACGTCAGAATCGTGCCGCCCGGATGTGTCGCTGCTGTGGGGTGCGAACCGAGGTCCATCAGTTGATCTCCATTGTTGCGTGCGTGAGAACCGGGGAGTTCTCGCGTTCGGGGCACGTCGCCGCCAACGTCAGTGTGTTGCCGTCCTGCCATACCGAGGTGGTGATGGATTCGCCGGGGAAGAGCGAACCTGCAAACCGCACCGAGTAGTTCTTCACCCGCGTCGGATCTCCGTCGAGAATCCCGTCTACCACGGCCTTGCAGACGATGCCGTACGACGCGAGGCCGTGCAGAATCGGTGCATCGAAGCCCGCCATCTTCGCGAAGGAGGGATCAGCGTGCAGCGGGTTCATGTCTCCACTGAGTCGGTACACCAGCGCCTGTGAGGGACTCGTGCTCGACGTCAGTACCTTGTCGGGCGCTCGATCAGGCACCCCGGCAACAACTTCGGGCCCGGTGTTGCCGCCGAATCCACCTTCGCCGCGCGCCCAGATCTGCATTCCGGTGGTCCATAACGGATTCCCGTCCAGGTCCTCGGCCGCCGTCTCGAGAACGATCACAGCTGCCTTTCCCTTGTCCCAGACATCGGCGACCCGAGAAGAAATACGGGCAGCACCCGTCGACGGGATGGGCGCGTGAAGTGCCAGCGACTGCCCACCGTGCAGGATCTTTCGCAGATCGATGTCGATTCCCGGCATACTCATCGACGGTGCGGGCAGTACACCCGCCGAAACTCCCTGGCCTGCAACCATTGCAAACGTCGGGAGTACCTTCAGCCCCTTTTCGTACACCCAGGTCAGTTCAGCGGGATCGAGAGCATTCACCCCTGCCCCGAGTCCCAATTGGTAGAGCATGACGTCGCGATCGGTCCACGACGCCTCGCGCACAGTCGGTTCGGCGGCCAACGCCACCTCGAGATCGATAGCCATCAGTTCTCCAAAGTTCCGGCTCGGTAGACCGTCACGACGCACGCGCCGCCCAGTCCGAGGTTGTGTTGCAAGCCAATACGAGCGCCTTCGACCTGCCGCGCATCCGCGGTCCCGCGGAGCTGCCACGTGAGTTCGGCGCACTGCGCCAAGCCCGTCGCGCCCAGCGGGTGTCCCTTCGAGATCAAACCACCCGACGGGTTGACGACCCACTGGCCGCCGTACGTGGTCGCGCCGGATTGGACGAGCTTTCCGCCTTCTCCGACCGCGCACATCCCCAGGCCCTCGTAGGTGATGATCTCGTTGATCGCGAAGCAGTCGTGCAGTTCGATGACGTCGACGTCATCGATGGTGATCCCGGCCTGCGCAAAGACCTGCTCTGCCGCAGCTGCCGTCATCGGCGCGCCGACCACGTCGATCATCGACTTCTCGGCGAACGCTGCCTCGGTGTCAGTGGTCAACGCCTGTGCGACGATTTCGATCGCCCGGTCTTCGAGGCCGTGCTCACGCACGAACTTCTCGCTCACGACGATCGCGGCTCCGGCGCCGTCCGAGGTCGGCGAGCACTGCGAACGTGTCAGCGGCTCGTGAATCATCTTGTCGCCGAGTACCTGTTCGAGGGTGTACTCGTCACGGAACTGTGCGTACGGATTGTTCACCGAATGCTTGTGATTCTTGACCGCCACCGCTGCGATCTCCTCGACCGTGGTGCCGTACTTCTTCATGTGCTCGACGGCAGCGTTACCGAACAGCTGAGCTGTCATCGGCGATCGGGCGAACCCGTAATCCTCGACCATGATCTTCAGCTGAGAGTCCAAGGTCGTGACCTTGGGCATCTCACCGTTACCGGTCAACGCCGTTTTGGTCATCTTCTCGAAGCCGACGGCCAAGGCGCACTCGGCTTGTCCGGCCTGGACCCACTCGCGCGCCATCATCAGCGCCGTCGAGCCGGTCGCGCAGTTGTTGTTGACGTTGAAGATCGGAATGCCGGTCAGACCGGTCTCGTAGAGAGCTCGCTGTCCTGCTGTCGACGCGTTGAACACGTAACCGACCGCAGCACGCTGAATCTGGCCGTAGCCGATCCCGGCATCGGTCAGGGCATTCGAGACGGCTTCGGTCACCATGTCCGGGTATTCCCAGTCGCGGGTCTCGATCTTCTCGAACTTGGTCATGCCGACGCCGATGACGAAGGTGCGATTGCTCATGTGCAGGTCACTTTCCCGGTTCAGGGTCGCGAGGCAGACCCAGGATTCGCTCACCGATGATGTTGAGCTGAACATTGGTTGTACCACCCGCGATGGACATGCACTGCGAGTTCAAGAACATCTGGGTTGCAGACATCCGATGCTGTTCGCCCAGAAGTGAACTCGGTCCGGCCCACTCCATTGCCACGTCCCAGACCTGCTGGATGTGCTCGACACCGATCAGCTTCGCCACCGAGGATTCGGCACCCGGCTGCGCGCCGGTGAGCGAGCGCAGCGTGGTGCGCAGACCGAGCAGACCACCGGATTGCGCGTCGCACAGCACCTTTCCGAGCACGGTCAGCTGCTCGTCGTCGATGCCACCGGGCAGTCCGTCGACCAGGCTCAGAAGAGCCTCGCCACCCGATCCGAGCGACGAGTCGTTGGACAGCGAGACACGCTCGTTGGCCAGCGTGGTGCGAGCGAGCTTCCAGCCGTCGCCTGGCTCGCCGACCAGGCACTCGTCGGGAACGAAGACGTCGTCGAAGAAGACTTCGTTGAACAGTGCTTCACCGGTGATCTCGCGAAGCGGGCGAATGTCGAGGCCGCTGTTCTTGATGTCGATCAGGAAGTAGGACAGACCCTTGTGCTTGGGGGCGTCGGCGTCGGTGCGCGCGAGGCAGATTCCCCAGTGCGCGTCGCGTGCCATCGACGTCCACACCTTCTGGCCCTGCAACTTCCAGCCACCGTCGACCTTGGTGGCCTTTGTACTCAGCGCGGCGAGGTCGGAACCTGCGCCGGGCTCGGAGAAGAGCTGACACCAGACGATGTCGCCGCGCAGTGACGGCGGGACGAACTTGGCGAGCTGCTCTTCGTTGCCGTGCGCGATGAGCGTCGGGATGACCCAGTTGCCGATGATCATGTCGTGCGGCTTGATCTTCGCAGCGCGTAGTTCTTCGGCGATGACCAGCTGGCTGACGGCATCGGCGGATTTGCCCCACGGAGCCGTGAAGTGCGGTGCGGTGTAGCCCTTTTCCGCGAGATACGTTTTCTGGGCGGCGCCTTCGAGTTCGAGTGCAGGAGCGAGCTCGGCTCGGACGTCGGCTCGGATCGCCTCGGCCTCGGGCGGCAGCTCGACGCTGAGCACGCGACGGGTTCCGGCAATGGTCAGCTCGGCAACGCGACGACGCCAGGATGCCGTGGAACCCAGCAGAATTCGCAGGGACTGCGCGCGGCGCAGGTACAGGTGCGCGTCGTGCTCCCACGTGTAGCCGATTCCGCCGAGCACCTGGATGCAGTCACGCGTGACGGAGAAGCCAGCCTCGGGGGCCGTGGCTCCGGCGACGGCTGCTGCGAGAGAAGCCTCTTCGGCACCGACGCCGTTGGCGGGAGTCAGCGCACGCGCAGCGTCCCAAGCGCAGACGCGTGCCTGCTCGGCAAGCGCGAGCATACGTGCAGCCTTGTGCTTGACACCCTGGAACTGGCCGATCGGGCGACCGAACTGCTGACGCACCTTCGCGTAGTCGGCCGACGTCGTGACTGCCCAGTCGGCCAAGCCTGATGCCTCGGCCGCGAACAGTGTTGCGGCAATGTCCAGTACACGCTGGGTATCGATGGTGAGGATCTCGGAATCGGTGAGCACCAAACCGTCGACGGTGACCTCGGAGTTACGACGCACGACGTCGTAGCTGGCCAAGTCCGTGACCTCGAGGCGGTCACGTCCGAGCAGAACGAATCCGCTGTCCGTCGCGAGGAGGAACAGGTCAGCGACATGGCCGCCGAGAATAAGGCTGGACGTTCCGCTGAGGGTGGTGTTGTCGCCGTCGCGGGTGATCTTCAGCGAACCCGGCTGTAGTGCAACAGCTCCGAGCGTGCTGCCATCCACGAGCGTCGGCAGTCTGTCCGTTTCTCCGGCATCGCTGAGAACAGCGCTGACCACTACCGTCGGCAGGAATGGTCCGGGAACCATCGAGCGTCCAAGTTCCTCGACGACGATGGCGAGTTCGACCAATCCGTATCCTGCGCCGCCGAATTCCTCGGCTACGTGTAGTCCGAGAAGCCCCTGCTCGGCAAGCCCGTTCCAGAGTTGGGGGCGAGTTTCGACCTTCGCCTCGACGGCTTCACGGACGACGGTGGGTGTTGCGTGACGCGCCGCCCAGCCCCGTACGGAGTCGCGGAGGTCACGATCTTCTTCACTCAATCCAATAGTCATGTCTACCTCGTCAATTCGACAGTGTCAGTACGGGTCAGATGCGTTCGATAATGGTGGCGGTCGAGAGAGCGCCACCGGCGCACATCGTGACCAGAGCCGTCGACTTGTTCGAGCGCTCGAGTTCGTGCAGCGCAGTGGTGATCAGACGAGCGCCCGTGGAACCGACGGGATGTCCGAGCGCGATCGCACCACCGTTGACGTTGACCTTGGACAGGTCTGCGCCGTGAACCTGCGCCCAGGAGAGCACGACCGAGGCAAAGGCTTCGTTGATTTCGACGAGATCGATGTCGTCCAAGGTCATTTTGGCCTTGTCGAGCACCATCTGGGTGGACTCGATCGGTCCGTCCAGGTGATAGAAGGGATCGGATCCGACCATGCCGGACGCGACGATCCGCGCGCGGGGGTTCAATCCCAGTTCCTGTGCGCGCTCTTCGCTCATCAGCAGTACCGCAGCCGCGCCATCACTGATCTGCGACGAGTTGCCGGCGGTGTGGATATGGCCTTCGATGACCGGCTTGAGCCCAGCCAGCGCTTCTGCCGTCGTCTCACGCAGTCCCCCGTCGCGAGTGACAGTGGCGATCTCACCGGTAGGCACGCCTTCCTTGTCCACCACGGGAGCCTTGACGGGCACGATCTCGCGGTCGAAGCGTCCTTCAGCCCAAGCCTGAGCTGCGCGGCGCTGCGATTCCAGACCGAACGCGTCGACGTCGGCGCGCGTGATCCCACGCTTCTCGGCAATTCGCTGCGCGGAGGTGAACTGGTCACCCATGTCGATGGTCCAGTCGTCCGGGTACGGGTTTCCCGTTCCCGGTGCGTTTGCCTGACCCAGGAACACACGGCTCATAGCCTCGACGCCGCAGCCGATACCGGCCGAGATCTGACCAGACGAAATCAGGCCTGAAATCAAATGCACTGCCTGCTGGGCGGATCCACAGGCGCAGTCGATAGTGGTTGCCGCGGTGCTGTACGGCAATCCGGCGTGCAGCCACGCCTGCCGCGTGACGTTGTTGGACTGCTCACCTGCCTGGGTGACACAGCCGCCGATGATCTCTCCGATGTCTTCCGGTGCGACGCCTGCCCGTTCGAGAACGCCGAGCTGCGCTGCTCCCAGAATCTCGGCGGGGTGCAGTCCCGCCAGGGCGCCGCGACGACGGCCGATAGGTGTCCGAGCGGCCTCGACGATGACTGCATGACCCATGATGTTCGCTCCTTCGTGGAGTTTTCGGTCGGTGAGCTGGCTCACCGTCTATTTTTCTGTAATTTATTCTATTAATGATGTCAGGGCAATGTCCGGATTGACATCAACTCTCAACTGATGCGGATTCAAAAATAGAATTTATTTCAATTTTGCGAACATGACGAACCCTCCCCAGAGAGGGGCGAAGTCACGTCAGTGCCGTGAGAGATTCACCAGAAGCAGGTCGCATCCCTTGCGGATGTCGTACTCCGCATCGGGGATGGAGATTCGACCGTTGAGGCACGATTGGATGACCCCGAACCACAGCTGCATCAGCAGACGCAACCCGGTGTTGTCTTCCTCGGTGGGGTTCTCGATCCCGGCCGCGTCGAGGATGATCTGCCGGAAGCCGCGATCGATCTTTCCCACGTCCGGCACCGTCGCGACGTTGGCGGTACTGGACGACTGCAGCATCGCAGTCGAGAGAGCCGGCCGACGCAGTAACCCGCGAGTCGCGCGAACCAATACCTCGTACACCGCATCCTGCGGATTGTCCGACTGAACCTGATGCCTGACAAAGCTGGCACCGATCTGGTCGATCTGCTCGACCATCACAGCGACGAAGAGGTGCGTCTTCGAGGGGAAATAGCGATAAAGAGTGCCGATGGCCACGCCCGCCCGCTTGGCGACCTCGTGCATCTGTACCCGTGAGAGTTCCTTCTCGGTCCCCAATTCGGCTGCCGCTTCCAGCATCCGCACATGGCGCGCCCGCTGCTCGTCCGAACTGGGCTCTGCAGCGTCCCTGACCTCGGCAATTCTCGGCAACGTCGCCCCCATCATCGATTCTGTGTCCCGGTCGCGAACGACCTCGCCAATTCTCTCATCTCGACCACCCATCTCGGCATATTGCCCGCTCAGTGGGACCTGGCATGGCCTTCTCTCCCCGTGCGGTATTCCGTGGACACCCCACCCTCTTGGAGTAAGGACGCAATGATGCAGGACTGGACCACCGAGTGCGACGTGTTGGTAGTCGGCTCCGGCGGCGGCGCGCTGACCGGCGCATACACCGCGGCAGCTCGAGGATTGACGACGATCGTCCTCGAGAAAACCGATCGCTTCGGCGGAACTTCCGCGTACTCGGGCGCATCCATCTGGCTGCCGGGAACCCAAGTACAGGAACGTGCGGGACTCCCCGACTCAACGGAGAACGCACGCACCTATCTGCGCGCATTGCTCGGCGACGCCGAGTCCGAGCGCCAGGATGCCTATGTCGAGACCGCTCCCGATGTCGTCGCACTACTCGAGCAGAACCCGCACATCGAATTCGAGTTCCGTGCGTTCCCCGACTACTACAAGGCCGAAGGCCGGATGGACACGGGACGCTCCATCAACCCTCTCGATCTCGATCCCGCCGACATCGGTGACCTCGCCGGCAAGGTGCGTCCGGAACTCGACCAAGACCGCACCGGTCAGGATCATGCTCCCGGCCCGATGATCGGTGGGCGCGCACTGATCGGCCGACTGCTGGCCGCAGTCCAGAGCACCGGTAACGCAGAACTTCGTACCGAATCCATCCTCACCTCCCTGATCGTGGAAGACGGTCGGGTTGTCGGCGCCGAGGTCGAATCCGGCGGCGAAACCCAGCGAATCAAGGCGAACCGCGGTGTGCTGATGGCAGCGGGCGGCATCGAAGGCAACGCCGAGATGCGTGAGCAGGCCGGCACCCCCGGCAAAGCGATCTGGAGTATGGGTCCCTTCGGCGCCAACACCGGTGACGCGATCTCCGCCGGAATTGCTGTCGGTGGCGCAACCGCTTTGCTCGATCAGGCGTGGTTCTGCCCCGGCGTCGAGCAGCCGGACGGCAGCGCCGCATTCATGGTCGGCGTTCGCGGCGGACTCGTCGTCGACAACGCGGGCGAGCGTTACCTCAACGAGTCTCTCCCGTACGACCAGTTCGGCCGGGCCATGGATGCGCACGACGACAACGGTTCTGCAGTGCCGTCGTTCATGATCTTCGACTCGCGCGAGGGTGGCGGACTACCTGCCATCTGCATCCCGAACACGGCGCCCGCCAAGCACCTCGAGGCCGGAACCTGGGTCGCCGCCGACACTCTCGAAGAACTCGCCGCCAAGACCGGACTGCCGGCCGACGCATTGCGCAGTACTGTCGAAAAGTTCAACGATGCCGCAAAGCTGGGAGTCGACGAAGAGTTCCATCGCGGCGAAGACCCGTACGACGCATTCTTCTGCCCACCCAACGGCGGCGCGAATGCGGCACTGACGGCGATCGAGAACGGTCCGTTCTACGCGGCCCGCATCGTCCTCAGTGACCTCGGCACCAAGGGCGGATTGGTCACCGACGTCAACGGTCGAGTCCTGCGTGCCGACGGCAGCGCCATCGACGGCCTGTACGCCGCCGGCAACACGAGCGCGTCACTGAGCGGCCGCTTCTACCCCGGTCCTGGCGTTCCGCTCGGCACGGCCATGGTCTTCTCGTACCGAGCAGCCCAGGACATGGCGAAGTAACCAGCACAACGAGGACGTGGGGCAGGCAATGTCAGAATCACCTGCCCCACACTCTTTCGCACGGCGACGCGATTTTGTATCACTCCAGGTCGATACCGGGCAACCCGTCCACACTCTTCGCGTTCTTCTCGGCGCGATAGGCGATTAGCCGCTCCGGGCCCTTCTTCTCCGCCACGCGGTCGAGCACGTCACGATCGGATTGGTAGTCCATCAGCGGTACTGCGTATCCGCACGAATCCGAAATGCGCGTCAGATCGACCACGACGATCGACCGCAGCCCCGGGTGCTCAGGGAACCTACCGACAAGCTCGTTGAATGGTTCCGACCCTGCAAGCAGAACGTGTCCGTGACCGTGCAGTCGTACGATCTTCGGTGGTCCGTCAAACGCCATGAACATCAGTGTTATTCGGGAGTTCTCGCGCACGTGCGCGATGGTTTCCACACCGCTGCCGGTGAGGTCGAGGTACGCCACCCGGTTGGATGTCAGCACCACAAACGATCCGACTCCCCCTTTGGGTGAGCAATTGACCAACCCGTCAGCAGACAACGGTGCGGTGGCAACGACGAACAGCGGTTGAGCCTGCAACCACGTGGTGAGCTTTTCATCGATGCCTTCGTAGACGCGCCCCATGTCGAGAGTGTAGTTCGCGCCGACTGGACGTCACGGGGCAGACGCTGCGGCAGCTCGAATCTCCTCACACATCGCTGCGAAGACGCGGTCGTCGGCGGGATTCGCCGGCACCGCCAGTGCAATGCCGTCGCAGAGACTCGCGTATTTCGAACTCAGCACCTCGGGGAGTTCGGCGTAGGTGCATTGCGTGACCAGCCTGTCGAGAACATCGTCGGTGAGGACGTCAGGTAGTCGAGCCCAATCACCTGCCCGCGCCATCACTGTCAGTTCTTCCCCGACCTCGGATAATCCGAGGACCTCCAGCGCGACTCGGTACGCCGGAGTGGAGTAGAGAAAGGCAAGTTCACTGCGCACCGCTTCTCGTTGAGCAAGTATCGCGGCAGGATCTTTGCCGGTGATCATCTTCGGAACGGCAATCAGTCGCGGCTTCCTTCCTCCTGCCGTCAACGATGGAATGATCCTCTCCGCGAGCACCTTCGGATGGGAGCTGGTGGGGTGAGAAACAAAACCGTCGGCGACGGCTCCCGCCAGTGAGCACATGCGAGAGTTCACTCCCCCGGTCCAGATCTCCGGAGCCGGAACATCGAGCGGCCCCGGATTGAAGTAGGGCTGCAGCCGGTCGAAGGTATAGTGCGTTCCCGCATGGTCGAGTTCACCGCCCTCCTGAAACACTCGGAAGATCTCGCGTACAGCGCTGACGTAATCACGCAGTTGCGCAACAGGATCCGTCCACGGCATCGAGTACCGCCCGACGATGTTCCCACGCACCTGCGTCGCAAGCCCCAGTTGAAATCGCCCACCCGAGAAACCCGCAAGATCCCAGGCAGCCAAAGCCGTCACCATGGGACTGCGCGCAAACGCGACAACCATCGACGTCCGGACAGTGAGAGTACTGCTGTGCTCGACGGCCAGGGCCGCCACCGCAAACGGATCACGAATGGTTTCGGAGATGTGCACCGTGTCGAAACCAAGGTTCTCGATGCGTCGGACGTGCTGAGCTACCTGCCGCAGCGGAGTGTCGGCAGGTAGCGAGGTCACCAATTCCATATCAGCTCAAAGGCTCCAGGCGAATCGACAGCAGCTTTCCTTCGGTAGCCACCTTGCGAGCGTGTTCGTTGAAATCCGGGGCGGCACAAACGAACAGGGTACGACCGTCGGAACCGCCGAGTCCGCAAGCGAAGACACCGCTGTCGAAGGCAATTTCGTCGACTATCTCCCCGCTGGCGCCCACATGAAGAACACGGCTTCCGAGGGCATCGGCCACCCACATCGAATCGTCTCCGTCGATACAACACCCGTCCGCCGCAACGACGATCTGAGCGAGGGTGGTCTCCATCTCGGGTCCACCAGGCACCGGCCCGAACGACGCCCAGTCGCGGCGTTCACCCAGAGAGCCGTCGGCCTGGACGGCAAACGCACTGATTCGATTTCCCAGCGTTTCGTCCACGAGCAGATCTCCGGTCGACGTCAGAGCCATTCCGTTGGGGAAGTGGAGATCTCGCGCGACGACGTGCACCGATCCGTCCGGGTCGACGCGGAGGAGATCTGCCGTCTCGACGGGGGCCAGGTTCATCAGATCGAACCCGAAGTTGCCCACGTACGCTCGTCCCTGTGCGTCGACCAGCATGTCGTTGACGTTGGCACTGACGTACCCGGACAAGTCTGCGTGCACCACCAACTCGCCATCGGATTCTCGCCGCAGAATCTTCTGGTCCCGCATGGAGACGACCAGTAATCTGCCGTCCGGAAGCCACCCCAGCCCGGACGGCTGCCCTGGAACCTCCGCCTCGACGCGTATGTCTGTCCCGTCCTCGCAGGCCGAAATCACCTGGTAGGTGTAGAAGTCCGATACCCAGATCCGGTTCTCGTGCCAGCGCGGGCATTCGAAGTAGGTGTATCCCTCGAGAACTACCGCAACTTCTGGTGCCATCAGGCTCTCCTGCGTCGGTGACGAATGGACTATCAGCCCCATTCAATCACCGGCACCGCTGTCGCGGTGTCCGATTCCCGACTAGTCGCCGGCGCGAACTTCGTCCAACACGTCGAAAGCGGATTCCCATCCGTCGTACACATTCCCGTCACCCTTGAATCCCGGAATTCCTACCAGGTGGAAGGTCATCTCGGTTTTGTCACCCCGTTCTGCGAGCGTGACCGTTATCCGAGGTGCGGCATCCACCGGATCACTCGGATTTCCCCAGGTGAAGACCAGCCTCTTCGGCTCGTCGACCTCGAGATAGGTTCCGCCGGTGGGGTACTCGGCTCCGTTCTCGTCGTTGATCATCAGGTAGCGGTACGTTCCGCCAACTCTGGGATCGATCGTGACATGCTCACGAGGACTGCTGACACCCTTCGGATGCCACCAGCGCGCCGCCTCGTCGGGGTCGGTCCACGCCTGCCAGACAAGGTCGCGCGGCGCGTCGAAGATCCGGGTGATGGTGAATTCTGCAGTGGCATCGACGTTCTGGTCACTCATTGTCCTTCTCCTTCTTCGGTCGACGTTGTTTCAGCTCACGTAGACGCTCGTCGAGGAGGTCGAAGCGTTCGTTCCAGCCTCGCCGGTGTTCGTCGACCCAGGCGCTGGCGTCGTCGAGACCCTCTGCGCGAAGGGTGCACGTGCGCCATTGCGCGGTGGCGGTTCGTTCGATGAGACCGGCTCGCTCGAGCACCTTCAAATGCTGAGAGATGGCGGGTCGACTCATTTCGAACGGCTCGGCCAACTCACCGACGGTCATCGAACCATCAGTGAGGCGAGAGAGCATTTCACGCCTCGTCGGGTCGGCCAATGCGCTGAACACTGCATCGAGTCGGCCGCTTCGCTCGTCCATGTAAGCAACTCCTTAATTAAGGAATAGCTTAAACATAGGACTCGACATCTTGCGCGTCAACCCTTTCAGCTCCAGGTATATCGAAGCCGCTCGACGGTTGTCGCCTCGTCCATCTGGGAGAAAGTCTCGCGCTCAACTCCCTTCACTGACACCATCGCTTCGATGATCGACTCCCCGAAGATTTCCTTCGCCACCGAGGAGGAGTTGAACTTCTGCACTATCTCGCGCAGATCGGTGGGGACTCGGGTCACCCCGCGCTCATCACGTTCCGCCTCCGTGAGAGTCGACGGGTTCACCACAATTTCCGGCGGCAATGGCGAGGCATTGCCGATACCGATATGCGAAAGGCCAAGTATCGCAGCGGTCGCCAGATACGGGTTGGCCGATGGATCGACGATTTTCACTTCGGCGTTGGCGCCGTGTGGATTCGACGGTGACTCGGCGCAGAACCTCAGTGCCGCTTCCCGGTTCTCGAGCCCCCAACAGACGTAGGCCCCCGACCAATTGTCCGGTCGCAGCCTGACCCCGGAGAGCGGTGAGGACGCAAAGACGGCCGTGAATTCCGTGAGGTGAGAGAGGATTCCACCCAAAGCTGACGATCCTTTGTCGGTCATCCCGTACTCCTGCCCGCCACCGGAGAAGACGGGCCGCCCACCTGAGTTCAACGAAAAGTGCTGGTGTGCACCGTTCCCTGTACCTCCGATCGTAGGTATCGGTGAAAACGAGGCCGCCAATCCGTGGGCTCTGGCAGTGCGGCTGATCAAGATCCGGGCCAGTATCACCAGGTCGGCAGCCTGAACAGGAGTTGCCGGAGCGATGGAGATCTCGAATTGATCCGGTCCGTACTCTGCATGAACTTGCTCGATATGAAGTTGTGCGCGTTCGGCATTGCGCAGAAGGTCCTTGAGGAAGTCCTCGCGGCGCAGGACTGCACCTAACCCGTACGCCGACCACGCTCCGTTGCACGCATCACCGAAAAGAGTGAACTCGATCTCGTGACCCACCCGAGCTTCCAGTCCGTCGGCGGCAAGCCGCGCCACGACGGCAGTGAGTGCGGACCGAGTACACACGGCAGCCGTCGCACCGTCTTGCTCGTGCAACGTCGCCGGCGCCCACGACACGCCCCCGCCGAGATCACGGAGGTCGGAGCGGTCGATACGCAACCGGAGATCACCCACGACGGAAAAGGAATCGGTGAAGGCAATCCGATCGTCGCTACAGAAGACGTTCCAGCTCGGTGAGACTCCCGCACCGGCTTTCTCGAAGACACCGGTTCGGCCGGCCGGCATCACCTTCGCGCGCGCGACACCCGCCATGTCGACGATCGAGCCGATGGTCAGAGCCGGTACTTCCCTCATCCAAAGGCAAATACCCCACCCGGTGACGCGCCAACCCGTCAGATCAGGTTGTCCTCCACCGGCAGTCCGAACGCCGCCCGGCCGTAGAGCGCCAACGCGCGCTCGGGTTCGTTGGCAACGTGAACGCTGCCCGCATGAACGTCACGCCACGCACGCTCGATCGGGTTTCCGCGAGAGAGGGAGTTCCCGCCTGCCGTCTTGAAAAGCATGTCGATCGCTTCCACCGAGCGTTCCGTCGCACGAACCTGATCACGACGCGCACGCAGCCTCATCGAGAGTGGGAGCTCCTGACCGGCCACAGCAAGTTCGTACATCTCCCGGATATTGCGATCCATCTGCAGAATCGCAGCATCGATCTCCGACGACGCACGTGCGACGGCGACCTGAGCGAACTGATCCTCGCTGAACCGTCCACCACCCAAACTCAGACGGACGCGCTCACGCATCACGTCCAGGTACCCCTCGTAACAACCGGCGACGATGCCCACACACGGAGCGGCAACCGTCGAGGTGAAGATACTCCCGAACGGAAGCTTGTACAGCGGACCAGGATTGACTGCTTGGCCTGGGCCGCGAAGTTGTGCGGTCTCGTAGTTGCGCTTCAATCGGTGCTCGGGAACGAAGGCCTTGTCGACCACGATCTCGTTGCTCGCGGTGCCGCGCATCCCCACGACATCCCAGACATCTCGGATCTCGTAATCCGTACGCGGCACCAACACCGTCATGAAATCGACGGGACGACCATCCATGCCGACCACCATCGCGCCCAGCAATGCCCAACTCGCGTGATCACAGCCGGAAGAGAAGCCCCACTGGCCCGACAGTTCGTAACCACCGTCCACCGCCGTCAGTCGACCGACCGGCGCGTAGGCGGACGAGATGAGCGTCGTCTGATCCTCTCCCCACACGTCGGCCTGCGCTCGGTCGTCGAAAAGTGCAAGATGCCACGGGTGCACCCCCACCACCGACGCGACCCAACCGGTCGAGCCGCAGGCAGCCGAGATGGCCCTGACCACTTCGTAGAACTGAACCGGGTCGCTCTCGGCACCTCCGTATCTTTTCGGCGCCAGCATGGAGAAGACGCCGGCTTCGGACAGCTCCCGGATGGTCCGTTCGGAGATCTTGCGCGAATCGTCGACCTTCTGAGCGCGGGCCGCGATCTTCGGAAGCAGATCACGGACTGAACTCAGAACCTTGTTGACCATGGGAGACACTCCTCGCACCGAACCGTGAGGGAGCGGATCGGCAGATAGACATAACGGCTGCCCCGTCACGATATGTCGGTCACGCGTTCCGGTGATCGGAAGTCCCGGAGGCCGGGATCAGCCGCCGGATCCTCGCGCTCGCCGCTGGTCCCGGCCAGTGAGACGAGACCCCAGAGGCAATTCACGCTCCCCTAGCGTCGGGCGTCGACACTGCCCCTGGAAAGGACGGGACTCATCGTGACGATCACTCAGTCCGACAACGACGAGGTTCGCGAGATCCAAGCTGGAACCGCGCCTACACGCTTTGCGCGTGGATGGCACTGCATTGGACTCACGGAGTCCTTCAAGGACGGCCAGCCGCACTCCATCGAGGCGTTCGGCACCAAACTGGTCGTCTTCGCCGACAGTGAAGGCAACGTCAAGATCCTCGACGCGTACTGCCGTCACATGGGTGGCGACTTGAGCCAGGGCACCATCAAGGGCGACGCCATTGCCTGTCCGTTCCACGATTGGCGCTGGGGCGGCAACGGCAAGTGCCAGAAGATTCCGTACGCACGCCGCGTCCCCCCGCTGGCCAAGACGCGCGCCTGGCAAACCCTCGACCAGGACGGCATGCTCTTCGTCTGGCATGACCCCGAGGGCAACCCGCCGACCGACGACGTGGCTATCCCCCGCATCGAAGGCGCGCTCAGCGACGAGTGGAGCGACTGGGTCTGGTACACCACGACCGTCGACACCAACTGCCGTGAAATCGTCGACAACATCGTCGACATGGCGCACTTCTTCTACGTGCACTACTCCTTCCCGACGTACTTCAAGAACGTCTTCGAAGGCCACGCCGCAACGCAGTACATGCGCGGCGTCGCTCGCTCGGACATGCGTCCCCACGCAGCCGGCACCCCGAAGATGGTCGGCAGCAACTCGGTTGCCACGTACTTCGGCCCCTCCTTCATGGTCGACGACCTGACCTACGAGTACGAGGACTACAACGTCGACTCTGTGCTCATCAACTGCCACTACCCGGTCAGCGCTGACAAGTTCGTGCTCCAGTACGGCATCATCGTCAAGAAGTCGGATCGCTTCCAGGGTGAAGCCGCCGACGCGATGGCCGCGAACTTCGGCACGTTCATCGCCAAGGGCTTCGAGCAGGACGTCGAGATCTGGAAGAACAAGACTCGCATCGAGAACCCGCTCCTGTGCGAAGAAGACGGCCCGGTCTACCAGCTCCGTCGCTGGTACGAACAGTTCTACGTCGATGTCGCGGACATCGCTCCCGAGATGACCGAGCGCTTCGAATTCGAACTCGACACCGCGCGACCCGTCGCCGCCTGGCAGAAGGAAGTCGAAGACAACCTCGCTGCAAAGAAGGCAGACGAAGATGCAGCCTCTTCAGTGCGCTGAGTGCAAGGCTCAGGTCCTGGTCCAGAAGAACAGTTGGGAACACACCACCGTTCAGTGGAGTGACCAGGCCCGCGCCCAGTGCCTCGAAATCGCCGACGACCGTGAATTCGGGCAGCGAGAGGGACGACCCGGTGCCCCTCGCAAGCAGTGCGGCGCCTTGATCGCGTCCATCGTGAACGCTGCAACAGCGGGCGAACTCGAGATCCTCAACGACGAGCCGGTGCCTCAGCCGATCGTCGACAACAGCGAACCCGTACCGACTCCGTTTCACTAGTCAAGCCAACATCTTTCGAAGAAGGTAGTAATGATCGATCCTCAGTACTACGGCCCGTGGGCAGTCATCGCCGGCGGTTCAGAAGGTGTCGGCGCAGGGTTCGCCGACGAGCTCAGCAAGATCGGCATCAACCTCGTTCTCATCGCCCGCAAGCCGGGCCCGCTCGAGGAGACCGCGGCCAAGGCACGCGCCAACGGCGTCGAAGTACGCACTCTCGCATTGGATCTGCTCGTTCCGGACGCGCTCGATCAGATCAAGGCGGTCACCGACGACGTCGAGGTCGGCCTGCTCATCTTCAACGCCGGCGCCAACAGCTACGGCCACGAGTTCGTGACCGGTGATCTGACGGGATTTGCCGGAGTCATCGAGCTGAACATCAACAAGCAGCTCGAACTCTCGCACCACTTCGGCGGATTGATGAAGGATCGCGGACGCGGCGGCATCATGCTGCTTGGTTCGCTGGCCGGATTCATGGGCTCCGAGCACCAGAGCATCTACGCGGCGTCCAAGGCATTCGGGCGCATCTTCGCCGAAAGCCTGTGGCTCGAACTCCAGCCGTACGGCGTTCACGTCGTCGAGTTCATTCTCGGTGTCACTCGCACACCCGCTATGATTCGCGCGGGACTGAACTTCGACATCCCGGGCATGAACGTCGCAGAGCCCGAAGATGTTGCACGTGAAGGTCTCGAACACCTTGCCGACGGCCCGATCTGGGTGGCTGCAGGAAACTACGAAGGCGCCAAGAAGCGCAGTGGCTTCCCCCGAGACAAGATGGTCAAGGGTGCTGCCGAAGCGATGCGCAAGCTGCTCAACCGCTGACATCTGCTGTGCGCCTTTATTAACCCCCCGACGTTAAGAAAGGCGCACAGCATGAGCATCGACATCACCACTCTTCTCGACGAACGCGAGATCACCCGCTCCATCTTCGAGTTCGCCCGAGCTATGGATGCGCGAGAGTGGGATGAACTCCACCGGATCATGACGCCGGACGCTACGGCAGAATTGGGCACCGGAACTCTGCGCGGACCCGCCGAGGTAGTGGCGTCCATCCGCTCGTTCCTCGACGAGTGCGGTCCCACCCAACATCTGATCGGTAACGTGCTGGTCGAGGTGGTCGGCGATCTCGCCACCAGCCGCTCCTATGTCAGCGACATGCATGTGGGCACCGGGAGCAAGGCTCACCTGAACTTCTTCACCCTCGGCGACTACCACGACTCATGGGCGCGGATCGACGGAAAGTGGCGAATGACGCACCGCACCAAGCATTCACACGCCAGTCAGGGATCCATCGAGGTTCTGGGCGCCGGCCCCAGCGGTTGGCGGAGCTGATTCAGCTCAACATCGACGAACGGCCGGTCGCGAGCGGACTCTTGCTGGTGAGTCCGCCGTCGACCACCAGGGTCTGCCCCGTCATGTAGCGAGATTCGTCCGAAGCCAGGTAGACCATGGCATGCGCGATGTCTTCGGGTTCGCCGAGGTAAGGCAGGGCGTTTGCCTGCTTCATGCCGTCGATGACATCAGCGGGGATGTTGTCCACGAGAGCGGGTGTCATGATCGCGCCCGGCGCTACGGCATTGCACCGAACACCGTTTGCTCCGTACTGGACTGCGATGTACTGCGTCAGACGAATGACAGCCGCTTTGGCGGATCCGTAGGCAGACTGCAGGGAATCCCCGATCAATCCACCTACCGAGGCCGTGTTGACGATCGATCCTCCACCGGCACTGTTCATGTGCGGAATGGCAAGTCGTGAAGCGACGACAGTGCTGCGGACGTTGAGCGACATCACGCGATCCCACTCGTCCAAGTCCATCCGGAGCAGGTCGAGATCCTTGCGCGGGTTACTACCGCCCACGTGATTACACAGGACGTTGATGCCGCCGAATTCGGTGACCGCCTTTTCGATCATCGCTGCCAGAGAGTCCTCGTTCATGACATCGACGCCGAAACCCACTGCATTGCCACCCGTCTCGCGAATCGCCACCGCCGCTTCCTCTGCACGCGCAGGATCGAGGTCGGCGACCAACACCTTGGCGCCCTCTGCCGCCATGAGTTGTGCTGCTGCACGCCCGATTCCACTGGCGGCGCCTGTGATCACTACATTCTTGCCTTCGAGCCTGTTCATATCTGTTCCTTTCGCGGAGAATCGCCGTACCCGGATCTCACGTGCCCGGAGTTGACAGCTCGGCGATTGCCCGATCACTACCAGTCAACGCAGGATCGACAGCCTCGTCCAACTTTCTTGAATGAACTCACAAGTACGTGACCACGACCCGCGCACCTGCTACACCGCCGAAATCGAGTGGCGACGGAAGACCTCACTGTGCTGAAGTGGCACTATGCAGAATTCTGTTCGACCGCTGTCCATCGACGACCTCGACCGTGCCGCCGAGGTTCTCGGCGAGGCGTTTGCCGACTACCCCTGGACGAACTGGTGCGTCGCCGAAGACTCCCACGTGGAACGCGTCGCGACTCTGCAACGGATCTACCTCGAACACCTGGCACTACCGTTCGGGCGTTCCTACATCGACGATTCCGGCAACGGCGTCATCGCAGTCCTGCCGCCGGACACTCCAGAGCCTGATGAAGCGACCGTCGAGAAGATCGTCGAACTGCACGGAGATCGGTTCGAGCGCGTTCTTCAGGCTGACGAACAACTGTCTGCGCTTCCCGTCCCCGACAACGCGTGGTCGTTGGCAACGATCGGTACGACGCCGCGCTCACGCGGAACCGGATTGGGTTCTGCGCTACTGAAACATGCTTTGGCGGAACTGGATCGAACCGAACAGAATTGCTGGCTCGATACGTCGACCGAACGAAATCTACCGCTGTACCAACGGTTCGGTTTCACGATCGTCGGCCAGACCTCGCTCCCCGACGGACCGGACGTATGGCGGATGCATCGACTTCAGGGCTGATTGTTCGACTTCAGCACTCGCCTAATCATTTTCGACAACGACGCGTATTGGGTGATCGTGTTGACGGCGATCCACCTCGAGACCGGCCACGTCCGGGTCCACGAGAAAACCCCGACCGACAGCAGTTGATCGTCGTCAAGGGTCTCGATGTAGTTGCGCAACATCGCAACAGCAGCTCCCAAGCGGTCACGAAGCTCCTGAGCCGGAATGTCGATACTCGCGTCGACAACCGACTGGTTCAGTGCGGGTGTTTGCGTCCACTTGTAACCCGCCGCCGGCGTCTGCGGAGCCTCGTCTCGCAGCCCGGCACCTATCCACTCTGCGACGGCCTCTGCCCACCAGACACGCACAGCGAGTACGTCGTGCACCGTCCACGCGTCGACGACGATGGCGTCGAACGCGTCGGCCTCGGCGACGCCGTCGAGTAACGCTTCGAGTTTCGAATACGCCGAGTCCAGCTCGCTCACCAGCTCTTCGCGTGACCAGGTCTGCGCCACAATGCCTCCGAACGATCAGTGGAGAAGAAAGAAGCGGGACCATCTCGACTCGATGGCCCCGCCTCCAACTTTAACGTCCTCCCGGATTCAGTTCAGCTCACCCAAGAACCTTCCGAGGTTGTCGGCGATTTCCTTCGACCTGGTGTGGTGCAGGTAGTGGTCTCCGTCCAGCAAGATCACCTCTCCGTGATCGACGGAGGCTGCCTGCCCCTCGTGCAGCTCTGTCCAGCCCTGAACTTCTGAATTGTTCACGGCGAACAACAGAATCGGAAGATCGGCTGGGAACGTCTTGCCGATTGCTTCAGCAAAGTTACTCGAAAGATGATCCATCTCGTTGAGATAGGTATCGCTGAAGTTGTTCTTCGCAGTCAACTGTCGCATCTCGTCCTTTGCGGCGGGATCGAGGTACTCGTCCGAGGCTTCACCACCGACGACCTTGGACAGCAATTCCGCCAAGCCCAATTGCCTTCCAACTCGGAGTGCGTCGATCGGGAATTTGGTATCCATGTTCGGCTGCCCTGGAACACTGCTGTCGATACCCACGAATGCGGTGACCTCGTCACGGTACTTCGCGGTGTAGTCCAGCGCATAGAGACCAGTGATCGAGTGCCCCATGAGGATGTATTCGTCAATTCCCAGCGACTGTACTGCCGTATGAATCTCTTCGACGATGTTCGCAGTCGTGCGGTCCTTGTCCGTTCCGTCACTGTAGCCGTAACCGAAGGGCTCGATCGTGACGACGCGGTAGTCAGGTGCGAGCTCGTTGACAAGCGGTGTGAAGTCGAGAATCGGTGCGGACGTTCCGAACCCGGGTAACAGCACTATGGTCTGATCGCCGTTGCCGCGGATCGAGTAGCTCATGTTCTTTCCGTCGACGGACACGAACTGGTTGCCCGTCTCCCCGGCCGGAACGCTCGCTTTGCTGGAGCCGACATTGAATACGAGCGCTATCGATACCAGCACAACCAGAACTACGGACACCGAAGCAACCAGCTTCAGTGCAACGGTACGAATCTTCTTCATTCTCATCCTCATCTTCTCGGGCGTCGATACGGCTAGGAAAGGCGCGACATCGAGGCCGCACTGGTCTCGTCGAGCACACGCAACACGTTGTTGCCCATCAGCTTTGCCAAGTCCTCCGCGGACCAACCGCGTTCCGCCAGACGGTCTATCAACACCGCGAAACCGGATACGTCCTGCATACCGTCCGGAAAGTCGTCGAACCCATCGTAGTCACTGCCCAAACCGATGTGGTCGATGCCCGCGACGTCTCGGGCATGCTCGACGTGGTCGGCGAGATGGTCCACTGTCATCGCCGGTCGTGGGCCGACTCGCCCGCCTTTGAACCACTCGTTGTACTCGGCAGAAAGGAACATGGGTACAAAGGCGATCATGATGACCCCGCCGTTGTCCGCGAGCAGTCGCATGACGTCGTCGGGAACATTACGGGGGTGACCGCATAGCTGAGAGCACGACGAATGGCTGAAAATCACCGGCGCCGACGACGTCTCGATGGCATCTCTCATCGTTTCCACCGAGACGTGCGACAGGTCGACGAGTACGCCGAGCCGATTCATTTCGCGCACGATCTCGCGACCGAAGTCGGTCAGCCCGCCGTGTACTCGAGTGTCCGTCGCGGAGTCCGCCCACCCGGTGTTGTCGTTGTGCGTCAGCGTCATGTACCGAAGACCAAGGCGCGCCATCATTCTCAGAACACCGAGCGAGCTGCCGATGCTGTGACCGCCCTCCGCGCCCAACAAGGACGCGACCTTGCCCTCGCTCCAGATGCGACGCACGTCGTCACCTGTACGCGCGAATTCGAAAGTATCCGGGTATCGCTCGATCATCCGGTACACGTAGTCGATCTGTTCGAGTGTGTACTGAACCGCCTCTGGCTCCGTCCGGTCACACGGGGTGTAGACCGACCAGAACTGCGCACCGACGCCGCCGCGACCGAGTTTGTCGATGTCGGTTTGGAAGATGGAATCCTTCTCGAGATTCTCCACCGAGTATGCGGCAGTTTCGCGAGCCGTCCAGGCCAGATCGTTGTGACCGTCGATGACCGGCGCAAGGCCGTAAGCATCGAGTGCCGCGGGGTGATTCACGTCCGGAAAAGGAGCGAGAGGTTTCATCATGAGTTTTCCTCGAAAAGTAGTGCGGGCAGGTCGAGGGCCCTCATCGCCTTCGACCTGCCCGAGATTTCATTCAGCGGAGAGAATCGCCGCGACTAGTCGGAAATCTTCTTGAAAAGCCTTGTCATGTACAGATATTGCTCGCCATCGATCGTGAGATGAGCCATCTCACCCGAAGCGCTCTCGTTACTGATCAAGAACCTGGAGGCGGACAGAGGTACGACCTTGGTGGGCGGAGCCGGCGGCTCGCCGTCGATCTCGACCTTGGCGAAGTTCTGCACCTGGAATCCGCCGTCCTCGCCGCGCGTGAGTTCGATTCGCACGGTTGTCGATTCATAGGTTCCGAGAATGTGCGACAGGTCGATGTCTTCCGCATTCGGCTCGGACTTCGGTTCCGGCAGAACGAGATCGAGCTCCTGGGCGATCTCCTTCTCGATGTCGTGGGCCAGGGCGCCGCCGCCACGCGAGTTGGTCACCACGGCCATGGCGAGACCGAGCTCGGGGAAGGTGTGAAAACGAGTGATCTGGCCGATTGTCGCACCACCGTGCTGCGCGGACGTCACGCCGCCCCAGTCGGACAGGATCCAGCCGAGACCCCAGGCCTGATCGACGCTCGAGACCGCGGTCAGGTCGAATTGCGGAGTGCGCATCAGGCGCGCGGATTCTTCGGACAGAATGCGTTCACCCGTCAATGCGAGTCCGTCACGCATGTGTGCAGCACCGAAGGTCAGGAGCGAGCTGACCGATCCGGTGATGATCCCGGCCGGACCGATACCGCGCGGAAGCAGCCACTGCTTGGTCGGAATCACCTTGTCCGGCGACGTCCGATCCGGGTTGGCCACGTGGCCGACGGCCGTGCGGAACAGCGGCGCGTCCTTGGCCTTGGTGATGATGTGCGTCAATCCGAGTGGCTTCCAGAGATATTCGACCAACGCCTCGTCCCACGTCATCTCACGAAGGACCTCGACGATGCGGCCGGCAACGGCAAAACCCGCGTTGCTGTAACTCAGATGCCCGCCGGGCTCGGTGACGCTGATCGCGGTCGCGAGTTCGTCGACGTACTTCTCGACGCAGTCGTCACCGTCACCGGTGTCGTTGAACAGGTCTCCGTCGATACCGCTTGTGTGCGTGAGCAACTGGCGGATCGTGATTTCCTTCGTGTTGGAAGGATCCGCGATCGTGAACTCCGGAAGCACCTCCACCACCAGGGTGTCCAGCGTCAGCTTGCCCTCGTCGACGAGCTGCATGATCAGCGTCGTCGTCCAGATCTTGCTCGCGGATCCGTACTGGAACAGGGTGTCTGCGTCGACGTCGACGCGCGTGTTCAGGCTCGTCACTCCGGTGGTGATGACACGGATGTCCGCCGCGCCGTCTTCGCCCAGCGCGATCACACCGACCTGCGCGCCCGGTACCGAATGCTTGGCTGCCAGTTCGTCGAGGCGTTCCTGCCACTTCGGGGCGACAAGTAGGTCCTTGGGCAAGTCGGTCACAGGTCGAACTCCTTCGATCATGGAAGCGAGCGGCGTAGACGGCGTTGCTGGGATCCGCTCAGGTCTCACTCGTCGGGAAGTGAGGTTGCGGAAGCAATAACCGTCCACCCATGATCTCAGTGTGCTCGCAGTCACGTCCTGGTCGATTGCACCGAAGTCGGCCCCGAAAATGGTGCAATCGGACGAGCGAGTGTTCAGGATTCGCCATTCGAAACGATCAGCGCTCGAAGGTTCCTTCCAAGCGATTGCGTGAACCCGGATGGATCAAGCGCGCCGCGCTGACCAATCCGTTAGCCGACCAGGTGCGGCGGCGAATCAGCAGGCACGGTTCCCCGCGATCGATGCGTAACAGCTCGCATTCGTCCGGGCTACCCAACACCGCTTCCACGACATGCTCGCCGCGAACCAGAGGCGCAACGTCACTCAAGTAGTTGTTGGGGGTGATCGCGGTGAAGTCCTGGCGCAGATAGTCGGGCGCCTCGTTCGGATTCACGAATCGGTCTTCCACCTGAATCGGAGTTTCGTCCTCGAAGTGCACCATCAGCGAATGGAACACCCGTTTGCCCACCGATTCACGAAGGAACGTCTGCCCGTGGTCGGTTTCTTCCTCACGAACGAAGACGACCTCGGTTCGATGACGGTGGCCGCGGCGCTGAATCTCGTCGGCGATGTTCTTGACTTCGAACAGCGGGGACGCGGTCTTCGTGGCGGCGACAAAAGTACCGACCCCCATCATCCGCACGATCAGACCGTCGCTGGTGAGTTCGCGAAGCGCTCGATTGATCGTCATTCGTGACAACCCCAGCGCACTGACCAGTTGATTCTCCGAAGGCAGCTGATCGCCTTCGGTCCACCGACCCGAGTTGATCTGCGAGACCACGAGGTTCTTGACCCGTTCGTAGGCAGGGGCGGACTCGCCGCCTGCCTCGTTGAACAGCACGGCGAGTTCTGCGTCCACTTCGGCAATCGCCATCGCCACCACCCGTTCGTCGAAAACCACCGAGTCGGTTCTCCCGTTCGGCCTCCGAAGTCTATCCGCCTCGTGCACCTTTCCGATCCATCCGAGAGCGTCCGCGCCGGACCTAACCCACCATGCGCCGCAATTGGCTCGTCGCAACCGAAAGCGCAGCAAGATCGTGTTGCCCGGATGCCTCGATCTCTGCGAGCGCGAGAGTGGACCTCTCGATTCTCGACGCATTCCTTTCTTCCCACCTCGAGAGTTTTTCCGCTGTCGTGTCACCCGCTTCCGCGTCGGCCAAGACGTCGAGGGTCAGGGCCCGCACCGTCGAGTACAACTCGTCCCGCAACGACAACCTCGCCAACGCGTTCCATTTTCCGTCCTTGCTCAATGCCGACACTCGATTGAGCATCGGGACGAGCCCAACATGCTCACCGAGCCGGAAATAGAGTTCGCCGGTCTCCGAGATCGTCCGATCGGCGAGGTCCGCGATCTCCACCACGTCGAGCAGTCCGAACTGATCGAGCAATATCTCCACTCGTCTGACCAGGTTCTCCGGCGCGCCTTTGTCCGTGATGAGGACCGTTCGCGCAGCCAGGTTCCGCTGATCTGCGCCTACCAGCCAGCCATCGAGCTCTGCCGACGCCTCCGCGATGCGATCACCGAATCTGCTGATCTCGGCCCCGACGGCCAGCGGTTGCGGACGACGTGTCAGCATCCACCGTGACGCCCGGTCGAGCAGTCGCCTGGTGAGCAGGATCAACTCGTCGGACACTGCGGTCGAGATCGAGGCTTCGCTGATGGCGTGCCACAACCCCCACAGTCCGAACACCTCGGAGACCACAGTGAAGGCACGTACTGCGTCTTCCGGATCAGCGCCGACTTCTTCACCGAGCCGATACGCATAGGTGATGCCGCCTCGATCGATGACGTTGTTCGTCAGCACTGTCGCGACGATCTCGCGACGAAGTGGGTGCCGGTCGAGGGCGTCACCCCCTGCAACTCGAACGCCCTCCGGAAAATAGTTCGCCAGCACCTGGCGGTAGATCTGGTTGTCGATCGAGCTTCCCGCCAACAGCGTGGATTTCAGATCGAGCTTGACGTGGGCCATCAGTGTGGCGAGTTCCGGCGACGTCAGCCCCGTTCCCGACTTCTCGGCCGCGGCGAACTGCTTCTTGGTCGGAAACCCTTCGATGACACGGTCGACGATCCCGCGCGATTCGAGGTTGGAAATCACTCTGCCGTGCACACCGATCATCGCCCCCGCATCCGCCCGCGTGGTACCCATCAGTTCGTTCTGCGAACGGTTGTCTGCGAGAACGAGTTCTGCGACCTGGTCGGTCAGCGATTCGAGTAGTGCGTCACGACGTGAGTCCGTGACGACGCCTGAGCTGATCAGGGAGTCGAGAAGGATTTTGATGTTCACCTCGTGGTCGGAACAATCGACTCCGGCCGAATTGTCGAGGGCGTCTGTGTTGATCCGTCCACCGCCGCGTGCGTATTCGATCCGTCCGGCCTGGGTGAGGCCGAGATTGCCTCCTTCACCGATCACTCGGGCACGCACTTCGTTGCCGTTCACCCGAACGGCGTCGTTGCTCTTGTCGCCGACTTCTAGGTCGGACTCACCGGAGGCCTTGACGTACGTTCCGATGCCGCCGTTCCACAACAGATCTGCCGGGGACCGCAAAATCGCCCGAATCAGTTGCGGTGGAGTCAGTTCGGTGACGTCGTCCTCGAGGCCCAGTGCCTCTCGTATCTCGTCACTGATCGGAACGCGCTTCGCCGAGCGTTCCCACACTCCGCCGCCGGCACTGATCAAGGTCGGGTCGTAGTCGGCCCACGAGGATCGTGGGAGTGCAAAGAGACGTGATCGCTCGTCGTACGAGCGCTCAGGCGACGGGTTCGGATCGACGAACACGTGCCGATGATCGAACGCCGCGATCAGGCGAATGTGCCTGCTGCACAACATACCGTTGCCGAAGACGTCGCCACTCATGTCTCCGATCCCCACCGCGGTGAAGTCATCGTGCTGGGTATCGACGCCGAGCTCACGGAAGTGCCGCTTGACACTTTCCCAGGCGCCCTTGGCCGTGATACCCATGGCTTTGTGGTCGTAGCCGACCGACCCGCCGGACGCGAAGGCGTCGCCGAGCCAGAATCCGTACTCCGCGGCAACCTCGTTCGCGATGTCGGAGAACTTCGCAGTTCCCTTGTCCGCGGCGACAACAAGATACGTGTCGTCTCCGTCGTGGCGAACGACCCGCCGCGCCGCGACAACGGCCCCGCTCTGCTTGTCGACGTTGTCGGTCAGATCGAGTAGTCCGCGAATGAAGGATCGGTAGCAATCGATCCCGGCCGCCAACGCAGCTTCTCGGTCTGCGTCTGCGCCCCGCCCTGGAACCGGTGGGCGTTTGACGACAAATCCGCCCTTCGCTCCGACAGGCACGATGACTGCGTTCTTGACTGCCTGCGCCTTCACCAATCCCAGTACCTCGGTGCGAAAGTCCTCTTTCCGATCCGACCAGCGCAAGCCGCCGCGAGCCACCGTACCGAAACGAAGGTGCACACCTGCTACATCGGGTGAGTACACGAATATCTCGAACTTCGGTCGAGGGAAAGGCAATACGGACAGCTTCTCCGAATCGAACTTCAACGAGAGCGCGCCGAGCGATTGAGTGGGATACACGAAATAGTTGGTACGCAACGTGTTACGGACCAGTTCGGACAATGCGCGCAGGATCCGATCGGCGTCGAGTCCTTGCACCTGCGCCACGGCCGTTTCCACGTCCGCTGCTGCACGTGCACCTCGATCTCCGTCGACGACGCCAGGATCGAAACGGCTCTCGAACAATTCGCACAATCTGCCGGCGATCTCGGGATGATCGGCAAGTACCTCGGCGACGCGACCGGTGCTGTAAGGAAATCCCGCTTGCTGCAAGAACTCCGCGTATGCCCGCAGCACCACTACCTGTTTCCAGCCGAGTCCCGCGATCGCGACCAATTCGTTGAACGAGTCCGGCTCGGCGTCACCGTTTCGAACCGCGGCAAACGTCGCCGCGAATCGCGCGGCAAAGTTGTCGAAGCCTTCGACCGGAGCACTCGGATAGTCGAGCGTGAACTCGTAGATCCTGGACTGTTCGGTTCCCACCGGTGCGATCTCGTACGGACGCTCGTCGACCACTTCGACGCCCAGGCTCTGCAATACGGGCAGCACCTCGCCCAGCGAGAGCGGATCACCCGAGACGTACAGCCCGAGACGGTGAGTACCCGGTCCGTCGACAGATCGGGCCAACCGTGGACTTACTTCTCCGGGCGCGAGGCCCTCGAACACCGCCATGTCCTCGGCGGCTCGGACAGCGTCGAAATCCTGCTTGTATGCCACCGGAACGCGCTCGGCGAACCGAGCACGCCTGCGCCGCTCGTCGTAGTGCGAAGCATCCAGAACGAATCGTTCGTCCCACGTCAGGCACGCGTCGACGACGAGGTCCCGAATCTCCCGTGCTTGTCGCGCCGACGCGAAGTTCGCGCCGCCGCCGACTGTGGCCGTGAAATGTACGACGGCCAAGGGGGATTCCGAGACTCGACTGGAGAACTCGATATTGTGGGCACCGAGTGCGTCGGCGAGTACCGACTCGGCCGTTGTTCTGATCGTCGTACTGAATTTCTCTCGCGGAACGAAGAGCAAAGCCGACAACTCTTGATCTCGCCCTGTCGCCGGGGAACTTCCCACCGGTTGCAAGAACAGATGGATCGATGTGCGGCCGTCCACGGAAGTGAGTTCGTCCAGCGCGTCCGCGATTCGGGCCGGCTCGGCCGCCAGGAGCACTGTGACCGGAATCGACTGAATCACTGCCAGCATCGATTGTCCGACAAACGAATCGACGGTGGATCCTGAGGCCTCGAAGATGTCTGCGACGCGTCCTCGCACGAGCGGGGTTCGCCTGACGTCGGCGACGATACCGGTCGCGGTGAAGAACCCGACGAATCGGTACGCACGGTCGCCGACGGACACGTCGATCTCGGTGGCGTATTCGGATCCACCGAACCCTTGCCGGAGGTACACCACTGCAATCGCGAGGGGCGCCGCTTTCGAATCCGAAGAGCCGGTTGGATCGGGGAGCACGCCGATGGCGTACGGCTCGTCACTGTCGACAGTTCGCGCACCACCGATGACACTGAAGTTTCCGGCGCTGCACCACCGGAGAAAGTCAGCTTCTTCGGCGTAGCCGTTCGAGTCCAGTTGCTCGCGCGCCTCGTCGACGAGGTCCCGCAGGGGCACGGAATCGCGGAAGGCACGCGCGATACGGTCGAGGATTCCGGCGACGTCGTCCGCGATCACCTGCGCCTGCGCGTCCGAACAGTGTGCGGGTAGTCCTATGTGGATCCATGATTCGGTGCGCTCCCCGGCCCGGGCGTCTTCGGTGCTGTGCGCCGGTTGTACGGCTGTGCGAAGCACGGGGTGCACCACGAATTCAGGTTCCACGCGGGCACGGGCAAGTGTCGCCAAGACCGCTTCGACGAGCTGCGGCATGTCGTCGCCGACGTATTGAATCGCGGGGCCATCCCCTAACTCCCCGGCCGGCGCGAGTCGCGAGATCGACGAGTTGTGTCCTCGTCGACGCGAAAGGTCCATGTGCGCGGCGACAATCGCCAGCTTGCGGTCTTCGGCGAGCGCAGCGTATCGGTCCGCCGACAAGCCCTCGAAATACGTACTGGACACCCTCCTCACATTCTCGGAGTCCGGTGTCGTGTCGACTGAAACGAGGCTCATGTCAGCACCTTCCGCCGAAAGCCACGCTGCTTCCGACTTGTAGTGGGTTCGATCCGCAATCAACTTGTCTATACAGGCTTAGACAAGTTGATCATTGCAGAACGTGAGCCGCGACACAACAAATTCACCCCTGGACAAATTCGCCACCCTCGGCCATAGTCAGTCCATGCCAACTAGTGGCAATTAGATTTCATTAGATGAAATTCGTAACTATTCCGCCTCGAAGGAGCCCCCGTGACTACCCAGACCGCGCCCGACACCGACAGCGTCGATCTCGCAGAGTTCCGCAGCACTGTCCGAGCCTTCGCCAACGCCGAGATCCACCCAGGAGCAGCCGCACGCGACGAGTCCAAGGAGTTCCCGGCGCAGCTGGTCAAGCGCCTCGGGCAGCAGGACCTCATGGGCATTTCCGTGCCCGAGGAATTCGGTGGGCTGGGTCTGTCGACACGAACCCAACTGGTCGCCATCGAAGAAGTTGCACGTACCGACGCCGCGCTGGCATCGATCTACACCGCGCACTACCTGGGCCTCGAGCCGATTCTCGTCGGCGGCTCCGAAGAGCAGAAGCATCGCTGGTTGCCTCAACTCGCGTCGGGCGAACTACTGGCCGGCTTTGCACTCACAGAACCCGATGCCGGCTCCGACATCGCCTCGATGCGTACCGTCGCCCGACGCGAGGACGACGGCTGGCATCTCTCCGGATCGAAGACGTACATCTCCAACGCCAAGGAAGCCGACCTGGTCGTGCTCTTCGCCAAGACGGACCCGAGCGCAGGATTCCGAGGCATCACCGCCTTCGTCGTCCCCAAGGGAACTCCGGGAATCAGCTACTCGGAGCCGCAGGACAAGATGGGAATTCGTTCGGCCCCGACGTACACCGTCTACCTCGACGACGTCGTTCTGCCGCTCGACTCCGTGATCGGCACCGAAGGTCGCGGCGGCAACATTGCCTTGACCGCCCTGAACCGAGCACGCATCGACGTAGCGGCAATGGCAAACGGCATCGCTCTGCGCGCTTGGGAACTGGGACGCGAGTACGCAACGGAGCGAAAGCAGTTCGGCACGCCGATCTTCGACTTCCAGGCAATCCAGCTACTCCTCGGTGGCTGCGACGCGCAACTTGTCGCATCACGCGTCACCGCAGACTGGGCCGCCGACGTCAAGGACGCCGGTCAGGACATCCGCCGCGCCGCATCGATTTCGAAGTACGTCGCCACCGAAGCCTGCTTCTCGATCGTCGATCAAACCGTACAGATCCACGGTGGCGCAGGTTTCATGCGCGAATCGGAAATCGAACGCCTGTACCGCGATTGCCGCATTCTCCGCATCTTCGAGGGCACCTCGCAGATCCAGTTGCTCACCATTGCCGGCAATGCTCCGTCGCCGCGTTCCACCGAGTTCTGAAAGGCGCGGACATGACTGCACTTCCCCCACTCGACGGCATCCGGGTCATCGACCTCTCGCGCGTCCTTGCCGGACCCTACTGCACCGCACTGCTTTCCGACGCCGGTGCGGACGTCGTCAAGATCGAATCCGAACACGGTGAAGACTCTCGGCACCTCGGCCCGTTCCGCGACGGCGAGAGCATCTACTTCAACGTGCTCAATCGTGGCAAGCGTTCGGTGGCACTCAACCTCAAGAACGACGAGGACCGTGAGGCGCTATTAACGCTCATCGAGACCGCCGACGTCGTCGTCGAAAACTTTCGCCCGGGAGTCACCAAGCGCCTGGGAATCGACTACGAGGCTGCGCGGGCTCGCAATCCGCGGATCGTGTACGCGTCCATCTCCGGTTTCGGACAGGACGGGCCCATGTCCGGAGCCGCCGCCTACGACCTTGTAGTCCAGGCTCTTTCGGGCATCATGAGCATCACCGGTTCGGAGGAATCCGGGCCGACACGGTTGGGTGAGTCGTTCGGAGACCTGGTCGCCGGGCTGTTCGCCGCCTGGGGAATCAGTACCGCCCTGCTGAGTGCACGGGCGAGCGGACTCGGGCAGCACCTTGACGTCGCGATGTTCGACAGCATGCTCGCCATGCTGCCGACAGCACACAGCCAACTGCAATCCACCGGGCTCACTCCCCCACGCGTCGGCAACCGTCATCCGGTGTCAACACCGTTCGACACCTACAAGGCCGACGACGGACTCTTCGTCCTCGCGGTTGCGAGCCAGTCGGGTTTCGAGAAGCTGGCGCAGACGATGAATCGCGTCGACCTGATCGCAGATCCTCGATTTGCCGACGACACCGCCCGGACCGAGAACGAACCGGCACTGCGCAAGGAGATCGAAAACTGGGCTGCCGGAAAGACCGTCGCCGACGTGGTCGGTATTCTCGGCGACGCGGGCCTCGCCGGCTCGGAAATCTGGGACGTCCAGCAGGCACTCACCTCCGCGCAGGCCGAGTATCGCGGAGTCGTCGAATCGTTCGAGCACCCGGTAGCAGGAAAAATCTCCTACGTACGACAACCCGTCGTGTTCGGTGATAGCCGACGCCCCGATGTCCGCCGCAGTCCCCTGCTGGACGAGCACCACGGTGAGGTACTGCCGGGCTCGCGATAGATTCAGCGCAGACATCCCTCGGCACTTGGAGTAGGACATGGCCCCCGGCGACGTGACCCGCAGCGCGAATCGCACGTTCGAACTTCTCGGTGCGATCGTCGAGCACGGCGGGTTGACGCTCGGCGACGCCGCCAAGGCAACCGATCTGGCAACCAGTACCGCGCTTCGCCTGATCAGAAGCCTCGAACAAACCGAGTTCGTCGTCCGCGGCGAGGACAACGTCTATCGCGTCGGCCCGCGGCTACTACAGATCGGGGCTCGCGCACTCGGTGACAATCAACTGTTGCCGAGAGCGCGGCCCGCGATGAAGGCCATCGCCGAAACCACGAGAGAGTCGACCTACCTGTCGACGAAGGGACCGAAAGACACTGCGCTGTATCTCGATCAGATCGAGGGCACGCACGCGATCCGCCACATGGGGTGGGTGGGCCAGAGCGTTCCCCTGGACGGCACCGCCGTCGGCGCAGCGTTGAGCGGCAAGGTAGGCGAGAGCGGGT
Organism: Rhodococcus sp. MT28; assembly: GCF_058792695.1. Classification (NCBI taxonomy): domain Bacteria; kingdom Bacillati; phylum Actinomycetota; class Actinomycetes; order Mycobacteriales; family Nocardiaceae; genus Rhodococcus; species Rhodococcus sp. MT28. The sequence goes on from NZ_JBXAFD010000001.1 coordinate 1,061,788, forward strand.
ACGCCATTGCGCACGACACCATCGAGGATCACTCGACCGGAGTTGCCGCGCCGATCTACAACGCGGTCGGTCAGATAGCCGGAGCGCTCAGCGTCGTCGGCCCGACATTCCGTCTGACGGACGAGGTCTGCGCCAGCCACGGTCGTGTCTTGGTGGAGCACTGCGCCCGGTTGTCCGCGGAACTCGGCAACCAGACTCCCTGACCACCCCGAGCACTTGGCGATTCAGTCTCGTATCCGAGACAATGTGGTTCCCCGCTCCCACCTCAGCCCTACCCGTAAGGACACACCCCATATGACGACGAGCCGCGTGAAATCTGCTGAGCGCGTGCTCGACGTGCTCGATCTCCTGGCCCGCCGGGGTGTGCCGCTGGCGACGGCAGAAATCTCCAGCGCCCTCGAGCTGCCGAAGAGTACGACGCATCACCTCCTCAATGTCATGCGGGATCGACGGTTCGTCTCGTACTGGGCTGATCAACGCGCCTGGACCCTGGGTGTCTCGGCGTTCGAAGTCGGTGCGTCGTACATGCGGTCCGGCCCACTTCACCGTGAGGGCCAACGATTCATGCTGGCACTCACTCAGTCGACCGACGAGACCTCCCATCTGGCGGTACTTCAGGGTTCTGACGTCATCTACCTCGACAAACGTGAACCTCTGAAGCCCGGCGTTCGGTTGGTGACCGAGATCGGGACCCGCCTTCCGGCGCATCTCACCGCAGTCGGGCGGGCAATTCTGAGCCGTCTGGACGTGGAACAGATCAGCGCGCTCTACGAGGGGTACACCTGGCCGACGCGGACCGGAACGGGACCGTCGACGCTCGCCGAACTGCGAGAACTGCTCGCCGCAGCACGTGAGAGCGGATATGCGGTCGAAGAGAATGCGACGACATCCGGGATCAACTGCATCGCCAGCCCCGTGATCACACGGGACGGTCGTCCGGTCGCAGCTCTCGGCGTCACCTTCCTCTCCGGCTCCAAATCGGCCGAGGAGAGTGCCCTGATCGCCGACCGAGTGCGCACCGTCAGCGCCGAGTTCTCCGCCGATCTCGGAGATCGAATGGTGGAGACCCCGACCGCAGACATGTAACAAAATTCTCCGTTTCGCACTCTGTGGGCCTTGTTTTCGTCTCATATTCAAGACTAGAGTCTCGTATACAAGACTTTGTTAGATAGCCACGCATCATCATTGGAGTCCCATGAACGCCACCCCTGCCACCCAGACAGCCACCCGAACCATCGAGGTCGGAATCGGCGCTGTCACCATCGCCGACGTCGTCGACGTCGCGCGCAACGGATACGGCGTTGCATTGACCGCGGAATCACTGGCCGCGATCGCCGAAAGTCGTGCACGCATCGAAGCGCTGGCCGCAGACCCCACACCGGTCTACGGAGTTTCCACCGGATTCGGCGCACTTGCCACTCGGCACATTCCGGCGCATCTGCGGACACAGTTGCAGCGCAGCCTGATCCGCTCACATGCGGCAGGTTCGGGACCGGAAGTCGAACGCGAAGTGATCCGGGCCTTGATGCTTCTGCGTCTTTCGACGCTCGCCACCGGGCGAACCGGAGTGCGCCCTGTAGTCGCACAGGCGTACGCCGACCTACTCACCGCAGGCATCACCCCGGTGGTGCACGAATACGGCAGCCTCGGATGCTCGGGAGATCTGGCACCACTGGCGCATGTGGCGATGGCAATCATCGGTGAAGGTTCCGTCCGCACCGCCGACGGTGAACTCACCGATGCGGCAACGGCATTGGCTGCCCATGGTCTCGAACCGGTGGTTCTGGCCGAGAAGGAAGGCCTCGCACTGATCAACGGTACCGACGGGATGCTCGGTCAACTGGCCCTTGCGATCACCGATCTCGATCATCTGCTCAAGTTGGCCGACATCGCTGCCGCCATGAGCGTCGAGGGCTTGCTCGGCACCGATCAGGTGTTCGCCGCGGACCTCCAAGCGCTTCGCCCCCACCCCGGCCAGGGCGCGGCCGCATCGAACATGGTGCGTCTGCTTGCCGATTCCCCGATCGTCGCCAGCCATGCGGGCCCTGACTGCACCAGGGTTCAAGACGCGTACTCACTGCGGTGCGCACCGCAGGTCGCCGGCGGCGCACGCGACACCGTCGATCACGCCCGCCTCGTCGCCGGGCGCGAATTGGCCAGTGCTGTCGACAATCCCGTTGTCACCCTCGACGGACGGGTTCGATCCAACGGTAACTTCCACGGAGCTCCCGTGGCCTACGTCTTGGACTTCCTCGCCATCGTGACCGCGGATGTCGCGGGTATCAGCGAACGCCGAACCGACCGCTTCCTCGACGTAGCACGCAATCACGGTCTGACCCCCTTCCTCGCCGACGACCCCGGTGTCGACAGCGGACTGATGATCGCGCAGTACACACAAGCTGCCATCGTGTCCGAACTCAAGCGACTCGCGAGCCCGGCCAGTGTCGATTCGATTCCCTCCTCGGCCATGCAGGAAGATCACGTCTCCATGGGATGGTCGGGTGCACGCAAGCTCCGCCGGTCCATCGACGGTCTCACCCGAGTTCTCGCGATCGAGATACTGACTGCAGCAAGAGGAATCGATTTGCGCTCCCCACTCGAGCCCTCCCCCGCCACCGGAGCCGTCCTTCGGACCCTGCGCGAGAAGGTGCAGGGGCCGGGTACCGATCGCTTCCTGTCCCCCGAGATCGAGGCCGCGGTGGACTTGGCGGCATCGGGTGCACTTGTTGCGGCTGCGGAGAACGCGATCGGCGCCCTGGCATGAGCGCGCCCGGTGCGCTGAGGCCTCGCCCCCGACCCGAAATCGAAGCGCTTCCTCGATACTCCAAAGCCGCCGGCCTCGAGCAGGTTCGGTGGCGGGCGTCGAGCAACGAGTCGACGGTTGCACCCTCGGCGGCCATTCTCGAGGCCGTCAATCTCGCGGCCTCACACTCGCACTTGTATCCGTCGCTGTTCGGCGACACACTGATAGCCCGGTTGAGCGACCGTCTGGGCGTGGGCGACGACCAGGTACTGGTCGGCGCCGGGTCGTTGGCACTGCTCCAGCAGGTATTGACCGCATACACGGGCCCTGGCACCGAAGTCGTCTACCCGTGGCGCAGCTACGAGGCGTACCCGATACTGATCGGAATCGCCGGGGCGAGCGGTGTCCCCGTCGCACTCGATTCCGAACATCGGCACGATCTGAGTGCAATGGCGGCAGCCGTGACGCCGCAGACCCGCGCAGTACTCGTCTGCAACCCCAACAATCCGACCGGAAGCGAGTTCTCGACCGCGGAGTTCGTCTCGTTCGCCCGCTCGATCCCGGGTGACGTCCTCATCCTTCTGGACGAGGCTTACCGGGAGTTCGCGACCAGCGATGTCGACGGCGTCGACCTGCTTCGAGCCTTTCCCAACATCGTCGTCTTCCGAACCTTCTCCAAGGCTTACGGATTGGCCGGACTTCGTGCCGGCTATGCCGTCACCAACTCGGCGATCGCAGCGGATCTTCGCAGCGCTGCACCGCCCTTCGGGCTCAGCGCCGTTGCCGAGGCCGCAGCCTGCGCGGCCCTGACCGATCCGGCACACACCGATTCGATAGTCGAAACGGTGACCGCGGGTCGCTCTCACCTACGTGAGCAATTGGCTCTGCGCGGCGTCGAGACGGTCCCGAGCGGTGCCAACTTCGTGTGGATCCCTCTCGGCAAGAGAGCTTCTGCACTCGAAGCGGCCTGCGTCGCGCAGGGTGTCTCGGTCCGGATGTTCCCCGGCGAGGGTGTGCGGGTGACCGTAGGTGAGCGGGCAGCAGAAGACGCCGTGATCGCCGCTGTGGATGCACTCGCACACAACCTTTGACCGACTGGAGAAAAGAATGTCCGTCCACGAACTTGCTCGGTCGATCGGTTCGAGTCGCCTGATCACCGACCCTGCGGTAATGGACTCGTACCGCCGTGACGAGGCCCATCTCGCCGAACCCGGCCATCCGGCGGCCGTCATGCTCGCCGAAACTGCGGCCGACATTTCCGAGGCGCTGAAATGGGCTACTGCTCACCGTGTCCCGGTGGTAACCCGCGGTGCGGGAACCGGTTTGGCGGGCGGCGGGGCAGCCGTCGAGGGCTGCCTGGTCATCTCGACCACTCGCATGCGCTCGATTCTCGAGGTCAATCCGGACGATCAACTCGCTGTCGTGGAAGCCGGGGTGATCAACGCCGACATCAGTCGAGCAGCAGACGAGTACGGGCTGATGTACGCCCCTGATCCGAGCAGTTTCGAGATCTCCACGATCGGCGGAAACATCGCCACCAACGCCGGTGGACTGCGTTGCGTGAAGTACGGCGTCACCCGCGATTCAGTCCTGGGTCTCGAGGTTGTGCTCGCCGACGGTCGGATCGTGCGGACAGGCCGAAGGACCGTCAAAGGTGTTGCGGGATACGACTTGACCAGTCTTCTCGTCGGTTCGGAAGGAACACTCGGAGTCGTCACGAGTGCCACGCTGAAGTTGCAGCCCAAGCCCAAGAGAGCACCGGTCACCGTCGTCGGCAGTTTCGATTCTCTCCGCTCCGCAGCGGACGCGGTTGCCGCGGTCGTTCGCGACGGAATCGGGCCGAGCCTGCTGGAGCTGATCGATCGAGCAACGCTGCGCGCCGTCGACGACTGGAAACGAATCGGGTTGGAAGACAACACCGCCGCGATGCTGATCGCACAGGCCGACGGGGTCGATGCCGACGCAGCAGCCGCGGCGATGCAGAAACACTTCGAGAGGGCGGGCGCCGATTTTGTCGCCGTCTCGCAGGACGCGGCAGAAGCCGCACAGCTACTCGAGATTCGTCGACTCGCCTATCCGGCTTCCGAACGACTCGGGCAATGTCTCGTGGAAGACGTCGGGGTCCCGCGGTCGAAACTGCCCGACATGCTCGAGAGTATCGACCGAGCGGCCGCCGAGTACATGGTCAAGATCATGACTGTCGCGCATGCTGGTGACGGCAACGTCCATCCGACCTTCGTCTTCGACCGCACTGCCGACGGCTCGGTCCCCGAAGCCGTGTGGACCGCCGCGGACGAGGTCTTCCGGCGTGCTCTCGAACTCGGCGGAACTCTGACCGGAGAGCACGGCGTCGGCGTTCTGAAGCGTCGCTGGCTCTCTCTCGAGCTCGGCGAGGACAGCATGCAACTGCACCGATCGATCAAGGCTGCCTTCGACCCGCTCGGAATCCTCAACCCGGGTAAGGGTTTCTGATTTCTCGCGCGGTGTTACACAGCATTTACGCGAAAACGGGTCCCGGGTATTGACGCCTGTATATACAGGCATATACATTCATCCGCAGTGACAGTGACCCAGCGCACAAAGCACAAGGCGCAAAGCACCAAGCACGAAGAAGGTGGGCAATACCCCGACGTCGATTCCGTCGCTCGACGGGCTCGCAGCAGAAAGACAGGCCTATGACTCACGATGGACCGGCCGAGGTCATCCTCACTCCGGAACGACGCACTATCGACGTCGTCCCGGATGCAGAACGACACGGCACCCCGCGCAGCCAGTTCACTCTCTGGTTCGGCGCCAACATGCAGATCACTGCAATCGTCGACGGCGCTCTCGCCGTCGTATTCGGCGCGGACGCCATCTGGGCGATCGTCGGACTTCTGATCGGCAACATCTTCGGTGGCGCTGTCATGGCGCTTCACTCCGCACAGGGCCCGCGTATGGGCCTCCCCCAGATGATCTCGAGTCGCGCCCAGTTCGGCGTCAAGGGAGCAGTCGTACCGCTTGTTCTCGTCATCCTGATGTACCTCGGCTTCGCTGCCACCGGCACCGTGTTGGCCGGACAGGCCGTCAACAAGATCCTGCACATCGACAGCCCCACCGTCGGCATCGTCGTCTTCGGTCTCCTCACCGCATTCGTCGCGGTCACCGGCTACAAGCTGATCCACATCGTCGGCAGGATCGCCACCGTCGTGGGCATCGTCGGATTCTCCTACCTGGCCGTTCGACTGTTCCTCGAGTACGACGTCGCCTCGTACGTCGGCATCAAGGGCTTCGACATAGTCACCTTCCTGCTCGCGATCTCGCTGGGTGCCGGTTGGCAGCTCACCTTCGGCCCGTACGTCGCCGACTACTCGCGTTACCTGCCGCGCAGCACTTCCGAGAGCACCACGTTCTGGTCGACGTTCCTCGGTAGTGTCATCGGATCGCAGTGGTCCATGACCTTCGGCGCTCTCGTCGCGGCCTGCGCCGGCGACGCGTTCCTGGGTAACCAGGTCGGCTTCATGGGAGATCTGGCCGGACCCGCTGCCATCGCCTTCCTGATCTACTTCGTCATCCTGGTCGGCAAGCTGACGGTGAACGTGCTCAACGCCTACGGCGGATTCATGTCGATCCTGACCACCGTCACCGCCTTCAACGGACAGTCGCGAATCTCGAGCACCGCGCGCACCCTCTACATCCTCGGTTTCACTGCGGTCTCGGTCTTGATCGCCATCGCCGCCAGCGCCGACTTCCTGGACAACTTCAAGAACTTCGTCCTGGTGTTGCTGATGGTGTTCACGCCGTGGAGTGCGATCAATCTGATCGACTACTACCTGATCTCCAAGGAACGCATCGACATTCCGGCGCTGTACGACGTCAACGGTCGGTACGGAGCATGGAACTTCACCGCATTGGCTTGCTACGCCGCCGGCGTTCTCGCCCAGATCCCGTTCCTCGCCCAGAAGATGTACACCGGCCCCGTCACGGACATGCTCGGCGGCGCCGACATCTCGTGGCTGGTCGGCATCGTGTTCACCGGGCTGATCTATTACCCACTCGCCAAGCGCACGAGCAATCCCCCTTCGTCGATGATCTACCCCGATCACACCGCGATGACCGACTCTCGCGTCTGATCCCCCAACGTCTTTCGAACTTCAGCAAGCTAGGAGAACACAATGGAAATCAGCACCCCCGGCCACGAGCCGCGCCCCGTCCGTGCTCCCCGCGGCCCCGAGCTCACGACGCTCGGTTGGCAGCAGGAGGGTGCCCTGCGCATGCTCATGAACAACCTCGACCCCGATGTTGCCGAGCACCCGGACAGCCTCGTCGTCTACGGCGGAACCGGTCGCGCAGCGCGTAGTTGGGCTGCCTTCGACGCCATGGTCGCCACGCTGAAGACGCTGAAGAACGACGAGACCATGCTGGTGCAGTCCGGCAAGCCGGTCGGTGTCTTCCGCACCAACGAGTGGGCACCGCGAGTGCTGATCGCCAACTCCAACCTGGTCGGTGACTGGGCGAACTGGGAAGAGTTCCGCCGTCTCGAAGACCTCGGCCTGACCATGTACGGCCAGATGACCGCAGGCTCCTGGATTTACATCGGCACCCAGGGAATCCTGCAGGGTACGTACGAAACCTTCGGCGCCATCGCGAAGAAGCGCTACAACGGCTCACTCGCCGGAACGATCACCCTCACTGCGGGTCTCGGCGGCATGGGCGGCGCTCAGCCTCTCGCCGTCACTATGAACGACGGCGTCGCGATCTGCGTCGACTGCGACATCACCCGCATCGACCGTCGTATCGCCCACAAGTACCTCGACACCAAGGCAGACAGCATCGAGCACGCGCTCGAACTGGCGACCGCGGCACGCGATGCCAAGAAGCCGCTCTCCATCGGCCTCGAAGGCAATGCGGCAGAGATCTTCCCGGCGCTGCTGGAGATGAAGGCCCCCATCGACATCGTGACCGACCAGACCTCGGCGCACGATCCCCTCGCCTACCTGCCGATCGGCATCGACTTCGGCGACATGAAGACCATGTCGGAGAAGGATCCGCAGAAGTTCACCGAAGATTCCCGCAACGCGATGGCCGCACACGTCAAGGCCATGGTCGGATTCATGGACGCCGGCGCCGAGGTATTCGACTACGGCAACTCCATCCGCGACGAGGCCCGCAAGGCCGGCTACGACCGTGCATTCGACTTCCCCGGATTCGTTCCCGCCTACATCCGTCCGCTCTTCGAAGAAGGACTCGGCCCCTTCCGCTGGGCAGCGCTCTCGGGTGATCCCAAGGACATCGAGGCCACCGACAAGGCCATCCTCGAACTCTTCCCCGAGAACGAGCACCTGCGCCGCTGGATCACCATGGCCGGCGAAAAGGTTGCCTTCGAAGGCCTTCCGGCTCGCATCTGCTGGCTCGGATACGGTGAGCGCCACCTCGCCGGCCTCAAGTTCAACGAGATGGTGGCCTCGGGCGAGCTCTCCGCACCGATCGCCATCGGCCGCGATCACCTCGACTCCGGATCGGTCGCCTCGCCGTACCGCGAAACCGAATCGATGATCGACGGGTCCGACGCGATCGCCGACTGGCCGCTGCTCAACGCCCTGGTCAACACCGCGTCCGGCGCTTCGTGGGTTTCACTCCACCAAGGCGGCGGCGTCGGTATGGGACGCTCCATCCACGCGGGACAGGTGTGCATCGCCGACGGCACCGAACTCGCAGCCAAGAAGCTCGAAGCAGTTCTCACCAACGATCCCGGGATGGGCGTCATCCGGCATGCGGATGCAGGATACGACCACGCCATCGACACGGCGGCCACGCGCGGCGTCCGCATCCCGATGACCGAGAACTGAAACAGCTCCACCACCTCACCCTGAGTTAGGAATTACATTGACCACGAATGGTTCTCGAACCACAGTTCTGACCAACATCGGAACCCTCGTCACCAATGACCCGACTCTGGGTGAGGGCAAGCTCGGCGTACGACACGACGCGGCAATCGTTTTCGACGAGGGCGTTGTTGCTTGGGTCGGCGATTCCGCCGACGCCCCGGCTGCCGATATCGGTCAGGATATCGGCGGTCGGGCCCTGCTCCCCGGATTCGTGGAGAGTCACTCGCACCTGGTGTTCGGTGGCGAGCGGGCCGAGGAATTCGCAGCTCGCATGGCGGGCGAGAAGTACGCCGCCGGCGGTATTCGCAACACCATCGAAGCGACGCGCTCGGCCACCGACGAACAATTGCAGGCCAATGTTCGACGCCTACTCGACGAATCCCTGCGCTCGGGCAGCACAACCGTCGAATGCAAGACCGGATACGGGCAGAACACCGAGAGCGAACTACGCAGCGCACTGATCGCCGGACAGTTCACCGACGAGGTCACACTGCTGGCCGCCCACGTTCCACCACCCGAATATGCCGGTCGCGCCGATGACTACGTCGCCATGGCGTGCGACGAGATGATCCCTGCCTGTGCGCCACACGCGAAGTGGATCGATGTCTTCTGCGAGCGAGGCGCGTTCAACCGCGAACAGGCACATGCAGTCCTGAGCGCAGGCGTCGCCGCTGGACTGATCCCCCGCGTCCACGGCAATCAACTCGGCGAAGGGCCAGGAGTTCAGCTCGCCGTCGAGATGGGAGCCGCGTCCGTCGATCACGTCACCTACGTCACCGCCGAGGACATCGACGCCCTGGCTCAGAGTTCCACCGTCGCAACACTGTTGCCAGGTGCCGACTTCTCCACCCGCAACAAGTACCCCGACGCCCGCGCACTGCTGGACGCCGGCGTCACAGTAGCTCTCGGCGCCGACTGCAATCCCGGCACCTGCTACACCACCAGCCTCCCGTTCTGCATAGCAATTGCGGTGCGAGACATGCACATGACACCCGCCGAGGCAGTCTGGGCAGCCACTGCAGGAGGCGCCCGGGCGCTGCAGCGCACCGACGTCGGAACCCTTTCTCTCGGAACACGTGCCGACGCCATCGCGCTCGATGCACCGTCGTACCTCCACCTCGCCTACCGCCCGGGCGTCCCTCTGGTGCGCGAGGTCTGGAAAAACGGCGCACTCGCCACAAGCTACTGAAATACACTCACCGGGAGGCCGTCGTGGCACATCAGATCGCAGTCGACATCGAACCCAAGCCGTGGACCGGGCGCTCCGACGGCACCACTGCCGAGCATCTGCGGTGGCATCATGCCGTGCAACCGTATTCAGCCGAAACAGCTCCCGGCGACTGTGTTCTGATCGGATTCTCCAGCGACGAAGGAGTCCGCCGCAACAAGGGCCGCCGCGGTGCCGCGGATGGCCCCGACGCTTTGCGAGCCGGGTTGGCTTCCATGGCGCTGGCCGAACCACTGCAGATTCAGGACGCGGGAACCGTTGCCGTGTCGGGTGAAGAACTCGAGGCCGGTCAGGCCGCACTCGGGAACGCCGTCAGCGCTGCGCTTGATTCGGGACACTTCCCCGTGGTTCTCGGGGGAGGACACGAAATCGCCTACGGTACATACCTCGGCGTCGCGGGCTCCGAGTTGCGAACCGCCGGAGCCAAACTCGGAATCCTCAACTTGGATGCGCACTTCGACCTGCGGGGCGATCCGATACCCAGCTCCGGCACACCCTTTCGTCAGATCGCCGAGGACGAAGCCGCGGCAGGCACCTCGCATCAGTACAGCGTGATCGGAATCAGCCAACCGAGCAACACCACGGCACTGTTCGACACGGCTCACCGCCTCGGTGTTCGCTATCTGCTCGACGAAGAATGCGGAGCGATCGGCCGAGGCGTCGTGGATCAGTTCCTCGCAGACTTCCTCGACGACGTCGATCTGGTCTACCTGACCATCGACCTCGACGTCCTGCCTGCAGCTGTGGCGCCGGGCGTCAGCGCACCTGCGGCCTACGGAGTCAGCCTCGAAACCATCCAATACGTATGTGACCGAGTCACGTCCAGCGGAAAACTCGCGGTTCTCGATGTCGCCGAACTGAACCCGAGCCTCGACGTCGACAATCGCACTGCCCGAACGGCTGCTCGTCTGATCCACCGGATAGTCACGAAGCACGTGCCGGTTCAGCGCTAGCCTCGGCGCGCCTCCAGCAGATCTACGGGACTGCCTGAAAACTGATTCCACGAGTTCTGTCCGAGCACTCCAAACTATGTCCTTTGCCACCTCACAAGTGATGCCGCCTTGCAGATTGCCGATGGCGGCGACAACGCCTGTCTCGGGGTACGTGATCGTTCCGCACCCCTCGGATGTGGATGCCGTCGGCAATCGTGAAGTCGAAGTCGACGAGTTGCCCGAGCAGTACTCGAAGCCGGGGACACCACCGATCACAGGAGGCCCGACCGTACCGTCGTGAATCGAAAAGCCGATCAACCCTCCGGGGTCGCCATTACCGACTTGCCCCGGATCACCGGTGGTGACGAAGATCGATTGGCCTGACTCAGTCTGAATCGTCCGTGTCGAATGATCGTTGCCGTAGGCCGATTCGATTTGAGCCACGGTGAGCCGTCACCGACGCCGCGGTCGGTCAGCGTTCCCGGCGGTGATTCGATGACGGTGACGCCCTCGCTGGTGAGAATTGCCCGTCCGGTGCCACCAGGCGTCGTGAACGGAACTACAGCGCAACTCGGAAACTGCATGGGCGTTCCAGCCTGATGCCAGACACACGCCGGCCACTACAACCGTGGTTGTAGTGGCTGCGCCGTTCCGAACTCGTCCAATGGGTGTGCGCGGTCGGCTTCTCGGCATGTCGGCATCCTTGGTCGGAACGGCTCGCCGCGAGGTCGAGGCATGCCTGACTTCGCGACGCTACCCCGAGCGGGGTCGAATCGATATCGTCTGTTCGGCCGACGACAAGGACGCCACCCCGGCCTTCGATCATGGCACCAGGGAGTTCTCCTGCAACCAGTCCTGAGCGATGTCACTCATGTCGTCGAGATCGGCAACGCGCTGGTTCATCTCGATGAGATCTTCGGTGGTCAGCGCCGCCGAAACCCCCGCGAGCACTGAGCGGACGTCATCGCGAGCCTTCAACTCGTTGATGATCGGTGTGATGTTCTCCGCGAGGAAGAGGTGCTTCGTATCCTCGAGTGCAACCAAGTTCTCCGAGCGCATCGCAGGATCGGTACTGAAGACATCGGCAACCTGTATCTGCCCGCTCAGAAGCGCATTGAGCGTGAGGGGTCCACCTGCATCGAGTGCCAGGAACTCCCGGAATGTCAGGCCGTATTTGGTCTTCAAGCCGGCGACGCCGTTTTCGCGCGTCTTCCATTCCGGCGGTCCGCCGAGAGTCAACTCGTCGGCATGCTGCACCAGATCCTCGACGGTCTCCAGCGAATACTTTTCCGCCGTCTCCTGTTTGACGGCAAGTACATCCTTGTCCTCTGCGGGCGAGGGCTCGAGAGCCACCAGACCCTTGGGCAATTTCGCATCGATTTCAGCGGATACTTCATCTGAAGCCGTCGCCGTTGTCTTGCTGTCCAGATATTGCAACAAGGCGCCGGAATACTCGGGGATCAGATCGATGGAACCGTCGCGCAGTGCCGGTACATAGAGTTCTCGGCTACCGATGTTCAACTTCTCGGTAACGTCGATACCGTTGGCACGAAGCGCTTCGGCGTAAATGGTCGCAATCAGTTGGCTCTCGGGAAAATCGGCGGAACCGATCACGATGGCGCCCTCAGCACTACCGCCGCCGTCCGTAGCCAAGGGGTCCTTGCCGATTCCGCAGCTGGACAACGCAACCGCTGTTACGCCGACCAACGCGGCGATCAATACCTTCTTCATGTCGAACGTCCTCAGATCGGTGCGGGCTCAGGCACAGCGGTGCGCTGTGAGGGGGCGGCGGTCTTCTCGGTCTTCTTCTTCCGATCGCGCCTGGTCAGGCCAGGCGAAACGACCCGCGCAGTCAGTGCTCCGATTCCGAGATCGAAAACCAGGGCAATCAGCGATACCAGTACGGCTCCGGCCGCCATCTGGCCGTAATCGCTCTGAGCTTTTCCGTCGATCAACAACCGGCCGAGTCCGCCCAAAGAAATGTAAGCGGCGACAGTCGCAGTGGAGACGATCTGAAGCACGGCACTTCTGATGCCGGACAACATGAGTGGTAGGGCACATGGAATCTCGACCTCGGTCAAGATCCGCATCGACCGAAATCCCATCCCCCGCGCGGCGTCGACTGCAGCCTGATCGACCGCTCGAACTCCGGCGTACGTGTTGGTGAGAATGGGAGGGATCGCGAGAAGCACCAGGACGATGAGGCTGGGGATCAGATATGCGAGTTTGTTCGGGAATGACGGCGCGATGATGAGAACCAGTAGGATCAGCAGACCGATGGTCGGCAGCGCTCGTAGCGAGTTGGCCAGTCCAGCAACAACAACGGAGCCACGGCCCGTATGTCCGATGTAGAGACCGAGCGGGATCGCGATAACCGCAGCCACCGCCAGCGCGGCGAATGTGTACATCAAATGCTGAACGAGAAGGGTGGGGATGCCGTCCGGCCCGGTCCAGTGGGATCCGTCGAGAAGGAAGCTGATCATGATGTAGTCACTTTCGGGGTCCACGGCGTCAACAGCCGATTCGCCAACATGATGAGGAGATCAAGGATCAACGCCAGCACCAGACACAGAGCGATACCCGCGATGATGGGCGTGTAGAAACGCAACTGAAATCCCTGGGTGAACAAGGAACCTATCTGCGGAATACCCAGGAGTGCGCCGAGTGAGACAAGACTGACGTTCGAGACGACTGCGACGCGCAAACCTGCACAGATCACCGGAACTCCCACTGGCAACTGTACTTTCAACAGCGTCTGATACGGCCGGTAACCCATCGCCGTCGCTGCCAGAACCGTCTCCGGCGGAACCGAATCGAGCGCGTCGGCCACTACCCGCACGAGCAGAGCAACGGTGTACACGGTGAGCGCCACGATGATGTTCATCGGATCCAGAATCTTGGTACCCAGAATTGGAGGCAGGAGCACGAAGAGCGCGAGCGAAGGGATCGTGTAGAGCAATCCGGCCGTCCCCACCACGTAGGGATGCAACCGACGACTGCGATAGGCGACCCAGCCGATCGGCAACGCGACCACCAAGCCGATCACCAAGGGAATCAACGACAGCAGAACATGCCATCCCACCAAGTCCATGATCCGGTCGGACTGACGTCCGAGCCATTCGAAGTTCATCGGAGTGCCCTCCCCGCGTCAGCCAGATCGGCAGCCTCGATGGCTTCCACTGCAGCATGCGCAGTGACGGTTCCCACCAGGCGTCCGGCGTCGTCCACGACAACGCCCCGCTTGCTCGGCGCTGACAGCGCCGCATCCAGCAGAGCGCGCATCGTCCCGGTGGAATCCGCAAGTGTTCCACTGAGATTCAAGTCATCCGGGCGGATACAATCCGTGAGCGCGTCCGGCCTCACCCATCCGAGCGGCTTGTTCGCGGGATCCACTACCAACAGCCACGTATCGCCGGTGAGTGCGCGGGCCGCCGCAGCGGAATCGCCCAGATGCGCAACGGGTTCTGACACCGTCGGTAGGTCGCCGTCCAATGTCGTGAACCCCAACGATCGGTACCCACGGTCACGTCCGACGAAGTCGGCAACAAATTCGTCGGCAGGTTGAGTCAGCAATTCGAGGGGCGTCGCCGCCTGCGCAAGAATGCCGCCGGTACGCAGAACCACCACTTGATCCCCGAGTTTCAGCGCTTCGTCGATGTCGTGGGTGACGATGATGATTGTTTTTCCGATTTCCTTCTGCAGACGGAGAAACTCGTCTTGCAGCTGGCCGCGAACAACCGGATCAACGGCGCTGAACGGTTCGTCCATCAGCATGAATGACGGATCCGCAGCCAATGCTCGCGCAACACCGACTCGTTGCTGCTGCCCTCCGGAGAGCTGCCACGGATAGCGGTCGGCGAAGTTGGTCGTCAGACCAACCGTTTCGAGCAATTCCATAGCGCGAGTGCGAGATTCCTTTTTACTCGCACCGAGCAATCGAGGCATGGTCGCTATGTTGTCGACGATGGTGCGATGGGGAAAGAGACCCGCGTGCTGGATCACGTACCCGATGCGTCGACGCAGAAGGGCCGGATCCATTCCCGCCGTGGACTCGCCGTCGAGCGAAATCGTGCCTGACGTCGGTTCGATCAGCCTGTTGATCATGCGGAGTGAGGTCGTCTTGCCGCAGCCGGAAGGACCCACCAACGCGGTGATCTTTCCCGTCGGGCATTCCAGATCGAGAGCATCGACGGCAATGGTTCCGTCTGGATACGCCTTGGTGACCTTGTCGAATTTGATCATCTACGAACTACTTTCGTGTCGACCTGAGTCCGGACGCACCCAGGAGAAATGGTCGAGTTCCGTTCGAGCACACACCTACTTGTGATTCGGTCCACCTGCTTACTGGTCGAGCGGTTGAGAAAGAAAGTTCACGGCGGCACTCAGATCTGCACTGAGTGGCCGGTCTTCGGTCCTCGTGTCCAGCACCAAACGCGCACGCGCGAGGTACGCGCCGAGCTCGGTCGCCGGATCCAGCTCACGCTGTTGTTGCGAGAGTGCGCGAACTGCCGAGATCAGTTCACACGCCAGCACCAATCGAGATTGGGCAAGAATGTCCGCCAATTGAGTTGCAGCTTGGGATGCGAAACTTGCGTGATCCTCGGTGCCGCGCGAAATTACCGTGTGGCCCAACGACCCCGGTGCCGCCGACGAGCGGATCTCGGCAATGGCAGCAGAAGTCGTGTATTCGAGAAGCATGGTTCCGCTGCTGCCGTCGGGACCGTCTGCAAGGAACGCACGAAGGCCGGTGACTGCGGGGTCGGAGAGGTTGGCGAGCCGACATTGCGAGAGCAGGGCAGCACTGGCGACCGCCAACTTCGCCTCGTCGACTGCAAGGGCTATTGGCATTGCGTGGAAATTTCCGTTGTGGAACACCATGTCGTCTTCGACCGACACCAGCGGATTCTCCGAAGACGAATTCATCTCGATACTCAGCGTGTTCTGCAGTCGATGCACCGCTTGCCAGGTGGCACCCAAGATTTGCGGTAGGGCGCGAAACCCGAACGAGTCCTGAACTCTCACGGGTGTGATGTCGTGTGGTGCCAGCAGATCGCGAACCCGCTCTGCGACTTCCGCTTGACCGAAGTGCATTCTTGCCGACTGTACTTGTGCAGCAAACGGTTCGACAGAACTACGCGACGCAAGCACGGAAAGAACACTGACAACCAAGCAGTGCTGAAGCCACCCCGCGACTTCGATACTGGTGTCGCCGGCGATCGCCACCGTCATCGCATTGGTGGAAATGAACGGAAGTGCATCACCGTGGTGCGGAGTCCAACCGATTCCGGTGCGTCCGTCGCGAAGCGGGCTCTCGCCGATCAGCCCCATGGCGATTTCGGAGAACGCACTCAGGTCACCCGTTCCGATCGCACCGCGTGCGTGCACTGTCGGCAGATTCTGTGAAGCAACAGCAGCAACCAGACCGTCGATGATGTCGGGATGCATACCTGAGCCGCCGTTGAGGATCTGGTTGGTGCGGATGACGATCGCGGCGCGCACCAACCGGTCAGGGAGCCTGGGGCCCGATCCCGTTGCGTGACTTCTCAGAAGCCTCAGATCCTGCTGCACACCGTCGGAGACGGATGTTTCGCGATTCCCGCCTACCCCGGTAGTGCGCCCGTACACCGCTTGACGGGAGGAAACCCGAACCGCGGTCTCCCATGACCGCCGTGTGAGCTCGAGAGCCGCGTCGGCAGGTCGAATCACGGCCGGCTCTCGCGCGATTTCGTTCACCCGGTGAACCGACAACCCTTTCCCGTCGAGCAGGACATTGTCGTCTTCCGTCCGGTCTTCTCCAGGAAGACGTTCAGTCATCAGAACTCCATCGATCGAAGGACTCGGCCACCGCGGGCGTGCATCACATCATCTACGCAATGTGCCTTGGGTCACTTTTGATGAATGTATAGTCCTGTATATACAGCCACCTGTCAATAGGGACACTGCAGCTCACCCGCGTGCACATAACCTTGCGTCACCTCAGTAAGGGTGAGCAACTGGACACGAATCGTCGCTATTCGAGGACCGGTGCCGCCGATGCGCGACGCGCCTCGAGCGCATCGAGGATGAGATCGAGACCGTAGGCGAACTCACTCGTGTGGTCGTAAGCCGGACTCAGACCGTGATCGACGATCATCTCGTGAAGGAAGGGCAACTCTTCAGCCGGAAGGCGCTCGAGGATGTCACTCGCAACTTCTTCGACGTCGACGGGCCCGCTGATCGGCAGATTCGCCTCCTGGAGAACATATCCGCCGATGTAGCTGTCGATCAGCGAGGCTCCGTGGGCGGCCATCGGGAGTGTGAACCCGGCCTTCCGGAGCACTCCGAGCACAGCGTCGAGATGACGCAGGGTCGCCGAGCCAGGGCTGCGTCGCGAATCCAGCAGACCGAGAGCCCAACGGTGCTGCGACAGGACTGTGCGAGCGGAAAAGGCGCGTCCACGGATTGCATCTCGCCAATCCGCACACTCACTGTCGGGCAGGTCGATCGCCTCGAAGACCGCATCGACGAGGCCGTCGAGAATCGCATCTTTGTTGGACACGTGGTGGTAGAGCGACATCGCCTCGATGCCCAGCTCCTGGGCCACCCGTCGCATCGTGACGGCCTCGACACCACCCGCGTCGGCAACGCGGATCGCACCCTCGATCACGCGAGTTCTGTTCAGCGACTGTCGCGGTTGCCGTGACACACAGACTCCCCTCGGCGGAACGAATACGTTGACAACCTTACATGCGTAAGTCACCCTTACAGGTGTAAGCCAGCCTTACGTTCGTAAGGCGCTCGCGAAGGGAGATCGCAATGCCGATGCCGAGATGGTGGGGACATGTCAACAAGCGAGTGTTCAACCCGCGTGCAATTTCGAGCGGTAAATGGCCGGTACTGACTCACGTCGGACGCACATCCGGCACGACCTACCGGACGCCCCTCGACGCCTATCCGGTCGAGGGTGGCTACGTCTTCATTCTGGTGTACGGATCAGGCTCGGACTGGGTGCAGAACGTCTTGAGAGCGGGAAGCGCTCGACTGTCGGTCGACGAGACGGAGGTGAGCCTCGGCACCCCACGCCTCGTCGCGAAAGACGAAGCATTTCAAGCACTTTCCTCAGACGTGTCCCAACCCCCGAGGCTGCTCCGCATCACCGAGTACCTTCGGATGGATCTGATTACGGCCTGAGGGTGCCCGTCACGCGAGGACCTCACGCACGGCGGACCTGACTTCCTCCATGCTGCAACCGGATTCGATCAGTTCGGTACCCGTATGCACCAGCGAGTTGATCAACTTGGCGGTGAGCTTCGGGTCCGACACACCACGGAGGCGGAGGGCCTCGACCAGCGGAAGCACAAGACTGTCGTGCATTTCCATGATCCGCGAATCTCGAAACGTTTGCGGGGTCAGCGTCGCCAGCGCTCCGACTATCGCATGCTCCCCGTCGGCAACCAGTTGGAGGTTTGCCTCGACGTACGCCCATACCGGATCGTCTGCGCCTGCCATCGCCTCGACGATCTTGTCGTTCCAGCGCGGGAACATGTCTTCGACGACGGCACTGAGGAGATCTTCCCGGGACCGGAAGTAGTGGTAGGCACTCGACCTGGCGAGCCCTGCCTTCGCTGCCACCTCACCGAGCCCCGGCGGCCGGTCCGGGGCCTCGGACAGAAGAGCGTGTGCAGCGTCGAGGAGGGCACGGCGCTGAGCAGCACGATGCTCGACCACAGTGGGCGCATCGATCCTCGGCACCGAATCTCCTCCAGTCCCCTCGCGGGCTTACTCGCTCTGACGCAACCGACCGTCAACCATTTCGAGGATGCGGTCGCAGTGCCCGAGCACGTCGTGATCGTGGGTCACCATGATCGTAGCGACGCCTGCCTCGTGAGTTTCGTGCGAGAGCAGTTCGACCACCTCATGGCTGCGTTTGCGGTCGAGAGCAGCCGTCGGCTCGTCGACGAGCAGTAGTGAGGGATTGCTCATCAATGCCCGAGCGATACCGACGCGCTGGCGTTCACCGCCGGAGAGTTGACCGGGTCGACGATCTGCACGGTGACTCATACCGACCGAGTCGAGCAACTCCTCGGGATCGCGACCCGGCCGCCCCGTGAGCTTGGGAATCAGCCGAAGCTGATCGCGCGCCGTCAGCGCTGGAATCAGGTTGCCGGACTGAAAGACGAAGCCGACCTTGTCTCGTCGAAGTTTGGCGAGAGCACGGGCCGGCATCGCCGACACGTCCACGCCGTCGACGACAATCGTTCCACTCGACGGCCGACCGAGTCCGCCGGCCACAGCGAGCAAGCTCGACTTTCCAGCGCCTGACGGTCCGACGATCGCGACAAGTTCGCCGCACGAGACCTCCAGGTTCACGTTGTCGAGGGCGAGCACGGTGGAGTCACCGTCACCGAATCGAAGACTGACAGCGGTCAATACCAATCCGGTTGTGGTCTTTTCGACTGTGGTCATCGGTTTTCTCCCAATGCGGTGAGCGGGTTGACACGGGTAACACGGACGATGGCAACGGCTGCGCCGACCAGCCCGAGTACCGCCAAGAGCACTGCGCCGTTGACGACTGGGCCGGACTCGAGGGCGAACGGCATCCCCCCGCCTTCGAGCCCCGAACCGAGCCCCAAGCCCAGCAACACACCGAGGCCGATGGAACCAAGCAGCACTACCAGTGCCTGCGCCATGCCGTCACGAAGCAGGAAGCCGGTAGAGGCTCCCATCGCGCGCAACACTGCGAGTTCACGACCGCGCTGAACCGTCCAGATACTGAAGAATGCACCGACCACCAGGGCCGAAATCGCGTACAGAAACGCCTTGATCATCGACATAGTCATCATTTCCGCGGAGAACCCTGGTGAGGAGTCGAAAGATTCCTCGAGCGTCTTTGCGGACGTTCCCGCCGCCGCATCGCCCGACACGAGATCCGGTAACGCGCCACCAATGCCCCGAATCGCAACAACACTTGCTTCGGAATAGGCACTGGCATTGGCGGTTTCGCCGATCTTGGCACCGGCGTGAACCTCCTGCCAAGTACGCAGGGGCAGGTAGGCGACGTCGACGTGACCGAAAGTGCGCTTGTCTTCGGTGAATCCGACAACTGTCAGCTCCGTACCGAGTCGATCGAGTATCACGGTGTCACCGATCGCAACACCGTCGTCACGGAAGGTAGAGCTGACGATGATGTCCGTGTCGGCATGCAGTCCCCTCCCGTCGGCGGTGACGGGCTCGAGGAAGGAGCCAGGTTCGATGCCGAAGAGCGTGAGATCGACAGGCGTGCCACTGCGAGTTTTTGCATTGACGATCATGTTGCCGAAGAGCTCGGCGTCTTGGACATCGGGTTGCATGCGCCATGC
Source organism: Rhodococcus sp. MT28 (assembly GCF_058792695.1). Taxonomy (NCBI): domain Bacteria; kingdom Bacillati; phylum Actinomycetota; class Actinomycetes; order Mycobacteriales; family Nocardiaceae; genus Rhodococcus; species Rhodococcus sp. MT28. Next base: position 1,081,896 of record NZ_JBXAFD010000001.1, read on the forward strand.
CTGCGCCTGCTCCTCGGTGACGACCGAGCGCGAAAACGCTGAGTCGGCTTTGGTGTCCGGCGCGAAGGCAAACGCCTGAATCGGCGTCCGCTGCAAAGCGGAGACACCGTCGTTTACCAGGCCGGACGAGAGGCCGGACAGAATCACCATCAGGATCGAGATGAGGGCAACCACGGCACCCATCAAGAGGAATCGATTTCGCGCAAACCACAGTTCACGCAGGGCGAGGAACATTCGGGAAGCTCCAAAGTCGTCGGTGCGAGTCACGCCGACTTTTATCGACGCCTTGTCGAAATCATATCGACAAGGCGTCGAAAAACTATGTGAGGTGCGTTACTACTTCCCGTAGTAGACACTCGAGGCGCTGAGCGTCGTATCAGCCCCCGACGCCCACCGGTCGATCCCCGACAATCGAGATTCGATCCATCACACGACGAGCCGGGAAGTAGTCACTGGCCGCGTAGTGCTGGCAGGTCCGATTGTCCCAGAAGGCAACAGTATTCGGCTCCCACTTCAAACGGACCTGAAATTCCGGACGATTGACGTGGCGATACAGCATCGTGAGAAGTTCGTTCGATTCTTCTTCTGACACACCCAAGATCCGTTGCGTGAAGGTCATGTTGACGAACAACACCCGCCTGCCACTTTCCGGAATGATCCGAACCACCGGATGCTGCACAGCGGGGAACTTCGGACGCAACATCTCGACCGCATCCACCGGCATCGACCTGCCGAACGAGTTGATCCAATCGTGTTCTGCAACAAGCGGGTCGATACGCTTCTTGATGTCTTCAGGAAGCAGATCGTAGGCAGCTGCAGTATCGGCCCACAAAGTGTCACCACCCACCTCCGGCACCTCGACCGCACGAAGAACTGCTGCGAACGAAGGAAACTCGTGCCACGTAACGTCGTTGTGCCAGTTGTTCTCGACTCCGCCGACCATCGCATCCTTCGCCAGTGTCGTGACATCGACGTCCGTCTGCCCGGGCTGCGTGTACTTGAAGAACGGATGCTGTTCGAGATCGCCCCAACGCTCGGCAAAAGCTCGATGTTCCGCTCGGTCGAGGTCCTGATCGCGGAAGAAGAGGACTTTCCATTCGAGGAGAGCTCGGCGGAGTTCCGCAATCACGGCATCAGACAGGCCCCCGCCGAGTCGAATACCGGAGATTTCCGCTCCGATCGTCGGCGCGACCGCCTTGACCGCAAAGTGTTCGTACGGTGCCGGAACTACCGACTCGGGATTCCGGCGAGCAACGAGTGGACCGTACGCAGCAAGCGGGTCGGTGGGGATCGGAAAGATTGTTGCCGCAGGAAAAAGGGTAGCCATCAGGGCACTTCCTCGAAATCGACGATGTCGTAAAGGACAAAAGTCAGATTAAGTCCGCCTCCTTAAAGTGTCAACGGTCACGTTCTCCGGCGCGAATCTTGACCCTGACGCCGCGTCAAGGTTGGAGAATGGTTTTCACAGACGGAATCCGATTCGATCACGGGAGGGCAGGGCGATGATGACCATCGGCGAGCTGGCCAAATTGGCCGGCACCACCGTCAGGTCCGTGCGCTACTACCACTCGAACGGCCTTCTCGAAGAACCACAACGCCAACCCAACGGCTACCGCACGTACCGGGCGGTGGACCTGGCACGACTGAGTCGCATCCGCCGCCTGCGCGATCTGGGGATTCCTGTTGCCAAGATCGCCGAACTACTCGACGGCGACGCTCACGACACTCGGACCGCACTCGATGCCCTCGACAAGGAATTGGCGACGAAGGCCGAACAGATCGCTGTTCAGCGTGCGCACATCGAGTCGCTACGCCGCAATGCCGATCCTGAACTACCCGACGCGTTTTCGGAAGTGCTCGCACACTACGTCGTTGCCGGTGCGCCGACAGCGTGGATCGACAACGAGCGTGAACTTCTGATCCTCGCACTCACGGTCTCCGGGGGCGATCCCGAGGTCTGCGATTCACTCCTGTCCGCCCATCGCCGGGTATTGGCCGAGCCGAACCGCGAGCAGGCCATCGAATTGATAACTCGCATGTATGCCCTCGCCGACGCACCGGCTGACGCGGACACGATTGCGGCCCTTGCCATTCAGTTCTGCGACTTCACCGAGAGCGTGCTACCCGAACAGGCTGCACCGGAGGACGCTTCCCCCACCCGGCTGGTAGCGGTACTGCGCGAACACCAAGCGGATCGACGAACCGTCACCCAGGAAAGATTCGCGAAGGCTGTGGCCGCGGAGTTCGCCGCCCGTCAATCCCGCCTCTGAAAAACCCTGATCAACCCCCACATTCGAAGTGGGGTGACCAACACTGCCCGAAAATGGGCTCAACGCAAGGACACGACAATGACTGGATTCACCATGCCCAGATCACGCATGCCTCGATCACGAAGGTGGCTGGCTACCACAATCGCCGCTGCTGCGCTCGCCGTACCTGCATTGGCGGCGTGCTCGGATCCTGCTACTCCGCAGGAAGATCCACAATCGAATCTCAGCGCGTTCTACGAACAGGATCTCGAGTGGGGGCCATGCGCCACAGACACCGGAACGTCGACCGCAAGTGAATGCGCCATGGTCACAGTACCTTTGGACTATTCCGTCCCTGACGGCAAAACGATCGAAGTGGCGATCTCGCGGGTCGCATCCACCGACCCCGCACAGCGACGAGGGATCCTGCTCACCAACCCTGGTGGCCCGGGTGGCCGAGGACTGGGATTGCCCGAGATTCTGAATGCGGGCATGACACCGGAAGTCGCAGCGGCATACGACGTCATCGGCATGGATACCCGAGGACTCGGCAAGAGCACACCGATCGACTGCGGCGTCGAACAGATGACATGGATGCGGTCGCCGGGCACCACGGACGAGGGATGGAACGAGAGTGTTGCGCTCGCACGCGAGGCCGCTGACACATGCTGGGACAAGTACCCGGACTATCTGCCGCACATCAATACTCAAAACATCGCCCGAGACCTCGACGTGATTCGTGGCGCCCTCGACCAGGAGAAGGCGTCGTACTTCGGGTGGTCGTACGGTACATACCTCGGTGCAACCTATGCTCAAATGTTCCCGGACAGGATCGACCGTGTGGTTCTCGACAGTGCACCGGATCCGAAGAAATATGGATACGAGATGTTCCAGGACATGGGCCCGGCCAACGAGAAAGCGATCGACGGATTCTCGCAGTGGGCAGCAGAACACAACTCCACCTATGCACTCGGATCGACGCCCGCCGAAGTTCGCGCCCTCATCGAGAAGCTGATCTCGGACGCGGCCACCACTCCGATACAGATCGGTGACCATGCCGTCGACGATCACGTCCTTCCATTCCTGATGTACGTCAACGGAACCGGCGACACCGAGAAGGAAAGTGAGGCATTCGCACAGGTATTGGTTCAGTTGCGCGATCTCGCCGCAGGCAAGACCGTCGAGAACATCCATCCCCAGCTGACGGGATTGATGCAGGCATGGTTCCAGACCGAACTGGGAACCGGTCCTGACTATGCCGGGACAATCGCCATCGTCTGCGGAGACGTATCGATGCCGAGCGATCCCCAGTGGTACCGCAACAAGTTGGAGGAGCACCGTGATGATCAGCCGATCTTTGCCGGCACACACAACACGATCATGCCGTGCGCGTTCTGGCGCAGTGAGGCCCCTACGCGGATCGACATCGACAACAACGTTCCGGCATTGCAGATCCAGGCAACCGGTGACACCCGCACGACGTACGACGAAGGCCTCGGCATGCATGAAGCGATGAAAGGCTCACGGCTCGTGACAGTTCCAGGCCGCACTCATGCGGTGTTCCCGGGCTACGCGAATACTTGCGCGAACGCCGCCGTCAACTCGTACCTGCTCGACGGCTCACTGCCGGCCGAAGACGTGGTGTGCGAGTCGTGACCTCAGCCCGTCAGATCGCTCTTGATCTCGTTCTTGAGAACTTTGCCGACCTTGGAGCGAGGTAGATCGTCCCAGACGATGACTTGCTTCGGAGTCTTCACACTTCCGATGCGAGCCTTCACGAAAGCCATCACCTCGGCGCCGTCGATGTCGGCGCCGAGGTGCGGTTGCACCACTGCCACAACGCGTTCGCCCCACTTGTCATCCGGCAACCCGATCACTCCGCAGTCCTGAATCCCCGGATACGCCATGAGTGCCTGCTCCACCTCGACCGAATAGACGTTGAAACCGCCGGTGATGATCATGTCCTTCGCACGGTCGACGATGAACAGGAAATTGTCCTCGTCCAGGTACCCGATATCGCCGGTGTGATGCCAGCCGTGGGCTGACGCTTCCGCGGTTGCGTCGGGGTTCTTGTAATAACCCGCCATCACCAACGAACTGCGAATCACCACCTCACCACGCTCGCCACGTCCGAGCAGCGCGCCTTTGTCATCCATGATCCCCACGGTCACCAGCGGCGACGGTCGACCCGCCGACGAAAGTCGTGACGTTGCGACAGTGCCGTCCGAGCCGAAGTGCTCCTTCGGTGACATCGTCGAGATCATCATGGGGGCTTCACTCTGCCCGAACAGCTGAGCCATGACCGGGCCGATCTTGTCGATCGCCTCCGCGAGTCTGGTCGGGGAGATCGGCGCCGCTCCGTACCAGAAGCATTGCAGCGAGCTGAGATCCGTGGCCGACAGGGCCTCGTGCTCGAGCAGCATGTAGATGAGCGTCGGCGGCAGGAAGGTGTGAGTCACCTTGTGCTTCTGAACGTTCGCGAGGAAGTACCCGAGGTCGGGCTTCGGCATGATCACTACTTCGCCGCCGAGGGCCATGATCGGGAAGCACAGAACACCGGCGGCGTGAGTCAGCGGTGCCAGCGCCAGATACACCGGGCGCCCCTCGAACGGATAACTCATCAAAGTGATTGCGGTCATCGTCTCGATGTTGTGCCCGGTCAACATCACTCCCTTTGGCCGTCCAGTTGTACCACCGGTGCCGACCAGCATGGTGACGTCGTCGGGCGCCGCGACGTCGAGTTCGTCTTCCCCGAGCCAGCTTTCGAGAGATTGTGCCGATTCCGATTCGCCGTCGATGCAGACGAGCGTCACCAACTGGGGAAGCGCATCCTTGATCTGGTCGACTAGCGGCGCATAGGACTTCTGGAAGAACAGAGCGCGACAATCGAACAAATCCAACAGGTCTCGGTTTTCCGCAGCTTCGTTGCGAGGGTTGATCGGGCACCAGACTGCACCAGCCCTACTGATACCGAATACGCAGGAGAACGAGATCGGGTCGTTGCCGGACAGAATCGCGACCTTTTCGCCCGGCGCGATGCCCGAAGCCGCGAGCGAAGCTGCGAAGCGTCGGCTGAACTGTTGCACCTCGCCGTAGGAGAGAGTGCGCTCCCCCATCGTCAAACACGGTGCGGTGGAACCAAGAGAGGCTCCCTTGTCGAGATAGTCGGTCAAACGCATGGGGAGCCTCCAGGGCGGGGCTCCCGGCGCGCTACACGCCGGGAGCCGTGAACATGATGACGAGGGCGACGAGTTAGGCGTTGATGGTTACTTCCGGCTCCAGAGCCAGCCCGAAACTACGTAGCGCGCCGAGCAGTTCGCGATGGCCGAACGCCTGGCAAGCCGAGGCAAGCCCGGTCCGCTTCGGCGCCTGCTGGAGCAGAGAATGCGCTGCATAGGCGTGCAGGAGGCCCGTCTGCTTGTAGTTACAGTTTCCGTGGATCACGACGTGCGAGCGACCCAGCGGGCCCGACGCGTAGACGGAGTCGAGTGAGGTGTTGATGCGCGGATTTTCACGAGGGGGCATACCGGCCTGAACCGATCCGGCGATCTCGGCCAAGGCGGCTTCCTGCTCGTCGGCGGGCAGGGTCTTGATCTGCTCCTCCACGATCTTCTGCGTCGCGACAACGCCTTCCATCACGGTGCGGTCGAACACTCCGCCCGCAGCCTTGACGTTGGAAACTCGCGGATCGTTCTTGAACCACACCGGGTGGCATGTTCCGCCCCACGGCAATGCAAGCGCAGTTTCGTGCTGGCCCGGAACGACGACGTCGAAAGTCTGGCCGGGCGCCCACTGCACGTACTTGTTCTGCTCGAGGTAGTACCAGTTTGCCTTGAGGATGGTGAAGATCGTCTGAGTGGACGCGTAGGTGGGAAATCCCTTCCACAGCACGAGGATGTCGAGCGTATCGAGGCCCGGCGTTTCCAGTGCGATATTGGCCGCGATCTCACCGGTGGTGTACATCTGCGCGATACCGGGCGAGAGAAGCAGGCCCTTCTCCTGATACTTGTCGCTGAACTTCTCCTGGACGTCGAGTACCCAGTCCTGCTCACCGGTGGTATCCATGTAGTGGCAACCGGCATTCAACGCAGCCTCGACGACGGTCCCGCCAAGCTTGATGAACGGCCCGACCATGTTGCTGACAACCTGTGCGCCGGTGAACAATTCGGTGAGAGCCTCGACCGTGTGCTCGACCTCGACGACCTCGTGATCGACGGTGTCCAATCCGGGGATCTTGTCGAGGACCTCTTGGATGCGAGCGGCGTCGCGGCCGGCTGCGATGAACGGGATGTTGAACTCGCGCAGGTATTCACACACCAGACGGCCGGTGTACCCGGAGACGCCGTAGACGATGACTGGCTTCTTTTCGGACATGTTCGTGGAACCTTTCGAAGACGTGAGAAGGGTGTACGTACGAATGAAGGGCGAGCTACATGCCCATGCCACCGTCGACCGGTAGGCCGATTCCGGTGATGAATCGCGCGGCGTCGGAGGACAAGAACACAACGGCGTCAGCCATGTCGTTCACTTCACCGAGGCGGCCGAGCGGGGTGAGGCCGATGACGTCTCCGACTGCTGCTTCGGCGCTGGGCCAGAGACCGAGCTTCTCCATGTCCGCCGCGAGTCCGAGACCCATCTCCGTGGCGACAAGACCCGGGTAGATGCAGTTGACGCGGACTCCGTAGCCGAGCTTGCCCGACTCGGCGGCGGCAACTCTGGTGAAGCGATCGACCGCGGACTTGGTCGCGGAGTATCCACTGATCCCGGGAAACGGAATGGTGGCGGCCACTGAAGAGATGTTGATGACGGAACCGCCGGTTCCGGCTACGCCACCCGGACGCATGCTGCGCAGTCCGTGTTTGGTTCCGAGCGCTGTTCCGAGGATGTTGACCTCACACATACGGCGGATGTCGTTCGGATCGAGGTCGACCACCAGCGAGGAAATCTCGATGCCTGCGTTGTTGACGAGGATGTCGAAGCCGCCGAGGGTCTCCGCGGTGGCGGCGACTGCCTCTTCCCAGTTGGCATCGTCGGTGACGTCCAGCTTTACGAAGCCGGTTTTGACTCCGCCCGAACCAACAGCCTCTGCGGTGGCACGACCCTCGTCTTCGAGAACGTCGCCGATCATCACTGACGCCCCCGCCTTCGCCAACGCCTCAGCCATTCCGGCTCCGAGCCCCTTGGCACCACCTGTGACCAGTGCTTTTCGTCCCTCGAGATCAAACACGCTCATTTTCGACTGCCTCCATGACTGAAACGACTCTCGCGATGCCACCGTTCACAGCGACGCTGCCAAGTGGTGTGAGTCACAGAGTATTCAACTTTGGACGAGTGTCAAGAGAAATCTTGACGACTGTCAAGATTTTGTTACACACTCGTCAAAGACCAGGGGTTACACTGATTTGGACGCGGTGATCGTGCCGCTGTGGAAACCGCAGGGAACAGGACGTGCCATCGTGACCACGACAGTCGAGAAGCCTAGTGAGGCAGGGAAAAAGGCTGCACCTAGCTCACCGGGCCAGCAGTCCGACTCCGCGAAGCGGTCCGACTCCGCCAAGCGGTCCAACGCAGACAAGGTGTCGCGTCGCCAGGTCGACAAATTCTCCGAGCGACGTGATCAACTCGCCGAGGCCGCACTGCAAACCCTGGCCGAATTGGGCTACGCACGCACGAGCCTGCGCGAAATCGCCCAGAATTCGGAGTTCTCCCACGGCGTCCTGCACTACTACTTCAGCGACAAGGTCGATCTCATCACCCACTGCGTGCGCCACTACAAGTCACGCTGCGTCACCCGCTACGACGGCATCGTCGCCACCGCGAAGACACCGGAGGAACTGAAAACCGGTTTCGGCGCACTGCTCGCCGAGACCATGATCGAAGAACCCACGATGCACCGCCTCTGGTACGACCTGCGCGCGCAGTCGATGTTCGAGGAGTCGTTCCGAGCCGACGTCGCCGCGATCGACGAGAGTCTCGAAAACATGATCTGGCGCATTGTTTCTCGCTACGCCGAGCTTCTCGACGTAGAGGCATCGGTCACCTCGGCGGCGATGTACGCAATCTTCGACGGCCTGTTCCAGCAGAGCCTGCTGCGCCATCTGTCCGGCGATCAGACTGCCGCAAACTATCTTTCGGAGAGCGTCCAGCAGATGCTGCCTCTGGTAGTGCCCACTCCCTGATCAGCGAGCAGCGATGCCTTCCGCGACGTACCTGGCTCCGCGATCGAATTCTCCGACCACGTCGTAATCGGCGTCTTGCCGCCAGAAGCGGACCAACGCTCCGTACGTACCACCGATCATCTGTGCGAGAAAGAGCGGCGGGTAGTCCGATCTCACTTCGCCGGCTTCGATACCGGCAGTGACGATCCGCAGAAGTTCCACGTGGAACCGATGATCGTGGGCCGCCCCCGCTCCGGAGGAGGCGAAGTCGCGCTCGAGTTCTGCAGTCACCATGCGCAGATAGCGCGGGTGCATGATCGCTTGCTGCGCAAAGTCCTGAAAAATCCGGGAGATCCGATCAGAAGTCGGCATCGGCGATTCCATGAGCTGATCCACCAGTGCCGCAAGCTGATCGAGATGATCACTGTGCAACGCCTCGAGAACCGAGTCCTTGCCCTGGAAGTAATTGAAGAAGGTGGCTCGCGACACCTCGGCTCGCTCGGCGATGTCGTCGACGGTCGTGCTGGCGAAACCCTGCGCCGAGAACAGAATTCGAGCAGCCGAGAGCAACCTGTCGTTGGTGTCGCGCTTGTTCTGTTCTCGTTTGGAAATCACGTCGACCTGCCCTTCTCCGCCTCAGAACACAGTCTTCGCCACAGTCCGGAATGTGTCCAATGTCCGTCCCGTCAGGTGACGCACCTCCGCCTCCGATAGGTGGACTACAGTCCAATTATGTCGACTGTTTCCACCGAACGCCATGACCGCGTTCTCATCGTCAGGATCGAACGCGAAGAACGCCGTAACGCGATCAACCGTGAGACTGCCGAGGGAATCGAAGCCGCGCTGAATCTTCTCGACGACGACCCTGATCTGTGGGTCGGCATCATCACCGGAACCCCCAATATCTTTTGCGCCGGAACCGATATCCGAGAGCGGGCCGACCTTCGCATGCCTCGCGGCGGTGAGTACGGCGTCATTCGGCGCCGGCGGAACAAGCCCCTGATCGCTGCAGTCGAGGGCTACGCGCTTGGTGGCGGTTTCGAAATCGCACTGGCCTGCGATCTGATCGTCGCCTCTGCCACAGCGCAATTCGGCCTTCCCGAAACCAAACGCGGTCTGGTTGCGACGTCCGGCGCACTCTTTCGGGCTCCTCGCGCGCTTCCGATCAACGTCGCCCGTGAACTCTTGATCACCGGCCGCACACTCGATCCCGAACGGGCAAAGGACCTCGGCGTCGTCAATGCAGTCACTGCCCCTGGTAAGGCACTCGACGAGGCACTGGTGATGGCAGCGGAGATCTGCGAGTCCTCCCCCACCTCCGTGAGTCTGAGTCTGAAGGCCATCGAGGCTCTCTACGCCGACGCCGACGCCGACGGATGGAAGGTCACCGACGACGCCAAGGACGCAGTGTTGCGCTCTCCGGACATCGCCGAAGGACTCGACGCTTTCGCCAATCGTCGGACACCCCGGTGGAGCGGACTGCCGCCCGCATGACAGACCACAATCCGAGACAGATTTCCTATACGTCTGGTCGGAAAGGGTATGAACCGGTTACAGTCTCTCCTGTGACGGGAATCGGCGCATACGAGACGGGCACGCTGCTGACGCGGCGGCGCCATGTCGACTTTGCGCATGTCTGTACATCCGGGTGTCCGATCTACTGATCGGACCTACGACGTGAGCGCCGCTCACGTCGATACTCGTATGTACACCCAGATCAGGGGACATTTCTGTCATGACCACCGCCTCCATCTCACACCTGAGTTCCGTCGTAGCAGCCAACGCCGACGCCATCGACAAAGACGCGAGCAAAGCGCACGTCGTCTTCAAGGCTTCCGCCCAGGCGCACGACGCCGTTGCCAGCACTATTTCTCTCGGTAAGTACAGCGTCGAGGTCGACGAGCCGCCGGCCCTCGGCGGCGAGAACACCGCAGCCAATCCTGTCGAGTACTACCTTGCTTCCCTGCTCTCCTGCCAGGTGGTCACCTACCGCGTCTGGGCGGACAAACTCGGTATCGCTCTCGACGACATCTCGGCCAGAGCCGAAGGTGACCTCGACGTTCGTGGATTCTTCGGCTTCGACGACGCCGTCCGTCCGGGATTCTCCGAGGTCCGCGTGGTCGTCACCCTGACCGGCCCCGAAACCCGCGAGCGCTACCTGGAACTGCAGGAAACGGTCGACGCCCACTGCCCCGTACTCGATCTCACCCGCAATCCCGTCCCAGTGCACACAGTCGTCGAAACCGCCTGACCCGCACCAACCCACCTTCACCACGGAGTATGAATTCATGAGCGAGAACACCCCCGTCGATACCGATCCGACCGCCGATTGGTCGTTCGAAACCAAGCAGGTCCACGCCGGACAGGGCCCGGACAGCGCTACCAACGCTCGGGCGCTTCCGATCTACCAGACCACCAGCTACGTCTTCGACAACACCGACCATGCGGCGGCGCTCTTCGGCCTCGCCGAGCCGGGCAACATCTACACCCGCATCATGAACCCGACGCAGGACGCCGTCGAGCAGCGCATCGCCGCCCTCGAAGGCGGAGTCGCGGCTCTGCTGGTTGCGTCCGGTCAGGCCGCCGAATCCTTCGCGATCCTCAACCTCGCCGAGGCCGGGGACCACATCGTCTCAAGCCCTCGCCTGTACGGCGGCACGTACAACCTCTTCCACTACACGCTGCCCAAGCTCGGTATCACCGTCGACTTCGTCGAGGACCCGGACAACCTCGATCACTGGCGTGAGGCAATCCGTCCGAACACCAAGGCGTTCTACGGCGAAACCATCTCCAACCCCAAGAACGACGTGTTCGACATCCCCGGCATCAGCGCAGTCGCCCATGAGCACGGCATCCCACTGATCGTGGACAACACGGTCGCAACTCCGTATCTCATTCAGCCGCTGAAGCACGGCGCCGACATCGTCGTCCACTCCGCCACCAAATACCTCGGCGGACACGGCACCGCGATCGCCGGCGTCATCGTCGACGGTGGCACCTTCGACTGGACCCAGGGACGCCACACCAACTTCACGACCCCCGACCCCAGCTACCACGGCGTCACCTTCGCCGATCTCGGTGCACCCGCCTACGCCCTCAAGGCACGCGTTCAGCTTCTGCGCGACCTCGGCTCGGCCATCGCACCGTTCAACGCCTTCCTCATCTCGCAGGGTATCGAGACACTGAGCCTGCGCATCGAGCGCCACGTGTCCAACGCCCAGAAGGTCGCGGAATTCCTCGAGGGCCGCGCCGAGGTCACGTCGGTCGCGTACGCCGGACTGGAATCCTCGCCCTGGCACGAGCGCGGAAAGCAGCTGGCTCCCAAGGGAACCGGCGCCATCGTCGCGTTCGAGCTCGCCGGTGGAGTCGACGCAGGCAAGAAGTTCGTCAACGCACTGACGTTGCACAGCCACGTCGCCAACATCGGTGACGTTCGCTCACTCGTCATCCACCCCGCGTCGACGACGCACTCGCAGCTCACCCCCGAGGAGCAGCTCGCTTCGGGCGTCACCCCGGGGCTCGTCCGCCTTGCGGTCGGCATCGAAGGGATCGACGACATTCTCGCCGACCTCGAAACCGGTTTGGCCGCAGCAGCTTCCTGATCTATCGCACGAAAAAGCTCGGCCCCGATATGCATTGGGACCGAGCTTTTTCGTTGCGTAAGAGCTAGCTCTTGGGAGTGAACGCGGCCAGCGGTTCACTCTCGGACCAGTCATGGCCCCAGTAGCTGTCGGCCGTGATTTCCTCAGCGGTGTAGAAGGCTTCGTCGACAAGCATGCCTTCGCAACCGAACTCCAGATCCCATCCACCCGGTGCGCGCACGTAGAACGACACCATCTTGTCGTTCGTGTGGCGACCCAACGTCGAGGAGATCGAGAAGCCGAGCTTGGCAACACGATCGAGAGCCTGACCGACGGCGTCGAGAGTCTCGGCTTCCATCATCAGGTGCACGAGACCGGGCTCGTCAACCGGCGGCGCCGGGCACAACGCCAGGCTGTGGTGGCGCTGGTTGACACCCATGAAGCGAACGCGGCGAGCCGGCGGCGGCGCATCGATACCGCCGAGACGGATGGAACCGCGCGGGAGGAATCCGAGCACCTCGGTGTAGAAGGTGTATGCCTCGTCGAAACGCGTAACCGGAAGCACCACATGGCCGAGGCCCTGATCGCCGGTGACGAAACGGCCGCCGTGCGGGGTGACCAACGGGCTGTGGTCGAGTACCGGTCCGAAGAAGACCTCGACTCGGTTACCGTTGGGATCGTCGAATGCGATGACCTGCTCGGCATCGCGGTAGCTGGCGTCGACCTCGGAAAGAACCTCGACCTCGACTCCGGCCTTCTCCACTGCTTCACGAACACGCTGGAGCGCGAACTGATCTCGCACTTCCCAGCCCACTGCGAGAGCCTTGTCCGTCTCACCGGGCAGGACGATCAGTCGCGCACGACGCTCGTCCAGGCGCAAGTAGAGGCCGTCGGCCTCCGGGCCACTACCGACCGCGAGGCCGAGTCCGTCGACCACGAGCTCGCGCCAGCGAGCCACGTCCTGCGTTTGGATCCTGAGATACCCCAGGCCCCGAATTTCAGTCATGCCTAACCGTCCTTGCTTCGAAAGTATTTGTGGGACTAGATCATCGAGCGGTGGATACCCTGCGGTTCGCCGCCGAGCTGCGAGAGCGTCGACGCATGGAAGATGGAGCCAGGCACATGAATCGCATGCGCGAGACCGGCATGAGCGTCACGCCAGAACCGCTGCATCGGCGTGTTCAACTGCAAAGCCCCACCACCGGAACGAGCAAAGATCTCGTCCACCGCACGCACCGCCCGCCACGCCGCAGCAGTCTGCGTACGCCGACCGATCGCACGAAGCTCGAACGAAACTTCCTGCCCCTTCTCCGTCATGTCCCAGAAACGATCCACCGTCTCCAAGATCGCAGCCCGAGAAGCAGCGATCTCGGCCGCCGCCTCACCGATCGCGAACAGCACGTACGGATCTTCCTTGATCGGAACACCACTGACCGTCACACGCTCACGCTGCGCCGCCATGTTGCACGCCAACGCACCTTCGGCGATACCGATCAACGACGAGGTGATCCCCAACGGGAAAATGCACGAGAACGGGAACTTGTACAACGTCTCCGTACGGCCCGCTTCCTTCCACGCCGTCCCGTCGTACACCTTTCCGGCGTCGATCGTGCGGTACGTCGGCAGGAATGCGTCCTTGACGATCAGATCCTTCGACCCGGTTCCGCGTAGGCCCACGACATTCCAGCTGTCCTGGTCGATGTCGTAATCCGAACGCGGCAACAGCACGTGCAGGTGCTTCGGCGGCATCAACGGCTTGCCGGACTCGTCACCGACCATCGCACCGATCATGATCCAGTCACAATGATCGGTACCCGAGGAAAACGACCAGCGACCGTTGAGGATGTACCCACCCTCGACCGGCCTCGCCACACCCATCGGCGCATACGGCGACGCCATCCACGTATCGGGATCGGTTCCCCACACCTCTTCCTGAGCCTTGCGGTCGAAGAACGCAAGCTCCCACGGATGCACACCGACGATGCCGCTGACCCAGCCCGTGGCACCGTCCATCGCGCCGATAGCCATTGCCGTCTCGGCGAATTCACGCGGATGCGCCTCGAGGCCACCGAACTCCTTCGGCTGGAACATCCGGATGACGCCGGAGTCGCGCAAGCGCTTCGCGCTGCCGTCCGTCAAGCGCATCAGCTTGTCGCCCTCGACTCCGTCGGCGCGGATCTCGTCGGCGAACTGTGAGATGTTGTCCAGAACCTGACCCATGATTTTTCCGGCTTTCTGGTTTCGCTACCCGGCGAGTGCCTGGGCAGAATGAAAATCTGTTGGTGAAACGGTGGCAGGTAGCCCACCGAAGTGCAGAAACGCTTCCCGGTGAGTGGGAGCACCCCTGTGCGCCTTTTTGGTAGTGGGGGCTACCAAAAAGGCGCACGGGCCTTACTTGCCTTCTGGACGCGTCAGAAATGCCAGAACGGACGCGACCCAGGCGTCGCGAGCTTCGATCATCGTCCAGTGTCCGCAGTTGGGGAAGATGTGAACTTCGCCGTTGGGGATGTCGCGCATCGGCAGAATCGCCATGTCCACGGGGCTGACGCGGTCATCGCGTCCCCAGGTCAACAGCGTCGGCGCCTTGATCTTGTTCAGCTGCGCCCAGTACGGCACGGCGGTCGACGCAGCGGCAGCCGCGCCCATGGCGGCCATGGCCTTGCTGCTGTACATACGACGGGCGATCTCGAGCGTCGTCGGCTCGGTGGCCAGGGCCCAACGCTCTTCGATGAGCTGCTCGGTGACGACGGCGCGGTCGAAGACCATCGAATGCAACCAGCGGACCAGAGCTTCGCGGGTGGGGTTGTCGGTGAACTCCATGAGGAGTTTGATGCCTTCACCGGGGCCTGGCGAGAAGGTGTTCTTTCCCATGCCGCCGATGGTGACGAGCTTGCTCACCCGGTGCGGCTCGTCGATCGCGACCTTGGTGGCGACGATGCCGCCCATGGAGTTACCGATCATGTGGACCGGGCCGAGGCCGAGGCCGTCGAGGAACATCCCGACCGACGCCTGCGCCATCATCATCGGATGGTCGGGGCCGGGATCGCTGACGCCGAATCCGGGGAACTCGAGAACGTAGCAGTGGAAGTGCTTCGCGAAGTCCGCGAGAACGCCGCGGTAGTTACGCCAACCGGTGACGCCGGGGCCCGATCCGTGCAGCAGCAGGAGCGGCGGGCCGTCGCCGGCTTCGTGGTACCGGAGCACACCGAGATCGGTCTGCAGTTCCTTCAGAGTTCCCTCGTAGCTCAGTTCAGTCGTCATGGTCCGAACGGTGCCATCAGTACCGCTGAGCTGCTATGACTCGTCCCGATCAGCGAGACAAGTCGATCAAAATACGTCAGATCCAGTGGTCGGACGACGCTGCCAGCAGGCGATCCATCGTCTCCGCCGAGAACGTATTGGTCGGAACGGGAGGCGTTTTGCGGCCGCGGCGAGGAGCACCCAGTTCGGGGTACAGCGTCCGCGAGACCTCGCGAGCCGCGTCGACGACCAGCGGAGCAACTCGCTCGAGCTGAGCGGTCCGCATGTCACCACACAACGCGATGCTGCCGACGGGACCCTCGTGTCCGCGAATTGCCGAAGCCACACAAGCGACTCCACGCGCCGACTCCCCGCGTTCGAAGGCCAGTCCCCGACGCTGACGGATGCGGTTCAGTTCCTGGTGGAGCACAGCGACGTCGGTGATCGTGTTCTCGGTACAGCGGGGAAGAGAAGCCCCGAACAGAGCGTCGACGCGCTCGGGGTCGATCCACGCCAGCATCGCCTTGCCACCAGCCGTCGAATGAGCGAGCACTCTGCCGCCGACGCGGGACGGGAGCGCCGCGGCGAATCGTCCGCCGACCTTGTCGAGATAGACGCTCTCGCGTCCGTCGAGCACCGACAGGTGAACGACCATGCCGGTCTGCAGGTGCAGTTCGTGCAGAAGCGGTGCAGCGGCTTCGCGGATCTGGCTGTGGCCGCCGTCGCCACCACCGAGGCCGAGCGCGCGACGCCCGAGGCAGTAGCCGAACGATGCGTGATCGACCCAGTCCAGCTTGACCAGCTGATCGAGAATGCGGTGGACCGTGGAGCGCGGCAACTGAGTACGGCACGCGACCTCTTCCAGCGTCAGCCGCGCGGCGCGGCCGTCGAAGGCGTCGAGAATCAGTGTCATCCGCTCGACCATCGACGGCGGCAGATCCTTCTTGGGTTGCCCACCGGCAGTCTGGACGGTGGACAGTGTGTCGTTCATGTCAACAATGGTCATGGACGCCTCCCGAAAACTGGAATTGATTCTACCGACTATAACCCAGGTCACAGTTTCTGGAAAGTGAATCGATCTTTTCGATCCCGATCAGCGGTAATTCACCTGCCACCGGGCGAGTGGGGACGCTATAAACGCCCGATGCACCTGGGAATCGTCACACCGGTCCTGATTCAGCACCCGAGCACGCGCTCGGAGTGGGAGGCAAGTGCTGACATCGGCGAGATCGCCACAGTGGCCGCCACAGCGGATCGACTCGGTTTCCATCATCTGACCTGCAGTGAACACGTGGCGGTCCCCGAGGAGATTGCCGCCGAGCGCGGCGGAACCTACTGGGATCCGCTCGCCACCCTTGGTTTTCTCGCCGCGCGTACATCAAGAATCCTGCTGGCGACCCAGGTGCTGGTGTTGGGCTACCACCACCCCCTCGAGATCGCCAAGCGTTACGGAACGCTTGATCGCGTCAGCAATGGACGCCTGATACTCGGCCTCGGGGTGGGGACTCTGAAACAAGAATTCGATCTCATAAATGCTCCATTTGCCGACCGAGGAGCGCGCGCTGACGATGCCTTGGCCGCACTTCGGGCATCACTGTCGACGCCGACTCCGGAGTATCACGGCGAGTTCTACGACTACTCCGGATTTGTCGTCGAACCCCACGCCGTCCAGAAACGGGTGCCGCTGTGGATCGGCGGCCGGACCAAGAGATCGCTGCGCCGGGCCACCACACACGGCGACGGGTGGGTGCCGTTCGGGCTGCGATTCTCCGAACTGAAGGAAATGCTCGACGCCACGACGCTCCCCGACGGATTCGACGTGGTGCTTCCCGCCGGTGCGCCGCTCGATCCCCTCGGCAATCGCGAATCCACCCTTCGCGCCTTGACTCGCGTCCGTGACGCCGGGGCGACCATCGCCAGTTGCTCGGTCGGCGCTCGAAGCGTCGAGCACTACTGCGAACAACTCGAAGAACTTCACCGAATCGCCCTCACCGAGGGCTTCGCTTTCACCACTTCCTGATTCCCCGACAATCCAATGCAAAGGACGTACCGATGACCGACTCGACCGCCCTGATCGAATCCCTGCTCGCCCGAGTGGAATTGCTCGAGGACAAGCTCGCGATCACCGAACTGCTGACCACATACAGCCCTGCCGTCGACAGCGGATCAGCCGACGAGGTCGCGAACCTGTGGCTCGAGGACGGCGTCTACGACGTCGATACCGGTGCGATGCACGGCCGCGGCGAACTGCGCGCGATGGTTCACAGCGCCTCACACCAGAACTGGATCATGAACGGCGCGGCTCACATGATGACACCCGCCCACATCCGCATCGACGGCAACAAGGCCGTCGCGACCTGCCATTCGCAGTTGGTCATCAAAGACCCCGAGAACCCGACGGGATTCAAGGTCCTCCGCATCACCGCGAACCGCTGGGAACTGATCAAGACGGACGGCGAGTGGAAGGTCGAACTGCGTACCAACGCCCTCCTCGACGGCCGACCCGAGGCTCGCGCTCTCCTGGCTGCCGGCGTGACGGCCTAACCGGCCTGTGCGCGGTTAGGGACCCTCTGCGGTCGCTAACCGCGCACAGCTGTTGAAAGTTCGGCTCCCCGAACTCTATAGTTCACTTATTCGAACCAACAGGTCCGAGTACGTGTGACCAGGAGACCGATGAGCACCAGTACGCAAGAGCCGACGACTCCGCGCCGACGACCCACGGGGAGATCCATCGCCCTGCTCGGTCCGGCGTTCGTCGCGGCAATCGCGTACGTCGATCCGGGCAACGTCGCCGCCAACCTCACCGCCGGCGCCAAGTACGGCTACCTCCTCATCTGGGTACTCGTACTCGCCAACGCGATGGCCGTCCTCGTGCAGTATCTGTCCGCGAAACTCGGTCTCGTCTCCGGCAGATCCCTGCCCGAAATGCTGGGTCAGCGCCTGCGTAAGAACAACCGCCGCGCCTTCTGGCTCCAGGCCGAGATGATGGCGATCGCGACCGACGTCGCCGAAGTCATCGGCGGCGCCATCGCACTCAACCTGCTCTTCAACATCCCGCTCTTCCTCGGCGGACTGATCACCGGATGCGTGTCGATGGTGATCCTGACGATCCAAAGTCGGCGCGGACAGCGCACTTTCGAGTTCGTGGTCATGGGATTGCTGGCCATCATCACCATCGGCTTCCTGACCGGGCTCGCCTTCACCGACGTCTCCGGCAGCGAGGCCGTCGCCGGACTGGTCCCCCGCTTCGAAGGAACCGAGACCGTACTGCTCGCCGCCAGCATGCTCGGAGCAACGGTCATGCCGCACGCGATCTACCTTCACTCCGCATTGGCACGTGATCGCCACGGCCACATCAAACCCGGGCCACGGTTGCAGCGATTACTCAAAGTCACCCGTTGGGATGTCGTCGTCGCGTTGATCATCGCCGGTGGCGTGAACATCGGCATGCTGCTTCTGGCCGCTTCGGCGCTGCGCGGAGTACCCGGCACCGACACCATCGACGGTGCGCATGCCGCGATCGAGAATTCGCTCGGCCCGGGCGTAGCCGTGGTGTTCGCGATCGGCCTCCTCGCCTCCGGACTCGCGTCGACCTCCGTGGGATGCGCGGCCGGCGCCGAGATCATGCATGGTCTTCTGGCCATTCGGATTCCGGTGATCACACGCCGGATCGTCACGCTCGTCCCGGCGCTGATCGTGCTCGGACTCGGCGTCGACCCGACGCTGGCGCTCGTGCTCAGCCAAGTGGTCTTGAGCCTGTGCATCCCCTTCGCGATCATCCCGCTGGTGCGAATGACCTCGGACCCCGAACTCATGGGCGACGCTCGCAATGCCCCGCTCACGACCGTCGCGGCGTGGATTGCGGCGGGCTTGATCGTTGCACTCAACGTCGCTCTGCTGGTTCTGACGGTGACAGGCTAGAGCACCGGAGCCACCCAACGCGTCCCTCACAAACGCGCTGGACGGCTCCGGCCGGACTAGGAGACTTGCTCGGCGAGAGTGGCCTTGGCCCAGCGATAGTCGGCCTTTCCGCTGGGAGAACGCCTGATCGACGGAACGTTCATGACGGTGCGCGGCACTTTGTACCGAGCGACCTGCGACGCGCAATGCTCACCGATCTCGGCAGCGTCCGGGACGTCGAAGCCTTCGCGGGTCGTGATGACCGCAGCGACGCGCTCACCGAACTTCGCATCCGGAATTCCCGCGACCAGAGCGTCGAGCACCGCCGGGTGACTCTTGAGCGCCTGCTCGACCTCTTCCGGATACACCTTCTCCCCGCCGGTGTTGATGCACTGAGAACCACGCCCCAGCAGGACGATCGAGCCGTCGGCTTCCACGCGCCCGACGTCGCCGAGCACCGACATCCGCACCCCGTCGATCACCGGGAACGTAGCCGCGGTCTTGACCGGATCATTGAAGTAGCCGACCGGCACGTGACCGCTGCGAGCGATGTAGCCGGTCTCGGGCGATCCCGGCTCCAGCGGCCGCATCCTTTCGTCCACGACGCGGGTCTCGTCGCGAGCGGCGATGCGCATCAGGCCGT
Organism: Rhodococcus sp. MT28; assembly: GCF_058792695.1. Classification (NCBI taxonomy): domain Bacteria; kingdom Bacillati; phylum Actinomycetota; class Actinomycetes; order Mycobacteriales; family Nocardiaceae; genus Rhodococcus; species Rhodococcus sp. MT28. The sequence continues at coordinate 1,101,667 of NZ_JBXAFD010000001.1, forward strand.
CTTCGCCGATCTCCAGATTGCCGTCGACGCCCGACTCCGAGGAGCCGAATCCGTCGCGGATCACCAGGTTCGGAAGCATCGACTTGAGTTGCTCCCGCAGTGAGAGCGAGAACAAGGCTCCACCGGACGAGACCATTCCGACCGTGCTGAGGTCGTAATCTGCTGCGTTTGCTGCCAATTCGTCTGCGAGCGGACGTGCCATCGCGTCTCCGACGACGGTGATGGAGACGGCCTTCTCACTTCCGGCGAGCTGCAGGGTCGTCTTCGCGTCGAACCGCGCCATGAGAATTGCGTTGGCGCCCATGAAGAATCCGGTGAACAGCGAGTACGACGCCGCACCGTGCATCAGGGGTGCGGTACTGAGCATGTTCATCGCGGGGACGTTCGGCACCGCGGCGAACAGAGCCTCAGCGGTCGTGTGCGGCGGACCGAACGGATTTCCGCCGGTGAGCGCCGCGAAGTAGAAGTCTTCATGACGCCACATGACACCCTTGGGCATCCCTGTCGTGCCGCCGGTGTAGATGACGAAGAGGTCGTCGTTGCTGCGGGGCGCGAAGTCACGAGTGGCGGGCTGCTCCGCGGCAGCGTCGGCGTATCCAACGACGTCGACACCTTCGATATCGCGGACCACGGACTTGCCGACGACAACGACGTGCTTGATGCCGGGCGCGGCCGGGAGAACCGTCTCCACGACGGAAACGAACTCCTCGTCCACGATCAGTGCCACCGACTGCGAATCGTTGTACAGATAGGTCAGTTCGGCGTCGACGTAGCGATAGTTGACGTTGATCGGGACCGCACGAATCTTGAGGCACCCGAGCAAACTCTCGACGAACTCGATGCTGTTGCGCATGTGCAGAGCAACGTGATCGCCGGGCCCGACACCGACGCTCGCCAGGTGGCGGGCGATGCGATTCGAGCCCTCGTCCAGCTCGACGTAGGTGCGACGACGACCATCGCACACGAGCGCCGTGCGGTCCGGAATCAGATCCGAGATGCCCTCGTACAGATCTGCCAAATTCAGTGACACTGCTGGTGCCTTCCTTGATGTCCGGCCCGGTGAATTCGGGGCCGACCGTACTGCGTTTTCGGTGGGAACTATCCGACCCTGGAGCCGACGAATGCGGCCGAGAACTGAGCGGATCGGTGGTGACGCAAACGCGTACGCGGTGGGATCGCCGCGTCGCCCCAAGGTGGCATGCAGCGCTCGTGACCCAGATCACCGCTCCCGCTGAGTGAGACTCCTCCTCAGTCGGCCAAACTTCTGTTCAAAACTAGAACTAATTCCGATTTCGCTCGAATGATTTTTTCGGAACCGACTACCGAACTCTCGACTTCAAATTAGAATGAATACTAATTCTGCAAGACGTACCCGACCGCCCGGATCGAAGGAGCACGACATGACGCAATCACTGAGCTTGGAAGGCAAAGTTGCCGCCGTCACCGGCGCCGGCGCCGGCCTGGGTCGCGCCGAAGCACTCGGACTCGCGGCTGCCGGTGCAGCCGTCATCGTCAACGACATGGGTGCAGCGGCCAACGACGTGGTCGACGAGATCAAGGCCGCAGGTGGACAGGCACTCGCCATCACCGGCGACGTCTCCGACTGGTCGCTCGGCGGGCGCATCATCGAAGAGGCTGTCAAGAACTTCGGATCCTTCGACATCCTCGTCAACAATGCAGGCATCCTGCGCGACAAGATGATCTTCAACCTGACCGAATCCGATTGGGACGACGTCATCCGTGTGCACCTCAAGGGCCACGCCGCCACCTCGCACGCAGCCGCAGTCCACTGGCGCGCAGCCAGCAAGGCAGCCGACGCACCGGTCTACGGCCGCATCATCAACACCTCTTCCGAGGCCTTCCTCTTCGGCAGCGCCGGACAGCCCAACTACTCGGCAGCCAAGGCCGGCATCACCGCTCTGACGCTCTCGAGCGCAGCAGGTCTCTCCCGCTACGGCGTCCGCACCAACGCGATCTGCCCCCGCGCGCGCACCGCCATGACGGCAGAAGCCTTCGGCGAGAACAACACCGGCGTCGTCGGCCTCGATCCGCTTGCACCCGAGCGCGTCGCGACCCTGGTCAGCTACCTCGCATCCCCCGATTCCGACGAGATCAACGGACAGGTCTTCGTCGTCTACGGCAAGATGGTGGCGTTGATGGAAGCACCCAAGGTCGAGAACCGTTTCGACGCAGCCGGATCCGCGTTCACCGTCGAAGAGCTCGGTGGCCAGCTCTCGTCTTACTTCTCCGGCCGTGGGCCGTACGAGACCTACGCCGCCTACAGCATCGCCGGCCTCGAAAAGATTGCACTTGCAGTCGACGAGACCGCAACAGTTTGAGCAGCACTTACGAAGAGGAGCGTTTTCATGAGGTTGAACGGCAAGGTAGCGATCGTCACCGGCGGCGCCGGTGGAATCGGTCGCGCTATCACCCGAGTCTTCGCCCGTGAAGGCGCGAAGGTCCTGTTCGTCGATATCAACGACGAGCAGGGCCAGGCCCTCGAACAAGAACTGGCCGGCTCCGGCAAGTTCCTGAACGTCGACCTTGCTGCCGCCGGTTCGGCCGAGCAGATCCGTGACGCCGCACTCGAGGCTTTCGGCAAGCTCGACATCCTGGTGAACAACGCTCACGCGTCCCGTCAGGCTCCGTTGCTCGAAACCACGCAGGACATGTTCGACCTGTCCTTCAACACCGGTTTCTACCCCGTTGTCCACCTCATGCAGGCGTGCCACGACGAACTCGCGAAGACCAAGGGTTCGGTCGTCAACTTCGCATCGGGTTCAGGTTTGGACGGAATGCCCACCCAGACGTCCTACGCTGCGGCCAAGGAAGCTGTGCGAGGCCTGACGCGCGTCGTCGCCAACGAGTGGGCGCCGGAAGGCATTCGGGTCAACGTGGTCTGCCCGTTCGCCGCCACCGAAGGCGTCGTCAAGTGGCAGGAAGCCTTCCCCGAGCGCGCAGCCGCATCGGTTGCCAAGGTACCTCTCGGACGCATCGGTGATCCCGAAACCGACATCGCTCCCGTCGTGGTATTCCTGGCGAGCGAGGATTCCAAGTACATGACCGGACAGACGTTGATGGCCGACGGCGGCAGCATCAAATTGCGCTGAGCGAAATACTTCTCGGTGGGCTCAGCTCACCGAGAAGAGTTTCGCAGCGTTGTCGTGCACGACGGCTCGCAACCATTCGTCTCCGAGATCGAAACGCGTAACCGCTTGCAAAGCCGTGAGATACGGGTACGGAATGTTCGGGAAGTCGCTACCGAACAGAATCCGGTCCTGCATGTCGACGAGCCGTGAAACGTCCGCCTTCGGGAAGGCACACTGCTCTTCCGTGAAATCGGTGAACGCCATGGTCGTATCCAGGCGGACGTTGCCGTAAGCCTCTGCCAGATCGAGGAATTCGCTGTACTCGGGCATCCCCATGTGGGCGACGATCAACGACAGGCGCGGGTACCGTGCGAGCAGCGAAGCAATGCGATCAGGTCCCGTGTACTCCCCCGGCGCCGGTCCCGAACCACAGTGGATCACGATGGGCGTCTCGGAGTCCTCGAGTTGCCCCCAGACCTTGTCGAGCAGAGGGTCGTTCGGATCGTAGTTTCCGACCTGAATGTGGGACTTGAAGATTCGCGCGCCCGACTCCAATGCCTTGCCGACGTACGACGCCGCCGACTCCTCGGGATAGAACGTGGCCGTGTGCAGGCAATCGGGCGTTTGCGCGGCAAATTCGACGGCCCACTGATTGAGCCACTCGGCCATCGCGTGCTTGTGCGGGTATATCATCGACGTGAAAGCCCGGACACCGAACTCGCGGAGACGGTGTACCCGCTCCTCCTCGGCAAGTCGGTACGCGATCGGCCAAGGTCGACCGATCATCGGTCCCGCCGAATCGAAGTAGCCCCACACCTTGTCCATGACGCTCTTCGGCATGAAATGGGTATGGACGTCGATCACGCCAGGAACACCCAACTCGCGCCAAAAAGCCCGAACCTCGGCGATCTCCTCCGGTCCAGTCGATGGGACCTCTTCGGTACACACGTCTGACACCCCTTTCGTTCGCTCGACCATACCGAGTGCCGTCGCGCTCACCGGGACAGGTCGTTGACGGCCCGCCCGGAGCACCCGAATGTGAACCCATCTTGCCGATCACCGTTGGAGGTTGAATGTCTCAGGCCGAGTCCGAAGTGGGGTCGATCAGTGCCGTCGAGGAACTGCTCGCAATCGAGGAAATCAAGCGTGTGTTCGCCGCGCGCCTACGCTGCATGGACACCAAGCAGTGGCACGTCTACCCAACCCTGCACACCGCAGACGTCGTCAGCGAGACGTGGGGCGGACTCCCGACAGACAAGCAACCCAAGACCGGCGACACCTCGAACCAGGTAGTGGGCATCGACAAACTCACCGCGGCAATTCGGAACATGCTCGACGGCGACATCCCCCTCACCACGGCGCACCACGCACACACTCCCGAAATCGTGCTGACCTCGCCCTCCACCGCAACCGGCATCTGGGCGATGGAGGACATGCTGTGGTGGAACGACGGCGAAAAAGAACTGCACCTACACGGCTACGGCCACTACCACGAGAAATACCGCAAAGAAGACGGCAAGTGGCTGATCAGCTACCGAACCCTCACCCGGCTCCGTGTCGACCAGGACCCCGGATTCTTCCGATTCATGAAAGCGCTGTGACGAAGTGACCAACCCGCTGTTCCAACCGCTCCGCATCCGTTCGCTCGAACTGTCCAACCGCATAGTCATGTCGCCGATGACGCGCACGTACTCCATCGAGGGCGTGCCTGGCCGGGACGTCGCCGAGTACTACCGCCGACGAGCTGAGGGCGGCACCGGACTGATCGTCACCGAAGGCGTCGCGATCGATCACGAGACTGCTGTCGACCACGCCAACGTCCCCAACCTCCACACTCCCGCTGCTCAGGCCGGATGGCGGAAGGTAGTCGACGATGTGCACGCTGCGGGCGGCAAGATCGTGCCTCAGCTCTGGCACGTCGGACCTTTGTGGGGCGCGATGACGCAGATGGACCCCTCACTCAAGCCGATGCGCCCCTCAGGCGAGTGGGGCCCGCTCGGCGTCACCTCGTACTCCGCTGCCTACGTCGAACGCGCACAGGCCAGCACCGAAGCGATGACCGAGCAGGACATCCAGGACGTCATCGACGCGTACGTCCGTAGCGCGAAGCACGCCGTCGAACTCGGCTTCGACGGCATCGCGATCCACGGCGGTCACGGCTATCTCCTCGATTCCTTCTTCTGGGAGGGCACCAACCAGCGCGACGACGCGTGGGGAGGCGACCTGGAGCGTCGTACCAGGTTCCCGGCCGCCGTCGTCGCCGCGATCCGCGCGGCCATCGGACCGGATCTGCCGATCATCTACCGTTTCTCACAGCACAAGCAGCAAGATTTCACCGCGAAGATCGCCGAAACCCCCGAAGAGTTGGGCGTCATCCTGGGCGCGCTGGTCGACGCCGGAGTCGACGTTCTCGACGCCAGCATCAGGCGTTTCGACGTGCCGGCCTTCGAAGGCAGCGATCTCTCGTTGGCGGGTTGGGCGAAGAAGCTGACCGGCGCCGTCACGATGGCCGTCGGCAGCGTCGGTATCGGAAAGTCGCTGCGGGACAGCCGCATCGAAGGCGTCGCACCTGTAGTCGACAACATCCCACAGCTCGAGGAGCGCATCGGCAGCGGAGAGTTCGATCTGATCGCGATCGGCCGTCTCCATCTCGCCGATCCTGCATTGGCAACTACCCTGCGCGCCGGTGGCCCGCTACCGGCGTTCGATCGAGCGGTGCATGAGGGCAGCTTGATCTAGGGGCTCCGCCCCTGTGCGCCTTTCTGGTAGTTCGCACTACCAAAAAGGCGCACAGGGCCGAAGGCCTTTATGTTCGACCCATGACTACTTTCAACGCCTGGGTCGCCCGCGACAGCGACGGCACCATCGACTTCGCCCCCGAAACCGTCGACGAATCCTTCCTCCCGGCAGGTGAGGTCACCATTCGCGTCGAGTACTCGAGCGTCAACTACAAGGACGCGCTCGCGGTCACGCCGAAAGGCGGGGTGGTTCGCGAGTACCCGATCGTCCCCGGCATCGACGTCGCCGGCGAGGTCATCGCCTCCGAGTCCGACGCATTCGCCCCGGGAGACAAGGTCGTCGCACATGGCTACGAGATCGGGACCGCCCGCAACGGCGGCTACGCCGAGATCGCCCGTTTGCCTGCCGAGTGGGTCGTGAAGCTCGACGGCATTTCCACCGCCGACGCTGCCGCGATCGGCACGGCAGGATTCACCGCAGCCATGAGCGTCCAAGCCATTCTGGCCAGCGGAGTGAAGCCAGCCGACGGTCCCGTCCTGGTGACGGGTGCGAGCGGCGGAGTCGGCACCGTCAGCGTCGACCTTCTGGCAAGCGCGGGCTTCGACGTGATCGCCTCCAGCGGCAAGCCCGGCGCGGCAGACCTTCTGACGTCACTCGGTGCGTCTTCGGTGATCGGCCGGCTTCCCGAGGATCCCGACGCCAAGCCTCGCCCGCTCGGAAAATCTCAGTGGGCGGCGGCCGTCGACTGCGTCGGTGGAAAGACCCTCGCTCACGTTCTGAGCACGATCAATTACGGCGGTGTTGTCGCTGCCAGCGGATTGACCGGTGGCGCCGCGCTGCCTACGACCGTGCTGCCGTTCATTCTCCGCGGAGTCTCACTGCTGGGCATGGACTCGGTATTGATGCCGATCGAGCCCCGTCGCGCGCTGTGGACCCGGCTGGGCTCCGACTTGGCGCCACGTCATCTGAAGGAGATCACGAACCTCGTTGCCGTCCGCGACGTCGTCTCGGTGATCGATCAGGTCCGCGAAGGCAAGTACACCGGCCGGGCGCTGGTTCAGGTTGCCGACGGGTTCTGAACAGCTCAGAAAAGTGTGAACAGATCTGCCGGTTCTTCGGCCGTCGTGGACTTCTCCTTGTAGGGGGAGTTCACGGCGGTCGGTTCCTTCTTCACCGGGGCAGCAAGCGGCACCGATGCGATGTCCCCCGAGACGATGGCGCGTGCGGCTTCGCCGGCCAGCTTGTCTGCCATTTCGTTGTAGTGGTTGCCGACGTGCCCGCGCACCCAGCGAAAGCGCACCGGTCCGACACGATCGGTGATGGCTCGATCGATACTCTGCACCAGTTCGAGGTTCTTGACCGCCCCGCCGCTCGCGGTCTTCCAGCCCTTGCGCTTCCAACTCGGCAGCCATTCCGACGCGCACTTGATGGCGTACTGCGAGTCGGATTCGATGAGCAGAGGATCAGCACCGGGATGGGCGACGACGGCCTCGAAGAGCGCACGCAACTCGGCAATCTGATTGGTACCGGACGCTTCTCCGCCGGACATGCTCGGACCCTCGTGATTGACCCACGCCCAGCCGATAGCCCCACCGGGGTTTCGCAGACAGGATCCGTCGGTGCTCACGATGATCATGGCTCGGACAATACGTTGCGCCACCGACACACGCCTTAACGGAGGATGGACGGTGGCGATACGCTGACCTCGATGACGCCGCTATCTCCGGTCGACGAAGTCACGGTGACTTCTCAGCGACCACTCGATGCCGCGCTGACGCTCAGCCCGCATCAGCGCGGACCCGGCGACCCCGCACATCGACGGTCAGCCGACGGAGCGATCTGGCGAGTTTCCCGCCAACTTTCGGGTCCTGTGACATACCGCATCACCCAGTCGGATCGCCATACGGTCCGGGTACAGGCCTGGGGTCCCGGCGCCACGGAATTCCTGACCGGCGCCGAAGCGCTGCTCGGTCTCGACGACGAGGCCGAAGATTTTGCCCCCGAACATCCCAAGCTCGCCGAAGCTCATCGACGCTTCCCTCATCTGCGCATCGGCCGCACCGGCCGCGTCATGGAAGCTCTCGTTCCCGCGATCCTCGAGCAACGAGTCCACGGCATCGACGCATTTGCCGCGTGGCGCCGCCTGCTGACCAAGTTCGGGGAGCGCCCACCCGGCCCCGCGCCCGACGGAATGCGAGTTCCACTCACCGCGGACCAATGGCGTCGAATGCCGTCATGGGAATTCCATCGCGCGAACGTCGATCCAGCGAGGTCCAAGACGATCGTTCAGTGCGCTCGCGTCGCCGACCGCCTCGAGCAGGCATCCACGTTCCCCAGAACCGAGGCGACCAAACGGTTGCGAGCGGTACCCGGCGTCGGGATCTGGACTGCCGCCGAAGTGGCTCAGCGTGCATTCGGCGATTCAGATGCACTCTCGGTCGGCGACTACCACCTCGCTGCCGTCGTCGGGTGGTCACTGCTGGGTGAACCGATCGACGACGCCCAGATGGTGCAGTACCTCGCTCCCCTTCAACCGCATCGATACCGCGCCGTGAGGCTTCTGCAGGTCAGCGGGCAAGCCGTCAAACCCAAGTTCGGTCCGCGAACTGCCGTTGCCGACCACCGTTGGCACTGAGCATCAGGAGTTGGAAAATGTCGACCCGATACGCACACATCGCCTTCTCCCCCGCTGCGGTGGAGCGTCAGCGGTCGACCGGAAGTTTCACCGTGTACGGTTCGAAACTCGATCAGCCCGACGAGGGCCCGATGGAATTCGATTTCCGCGCGCAGGGATTCGTGAAATCCGTGGATTCCTTCTTCATGTCCACGGTGACGCCCGACGGTTGGCCGTACGTCCAACATCGCGGCGGCCCGCGCGGATTCCTGCATGTGTTGGGCCCGAATCGAATCGGATTCGCCGATCTCCCCGGCAATCAGCAATTCGTGACGCTCGGCAATCTGGAAGAGAACAATCGCATCTCGCTGTTCGTCATCGATTACCCGACGCGAACGAGATTGAAGATCTACGGGCGTGCGCAGGTGATCGAAGCGGACGAGGACCCTGCACTACTGCAACAGCTCTTGCAAGTCCCCGGCGGCACCATGACGGCAAAAGCCCAGCGTTCCATCGTCATCGACGTCGAAGCGTTCGACTGGAACTGCAGTCGAAACATCACGCCACGCTTCGACAAGGAGCGCATGGACGAATCCCTCGCTCTGGCACGCCAACCCCTGCAAGCCGAGGTAGATCGGCTTACTGCCGAGGTCGAAGAATTGCGTGCGCGGTTGTCGAAAAACGAATGAGACTAGGCGGTTTCAGGGCACTCGGAGTCGGGTAGCCACCAAACACGGCCCGTCGCGCGGAGACGACGGGTCCCGTTGTGCCCGAGGAGGTCCGCACGATCGATCCAGACGGTGGAGTTCTGGTTAACGAACTGCACCGCCACCATTCACGACTGGTTCCACACAGACAGATTGGCCGTCCCCATGAAACTGTCCCGAACTCTCACCATGTCCGTACTCGTCGTCGCCGCAGTCGGCGCCGGAGCCGGCACCGCGGTCGCAGCGCCCCCGAATGCGGGCTTCGATCCGTCCCAACCCCTACTGACACCGACCGCAGAGTCGAACAGCCAGGCGGCGTTGATGCTCTTCCCCGGTAACGATCCGAAGCAGGCCGCGTTCGACACGATGGCCAACGAGGTCAATATCGGCTGGAACAACGGTGGTCTGCAGTCGACCCTGATCGGAGCCAACCTCGGCGTCGGAATCGGCTGCCTGTCGATCTTCCCGAACTTCATCGCCGGCTGCATCGTCGGTGGAGTCATCGGCACGGTTGCCGGAGTCGGCGCAGGAATCACCAACGGAAACCCGAACGCTGCGCCGGCCGTCGAGAAGTTCTTCGCGACTCCTTGAGTAGCGCTCAGCTGTGCGTGTGCCCGGGGGTGGGTGTCTCGTCGTGAAAATGTGTGGCGCCGATCGAATGCAGCAGCTGGTGAACGGTGTCGTCCGCCAGTTGGTATCGCATCGATCGGCCGTCGCGGGTCGCGCTCACCCACCCCTGGCTACGCAGTAGCCGCAGCGCATGTGAGACGGCTGTGCCGCTCATCCCCAGCGCCACGGACAAATCCGTGACGCAGATACCCGGTGCGTGATGAAGGCAGAGCAACAGACGCAGACGGTTGGTGTCGGAGAGAAGCTCGAAGCGACCGGACCAACTGGTGACATCGAGCCCCTCGAGTGCGGCCCTGGCGCGACGAACATCCTCGACGCTCAGCGCGCCACTGGTGTCTGCTGCGCCTGCATTCGTCAACCGACTGCCTCCGTAGAACTTCCGATCCCCCGCCGCAAGTGTACCCAGAAGCGAACCTCGTCAGGCAGACTCCACCACGGCCGCCATACCCTGGCCACCGCCGATACACATGGTCAACAGCGCTTTTCCGCCGCCGCGTCGGCCGAGTTCGTGAAGCGCGGTTGTTGCCATACGCGCACCCGTCGCTCCCACGGGGTGCCCGAGCGAGATGCCGGAACCGTTGACGTTCAGGCGATCGAGGTCCTCGAATCCCCATTCCTTCACGACGCCGAGAACCTGGCACGCAAACGCCTCGTTCAGCTCGACCAGATCGAAATCGGCAAAGCGTGCACCGGTGCGAGCAAACAGTTTCGAGACGGCGGCAACCGGCCCGAGGCCCATCAGCGCCGGTTCACAACCGGCCGCGGCCCAACTGTCGAGGAACCCGATGGGTTCCAGCCCCAGCTCGTCCAGACGATCCTCGGCGACAACCAACATCGCTGCCGCAGCGTCGTTCTGCTGGCTGGCGTTACCGGCGGTCACGACGCCTCCCTCGGTCACCGCACGCAGCCGTGCCAGGGTTTCGAGTGAGGTATCCGGACGAATCCCCTCGTCAGCACGAAACTGTGTGACGTTCCCTTTTCGATCCGTCAGTTCGACGGCGACGATTTCGGCATCGAAGCGGCCGGATTCTCTTGCCAGTGTTGCCTTTCGGTGGCTGTCGACGGCGAAGGTGTCCGACTCTTCCCGCGTGATCCCGCAGCGTGTCGCGACGTTCTCGGCCGTTTCGATCATTCCGCTGATCCGACCGAATCGCCACTCGGGTTGCGAGCGCTCGCGGCCACGATCGAGGCGGTCGAACAGTTGCAGCCCACCGGATCTGGTGCCCCACCGCGCTCCGGTGGTGTAGTGCTCGATCCCGCTCATCGATTCGACGCCACCCGCGAGAACCACGTCGGCCGCACCCGTCTGGACCATCATGGCCGCGGAAACGATGGCCTGCAGACCCGTTCCACATCGGCGATCCGTCTGGAAGCCGGCTACCGAAATCGGCAACCCGGCCTCGAGCGCCGCCCACCTTCCGATGCACGGTGCCTCCGAATTGGCATACGACTGCCCCATCGCGACGTCGTCGATGCGGGACGGATCGATTCCGCTACGACGCACGGTCTCCTTGACGACGGTGGCAGCCAGACTTTCCGCAGGCACGTCACGAAGTGCCCCTCCGAAACGGCCCACCGCGGTTCTGACCGGCGCGACCAATGCTGCTCGTTTCACAACTGACCTCGAATCTCGTTCTGGAAGAATGGAAAAGGATTCAGGAGACCAACAGGCGCACGGTATCCGCTACCAGCGCAGGTTTACCCGCTCCTTCGATTTCGATCGTGTACCGCACGACTATCGTCGCGCCCTTCGCGGTGCGCTCGAAGGAAAGAATCTCCGCACCTGCCCGCACCGAAGAACCGACCTTGACCGGTTCGGGGAATCGCACCTTGTTGCTTCCGTAGTTCACGGTCATGGAGATTCCGTCGACACGCATCACCTGAGCGCCGAGCACCGGCAACAACGAGAGAGTCAGATAGCCGTGGGCGATGGTGCCGCCGTACGGACCCTGCGCTGCGCGCTCGGGATCCACGTGAATCCACTGGTGATCCTCGGTGGCGTCGGCGAACTCGTCGATCCGATCCTGTGTGACCGGGAACCACGCGCTGTAGCCCAAGTGCTCACCGACAGCCGTCTCTACTTCGTCGATTCCGTTGAAAATTCGCATAGTTCTCTCCTGAAAGGTGTTGAACAGCAAAGAAAAGTGCAGCGCTAATGTGCGCCGCGGCGCAGCGTCAATGTGCGCCGCGGCGCAGCGTGACCCGATACGTGTACTGCTCCGGCAAGAAATAGCTCACCGACAACTCGTTGGCAACGCCCTGCGCGTTGGAGTACAAACGGTCCACCCGCAACATGGCGTGGCCGATTTCGCAATCGACGTCCCTGGCAACGTCCGCCGTGGCCGGGGACACCGTGATCGATTGTGCTGCTTCGACAATCGGACTGTCGATCAGCGGTTCCAGCAAGCCGATCACCGTATTGGCGCTCACCGCACCGGCCGCCATGGCGGGCAGGTCGATGATCTGCCGCGCGATCGCCTCCGGCAGATGCGCCGTCGTCTGCACGAACGGAACTCCCTCGTGTATCCGCCGGAAGACCACGGTGTACACGACGTCGGTGTCGAGCCGAAGCCGACTGGCCGCCTCGATGTCCACGCGCCGGTGCAGCGGTGACACCACTTCCATCGTCGTGTCCCGCGAAAGGTTCATGAGATCTTCGATGGATCCGAGATGACGGAGATAGCGGCCGCTGTTCTCGGTCACGAACGTTCCGCGCCCGGGTACGCGGTACACGATGCCCTCGGCAACCAGATCGTGAAAGGCTCGGCGGACCGTCTGCCGACTCACGCCGTGATGCTGCGCCAGTTCGGATTCGGTGGGCAGTTGAATGCCGTCGCGGTAGGTACCGGCAGAGATCTGCTGACGAAGCTCACGAGAGAGGCGTTGGTACGCCGGCTCCGTCTCTCTTTCCTTACCGCTCATAGCGACATGATCCTACTTGCTCACCGATCCGTCACAGACCGCCGCGGGCAACCAGCTGCGAAACGATCACGTTGCGCTGAATTTCGTTGGTTCCCTCCCCGACGATCATCAGTGGTGCATCACGGAAATACCGCTCGACGTCGTACTCCGTCGAATAGCCGTAACCGCCGTGGATGCGGACGGCGGACAAAGCGATTTCCATCGCCACCTCGGAGGCGTACAGCTTGGCCATGCCTGCCTCCATGTCGCACCGCTCGCCGCTGTCGTACATCTGCGCCGCGTGCCACGTCAGCTGCCGTGCGGCCGTCAGCTTCGTTGCCATGTCGGCGAGGTAATTGCCGATCGACTGGTGCTTCCAGATCGGCTGGCCGAAGCTCTCGCGCTGCTGCGCGTAGGCAAGTGAATCCTCGAGTGCGGCCGTGGCGACGCCCAGTGCGCGGCAAGCCACCTGGATACGGCCGGTCTCGAGTCCCTTCATCATCTGCCCGAAGCCCTTTCCGGGAGTACCGCCCAGAATGGCCGACTCGGAGATGCGGTAATTGTCGAAGGACAGTTCACAACTCTCGACGCCCTTGTATCCGAGCTTCGGGAGGTCGCGGGAGACGGTCAGCCCTTCGCCGTGCTCGACGAGAACGATCGAGATGCCCGCATGACGAGGGCTTGCGCTTGGATCGGTCTTGCACAGCAAGGCGATCACGCCGGATCGGCGGGCATTGGTGATCCATGTCTTGGCGCCGTTGACGACCAGATCTGTGCCGTCGCTCTTGGCGTTGGTTGTCATGGCCTGCAGATCGGAACCTCCGCCGGGCTCGGTGAGGGCCATCGTTGCCCGGATCTCGCCGGTTGCCATTCGCGGCAGGTACTTCACCTTCTGCTCTTCGGTACCGAACAGCGAGATGAGTTTCGCGACCACCGTGTGACCGCCCATCGCCCCCGCCAGGGACATCCATCCGCGTGACAGTTCCTGCGTCACCTGCGCATAACAGGGCATGGACACCGGCGATCCGCCGTACTCCTCGGGAATCGCGAGCCCGTAGATCCCGATCTGCTTCATCTGATCGATCCACTTCTCGGGATACTCGTTCGCGTGCTCCACCTCCTGGACCGTGGGCTTGACCTCTCGGTCGACGAACCGGCGCACGGTTTCGATCAGGAATGTCTCTTCGTCGTTGAGCTTGAGCATGAATCCGCCTCGACTTGAAATAAGTTTGTACGGCCATATTTCGATATTGTTCGCGCAATGTCAATACCGCGCCTTGACATCGATACGCAGCAACTGCCAGCATCGAGGCAGTTCGGTGCACATCAACGCCGTTCACGGCAGCTCATCCACTTCACAACTGGCCGTACATTTGATTTCCAGATCGAGGTAATCGACACACTATGGACGAGAACCACTACCGCGCCACCAGACGTCGCGCGTCCCTGGTCGCGCCGGGTTCAGACGAGCGCAAGGCACGCAAAGCACTCTTCTCGAACGCAGACGAGGTGATTCTCGACCTCGAAGATGCCGTCACTTCGGCGAACAAGAACCTGGCGCGAACCCTCGTGAGCACCTTGGTGCACGAGTTCGGTAGGGCGCGCACCATCTCGGTCCGAATCAACGGCCTGACCACACCATGGGCCCGCGACGACCTGATCGCCTGCGGCGCCCTCGGAGAATCGCTGACGAGCGTGATCGTCCCGAAGGTCGAGTCCGCCGACGAACTACTCGAGGCCGAGCACATCCTCTTCACTGCCGGTGGGCACCACACCACCCTGCAAGCCCTGATCGAAACTCCGCTCGGCGTCCAGAATGCCGACTCCATCGCCCGCGCGACTCCTCGTCTCCAAGCCGCGATCATCGGATACGCCGATCTCGGTGCAGCGCTCGGCCGTTCACGCTCGGCACTGCCTGAACACTGGCTTGCCGTCCAGGACAGAATTCTGATCGCCTGCCGCGCAGCCGGCGTCGCAGCCATCGACGGGCCCTTTCTCGGCATCACCGACGACGACGCTTTCCGCCGCGCCGCGCACTGGACCAGCGCTCTCGGGTTCGACGGCAAATGGGTCATCCACCCGGCGCAGATCGACTCGGCCACTACCGCATTCACTCCTTCGGACGACGCCGTCAATGACGCCCGACGGGTACTGACCGCACTCGAAGAAGCCGAAACCCTGGGTTCGGGTGCCGCCCAACTCGACGGCCAGATGCTCGACGAAGCTGTGGCCGTGGCAGCGCGTCGTACGCTTGCCCGAGCCGAAGGAGTCACCGTATGAGCGAGCACTACGTGGGAGGCCCGTACTTCGACGAGCTCACCCATGGTCAGATCTTCGACGAAGCCCCCGCGGTGACGTTGACCAGTGGACTCGCCGCCTCCCATCAGGCGATCCTCGGTGACCGCATGCGCTTGCCTCTCGACGCACACTTGTCGTCGAGCGTCACGGGTTCCGTTGCACCAGTGGCGAATCCAGGACTGGTCACCGACATCGCCATCGGTCAGTCAACCGTGGTCACACACCACGTCAAGGCGAACCTCTTCTACCGTGGACTGCGATTCCACCGTTTCCCGGTACTCGGCGACACCCTGTACACGCGCACCGAGGTTGTCGGTCTACGCGAGAACTCGGCCAAGCCGGGACGCGGCGCCACCGGACTTGCCGCGCTACGGATGACGTCTGCTGATCAGAACGGCAACACGGTCCTCGACTTCTACCGCTGCGCCATGCTCCCCCTGAGCCCCGACCCGATCGAGGCGAGAACTCGCCACGCCGACGACCTCGGGGCGATCGGTCCGTCCGAACCGGCTCCGTACGTATCACCTGACGGTTGGGACCTCGACACGTATCGAGAGCGGGTACCCGGCAGGCACTTCGATTCCGATTTGGTGGGCTCCGTCTTCCACAGCAGCGGCGACGTCGTCTCCAGCGCACCCGAACTTGCCCGGCTGAGCTTGAACATCGCAGCGACGCACCACGACGATCGCGTCGGCGCCCACGGTCGCCTCGTCTACGGCGGCCACACCATCGGGATCGCACTCGCCCAGGCGACTCGCGCTCTGCCCAACGTGGTGACGGTTCTCGGGTGGCACTCGTGCGATCACACCGGACCCGTTCACGAGGGCGATACCCTCACGAGCGAACTGCACGTCGAAAACTCGTCGCCCCTCGAACACGGAACCGCAGTGCAACTGCGTTCGCTCGTGTTCTCCCACAATGCTTCTGCAACACAAACTCCGGTTCTCGACTGGCGTTTCACCGTGTTGATGGCATGAGCACACACTCTTCTATCACGGAGGACCACACATGACTCAGAGCCCAGGCCCGCTGTCCGGGCTTCGCATCGTCGAGGTCTCGAGCTTTGTCGCCGCGCCGCTGTGCGGACTGACGCTCTCCCAACTCGGCGCCGAGGTGATCCGGATCGACCCGATCGGAGGTGCCTCCGATTACAATCGCTGGCCCGTCACAGACAAGGGCGAGAGCATCTACTGGACCGGACTCAACAAAGGCAAACGGTCACTGTCAGTGGACATGCGCGCCGAACGCGGCCAAGAACTGATACGCCAACTGGTCACGGCGCCGGGACCTGGCGGCGGAATCCTGGTCACCAACGCCGGCGGCCGTAAGTGGATGAGCCACGACTCCCTGGCCCAGTTGCGTAGCGACGTCATCACCCTCGAGATCCTCGGACGCCGCGACGGCAGCCCCGGAGTCGACTACACGGTCAACGCCGCCTTGGGATTTCCACAGATCACCGGCCCCGCCGACTACGCCGGAGTTGTCAACCACGCACTGCCCGCCTGGGACGTCGCATGCGGGCTCTACGCCGCCCTGTCGATCACTGCCGCAGTGCGCCAACGTGACTCGACCGGACATGGATCTCGGATCACGCTCCCACTCGAAGACGTCGCATTGGCCACCGCGGGAACCCTCGGTTACCTCACCGAGGTACAAGTGAACGGTCGCAGTCGCGAGTCCGGCGGAAACGCCGTCTACGGCACGTACGGAATCGATTTCGTCTCCAGCGACAACGAACGGTTCATGATCGTTGCACTCACTACCCGCCATTTCCGCGACCTTGCGTCGGTCACCGGCACCACGGCGGCTGTCGACGCTGTCGAAGCTGCGCTCGGAGCCGACTTCTCCACCGAAGCGGATCGCTACCGTCATCGAGAGGTACTCACTGCTCTGTTCTCACATTGGTTCCGGGAACACAGCGGCGCCGAGATCGCTGCAGCGCTGGACACATCGTCGGTTCTGTTCGAGAGGTACCGCAGTTTCGAGGAAGTGGTGAAATCTGGCGAACTGGAGAACAACCCGATGTTCTCCGCACTCGATCAACCTCGAATCGGAAGCTACCTGGCTGCCGCCAATCCTGCCTCGTTCGACGGCGCACACCTGGGTACCGGACCCGCCTCCGAGGTCGGCGGCGATTCGATCGCGGTGCTCGCCGACATCCTCGGAACCAACGCCGATCACGCCTCGACGCTGATCGCGGACGGCGTGGTCGGGGTTCCGGCGAACTGACCTACCCGGAAGATGTTTTCGGCCTCGGAACATTTGTTCCGAGGCCGAGAACATGTCGAGAGTGCGTCAGAGACCAAGATCCTTCGCGATGATGGTCTTCATGACTTCACTTGTGCCACCGTAGATTCGTGTGACACGCGTGTCTGCGTAAAGACGCGCGATGGGATACTCGGTGATGTAGCCGTACCCGCCGTGCAATTGGAGGCACTTGTCGATCACTCGACCTGCCGCCTCGGTGCAGAACAGTTTCGCCTTCGCTGCGTCGGGAATCGTCAGAGTGCCGCGGTCATGACATTCGAGTGCGTTGTCGGACACCAGCTGGATGGCATCAACCTCGGTAGCGCATTCGGCCAGAACGAATTTGGTGTTCTGGAAGGCCGCGACCGGCTTGCCGAACACCTTGCGGTCCTTGACGTAGTCGATGGCAAAGCGAAGCGCTGCACTGGCAGTGGCGGCCGCTCCGAACGCGATGGTCAACCGCTCCTGAGCCAGGTTGTGGGTCAGATAGCTGAAGCCGTCGCCCTCTTCTCCGAGTCGGTCCTCGACGGGCACCTTGACGTCGACAAACGAAAGCTCCGCAGTGTCGGAGGTCTTGAGCCCGATCTTGTTGATCTTGCGCCCCACCG
The DNA here is from genome assembly GCF_058792695.1 of Rhodococcus sp. MT28. Classification (NCBI taxonomy): domain Bacteria; kingdom Bacillati; phylum Actinomycetota; class Actinomycetes; order Mycobacteriales; family Nocardiaceae; genus Rhodococcus; species Rhodococcus sp. MT28. The sequence goes on from NZ_JBXAFD010000001.1 coordinate 1,119,500, forward strand.
AGTATCCGGGCGACGACGTATCGATCACCAGAATCGACAACCCCGTGCGCCGGTTCTCCGCTGTGCTGGGCGCGGTACGGCACACCACCAGGACGCGGTCGGCAAGTACTCCACCGGTGATGAACGTCTTGGAACCATTGACCACGTAGTGCGTACCGTCCTCCGACAGCTTGGCCGTGGTCGCGATGTTCGCCAGATCCGATCCTGTTCCCGGTTCGGTCATCGCAATCGCGAACATCAGATCTCCGGAAGCGAAGCCCGGCAACCAGCGGCTCTTCTGTTCTTCGTTCGCGTACTCGAGCAGGTAGGGCAGGATCAGGTTCGTATGCACCGACTGCGAGCCGAACGACGCCCCGGCGGCAGCAACTTCCTCGGCGACGACGACGTTGAACTTGAGCGACTTCTCGCCGCCTCCGCCGTATTCTTCCGGCACCTGAATTCCGAGTACGCCCAGCTCTCCGAGTCGTCGGTAGAAGTCACGGGGCGGGTGACCGTCCTCTTCCCACTTCTCGTGGACCGGGGTTACTTCCTTCGCGATGAAATCGCGAACGGTTGCCCGGAATGCCTCGTGATCCTCGTTGAACACGGTGCGCTGCATGTATGAACTCCAGTCGGTCAAGGGGACAGGGTGATCCTGATCTCACCTTGCCTCAATGTTCCGCATTCGATCCAACACTCATCGGCTATGCGTCCGATAGGGCGTACCAATATGGCCTGACCTGGGATACATAGGCAACCGCTATCGTTCCGATCATCGACGCGACATTGCTCAAAGTGATCCAGAACACGTTGAATGAGTCAGCCGGCAAACACACCACCATCGATCGCTTCGAGGCCGCGCTTCGAGCACGATCGCATCCGCCCACCAGTCTCGAAGGGACGCCACGTGACCCCCATCGCGCCACAGCGTAACGACGTCCAGCCCGAAGCAACAGCAACGCCAGATTCGTCAGCAGTTCCCGTCTTCGGTACTCGCAAGCGTGCGTGGACGATGACCGGGCTCGTCGTTTTCCTCTACATCGTCAACTACGCGGACAAGGCAGTCCTCGGAATCATCGCTCAGCCCCTCGCTCGTGAGCTCGGACTGAAGTCTTCGCAAATCGGCATGGTCGGCTCGCTCTTCTTCCTGATGTTCTGCATCGGTGGATTCCTCGCCGGACCGCTCAACAAGTACCTGACCCTGCGTTGGGCGCTGTTGATCCTGGCCGCAATCTGGTCCGTGGTCATGCTCCCCCTCGTTCTCGGCGCCAGCCTCGCGATGTTGATCGTCTCGCGCATGCTCCTCGGATTTGCCGAAGGCCCCAGTTCGGCGCTGATGCACACCGCGGCGTACTCGTGGCACCCGCCGGCCAAGCGCGGCCTTCCCGGCGCAATGCTCGCCGGATCCGCCTCTGTCGCAAAGATCGCTCTCGCGCCGGTACTGACCTTCATCGCCGTTCATTACGGCTGGCGCGCAGCGGTTCTCTCGCTCTCCGTTCTCGGTCTCGTGTGGATGGGTTGCTGGCTGGCCGGTTGGTCCGAGGGCCCGTACACGAGCAAGGCCGTCAAGGCGACCAAGACTGCAGTTACAGAAGCAACCGAGGCAGCCGGGACAGCCACGAAGGCGGTCACCGAGCCCAACGTTCCGTGGCGCAAGATCCTGCTCTCCCGCACCTTCGTCAGCTGCTGCTTCCTCATCGCAACCATCTACGCGCTGACCACCGTCGTTCTCACCTGGTTGCCGTCGTACTTCGAGGTCGGCCTCGGATACAGTGCGATGCAAGCCGGTTCGATGTTCGCGCTGCCCTCGATCGTCGGTCTCGTCCTCATGATCACCTCCGGTTCCGTCACGGACAAGTTGATCGGCCGCGGCTTCACCTCTCGTACGGTTCGCGTCATCGTTCCCTGTGTCGGCGTTCTGATCTGCGGATCGATTCTCCTGTTCCTGCCACAGATCTCCACCCCCATCGTCGCTGTCGCCATGGTCTCGATCGGCTACGGGTTCTCGGCAATCACCTTCCCGCTCATCAACGCTGCGATCTCGGAGCTGTGCCCGCCGCAGCAGACTGCCGGAACGATGGGATTCTTCCTCGCCATCATGTCGATCGGTGGCCTGATTGCTCCTTACGCAACGGGAGTCATCGTGGACAACGCTGCAACCCCGGCCGACGGTTACGCCCAGTCCTTCCAGGCAATCGGCGTCATCGGAGTGATCGCCGCGGTTCTGGTCCTCGTCTTCGCCAATCCCGAGCGCGATCGCAAGCTCATCCGAGGCTGAGTACTCCACGTATAGCCATTCGCTAACAAAGCCATTCACCGAAAGACATTGCCGGGTCGACCCGCTCGTGATCGACTCGAGACACGCCCCGACCGCACAGTCGCAGAACCGGGCACGAACAGCAGGAGAGATACATGCGAGATGCCGTCATCGTCGACGCAGTACGTACACCGATCGGCCGTCGTGGCCGCGCCCTCTCGGAGATCCATCCGGTCGAGTTGTCCGCCCATGTACTGCGTGCGCTCGCTGAACGGACCGGACTCGACGCGGCGACGGTCGACGACGTGATCTGGGGTTGCGTCAGTCAGGTCGGCGAGCAGGCCGGAAGCATCGCCCGCACAGCGGCACTCGCTGCCGGCTGGCCCGACAGCGTTCCCGGCGTCACACTGACCCGGGCCTGCGGATCGAGCCAGCAGGCAGTTTCCTTTGCTGCGGCCACCGTCATCTCCGGTCAGAACGACGTGGTCGTAGCCGGAGGCGTCGAATCGATGTCACGAGTACCGATGGGTACCGCCAGCAAGAACGGTGAGCATTTTCCGGCTTCGGTACTCGAACGCTACGGGGTGGACGGTTTCAGCCAGGGGACCGGCGCCGAGATGATGGCCCGCAAATGGGCACTCACACGAACAGCTCTGGACGAATACTCCCTCCGCTCACACGAACTCGCGGCCCGTGCCACCGATGAAGGGGCATTCACCGGGCAGATCACTCCGATCGCGGGCTTGTCCCAGGACGAAGGCATTCGGCGAGGCGGAAGTGTGGAGTCGCTCGCGAAGTTGCCCCCGGCCTTCGACACCGACGGTGCCATCCACGCCGGCAACTCTTCTCAGATCTCCGACGGGGCGGGCGCCACACTCGTCACGACCAGCGAGTACGCCCGGGCACGCGGGTGGAAGCCGCTCGTTCGTATTCACACCGCAGTGGTCGCAGCCGACGACCCGGTCATCATGCTCACCGGTCCGATTGCCGCCACCGCAAAGGCATTGGACCGCTCCGGATTGTCCATCGACGACATCGGCGCCTTCGAGATCAACGAGGCATTCGCCCCCGTCCCGCTTGCCTGGCAGGCTGAAACCGGCGCAGCCATCGATCGTGTGAATCCGCTCGGCGGCGCTATCGCGGTCGGCCACCCACTCGGCGGATCAGGTGCGATCTTGATGACTCGCCTGGCACATCACATGCGCGACAACGGAATTCGCTACGGTCTCCAGTCGATGTGCGAGGCCGGCGGCATGGCCAATGCGACCATCCTCGAATTGATCTGACCCGACAACGCTTTCGGGCCGACACGTCATCCAGCAGGAAAGAAGAATTGATCCATGAAACTCGAGGGACTTTCCACCGCGATCACCGGCGGCGCTTCAGGCCTCGGCCTGGCAACCGCTCGACGGCTGCTCGACGCCGGAGCGCAGGTCACGTTGATCGATCTGCCTTCGTCCGACGGTAAGCAGGTGGCGGCCGATCTCGGTGCTGCCGCACAATTCGCCCCGGCCGACGTCACCGACAGCGAACAATTCGCCGAAGCACTCGACGCGGCGCACGAGCGCGGCGGCCTCCGCGGCGTCGTCCACTGCGCGGGTGCCGGGCGTCGTATGCGCATTCTCGACAAGGACGGAAAAGCCGGATCGGTCGAAGATTTCGAGTTCGTCGTCAAGCTGAATCTTGTCGGTTCGTTCAACGCACTCCGTCTCGGCGCCGAGCGGATGGCGGAACTCGACGCCGTGGACGGTGAGCGAGGTGCCATCGTCATGACGGCGTCGGTCGCAGCATTCGAAGGTCAGATCGGTCAGATCAACTACACAGCGTCCAAAGCCGGCATCGTCGGTATGACGGTCACCGCTGCCCGCGATCTCGCCAGCCGCGGAATCCGCGTAAACACCATTGCTCCCGGCATCATGGACACTCCCCTGCTGGCGCGCCTACGCGAAGACGTGCGCACGGCCCTCGAAGCCTCTGTTCCCAATCCCTCACGACTGGGTCGTCCGGACGAGTTCGGCCAGCTCGCCGTCTCGATGCTCGAGAACGGCTACCTCAACGGCGAGACCATCAGACTCGACGGCGCTATCCGAATGGCTCCCCGGTGACGGGCACCAGCGTGATCGCCAATCCACAACTGCGGCACAACATGCAATACCCGGATACCACCATGGCGTACTGGGCGCCCAGCATGGCGGCGCTCTACGGTGACCGCCTCGCCGTCGTGGACGGCGAGCGTACGTGCACCTTCCGCGAACTCGGTCAGCGCAGTGCGCAATTCGCCGGCGCACTGCGGCAAGCCGGGGTGGGCGTCGGCGACGTGGTGTTGATGCACCTCGGGAACTGCGTCGAGTTCCTCCAGGCTTACTACGGATGCCTACAGGCCGGGGCGACAGTCACATTGGTCAACCCACTGCAGCCAGAGCTCGGCCTGCGCAAGCAGATCGAAGAGACGTCCGCCGTTGCTGCAGTGACTCAGAGTTCGCAGCTGCACGTACTGCTCGCGGCCGCTTCAGGAACCTCCGTGCGTACGATCGTGATGGTCCAGGACACCGAGGGCGCGCTCGACACACCGGAGTCGGTCGTCGCATTCGACTCCTTCATCGCCGATCTACCCACCGAATTCACCCCTGCCTCGGTTCGTAGCGACGACATCGCACACATCGCGTTCACCGGCGGAACCACCGGAGTCTCCAAAGGTGTTCGTGTTCTTCACCGCAACGTCGTCGGCAACATCACGCAGATGTGTGGGTGGAGAACCGGTCACGAGTTGGAAGCAGGTCCTGACGGTCTCGTCACGCCTCGACGCATCGACGGCCTCGACGTGCTCGGTCCGACGCCCGGGACCGGGGCGACCATCGTGGTCTCCCCTCTCTTCCACGCACATTCGTTGCTCAACACGTCGTTCCTGTTGATTTCCGGTCTCACCCAGGTGTTCGCCGGTCGGTTCGAACCCGGCCGGATGCTCGAGCTGATCGAAAAGCACGAGGCCACCTATCTCACCGGGTCTCCCGCCATGTGGCACGCACTGTCGGTTCATCCCGACGCTACGGTGCGCAACACCGACAGCGTGTGCGTCGTGTCTTCGGGTGCCGCCCCGATCGACAGTGTCACGCTCGCCGCACTCCGCCGGGCATTTCCCAAAGCGCTCGTCGTCGAAGGGTACGGGCTGACCGAGGCCACCTGTGTGGTCACGGCCGCTCCGCTGATCAACGGCTCGGAATATCGGCAGAGCAGCGTCGGCCTCCCGATCTTCGACACCGAAATCCAGATTCGCGATCAGCTCGACCGGAAGACCGTTCTGGGCGAGAACGAACGCGGCGAACTGTGGGTGCGTGGGCCTCAGGTCACCGACGGCTATCTCGGACACCCGGAAACCACCGCAGAACAGTTCGTCGACGGCTGGTTGGACACGGGAGACATCGCGTACCTGGACTCGGACGGATACCTCTTCATCTGTGACCGGGCCAAGGACATGCTCATCTACAAGGGGTACAACGTCTATCCGCGGGAACTCGAAGAGATTCTGGTTTCGCACCCGGCGATCTCGACTGCTGCGGTTGTCGGCCGCGAAGTGGGGAGCAACGGCCAGGAGCCCGTAGCCTTCGTGGTGATGATTCCGGGCGCCGAGTTCGACGCCGAGCAGATCAAGGCGTTCGTCGCCGAGCAGGTGCTGCCGTACAAGAAGATTCGCGAAGTCGTCGAGGTAGAACTCCTTCCGACATCGGCTGCCGGTAAGGTCCTCAAGACCGACCTCCGCTCGAGACTTCTCGAATCCGTCGATCAGAAAGGCGGTTCCAGGTGACGACCTTCGCAGACCTGACGTCGCAACTGCGTGTCCCGGTTCTCGCTTCACCGATGTTCATCATCTCGACTCCTGACCTCGTCATCGCGCAGTGCACCTCTGGCATCATCGGGTCCTTCCCGGCACTGAATGCTCGTCCGCAGTCGGCACTTCGGGATTGGCTCAAACTGATCACCGTGGCTCGTGAGGAACATGATCGTGAGCACCCGGAGAATCCGTCGGCGCCATTTGCCGTCAACCTCATCGTCCACCGGTCCAACAACCGCCTGGAAGAGGATCTGGCGACCATCGCCGAGTTCGAGGTTCCGATCGTCATCACGTCCCTCGGCGCTCGCACCGACATCAACGACGCAGTCCACGCATACGGCGGAATCGTTCTCCATGACGTCATCGACAATCGCTTTGCACGCAAGGCGATCGAGAAGGGCGCCGACGGACTGATCGCGGTAGCTGCCGGGGCCGGTGGTCATGCCGGTAGGCAGTCGCCGTTTGCCCTGATTCGGGAGATTCGTGAGTGGTTCGCCGGTCCACTGCTGTTGTCAGGTGCCATCGCTCATGGTGATTCGATTCTCGCTGCGCTCGCGGCCGGGGCCGATTTGGCATACGTCGGATCAGCTTTCATCGCAACCGAAGAGGCTAACGCGGATCCTGCGTACAAGGAGATGATCGTGGGTTCAGGGGCCTCCGACATCGTCTATTCCAACCTGTTCACCGGAGTACACGGAAACTACCTGCGGGGCAGCATCGTTGCCGCCGGCTTGGACCCCGACAACCTGGCCGAATCCGATCCATCCGCAATGAGTTTCGCGACCAACGACACCGATACCAAGGCCTGGCGTGACATCTGGGGCGCCGGACAGGGCATCGGAGCGATCGATGCAGTCCTTCCGACGCATGCAGTAGTAGAGCGTCTCGCCGCCGAGTACTCTGCCGCGCGAGAACGAATCTGCCGACTCTAGTGCTGTGACCGGCGTTCGTCGGACAGGTACTCGTGGATCAGGTTCACGAATACCTGTCCCACCGGCGACAACGTCGAGGGGTCGAAGGCGAGACCGTACGCACGCAGGAATCTCGGCTCGCAGGCCCGTTCCACCACCTGACCAGGCATCGATTTCGCCACCGAGCGCTCGACCAACGAACCGCCGAGTCCGGCGATGACCATCGGGAGCCGCGACTCCCGTTGCTCGGTCACCACCGCGAGTTCCGTTCTGGTACCGGCCTTTCGGATCGAATCTTCGATCGCGTCACCCATCGCTGCCCCGCGAGGAACGAATACCATGGGAATGTCCGGCATTTCCGAAAGGCGTACCGGCCCCTCGGGTAGTTCCGTTCCCGCCGGGTAGACCAGGCGGTATTCCTGCTCCCCCAATTCGACGATTTCGAGCCCTTCGCCCGCCTCGAGCGGCAGATGAGCCACCGCGAATTCGCAGTGGCCGTCCCGGATGAGACTTTCCAGATTGTCCTCACGCTCGAGTTCCGAGAATCTGACTCGTGCTTGCGGATACCGTCGACAGAACTCCGCAATCAGATCGACGATCGTCCCCGAGGTCAGTGCAGGGAAAGCCATGATGTCGAGGCGACCGACGATGGCGCCATCGGATGCCGTCAACTGTTCAGCCGCCGCAGCTACGTCTCGCAAAACCTGTCGACTCGGGCCGACCAGACTGCGACCGGCAGCACTGAGCACCATGCCGCGCCCGATGCGGTGGAACAGCCTCACTCCCAGTTCACGTTCGAGCCCGCGCAACGCTTGTGACACGGTCGGCTGAGCAACGCCGAGAGCCGCTGCGGCGCCGTTGATCCCCTTGTTCTCGACCACTGCGAGGAAGTACTCCATCTGCCGGAACTCCACAGTTCACTCCTCTTCCGTGGACGGAACGGCGGAGGTGGCCATTTCCGCAGCCGTCGCGATGAATGCAGCGGCCGCCGGGGATTGCTCGCCCGAGCGATAGACGATACCGACGTCGCGTGTCAGCGGCGGATCGAAGGAGAAGGCGCAGACGTCTGTCATCTGCTGTTGTGCAACCCTTCTCGGCACTACAGTGGCGCCGATTCCTCGACGCACGAGTTCCCACGTGGTCACAGGGTGGACACAGTCCACGACTACGTTCTCGGCGCCTTCGCTGAGCAAGCCCCGGAACTGATTCGATTGATCACCGAGATCGACCACAAGCGGCAAACTGTGCAAGAGCGCTCGCGGAACCGGATCCGCCAACGGCGTTGCAAGTCGGCCGGACAACGACGCATGGGTGGCGAGCACCAACTCCTGAGTGGCAATCGGAGCCGTGACCAAACCTTCGTACCCGATACTCAGATCGGTGACGCCGACCTCGGCCGACCCTCGCCGCAACGCATTGTCGATCCCGGCCGGGCCGTACGTGTCGAGAACACGCACGACGATCTTCGGGAAGTTGGCCCGGAATCGCCGGACCAACTCGACCATCGGATCGATCGAGAACGCCGAGTACGAGACGACGTCGACACGACCGAACTCGAGTTCGCGAACGGCGGTCACTTTCGCCTTCGCGCGCTCGACGTCGGCAAGGATTCTCCTGGCCGCGAGATCGAACGTGCGGCCCGCGTCGGTAAGAACCAACCGCCTGCCCGTCCGGTCGAACAGCGTGGCGCCGAGTCGACGCTCGAGCGTACGAATTGCCTGTGACAGAGAGGGCTGCGAAATGTAGAGAGCCTGAGCGGCCTTCGTTATCCCACCGTGGTCGACAACAGCGACGAAGTAGGTGACGAAGTGCAGATCCACTCATCCATCATACGACCAGCGATCCGTCGCTCACTCCACCCGAGTTGCCCCTGGTACGGCCCACTCTCCGGTGAAGATCGGCTCCCGCTTTTCCACGAAGGCACGAACCGCGTCGGTGGCATCCGTCGCAAAATTGACCGCTTGCGCCCTCGCCTCGTTGTCCAAGGCCTCCCGCAACGAGAGGGAGGTGTGACGTTCGAGCATGGCGGCAGACTGACTCAGTGCGGCCGGCGGGCCGGCGGCGAGCCGCTGCGCCAGTGTTGACGTGTGTTCGTCCAGCTCGGCCGGTTCGACCAGATAAGTCACCAACCCGAGCTCGTAGGCTTCCTGTGCGTCGATCGTCTCGGCAAGCATCACCAGTCGCTTGGCTTGTTGGAGGCCGACCAGTCTCGGCAGGATCCACGAACCACCGAAGTCGACAGACAACCCCCGTTTGGCAAAGATCTGGCTGAACTTCGCACCCTTGGCCGCCACGACGAAGTCGCAGAGCAACGCCATGTTCCATCCGGCTCCGACGGCAAACCCGTCGACCTTCGCCACCAGAGGTTTGGGAAACTCACTCAGTGCGATTGCCGTTGCGTTGATGACACGCATGCGATCGAGCGGGTGCGACGAGCCACGCTTGTCCAGATCGGAGCCCGCGCAGAAGGTCCCATCCGCGCCGGTCAGGATCACCGAGCGAATCTGCGCGTCCTCTTGAAGTTCGAGGACTGCTTCACGTAGAGCGATCCAGGCGTCGAGATCGAGAGCGTTGCGGCGGTGCGGCCGACAGAGAACAATCGTCGCGACAGCACCGTCTCGTTCGATGCTTACGGCCGCACGCTCGATCGTCTCGGCACTCATGAACCACTCCACACGGGAGAGCGCTTCTCGGCAAATGCCGTGGCGCCCTCCTTGGCATCACGAGAGGTGAAGACCGGATCGATGAATTCGCGTTGCGCCACAAAGGCATCCGGATCGGTGTACTTGGCGGACATTGCCAGTACCTGCTTGGTCGCGCGAACAGCCAGTGGACCGTTAGCCGCTACTCGGGCCGCAAGCTCGCGTGCGACGGTCAGCGCCTGTCCCGGTTCGGCGAGCCGATTGACCAAGCCGTGATGGTGCGCCACGGTGGCACTGAGCGGATCCCCCGTGATCGCGATTTCCATGGCCAACTGATACGGAAGAATTTTCGGCAGACGTAGGAGTCCGCCGGCGGCCGCGGCAAGTCCCCGCTTCACCTCGGGCAGGCCGAATTTCGCGTCCGTGGACGCCACGATCAAGTCGGCCGCCAAGGCCAGTTCGCAACCGCCGGCGAGTGCCCAACCTTCGACGGCTGCGATCAGCGGCTTCGACGGCGGAGCCTCGGTCAGACCGGCAAAACCACGACCCGGTAGCGATGGCCGCTCTCCGCGCGCAAATCCCTTCAGATCCATACCGGCGCAGAAGGTTCCACCAGCTCCGGTCAGAATGCCGATGGTGAGATCGGAGCGTTCCTCGAACTCGTCGATGGCCGCAGCCAAGGCTTCGGCAAGTTCGAGATTGACCGCGTTCTTGGCCTCGGGACGATTGAGGGTGATGATGGCAACGCCGTCGGCGAAGTCGGTGAGCACGACGCTCATGTTCGGTTCCTACTTCCGTGATGAGATTCTTGAAAGGTCACTGCGCGCGAATGCTCCAGCGCACGGGTGTGCCGCCGGACGGTGTCACGATCTCCCGCTTGGCCAAAACAACAAGATGAGCATGGGTTTCGCGGACTGCCAAGCGAAGTAGTCGCGGCGACATCTGTTCGAACGGGCGAGACCAGGAGATCGTGCGTGAGAGTTCCCAGGCCGTGGATTCAGGCTCATCCTGCACCGCAGCCACGATCTCCGCCAATCGCTCCTCGTGGTGCCCCATCAATTGACGTGCACGATCGGCGATCCCACGGAATCGATATTCATGTGCCGGAAGCACTTCGCACTCGCCCAGTGTTGTCGTCGCCTCGAGCGAGAGAAGATAACGATGAAGTGGGTTCTCGAGTTCACCGGGAATCGTGGAGATGTTCGGGCTGATCCTCGGCAGCATGTGATCGCCGCTGAACAACAAGCCTCTGGCCTCTTCCACGAAGCAGAGATGTCCGGGAGTGTGCCCCGGTGTCCACTGGGCGCGGAGATTCCAACCGGGCAGGTTGAGTGAATCCCCATCTCCCAGAACAATGTCGATGGTTTCATGCTCGGCGAACCGCACCAGGTCGACCCGAGACGCGTCGAGCACTTCGGCCGGTGCGCCGAGTTCGGACAATTGCAGGTTCCAGCCACTGATGTCGTCGCGGGTCTGCTCGGGACCGTGGTATCCGAGGAGCGTCGCGTCGGCCACATGCATCGCAAGCGTTGCGCCGCTGACCTGCCGAAGACGCGGCGCCAGGCCGAAGTGATCGGGATGCAGGTGCGTGATTGCCGCATAGCGCACTTCGGAAACGTGGTATCCGATCGATGCTATGCCGTCGACGAGAGCCTGCCAGGACTGTTCGTGATCCCAACCGACGTCGATGAGGGCAAGTCCGTCGTCGAGCGCGAGTGCGTAGACGAGTACGTAACGCAAAGGGTTGTCCGGCATGGGAACGGGGATCGACCACAATCCGTCCCGCACCTGTTCGACCGGTGGAAGGACTTTGTTCGCCCATGCCTCACGTTGTGCGACACCGACGTCTTCGGTCACGATCATGATGCTTCTCCGCTCGCGTTCAGCATGGTCCGGAGGCTCGACTTGAGCAGTTTTCCGCTCGCGTTGCGAGGTAGGGAGTCCACGAAATGGATCTGGCGAGGTTTCTTGTACGACGCCAACTTCGCTGTGCTGAAAGCGATCAACTCGTCGACGCTCGGCACGTCGGCACCGTCGACCAGTTTGACCACTGCGGTCACGGATTCACCCCAGCGCTTGTCGGGAACCCCGACCACCGCGACCTCGGCGACCGAGGGGTGCTCGGCCAGAATGGATTCCACCTCGATCGGATAGACGTTCTCTCCGCCGGTGATGATCATGTCCTTGAGTCGATCGGTGACGAACAGATACCCCTCGTCGTCCAGATGGCCGGCGTCCCCCGTTCGGAGGAAACCGTCGTGGGTGAACAATTCGGCGGTCTCACGGTCACGTCGCCAGTATCCGCGAGTGTTGTTTCTACTGCGCGCGACGATCTCACCGGAATTATTGGGCGGCAATTCCTCACCAGTGGTGACGTCTCGAATCGAGATCTCGACGCCGATCATCGGCTTGCCCGCAGAGCGAAGCAACTCCGAACGCGGCCCGCTCACATGATGGTCGTAAGCACGAAGGACGGATACCGAACCCGTCGTCTCGGTCATCCCGTATCGCTGAACGAATTTGCAGTTCAAGACAGTCATCGCGTGGGCGAGGAGCGCCGGAGTGATCGGTGACGCCCCATAGGCGACCACCTCCAGGCTGGTCAGATCGAAACTGTCGAGAGTCGGCAGATCTACCAGCGTCTGAATGACTGCAGGCACCAGAAATGCGTGGGTGACGCGGTGGGTCGCGATGGCATCAGCGACCCGAGCCGGCGCCATGTCTCCGAGCAGCACCAAAGGCACTCCGGCCGACAAGCATGTACTCATCCAGCCGGCACCGGCGATGTGAAAGAGGGGAAGTGCATCGAGTGCGACTGCATTCGAACCGAATTCGTAGACATCGAACCCCTCGGGCTCGTTGTACAGATTCCGGTGCGTGGCCACGACGCCCTTGGGCCGGCCGGTTGTCCCGGACGTGTACAGATGCAGAACTGCTGCGTCCGGATCGTGCCCGTGTCCGGGGTCGACACCGGTACCTGATGCCACGAACTCCGCCCAGGTTCGCGAATCCGGCAGGCCCCCTGCAGCTCCCACGGTTATGACCTCGATGTCCGGCAACGCTGCGGACATCGCCGCCGCCCCCGCGGCGAACTCGTCATCGACGATCAAGACGTCGAGCTCCGCGTCCTCGGCGATGTCGACGAGTTCGAGTGGGTTGAGCCGCCAGTTCAACGGTATGAACACAGCGCCTGCCTTCGCACATGCGATGAAGGTTTCCGCACCTTCGAGCCCCATACGCAGTAGCGCACCGACACGAGCACCCGTTGTGGTCACTTCTGCCAGCGCACTCGCCAAGGTGCTGGTCTCGCCATCCAGCTCAGCCCAAGTCAACGTTCGGTCGCCGCACGTGATTGCCGGATCGGACGGCCGTGTCGACGCCGAGTGGCGTATCCGGTTGGGTAGGTGAAGCTCGCTCACATCACGCTCCTGTGTTCCAGGTACTCACCGAGCACGAACCGCGGTCGGTGGTACTGGAACAGTCGACCATCGCTATGGCCTGCGCCACAAAGACGAGAAGGCGCACAGAGCCATAGCTCAGACCTATGTCAGCAGGTCGCAGCAAGTCACCGCCGCCAAGGGTCCGTCATCTGGGAGAATTCGTCAGATGCAGGCACCCGGGATGGACATACGCAGCGCGCAGTATCTCGTCGCGGTCGTCGATCACGGCAGCGTCACTGCCGCCGCGGACGTCCTGCGTATCTCGCAACCGTCCCTCTCGCAGGCCGTGCGCAACCTCGAACGAGCTCTCGGAGCCACACTCTTCGAGCGCACCACTCGCGGTCTGGCTCCCACCACGGTCGGACTGGCAGTTGCCGATTCTGCCCGTACGTTGCTCGCCGACGTTGCTCGGGCCGAGGCCGCGGTGGCTGCGGTAACCGCTTTGCGCGCCGGGGAACTCGCCATAGCGGTTCAGTCCGATCTCGCCATCGACCCTGTTGCAGAGGTCGCCGGACGCCTCCATCTGACGGCACCCGGAATTCGGTTCTCCACGAACGCCTCCGCCAACGCACAGGACGTGCGCGCGCTCGTGAGAGCAGGTACGTGTGAACTCGGGTTTCTCGAGACCCACCCGGGTGCCGAAGTCTCCGACGGGCTTCGAGAAATTGCCGTGAGCACCCAGGAAACGGTCTTGTCGATCCCCATTCGCCTGGCCACAGACCTCCCCGATCCGGTTCCGCGCACCGTGGTCGCGCGCCTGCCGATGGTGGTCGAGGCATCCGCAGTTCGGCGCGGGCACTCGATCGACGACGATCTGGAACTCACCGACGTCGTCGTGGAAGTACCTGATCGCCTTGCTGTCCGGGAAATGGTCGGGCAAGGTGTAGGCGCCGCGCTGCTGCCCAGATCGATCGCCGAACAAGACTCCCCGGCATCTGAGGTTCGCTCGCTTTTCCCACCGATCACCCGGCAGACGATCTTGGTCTACCGCGACGGCCCGCTCTCACCGGCCGGGTCTGCGTACATCGAGAACATCTCCCCACGTCACAAGCCCTCCACGAACAGCCTGCCCAACGGCGAGAGCGTCTCCGGATCGAACTCGACGCCGTAATTCAGTGAGATCGCCGGCTCCACCGGAAATATCTCCGCGCCGGACGCGACCGACCTCTCGGCCAACGAACGCTCCATGAATGCCATGCCCAAACCAGCAAAGACGAACGCGCCGACGGTCTCCCGCTGCGCCAACTCCGTCGACATCCGAGTCCGGGCCCCGGCGGCCTGCAGAGACGACTCGATGGCAAGGCGAGCCCGCGAGTGTTTGAGCACACCCACCACGGGGAGATCGGGCAATGCCGTCAATGACACCGGCTCTCCCGCAGCGGGTTTCACACCATTCGGCCAGACGTCAGGATGAACCCCCGACGGCACTGCCAGCCAGTACTCGTTCACCCCCAACACTTTCGTGGACAGCGCCGACATGTCGGGTGGCCAGTAACTGAAGACCACCTCGCACGCGCCGTCTGCCAACACCTGCTCAGACGTTGCACCCTGCGGCAACTCACCGACCCGAACGGTCACAGCAGGCCACCGCTCACGAAAGTCTGCCACGATGCGTGCGATCGGACCTTCGAGACCATGTGCCGCGGAGCAGATGTCGAGCCGGCCACGAGGCTCGTCGGCCGTACCGATCGCGACGTCGAACGCGGCCGCGCTGCTGCGAGTCATCTGCCTCGCCGGCCCTACCAACGCCCGACCTGCTGCCGTCAGCACCAAACCGCGACCGACGCGGTGAAACAGTTCGACTCCGAGTTCACGCTCGAGGCCACGAATACCCTGCGACAGCGACGGCTTGGTGACCGACAGATTCTGCGCAGCCGTCGACAAGGACTCACCACCGGCAACGGCAAGGAAGTACTCGATCTGACGTAGGTCCACTCCATCGACTTTGCCATAAACGCAGCCGGGTATACCGGTACCAAGCACTGCAGGGTGTTCACACACGCTTCATTAATCGGACATTCAGGACACACCTTCTTCTACCCGGCGCCACCTACCGTAATTGGTCCAGACCAATTACGGATGGGTCTGAACCACCGCGTCGAAGACAAGGAATCCTCGTGAGACGTACGACCATCGCGATAGCAGCCGTGACAGCGGCTCTCGCCGTTCCCGGCATCGCACCCGCCGAATCCCACGCCGAACCCGGCTGGGGCAGTTCGTCCTTCGAATGGGGCAGCTCTTCGGGCGAGAACAACACGCCGCCCGCAGCGCCCGGCGTCAGCGTCCCCGGCGGACGGTACGAGCACCCCGTCGACCTGACCTTCACCGCCGAGCGCGGCGCCACCGTCCGCTACACCGTGGACGGAACGACACCCACCACCGACAGCCAAGCTGCCACGCCGGGACGTCCGCTGCACATCGCGCAGGACACCAACGTCACTGTCGCAGCTTTCCGAGGCGATCACGCGAGCGCGGCCGTCTCGTTCGGCTACCTGATCAAGACGTCGGAAAAGCCGCTGGCTCAGGTCGTCGTGATGTCCGACGTCCACGTCGGCGATCACGCGAACAACGACAAGAAGTACGAAAGCTTCTTCGACACAATCGGTTCCATCTTCCCGAAACCCGACGCTATCCTCTCCAACGGGGACATGATCAACGACAACGGAGACGGCAAGGGGCCCGACCACAAGATCGTCGCAGAAATCTTCCAGGCAAACCTCGCCCGGAAGGGCATGAACGACACACAACTCCTGATCTCCAACGGCAATCACGATGCAAGTCTCGCGGCGATCAGAGCCGGGTACCCGGCGGAGTGGTTCCCGGATTCCGGTGGCGGATACTACGAATCCGACGTCAATGGTGTCCATCTCTTCACGGTCAACACCGAAACCTACAACAATGATTCAGCGCAACGCGATTGGCTGAAGTCCCGCCTGACCGAAATCACCGCGGAGTCCGGGAACCTGACCAAGCCGATCCTGGTCCAGGGACACCGGCCGGCAAGCAACACAGCCATGGACGGGCAGCAGGCGTCGAACCCTCGATTGACCGAAGACCTGAGTGCCTTCCCTCAGGCAATCTTCTTCTCCGGGCACTCACATCTGAACAACAACGACGACCGGTCGATCCATCAGCGTGACTTCACGTCGGTCAACGACGGCTCGATGTCGTACATCGAAATCGATCACGGCTACCAGATGGTGACCGAGTCCGGTCTCGCGAACCGTTTCGAATCACCCACTGCCCAAGCGCTCTTCGTCGAGGTCTACCAGGACCGCACGGAAATCAACCGAATCAACATGGCGGCAGACAAGCACGACATCTACGCCGGTGGCGCGTGGTCAGCCAACTGGCAGCCGCCGTACTCGAGCGCGGGCACGCTGAGCGGTTCGGGGTGGACGGTCGAACTCGACGGGTCGACCAACCAGCAGATCAAGGACAACTTCCGCTACACCTCGGGCGCACGGAACACGCACGCGCCGGAGTTCACCTCGAGCACTCCGCTCTCGGTGACGACCGGCGAAAACGGTGCGACCGCACTGAGGATCGCGCAGGCCAAGGACGATCAGATGGTGCACCACTACGCCGTCGAGGTCACGGACACAGCCACCGGAGCGAAGGTGGTCTCGTCGAAGGTGCTCTCGGACTTCTACTTCATGCCGCGGCCGAACAGCCTCGACATTCCGATTCCCGATGCCGCAGCGGGCACCGCATACGAAGCCCGCGTCGAAGCCGTTGACGCATACGGCAACCGGTCACCGGTGACAACCCTGGCCTTCACCCGCTGACCCGACACGACAAAGCGGCACCGCGCATATTCGCGGTGCCGCTTCTCGGCTCAGTTGTACGTGCGAAGCAGGCCCTTGCTGATGATCTGCTTCTGGATGTCGCTGGTGCCTTCACCGATCAGAAGGAACGGCGCCTCACGCATCAACCGCTCGATCTCGTATTCCTTGGAATAGCCGTATCCGCCGTGGATACGGAAGCTGTCCTGGGTGACCTCCGAGCAGAATTCACTCGCCAGATACTTCGCCATACCCGCTGCGACATCGTTGCGCTCACCCGAGTCCTTGAGCCTGGCAGCGTTGACCATCATCAGATGCGCCGCTTCGACTTTGGTGCCCATCTCGGCGATCCGGAACGCGATGGCCTGATGCTCGGCGATCGGCTTGCCGAAAGTCTCGCGTTGCTTGGCGTAGGTGACAGCCAGTTCGAAAGCGCGCTGGGCAATTCCGCAGGCACGCGCGGCGACGTTGACCCGGCCGACCTCGACGCCGTCCATCATGTGCCGGAATCCCGAGCCAGGGGTGCCACCGAGAACCTCCTCGGCTCCGATCTCGAAACCGTCGAAGATCATCTCCGTGGTGTCGATTCCCTTGTACCCCATCTTCTCGAGCTTGCCCGGAATGGTCAGGCCCGGGAGTACCTCGCCGAAACCTGCGGGCTTCTCGATCAATATCGTCGTCAGATTGTTGTGCGGCTTCTCCGCGCCCTCGTCCGTCTTGACCAGGACTGCCACCAAGGTCGAGGAACCTCCGTTGGTCAGCCACATCTTCTGGCCGGTGATCACGTAATCGCCGGAGTCCGTCCGCTTCGCCCTGGTCGATATGGCAGCAACATCGGAACCGAGAGCAGGCTCCGACATGGAAAATGCACCGGTGAGTTCCCCGGACGCCAGACGCGGCAGGTACTTCGCCTTCTGTTCCGGCGTCCCGTGCGCCGAAATCATGTGAGCCACGATGAAATGCGTGTTGATGACACCGGACACGCTCATCCATCCACGGGCCAATTCTTCGACGCACAGCGCGTAGGTGAGCAATGATTCGCCGATACCCCCGTACTCGGGGTCGATGGTCAGTCCGAACAGACCCATGTCCTTCATCTGCTTGACGATGTCGGTCGGGTACGTATCCGAGTGTTCGAGTTCCTGCGCCGCGGGGATGACCACACGATCGACGAACTCGCGTACCGCCCCGACGATATCGGTCTGGGTTTCGGTCAATCCCGCCGTCTGCGCCAAACGAGTCACTGTTCCACCTGTCAGTCGGTACTTCGTGCCCTCCCGGTCGACGAAATTGATTCGACTCCAGGAACTTTCATCCCACCGCGACGTGTGTGCGGCAGAGACGCTGCATCCATTCAATCCCCGAACGGTATATGTGTCAAAGTCGATTTCGCATACGAACCGTATGGCGGAAACTATGTCCGAACAGGTCGTTCCTGCTGTTGACAACCGCGCCACGTGTGCTGGATATTCGAGAGGCCAGGTCGCGGTGGGCCCTTCGATCGGCCCGTTCACGCGACGCATTCCCCACTCTCCTCGAGACAGGCGCATTCCATGCACGACGCAGTCATCTGTGAACCCGTTCGCACCCCGGTGGGCGGATTCGGCGGAGTCTTCAAGGACGTTCCCGTCACCACACTCGCCGGCACTGTTGTGCGTGGCCTCGTCGAACGAACCGGCATTGCGTCCACCGATGTCGACGACGTCATCTTCGGTCAGGGGTACGCCAACGGAGAGGCCGCGGCCATCGGACGAATCGCGGCACTCGACGCCGGTCTGGACGTGTCCGTTCCCGGAATACAACTCGATCGCCGTTGCGGTTCGGGATTGCAGGCGATCATCTACGCCGCGATGCAGGTACAGACCGGGATGAGTGATCTGGTCATCGCCGGCGGCGCAGAAAGCATGAGCGGAACCGAGTTCTACTCCACCGACATGCGTTGGGGCACAAAGCGCCCTTCCGTCGAGTTCCACGACCGATTGGCCAAACCGCGCACGAACTCCGGCGGAGTCAACTTTCCGGTGGAAGGCGGCATGATCGAGACCGCCGAGAACTTGCGCCGGGAGTACTCGATCACCCGCGACGAGCAGGACCGATACGCGGTGCGATCGCACGAACGGGCCGTTCACGCCCAGGACAGCGGGTATTTCGACGACGAGACCATTCCCGTTTCGGTGCCCGGACGCCGTGGTGAGCAGACAGTCGTCACCCAAGACGAGCATCCGCGCCGAGGGATACAACTGTCCGATCTTGCTGCACTGCGCCCCATTCGAGGTCGCGTCGACCCCGAAGCAACAGTCACCGCCGGAAACGCCTGCGGCCAGAACGACGCCGGAGCTGCGGCCATCGTCACCACTGCGGCCAACGCCGAACGGCTGGGCCTGCGGCCGTTCGCGAAACTGGTCAGCTGGGGTGTGGCCGGTGTGGAGCCGAACCGGATGGGCATCGGACCGGTGCCTGCCGTGGCGAAGGCTCTCTCCCGTGTCGATCTGTCGCTGGACGACATCGACCTCATCGAAGTCAACGAGGCCTTCGCCGCACAGGTTCTCGCGTGCGCCAAAGCCTGGGGATTGAGCGCGCGGGACATCGAAGAACGCTTCAACGTCAACGGTTCCGGAATCTCGCTCGGACATCCTGTCGGCGCTACCGGTGGGCGGATCCTCGCCAATCTGCTGCGCGAACTCGACCGGCGCCAGGCACGGTACGGGATCGAGACCATGTGTATCGGTGGCGGACAAGGGATTGCCGCGGTGTTCGAGAACCTGCGACGCTAGAAGCGTTAACCGATCGATCCGTCGCGGCGAAGTTCCGCGATCCGGTCGCCCGTAAGTCCCAACTCGGCCAGCAGAGAATCCGTCTGCTGGCCGAGTGCCGGAACGTCACCCATGCGCATTTCGACATCCGAATACGTCATCGGAGGCAGCACGGCATCGATCGGACCGTTCTCGGTGCCCACGGACCGCCACCTGGCACGCTTCTCCAGCTGCGGATGTTCCAGCAGACCGGCCATGTCGTTGAGTGCCGCGGCCGGAACACCAGCGGCGGCCAGACGCTGATCCAGATCTGTCGTCGAGTACAGACGCGTCAGAGAGCCCACCAATTCGTCCACCTCGCCACGGTTTTCGACGCGCACGATGTTGGTGCGGTAACGCGGATGATCGACCAGATCCTCTCGCTCGAACACGTCCACCATCAGCGCTCGCCATCCACGATCGTTCTGGACGCCGATCAGGATTTCGCCGTCGGCCGTGGGATACGAATCGTAGGGAACGATCGCGGCATGGCCGAGTCCGACACGTGGAATCTGCCTGTCCGCATACATTTTCATGTACATCGGATGGCCCAGCCACTCGACGGTGGAATCGAACATCGAGACCTCGACGAGCGCTCCCTTGCCCGTTCGCTCTCTACGGAACAGGGCGCTCAGAATCGAAGTCAGCGCGTACATTCCTGCCGCGATGTCGGAGACCGGGATGCCGGTCTTGGTGGCCGTCTCCGGTGTGCCTGTCACGGAGATCATTCCGGTCTCGGCTTGGACCAACATGTCGTAGGCCTTGCGCTCGCGCCGCGGGCCGGCACTGCCGTAGCCGGACATGTCGATCACGATGAGCCGTGGGTATTTATCGCGCAGTTCCTCCGCGCCGAACCCCAGTCTCGCGGCTGCGTCGGGAGCCAGGTTCTGCAGGAACACATCGGCTCGCGCGACCAGATCGAGAAGGATCTGCCGGCCGGCTTCCGACTTCACATCGACGGCGATCGATTCCTTGGAACGGTTGAGCCACACGAAGTGTGATGCCTGACCGTGAACCGCCTGGTCGTAGTGACGCGCGAAGTCACCCTCGCCGACGCGTTCTATCTTGATCACCCGCGCACCCATGTCCGCGAGATGTCTGGTGGCGAGCGGTGCCGCCACCGCCTGTTCGAGTGCAACTACGGTGATTCCGTCGAGCGGAAGATCCGAGTTCGGCTGTCCCATGTCAGTAGTCACCCCAGAAGTTTTACACCCAGAATTCTCACACTCTGAATTCTTGCACTCGAACAGGACGGATCAGATGTGGCGGCCGCCGGTGATCTCGAGAACCGTGCCGGTCATGTAGCTCGAGAGGTCGCTCGCGAGGAACAGCACAACCGAGGCAACTTCCGAAGGCTCGGCTGCGCGCCCCATCGGAATCTCGGCAAGCTTCTCGTTCCAGATCCGTTCGGGCATCGCCTCGGTCATCGCCGTGCGGACCAGTCCGGGCTGAACGGCGTTGACGCGAACGTTCTTGAACGCGACCTCTTTTGCCGCGGCCTTCGTCAGACCGACGATCCCGGCCTTCGCGGCCGAGTAGTTGGTCTGCCCGAGCATGCCCACCTTGCCGGAGATCGACGAGATGTTCACGATCGCGCCCGTCTCACGCTCGCGCATGCGGGCGGCGGCAGCGCGTGTTCCGTTCCAGGCGCCCTTGAGGTGAACGGCGATCACGTCGTCGAAGTCCTGCTCGGTCATCTTCCGCATCGTGGCGTCGCGCGTCATGCCGGCGTTGTTGACCATGACATCGACTGGACCGAAAGCGCTTTCGGCCAGATCGAGCATGGCCTCGACCTGTCCGGAGTCACGCACGTCGCAGGAAGCGAAACGGGCGACCGACTCTCCACCGAGTTCGGCGACCGCAGCCGTTCCCACGGTTTCGTTGATGTCGCCGAGAACGACGGTCGCGCCTTCCTTGATGAAGGTGCGCGCAATTTCGAGCCCGATGCCCTGGGCTCCGCCGGTCACTACCGCAACCTTGCCGTCCAACAATCCCATGTCCACTCCGTTCGTGAGGTTAAAGCTCGTCTGGAAAATGTGTCAGCGCTGGTTTTGCTTTTTCGCTTGCGCCACGAGCCCACCACCGAGAATCAGACGCTGGATCTCGCTGGTTCCCTCGTACAGGCGCAACAGGCGAACTTCACGGTAGATACGTTCGACCGGAACACCGCGCATGTACCCGTTGCCCCCGTGGATCTGCACGGCGAGATCTGCGACCTTGCCCACCATCTCGGTGCAGAAAAGCTTTGCCGCCGAAGGCCCGAGACGGCGATCCTCACCGCTGACGTACCGCGCGGCCACCTCGCGCACCATCGCACGCCCTGCCATCACACCGGCTTGCTGGTCTGCCAACATCGCTTGAACCAGCTGGAAGTCACCGATCGCGGTGCCGCCCTGTTCCGTGACCACGGAGAACGCGACAGATTCGTCGAGCGCTCGCTGTGCTGCTCCCACCGAAAGCGCCGCGATATGGACTCGTCCGCGCGCGAGAGACGTCATCGCTGCGCGGTATCCGGTGTCCTGGTCGCCACCGACGAGGGCCGACTCGGGAACCCGGACGTTGTCGAAGGTGACCTCGGAGGTCCAAGCACCTTCCTGACCCATCTTCTTGTCCTTGGGACCGACCGTGACACCTGGCGTGTCAGCCGGAACCAGGAACACTGCAATTCCCGGACCATCGGAATCCGCCGGGCGAGTGCGCGCGAACACCACGAACAGCTGCGCCAGTGGAGCATTGGTGATGAACCGCTTGTTGCCGTCGATCACCCAGTCGGATCCGTCCAGCACTGCCTTGGTCCGAAGGCCGGCCGGGTTGGAGCCCGCGCCCGGTTCGGTGAGAGCAAAGGAAGCCACGACATCACCGGAGGCGATGCGCTCGAGCCACTGAGCCTTCTGCTCGTCGGTACCGAAGCCGACCAGCACCTGCCCGGCAATTCCGTTGTTGGTACCGAACATCGAACGCAGCGCCAGAGACGTGTAGCCGAATTCCATTGCCAGTTCGACGTCTTGGGTGAGATCGAGTCCGAGCCCACCCCATTCCTGAGGGATCGCGTAACCGAAGAGCCCGATAGCTGCGGCCTTCTTGCGTATGTCCGCAGGAATGGCGTCGGTGTCGGCTATCTCCTGCTCACGCGGAACTACTTCCTTACGGATGAACTCCCGCGCAGTCGCCAAGATATCTGCGAAGTCATCTGCGTCGACCTGCATTCCCACCACTCACCTTGCTGTTTCCGAAGTCCATGCCGTCCCCCGAAGTCAATACCGTGAGGCAATCGGAGTCAAAGACCTGAAAACGAACCGAAGGTAAGGCAGAACCTATAGCAAGCTTCAGACGGTGCGCAGTTCCCGCTTCAGTAGCTTGCCGCTCTGGTTGCGCGGAAGCTCGGCCACGAAACGGACATGCTTGGGCACCTTGAACGGAGCGATTCGCTCCTTGACGTGGGCAATCAACGCCTCGGGCGTCAACTCGTCGTTGCCGTCCTTGAGCACGACGATCGCGGTGACGGCCTCGATCCACTTCTCGTCGGGCGTACCGATCACGGCAACTTCTGCCACGGCGGGGTGCGTGTAGACCGCATCTTCGACCTCGCGTGACGCCACCAGGATGCCGCCGGTGTTGATGACGTCCTTGATCCGGTCGACGACCGTGATGAAACCTTCTTCGTCCCGCACGACCAGATCGCCCGAATGGAACCAGCCGTCACGGAAGGCCTCGGCGGTGGCTTCCGGATTCTCCCAGTAGCCGTTGCACAGCTGCGGTGAGCGGTAGAGAACCTCGCCGGACTCACCGTCGGCGACATCGTTTCCGTCGGCGTCGACGACGCGGGTTTCGACGAAGAACACCGCGCGACCACAGGAAGACGGGCGATCAGCATGCTCGCTGGGCTGGAGAACTGTTGCCAGTGGGCCGATTTCGGACTGGCCGAAGCAGTTGTAGAAACCGATGTCCGGGTAGCGCTCGCGCAGACGATTGAGCACGGTGACCGGCATGATCGAGGCGCCGTACTGCGCCTTCTTCAGCGACGACAGATCGCGGGTCTCGAGGTCCGGATGGTTGGCCAGCGGTACCCACACGGTCGGCGCCAGGAACAGCGATCCGATCTTTTCGGCTTCGACACGGCGCAGGATTTCCGGGATGTCCGGCGCCTGCATCAGACTGACCGTCGCGCCGACGGACAGGTACGGCAGCATGAAGACGTGCATGCCCGCGGAGTGGTACATCGGCATGCAGATCAGCGGGTTGTCGTTCTTGTCGAGGCCGAGCGCGATCACCGAGGACACGTACTCGTGAACCAGTGCACCGTGAGACATCATGGCGCCCTTGGGCTTCGAGGTGGTGCCCGAGGTGTACAGGAGTTGCGCCAGATCGGTCGACGTCGCACGCGGTTCGAAGACCGGCACCTCGCCTGCCTCACCGATCGTGACGACGGACAGTTCCGCGTCCCGCAGTGCGATCACGTGATCGAGATCGAGGTCGGAGCGTACCGAGTCGAGTGTCGGCGCCAATGCCGGATCCACCAACACCGCGCGGGCGCCTGACTGCGCCACGAGGTACCGGAGTTCCTCCCCCTTCAGTGCGTAATTGACGGGAACATGCACCAAACCTGCTCGTGCACAGGCAAGAAATCCGATTGCATAGGCGTCGGAGTTGGTTCCGTATGCCGCGACGCGGTCGCCTTGTTCGAGCCCCAGACCGAGCAAGTAGGCGGCGACCCGCGTCACCGCGTCGTCGAGTTCGCGGTAGGTGCGAGTGCGATCTTCGAAGACGACGGCTACACGGTCGGGGTACTTGGCTGCCGAGCGCCGAAGCACTCCGTCGACAGTGTTGGTGCGTGGATCCAGGCTCATGCGCCTCAGGTTATAGGACGTCCAACTAAACCGGAAGAGCGATCGTTACTTATTGCGCCATTCGGGCTTTCGCTTGTCCACAAAGGCCTGCATACCTTCCTGAGCGTCGCAGGTCACGGCGTTGGTTGCCATAGTTTCCGCCATCGCCTCGTACGCCTGCGCTTGCGGCAGATCGATCTGGCGATAGAACGCCTGCTTACCGATCTTCACCGTCAAGGGGCTGGCCGTCGTGATCTTGGCGGCCAGTTCGCGCACCTCTCGGTCCAGGTCTTCGGGCGCGACGACGAAGTTCACCAGGCCCCAGTCCGCAGCGGTGTCGGCGTCGATCGTCTGCCCGGTGAGCAACATCTGCATCGAGCGCTTGCGCCCTACTGCCCTGCTCAGCGCCACCATGGGCGTCGAGCAGAACAGTCCGATCTTGACGCCCGGCGTGCCGAAGACAGCATTCGACGCAGCAACAACCAGATCACACGACGCGGCCAGTTGGCAGCCCGCCGCGATAGCCGGGCCCTGTACTGCGGCAATCACCGGCTGCGGAATCCGCTGTACGGTCTCCATCATCTCGGTACAGCCGTCGAAGATCGCCCGCTCGTCCTCGAGGGTTCTCCCGATCATCTCCGTCAGATCGTGTCCGGCGGAGAACACCGGGCCTTCGGCGCGCACGATCACGACCCGCACGCGCTCGTCTACAGACAATTCGACAAGGGCAGCCGTCACCTCACGCATGGTCTCCGCCGAGAGCGGATTGCGCCGCGCCGGCCGATCGAGCGTCAGGAAACCGAGTCCCACCGATTCCTCGACGGAAATCTTCACTGCAGTGTCTTCTACCTGTGTCTGCGACATGTGTTCTCTCTACCAATCGAATCCGTCCCGGTCAACGAGACGAAAAGGGCATCCACTCGCACCGCGTCGATACGGTCCGGTCAATACTTCGCCACTACGAGGAGTGCCCATGAGCACCGATGCCGCCGTCACCACTGATCTCGAAGAGATTCTGCGCGCTCAGCAGGAAGCAACTCGAGCCGCTGGTCTTCCGTCCGCGCAGACACGACGCGAGCGCATTCAACGCGTCGTCGATCTCCTGGTGGCAAACCACAAGGATCTGACCGAGGCGATCAACGAAGACTTCGGCGGCCGAATCCCGGCCTACTCGGTGATGAATGACGTTCTCGGGTCGATGGTTTCACTCAAGCACGTTCGTGATTCGCTCGAAGAGTGGATGATTCGCTCACCGAGAGCTACCGGAGCGATGCAGGACCAGTTGGGTGCCACGGCGTACGTGTCGTACCAGCCGAAGGGTTCGATCGGCATCATCGGAACCTGGAATGCTCCCCTGTTCACTCTCCTGAGCCCGCTCGCCTGCGCCCTCGGAGCAGGAAATCGCGCCGTTCTCAAACCGTCGGAGATCGTGCCCAATACTGCGGCCGTCCTGGCCGAGGCGGCGCGTCGAACTCTAGACCCCGTGGAGGTCGCGGTGGTGACCGGCGGCCCGGAAGTCGCTGATCTGCTGACGTCGCTGCCTTTCGACCACCTCGTCTTCACCGGCAGCACGACCGTCGGAAAGCTGGTCATGGCCAATGCTGCGAAGAACCTGGTGCCGGTCACCCTCGAACTCGGCGGCAAGTCACCGAGCGTCTTGAGCCGCAGTGCCGATATCAGCTCTGCTGCTTCGCGTTTGGCTATCGCGAAGTCCACCAACGCCGGTCAACTCTGTGTCTCTCCCGATCTGATCTACGTTCCGCGCGAGAACACGGAAGCATTCATCGACGCGTTCACCGACCAGTTCACGGGACTGTTTCCCACGATTGCCGACAACAAAGACATGGTCTCGATAGTCAGCGATCGTCACCTCGCACGCATCGAGGGGTACATCGCGGACGCCGAAGAACGTGGGGCACGAATCATCACCGTTCCCGACGAAGAACTCTCCGCAGACACTCGTCGTCGCCCACTGCGAATCGTGGTCGACCCTCCGACCGACGCGCAGATCATGAAGGAGGAGATCTTCGGGCCGGCCGTCGTCGTCTTGCCGTACGACCAACTCGACAACGTCGTCGCCGACATCAATTCACGACCGAAACCGTTGGCGCTGTATTACTTCGGAACCGATCTGGACGAGAAGGAATCCGTACTCGAACGCACCGTCTCGGGCGGCGTCACCATCAACGACGCGATGTCTCACCCCGGGCTGAGCGACGCACCCTTCGGCGGCGTCGGAGCTTCGGGCATCGGGCACTACCACGGCCGTGAGGGTTTCCTCGAGTTCAGTCACGCGCGAACGGTATTCGAAGCAGCGCAGCATGACCCACGCGGTGAATGGGGAATGCTCCCGCCGTACGGTGAGGGTTTCGAGCAGATGATGTTGGCTCAGGTAACGCCCTAGGGCCTCCGGCCCCGTGCGCCTTTTTGGTAGTTCGCGCTACCGGAAAGGCGCACCGGCAAGGCCGCGACTGAGGAACTCCACCAGCTGACCCGGCTCGGTGTCCTCGGACTCGATCAGTTGGATCAACTCCTTCTTGTCGTCTACCGCAAGCGGTTCGATGCCACCGAACGTGCGCATCGTGGACCCGGCGGGGAGAACACGAGCACACACGAGTGTGCCTGGCTCGAGGTTCAGCGAGCCCCACTCGTCCGTGACCTTCACCAGATGCCCGTTGCGGACGTCGCTGAGGGTCACCAACTGTCCCGACTCCGTCGAGGCGACCTTGTACACCGAGCGCGGAATCGACAACCACTGATCGGCCAGTTCGCGTTCGTCGGCAGGCAGCAGTTCTCCGCGGCGCTCGACAAAAGCCGCGAAGATACCCGCATCGAACAAAGCAGCGTCGACGGCCAAACCACCTTCGACGGCCAGCGTCAGTGCTTCTTCGCTGTTGAACTGCTCGGCACGGATGAGCGCAAGATCGAACACGGCGTCGAAGTACTCCGGCGTGCGCGAGAACAACTGAGCCTTGACGTAGAGCCAGCTGGCCCGGTCGTCGAACGTCACCTCGGACTTACCGAGATGGCAAACCTTGAACTTTCGCCCGGAACCGCACCAGCACTTGTCATTTCGTCCGAGTTCGGGGTGCTCGGCCGGGGCGTAGCGCTGAAGAACCTCGTGCAGAACCTCGGACTCGCCACCCTCGATTCGGCCCAGCAAAGCCAGCGCGCGCGTCACATCGCTTCGATCGGCGGCCAGTAGCGCCAGATCGAAGATCGCGGGAGTCCAGTCGGGATCTAGATCGTGCGCTGATTCGTACGACGCCTCAGCGGCCAGGATCTTGCCGAGACGATCCGAAGCCTTGCCCGCCAGCCAGTGCGCTGCCGGCTTGACACGACGCGACCCTTTTTCGGCGAGAGCAGTTGCAACAGAATGCAATACGGAATCATGATCGTCGAGTTCGGACAACAGCTCCAACGCTGCCGCAGCCGCGGGCGGCTCGGCGAGGCCGGCGAAGGCCTGCGGATCCTCCTTGATCTGCTTGCGCGCCCAGTCCGAGACATCCTCGACGCCTTCGGCTTTCGCGGCCATGACCACATCGACGAAGGCGATCACCGACGCGGCTTCTTCGGGGTGCAGATTCTCGCGGACCTCGAGCATGCGGGCCCGGTTCGCCAGGTGGTATGCCTCGAAATCGAATCCGTCGACCGCAACGTAGTCACCGTCGCGGACGTAACCTGACGCCTCGAGCATCTCGCCCAGCGGGGCGGTCGGCTGACGGAACAGCGACGGCTCGTCGAGCATCAACTGCCAGACAATGGCATCGAGGGTGTCAGCACCGATGTCGGCAAGGACCGTCGCCAGGTGCTCGCCGAATCCGGGTGCGGGATCCAGTACCTCGGGGATGGTGCAGAGCGTCAGCTCACGGTCAGCGACGAACAATCCGATCAAGTCACCTGCCGAGCACTCGGCAAGGGTGTCGGTGTCGAGTAGAAAGCCTTCGTCGTGTGGGAACTCCGGATCTTCGATCCCACGATCAGCCAACAGGTCGTCGTCTATCCCGCGGTGCACGACGCTGATGCCATGAATCTCGTCGTCGTCACGATCGAGGAACACCCGCAGCATCATCAGATCGGGGTTCGCGTCGAGAACGCCGGACTTTATTTCGGCTTCGGTGAGCCGATGGGTCAGCACTCGATGCTCGAACAACGTGTCGAGTGCGGCGTACCGCTCCTCACTCAAGTAGCCGAGCAGTGGGTCCTCGACGTACTCTACGAATTCGGCCATGTCCTCGGCTGTACCGTGGCCGGCATCGGCCAACAGGGTGCCCCAGTCCGCCGCTGTCTGCGGGCCGTGCTCACGCAACAACTCCATCGCGGCTTCGGCGATCAAGTCATTGGCATCCATCGGTTCGTTCACCTATCCAACTTTAACGGGGTCGACTCGATACATCGTCACCGGTCATCGGTCGAGTGATCGGCGCCTCCACGCAACTCGCGCACCAGTTCTTCGGCCTCGAGATCTTCGGAAGCGAGAACTTCGAGTACCCTCGCAGCCTGCGATTCCGTTGCCATGACCACAACACCCACCGCAAACGCGCCAGTGGGGGCCGTCAGGACCCGAGCACTGATCACATCACCTGGCTTGCCTTCGACCGAGTGAGCAACCGTGACGGTCTCCTTGGACCCACGATCGAGCAGCACGACGCCGGTGTCGGACGTTTCGATCACCTCGTACACCGACCTCCGGATTCCGAGCCACTGTGCGGCTGTCACAACTTCCGCCTCCGGAAGTAGTTCGCTGCGTCTGGCCAAGAATTCGGCAAAGATTCCACCCTCGAACAGAGCGACGTCCAGTGCCGATCCGTCGAAGATCGTGGCCGCGATCAGTTCGTCCTCGGAGAGATTTTCGTTTTCGAGATCGTCGAGCCCGGTCACGATGTCGACGAATTCGGAGGCAAACGCAAACAGGCATGCCTTCTTGTACAGCCACCGACCGTCCGCCTTGACGGATTCATCGGCCTTTCCGAGGTGGCAGACCTTGTATTTGCGGCCGGAACCGCACCAACACTTGTCGTTTCGCCCGAGTTCCGGGTGATCGGCTGGGACGAAGTCCTGCAGTACGGCGTAGAGATTCTCTTCGGTTCCGCCGTCGATCCGCCCGAGCAGTGACAGCGCCCGGGTCGCATCGCCGCGGTCCGACGCAAACTGAGCCAGCTCGAACAAGGCCGGACCCCAACCGGATTCGGCAAGGAGCGCTTTCTCGTAGTGCGCCTCCGCTTCGAGGACGCGCCCCAGCCGATCGACGGCCTTACCGGCGAGCCAATGAGCCGCCGCCCTGACCGACCGTGGCCCTCGCTCGGCCAGTTCGGAGGCAAGCGCTTCGAGGATTGCGTCGGTCACCGGGTCCTGATTCCGAAATCCGAGATCGAACACGGCCACTGCAGCACCCGGATCTGCCAGTGAGACAAAAGAGTCCGGAGCAGCGCTCACATGACGGTGGGCCCAGTCCGCGATATCGAAGTCGGCGATGACCGCGTCGGTGTATCCGCGGTCCGCCAGATCGACAAACGCAACGGCAGAGACTGCCTCGTCGTGGGTCAGGTCGTAGGTACTGGCCACCAAGGCTGTCCGAATCTGCAGGTCGTAGGCGTCGAAGTCGAATCCCCGCCGAGCCAGTAGCTCACGCTCGTGCTCGTAACCTGCCACCTCGAAGATCTCACCCAGCGGCGCAACAGGAACCGTGAAGAGTGACGGATCCTCGATCAGGAGTTGCCAGCACACAGAATCCAGGGCCTCGACTCCGTCCTCCTCGAAGAGTTCGCCGAGCGCCGGAGCAAGATCGGGTTCGTCCTCGATCTCGACCAGACGAAACGCAAGTGTTCCGTCTTCGACAGCCAAGCCGACGAGATCACCGTCGGCGCACTCGCCGAGGGTTCCGGCCGGAAGTACCACAACTCGTCGACTCCGGAAGGGAGCAGCTCCGCGTTCGGAGGCTGCTTCTTCCGCCAGGGCCACCCGGATCGCCCCGTCGTCGTCGCCGAATGCCAAGATCGGTTCCAGGTCGGGGCTCGCGTCAAGGATGTCCGACGCAATTTCGACTTCGCTGAGCCGGTGAGTGAACACGAGCCCTTCGAGGACCGTGTCGAGAGCGACGTACTTTCCGTTGGGCAGGTACCCGAGCATCGGTTCGGACAGGTACTCGAGTACATCGGCCAACTCGGTCGCAGTTCCGTACTCCTCGAGATGGGTCGCCCACTCTTCGAGACTCAGCGGGCCTTGCTCGCGCAGAACAGCCAAAGCAGCGGAGGCAATGGAACCGGCAGCGTCGTCGTCGAAATCAGTCACCCGCCAATGGTAGGCGACCTATTGCAGCCCACTGAGCCCCTCGCCCAGCACGGTCGCACCGAGGATCGTCAGGATGACCGTCATCATCACCGCGTTGTTGGCGGTCATCCATGCCTTCGCGGACGCGAGGATCTCGTCGGCACGCTTGCCGGAGAACACCTTCACCAGGATCGGCGACGCGATGCCGACGCTCGCGATGACCGTGAAGATCACCGCGGCAACAATCTGTTGGGCAACGACATTCGTGGCGACCGCGATAGTGGCCGCACCGGATACCGCCAGCGCTGCATTCTTGGGATTGACCGCCGCGGACAAGAACGCCAACCCGAACGCCTTCCGCGGAGTCAACCCGTCGACGCTCTTCATCCACTTCGGAACTGTCGGCTCACTCCCGTTTCGCGGACGCGCGCGCCACTGCTTGTATGCCAAGCCGAACAGGACAAGACCCAACACGATTCGTACGACACTCGACCACACCGAAGTCTGCGACGACTGCGACTCCGCGAACGAGTAGTCCGCGATCACGATGGTCGCTGCAACGACTGCCGAGATTCCGAGGACCCACCCGAGTAGAAAAGATGCCGCCCCTCGATGTGCTCCAGCGGTGATCATGACGAGCACGATCACCGCCATGGGCATCGAGACGAAAAGCAGGCCGAGGGCAATCGGAAGAGACAAACCGATCGCAGCTAGCACCGAAAACCTCCAGTTGAATGCACGATCGACGATCGATTCGAGGTCGAAATCACGACGTCGGAGGCAGCATGACCTCGATGAGATGCGGGCCGGGTTCCGCCAGCGCTGCGGCAAACTGTTCGGCCAACTCCTCCGCTGTGTTCGCCCGCGACGCGGGCACTCCCAACCCCTCGGAGATCTTGACGTAGTCCATGTTCGGAGATGACAGATCCAGCATCGACTGTGCGACGACGCCGCCACCTTCTGCGCCGACTCGTTGCAGTTCGCCACGCAGGATGGCGTATGCGCGATTGTTGAGCAGAATCGTCGTGACGTTCAACATCTCTCGCGCCTGCGTCCACAACGCCGTGATGGTGTACATCGCGCTTCCGTCGGCTTCGAGATTGATCACCGGTCGCTCCGGCGCTGCCACAGCGGCGCCCGTCGCCACCGGGATGCCCTGGCCGATGGCACCTCCGGTGAGCGTGAGCACGTCGTGGCGCGGCGCTCCGGCAAGGGCAATCGGGATCGCCCAACCGGAAGTCGCCGCCTCGTCGGAGATGATGGCGTCGCCTGGCAGCAGGGCGCCGATCACGTCGGCCCAATTTCGAACGTCCAGAGGCCCGCTCGGCAGCGCCGGCCGATTCGCTTCCTGCAAAACAGGTTCGACTCCCGGTGCCACGAGTTCGGCCACTGCCTCCAGTGCACCGGCAACATCGTCGCCGACGCTTGCCAGCGTTGTCACCGCAGCACCCTCCGGTGCCAGATCGCTCGGTTTTCCGGGATACGCAAAGAACGAGACCGGCGAAACCGCTCCGGCCAGAACCAGCTGAGTTGTTCCGCGAAGTTGTTCGGTGGCGTGCTCGGCGAAGTATCCCAAGCGCTCGAATGACGGTAGCCCCGCACCTCGTTGAAGCCTGGCTGGAAAAGTCTCGATCAGAATCTGGGCACCGGTCGCGACCGCAATTCGGGAAGCGGCGCGCAGCCCAGCTTCGGAACAGGCTGCGCCGCCCAGCAGTAGCGTGGCGCGACCCTCGGCATTGAGCGCGCCCACCACCGAGTCGATCTGTGTTGCAGAAACTTCCGCCCGCCCCGGTATGTCCCGAGGACCCGCAAGAACTCCACCTTCGCCCCACGAGACGTCGGCAGGGAGGACAAGTGTGGCAATGCGTCCGGGCGGATTCAACGAGGCGGCAACGGCGTCGGCCGCGTCGCTACCGACGGTCGCGGTGGATTCGGAACGTCGACTCCACCCCTCCAACCATTCGGTCAGCGCATCGATGTTCGATTCGAGAGGAGCGTCGAAACCGTGGTGGTAGGTCGCGTGGTCCCCGACGATGTTCACGATCGGTGTGTGGGCGCGGCGCGCGTTGTGAAGGTTCGCCAGTCCGTTCGCCATACCGGGGCCCAGATGGAGCAGCGTCGCGGCAGGCTTTCCGGCGATCCGTGCGTAGCCGTCCGCGGCACCGGTCACGGCGCCCTCGAACAAGCCGAGTACCGCCCGCATCTGCGCAACGGAATCGAGTGCGGCGACAAAACGCATCTCGGACGTTCCTGGATTGCCGAAGCACACCTCGACGCCCGAGTCGACCAGGCTTTGGATGAGCGACTGTGCACCGTTCATTTCGATCACCTCTTCTTCATGAAAAGCTGCGAATGCTTCCTGCGCTTCATCGTGAGCAACCGAACTCCCGGTGCGTGCTCCTCGATCCGAACAGTCATCCGTACCTCCGTCGTGGCCGAGAGTCTCGATTCAAGCTACTCGGTCGGGAGTTCAGCGTTCATAGCCCTTGCGCATATCGTCGACGATGCGTGGCCGGTCGAGCGTCGAGGGTTCCAACTCCCGCCTCGGGCGATCGCGAGGAAACACCGAGGCCGACGCCAGCGTCGGCTCGTCGAGGAACCGTAGTTCCGGCACATCAGCGGGCAGACGAAGCTCGGGCGGCGTGGAACCTCTTTGCGCGAGCACATATCCCCAGTCACCGAAGCTCGGCACGAAAACGTGATAGGGCGAGACGCTCAGTCCGACAGCCGATACCGTCGACACCGTTCTCCAGTACGCATCCGGTGTCGAGTACGGGCTGCCGGACTGGACGACCATCAGCCCGCCCGGATTCATCGCGGCAGCGGCAAGTCCGTAGAACTCCATCGAATACAAGCGGCCGAGTGCGGGGGTGTCGGGATCTGGGAGGTCGACGATCACCGCATCGAAACCCGGTTCCGGACGCTCTCGCAGCCACCGAAACGCGTCGTCGAGTACGACGTCCACCCGTGGATCCTCGAGCGCTCCCTCGTTCAGATCACGAAGACGCGTGTTGGCCAACTCGATGACTGCCGGATCGAGTTCCACTTGAACGATCTGCTCGACGCTGTTCATTCGCAGCACTTCCCGTGCAGCGAGGCCGTCACCGCCGCCCAGAATCAGCACGCGCCGGGGGTCGTTCACCAGGGCCGGATACACCAGCGACTCCGTGTACCGATGCTCGTCGACACTGGAGAACTGCAGGTCTCCGTCGAGGAACAGGCGCACGTCGTTCCCCCGCTCGGTGACGACGATTTCCTGGTACACCGATCGCTCGGCGGCCACCACGGGATCGGTGTAGAGCCGCTGCCTCGACGTGGTCTCGATGTCCGACGCTGCGATCAGCAACCATCCGATCAAACTTGCTGCCAACAGCATTGCGACGACGGCGATCGATCGTGCGCGCAGGCTGAGCTGCCACCGAAGGAGTATCAGCGCGACCACTGCCGCAGCCACGAGATTGATCATGCCGGTGAGTGCGGCACCGCGAATCATTCCCGCCCACGGCAACAGTACGAACGGCCACAGCAGACCACCGATCAATGCGCCGAGGTAGTCGGCGGCATTGAGGTTGGCCAGTACCTTTCCGGTGCTCTGTGCGTCGTTGTCGCTGCGACCGGACTGCAAGAGCGTCATCAGCAGAGGCACTTCGGCACCGACGAGGATGCCGATCAGCGCGGTCGCCGCCACCAGAACTGCTGCGCTGGAACCGAAGAACGTGAAGGTCACGTACAGCGTGACGGCACTGAATCCGCCGATCAGCCCGAGCAGTATCTCGACCGTCACGAACGAAACGGCAGCGTGTCCCAGCAGAGGTTTGGCGGCCAGCGCTCCGATACCCAGAGCCGCAACAAATCCCGCGACGATCAACGACGTCTGGGTGATGCCGCCGCCGGTCAGACTCACGCTGAGTGTCAACAGGGCCAGCTCGTAGATCAGGCCACACGCAGCGCACGCCGCAACAGCCGCAAGGAGAAGGACGCGTGCGCGCGGGCCGAGCATCGTCGAACGCTCGTCAACTGTCACATCGGGATCAGCGGCAACCATCAGGTGAGCGCTGCGGCGTTCACCAAACCGATGGACAGCAAGCTCACACCCACAGCCCACGCGGCGCCACACATCTTCGGATCCTGCACCAGCGCAACCAACTTGCCGGGAAGGAATGCGTTCATCAATCGCAGCGCGATCGCTTGCAACACGATCGCGAACAGTCCGTACACCGCGGAGTCGGCGAGTCCCTGAGCAAAGCCGTCCGAACTGGTCAGGATTGCCGTCACCACGATGATCGCCAGCGCAAGATGATTGGAGGCCAACAGAATCGCAGCGTTCGGGTTCTTGTCGACGTAAACCTGGTGGCGGAGATTTCCGGGTGTCATGAGGTCGAGGACCAGGAATCCCGTCGCCAGAACCGCTGCACCGACGACGAAGTAGGCGAGGGTGCCGAGAACGCCCCCGACGAGCAATGCCGGATCCACCGTTCCGATCTCGACGGAAGTGGATGCAAAGATGTTCGTCACGCCGTTCTCCTTCTCATTGAGCATTACCGTCATTTGGCACTACCCGAGCCGCCGCTGCCACTGCTTCCACCCGCCGGGGATCCCGGGTTGAAGCCCGGTCCCAGGTACGCGTATCCGCCGCTGCGATACGTGCCGTCGATGTCCTCTACCTTGATGGTGCTGCCACCGCCCGAAGCCGAACTGACAGTGACGATGTCGTCGTCGTAGCGCAGGTATTCGTTGCCGCCGTCAGCACTTCGCGCCGCTGGTTCGTCCGCGTCGACAATCCGTGAGACGGTCGTGCCCACTGGATCTTTCGACGAGTACAACACGACGTCGCCATCCTGGGACGTCTTGGAATAGTTGTCCGCGATGAAGTCTTTGGCTCCACCACCGCACGCCGACAACATAATTGCGGCCGCCAGCATCACCGGAGCAAACCACGTCCGCCCCCTCACGGGCGCCACCTACTGCGCGTCTTCACGATCACTCCTGTCCCCTCCCCCGGGTACAAATGCCAACTCTGCCAACTCCACCCCTGGCGGTCTCGCACGCCACACAACGCGGTCAACGCTGTGTCGTCGCCGGGAAAGGATCCGCAGATCCAACCGTCCTGGCCGGCGGACTCTCTCAACGATGCAGCTTCCGAATCGAATTCGACTCGGTCCAGGATCAGCGAGGAAGACTCGAACCGGTAGTTTTCCGTGGACTCCACTGCCGGCAAGGGTTCACCGCCGGCGGCAAGAGCATCGCACGAAACCTGCTCGGTCAGTTCCTTTCCCGACGCCCAGGCCGTCACCACGTGCGAAGCCCCGAGCACTCCGAGTGTCAGCGTCGCGTCGGAAGTTCCGATCACCAACTCGGCGAGGGTCGGTGGCGCAGGAGCTCCCAGTACCAACCCCAGTGCCGAGGCATCCACGTCGGTCGGCTCCACGTCGAGTAGATACAGGCTCATTCCGGGGGGCCCGAGTGGATGACAGTGAGTTCGCTGCGAGTGACCGCCCGTCCCGTGGAAACCTCCCACGACTGTCCGCGCGCCCACTTCTCGAATGCAATCAGGCCGGTCTTGTCTGCGGTCGCATAGTCCGCGTATTCCATCGAGCCGGAAGGGGCCGTACCCGTCGTACCCTCGGCCGTGAACTTCGCCGTTCCACTTTCGATCTTGCGGTGAACCTTGTCGTCGAGAATGACGTCGCCGTTCGGGACCAGGTTGGTTCCTTCTCGACGCATCCAGAGAGTCATCTCCAATTCGCCCTCGTCGTCCTCGACCGTCAACCAACGACGACCGGTCGAACCGTCGAGAAGGTGCTCACGCCAGATGTACCCCTCTTCGTCGAGCGTGATGGTCCCTCGAACAACATGGTCGATACCCGCGTACGTGATGATGTCGCCGACCCCGATCTTGTGGGGGTCGTACACCTCGGGATAGTCGGCGAGCGGGTCGACGCGAGCATTCGGCTTACCCTGGCGTCCACGCAGGACCACAAACACGACGGCAGCGATCACTACGAGTATCAGGACAACTATCAGCACGTTGGTCAACGGTTTCTCCGAAATCGTCTCGGCAGGGTTGCCGCGGGCCATACCCTACCGATCCGTTCTCAGCCTTTTCGGATGAGACTGCCGGCAATCCGGCCTGTCGCCGACCGGACAGGTCTCCAGCGCCGCGGGCAGATCGAAAGACTGCCCCGGCGCACCTTTGCGTTTACGCTCAGCCCGAGGAACTCCGCGCGAACGAAAGCCGGTCGACTGACGATGAGCAAGAACACGGAGCCGTCTGCCCGCACCGTCATGCACACACCACGATTCTGGTTGACACCATTGATAGTGGTCACCCTGTTGATGTCTGCGCTGGCAGCGTTGTACATGGGCGGAATACTCGACCCCAAGAAACACCTGGACCAGTTCCCGATCGCCCTGGTCAACCAGGACGAGGGCGACACCCTCCCCGGTGGCGACCCCGCCGACCGCAAGAACTTCGGAAACGACATCGTCGCCGGCCTCGAAAGCGGAATCGACCACCAGAAGATCGACCTGCAGCAGATCGGTATCGCCGAAGCCCAATCGCGGTTGAACTCCGGAACGCTGTACGGCGCGATCGTGATTCCCAGTGATTTCACGAAGAGGACGATCATCCTGGCGGAGGCCAGCGTCGTCGCCGGTGAAGTAGAGCAACCGATCATCACGATCTACACCAATCCTCGCGCCGGTTCCGTCTCGGCATCGCTGGTCCAGTCGATCGGAACCACAGCCCTCGCCTCGGTCAACAAGAACATGGGCGAGCAACTCACCGCCCTTGTCACCGCGCAGTTGGAAGCGGGAGGCACCGGAACCCAGATCTCCGGAGCGAGCCGCCTGCTGCTCGAAAACCCGGTGAACGTACTCACGGTTGCCCACGATCCGCTTCCCGACGGAACCGGATTCGGTTTGGTGGCATTCTATTTCGCGCTGCTGTTGGTCCTTGCGGGATTCACCGGAGCAACCGTGGTCAATTCCTTGGTGGACGGCATGCTCGGATACGCGCCTACCGAATTCGGTCCACTCTTCGTTCAGAACGACGTTGTGGGTATCAACAGGTTTCGAACGCTGCTCGTCAAATGGGCATTCATGATCGTGTTGTCCGGCATAGTCTCCGCGTTGTTCCAGTGGATCAGTCGCGCCCTCGGAATGCCGGTCACTCACGGGCTTGCATTGTGGGAGTACGGCGCGCTGGTCATCACAGCGGTGGGCATCACGGCGATGTCGGTGATGGCCGCGTTCGGCTCGTTGGGCATGTTGATCAACCTGTTCGTGTTCGTCATTCTCGCGCTGCCCTCGTCCGGTGGCACCATCCCCCTCGAAGCCAGCCCCAGGTTGTATGCCTGGCTGGCGCAATTCGAGCCGATGCACCAGATCTACATGGGCACGCGATCGATCCTGTTCTTCGGCGCACGCGGTGAGGCAGGCCTGCTGCATGCCGTCTGGATGACGTTGGTGGGTCTACTGATCGGCGTCGTACTCGGCATCGTGACCACCCGTTTCTACGACCGCAAGGGCTACGAGCGCACCCATCGCCGCAAGGTGGCGTGACATAGTACCCAGCCGGGATTTGATCGAAACCTGTTGAGCCGATTCAATGTGATTGCGCGTTTCGGGAATCTTCGAGCCCCTTCCGCACGTTGTACAACTATGGCTAATTACAAAACAGTCAATCCCGCGACAGGTGAAACCGTCAGGGAATTCGATACTTTGGATGACGCCGGAGTTGAAGCCGCACTTGCGAACACGCATCGCGGCTACTTGACCTGGCGCAACAGTGCGCCACAGCAGCGTGCGGCAGTCCTGAGCAAGACCGCCGAACTGTACACAGAGCGCGCAGACGAACTGGCCCGAATGATCTCCTTGGAGATGGGTAAGCCGGTCCGCGAGGCCAAGGGCGAAGTACAACTCTCGGCCGCGATCTATCAGTGGTATGCAGACCACGGTCCGGCACTGCTCGAGGAAGAACGACTCGACGTTCCCGGGGCCGAGGAGTCGGTTGTGTACCGGCGACCGATCGGCGCTCTCATCGGCGTCATGCCGTGGAACTTCCCGTACTACCAGGTCGCCCGCTTCGCGGCACCGAATCTGATGCTCGGTAACACGATCATTCTCAAGCACGCATCGAACTGTCCGCAGTCGGCGCTGCTGATGGAAGAGATTCTGCGACAAGCCGGATTGCCGGACGACGCCTACGTCAACGTCTTCGCGACCAACGAGCAGATCGCGGACATGATCGCCGATCCCCGAGTTCAAGGTGTGTCACTGACCGGCAGCGAACGCGCCGGAACCAGCGTCGCCGAAACTGCCGGACGCAATCTCAAGAAGGTCGTCCTCGAACTCGGCGGATCAGACGTGTTCATCGTCCTCGATTCCGACGACATGGATGCCACCGTCAAGTCCGCAACCAAGGCACGTCTGTCCAATGCCGGCCAGGCCTGCAACGCGGCCAAGCGTTTCATCGTCACCGAAGATTTCTACGACGACTTCACCGACAAGTTGGCGACGTCCTTCGAATCCGTCACTGCCGGTGACCCGTTGGACGAATCCACAGTCTTGGGTCCGCTCTCTTCGCAGGGCGCGGCAGACACTCTGATCGAGCAGATCGACGACGCTGTGTCCAAGGGTGCCACGCTGCTGACCGGTGGAAAGAAGATCGACGGCCCGGGCGCCTACGTTCAACCGACATTGCTCGCAGACGTGACACCGGACATGCGGGCCTACAGCGAAGAACTGTTCGGACCTGCCGGAGTCGTCTACAAGGTCAAGTCGGCCAGCGAGGCTGTGGAACTTGCCAATTCGTCGGTCTACGGTCTGAGCGGATCCGTCTGGAGCAGCGATCTCGATTCCGCCCGGTCGGTCGCTGCAGATCTCGACGTGGGAATGGCGTTCGTCAACGAGCACGGAACGACGTTGCCCGGTCTGCCCTTCGGCGGAGTCAAGCGCTCCGGAGTCGGCCGCGAGCTGGGTCCGTGGGGAATGGACGAGTTCGTCAACAAGAAGCTGCTCCGCGTCTCGAAGAAGTAGTTCGACACAGAAGTAGTTCGACACAGAAGTAGCTCGGCGCAAAGGAAGGCCCTGACCTCGATGGGGCGGATTCCAAGGGTCGTCGCAACACTGTGAGTGTTTGACGCATCGTAAGCGACCCGCAGTCGTTGCAGCTGTTTAGCTCCGGGGAGCGGTCAATCTATCGTGCCGTCGAGAGGACGTCCTTCGGCGAAGAACGGTGTGATCTTGTTGTCGAATACTGTGAGGGCCGATCCGATGGCCATGTGCATGTCGAGGTATTTGTAGGTGCCCAGACGGCCGCCGAAGAGGATGTTGGACTGGGACGCTTCCTGCTTGGCCAGTCGCCTGTAGCGTTCGAGCTTTTCCCGATCATCAGGCGTGTTGATCGGGTAGTACGGCTCATCTTCTTTCTCTGCCGCACGGGAGTACTCGCGCACGATGACTGTCTTGTCCGCGGGATAGTTTCTCTCGGGATGAAAATGACGGAACTCGTGAATTCGGGTGTAATCAACGTCGTCGTCGGCGTAGTTCATCACCGGCGTACCCTGAAAGTCGCCCACCGGCAACACTTCCCGCTCGAAGTCCAGGGTGCGCCAACCGAGCCAACCCTCTGAATAGTCGAAATAACGGTCCAGAGGTCCGGTGTAGATCACGGGAGTGCCGGCGACGATGTCGTCGCGTACTTCGAAGAAGTCGGTGTCGAGGTGGACGTCGATGTTCGGGTGATCAGCCATCTTCGTCAGCCAGGCTGTGTACCCGTTGGTGGGGAGCCCTTCGTAGGTGTCGTTGAAGTAGCGGTTGTCGAAGTTGTAGCGAACGGGGAGTCTGGTCAGGTTCGCGCTGGGGAGTTCTTTCGGGTCGGTCTGCCATTGCTTCGCTGTGTAGTTCTTGAAGAACGCCTCGTAGAGAGGGCGTCCGATCAGAGAGATTCCCTTTTCTTCGAAGTTCTTCGCGTCCCGCGATTCGATCTCGGACGCGTTCTCCGATACCCACGCGCGGGCTTGCTCGGGTGTCAAGTATCGGCCGACGTACTCGCAGATTGTGGCGAGGTTGATCGGCATCGAATACGCCTGGCCCTGATGGATGGAGAAGACGCGGTGCTGGTAGTTGGTGAAGTCGGTGAACTGGTTGACGTACTCCCACACACGCGTATTCGAGGTGTGGAACAGGTGAGCGCCGTACCTGTGGATTTCGATACCAGTCTCGGGTTCGACTTCTGAGTAGGCGTTGCCGCCCAGATGGTTTCGGCGCTCGAGAATGAGCACACGCTTGCCGAGTTGGGTGGCCACGCGTTCGGCGATCGTGAGGCCGAACAGGCCGGATCCGACAACGACAAGGTCATATCCCGAGTAGTCCACGGAAATCCACTCTAGCGGGGTTGAACGCGGCAACACCGGACTGCCAGAACTCGCTTCGCTGGTTTCTGCATCTGTGCAGTCGATCAGTAGATGGTGCCCATTGCGGTTCGGACTTCGTCGAGGGTCTGTTGGGCGATTTCGTTCGCGCGCTGGTTTCCGATGCGCAGGACGTCGGTGACATGGTGGGGGTCTTGGGCGAGGGCGTTTCTGCGTTGCCGGTGAGGGGCGAGGAAGTCGTTCACGAGCGTGGTGGTGAGCTTTTTGAGTGCGCCTGCGCCGGCGTCGCCGATCTGGTCGGCGAGGTCGTGTTCGTCGCGACCTGAGCACAATGCTGCTGTGGTCAGCAGTGCGGATACCCCGGGGCGGTTGATCGGGTCGAAGGTGATGCGGCGTTGTGAGTCGGTCGGTGCCTTGCGGATTGCCGCTGTGGTTTCGTCGGCGGTCATCGACAGTGTGATGGCGTTTCCGTAGCTCTTGGACATCTTTCTGCCGTCGAGTCCAGGTACTTCGGGGCTCGAGGTCAGCAGCGCTTGAGGTTCGGGGAAGACCTGGCCGAAGCGGTCGTTGAAGCGTCGCGCGATGACACGGGTCATTTCGACGTGTGGGAGGTTGTCTTTGCCGACTGGGACGAGGTTGCCTTTGCAGAAGAGTATGTCCGCAGCTTGATGGACCGGGTAAGTGAGCAGGAGACCACTGAGGGCACGCCCGGACGCGGCGTGTTCGGCCTTGACTGTCGGATTGCGGTGCAACTCGGCCTCGGTGACCAGGCTCAGGAACGGCAACACGAGTTGGTTCAGTGCGGGTATCGCGGAGTGGGTGAAGATCGTCGCTCGTTATGGGTCGATGCCTGCGGCCAGGTAGTCCAGTACCGCGCTGTAGACGTTGTCGCGGACTTCGCCGATGGCGTCGCGGTCGGTGATGACCTGGTAGTCCGCGAGGACGATGAAGGTGTCGACGCCGCACTGGTGCAGGCGGGCCCTTTCTGCGAGGGTGCCGAAGTAGTGTCCGAGATGCATTGGGCCGGTGGGGCATTCACCGGTCAGGACTCGGTATCGGCTCGGGTTTTCGGCGATGTCGTCGCGTAGACGGTCGCTGCGTGCAGTGGTTGTTTCGAGGGATGTCACTGTAGGGCTCCTGAATGGTCAGGGGCTGTACGGAACCTCGGGCTCGGCCAGGATCGACTTGCGCGTGGGCTGCATACAGCCCACGACATGGTTAGACGGGCTGCGAGAGCAGCCGCCACCATGTCTGTCGGATCACGATCACCCGGCCAGGGTAGCAGTTCATCCGGCGTTGAACGATGGTGCAACTCGGTCGCGATGGTTACGGAGACAAGTTATCGAGCAAACCGCGGAGGCGATTTTCGGGCGTACTCCAACCGAGTATTTTGCGGGGCCGGTTGTTGAGCTCGGCGGCGACCGCATCCAGGTGCTCGCGACTGTGCGATGCCAAGCTCGTCCTCTTAGGAAAGTACTGCCGCAGCAAGCCGTTCATGTTCTCGTTGGAGCCGCGCTGCCACGGGCTGGCGGGGTCGCAGAAATAGACAGGGATCTGGGTGTCGAGCGTGAATCGACGGTGCGAGGCCAGTTCAGATCCCTGGTCCCAGGTCAGTGATCGAACTAGATGTGCAGGAAGGGTTTTCATTCGTTCAGTCAACGCTAGGCGTACCGACTCTGCGCCTCGGCCGAGTGGGAGGTGAAGTAGAATCAAGTACCGGGTGCTGCGCTCGATGAGTGTGCCAATCGCGGAATTGCTGTCTTTGCCGATGATCAGATCTCCTTCCCAATGTCCGGGCACGGCTCGATCTGTCACCTCGTCGGGTCGTTCGCTGATCATGACCATCGGATACGTAAAACGCGGTCGCCGCGCGGTGGACCTGCGATGCGGTTTTCTTGCGGTGCGGCCGGTCCTCAGTGCAGCGGACACTTCTCGTCGAAGTGCGCCACGACCTTGAAAATAGAGAGATCGATAGATGGTTTCGTGGGCTACCTGCATCTCGTTTTGCTGCGGAAACTGCCGCCGGAGGGTCTGGCAAATCTGTTCAGGACTCCACCGCAAGCCCAATCGTTCCTGAATGAATTGCCACAGTTGCGGATTCGCGGTGATCTTACCTGTCTTAGGTCTCGGCTTTCGTGCGTCCGCTCGTGTTTGTGCAGCGTAGGGGCGGTAGCAGCCGCTAGTCGGATGGCGATTTCGACGGATCTCTCGGCTGATTGTGGAAGGACTGCGGCCTAACTCAAACGCGATCGTGCGGACTGTGGCGTTCTCGCGCAATCGATCCGCGATGTGCACCCGATCGGATGCCACGAGGTACCGGCTGGGGCCAGCAAGGGGCACCACCGAATCGATCGGCGCCGCCGCTGCACTCACTCCGGACGCGTTGCGTCCGTTCCTCCAACGCCGGCCGGTTTTGGGATTGATTCCAACGATTCGGCAAGCTTCGTTGTTGCTCAGCCCCTGCTTCATGAGCTGCAAGTATGCCGCTCGCTCGTTCCGAAGCGGAATACGTCCTTGCGCACTGCTTCGATTCGTCCGGATCTCGAATTCCATCGCACCTCTTAAGCTGCGGTGTTGCGACGATCCTTAGAACCCAAGTGGAGGTCGGGGCCTTTCCTCATAACCCACGGACCAGCAAGCGGGTCCGCTGCCTGGTCACTCGCTTGCCAGAGTGACACTCCCACGAGTGAGGCTCCACCCGAACCTCGTCGCGATGACAGCTGACAGCCAGCCCATCAGCGCACCCACCAGTGGAGCAGCGACGGCGGTGTAGATCGCCTCGTTGGAAACACCAACCGACACGGCGGAGTCACCGACGAAGGCGAAATCGGTTCGGGAGGCGAAGGAGGCCCACTCGATCAGGCCGGAGACAACAATAATCAGGAACCCCCGCAGGAAGCCGAAGCCGGCCAGCAGAACGTGAAGTGCGCGCATCCGGTCAGTCTGCCTGTAACACCCACCCAGATAAAACCGACCTGCTGGTATGACACTTTCACGTATCGCTCGCACTTCCGTGATCGCCGCCGCCCTCTGCGCGGGCGCAGCCATCTGTTCCGCGACGTCAGCTTCCGCGGACGTAGTCGACGTCACGATCCTTCCGGGTCTCAGCAGCGGGCCGACGACGCCGTACGGAGCGGGCTGCACGTATCTGGTGGTTGCCAGGACAGCAGCGTTGAACGAGCCGAACGTCTCGATTGTCGACATGAACCGAGCGTCGACCATGTTCCCGCAGGAACTGATCTGGGACACCGTCAATC
This sequence comes from Rhodococcus sp. MT28, assembly GCF_058792695.1. Classification (NCBI taxonomy): domain Bacteria; kingdom Bacillati; phylum Actinomycetota; class Actinomycetes; order Mycobacteriales; family Nocardiaceae; genus Rhodococcus; species Rhodococcus sp. MT28. Next base: position 1,163,864 of record NZ_JBXAFD010000001.1, read on the forward strand.
CCTACTTCACCTTGCCGGTCGTACTCGGCCACGCCGTCACGCTGTGGACTCCGACTGCACCGGGCGAACACTCTCTGATGGCCTACCAGACGTCCGCGGGCGGGCCAGTCACAACGGTCGATGTCAATCCGGCGACACCGATCGGTCCGGGGTGCGTCGTCGCACCCTGATCCGCTAGCCCTCCAAGAAGTCGACGAGCACCCGGTTGATTTCATCGGCGGGAACCATCGGAATGCTGTGATGCGAAGAAGCTTTCAGCACCTCGACACGCGCTGCGGGAACCCTCTCCCGCACTGACATCGACACGGTTTCCGCATCATGCACCCGTCCGTCTTGTGCGAGGACCACCAGCAACTCGACATCCAGTGCGCTCAAGGCCTCCTTCGAAGGACGTCGAGGCACTACGAGATCGGGTCGCGGTAGATCCGAAGTGCCCACTTCCACAAGAGACAGCCAGTCGGAGTCGATACTCAACTCACCTGTCTCCCAATCCAACAGTCGCCGTCGGCGCGCTCGCGACGGGGAGAGCAACAGCGGAAGCGCACGCAGAAGGTAGCCCGCCTTCATGCCGGAGAAACTCGAATTAGGATCGAGCAGAACAAGTTTCCCGACACGATTCGGTCGATGCAGCGCAAAGGCCAACGCAATCATTGCGCCATAGGAATGTCCGATCACATCAACGGTGCCGGCCCCGGTGCAATCGACTATCGAGTCCATCCACTCGATCAGATCGTCGACGGACTTCATCGGATCACCATTCGGAACGCTCCGCCCGGCATCGCCCATGGTGTCGACAGCAAAGACACGCCGGGATTTCGACAGCGTCGCAACATTGTCGAACCACACCGTCGAAGTGGCACCTCCCCCGGACAGAAGGATCAACGGCCGCGAGTCTGCATGCCCACAGACGTTCACATGCGTGTTACCGAACCGCCCCGCGAGATCCACACCCAGCGGTTTCTGCGGCCATTTGGTCAGTACAGCGTCGTATGCGCGATTGAAGTCCATCCCCCACCCCCATTTCTCTCGATTATCGAGATAGTAGACAATCAAGAGACAACACACCAGGGCTGGAGGCATCCTTGAGCGTCGGCGATGCAGAAGACGAAGCGATGGCGATCGTCCACTCGCTTCGCGCACTTACCGTCGACTTGAACGTGGCGGTTTCCGGCTTTGCGAACAAGTACAAAATGCACTCCACCGACGTGCGCGCGTTGATCTGCCTTCTCGATGCCGAGCGCTCGGACACACCGGCGACACCAGGCTGGCTCGGCGCACAGCTGGGTATCAACTCGGCGTCGGTGACCGCGCTCGTCGACCGGATGGTCAAAGCGGGCCACGTAGCTCGGGAGCGAGACTCAGCAGACCGCAGGCGGGTGCTCTTGCAGGTCACACCATCGGCGGTCACTCTGGGCGAGAGTTACTTCGGCCCACTCATTTCACGGGCGGTGAGCACCCTCGGCAATTTTACCGCCACAGAGCGAGCCACCATCGCGAGTTTCATCGCCGCGATGCGAGCGGACGTGGAGCGGACTCGAGTCGATAGGGAACCCTCCCGGTGACTCGCATACTTCCCGCGGGAGAACGCGCATTGCTCGTGGACTTCGATTCCGAAGCTGGCGTTCTAGCGTTCACCGAAGCACTGACGCGTAACACCCCGGTCGGGGTCGAAGACTTCCTCCCCGCAGCTCGCACGGTCCTGGTCACGTGCACCCCGGCGGCAGATCTCACGTACGTCCGGAAGTGCTTGAACGATCTCGAGCAGACCGATTCTGCCGCGACCACAGACGAGCATTCCGAGACGGATGCACTCACCATCGCCGTCAGGTACGACGGGCCCGACCTCGACGACGTCGCACAGTCACTTGGTATGAGCCGATCCGAGGTGGTTGCGGCCCACACCGGGGCAATGTGGCGTTGCGCCTTCATCGGATTCGCACCCGGCTTCGCCTACCTGACTTCAGGCGACACTCGGCTCGACGTTCCGCGTCGAACGCAATCACGAACCGCTGTGCCTGCCGGTTCCGTCGCCCTGGCCGCTGGATACAGCGCGGTCTACCCGCGGGCATCGCCGGGTGGCTGGCAGATCATCGGGAGCACCGATGCCGTGATGTGGGATCTGAACGCCACACCACCGGCCACCGTTCAGCCCGGCAGACGCGTGCGCTTCGTGAACGAGGAACAACGATGAACGGCCTCGAGATACTCGACACCGGGCCGCTGAGCCTGATCCAGGACCTCGGACGGATAGGTCATCTTCGCTCGGGTGTCGGGGTTTCCGGTGCGGCGGACAGGCGATCTCTCAGGCTTGGCAATCGGCTCGTCGGCAACAACGAGGGCGCAGCCGGTGTCGAGGTCCTCCTGGGTGGGCTGAGTCTTCGGGCGCAGCAACCGACAACGATCGCGTTCACCGGTGCGCCTGCACAGGCCTACCGCGACGGCATTCCGGTCGGGCATTCGAGCGTGATCGATCTGCGGGCTGGTCAGACCGTCCGCCTGGACTACGCACCGAGTGGACTGCGGACGTATCTGACCGTCCGAGGCGGCATTGTGGTTCCCGAGATCCTGGGATCGCGCAGCACCGACACGATGTCCGGGATCGGTCCGGCGCCTCTCGCGCCTGGTGTTTTTCTACCGATCGGGCCATCGCCGACCACGTTCTCAGCCGTCGACCTCGCACCGGTGCCGCCGATGGCAAACGAGACTCTCGCCATTCGAGTGGTGTTCGGTCCTCGCGCAGATCGATTCACCAACCCCGAAACACTCCTCCATGGCCGATGGGCGATCTCGACCGACTCGGACCGAATCGGCGCACGCGTCGATCGCGTCGGCGCCGACGAACTACTTCGAAGAACAGACGACACCGAACTGCCCACCGAAGGCGTGGCACTCGGATCGATCCAGGTCCCACCCAGCGGCCAACCTGTCGTGTTCCTCGCCGATCACCCCATCACCGGCGGCTATCCGGTGGTGGGAGTGGTCGCGGACGCAGATATCGACCGACTCGGCCAAGCCCGCCCGGGTCAGCACATCCAGTTCGTCGGGGCCTGAGCACGCCGAGCGATGGCGTGTCGGACCCAGCCGTCACACTGATGTCGTGCGAGTTGTCCTGGTCCCCGGTAGTACGACGTCCACGGGAGCTGTGACGGCAACTGTCCTACGGACCGATCCCGCTGGAACGCCGCTCGCCGATCCCGTCGAATACCCCGACCTGATCGCAGCGGTACGCACCATCGAGGAAGCCGAGCACCCGCGGTGGGTGTGGCCGAGTACGGCGACCGTGTACCCACCTCTACTGCGGGCAGGCGTACGGGTTCAGCGGTGCCACGACATCTCCCTGACCCGCGCGATACTCGGAATGCGCGCCGGCAAACCGTCACCGCCCGCTGAGGAGTTCGACGACGATCGACTCGGACTCTTCGACACTGCACCCGTTCTCGATCCCCTCGCCGTCGTCACCGAATTCGCCGAGCAGCGCGCAACCATCGGCGCGGACGCTCGACTGGACTTGTTGATCGCAGCAGAATCGGCCGGCGCTCTCAGCGCCGCCGAGATGACGCACACGGGCCTTCCGTTCTCGACGCAGAAGCATCGTGAACTCCTCGAAGAACGACTGGGGCCGCGGCCGACGGGATACGACCTCCCCGCACGCATGCAGGAACTTGCCGCCCAGATCAGCGAGGTCTTCGGGCGCACCGTCAATCCTTCGTCTTCGGTGGAGATCACCGAGGCGTTCGGACGTCAGGGCATCGAACTACCGTCGACGCGCAAGTGGTTTCTGCAGGAGATCGATCATCCGGCTGTGCCGCTGCTCCTACGTCACCGCGAACTCGCCAAGCTGTACAGCACCAACGGTTGGCAGTGGATGGACAGTTGGGTGCGGGGAGATCGATTCCGTCCGATCTACGTTCCCGGTGGTGTCGTGTCCGGCAGGTGGGCGAGTCGAGGCGGCGGGGCCCTCCAGATTCCGAAGACAATGCGCTCGAGCGTCGTCGCCGATCCGGGCCACGTGTTCGTCGTCGCCGACGCCGGTCAGCTCGAGCCCCGAATTCTGGCCGCCATGTCCGGCGACCGCCGCATGATGGCCGCCGCCGGGGACGACGACCTGTACGCACTTGTCGGTGCCGAAGCCTTCGGCGGTGATCGCGCCAAAGCCAAGGTCGCAATCCTCGGAGTCCTGTACGGGGCGACGGCGGGTGAAGCCAAAGCACTGCTCGTCTTGTTGCGGAAGCGATTCCCGGTCGCCGTCGAGTACGTCGAGCAAGCTGCCAAGGCAGGTGAGCGCGGCGAGGTGGTGAAGTCACTGCTCGGCCGGGCCTGTCCCCCACCGTCTCCCGACTTCTACTCCCACGGCGACGCTCACGCCCGCGGTCGTTTCACGCGCAACTTCGTCGTGCAGGCCACTGCGTCCGAGTGGGCGCTGTGCCTCCTGGCCGACCTCAGGCGCCGCCTCGCCGAAGATCCGGACGGCGAGTTGGTCTTCTTCCAGCACGACGAGGTAGTCGTGCATACCCGAAATCCTGAGTCAGGTACCGCCCACGTGCTGGCCGCCGCGGCTTCGGCAACTCGATTGTTGTTCGGCGACACAGTCGTCCGTTTTCCCATGGACGTCGCAGCCCGCGAGACATACGGCAAAGGCACTTCGTAGCGTCGTCAATTCCACGCCAAGTGGTTCCACCGCGCCCGTATTGCGTGTTCTACTGGAAAATGTTGCTTTGTTGGTGCTGGTCGACTGCGTTCGAGGAGAACCATGACCAAGCTGGACACAACTGACGCAGAACGGAACGAGCGCGGAGCCGTGAAGCGCCTTCGCGTGCCGATCTTCACCGTGATCGCCCTTGCGATCTTCGCCTTCGTCGCAGGCGGATTCGGCGGTTCTTTCCAGGGCAAACTCGCCGAGGTTCAAAAGAACGACAACGCCTCGTACCTCCCGAGTTCCGCCGAATCGACAATCGTCAGCAACCAATCCGCGAACTTCCTCGCAGTCGAGACGATCCCTGGATTTGTTCTGTTCCATAGAGATTCGGCCCTCACCGAGGCGGACAAATCTGCAATCAACTCGGCCTACGGCGCCATTGCCGGCGTCGCCGGGGTAGACGCCGACGGTATGCAGCCCACTCAGTACTCCGCCGACGGCACAACTGCGTCGATCTTCGTGCCACTCGTCGCCAAGGACGGAGACACATCCGTGGCAGGCGATGTCCTGGCGACCACCGAGCAGAACGTCATCGACGCAGCAAAACAAGCAGCTGGTGATGTCGAGGTACTCCCAGCCGGGCCAGGTGGGCTACTCGTTGCGTTCATCGACGCCTTTGCCGGTCTGGACGGAGCGCTCCTTGGCGCGGCACTCCTGGTCGTGATCCTCATCCTGCTTGTCGTGTACCGATCGCCGGTGTTGTGGTTCTTCCCGCTGTTCTCCGCGCTCCTCGCCATCGGTTTGTCGTCGATGGTGATCTATTTTCTCGCGAAAGCCGAATTACTCACTCTGACCGGACAATCTCAAGGCATCCTTTTCGTGTTGGTGATCGGTGCCGGTACCGACTACGCCCTACTCTTGATCTCTCGCTATCGCGAAGAATTGCACACGTATCCCAACCGCTTCGACGCGATGATCAAGGCCTGGCGCGAGTCTGCGCCGGCCATCACCGCTTCGGCTGTCACCGTGATTCTCGGTCTGCTTTGCCTGACGTTCTCTCAACTCAACTCCAACAAGAGCCTCGGACCCGTCGCCGCCATCGGGATCGCCTGCACCTACCTGGTGATGATGACGTTCATGCCGGTCGCTCTGGCCGCCACCGGACGGTGGGTCTTCTGGCCGCGCAAGCCCAAGGTCGATCACGCCGCAGACCTTACGACGCACGGGATGTGGGGCAAGATCGCCGAGGCCGTCGGTAGCAAGGACCGCCCACTGTGGATCGGCGCCACAGTGTTGTTGATCATCCTGTTCGCGGCCGGGATCGGCAGTCTCAAAACCGATGGCCTGACATCCACCGAAAGCTTCACCAATCGTCCCGACGCAGTTGTCGGACAAGAACTCTACGACTCGAAGTTCGATCCCGGAGCCGGCGCACCGGCCGTGATCACCGCAAACGCCGACCAGGCCGACGCCGTCATCAAAGCAGCCAGCGGCGTCGAAGGTATCTCGCAGGATCCCGGCGCCGTCTGCACCCAGGTGGACGTCGCAAAGGTCAGCGATTTGATCAAGACCAACCCCGCTGCCGTCGCACAAGCCGCCGCTGCGGGTTGCGCCCCTGCGGCTTTCACCGTTGCACCGATCGACGGCCGAACCATGATCAATGCAACCCTCGCCGACTCCTACGATTCGCCGCAGGCACTCGAAACTGTCAAGCGACTGCGGACTGCCGTCCACGACGTGCCCGGCGCCGACGCGCTCGTCGGCGGCAGCACGGCCACCACCCTTGATGTCCAGGCGGCCTCGGTCCGCGACAGAAACCTGATCATCCCGATCGTGCTGGTGGTGATCTTCCTGGTTCTGGCCGCTTTGCTCCGTGCTCTGCTGATCCCGGTGATTCTCATTGTCACCGTGGTGCTTTCCTTCGCGGCGACCCTCGGTGTGAGCGGATTCTTCTTCACACACGTATTCGGGTTCGCCGGGGCGGATCAATCGTTCCCGCTGTTCGCCTTCGTCTTCCTCGTCGCGCTGGGTATCGACTACAACATCTTCCTGATGACCAGAGTCCGGGAGGAGACCGGAGAATTCGGCACCCGTGCAGGTGTACTGCGCGGTCTTGCGGTGACGGGCGGCGTGATCACGTCAGCCGGAATCGTCTTGGCCGCAACGTTTGCCGTACTGGGAATCCTGCCACTGGTCTTCCTCGCCGAGATCGGATTTGCCGTGGCCTTCGGCGTGCTGCTCGATACGATCATCGTGCGCAGCGTCCTGGTGCCGGCACTCTCTCACGACATCGGGAAACGTATTTGGTGGCCGTCCGAACTGGCCCGCGCGAAAGACTGACCGACTACAGAAACGCTTCCTTGGTCCACAGATGAAAGAGCGCGTAGGCTCGCCAGGGTCGCCAGCGCTCGGACAACGCTGTGGCTTCTTTGGCCGTCGAGACCCCCAGCGCACGTTTCAACACCAGATCATCGGGTACGAATGCGTCGCGATCACCGAGAATCCGGACGGTGAGATAGTCAGCGGTCCACGGTCCGATTCCCTTTAGCGCCAACAGCTCTCGACGAAATTGGACAGGATCCGCATTCCAGGAGAGATCGAGGCCGTTCGCTGCCGCAGTTGCCAGCGTGTGCACTGTCCTTGCGCGCGCTGTGGTCAATCCGACGGCTTTCTGTATGCCCTCGGTTGATTGCGCTGCAACCACGTCCGGATCAGGGAAGGCAAGAAAATCCCCTTGCACCGGTACCCCGAATGCGCTGACAAAACGACCACCGAACGTCCTCGCCGCGCCGAGCGAAACCTGTTGTCCCAGAACAGTGAGCACTGCGGTCTCGAACCCGTCCACCGAACCGAGCACACGCAATCCTGGACGGGCGGCAACAAGTGGGGCCAACAACTCATCACTACCGAACGCCGCTTCGACAGCAGTGTGATCGGCGTCGAGGTCGAGCCAACGGCGCACGATCACCTCCAGCACTGCGGAATCCGCTACCGGCACATCGGAATCCACGACGACACCGTCGTCGGTCCACGACACCGACACGACAACGGGTCCGGAAGGCAACGGTACGACTCTGGTGTGAACACCGTCGTCGTGACGCTCGAGGCCTGCGACGCAGTGAGCCCGCAGGGCACCGGTGAGCGGTTCGACTGCATAGGGCGCCTGAAAGCGCAGCGTCACTGCGCTCACCGGCCGGCTTCCAGATCCAGCAGAATCGCTTTCAGTTCGGGGCCACCCGCGTACTGCCCGAGGCTGCCGTCGCTGCGCACCACCCGGTGACACGGGACCACCAACGGCAGCGGGTTCTTTGCACATGCGGTCCCTACGGCACGCACCGCACGTGGGCTTCCCGATGCTGCCGCGACCACCGAATAGCTTGCAGTGTGGCCGTATTCGATCTCGGGAAGATGACGCAACACTTCGCGTCGGAACCCCTTCGCGAGTTGAAAGTCCAAGCGCAGATCGAATTCTCGACGCGCACCGGCAAAGTACTCGTCCAACTCGCGAGCGACAGTGTCCAGCCTGCGCGGGTAATGAAGCACACGGGGGCTGACGGTGTCCGCCAAACGTTCCAGAACGAGGTCGTGCCCTTCGACGGCAAAGGCAACCCGCACCAGGCCGACATCGGTCGCCGCCAGGAGCAGCTTTCCGACCGGCGAATCGACGGTTCGATATGCCACGTCGATCAATTCAGCTTCGGACGCCTGAGCAGCCAGGCGCGCCCGTAGGCGGATCATGGCGTCAGCGTCAACGGCTGGAAGCGCCTCGAACACATCGTTACTCATGAGTGACTCCCTTCCGCAGCGGTAGCGGACAAGTAGGTTCTTCGTAGTGTGGCGATACCGTCCGCACCCGCGCGTCTGGCGGCCGCCGGGGTGTTGCCGAGGATGTCCGCGATCTCTGCGTACGGCAGCCCACCCAGAAAGTGATAGGCGACTGCCGCACGTTGTTTGAGCGGTAGCTGTTCGAGTGCGTCCCAGAGTTCGTGATCCCACGTTCCGGGTACGCCGATTCGCGTCGGCAACTCCGGAACGTCGTCTGTCGGCACGGCCACCCGGGCGCGCACTCGGGTGATGTCGATTGCCTTGCGGTGCGCGATGGTGACCAGCCAGGCTTCGATGTTCGCGTCCGGATTCAGATCCGGATATGCCCGCATCGCTGCGATGAACGTCTCGGACCACGCGTCCTCGGCGTCGACGGGCCCGACCACCGCGCGGCAGACACGGAGGACCACTGCACCGTATTCGGTCACGACGTCTTCGAACGGTTTGAGTGTCACGACCGGTAGACGTTCCCGATCACCGAATTGTGAGCCGAGCGCATCAGAAGAGGACATCCGATTCGCCGCCGTGCTCGCGGTCGAGCAGGAACCGCTTACGTTCGAGGCCGCCGGCGAAACCGGTCAGACTTCCGTCGCTACCGACCACGCGATGACAGGGAACGATGATGCTGATCGGATTCTTGCCGTTTGCCGCGGCGGCGGCACGGATCGCAAGCGGGTTACCCAAAGTTTGCGCGAGCTCCATGTAGGTCCAGGTTTCGCCGTACGGGATCGTTCGCAAGGTGTCCCACACCCGCTTCTGGAACTCGGTACCCACGGGCGCCAGCGGCACGGAGAACTCCGTGCGATCACCCTCGAAGTACTCGGTGAGCTGCGATTCGACTTCACCGAAGACCGCCGAGGAACGATCACCGAACGTGGACTCGTCCGGCTTGTGGCGATGCTCCGCCATGTACAGCCCGCAGAGGTCGTCACCTGCTGCTACCAGCGTCAACGCTCCGATCGGCGAGTCGATCACAGTGTGCGTACGGATAGCCGTCATGTCTCGATCCTTCCAGGTTGCGCGGTGCGGCAGGCAGCGGGTGAAGTGATTGTCCGCGCCGGCACCGACACCTCGAAGACGCCGCGGGCCTCGTGAATGTGAGATTTACCTGTACTTTGACGTCACATCAGGCAGTATCGAGGGATGGCTCTAGTTTTGCCCGGCAGCTCCACCGTCGTCCGCTCCGTCGGCGACGTGGTGCACTGGTCCCTGTCCACGGTCGCTTTTGCGGTCACCCTGCCCACTCGACTCGAGGCGCTCCTCTTCTCGGTCGAGAGGTTGGTGGCGCGCATCAACCAGATCGCCGACAACGCCGACCGCGTCGTCATCGGAGCTGCCGCCGTGACCGTTCGCGCTGAGACACTGGTCGAGGCCGTCGAGCAGACGTCGGACATCGCGGGTCAACTCCTCGAGATCTACGAGCCCATCGCCCTACAGCTCGCGCCGCTGGCCGCCAGGTTCGCCGACGACCTTTCCGAGGCAGAGGTCAGCGCCGCGATCAAGCTGATCGACCAACTACCGGAGCTCACCGACCGGGTGGCCGCGGTGTTGCCCATCCTCGGAACCTTGGACTCCGTCTCGCCCGAGATCCACGAACTCCTCGGAGTGGTCAAGGACCTGCGGCAGGCGATCGTCGGGGTGCCTGGCTTTCACTTCTTTCGCAAGCGGGGCGAAGCCAAGCTGGATTGAAATTTCAGGCGGAGTAGCCGTTGGTCCCGGCCCGCGCCATGACGACCTTCGGAACGACCGCTCGAGACGAGAGCTTGAGCAGACCGTCCACCAACTCCACGATGTCGTCGACCTTGATCATGGTGTCCGGTGTGATCCGATCGTGTGTCCATGCCGACATGTCGGTGTCGACGTAACCGGGAGCGATGGCCGTCGCACTGACGCCGTTTCCGGATTCCTCGGCGTTGAGTGCCTCGACCATCGAAATCAGCGCAGCTTTGGTGGCTCCGTAGACGGCCAGGCCGCTCTCGGCATACACACCGGCCATCGAGGCGAGAGCGATCACCTTCGCTCCGCCGGCAAGGTCCGCGTCCGCCGCTGTACGCAGGAGCGGCAGCGACGCTTGCAATAGTGCAAACGGTGTTCGGAGATTGACGGCAACGGTCTTGTCGAAACGTCGCATCGGGTAATCCGCCACTCGCCCACTGGTTCCCACTCCGGCGTTGAGGACGAGAGCCCTCATGGAGCCGAATCGCTCATTGTGTGTGGCGACGAGTGCTGCGGCGAAGTTCTCGTCCGCCATGTCGCCGGCCGAGACGACGACGTCCGGCGATCCGGCGCGGGTAAGTTCTTCGGCGACAACGGCGAGCCGCTCGGTATCACGCGCCGTGATGGTCAGCCCGTACCCTTGCGAAGCCAAGCGTGTTGCGATGCCGAGCCCGATTCCCTTGGAGGCGCCGGTGACCAGTGCTGATCGAGTCATTCGAATTTCCCTTGCAGTGCGTTGAGTCCGGCCGAGATCAGTTCCGGCACAGAAGATCCAGCCTTGTCGAATCCCCCGCCGACGGTGGCTCCTGCTCGGAATCGGTGATCGATGCCCTGCGCCACGACGGCGAGTTTGAAGAACCCGAGCGCCATGTAGAAGTTCCAATGCGCCAGTTCACGACCCGAAACGGACGAATACCGTTGCGCCAGATCGACAACGGACGGTAGCGACGGGCTCGTCCACGCAGCAGGCTCACCCAGAACCAGATCCAGCGCGGGATGCCGATAGACGCACATCATCGCGATGTCCGCCAGCGGATCGCCCAGCGTCGACAGTTCCCAGTCCACCACTGCGGCAACCTTGGTGACGTCGTTCGCCGCGAGAATCGTGTTGTCGATCCGGTAGTCGCCGTGAACGATCGACGAGGCTGATTCCGCCGGAATCAATTCCGCGAGGCTCGACGCCAACCTGTCCACGTCGGCCGAGTCCTCGGTCTTGACGCGTGACCATTGACCGGCCCACAACTTCACCTGGCGGGCTACGTAACCGTCGGGTCTGCCGAGTTCGCCGAGACCCACTGCGGTGTAGTCGACGTCGTGCAGTGCAGCGAGAACACGCACCAACTCGTCGGTGCACTGCGTGACCTGCGCTGCCGGAACAGCTTCCAACTCGGTTTTGGTTCGGATCACTTGACCGGTAACGAACTCGACCACCGTGAACGACGCACCCATCACCGAGGCGTCCTCGCACAGCACGACGGTCGGCGCGACCGGCACGGCGGTGTTCTGCAACGCCGAGGTGATTCGGAACTCGCGCGCAACATCGTGCGCCGACGGCGTGAGGCCGGCCGTGGGTGGACGACGGAGAATCCACTTCGAGTTGTCGTCGAAGATTCCGTAGGTGAGATTGGATTTGCCGCCTGAAATCAGTTCGGCTCGCAACTCTCCGCTCACCTCGACGCCAGCGGCTTGCAGATACTTGTGGAGCGCCGCGAGATCGAGTCCTGGAAAGTCCGTCACTTCGACTCCTCCCGAGCAGCGCGCTTCGCAGCTCCGACAACACGTTTCGCAATTGCCCAGCGATGAACCTCGGACGGGCCGTCGTAGACGCGGAAGGGACGCACTTCGCGGGACAAGCGTGCCAGCGGCAGATCGCCGGACACGCCCATTCCGCCACACATCTGAATGGAGCGGTCCACGATCCGGAAGATCGCCTCGGCAGCGTAGGTCTTGGCGATGGACGTCGCGTTGCTCGCGTGCCCGCCCTGATCGAGTTCGAAGCAGGCCTGCACCAGAAGTGCGCGGCTGGCTGCGATGTCGATCTCGTTGTCGGCGACCATCTTCTGGATCATTCCGAGATCACCGAGTTTCGAGCCGAAGCCTTCTCGTTCGGCAACTCTGGCCACGGCGACGTCGTGGCCGCGGCGCGCTGCACCGAGCCAGCGCATCACGTGCGTCATGCGGGCGGGACCGAGGCGAACCTGCGCGTAGGCGAAACCTTGATCGACCTCACCGAGAACGGCCTCGTCGGGTACGAAGAGATCCTCGAACGTGACCTCGCAGTGCCCGCCGATCATGGCCTTGTCGAGGGTGTCGATGTGTCGACCCACTACCAGGCCGGGAGTATCCGTCGGCGCCAGGAACATGGTCGCTCCGCCGCGCTGCCCGGGCTCACCGGACGTGCGCGCCATGATGATGAAGAACCCGGCGCCGTCGGCGCCGGTGATGAACCATTTCTTACCGTTGATCTTCCAGCCACCGGGGACTTTCTCGGCGCGGGTGTTCAAAGCCGAAGGATCGGATCCCGCTCCCGGCGCGGGTTCGGTCATGGCGAATGCCGACCGCATGTCCCCGCTTGCGAGCGGCGCGAGGAACTGCTGCTTCTGTGCTTCGTTCGCCACGTGGGCCAGCATGTGAACGTTGCCCTCGTCCGGCGCCGCGATGTTGAGCGCCGTCGGCCCGAATAGCGAGTAGCCGGCTTCCTCGAAGACCGGCGCGCGATCACTCATGTTGAGTCCGTGTCCGCCGTACTCGATCGGCGCATGCGGGGCGAAGACACCGGCTTCTTTTGCTGCCGACTGCATCTCGATGCGGATTGCATCGCCACCCGCTACAGCGATGTCACCGGCGTGTTCGTCTTCGATGGGGAGCACTACGTTGCGCGTGAAGTCGCGCGTCTTCTCGATCAGCGCCACCACCTCGGGCGCGTACGTCAGATCGATTGCCACCAGCCACCTCCGAAAGAACATCCCGACCGAGCGATCGCTCGGTATCAGCACTCTCGCACACGCCGACGCGTCGGGTCAACAATCCTCGAGCATTGCCTCGCCCTGATCGAGCCTGCCGGCAACCACCATGTCGCGGTACAGATCGTCCTTGTCCATGAGCTCGTCATGGTTGCCGATGTTGCGGATCCGACCGTCTTCCATGACCACGATCCAGTCGGCGTCACGCACCGTCGAGAGCCGGTGAGCGATAGTCACCACGGCCCCGGTGCGCGCACGTTCGTTGATCGCGTCGACAATCGCGGCTTCGGTGAGCGTGTCGACCTGGGCAGTGGCTTCGTCGAGCAGAAGCAAAGCACTCGGCCGCAGAACTGCGCGCGCCATCGCGATCCGCTGACGTTGGCCGCCCGACAGCGAAGTGGCCGTCAGAGCGGTGTCGAGTCCGTTGGGCAGGGCCTCGATCGCGTCGTCGAGCCGGAGCAAGCGCAGAACGGCCTGGACTTCTTCGTCCGTCGCATCGGGATGGCTGAAGACGACGTTCTCCCGAATCGTTCCGGGCACCACCGGTGTCTCCTGCTCCACGTATGCGAGACTCTCGCGCACAGCGCGGTGATCGAGCGCGTCGTAACCGACTCCATGCAGGAGAACCTCACCCGATCGCGGTTCGACAAATCGCAGCACGGTCGAGAGCAAGGTCGTCTTTCCTGCGCCCGACGGGCCGACGATGGCCATGTGCCCACGCGTCGGAATGACCAGCGAGACATCGCGCAACGCCGGCTGGTTCGATCCGTGGTAGCTCACGGTGACGTCGCGCAACTCGATCAGCGGCGCGGCAGCGCTCGTTTTCGCGACCACGTCCACGACCTCGTCGTACTGCTCGGTGGGCAACGACTGCATCTCGCGAATCCGGATAGCTGCCGCGATTCCCGACTGAACGGAGGTCACGTTCTGCGCAAGCTCCGACACCGGCCCCATCAGGGTGAAGGCGTAGAGCAAAAACGCGATGAGCGTCGAGACTGCCATTTCGCCGTCGGCGACTCGCCAGGCACCGAAGCCCAGGATGGCAATGATCGATCCTTGAATGGCGGTCCACGCGACAGTCCACGCGGTTGCCGACACTCGCACCGCCGTGATCGCATGCTTTTTCGCATCGGACGCATTGTTCGTCACCAGAGCCCCGACGCGATCCTCGGCGAGGGAAACCTTGACCGTCCGGATCGCACGCAAGCCACCCTCGAGAACGCCGCCGAGCTGACCGAGCGATTCCTGGGTTCGCGCTTCCGCTGCGGAAATCCGAGGCATCAGAACCGCAAAGAGTATGGAGGCGAACACGATTGCCACCATGGTGACGCCCAACAACGGCAGATCCAGTACGCCCATCAGAACAATCGTTCCGATGGTCAACGCGGCTGCGTTCAGAATATTCACCGCGGCCGACGACGCAGCCTCCCGCAGCAACAAGGTGTCAGACGTGACCCGGGTGACCAATTCACCCACGGATCGCGATTGCAGCGCCGGCACCGTCGCAGCGAGGAATCGCCTCACCAGCGACGACCTGGCGTCGAAGACAACCTTCTCGGCGGCGGTTCCGAGAACGATCCACTGAGCACAACCGAGCACGGCACCGACGATCAGAAGGACGACGAGCGTGAGGATCGGTCCTTTCAGCGACGCACCGGTATCGAGGGTGTCGAGAACCCACTTGGTGACCATGGGCGTTGCCAGCGTCGCCGCGGAGCCGCACAGCGCCAATACCAATCCGAGGAGGAGCGACGGCAGATGCGGTCGAGCAAACTCCGAGAGGACGCGGAGATTGCTCCATTTCGGTGCGGGCTGAGAAGCGTCGGATTCAAGCATGAATTTATGGAACACGAATGTTCCATAAAGGGCAAGAGAAATTCCGATTCGGAAACACTGGATACCGAAACCGGACACGGCTACGCTTCGGATTCGTGACAACGATCCACAGCGCACCAGAACAAAGCGCGACCCGCGAGCGCACACGGAAGGCCATCCTCGATGCTGCCGTTTCGGTGTTCGCATCCAAGCCTGCTGCGACCCTCAGCGAGATCGCGTCGGCCGCAAAGGTCGGCCGGACCACTTTGCACCGCTATTTTCCCGAACGGTCAGACCTGGTCGACGCAGTCGCGGCCGAGGCCACCCGCGCCGTCGGAGAGGCAGCAGCAGCAGCTCGACTCGGCGAGGGTACCGGAGCCGAAGCACTGGTTCGCCTGTGCCATGAATACTTCGAACTGGCCGACCTCTTGACGGTCCTGTTCTTCACTCCCGGTGTGTATCAAGAAGATTCGTTTGCCGAGTCCGCGTCGAACGACGACTCAGTCACCGATGCCATCGAGCGCGGACACTCCGACGGTTCCATCGACCCCGACATGGGTTCGGACTGGGTGCAGAACCTGCTGTGGTCACTGCTCTACACGTCGATGGACTACGTGAACCGCGGTTCCGGGACGCGACTACAAGCCTTGGATCTGACGGTTCGCAGCCTCCGCCGCGGAATCGCCCCCGATCCCGCGGTCTAGGTTGTCGGCTGCTTGGACTGCGGCGCGCCGTTTGGTCACACCTAATTTTCGATAGATCGAGCGAATGTGAGTCTTCACGGTGGGATAGGCGATGCCGAGGTGCGCAGCGATCTCGTCAGCAGTCATCGTGGTTCGCAGAAAAGTGAGGATCTCTTTCTCACGTTCCGTCAGGACTCCGGCGAGTTTGGCAGAGAGCTGGCCCCGTTTTTCCAGAATCGTGCGTAGAAGTTCCTGGTGTCTCGACCCCTGTGTTGCGTGCGCGTTCAACAGATCGACGATTACCGGATCGCCGCTCAGAAATGGGGCGAGAATCCGCTCGGGGATTGCTTCCGCCAGCGCACGATCCAACTGCTCGTGCGCCTGCGGTCCACGCCCGGCGACGGAGCTCAGGGCGGCAGACGTGACAAGGGTGCTCACCAGCGCGTATCGCGGCAGCGCGGCCGAGGTTGCCAAGCGAAGCGCTTGAGCCGACGGTTCCGGATCCCCCATGACTCGGTAGAGCTCCGCGAGAAGCGCGTGAGCGACCGCAGCACCTGTTCTGGTCAGCGTGGGCATTGCGATGCGGCGAGCTTGCTCGTCCTGTCCTTGAGCGTGGGCGAGCCAGGCCGTGGTGACGCGCCGCAGCGTATCCCAAGGAATGCCGTGCTTGTCCGCAGTGCTCACGCCTCGCAGCAGACGAGCGGCGTTGTGGTATCGGTCTTCCCGGTTCAGAGCGATCAGGCTCATCACCAGGTACAGACGGGCGAGCGCCTCGAAATTGGTTCCAGGGCTGCCCTCCTCGATGATCGAGTCGAACTGAGCGATCGCCTCCTCGAAGTCGCCACGCCAGTAAGCGATGCACCCCCGATTCGACTGTGGGAGACCACCTTCGAAGCGTTCCCAATCGGACGCCACATCTCGCGCAGGAAGGCCGTCGAGGATCTGTTCGGCTTCGGTGAATGCTCCCGCGTGGGTCAGCGCAAAGGCCAAGTTGGACTGTGCAAGACGCAATGTCTCCGTGCGCGACTGCAACTGCGCCTCGTCGCTGGCGGAGCGAAGTAGCGCGATGGCACGAGGAAGGTCACGACGAAGCCTGACCTCGGTCCATCCGAGGAGGAAAAGCGCGGACGGGTAATCGTCCTCGGGCTCGCACTGGGCGAGCGCGTGACGCGCGCGATCGGCGATGACGGCCTTGGTCGAGGTGTCCGGAGCGAGCAGCAGGTCGGTGAAGCAGACGACAAAATCGTCGGACGCCACCCGCAGACCCTGCCCGCGGAGAAACTCAGCGCCGTACGGATCACCGCTGAGATCGCGGCAGCACGCCCGTATCAGCAGGATGTGCGGATCGTGGGGATCGGGATGAGCAAGGCAGAGCTGCTCGAGTTCCCTGGTGTGAGATTCGAGAATCAAACGAAGCCAGTTTTTCCGCAGGACTCGTCGAGCCTGCTCCGCCTCACCAGAGGCGAGTGCGTCACGCACGGCTTCGATCATGTGTCGAAGATACTCGAGACGTTCGATGTCCGTGGAAATCCGGTCTCATCCGCTTCGGATGAGACCGCGATCGAAGCCTGCGGAAACCAGTGAGAATTGCCGGAATCAACCGAAATGCGCTAGTCGGCGGAATCCCGGTGCGCAGGCCTGACACGAAACGGATAAGACACATGAGCTTCTGGGAAAGCCTCGGCTGGATGCTGTGGGCAACCGTCTTCATCGGATATCTCTTCGCGCTGTTCGCGATCATCGCCGACCTGTTCCGCGACCACAAGCTCAGCGGTTGGTTGAAGGCCGTCTGGGTGTTCTTCCTACTCTTCCTGCCCATCCTCACCGCGCTCGTCTATCTCGTCGCCCGCGGCGAAGGGATGACGGAACGCAGCAACAAGGCCGCACGCGACGCCGAGAAGGCCGCCGAATCGTATATCCGCGAGGTCGCGGGGAAGAGCCCCAGCGAGGAGATCGCCGCAGCCGCAGCACTGCTCGAAGCCGGAGCGATCAGCGAGGACGAGTTCGCCGCACTCAAGCTGAAGGTCCTCTCGTGAGTGCCGCGCGTTTCGGCCCCGTCGACTTCTACCTTCTCGGCCTGCCTGGGCAGAGCCTCGACCCGGCCGCGCTCTCCGCACTGACCGACCTTACGGATACCGGCCTGGTGCGGCTGCTCGATCTGATCGTCATCTCCAAGTCCGAGGACGATGAACTCACCCTCATCGAAGTCGAGGAGTTGCCGAACGGCTTCGAGATCAACGTCGAGATGCTCGGCGCGTCCGGTCTGCTCGGGCATGAGGACATCACCGAACTCGCGGCAGCCATTCCCACCGGTGCCACAGCGCTGCTGGTCGCGCTCGAGTTGGTCTATCAGCGCGAACTCGCCGCCCGCACCGCTGCGTCAGGCGCGGTGCTACTGGGTTACGAGCGGATACCCGCACCCGTCGTCAATGCCCTCATGGACACGATCAGCCCGAAACTGGAGGTCTGACATGCCGTACATCCCGAGAAGAGGTCGCCCCGGACTGCTGGGCCTCGCCGCCCGCACCGCGGTCGTGACCGGTACTGCGACCGCGGTCAGCGACGGTATGGCCACCCGCCGGCAAAGGAGAGCCCAAGCCGAATACGAGCAGGCGCAGTACGAATTCGCCCAGCAGCATGCCGCACTCCCGATGCCCACACCCGCACCCGCGGCCTCGGTCGATCTCGTCGCCGAGTTGCAGAAACTCGGCGACCTCAAATCACAAGGCCTGCTGAGCGACGCCGAGTTCCAAGCCGCGAAAGCGCGACTGCTCGGCTGATTCACCCCGACGGGCCATGGATTACCGCGCCCGCTTCCGTACCCCGACACCGATTGGAACCCACTATGTCCACGATCGCCGTCAACGTCCTGAACTTCAATCGGGCAGAGTCCGATCTCATGTTCGCTCGCCTGGCCGCGGGCGTCGGCCTGGGCACGTGGAACCACACTCGTGATCTCGGGTCACTCGACAACCAGCCGATCATCCGCCAGAACCGCGACACTCTGTACAGCAGCGCGATCATCGACGTGCGCGAGAACGTCACCATCACGGTGCCCGATACCGGCGAGCGCTACATCTCCGTGTGGGTGGTCAGTCAAGATCACTTCGGTCCCGTCATCCTGCGCGACCCGGGAGAGCACCTGCTCACGCGTGAATTGGTCGGGACCGACTACGCCGCACTGATCGTGCGCATCCTCGTCGATCCGAACAGCCCCGAAGACGTCGCCGAGGTGAACCGGTTGCAAGACGCCCTCAACATCGACGGCGGCGGAACGGGAGAGTTCCCGTTGCCCGACTACGACGAGCAATCGCAGACCGAGACCCGCGACGCACTCCTCGCACTCGCGCGTGGCATCACCACGTACGACCATTCATTCGGTACCGCTGCGGAAGTCGATCCGATCAGGCACCTGCTCGGTACCGCATCCGGCTGGGGTGGCCTTCCCGAGTACGAGGCCACCTACGTCAACTTCGACGAACGTCTCCCGGTCGGGGAATACCGTCTCCGCCTGAACGATGTTCCCGTGGATGCGTTCTGGTCGGTCTCGCTGTACAACGCGGCCGGATACTTCGAAGAGAACGCCCTGGGCGTCAACAGCATCAACAGCCTCACGGCCACCCCAGACTCCGACGGCAGCACCACCATCCGCTTCGGGGTCCATCTCGACGGCGTCGCGAACGCACTGCCCATCATGCCCGGGTGGAACTACGTACTGCGCCTGTACCGCCCCCGTCCCTCCGTGCTCGACGGCACCTGGACGGCGCCTCGTCCCGAAGCCCTGCAGCAAAGCGTTCCCCACGCACACACCACTCTCGGGTGACTCGACCTGATCACGGAGGTACAAGCCATGCGTCTGTTATTTCAGCTCATTTCGCAATGTGTTCTCGGCGCGATAGCGCTGATCGTCGTGCATTTTGCTCTTCCCGGGGTCAGCCTGAGCGTGAACGGCTTCTTGGCCGCTATCGGTGTATTCACCCTCGCACACATGATTCTCGGCCCATTCGTGCTCAGCGTGGCACTGCACTACGCAGCTCCGCTCGCGGGTGGTGTCGGCTTGGTCGCCACACTGCTCGCGCTCTGGGTTGCGACCCTGGTCCCCGACGGTATCGAGATCAGCGGCGTCGGGTCCTGGATCCTCGCCCCGATCATCGTGTGGGTGATCACGGCATTGGGCGGGTGGATCTTCATGGCCCTCGTCATCGACAAGTGGATCAAGAGACGCAATGCCGAAAAGCTCGTGCGCAGTGTGCAGAAGGCATGAATGATCAGTTCGGAAACGGAACCCACAAGGAGTCAGCCATGCCAACTCACCCGCTCGATCGCCGCGTTCTCCTGAAGTCCGCTCCGAACTTCCGGGACCTCGGTGGCATTCCTGTTGCGGACGGCACCGTCCGCGCGGGCGCGCTCTACCGTTCAGCGACTCTCGCGAAACTCGACGGCGACGACCTTGCCGCGGTCGCCGACTTGGACGTGCGGACGGTATACGACCTGAGGACCGCCGCCGAGCGCGACGGCGCACTCGACAATCTCCCTGACTCGACGCGCACAGTCTGGCTCGACGTACTTGCCGACAATGCCCAAAACGCCGCGGCCACTGGACTACTCATGACGGACCCGGTCGCATACGCCGAGACCATCAGCGATGGACGTGGGATCGCACAGATGGAGGAAGCCAACCGCAACTTCGTCAGCCTGCCGTCCGCTCTCGACGCCTATCGCACGTTCTACCTCGACCTCATCGACGAAAAACGCTCCGGGGCAGCACTTTTCCACTGCACCACCGGCAAGGATCGAACCGGGTGGGCCGCGACCTCTTTCCTACTCCTCCTCGGGGCCGACGAAGCCGATGTACGCGCCGACTACCTGGAGACGAACACCGATCTGGCCCCCATGACAGAACCGATCCTCGACTTCGCCGCGAGCAAAGGCGTTGACGCAGAAGTGCTACGACCCCTCCTCGGAGTCCGTGACAGCTATTTCGACGCAGCTCTCGACGAAATGCGCACGCACTTCGGCACCGTCGAGGACTACGCAATCAACGGACTGAAGCTCACCGCAGAGCAACTCACCGCGCTCCGCGAGCGGTTCACATCCCGATCGGCCTTCATCAGCGCGACGTGATCGAAGCTCTCGCCGGGCAGGAATCCGTGCCCTCGTCCTGCTTCTTCGGGCGATTGCCCACCCGGGTGACCACGACGACGGCGACGATGCCCACCGCCAAGCCGAGCGCGGTGAACGGAGTGAAGGATTCTCCGAACATCAGTGCGCCCCAGACCGCGGTGACGGGGGCGATCAAGAACATCAGGGTGTTGACGGACGTAATGCCGATGCGGAGGAGCAACAGCCAGTACAGCCCGTAACCACCGAAGGTGGACAACACGATCAACCAGAGCAACGCGATCCAGAATGTGCTGACACTCGGCGGTGCGGCAGCATCCGAGACGATCGCCAGAGTTGTGAAAACTATTGCGCTGGTTGAGCAGTGGATGACCAAAGCCTGCAGTGGCGGTGTGGACGTGGGAGCGCGTTGCTGGACGAAGGTGGATGCAACCAGGCTGAGCATCCCCAGGAACGGAATCGCGTACGCCCACCACGGCGCCGATGTACCGGCCCCGGCATCGGCTGCCGTGACCATCACGACGCCGCCCATTCCGATCGCCAACCCGACCCACTGCATACGCGGGACTGCGACACCGAGGACCGGACCGAGCAGCGCGGCAGCCACCAGCGGCTGAATACCGTCGATCAGCGCAGTTGTTCCGGTGTTCACGCCGAGATCGACTGCCCAGTACACCGACAACAGGTAGCCACTCTGGGAGAGCATCCCGATCACCACCTGCCTGCCGAGAGCCCGTGGTGTCGGCATCGTGTTCTGGCACCGGGCGGAGAACCAGACAATCGGGAGCAGTACCACCGCGAGCGGGAGAAAACGCCACATCAGCAGCGTGGGGACCCCGGCACTGCCGGCGCCTAGTTTGGCTCCGATGAATCCCGAACTCCAGCACGCGACGAACAGGACCGACAAGGTAGCCGTCACGGCAGATCTCGAGGTCACGATCCGAGGTATACCGATCTGTTTACTCATGAGTCCGACTATACAGATCGGTATACTTTTGTCCATGGCAGAGGAATCCACACCCGAATTGACTCCGAAAGCGCGTCGCATTCTGGAGTCTGCGTCGAAGCTGTTCTACGAAAAGGGGATTCATGCCGTAGGCGTGGATACCGTCGCACTGGACGCCGGCGTCACGAAGAAGACTTTGTACGAACGGTTCGGCTCGAAAGACGGTCTCGTCGTTGAATACCTGAGGGCTCGAGATCGGCGGTGGCGAATCTTTCGCGACGAGAAGCTCGCATCAGCCGGAGCTAGCCGCGCCGAACAGTTGAGTGCGGTATTCGACGCTTCCGCCTCCTGGTCCAAGGCGAGCGGAGGCAAGGGGTGCAGCATGATCAACGCGCACGCCGAGTTCAGCGATCACTCACATCCGGTGTTCGCTGTCATCGCCGAACAAAAGCGGGAGATGTCAGACCTTTTCCGGCGCATTCTGGCGACGGACGGACTAGCCGACGAACGTCTCGTCGAGGCAATCATGCTGCTTCACGAAGGTGCCCTCGTCGCAGACGGGATCGGTATCGGCACCCACCCCTTCGGTGCCGGCCGGAACGCAGCCCTCGAATTGTTGAAGACCTCGGGGTAACCCACCCCTCTTCGCACATTCCACAAGACCCTTCGACAGCGTCCACACCTGACATCGCGATCATTCCTCAGGCGCTACAAACTGACCGTCAACCATCGCCCAACCCGGGGAATACAGGAAACGCACATCACCGCGCATGGAGGTCGGGATTCCTGTCGACAATCTCATGCAAGGCATCGCTTATCGCCCGTACGCGGGCCAATCTGATCAGCTCGCGCGGGACAACGAGCCAATACGACCTCCGAATTACGAACTCGTCACGCAGCACCGGCACGAGGTCATCGTCGGTCGCGCCGATGTATGTCGGCAAGGGCGCGATTCCCACACCGTGCCTGACCGCCTCGTAGTGACCAGCGATGTTATTGGTCTGGATCTGCGCCCGCCCGGTGGGCAGTATCCGGTCGAGGATACGCAGAGGTTCGACATCCAAGAACGCGTCCACATACCAGACGAGCGTGTGATGACGTAGGTCGTCCACCGACGAGATCGACTCGTGCGTCTCCAGATACCGACGCGAGGCGTAAAGCCGCAAGTTGTAGTCCGCAAGTTTGCTGACGACCACAGATCGGGGAGAGGGACGCTCCAACGTGACGGCGACGTCGAAGTCACGCCCGGTCAACACATCGTGGGTAGTCGAAGTCAGCACTTCGGTGTACAAATCCGGGTGCCGGACACGGACAGAGCGCAGGCCCGGAACCAAGACGAAGGCACCGAAGCCGTCTGGGGTCAGGATCCGGACCGTCCCGTTGAGGCTCGGCGACGCCGAGGCGGTCGTCTCACCGAGCGCAGAAAGTAGCGTCGACTCGATACTCTCCGCGTAGGGAACCAATCGCCTGCCCGCCTCGGTCAGCTGCCAGCCCGAGACGCCGCGATCGAAAAGCCTTGCTCCCATGTCTTTTTCAAGCCTAGAGATTCTCCTGGAGACAGTGGTCTGATCGACCCCCAGCCGCTTCGACGTATCCGAAATGCGCCCCGTGCGTGACAGTTCCAGCAGAAAGCGCAGGTTGTCAGAAGTAAACATCGCCATTCCCGTTCTTGGCTGCAATTTTGCATTGAGTACTGCGATCTTACTTGTTGACGACGGCAATTCTGCGGCACAGACTCGAATCAACCCCAGCCTCAGGAGTGAATAGTCATGACTGTCATCGCACATTGGATCGACAACACGATCGCCCCCGGTTCGAGCGGAAACTCCGCGCCGGTCACGAACCCTGCGACCGGCGCCGTCACTGGCAGTGTCGCGCTCGCCAGCGTGCAAGACGCACGCGCCGTTATCGACGCAGCTGCTGCTGCGTTTCCCGATTGGCGCGACAGTTCGCTCGCCAAGCGAACCGCAATCCTCTTCGCGTTCCGCGAACTGCTCAATGCCCGCAAGCACGAACTCGCCGAGATAATCACCGCCGAGCACGGCAAAGTCCTCTCCGACGCACTCGGCGAGGTGTCAAGAGGCCAGGAAGTCGTCGAATTCGCTTGTGGCATCGCGCACCTGCTCAAGGGCGGTATGACCGAGAATGCCTCGACGAACGTCGACGTCACCTCGATCCGTCAACCACTCGGCCCGGTCGCGATAATCTCGCCGTTCAATTTCCCCGCGATGGTCCCGATGTGGTTCTTCCCCATCGCGATCGCCACCGGAAACACGGTAGTACTCAAGCCGTCCGAAAAAGTTCCATCTGCTTCGCTGTGGATCGCGGCACTCTGGGCCGAGGCAGGACTTCCAGCAGGCGTGTTCAACGTCCTGCAAGGCGACAAGACAGCTGTCGACGAACTTCTGACCAACCCTGCGATCAAGGCCGTTTCGTTTGTCGGTTCAACCCCCATCGCCCAGTACGTGTACAGCACCGGCACCAGCCATGGAAAGCGCGTTCAGGCTCTCGGAGGAGCGAAGAACCACGCGATCGTCTTGCCTGACGCAGACCTCGATCTGGCCGCCGACGCAATGGTCAACGCCGGATTCGGCTCGGCCGGCGAGCGCTGCATGGCGATCTCGGCACTGGTCGTCGTCGGCGACATCGCCGACGAACTCGTCGGCAAGATCGCCGAGCGGACCCGCACCCTGAAAACCGGTGACGGCACGAAGAACTCAGACATGGGCCCTCTGGTGACCAAGGCCCACCGCGACAAGGTCGCCTCCTACGTCGACGCCGGTGAGGCCGCCGGCGCGACACTCGTCGTCGATGGCAGGCAAGTGCAGGCGAACGGTGGTGAGGGCGGATTCTGGCTCGGCCCGACCCTGATCGACCACGTCACCACCGACATGAGCATCTACACAGACGAAATCTTCGGCCCTGTGCTCTCGGTCGTGCGGGTGAACTCCTACGACGAAGCACTCGACCTGGTGAATTCGAGTGCATTCGGGAATGGCACCGCGATCTTCACCAATGACGGTGGCGCAGCACGTCGCTTCCAGAACGAGATCGAGGTTGGTATGGTCGGGATCAACGTCCCTATTCCAGTCCCCATGGCCTACTACAGCTTCGGTGGTTGGAAGAACAGCCTGTTCGGCGACACGCACGCTCACGGTACCGAGGGTGTCCACTTCTTCACCCGCGGGAAGGTCGTCACTACCCGCTGGCTCGATCCCAGCCACGGCGGCATCAACCTCGGCTTCCCCGAAAACAACTGAGTCCCTATCCCGTCCGAATACCACGGGCTGGGAAATACATTCACAACATTCGAAGGGATCGGCATGGTTGCCAACATTTCATTTCCCCGGTTCTTGAAACTTGGTCCTGGGTCCGTCGAGAGTCTCGGCGAAGTGCTGACGGATCTGAACATCGAGCGTCCGCTTCTCGTCACCGACGCATTCATGGTCAGCAATGGTTCAGCCGATCGATTGCTGAAGATCGTTGCAGCAGCAGGAAAGAAGGCCGCACTCTTCTCCGAGACGGTTCCCGACCCCACTACCGATTCTCTACAGGCTGGTCTCGACGCTCTGACCGCCCACGATGCCGACTCGATCATCGGCTTCGGCGGTGGCAGCCCGATGGACACGGCAAAAGCACTTGCCGTCGTGTTCAAGCAGGGCGGCGTCATGCGCGATTTCAAAGCCCCTCGGGTGTACGCGGGGCCGGCGCTTCCGATCATCGCCATCCCGACGACGGCAGGAAGTGGCTCGGAAGCAACACAATTCACGATCATCACGGATGTCACCACCGACGAGAAGATGCTGTGCCCTGGACTTTCATTTCTTCCGATCGCCTCGATCGTCGATTCAGACCTCACGATGTCGATGCCGCCGAGACTGACGGCCGACACAGGTGTCGACGCACTTACACACGCGATCGAGGCCTACGTCAGTAAGAAGGCAAACCCCATCTCGGACGGGCTCGCACTGTTTGCGATGAAGACAATCGGGGAGTACCTCTTGCGCGCGTACCGTGACGGCTCAGATCGGGAGGCGCGCGAACAGATGATGCATGCTTCCACTCAGGCGGGTATGGCGTTCTCCAATGCGAGCGTGTGCCTGGTACATGGGATGAGTCGTCCGATCGGCGCACATTTCCATGTGGCGCATGGACTTTCCAATGCAATGCTGCTTCCGGCGATCACCGCGTTCTCCATACCCGGGGCGCGTGATCGATACGCCGATTGCGCCAGGCAGCTGGGCGCGGCAGATCGCGGCGACTCAGACGAGGCGGCCTCGCACAAGCTGGTCGACTTCATCGATACTTTGTGCGTCGACGTAGAGGTACCCAGTCCGCGCACATTCGGCATCGACGAGACTCGCTGGGAGGAGCTCATTCCACTGATGGCGGACCAGGCGTTGGCGTCGGGTTCTCCGTCGAACAACCCGGTGGTGCCCAGCGCACAGGAAATCGCCGAACTGTACCGGAAAGTCTATCGATCCTGACCACTCCGGCCCGGTCAGCATGGTCTCGTTCAGACTGTGCTGACCGGGCCTGTCGAGTTTCGGACGATCAGCTTGGTTTTGAAGATCTTCTGCCTTCGCTTCGCGCCGTCGATATTGTCGAGCAGCATGGAGGCTGCGGCGCGGCCCTTCTCCACCAGCGGTTGACGCACAGTGGTCAGATCCATGAGTTCGGCGATGGGGGCATCGTCGAATCCGACAACCGAAACAACCTCAGGTACTGGGATATTCATGCTACGAAGCACGCTCAAGGCAGCGACGGCAAAGACATCTGACGTCGTGGCTATTGCGGTCGGATTCAGTTTCTCGACCATCGAGCGGACAGCACGGACGCCGCTGTCACGATCGATACCTGAAGCCTCGTAAACCTCGATCGAGACACCGGCATCTCCCCGCGCAGTTGCAGCATCGAAGTACCCGAGGATCCGATCTCGCTGGACCCGCTCGGAAGAATGTTCGACAACTGTCTTGGAGATCGACCCGTCGGTGCCACCGATGTTCAAACGTTCGCAGACCACACCGATTCTTCGGTGCCCGAGATCCAAGAGATGGGCCATCTGCTTGAATCCTGCAGCGCGATCATCGATTCCGATGAACGGCAAGCCGCAGTCCGCGGGTGAATCGATCGCAACTGCCGGCGTTCCGGAGTGAATCAGGGCCGCAATGATCGGGTGGGTAGGAGTCACATTGTGCAGGACGACTCCGTCGACCAAACCTCTGACCGCGGGAGAATTGAATCCTTCTTCCCTACTGGAGACCAACGGCAACAAAGTCAGGGCAACGTCGGCGAGTTCGTTGACTTCGACTACCCCCTTCATCAACAGCATGGTCGACGGGTCTTCCAGTGCGTGCCCCAACGACTCCATCACCATGATGCCAACCGCTCCGACTCGGCCGGAGCGCAGGCTACTGCCGACGATGTTCGGCCCGGCGTAGGACAAAGACTGAGCGACTGCGTAGATGTGATCACGCTGCGATGCAGAAACTTTCGGAGAGTTACTGAACGCGTATGAGACAGCGGCTTGGGAGACGCCTGCTGCCCGCGCCACGTCCTTCATCGTAACCACTGAAGCGACTCCCCTTGCTCCGGACGAATCATCCGCCGTAACCCTTGACGATCTCACGAATTCTATCGTGGTCTCGTTTCAACCGAGTGTTGGCTTCGGTTGACCTGTCGTCACAGTAGATGGTGTTCACACATTCGCCCACACCGGACTGCATGCGTCCAAGCTCTACGAAAGCCCCCGAAGAGCTCGACACGGTATGGCACATCGTCTTTCCGCCCCGACATCGCCGTGTCGATCTCGCCACAGAGGTTGCATCGAGCTCGCACGGCCAGCGGCACAGACGGCTTGGGCATAGGCAACGACGAACCGATATGGCGACACGTGACACAGACGTACCCCACTTCTTCCTCCATACGGTGACCAGCCATGTTCGTCGCCCCACTCCTGCCGTAGCTCGGTAGCCTGAAAGATGTTTCTGCACTGAAGGTCCCGCATATGTACACACGACGACGTCCGTGAGACGTACTGTCGACAGCGGCGATTGCCCCGACTGGACACTTCGGGAGAAGGTAGGCGCGACACCGCGGTTTGCGATACTTTCGCCTGTCGCGCCACATCTCAACCTTCACCTTGTTTTACCACCACCAACATGAGTGAATCGTATCACCTAGTGATACGATTCACTCATCTCTTCTATGAAGGGAATCAACGAAATGCTCTAGCCGAAGTCGCCGTTCGTGCTCGACCGCACGAAATGGGCATTGCTTGTCATCTTTCGCACTTCACGGAGCTTGCCAAGCCTCTTGGGCGACAGGGACACCCGACGTCAAGAATGCACTCGAGCTCACCACCAGCGGATTCGGTTTCGTCATCTTGGGACTGCCCGGTGGTTCCCTGTGCGGATTGCCGGCAACAGGCCGTCTCACTGCCGCGCGCGCAGCCCGCACCGCCGTCCCCCTCATCGAAGTCGGAATGCTAGTTCCTTCCGGAACGTCGCGACGAACTGATCGCCGACCCCTCCAGCAGCTCGAGACCTTTGACTGCCAACAGCAAGCGCTGCCGCGTTTCCGGGGCATCAAGGGATTTCCCGAGAATCGTCGAGATCCGCTCCAACCTGTTGTACAGAGTTCTGCGCTGCACGTAGAGCTTGTCCGCCGCTTCAGTCTTGCGACCGTCGACGCTGAGAAATGCGCGCAGTGTCGGCAGTAGCGGACTGGCCGAGTGCGCATCCTTCGTCAACAACGGACCCAATTCGTCTTCGACGAAGCTCGCCAGTTCCGGGCCCTGCGCCAGGGTCACCAAAATCCGCTCGACCCCCAGTTCGTCGAAGTGAAGGACACCACCAGAAGCTCGGGCGACCGCGGCAGCACTGCGCGCTTGAGTGAGCGCGACAGCAACCATGTCACGTGAAATAGCGCGGCTCACACCGACACCCGCACCGACGAAACCGACAAGATCCTCGATCTCCGGCGGACGGCCACCCACTTCCGGCGCCACCGTGACGATGTAATCACCCATGTCGGCACTGATCGCATTGGGACTGCTCCTGCGCTTGGGCCGGATTCCAGCAGAATCGTCACGAGTATTCTTGTTGGCCACGAACACTCGCATCAGGCCAGATCCGAGCCGATACCCCAGACGACTGGCCTGCTTCACGAACTCATCGCCGGAAATTTCTCCCAGCAGCAAGTGTGTCATCAAAGCGGTACTGCGCTGATCGTCACGCGCCTCGCGGCTACGATCGGTGAGAAGCGAGATCGCGATCGCTGCTGCTGCCCGCTCCGCCGCGAATTCAGCCGAGAACGGCGCGGTCGGCGATTGTCCTTGGAGCACGTGGATCCACCCCCACGGTTGACCACGCATGACGACGGGCCTTCGGACACAATCAGTTTCATTGTCGTGCGATACTCTGGCGTGACGATTCCACTCGTCGTCGTCGAATTCGACACCGTCCACTGAGAAATAGACCGTCACCCGGTGAGCGATGTTTTCCAGAACCACCGTGCTGTCGGTGAGCGCCGCCAGAGTCTCCACTATTCCGAGATGGTCTGCGCCGTCGAGCAGCAATCCCGAGAATGTTGCTTCGACCTCACGTTCACGAGTCAGGCTCCGAAGTCGCATTTCGGTCAGAATTTCGTGCACCTGGGCGGAGACTCCGGCGAACGACACTTCGTGGGTCAGCGCGATCACCGGAAGCAGCATTTGTTGGGCTTCCTGCACAACAGCTTGAGGAACTCGATCGAACATGCGACCGGATTCTTCGATCACCAGAGCTGCCGCACCGGCTCGAGAAACCGCCTTCACGTAAGCACGCTGCTCGGCTTCTGTTTCCCCTATACCGAGGCCCGCCGTCAGCAACAATTCGCCGCCGCTGAGAAATCGTGCGATATCGGGGATCTCGGACGAGTGAACCCATCGGACTTCGCGTTGATCCAGATCCGTTCCGCTGGTGAGTACGTGAGGACCGGCCGCGCGGATCAGTGAGAGTTCCAGAGCGTCCGCAACCGTGAAAGACATGTCAAAGACACTACACAAAACGTGTCGTCCAGCCGAGACATCTTTCCCGGCTTGCGTCTAGCTGTGAATGCAGTCACAGGACAGTATTTCTACAACCCCAGGGCTTCGCCGGGGGTCGCCAAACAGAGTTGAGACACATGGCGAACCCGCTTCCTACCTGTCCGAAGATTTGTTTCAGCGCCCCTGTACTGCCGGCCCACCGTCCGAGTAATCGCTACCGATTCTCGAACCGAACGCGAACTGCAGGGCACCGATCCGAATCTCGACACGCACAACGCCGTGCGACCGGGTGACCTGATTTCGCTCTTTCGACCGAACACCGAAACACCCTTTCGAGGAGTCCTCAATGCCCCTGACCGAAGACCAGCAGAAACGGCCGCCAAGCGCGGGAATCTCTGTCGATGACGTCGGCCGTTCCACTCGTTCCGCGGCACCTCAGCCGCCCCACGCATCCTCGCAGGAATGGCTACCGGCTCTGCTCAAACGCATTCTGCCGAGCACACCTTCGCAGGTCGTTCAGCGGGTGATGCTGACTGTACTGGTCGCATCGGTGGTGATTCTGTGCATCGCCAACCCGATCTTCCGGCAGTCGGACAACCTGCTCAACGTGCTGCAACAGGCGGCGATGGTCGGAATCATTGCCGGCGGTATGCAGCTGATGATTATCTCGGGTGGCTTCGATCTCTCGGTCGGAATCGTGGCAGCGGCAGCCGGATGCGCTGCTGCGTACGTCAGTCTCCAGCACGGTATAGCCATCGGAATTCTCGTCGGATTGGTCGCCGGTCTACTCGCCGGCTTCGTGAACGGCATCCTCGTAGCCAAGATCGGCATCAACCCATTCGTGGCCACGTTCGGTACACAAGCCGTCGTCACCGGACTGCTGTACGCCGCAACCGGCGCCACCCCGATCGCTCCTCTTCCTTCCGGATGGACCGATCTGGGCTTGAAGAACATCGCCGGAATCTCCTTTGCCAGTCTTACATTCGTCGTGGTCATCCTGATTCTGCTGTTCGTCTTACGATGCACGCTCTTCGGCCAGCACATCTACGCCGTCGGGAGCAACAAGGAAGGGTCGCGCCGCGCCGGAATCCATGTCGATCGGGTTCTGATTGCCGTCTATGCCATCGGCGGGCTGTGCGCCGCCATCGCAGGAATTCTTCTTGTCTCGATCTCCGGAATCGGGAGTCCGGCAACAGGTACACAGTGGGCACTTCTCGCCATCGCCGCCGTCATCATCGGCGGCACACCACTCACCGGCGGAGTCGGCGGCATCAGCTCCGCGGTGATCGGCATCCTGTCGCTCACCGTCCTGACAAACGCGTTGAACCTGTACAGCGTGTCCGCTTACTGGCAGCCGGCGCTGACGGGTACGGCCGTTCTGCTCGCAGTCGGCTTCGAAGCGTTCCGCAGCGCCCGCAAACGCTGATACATCCGATTCCCCTCGCAGCCAACCACATTCCAGGAGTGAAAACACATGACCGTAAGAAGAACTTCTCGAACGATCCAAACCGCATTTGTCCTTTGCCTGGCTGCGTTCGTCGCCGTCGCACTCACGGCCTGCGGAACCGCACCTTCCTCGGGTGCGAACAAGACATTGGGCTTCGTGGTGTACGACGTCGGCGTCGACCCATGGATGAACGTAGCCATCTCGACTGTGCAAGAAGAAGCTGAAGCTGCGGGATACAAGCTCAGTGTTGTCAACGGGCACAACGACATCGCTCAGATGAGTAGCGGAATGGACCAGCTGGTCACGCAGAAGGTCGACGCCATTCTCCTCGCCCCCAGCGACCAGGACAGCATGACTCCGTCTATCAAACGAGCCGAAGCAGCAGGAATCCCGGTCATCGCATTCTCCCTGGCGCTGTCCGAAGACGCCCCGGTCTCCTCGTTCGTAGGGACCGACGACGTTCAGGTCGGACGCGAGCAGGCGAAGATGGTCGCAGGAGCAATAGGCAATCGGGGCAACGTCGCCTTGATGACCGGCATCCTCGGCAGTGGGCCGCAGATCGGTCGGTCGGAAGGATTCCGTGCCGAACTGCAGGAGAACTTCCCCGACGTCAAGCTCGTAGAAGAGCAGCCGAACAACTGGGCGAACGACAAGACCATCAGCCTGACCCAGGACTGGCTCGCGAAGTATCCGGCGGGGCAGATCAACGCCGTTGTCGCACAAGGACCTGAATTGGCTGCGGGCGCCCGCCTGGCCAAGTCTATGGGCCGAAGCGAAATCGTCTTCGTCGGCAACGACTATCCGGAAGAGATGCGCGAGAGCATCCTCGCGGGAGACACGTACGGAACCATCAACGGTGATCCCAAGGAGATGGCGCGAGAAGCTGTCGCCGCCATGCTGACCCTGCTGGACGGTGGCACGGTGCAACCCAAGATCTTCGTCCCGATCCCGCCCGTAACATCCGCCAATGTCGCCGACTCTCCCGCAGCGTACTGATTCGAGACGACCCCCCAGATCGGAACCACCTCAATGAGTACTATCACCAACACCACCGAGCCTCTTCTCCAGACTACGAACCTCTCCAAGTTCTACGGCGGCGTCAAAGCTTTGCAAGGCGCCTCCATCAGCGTCGGACACGGTGAGCACATCGCCATCATGGGCGACAATGGCGCAGGCAAGTCCACCTTCGTCAAGATCCTTTCCGGCGCGCAACCGTCGAGTGATGGCACCATCCGATTCGACGGTGCGGACTGTGAGTTCCAAAGCCCGATCGATGCACGCGAAGCCGGGATCGAAACCGTCTATCAGGATCTTTCACTCGCAGACGACCTCGACGTCCTGACCAACCTGTTCCTCGGGCGTGAAGAGAAGCTGATCAACTTGGGCGGCTTGAGCGTGCTCAACAGACGCAAGATGGCCAAGCGTGCAACCGAATTGCTCACGGAGATCGGAGTGAACGTGCCCGAGGTACACCGGACCGTTCGGGGTCTTTCCGGTGGCCAGCGCCAGGGTATCGCCATCGCCCGCGCATCCGGTTGGGGATCGAAGCTCATCATCATGGACGAACCCACAGCGGCACTGGGCCTGCAGGAGACCGCCCACGTCCACGACATCATCAAACGCCTCAAACAACGCGGAGTCGCGGTCATCATCGTCAGCCACAACATGCAACAGGTGCTGGAACTGACCGACCGGGTGTACGTTTTCCGGCGAGGCCAGGTCGTCGGGTGCCGAAACACCAAGGAAACCACCGCCGACGAGATCGTCTCGATGATCACCGGCGCTCGACCTGCAGAGGCCGTCACGTAAGCAGCTGTAGCTGCAGGCAGATCGACGTACAGGCCCGTCTGAAGTCACCACGACTTTCGACGGGCCTGTTCGTGTCGCGGATCCGATACTCACCGTCACCGTCGGCGTCGGCGTCGGCGTCGGCGTCGGCGTCGGCGTCGGACATCCGAGACCCTTTCCGTCACCCCTCTGGCCCCCACCGCCCCAGACGAGGCAGAACTACAGCCGCCGAGACGAAAAGTGCTCGGGCCCAACCTGATGAGGTTGGGCCCGAGCACTTTCGGTGTTCGGTTAGTTGATCTGTACTCGGCCATCGACGGCTTCGATCCGCGGGATCGGCAGTGCGCGTAAGGCAGGCGGGACTGTCACGAACTCCTCGACGGTCGGTACTTCACCGTTCGGAATCCTCTGCTTCATCACGGACGGGTTCATGATCACGACTGTATTCATGTTTCCCGGATGCGTCTCCAAACCGAACACGGCTACTGACCGACTGCTTCGATCAATGCGCTGAGGTGGGTGTAGCTCTTCTTCGCGGCGTCGAGCGTGCCGCACTCCACCGACAAGACGACGTCGTGGTCGGCCGCGGCGAGCGTGTCGACGATGCGCTTCCAGTCGATGACACCTTCACCGCAGGCGCATCCCAGCATGCCTCTCACTTTTCCGCGTAGACGTTTCGCGTCGTCCACCGCAATGTCCTTGGCGTGCAAGTGCGTGACCTGACCGATGATGGCTTCGAGCCACTCGTGCGGATCGTTCTCACTCAGGTAGCTGTTTCCGGTATCGAGGTTGATCGTCAGGGCAGGACTGTCGACCAAATTCATGATCTTGTCGAGGCGCTCCGGAGTCGCGGTGTACGGCCCGTGGGTCTCGATTGCGATCTTGATACCCCGGGGCTCCGCGACCAGCGCTGCCTCCTTCAGGGTGTACCGCATGAGCGTGTAGTTCTCTTCCTCCGTGGTCCAGGACGGGGTGGGTCCATCGTCGACCATGATCATCGGAGAACCCACCTCCGCGGCGTAGCGGATGGCCTGGCGGAAGTACTCCACTGCCACCTCCGGCTTGGCGAGTGGCGCGTGGCTCGACAGCGACGAGATGCTGAGACCGCGATCTTCGGCCGCATTCCGCAGGATCAACGGATCGTCGAGCATGGAACGGCTGTGGAAATATCCTGCTGCACTGAGCAGTTCACGACCCCAGTGCACCATCGGCTCGACGTACTTGTAGCCGATCTCGGCAGCTTGGTCCATGGCCCAATCGAAAGAGCCGTTCTCGTATCGCGCGAACTCCAGATTAAGTCCGAGTTTGATGTTGCCCATGACTTACAACTACTTTCCGGTGAGGGGTGGGTCAGAAGCCGCGCTGGTTCACGTAGTCGTCTCGAACTTCGCCGTGGTAGGCCGGCACGGTGATATCCCACCAACCCATTGCATGCATCTCGGTCCAGGGAAGCTCGCGAGCACTGATCGCCTCGATGACTACGGGGCCCTCGGTCTCGAATGCGCGCTGAACAGCGGCGCCGAGCTTTGCGGGATCCTCGACTCGCTCGGACTTGCATCCGAGAGACTGCGCGAACGCAGTGATATCGGCGAAGTACGGGGATCCATCCGGCAACTTCCAGCCTGAGATGATTTCCCGTTCCGCGCCGAAGAGATTGATCTGGAGGTCCTTGATTGCTTCCCAGCCACCGTTGTTCAGAACGACGAAGACGACATTGACGCCGCTCATGGCGGCAGCTGCGATCTCCGTGCCGGTCTGTAGGAACGCGCCATCGCCGACGAGCGCGAGAACCGGCTTGTCCGGTGCGCCGATCGCGGCGCCGATCGCGGCAGGTACACCGAATCCGATTCCGGAGAATCCGCCGGCAACGATGTTGCTCTTCGGCTCGTAGATCGGGAATTCGTTGAACGCCTGATTTGCCGGGTTGCTGGAATCGGTGACCAGAATTCCGTTACGCGGAAGGACCTTTCGGATCTCGACCATTGCCCGCGAGTTGGTCATCGGCAAGTAGTCGGTCTCACGCATAGGGCGCAGGTGCTCGTCCCACTGTGCCTTCAAGTCCTGAAGTTCGGCGTAGTAGTCGGTTGCCCGGAAGTCGTAATCCGCTGCCGGTGCGCCGAGTTCGTCGATCAGAGACGAGAGCGAGGTCTTGGCGTCGCCGACGATCCCGACCTCGACCGGGTAGTTGCGGCCGATCTCGAATCCGTCGATGTCTATGTGAACGAGTTTCGTGTTAGGGATGTCGAATGTGACTCCGGGGCGGTACGAGGACGTGATGCGATCGCTGAATCGGCAACCCACTGCAAGAATGACGTCGGCGGTCTTGGTGACTCCGTTACCCGGAATCGATCCCATGTCGCCGCACGGCCACGCGTACAGATCGTGGTCTGCAGGGAATGCGCCTTTGCCCTGGAAGGAGTGCGTCACGGGAGCGCCGAGACGTTCCGCCAGTGTGAGGAGTTCCGCACCGGCCTCGGCTGCGATGACGCCTCCGCCAGCGAGGATCACGGGACGCTTAGCACCCGCCAGTAGCTTGGCTGCCTCGGCAATGGCGACGGGATCACCAGTCGCCCGGGTCTGAGCTCGGCGCGAGTACAACTCTGGAACATAGTCGCCGTACTCAGCTTGCAGGTCCTGCGGGATATCCACCAGGACAGGCCCTCTGCGACCTTCGAGCATCGTGTTGAACGCCTGAGCCATCGCGGAAGGTAGCTGCTCGAGTCGACCGGGCTGCCACCAGCGCTTGACGACCGGCTCGACCATCCGTGGGAAATTGTTCCCGTGCGGCCGATCGATCTCCTGGAGGACGCCGCGGTTCTCCATATACGTGTGAACGGCGCCGGTGATCAGAATCATCGGCTGCGAGTCCGCGAACGCAGTCGCGATTCCGGTTACGGTGTTTGTCGCTCCCGGTCCGATGGAAGTACAGACGGCCGCGATCTTGCCCGATGCGCGGTAGTAGCCGTCGGCCATGTGTGCGGCGCCCTGCTCGTGGATGGCGGGAACCAACTCGATTTCGTCGGCCCGGTCGACGAACGCATCAAGTAACGCCGTATTGCCGTGTCCCGGAATAGCGAATACCTTTTCAACTCCTTCACGGATCAGTATGTCGACCACCATCTGGCCACCGGTGAGCTTTTGCACAGTCATGTTCTTCACTTTCGAATCGAAAAGAATTGGGGGTGAGCAATTTATGCAGAGATCGACGAGCCGTGCGATGCACCCGCCGTGGAGTCGCCGCTTCGAGCGATGATCGAATCTGCAACACGCAACGCGTTCGCCGCGATCGACAGCGCCGGATTCATCACCGGGAGCGACGGAAAGAAGGAGGAGTCGACGACATACAGGTTGTCGACATCGTGTGCCTGGCAACTCGGATCGAGGACCGATGTAGCCGGGTCGGTACCGAGCCGAACGGTTCCGGCCTGATGCGAGTTGACCTCTATCCCTGTTCCTTCACTGATGACCACCGGAAATCCGATCTTGCGAAGCATTTTTCGCGTCTCGCGAACCAGAACCTCGTGTGCCCGGACGTTATTCGGTTTCCATGCGATCTGGATACGCCCTCCGGGAGTCAGCGTGACACGATTTTCAGGGTTGGGCAGATCCTCCGTGAACAGCCACCAATCGGTACTACGGTTCGTGGCAAGGCTCAACGCCCATTTGGGG
Source organism: Rhodococcus sp. MT28 (assembly GCF_058792695.1). Lineage (NCBI taxonomy): Bacteria > Bacillati > Actinomycetota > Actinomycetes > Mycobacteriales > Nocardiaceae > Rhodococcus > Rhodococcus sp. MT28. Next base: position 1,200,502 of record NZ_JBXAFD010000001.1, read on the forward strand.
ATGTGGGGCCGTTGCCCCTTGATCATCTCCGCTTGGAGCTTCCCGATCAGTTGCACATGGCCTAGCGGATACGGATGATCGTCAGTGCCACGCAGGTAGAAGTCGTTGAAGTACAACGTCTTTTGAAATTCGGACTTGTTCTTCTTGAGTGGGTCGATGGCCACCATGATCGAGTTCATGTGCACCATGTAGTTACGACCGACCATTCCGGAGGAATTTGCGAGCCCGTCAGGATGGACAGATGTGGCCGAACGTAGCAGCAGCGCTGCAGAATTGACCGCACCACAGGAGATTACGACCGTATCCGCACGTACTGTGGAGGTGACGCCGCGATGGGTCACTTCGACGCCTGATGCTCGACGTCCGGAATCGTCGGTCAACACCTTCTCCACGTACCCGTTCGTGACGATTTCGACGTTGCCCGAATCGAGTGCGGGTCGCACGCAACAGACGTCGGCATCCGATTTCGCCAAGGTACGGCAGGGGAACCCGTCGCATGTCTTGCATCGAATACATGACCCACCCTGCCGAAGGTCGACCCCGAGAGGGAGATTGGAAGGGGTGAAACCCGCCTTACGCATGTCGTCGGCGACCTGCTGTATCGCTGGCTCGTGCCCTACGGGAGGGTACGGAAATGGTTGGTCGCGTGGCAACGTCGGGTCGTCGGTGTGGTCGCCGTGAACCTTGTACACCTGCTCGGCACGTGCGTAGTAGGGTTCGAGATCGTCATACGAGAACGGCCATGCCGGCGATTCACCGTCGTGATGCCGTGAGGAATGAAAATCCTCTCTCCTGAACCTGACCAACGAGCCACCGTAGAATTTGGTGTTTCCGCCGACGTAATAGTAGGTGCCGGGGGCGAACTCCCGCCCTTCGGTGTCGACCCATTTTTCGGCGTTCTTGTACCGATCTTTCTCGAACACCGCTCGGGGGTCCCAATTCTGACGTTCCTGTGGAAGGAAGTCTCCCCTCTCGATCAAGAGCACATCGAGGCCGGAATCCTTGAGAGCGTATGCCATCGTTCCACCCCCCATTCCGCTTCCCACGACGATGACGTCGTAGTTGCTCTTACAGGGGGGATGACTGTCCATTCGTGTCTTTTCGAACATGGTTTCCGTCTCCTGGCTGGCTTGGCGCGGTACGTCCTTGAACCGTGCCGACTCAGCTTCTGTCAATCCTGACACAACAGGACTGCAAGTAGTTATACGTATCACTAAACGATACCGCCCACATGTGCGGTGTCAACCGCCCTGAAGACCTGGTCAGGTCGACGGGACGAGTGGATCGAAATCGGGAGCCGACACGATCGCAGTTCGTGCCAAATTCGCAGGCTCCATGATCGCGTCCAAATCCTCCTTGCCCAACAACCCGCGTTCGAGCACCAACTCCACGACGGTACGACCGGAAGCAAGCGCGTCCGCCGCCAATTCCGTCGCGGCTGTGTAGCCGATGTAGGGATTGAGCGCGGTCACGACACCGATCGAAGCCGCGACCGTTCGTTCGAGATGCTCGACGTTGGCGGTAATGCCGATCACGCATCGCTCGCGCAACACAGTGCAGCCCCGCGTGAGGAGTTCTGCAGTCTCGAACAAGCTGTGTGCAATGACCGGTTCGAATGCGTTGAGCTGCAGTTGACCCGCCTCGGCAGCCATGGTGATGGTCAGATCGTTTCCCACCACCCGGTAGGCAATCTGATTGACCACTTCCGGAATGACCGGATTGACCTTTCCGGGCATGATCGACGAACCTGCCTGCACCGCAGGTAAATTGATCTCACCCAGACCTGCTCGTGGGCCTGAGGACAGCAATCTCAGATCGTTGCAGATCTTGGACAGTTTGACCGCGGTACGCTTGAGCACTCCCGACAGCTGAACGAAGGCCCCGACGTCCTGGGTTGCTTCGATGAGATCCGATGCCGTCGAGATGTCGAGACCGGTGATCGACACCAGATGCTCACGCACACGTCTGGCGTACTCCGGGTGCGCATTGAGACCGGTACCTATCGCCGTCCCTCCCAGGTTGATCTCCGAGATCAACCGAGCGGCCTCTTCCAGTCTCTGAGAGTCCTCCTTGATCATCACGGCGAACGTGACAATCTCTTGACCGAGAGTCATCGGGACCGCGTCTTGCAACTGAGTCCGCCCGACCTTGAGCACGTGGGAGAACTCGGCTGCTTTCTCCGCGAATGCGCCTGCAAGTTCGTCCATCGCACCTCGAAGCCTGGTGACGGCACCTTGCAAGCCGATTTTGATCGCGGTGGGGTAGACGTCGTTGGTGCTCTGACTCATGTTGACGTGTTCGAGCGGATGGAGGAATTGGTACTGCCCCCGTTCGCCGCCGAGAATTTCGAGCGCGCGGTTCGCGACCACTTCGTTGGCGTTCATGTTCGATGACGTGCCGGCACCACCCTGAATGACGTCGACGACGAACTGGTCGGTGAACCTGCCCGCACGAATCTCCTTGCAAGCTTGCTCGATCGCCGCTGCATGCTCGGGCGAGAGGATTCCGAGGTCGGCGTTCGCCCGAGCAGCGGCCTGCTTGACCGCAGCCAACGCCGATACCATGTCCGGGTGGACCGAGAGAGGAATACCGGTGATCGGGAAGTTCTCCAGTGCTCTCAGCGTGTGGATGCCGTAGTAGGCCTCCGCAGGCACTTCGCGATCACCGAGCAGGTCGTGCTCGATGCGCATCGTCATTTGAGGTTTGCCGCCACCGGGATCTCGCCCCACGGTAGTTCGGCTCCACCGAACTTCGCCGCACGCAGGTCACCTGAACGGGCGTGGCCTTCGAAGCGTTCCAGTCGGGACAGTCGCGCAGCGATCTCGCCGATCCTGGCGCTCGCCGCCGGATCGCGCACCTCCTGGAAAGTGAGGGTTTTGAGGAACTTCCCTACCCAGAGCCCTCCGGTGTAGCGCGCAGCGCCAAGAGTAGGAAGTACGTGGTTGGTCCCGATCACTTTGTCGCCGTATGGAACACACGTTCCTTCCCCCAGAAAAAGGGCACCGTAGTTGCTCATGCTGTCGAGCGCTTCACGCGGATTCTGCGTCAGGATCTGTACGTGCTCGGAGGCAAACTTGTCCGCGAGTTCATATGCTTCGGAGAGAGTCTCGACAACGTGGATCTGTCCGTGGTCGCGCCAAGCGGGCCCGGCGATCGCGTTCGTCTCCAGACCGGGTAGCAATGCGTCGATGTGTTTGATCACCTCGTTGCCCACAGCCTCGGACGTCGTGATCAACACACACGGTGAATCCGGACCGTGTTCAGCCTGGCTGAGTAGATCCACTGCGATGGTGAACGGGTCGGCGCACTCGTCGGCAACGATCAGTGTTTCGGTGGGACCTGCAAAGAGATCGATTCCGACCTCACCGAAGAGTTGACGCTTTGCCTCTGCCACGTATGCGTTGCCCGGCCCCGTGAGGATCGAGACAGGATCGATCGTCTCGGTACCGAGAGCCAGCGCTGCAATCGCCTGTACGCCACCGAGCACGAAAATCTCGTCGGCCCCGGCGAGATGCATTGCGGTGATGCTGATCTGGGGCGGAAGCCCGTCATTCGGGGGCGTCGTAGCCGCGACGCGTTCGACGCCTGCGACCTTCGCGGTCAGCACCGTCATGTGCGCCGACGCTGTCAGCGGGTACCTGCCACCCGGAACGTAAGCTGCAGCCGCGTCGATCGGAATGTTCCGGTGCCCCAAGAACACGCCGGGCAGAGTCTCGACCTCGAGGTCTGTGATGGTGTCGCGCTGCGCCTGGGCGAAGTCGCGAATCTGACGCTGCGCGAACTGCAGGTCCTCGAGGACCGTTGTCGGGACGGACTTGACGATCTCGCGGATCTGATCTTCGTCGAGCCGGAACGAATCCGGTGACCACCGGTCGAAACGGTCAGAGTACTTGCGGACCGCGTCGTCACCGTTGGCACGAATGTCTGCGATCACACCCGCGACAGTGTCGACCACCGCCGGATTGCTGGCACGCTGCGCTGGTTCGCCGACTGCGGCTTTGAGAACGAACGACATTGGCGGGTTGCTCCTTCGAGGTGAGGCATGAAATCAAACTGATAGCCCTAGCTTTCCTGCGAAGTGATCCAGCGGACAGACACATAGGGGGAACCACTTCTGCCAAATTCTGCCCAATCCGTGCATGATATGCCGGTCGTTCGAAAGCTCACGGTCAGAGCAGGTGCAGCGCTCGCGCCTGCTCACAGTGGTCGATCAGCGGCTCACGCTTGCACGTTTTGGCGCTGTCGATATCTATCGCCACTTCGTAGGGTTGGCCTACCAGATTTCGTCCGCGCCGAACTCCTGACGTCGAGTCGGCCGATACCCGGAGCCGTCGCTGTCTATTCGACATCGTCGATGCCCGAGAAGGAATACTTCGATGAGCGAACAACCGCATCTCGTCTGGGGAATCGTCGGTGCGAGTGATATCGCCGAAACGAGAATGATTCCCGCACTGCGAAGGACCGGCCACCACATCAGTTCCGTGTACAGCGGAAATGCGGACCATGCCGAGCAGTACGCACGTCGGAACGAGATATCGAACGGAACGAACAAGCTGAACGATCTGCTCAGCGATCCCCTCATCGATGCGGTCTACATCTCCAGTGCAAATGATCGCCACCTCGAGCAGGTGTGCGCGGCGGCAGCAGCCGGAAAACACGTTCTCTGTGAGAAGCCGCTGTCGACGAGCATCGACAATGCGCGGAAGATGACCGCCGCTTGCGAATCCGCCGGCGTAGTCCTAGGCGTCAACCACCACCTGCCCGCAGCAGGTACGCACCAGGCCATTCGACGCACAGTGGCGCGCGGCGACATAGGCCGGATTCTGTCGGTCAGTGTTCGCCACACGTCGCTCCTACCCGAACGTTTGCGAGGGTGGCGACTCGGTAGCACGCCGGGATCAGGCGCCGTCATGGATCTTTCCTGCCACAACGCCTCCGTCGTGAATCCGCTACTCGGCACAAGAGCACTGACGGCGAGCGCGATCACTGTGGCCCAAGGAGATTGGGTGACCGAAGCCGAAGATGCAGCCTCCTCGTCGATTCTCTACGAGAACAACGTCCTTGTACGATTCCACGACACTTTCACTACGCCATTCGCACCCACGTATGTGGAGGTGCACGGGACAGCCGGCAGCCTTCATGCAGCCGACGTCATGACTCCGGAACCCATCGGGTCGGTCGTTCTGCACGATCGCCGGGGATCGCACGAGATCGATATCGAAGACCGCCGGCACACGTACGACATCACGCTGGAACACTTCACCCGTGCCACGCGCGGTGACGGCCGACCAGTCGTCGACGGACTCGACGCGACCAACGCACTGGCAGTGAGCATCTCGATACTCGAGTCGGCCAGGACGGGTAACCGGGTCCCAGTCGACTTCTGTGGACAGTAGCCGTTCACAATTCACACTCGGAGCTGGTTCGATCCAAGGTAGAGGTTCATGAAACGTCCCACTGAGCGTGACGAAAATACGGATTGGAATAGATTCGCGATCCCACAATTCGTGGAACTTCTGCGGGCCGGTTCAGTTGGGCGCGGCCCGGCAATCGTAGGGATCGATGGGAGGGGTGGTTCCGGCAAGTCGACGCTGGCCGCACTGTTATCGGCAAACTGTACAGGGACGGTCATCGTGCACACAGATGACATCGCGTGCAGTCGAACATTTTTTGGCTGGGATACCTTGCTCGCCAAGGAATTACTGGAACCTATCCGGCGAAATGGGCTTCCATTCACCTTCCAGCCGAACCACGACAAGCCTCGCGATATCGCTGTCCCTGACCAGACGACGTTGCTTCTCGTGGAAGGTGCCGGGTCGATCCGCCGTTCATTGCGGATGTTGTACGACGCGACAGTGTGGGTCGACACCGCACCGGAGACAGCGCGACAACGATTGGTCGAGCTCGGCGAGGATCCACAGGGCTATCACGACGACAGGATGATCGAAGAGAATTCGTTGCTGAACGCGGACCGCCCTTGGGCGCACGCAATGTTTCACGTGTCTGGAACCAACTCTGCGACCAACGGCACAGTCCTGGTGCGCCGAACATAACCCCGTCGACCTCGAACGGCATTGGCATCACGAGTCGTCCACGGGGTTGTCTACGACGGGTCGCTGCCCAGTTGCGGCATATTCTCCTGTACAGAGCGTCGGTGTCTTGTCATGTACGTGGCGTCGGTGTCGCCAGCGATCGCGCGGACCGATTCTGTACGAGTAGCAACCTGGATCAATCCGAGCCGAAACACACTACCGGGCACGGCGAGCCGCGACGAAGGGTGAGATCGAGTCTCTCGGCGATATCGTGAGGCGCGAAAAGGGCCGAACCCGAATAGTTCTCGATCTCTTCCAGACTCCACCATCTGAAACCGTGTAGGTGCTCATCGCGCAATTCTGCGTCGGTCAGTGCCCCTCGTGGTTCGAATTCATGAACTCGAACCAGGAAATAGAAGTTGTCGACGCCGCTGAATCCGGGAAAGTGCTCTGGATCGATGATCGTTTGACGCCAGACGAGCGGCTGCGTCGTGCGTAGTTCGAGCCCTACCTCTTCTCGAAGCTCTCGCTCGAGTGTGCCGCGTGGGGTCTCACGTTCCTCACAACGGCCACCGGGCGTGATCCAATAGGTTTCATCGGATCTAGATCGAAACTCGCACAACAGTATTCGATACGAATGATCCACGATCAGCGCTCGCGCAGAACGTCTGATCGACTCCGAAGGTCCGCCGGTGCTCATGTTTCTTCCTCAAATCCCGAACAGAATTTCCTTCCGTTCGGTGACACCAGTGCGAGTACACCGGATTTCGATGTACTCGCACGTGGGCCACTGCTTGTTCGACCTCATGCTTGTTCGACCTCAGTGGGAGACCGTGTGATGCTCCGGCTTCGGAGCATTTCCCGTACGTTCAGTTTCCGAGTATCGCGGAACGGTTTTCATCAATACAGGACCGCCGACGGCGATGAGCAGGAGCAAGATTGCCGGCAGCGCCGGCATCCAGCCGATTCCGAATCCGTCGACGATGAGCGTGATCGCAGCCGGCCCGGCGAGCATGCCGACGTAGCCGATCGCATTGACAATTCCGATGTTTCTTCCGGCGTTCTCGGGGTCACGACGGCCGGCAGCAGAGAGCATCAGCGGAGCCATGCATGCCAGCCCGAGCCCCAGGAGAACGAATCCCACCAGGGCGAACGGAGCTGACGCACCCCCGATCGCGAGCAAGGCACCGACGAATCCGATCACACCACTGACGGCCACGATGACGCGCGCACCGAAGTACTCGGCGAGCCGGTCGCCGAAGAGGCGCCCCACGAATTGTGCACCGGAGTAGAAGGTCACAGCTGTCGCAGCCATACCTGCGCTGGTATCGGCATGGCGCCGGACGAACTCCTGTCCCCAGTCCAGAATTGCGCCTTCGCTGAGCATCGATGCCAGCATCAAGAGGCCGAATCCGGCCATGATCAGCAAAGTCGTCGTCGACGCCGATCTCTCGGTTGTCGATTGCTTCTCGATCGCGACTGCGGCAGCCGGGGGAAGCAGCTCATCGCGAGTCAACAGCCAGCGACCGAACACAGCTCCGAGAACCGACATCGTGACACCGATCGAGATGTAGGCCACGGCGGGGCTCTCGACATAGTGACGGGCGATTGCACTGGCCACCAGGCCGATGACGAATCCGCCTGCCGGATAGGCCGCGTGGAACGCAGACATGATGGGCCTGCCGTAGTAACGCTCCACCTGCACACCGTGTGTGTTGAAGGCGGTATCGAAGGCACCTCTCAACAGGCCGATCATCACGCCGAGGAACATTGCGCTGGCAATACCCTGCAAGAACGCGAACGGGATATACATCAACGGGTAGATGATCATCGTCGGCATACAGGTGGCTCGCGGACCGTACCTGTCGACGAACGGCCCGATGAGGAAGCAGCCGACTGCAGCGCCGACGCCGATCGCCAGTGCCACCAGCCCGAAATTCGAGTCTCCGCCCTCCCCCGACCACCCCAGGTGAGCACGGAGCGCAGTGGTGTTCGTCGACCACGTGAGCATGACCGCTCCCAATTGCGCGAATCCGAAGAATGTCGCAACCCGGGCGAGCCGAATTCGCTGGAGGCTCAGCGCCGGCCGGTCTTCCGAAATGTTCGTAGTCATTGTGAGTCCTCAATCTGCACACGCGTGCCCCTCAATAGGGTTGCGAGGCACGTCATGTACTGCAATCAGCGTTGTCCAAATCACGTTACGGAGTCGCCATCACAACAACGATGCGCAGTGCGAGAACTAATTCACCATAAATATGCACATATCGCGCACATCCTAGGCCAAACAGTCCCCGCAGCCGCACGCCCGCCAGGTCGACACTGCGCACTGCATCATTGCGCGTAACGACACCGGGGGATAAAATTCACCATTCTCGTGCGGTTAAACGTATCACCGCACGTGGAAGAGTCAATAGGGCAAGAATCAGCGCACTGGTAATTGATCGACCGAGCCGTGTGCCCGAAGGTGAGCCTCGTGCCGGTGTAGAAGTAGCTACAGCGAGCCTGCACTGTTTTGCAACGACGCGTGGACGGTCACCCGCGAGACCGCACTCGCAAGCCTCCTGGCCGGCGCTGACCGCCTACTGATCCCCGGCGGCGATGAAGTCACCACTGTTGCAAAGTCGTTGGCCGCCGCGGCCGTCCGGAATCCGATAGCTGGAGAACGCCTTCGCAACGCAACAAACCGTGTCCGCGCGCTGGTCAATGCGACCGACCTACGCGATTTCCCAGGCAAACAAAAGCGAGGTTGAACGCGTCGTGGCCGACACCAAACGCTGGCGACCGCCTTCCGCGACACTGCACACAGCAGTTACTCCCCCACGCGCTTCGCCCCCACAGTCACTCCCCCACCCGCTTCGCCCCCACAGTCACTCCCCCACCCGCTTCGCCCCCACCATGCGCCTCGCTATCTCCAAATACCTCTCCACCAACTCGTCCGGAGACAACTCACCGTCCGGTCGGTACCAGACCGCGACGGCGACGCACATCGTCACCACGGCTCGGCTGGCGTCCTCGGGATGGTCGGCCTCGAACACTCCCGAAGCGACGCCGTCGAGGACGATCCGGTCCACCTGCTTCTGCTGTTCGTCGCGCTGGGCGATGTAACCAGCCCGGCTGTCGGGCTCCATGCTGCGGATCTCCGAGGAGGCGACGAACGACTGCTCGCGTCGAAACATGTGGAACCGCAACAGAGATTCGATCACCGCGTCGAAGCGATCGGAGGGATCGTCCCCGGCATCGAGTTCGGCGGCGCGGCTTCGCTCCAACAACTCCGTCATCACAACGGTCGCCAGACCGATCAGCAGAGCTTGCTTGGACGGGTAGTGGTGGTAGAGCCCCGGCACCGACAGCCCGGACCGCGACGCGACGTCACGGATCGAAGTCCCGTGATAGCCCTGCTCGACGAACGCCTCCAACGCCGCAGCGAGCGGTTTCGGTAGTCCCAGGTCTTCGTAATCGCGCCAGGACCCGCGTACCGGAAGCTCGTTCGTCATACCGATACCGTAGATCGCTCTTGCGCCGCCGCCGAACACGTCGGAGCCATTGGTTAGAGTCGGTGTTCACCGAAAGACAGGGACCAGTCATGATCCATGTTCGCCACACCGCGGTTGCTGCCGTGCCGGTTGATGTCGCCTTCGACTACATCGACGACTACCGCAATGTCCCGACGTGGATGTTCGGTGTTTCCGAGTTCACCCCGTTCGGAGAGTTCGATCAGGGACTCGGCGCCACGTTCGACGCGGCCATGCAGATCGGGCCGAGCACGTTGCGCTCCAAACTCGAGGTCACCGAGTGGGAGAAGAATCGGATCATCAAGCTGTCCTCGCTCGGCGGTGTATCCAACTCGTCCACGTGGGAGTTCGCCGCGATCGACGATTCCAAGACCGAGCTTTCCGTCGACTTCGCCTACAAACTGCCCGGCGGCATTGCCGGCAAGGCACTCGGCCGATTGATCGGGCCGTTCGTCGAAAACGCTGTCAAGAACAGCGAGGAAACACTGCGCCACAGCCTCGAGGAGCAGTTCGCGGCCCGCGGCGAAGGCTGAAACTACCCGCGGTCGCCTTCGAGTCCCAGCGCGTTGGCCCACACCTGAGTAGCCGTCTTGACGACGTCCTCGAACGGGACGGGGTTGCCGTCGGCGCCAGGTTCCTCGGAGACGAATGAACTGTAGGCAAGACGGCTCACCATCGCCGACAGTGCTCGGGAAGCCAGCAGCGGGTCCAACGAGGCGTCTGCCTTGCCAGCTGCTTGCAAGCGTTCGATGGCTCGGGCATTGCGAGAAATGAAGGTCTCGGCTCGGTCCCGACGCAGTTTCGCGAAGGCCGGGTCGATGTGCGATACCTGCTCGAGTAGGCCCATGAGTTTGGCGTTGCGGCGAAAAGCCGTCAGGTAGGCACGGTTGCTCGATTCGAGGACCGCATACGGATTGTCGACGTCGCGGACCCGTCCCATGCCTGGGTGCAGCATGTCTTCCTGCGCGACGTCGAGAACTGCGGCGAAGATCTGCTCTTTGTTGTCGAAGTAGGTGTAGAACGTGCCGGTGGAGCAGTTCGCTTCCTTGGTGATGTCCGTGAGACGGGCGTCGAGATACCCTGCGCGCTCGAACACCGTTCGAGCCGCTGCGACCAGAGAAGCCCTGGTCCGGACGCCGCGGGCAGTCACCGGCAGGTCACGCAGAAGCTCCGTCGCAGCCATGGATGGTGGCGGACGGTCTTCCCAGTTCTCCTGAGGTTCGGCGCGAGAGGTCACCAGCTACTTATACGGCAAAGCCGGCGACATCTCGGCATCGGCGTCAGGTGATGGTGATTCCTCCGTCGACGGCGATGGTCTGACCGGTGACGTATCCGCCGGCCTCGGACGCGAGCCACACCATGGTGGCCGCGAGCTCTTCCGGATCGCCCATGCGGCCGAGGATCAGGCGCGGAGCCATCGCGTCCAAGTAACCGTCGTTGTATTGGTCTGTCATTTCCGACTTGAAGAAGCCGGGCGCGATCGCGTTGACGCGAATGCCCTTGCGCGTTCCCCACTGCTGTGCGAGGTCGCGGGTCAATCCGACGACGCCTGCCTTGCTCGCCGCATAGGCGGCCTGCGGGAGTCCGGCGGTCGTCAATCCGAGAATGCTCGAGATGTTGACGATGGAGCTGCCCGGGAGCATGACGCGGCCGCAGGCCTGCGCTGCCCAGTAGGACCCATTGAGGTTGATGTCGATGACGGCGCGGAACTGGTCCGGGGTCTCGCGGGTCGCCGGAACGGCAGTTCCGACGCCGGCATTGTTGACCAGCACGTCCACGCGGCCGAACTTCTCCATCGCGGCGTCGACCATGTTCTGAGCCTGAGCCGGATCGACGATGTCGGTGGCCACGCACAATGCTTCGCGGCCTGCGTCACGCACGAGCTTGGCCGTGTCTTCGAGCTTGTCGACGCGGCGAGCAGCGAGGACGACGTCCGCGCCGGCCTCTGCTGCGGCTTTCGCAAACGCCACCCCGAGGCCCGACGACGCACCGGTCACGATGACCACTCGATCGGTCAGAGAGAACTTGTCGAGAACAGACATGCGCGGTGATGCTCCTGTGTCGTCGGGTTCGGGAAGTGGCGGTTGCAGTGACGTATCGACTGCAGTTGCGAAATTACAGGCCGAGATCGCGGCCGATGAGTTCCTTCATGATCTCGTTGGATCCGGCCCAGATCTTGGTGACGCGGGCGTCCATCCACGCGCGAGCGGCGCGGTACTCGGTCATGAAGCCGTAGCCACCGTGCAACTGAACGCAGTGATCGAGGACCTCGTTCTGCACCTGCGCGGTCCACCACTTAGCCTTGGCGGCGTCGATGGCGGTCAGCTCGCCGGCAGCGTGTGCCGCGACGCAGTTGTCGACGTAGGCCTGGGTGACCTCGATGCGGGTGACGAGATCCGCGAGAAGGAATTTGTTCCACTGCAACGAGCCGATCGGCTGACCGAAAGCCTTGCGGTCCTTGGCATATTGCAGCGTCTCTTCGAGGATCGGAGCGGCGTGCGCGATGTTGGACACCGCAGCGCCGACGCGCTCCTGCGGCAGCATTTCCATCATGTGGATGAAGCCGCGGTCGATCTCACCGATGATGTTGGTGGACGGCACGCGAACGTTCTCGAAGAACAGTTCGGCGGTATCGGACTCGTGCTGGCCGACCTTGTCGAGCTTGCGTCCGCGCTCGAAGCCTTCCATGCCGGTCTCGACGGCAAAGAGGGTGATGCCCTTGGACTTCTTCTCGGGACTGGTCCGAGCCGCCACGATCACGAGGTCGGCGTTGTAGCCGTTGGTGATGAAGGTCTTGGAGCCGTTGATGATCCAGTCGTCGCCGTCCTTGACCGCAGTGGTCTTGAGCGAGGCGAGGTCGGATCCACCGGAAGGCTCGGTCATGCCGATGGCCGTCAGCATCTCACCGGTGCAGAACTTGGGCAGCCAACGCTGCTTCTGCTCTTCGGTGGTGAGCTGAACGAGGTAGGGAGCAACGACGTCGGCGTGAATGCCGAAGCTCGAGGCAACAGCTGCACTGGCGCGCGAGAGCTCTTCGGCCAGAACCGCGTTGAAGCGGTAGTCGCCGGCTTCGCTTCCGCCGTACGCCTCCGGAACCTCGAGTCCGAGGAAGCCGTTGCGTCCCGCTTCGAGCCAGATTTCACGATCGATGAAGCGCTGGTCGATCAGCTTCTCTGCGACCGGAAGGATGTTCCGGTTGACGAATTCGCGAGCAGATTCGCGAAATGCCTCGTGATCGGGTCCGTACAGAGTGCGACGCATGACGAGTTGCTTCCTTTCGGCGTGGCAAAGCCACACGTAACGATGTTCCTAAGCATTCGCTTAGAATCTAAGCACCTGCTTATAGTGAATCGAGAGCGGGATATTGTCAACATCGAAATCCGTCACACCTGGAGGAAACCGTGAGCGATTCACCTGACGTGGTGATCAGCCCCTCCAAAGCTGCGGCCCGTATCCGCGCGGCAGCCGTGGACGCTTTTGCCTCTGCCGGCTACGGCGGCACCACCACCCGTGACATCGCCGCGCGACTCGACATGAGTCCCGCCGCCATGTACCCGCACTACCGCTCGAAAGAAGAACTGCTTTTCGCGATCAGCTTCGAAGGCCACACCGAAGCGTTGAAGGTGGTCGAGGGCGCCGACCGACCGGGTGAAGAACCGTCGGTTCGCTTGCAGGAACTGATCAGCACCTTCGCCAGTTGGCAGGCGGGGCACCATTCACTCGCTCGCGTCGTCCAGTACGAACTCACTGCCCTCACACCAGAGCACTACCGAACCGTCGTCGCGCTTCGCCGCAGCACGACGCGGGTGGTCCGGGAGGTTGTCGATGCCGGCGTGCAGTCGGGCGATTTCACGATCCCCGATGCCGAAGGCGTCACCCTCGCCTTGATGTCCCTGTGCGTCGACGTGTGCCGCTGGTTCCCGGCCGGCAACTACACGAACCCGGAAGACATCGGAAAACTGTACGGAGACCTGGCATTGAGGATGGTGGGCGCCGCCCGAATCAGGTGACGCCGACCGCAGAAAGGACTCGGCCAGTGGCCAACCGCACCTATCTCTACTCGACCCCTGTTGCCCCGCATGAGAATCCGGCTGCCGCTCGCACCCGTGGACTCAAAGGAATCTCGGAGTGGTCGTACGCGATACCGCTGGTCCCCCGGATCCTTGTGTCCGTGAATCCGCTCCCCCGCCAGTCGATCATCTGGGACGACACCCCCGACCTGATCGCGGTCACCGCGCCCTGTGGTCCTGGTATCGCCCGGTTCGAAGACTTCCTCGGCCGCATCGATCACCCCGCACTCGGCACGATGGCCGGCGATGCGCTGCGTTTCCTGCACAGCCACACCGAACCCGACCACTACTTCGTCCTCGAGTGCGGCGAGATCTTCGACATGGACGACGAACCGTTCGCCGAACAGGGCACGGCCCTGATGACCGGTCTGGCGGACATCGACGCCGAGATGGAGGCGGCGCTGGCCACGCTCGCACCCGTCAAGCCAAGCTTCTGGGAGCGACTGTTCACGCCGACTCAGGAGAGCGTCGAGGAACCGCTACGCGAGCTCGGCCTCGGTTACTGGTCCGAGACCCTGTACTTCGATCTCGACGTCCCTCGATAGGAGCCGATCAGTCCGAGATCTCACCCAACCGACGCTCCAGGTAGGCCCGCTCCGGTTCCGTACCAACGAGTTTCAGAGCTTGTCGGTACGCGGATGCCGCTGCGTCGGTGCGCCCCAACCGAGCAAGTAGTTCGGCTCGTGCAAGGTGATACGGATGGTAGTCGGCAAGTTTGGGCTCCGCTGCCAGTTCCTCCAGCGCAGTCAGCCCGACTTCCTCGCCGTCGCGCATCGCCAACGCTACTGCCCGATTGACGGCCACGACCGGCGACGGAGTCAGCGTGAGGAGCACTCCGTAGAGAGCGCAGATCTGTGGCCAGTCGGTGCTCTCCACATCTGCGGCCTCGTCGTGCAATGCGGCGATGGCGGCCTGCACCCCGTACGGCCCCGGCGCTCCCCCGGTCAACGCGACTACGACGAGGTCGCTGCCTTCCTCGATCATCGGCTGGTCCCAACACCCGCGATCCTGGTCTTCGAGGAGCACGATCCCGCCGGCGGCGTCGGTACGGGCATCCCGACGCGCGTGGACGAGAAGCATCAATGCAAGCAACCCGGCGATCTCGCGCTCATCGGGAAGCAATGCGCGCAAGATCCTCGCCAGCCTGATCGCCTCCACCGCCAGGTCTACGCGTTGCAGATCCGGACCCGAACTCGCTGCGTACCCCTCGGTGAACACCGAGTAGATCACCTGCAGAACACCGGGCAAACGTTCCGGGAGTTCTTCGGCGCTGGGAGTGCGGAAGGGAATCCGAGCCTGACGGATTTTCTTCTTCGCGCGCACGATCCGCTGCGCCATCGTCGCCGAAGGAACGAGGAAAGCCCGAGCGACTTCGGGCGTCGTCAACCCGCCGAGGCAACGCAAGGTGAGTGCGATTCGGTCGTCCTCGGCCAGCGCTGGGTGCGAGCAGGTGAAGAACAGCTGCAACCGCTCGTCGGGAAGTTCTCCGTCGACCGTGGGCGGCGCCGGGTCGGCACGATCGGCGTCCACCTGCATCACCGCCAATCGCGCCGCATAGGCCTGATCACGACGAAGCCTGTCGACGGCTTTACGACGCGCCGTGGTCAGCAGCCAGGCGCCGGGCTTAGCCGGCACTCCGTCCACGGGCCAGTGCACCAACGCGGCCTCGACGGCTTCAGAGGTGACTTCCTCGGCCAGATCCAGATCACCGAAGCGGCGGACGAGCGAGGCCAAGAGTCGTCCGCGTTCCTCCCGGAACACTGACTCGATGGAGTTCTCGGCCTGCTCGTCCACGGCGAATCAGTCCCCGAACCCGGCCAGTGGACGCACCTCGACGCTGCCGCCGTCGCGCGCGCCGGGGCACCGCGCGGCCCAGGCCAGCGCCGCATCCAGATCAGGGACGTCGATGACGTCGTAGCCGCCGAGGATCTCACGGGTTTCAGCGAAGGGTCCGTCAGTGACGGTCTTTTCCCCGGACTGCGAGACTCGAACCGTCGTCGTGGTGGTCAGGTCGGCGAGAGCATCGCCGGACACCCAGATGCCGGCGTCCTTCATTTCCTTGTCGTATTGCTGCCAGTCCTCGAACGTGCACTGGGGTTCGGTGTCTCCGCCGGGTGCGGTGTAGATGAGCAACATGTACTTCATGACTGACTCCTTGGTCTGTTGTTTTTCTTGCGGCTTTCTTGCCTTACAACATGACGACGAACGGTTCTCCCCGGAATCGACAGGCGACTCGAAAAAACTTTTGGCGAGTTCGGCCGAGGCGCTGCCGTTAGGCTGAGTGTATGACCGAACGCGACCGGGACGCCGCTGGGAAACCCCTCAATTCGCGGCCCCGTGACGGACTCGGACGTCCACTGCCACGCGACGCAGCGGGCGGTGTCCCGCGCATTCCGGACGATGTACGCCTGCCACCAGACGAGTCGATCACCGAGGCGCAGCGCCTCCTCGACCACGGCATGCCTTTCCACGCACACGAGATTCTCGAAGGAACGTGGAAAAGCGCGCCGCCCGAGGAACGTGACCTGTGGCAGGGACTGGCTCAGTTGGCCGTCGGGCTCACCCATCTGCTTCGGGGCAACAACACCGGCGCCGTCTCACTCCTCGGCCAGGGTCACGACCGCATCAGGCACTACGAGGTCGAGAGTCCGCACGGCCTCGATATCCCCGGTCTACTGACGTGGTCCGAACACCTGCTCGCCGAAATCGATCGCCCCGGCGATTTCCCCGCCCCTCCGATTCCGAGGTTGAGAATCCCCTGATGCCCATCTTCCCCATGTTTCCGCTCGGCTCCGCTTTGCTACCGGGTGAGGTGTTGCCCCTGAACATCTTCGAACCTCGGTATCGCGCACTGGTCGAGAACGTTCTCGAAGCTGCCGACGGCCCACTGTTCGGAGTAGTGCTCATCGCTCGTGGCCACGAGGTCGGTGGCGGCGAATCACGTCACGACGTCGGCACTCTGGCTCGGATCGAGTCTCATGTCGCCATGGGTGCCGGGCGGTATCAGTTGTATTGCCGGACCGAAGACCGCATCCGGGTCAATCGATGGCTGCCAGACGATCCCTACCCACTTGCCGAGGTCGAATTGTGGCCTGACGAGAACAACGGAACACCAGTCACTGCTTACGAATACGACTCGCTCCTCGAGCGCATCGAGTTCATGTACGGAATGCTGGGAAAGCTCGCACTTCGGGCCGGCGAACAGACTCCGCGAATGCCCGTCCCACCGGATCCCTTGGATCCGCTGGGTTCTCGGCTGTATGCCCTCGCCAGGAGCATTCCAATGGGTGACGCCGATCGCCTGGCGATTTTGACCGCGCCAGGCGCCGACGAACGTATTCGCACACTCTCGGAGGCAGTCGAGAACACCATCGAGGTCGCGCAGTTCAATCTCCTCTGAGCGCAACTACGCCATCGTCTGACCCATGTCGATGACGATCTTCGTCCCGGTGACCGCGCGGGAGAGGTCCGTCGCGAGGTAGACGACGGCGTTGGAGATGTCCTCGACGGTGGTGCGCGGGACGGACGTGAGCGGCCACTTGTACGAGTTCATGTACTCCGGATGAGTAGTGAGTACCTTACCGACGTTGGGATCGTTGCCCATCTCGGTCTCCACCGCGCCAGGGTGGATGCTGTTGACTCGAATGTCGAAGCTTCCCAATTCCGTTGCAGCAGTACGAGCCAAACCCACGAGGCCGTGCTTGGCCGCCGAGTAGTGCGCGCAGCCGGGCGCTTCGGCGACGCCGGCAGCACTGCTCACAATCACGATGGAACCACCGTTGCCGGCTTCGATCATTGCAGGAACCGCAGCTGTCATCGTGCGCCAGACACCATTGAGATTGATGTCCACCAGCGTCGACCACTGTTCTTCAGGCATCTCCCAGAAACGGTTCCACGTAGCGATGCCCGCATTGGCAATCACGACGTCGAGGCGACCGAACTTGTCGACGCCCGACGCCACCGCCGCCCGCAGCGCCTCGAGGTCACGGACGTCCGCTACAGCGGTGACGATCTCGCGCCCCTCCGCGCGCACGAGACGAGCCGTTTCTTCGAGGTCGGCTTCAGTCGCGGCCGCGTAACCCACGTCTTCGGACACCGACGCGCACACGTCGACAGCGATGACGTCTGCACCTTCCTGCGCGAGTCGAATCGCGTGATTGCGTCCCTGACCCCGCGCTGCACCGGTGATGAAAACGACCTTGCCTGCCAACAGTTGTGTCATGGCCGGGACGTTAGACGCTGATGTGGCCCGCTGCCTCCGAGTTCCCGCTCGACGGGAATCAACCGTCGACGATGACGACGTGAAGATTCCTCGGACCATGGACACCTTCGACGCGCTCGAGTTCGATGTCGGAGGTCGCCGACGGGCCGCTGATCATGGTGGTGGGGCGCTCCGGTGTCAGCTTCGCAATCGCCTCCGGCACTCCCACTTCCACACTGCTGCGATACACGACGCAGATGTGTGTGTCCGGTACCAGTGTCAACGCACGGCGTCCCTGTGATGGACCGGCGTCGAGGAAGATGGTGCCGGTTTCGGCGCACGATACCTTCGAGCCGGTGACAACGGCGTCGAGGTTCTCGAGTTCAGGAGCCGGTACGTCCGGGCTGTCCACCACCAGCGTTCCGTCGAATCCGGCTACCCATGATCGGTCGAGGCCGGCGGGGATCCCCAGAGTGTGTAGTCCGCGCTCTCTCAGTATTCCGGCGACGGCCTCGGCGACTTCTGTTGCAGCGCAATGGTGAACGTGCGCCTTGTAGTCCACCAGACGGTCGACGAACAAATCGATGAGTTCCCCGTCGGACATGGTTCTGCCAGTCCGGTAGTTTCGCGGTATCTCGCCTTCGCGGGCGGGCGCCAAGGTGATGGCATCACGAATGCGTCCGAACACCACTTCACGTGAATTCATCTGTCCGCCTTCCCGTCACGACGAGCCTCGTCCAATGCCGCGCGGCCTTCGTCGGAGTCCCACCAGGATCGGAAGGTCTGCTTGGGAGGTGCGGGAATGTCTCTGGCAGCTGTCCAACCGTTCAATGGAGGTGGCAACGTAGAGATCTTCCCTTTCCTGCCGGCCACGACGCGTCCGAGCCCGGCAGCTTTCTGAGCCAACGTCCACCGGCCCTCGGTCGACATCGCCAGAGAGGCGGCTTTCATCGCCAAAGACTCTGCTGTGACACCGGATTGCTCGACCTTTTGGTGACGCAATTCGACGAGCAGCGAGGGTATGTCGATCTTGACCGGGCAGGCGTCGAAGCACGCACCGCACAGACTCGAGGCAAAGGGAAGCGTCGAGTTGGGATCGTCTTTGCCATGCATGCCCGCGAGCTGCGGAGTCAGCACCGCGCCGATCGGTCCCGGATAGGTCGATCCGTAGGCGTGACCGCCGGTGCGCTCGTAGACCGGGCACACGTTCAGACACGCCGAGCACCGTATGCAGCTCAGGGCTTCCCTCCCGATCTTGTCGGCAAGCGCGGCAGTCCGACCGTTGTCGAGGAGGACCAGGTGGAACTCCTGTGGACCGTCGTCGGGCGTGACGCCGGTCCACATGGAGGTGTACGGGTTCATCCGCTCGCCCGTCGAGGACCGCGGCAGCAGTTGCAGGAAGACCTCCAGATCCTGATACGTCGGCAGAATCTTCTCGATGCCCATCACGGTGATCAGTGTTTTCGGCAGCGTCAGGCACATTCGCCCGTTGCCCTCCGACTCCACGACGGTCAGAGTGCCCGTGTCCGCGATGCCGAAATTGGCGCCGGAGACGGCGACCGGCGTCGTCATGAACTTGTGGCGTAAGAACTTTCGTGCAGCTGCGGCAAGTTCGGCCGGGTTCTCCCCGAGGTTCGGATCGACATCTGGCATCTCGCGAAGGAATATCTCCCGAATCTCGGACCTGTTGCGATGGATCGCGGGAACCAGGATGTGCGACGGTTTGTCATGGCCGAGCTGGACGATCAATTCCGCGAGATCGGTCTCGTAGGCGGTGATTCCGTGGGCTTCGAGATGCTCGTTGAGACCGATCTCCTGCGTGGCCATCGACTTGACCTTGATGACCTCGTCGGAGCCGGTGGCTTTGACAAGTTCGGTCACAATGGCGTTGGCCTCGTTGGCATCCGCCGCCCAATGCACCTGCCCACCGCGCGCGATGACTGCAGCTTCGAACTGTTCGAGCAGTTCCGGCAACCGCGCCATGACGTCGGCCTTGATCGCCGAACCCGCATCACGCAGGTCTTCCCAATCGGGAAGCTCTCCAGTCACGTTGATGCGCTTGGCACGGATGGTGTGCGTCGCCTTGCCGATATTGCGTCGCAGTTGCGCGTTGGCCAGCTCGTGATGTGCTGCGACGGGGAATTTCTCAGTACCTCGCAGGAACCCTGCACCCTCGGGCGACCTCGGCGGGAAGCTGGGCAGACCCAGCGTCACAGCGCTCATGCGTGCACCCGGCTTTCCACCGACGCCAGAATCTCCGCGAGGTGAATGGTCTTGGCGCCCATCTGCAGTCGCGACATACCGCCGCCGATATGCATGAGGCACGACGAGTCTCCGGCGCTGCAGAATTCGGCGCCGGTGTCCGCAACGTGGCGAATCTTGTCCGCCAGCATGGCCGTCGAAGTCTCCGCATTCTTGATGGCGAAGGTGCCGCCGAATCCACAGCAGGAATCTGCTTCGGGGAGTTCGACCAGATCGATGTCGCGGACGTTGCGCAGCAACTGAAGTGGCTTGTCCCCCACCCTCAACATGCGCAGTGAGTGACAGGTCGGGTGATAGGTGACCCGGTGCGGGAAGTACGCGCCCACATCGGTGACCCCGAGAACGTCCACGAGGAATTCGGAAAGCTCGTACGTCTTTGCCTTCACGGTCTGCACCTGTCCACACAGCGACGCGGTGCCGTAGCGCTCGGCGACGATCTCGTGTTGATGACGGACCGAACCGACGCACGACCCCGATGGTGCGACAACCGCGTCGATCGACGCATCACCGAAGGTGTCGGCGTAGTTCGCGACCAGCGGTAGTGCGCCCGGCTGATAGCCGGTATTGACGTGCATCTGCCCGCAGCAGGTCTGCCCGGACGGAAACACGACGTCGTGCCCGAGACGGGTGAGCAGGAGGGCGGTGGCCTTGACGGCGTCGGGAAACATCGTGTCCCCGATGCAGGTGGCGAACAGCGCTACTCGCATGTGGTTCCCCGCAATCTGTCGGTGTGGTCTGACCACAGTAATACATCCCCGGACAGGCCACCCCATAAACGGCGTCCACCCGGTTATGCTCTTGCCTCATGCCGACCGAGCCGAGCCCGCGAGCGTGGGAACAAGTACTGAGCCACCTCGAACGTCGGCTCGTTTCAGGCGAGGTGTCTCCTGGCCAGCGCCTGCCGGGAGAGAGAATTCTGGCAGCAGAGTTGGGCGTCGGACGGTCATCGGTCCGAGAAGCGTTGCGGGTCATGGAAGCACTCGGCCTCCTCAAGGCGCAGACTGGCTCCGGCCCGACGTCCGGCGCGATGATCGTGGCCAAACCGACCGGCGGTATGACCATGCTGATGCGGATGCAGGTTGCAGCACAAGGCTTTCCGGTCTCGGATGTGGTGAAGACACGACTCGTACTCGAATCCGAGGTGATGCAGTCCCTGGCATCGCGGACCCCGGCACCCGACCTCCGCGCGGCCGTCGAACTGCTCGACTCGATGGAGGACGCAGCTCTCTCGGCCGAGGAATTCTTGCTACTCGACGCACAGTTCCACGTGGCGCTCGCCGATGCGGCGGGCAATCAGGTGATCGCAGCCATGATGACCGGCCTGCGCGAGTCCATCGAGGCCTACGTTCTCGCGGGCGTCCAGGTCGACAGCTGGCCGAGCACCTGCATGCGACTGCGTGACGAACACCGAGGATTGGTAGATGCGGTCAACGCGGGTAACGGCGAACTCGCACGTCAGCGCATAGTCGGCCACATCCGCGGTTACTACTCGGAAAGCGCCCACTCCGGCCGGTGACAGGGGGTGGTAATTGCGCCTCCAGAAGTCGTGTACTGTTGGTTTCACACCGACGCGGGGTGGAGCAGCTCGGTAGCTCGCTGGGCTCATAACCCAGAGGTCGCAGGTTCAAATCCTGTCCCCGCTACAAAGAAGAGGCCCGTAGGTTGCGAAAGCGACCTACGGGCCTTTTGCTGTGCGCCTTTATTGACCGCCGGGGGTTAATAAAGGCGCACAGCAGTACCTCACACCACCACGTTGTGAAAATCGATCTCTGCGACCAGCATGCCGGAGAACCACCGATCCAGGTCCTCGTCGGTGACGGACTCGGGCATGGCGTCCACTTCGCACGCCAGCACCGCCACCTGGGACACGAACGGCGGAGCGACATGCATGTCCACCCAGTCCTGCAACGCTGGTTCGCGATCTACCTTCACTGCCGCCGCCTCCCGGCACCACGACAGATACAGGGTTTCCGCGGCGTACATACCAACCAGGGCCGCCGCCCTCCCCTCTTCGCGAGCGAGGGTCAAGGCATGCGTGGACAGCACGGCCGACTCCTCGACCAGCGCCGCTGCGTCACCCTCATATGGGAAGCGGGAACGCAACTGCGCGAAATACTCGCGCTGTTCGCCCACCAGGTTCGACATCGACGTCACGTGGTCGAGCGCGTCGTCGAGCGTCGGGGATTCGGCGACCACCAACCCCAACACCTTGACGGCCGTAAGTACGAATGCCTCTTCGATCACGAGGTACCGGCGGAATCCCTCATCACTCAACGTCCCGCCGATGGTGTCCTCGATGAATGGAACCGCCCGCGCGGCAGCGAGATTACTCTGCTGCCGCGCGAGCAGGTCTGAGGAGCGACTCATTCGCCGGCGACCCAACTGATCAAGCCGTCGAACAGGTCGGTGTATCCGGGCCACTGCTCACAGAACTCCGGCGGAGCCCAGTGCGGCGAGCAGTCCGAGGTGAAGACGATCGACCGTCCGGCGCCGTATTCACCGGCAGCGACAAGCGGATCGCCGTTGATGGTGGCGGGAACCACGGCACCGTCCTTCGCGACGACGCGGTTGTATCCCAGGAGCGCGGGCCAGGAATCGCCGGCATTACCGAGAGCCGGGTGAGCAGCATCGACGACGGTGGGAACGATCCCAGCCGGTGTCTCGACGCGATCGTCCTCGGCCAGCATCGTCACGGGCAGTACCTCGGCGATCGCGGTCTGGCGGAAAGCTGCTCGCGCCTGGAATCCGGAGAACGAGAGGTAGCCACCGATCATCATCAGTGAGCCGCCGGCGTTCACCCAGTCACGAAGCGCGACAAGGCGATCCTCGCCGGCGCGGAACTGGTCGAACACGCCGGGAGCCAGCTGCAGCGAGTTCGCTCCGATGTCGGAGAGAACGACGACGTCGAACTGGGACAACGCTTCTGCGGTACCAGGGAACTGCGTCGGCACCAGGTGTGCGGGCATGTGTGTCACGTCGTGGCCACGTGAGGTGAGCGCATCCCGAAGCGGACCGACACCCTCGACGTAGGAATGGACGCTGAACTCGTCGACGCCCTTGACGTGCGTCGACGTCGTCATCCAGCTCTCGCCGGCGATCAGTACTCGTTTACCCATGACTGCTTCTGTTTCCTTTCGCGGCCTGCTCGAAGAGCGACCTCGGGTTGTCTCGCATCAGTGCGGACACTTGCTGGGGATCTACGCCTGCGCGCACCAATCGGGCGGCGAAGGCGAGTGGTACGTAGGAGAATCCGTTTCCGCCGTGCTTTCTGAGCATTGATTTGAGGAAGAGGTCGTGACTGAGCAGGAGCTGTGATGCGTGACCGGAGGTGACCAATCCGGCTACCGCAGTGGCTGTTTCCGCCGGATGCGGCGAAAGACCCTCGCCGGGGAAATCGAAAGGCATCCCGATCATGTCGAACTCGAGAAAGACACCGCGGTCGGCGAGCGATCGTTGGTAGTCGGCGTCGTGTCCGGACGGGTCCATGTGGCACAGGACCACTGCTTGCGGATCGACGCCCATCTCGTCGACCACGATGTCGACGACGTGATGTCCCACGCGCTGCCAGCCCGGAAGGTGGACGAACAGGGGCACGTCCACCTCGCGCTGGGCGATGCATGCCGCCCGCAACGCTTTCGCCTCGTTCTGAGTGAAGAGCGGGGAGACTCCGATCTCCCCGATCACGCCAGGAGCCAATTCCTTTGCCGGATCGAACTCCTCGACGAGCGAACCTGCCAGATCGTCGACACCGAGTTCGTGGACCTCGACCGGATGGGTCGTCTCGAGGTACCACCCTGAACCCATGATCACTCGCACGTCTGACTTTCGCGAGAACTCCGCCAGCTTCTCCGGTGCCCGGCCCAGTCCCGGCGGTGTCAGATCGACGATCGTCCGACCACCGAGGCGGGCGAAGTCCGCAAGGTCTTCCACCACGGCCGATCCGTCGTCGACTCGACAATTGTCGAGACTGTAATACGGATTGTCGTGAAGAAGCCAGGCATCCTCGGCGCGTACCGGACCGGCCAACCGCTGTGCCACAACCGGATCCGGGGCCTCGGTGTACGCACCGGTGACGTCGTTGTGCAGATGTTCGTGTGGGAGAACCAGTCCGAGTTCCGAGCTGTCCACGGTTCCCGTGACAGTACGAACCTTGCTCATGAGCGTGCAGGCCCCGACGGTGCGGACTGCAGGTGTCGCCACAGCGCGCTCAGTGTATGTCCGCGCATGTTGATCCAGATGGCCAGTAGCAGAACGACACCGGTGATGATCGGCGTCAGGAACGGGCTCACGCCGAGCAGGGTCAATCCGTTGGCGATGATTCCGGTCAGGACGGCGCCGATGACGGTACCGATCACGGTGCCGCGACCGCCGAAGAGATTGGTGCCACCGAGAACCACCGCGGTGATCACGGTGAGCTCGAATCCCGTTGCGGAGTTGGCCGAACCCGAGCCCAGTCGAGCCGCGATCAGCAGTCCCGCGATACCGGCAGCCAAGCCGGTGAAGACGAGCGTCATCATGAGCACACGACGCGTGTTGACGCCGGACCGTCGCACGGATTCGACGTTGGAGCCGATACCGGTGACATAGCGCCCGAAGCGCATGCGGTTGAGCGCAATTGCTCCGATGACCACGACGACGAGAGCAATCCAGGCGCTGGCGGAGAACCCGAGGAACTCAGCAGTTCCGAGCTTCGCGAAGTAAGTGTCGGCAGGAACCGGAACGGAGAATCCTTCGGTCCGATACAGCGCGATACCGCGAATGACGGACATCGTCGCCAGAGTCACGATGAACGGCGGAATACCCTGATAGGCAGCGAGCCATCCGTTGACCAGGCCCCAGGCCGCACCCATCACCGGGGCGGCGACGAAGACCAGGGACGAATCGACGCCGGCCTGGATAAGCTCGGCACTCATCGCCGCGACGAACGCGACGATCGCACCGACGGACAGGTCGATCTGACCTGCCGTGATCACGAAAGTCATCGCCACCGCGATGATCAGAACCGGAGCGATCTGGGTTGCCAGGTTCGACAGGTTCGTGAATGTCAGGAACGACGACGTGGTCGCCGAGAAGACGGCTGCGACAGCAACTGTCACCGCCAGCATCGCGAGGGTGGGCTTGTTGACGCTGTCCCACAAGGAGGGTTTCGCGGCGAGCTTGCGCTCGATCGGCGCCTGGGTCTTCTCGAGAGTGGTCATGCCGTGGCTCCCTGTGTTGCTGCCGATGTCCGTTGCGGCACCGGAGTTCGAGTGATGAGTCCGACGAGGGACTCGATGTTGAGGTCGCCGATCGGAACGTCGTCGACACTCTGCCCCTCGTACATGACCGTGATTCGGTCACACACGCGGAACAGGTCCTGCAGGCGGTGTGTCACGAGAATGACGCCCACGCCGGCCGCTGCGACGTCCGTGATCAGCTTGAGCACCGACTCGACCTCGGCGACGGCAAGCGCTGCGGTGGGCTCGTCGAGGATCAGTACGTCTGGGCGGAAGGAGACTGCGCGGGCGATCGCGACGGTTTGCCGCTGTCCGCCGGACAGTTGCCCGATCTCCTGGTAGGTCGACTTCACCTTGACATGCAGGTCGGCGAGAATGTGAGCCGCCTTCTCGTGCATGGCATGCCGGTCGAGGAAGGGGCCTTTTCGCGGTTCTCTGCCGAGGAACAGATTGCTGGCGACGTCCAGCGTGTCGCACAGAGCCAGATCCTGGTAGACGATTCCGATCTTCTTCTGCTGGGCGTCGAGAGGCGTCGAAAAGCGCACTGGTTCACCGTTGACGCGCATTTCGCCGCCGTCGTGCTGAACCGCACCGGCGAGAATCTTCATCAGAGTGGACTTACCGGCGCCGTTGTCGCCGACCACTCCGAGTACTTCACCCTTCGCCAGCCGAAGGTCCACTCCTTGAAGGGACTTCACCGGTCCGTACGACTTGGTGATGCCCGAGAGTTCGATCAGTGGAGGTGCCATGATTACTTCTCCAAGTAGTACATGTAGTCGGCCACGTTCTCCGGGGTCACGATCTGGGTGGGAACCGGGATGTTTGCCGGAGCGCCGCGTCCGCAAGCCAGGTCGATTGCCGAATTCATTGCCTCATGGCCGAATTCGAAGGTGTTCTGCTGGACCACGCCTTTAAGCCAACCGGCTTTGAGTCCGCCTACCGCCTGATCCGAAAGATCCCAACCGACTGCTTCGATGCGATCCTGCGCCTTCTGACTGTTGACCGCCGCGACGAGACCGATCAGTGCCGGCTCACCGGTTGCGTAGACGTACTTCATGTCGCCACCGCCGGTCAGCAGGTTCTCCGCTGCGGTCTGTGCGTTCTCCTGAATGTTACGTCCGTCCACGACGGTGCCGACGGTCATTCCGCGGCCGGTCACGGTCTCCGTGAAGCCCTTCTGCCGCTCCAACTGGACAGTACTGTTGAGCGCGCCGACGATACCGACCGTTCCGGTGTTGTTCGCGACGTCGGCCAAGGTGTTTCCGATCTTGGCGCCACCCTCGGCGTTGGCCGTACCGACCTGAGTCGACAGTGCCGGATCGTCGATGGTCGCGTCGACCGCGACGACGGGGATGCCCGCGTTCTTGGCCTTGACCACCGACGGCTTGATTCCGTCCGTGTCGATTGCATCGACGATGATCGCGTCGACTCCGGCGGCGATCAGATTGTCGAAGGCGTTGGCCTGCGCGACGGAATCGTCGTTGCCGCTGATGATCTGCAGGTCGACGCCTGCCTTGTCCGCGACGTTCTTCGCGGCATTGTTGATCTGGTTGAAGTACAGCGCCTGGAGGTTGATGGTCACCAGACCGACCTTGAGCTTGCCGTTCGTCCCGTCACAGCTTTCGGCGACCCGGGTCGGCTGCGGGATGGACGAGCCCCCCGATGCGTCCTTCGAGTCACTCGACGAAGCCGAGTCACAAGCGGTGAGCGTGAGCGCGACTGCAGCTCCCAGCGCCAGAGGCAATGCACGTTTCATCATCGAGTCTCCAAAAGGGTGTGAGGGGTCAATGTTGCTGTGAAGCTGTCCAATTCATCTCGGGTGGGGCATCCGCGGGGGCCTGCGGTGGCGCAAGCCAATGCAGCCGATGCCCCGGCGAGTCGTGCGGCGTCCACCGGTGATCGCCCGGCGTCGACAAAAGCGATGTACGTACCGCCGAAGCAATCACCGGCCCCGACTGCATCGACGACGTCGACCGCTACTGCCGGTTCGCTCGTCACCTCGCCGTCCGGTGTGGCCAGTGTCCAACCTCGCGAGCCGTCGGTCACCAGCAGATGGGTGTGGTGCTCGGCGGCCAGAGTCTGCCACTGGTCGAAACCGATCCCGAACTCGCCTTCCCACAGGGCACGCCCTACGACGACGTGGTCGGCCAGAGCGAACGCGCGCAGTGCCGCGGCTTTGTTTTCACAACCGTCCAGATCGATTACCAGACTTACGCTTCCCGGTAGTTCATCCGGGAGGAAGACCGCACGGTATCCGTCGAGGAACAGTCGTCCACCGCCGGCAGCGGCCAATCGGGTGACGACAACTCCGATGCGTTCGGCATCGTTCGGGTCGTCCTGGCTGATGATGGAGCGATCGCCGTCCTGCGCGATGAGAACAACTGCCGTCGACAGGAACGCATCTCGCGGCGACCAACTGGTGTCGACGCCGTCTGCCTCGAGGGCTTCGAGAAACTCGGTGGACCGCGCGTCCGGGCCCACGGCACCGGCAAAGATCACTTGCGCGCCCATTCTGGCCGCGGATACCGCAGCATTTGCATTCATTCCACCGTCGATCTGACTGATGGCCGTTGCCTGAACGCGCTCACCGAGTACCGGTACGTGTGGGACATGTACCGTCACATCGTTGTTGGCGTATCCACAAAAGACAATCATGGTTACTTTCCTGCGGCCCGGGACAGTTCGCGGACCTTCTCGCCTGCGACCCGTCCCCACCAGCGTCCATTGTCCTTCACCGAGGATGCAACTATCGCGCCGTCGCATTCCTTCATCAGCGCTGCGACATTGGCAGCCGTGATGCCGGAGCCGATGATCACCGGAAGAACGGTGTTGTCTCGGATCACGGAAACCTCGTCGACCGAAGCGGCGTCACCGGTGCGCGAACCCGTCGCGATCAGAACATCTGCGTCGAAGAACTCGGCGTCTTCGGTCTGTTCCGCGACAGTGCGGTCCGCGACAATGGCATGCGCACCGTGTTTGACGTGCACGTCAGCGAAGATCCGGACCGGGTCGGCGCCGATGCGATGGCGGAAGCGCGTCGTCTTGGCCGCCTGACCCTCGATGAATCCCTCATTGGCAATGTAGGCATTTGCCCACTGATTGACGCGCACAAAACTCGCGCCTGCCGCCCACGCTGCGGCCACTCCGCACTCGCCGGCGTTGGACAGGATGCTGACGCCGACCGCCTTGCCGAACTCGCCGACCACCGCTGCCGTGATGACTCCCATGCTGGCGGCGGTTTCGTATCCGTGTTCGCCGGGCTTGAGGAACGGTATGTCCCAGTGATTTTCGACGATCACACCGTCGAAACCGTTGTCGACATACGCGTGTGCTTCCTCGACGGCGAAGCGAGCAATTTCCGAAACCGGCTGCCCGGTGTAGTGCGGGCTGCCCGGCAGGGCCGGGAGGTGAATGGCCCCGATGAGAGAGGGCGTGCCGGTGAACATCTCTGCCAGCGCCGAGGGCTTGGGCGGAAAGACTCCGAGCGGTGATGCGGTCACTTCAGCTACCCCATTCCATGCGCAAGATTTGCGCTGTATGTCCATGCACAAGATCTGCACACGATGTAATCGATTGCCTTGATGAATTAGCAGGTTATGCGATCAACACCGGGTTGTGTCAAGGATTTCACAATTCGAATGTGTAAACGATTGCCTCAATCGCGTTACATGCGGGACACTGGACCGTGCGGTTCGATAACCTCGGACCCGAATCGAGCAGAAAACGGGGGACGCATGCGCAAGGCGACCATTCGCGATGTCGCGGAACTGGCCGGGGTGTCGACGGCCACCGTGTCGCGGGCACTGTCCGGATCCCGCCCTGTCTCGGACGAGCTTGCAGCGACGATCAAACGAGCCGCGGATTCTCTCGGATACTCGGGAAACATCATCGCCAGCTCACTGCGTCGCAACCGGACGGACACTGTCGGAATGGTGGTTCCGAGTATCGCGAACCCCTTCTTCACTTCGCTGGTGGTCAACGTCGAACACGTCCTCGCTCGGCGCGGCCTACAACTGTTCCTGTGCGATTCTCGTTCCGATCCCGACGTGGAAGCGCAGCGGCTCAAGTCGCTCGTCTCCCGGCAAGTGGACGGAATCATCATCAGCCCGTGCCACGGCGAACTGAGTGCCGAAGCCGTCCGAGCCAGCGCGGCAACGCTTCCGGTCGTTCAACTGGACCGGTTTGCAATGGATACCCAGACGGACTGGGTCGGCGTCGACGACGACGCCGCTCAATCCCTGGTGATGGAGCATCTGTCCGAGCGTGGCGCGCAATCAGCCGCCTTCATCAGTTCCGAGCTGACCAATTCGTCAACAGAACTTCGCCGGGCCGGCTTCTTCCGCCACGCGGATCGAATGGGCATCGAAACTCGTGACGAGTGGACACAACTCGGCGAGTACTCGATCGAGTGGGGGCGCACGGCATCCAACATCATCCTGACCGGCAAAACTCGCCCCGACGCCCTGGTCTGCGCCGACGACTTGATCGCACTTGGCGTGTTGCAGACGTGTCACACATTGGGCATCGACGTTCCCGGCGACGTTCTGGTCACCGGTTTCGACAACATCCCATTCTCCGAATTGTGCAACCCGCCGTTGACCACCGTCGGGCAGCCGCAGGAAAGAATCGCGGAAGAAGCTGTGCGACTTCTGGATCAGGCGATGAACAACTCTTCCGAGTCGACAGCCCACATCGCGCTTGCTCCTGAACTGATTGTCCGTCAGTCCACCGTCGGCCAAGCGGCGGCAACCGCACCGTAAGCAGCGATCGCATCGTCCAGTTCGGAAACCTTGACGCTTTCGTTGGCCGCATGCATCAGCGAGGGAGTGCCAGGGCCCCAGATCACGACGGGAGCACCAGGGGCGGCGGCGGCCAGTACCGAAGCGTCGGTGAAGTACGAAACCGGTTCGGTTGCAACAGGGATAGGCAAGGTAGCCAACCACGGATCCGACGCGTCGGTACGCACACCTCCCAGATGAATCGACGTCTCCACCGAGTCGACTTCTGGTTGGGCTCGCCACCACGCGAGCAGGTCGGCGCCGTCTCCCACCGTGCGGTGATCGATCACCGCACGTGCACTGTCCGGCACGATGTTCGGAGCCGAACCCCCGCCGACCAAGCCGAGGTTCCAGGTTTCGGCACCCAGAAACGCGTCGGACGACAGCGGAAGCTCACGCCGGGCTCGGTCGACGACGTCAAGCAGTTTGAGGACGGCGTTGGTTCCTCGCTGCGGCGTACTCCCGTGCGCGGCTTTTCCTTTGACGGACACTTCGAGCCACAGTGCGCCGCGGTGCCCCAGGTTGATGCGATTGCCGGTCGCCTCGGGAACGATGACGGCCCCGACCTCGAGATTCGCAACGGCGTCGGCCGAACGAACAGCCCCGAGCGATCCGATTTCCTCGTCGCTCGTCAGCAACAGCGCGACCGGGACTCCACGTTCGAAAGCGTCGACAACCGCGGCAGTAGCGGCAACAAGGCCGGCCTTCATATCCGATGTCCCTCTGCCGAGGAACAATTCGCCGTCGACCTGTGCGGCGTACGGGTCGAACTCCCAGTCGGAGACAGTGCCCACTGGCACCGTGTCCACGTGGCAGGCGAACAGTAGTCTCGCGGCCGAGGGTGCAGCTTCGTTGGTGATCAAGGCCCAGGGATGATTGCCGGTCAGGTCTGACTCCACCTTCGCCTGTGGCGCACGTGAGAGAACCAACGAGACAATCGAATCCATCGCCCGCCGTTGAGGAGCGGCCTCCCCCGAGACCGTGTCGAGAGCTACCAGTTCCGAGAGAAGTCCGAGGGAATCCATGTACCTATTCTTGCACTGCCACGGATTCAGTGCGCTGCCAGCTGGGCGATGACGACGTAATTGTCGTCGGTCGACTCTCCTTCGACGACATCACAATTGGCGAGGATCAGCCGTCCCGGAACCGATTCGCGCAACTCGTGAGCGCCCAGCAGCGAACCTTTGTGCAGCGGTCCGACTGTTTCGACGTCGTACTCAAGCGTGCCGTTCGGTGTACCCAGGAGAATTCGATCGCCCGGCTCCACTACCCGGAGCGCCCGGAACGGTGCTTCGCGAGTGGTGTAGTTGTGGCCGACCACGACAACTGTTTGTGTGGTCGACGTTCCCGGCATTCCGCTTTCACCCCACCACACCGGCAGTTCGTCGACGGGATTCAGTTGCTGCCCACTCTCGCCGCCGCGCATCAGTTTCTCCGAGTGCAACGGACTGCTCAGGTACGTGACCCCGGACGCAGACCTCAACTCGATCCTCTCGGGTTCTGCCGGATCGACGGTCACCGAAGCCGGTGCAGCCGCGATATGCGACTGCACCGGCGAGCGGTCAGGTAGCGATCCCGCGTTCTCGCCCGAACATCCGGATACGAGGAGGGCGAGGATCGCTACCGCCGAGAGACCGGCGCTACGCAGACGTGTTGCCCGGGCCGTCATGACGCTTGCGACGAACAACCACCGTCGTAGCTGCTGCGGCGGCAGCGCCCACGACTCCGACGCCGATCAATACAGCCGGCAGGTTGGAGTTGCTGCTACCGCTGGTGCTGCTGCTTGCGGTGTCACCGAGAGCAAGGTCGACCGGGGGCAGGCTTCCGGCGAGCGCCGGATCGCCGTCGGCATCGGTGACGTAGTAGTCGACGACGTCGAAGGCTCCCTTGTTGTTGTAGTAGCCGACCAGCTTGACGCCGGTCTTGTTCACTACAGCGGTGGTCTCGTCGACCTTCGTGACCCCGGAGCCGTCGTCAGTGTGCTCACCGATGATCACTTCACCGCCGACGCCTGTTCCGTTGTCGATCTCCTTCTCGCCCTTTGCCTTGAGCTCGTCGACGATCTTCTGCGCTGCATCCGCTTCGGCCTTTGCGGCGGCTGCGGCGGCCTGAGCTTCCTTTGCCTTTGCTGCTGCGGCGTCGGCTGCGGCCTTCGCGTCTTCGGCGGCCAGGTAGAGATCCTGCGCCTTCTTACTCGCTGCTTCGGCAGCTTCGGCCTTCTTGGCGGCTTCGGCAGCCTTTTCGTCGGCGATTGCTCGCTTGTCGGTGGCCGCCTCCCCTGCAGCATCGGCCTCGGCCTGCGCCGTCTCCGCGGCCTTCTGTGCAGCGGCAGCGTCCTTCTCTGCGGAAGCTGCGGTAGCTGCCGCTTCATCAGCAGCCTTACGGGCGGCGGTGGCAGCTTCTACCTCGGTGGCGGCTGCGGACTCGGCTGCCTTGGCGGTGGTTTCGGCGGCGGAGGCCACCTTCTGAGTTTCCTTGACGGTGATCGCGAGCTGCTTGGCATTCCAAGCTGCGGCCAACGCCTGAGCCTTAGCGACGGCTGCCTTCGCGAAATCCCAGTTCTTGAAGGCTTCCTCGGCTTCCTTGTTCTTGTCCGCTACCAGTTTGGCGTTTGCATCCGCGGCAGCCTTCGCCTCATCGGCCTTGGCCTGCAGAGCATTAGCCTCGGCGCGCGCCTTTGCTGCCTCTTCGGTCTTGGGCCCCGAACCGGCGGCCTTCGCAGCCTCCTCGAGTTCAGCAGCCTTGGCCGCGGCCGCGTCGGCTTCTGCCTGAGCTGTTTTTGCTACCTCCTTGGCATCGGCCGCCGCGGACTCCGCAACCTTGGCCGCCTCTTCGGCTTCCTTGGCAGACTGTTCCGCGGCCCCGGCCTCCGCCTTGGCCTTGGTCGATTCGACCGCCGCCTTGGTTGCCTCGACGCTCGCCTGGGTCATTGCCTCGGTCGCCTTCACCGAAGTGTCTGTCGCTGCGGACGAGTCGACCCCTGCCGTCGCGGCTGCTTCGGCGGCCTTCGCTGCCGCGTCGGCAGCTGCCTTGGCTTTTGCTTCGGCTTCCGCCAGTGCTGCAGCGTCCGTACCAGCGGTTTCGGCACTGCCCGTGCCGGCGACCCCGGCTTCAACCTTCTCCGGCGTGGTCTCGGTGCTCGTCGCCGCGTCGGCGTCGGTGGTGGCAGCTGCCTCTTCCTCGGCGCAGGTCACCAGCGGATCAGCGCTCGGGGTACACACGGTTTCCGGCTCTGCCGATGCAATTCCCGTGCCGCCCACCGCCAATCCGAGAGCTAGTACGGCACCGGCGGCCGCAGAGCGGACCCTCCGAGAATGGGCGATGGACTTCTCCGACATAGCGCTCAACCTTTCGGCCTTCTTTACGAAGACGGCAATTCCGGCGTGGACAGCCTTTACTTCGTCGGCTGACTTCCAGACGTTACGACCGGTCGGTCCGAAAAATTGAGAGCTGCTGCTCTACCCGCAAGAATCAGGACCGCGGAACGCGCCCCATCAGGTAGAACTCCGGATTGGGCAGCATGCCGGAGAAACTCGCCATGCGATTGCTGAGCCCGAAGAATGCAGTGATCGCGGCGATGTCCCACGCGTCCTCGTCGCCGAAGCCGTGCACACGAAGGGCGTCGAAGTCGGCGTCGGCGATTTCGTGCGAGGCGGAGTTCACCTTGGTGGCGAAGTCGAGCATCGCGCGCTGACGATCGGAGATTTCTGCGGTGCGATAGTTGACCGCAACCTGGTCGGCAACCAGCGGCTTCTTCTCGTAGATACGCAGAATTGCGCCGTGCGCGACAACGCAGTACGTACATTTGTTGGCCGCAGAGATCGTGGTGACGATCATTTCTCGATCACCCTTGGTGAGTGCGGAATCTTCCTTGAGCATGATCGCGTCGTGGTATGCGAAGAATGCCCGGAACTCGGCTGGGCGCCGAGCGAACATCAGGAAGACGTTGGGCACGAACCCCGACTTCTCCTGGATCTCGAGAATCTTGGCGGCGATGTCCTCGGGCACCTCGGTCAATTCAGCCTGCGGAAAACGGGTGCTCACTGTGCCTCCTGGTCAGCCATCGATGTTCGATTCAAGATAATGATGATTAACTGAGTTGTCCAGATGCATTTCCTGCCCTACTTTTTCGGGCACGGATAGTCGGGTACGGCCCAAGTGATCTGCGTAGCGTGAAACCCGTGAACAGGAAGACACGATGATCGACGGACTGAACCGCGCGCTCGACTACATCGAAAGCAATCTGAGCGGCGAGATCGAGACAGCCGAGATGGCAAGGCTGGCAACCACCTCGGAGTATCACTTTCGGAGGATGTTCTCGGCCCTGGCCGGCATTCCCGTATCCGAATACATCCGTCGACGTCGACTCACCCTGGCTGGTGCCGAGTTGTCCGTCAGCAGATCAGGAGTGTTGGAGACCGCCGTGAAGTACGGCTACTCGTCCGCGGAAGCCTTCACACGAGCGTTCACCGCATTTCACGGCGTGAGCCCCGGCGCGGTCAAACGCGCTCCCGCCGTTCTCAAATCCCAACAGAAACTTGTCATTCACGTGACACTGGAAGGAGCCACACCGATGGACTACATGCTTGTGGACAAACCTGCCCTGACGGTAGTCGGGTTCAAGACCCGGGTTCCATTGGTTCACGAAGGTCCCAATTCTGCGATCGAAGATTTCACCCGCTCCGTGGACAAGGTTGCGTTGCGAGGGTTGCGCGAGCTCTCCGATCAGGACCCGGCGGGAATCGTCAGTGTCGTCGACAATTTGGCGCATCCCAGAACCGAAGGCACAGAACTGGATTACTACCTGGGAGTGGTCACCGGCAAACCTTCACCCACGGGTTTCGATCTGCTGACGGTCGACGCACACACGTGGGCCGTCTTCACCGCCGACGGGTCGGAAATCGAATCTGTGCAGTATTTGTGGCGAGATATCTACACGGAATGGTTCCCTGCCAACCCTTTTCGCTCCGTACCTGGTCCCGAGATCATGCGTACCGAATACAACGACGATTTCACCGTCGCACGGTTCGAGCTCTGGATTCCGGTCGAGAGCGAGCTGAGCGACGTCGGGGCGTAAAACAGCCGCCAGGTCGGATGGAAGTCACGACCCGGCGGCTGAGCCATCAGATGAAACAGACTGTCAAAGAATCAGTTTCGCTCCGGTAGCAGCAACCACGTCCTCGACGCTGATGCCCGGCGCCGTCTCCACCAGGCGGAGACCGTCGTCAGTCACGTCGATCACGGCCATGTCGGTGATGATTCGCTGGACGCAGCCCTTACCGGTCAGCGGAAGCGAGCACTTCTCGACGATCTTGTGCTCACCCTTCTTCGAGACGTGCTCCATCATCACGATGACACGCTTTGCGCCGTGGACCAGATCCATCGCGCCGCCCATGCCTTTGACCATGTGGCCAGGGATCATCCAGTTCGCGAGGTCTCCGGTGGCACTGACCTGCATGGCACCGAGCACGGCAACGTCGACCTGGCCGCCGCGGATCATGCCGAACGACGCTGAGGAGTCGAAGAACGACGCACCGGGGAGAACGGTGATGGTCTCCTTGCCCGCATTGATCAGCTCGGGATCGAGTTCGTCCTCGGTCGGGTACGGCCCCACGCCCAGAACGCCGTTCTCCGAGTGCAATACAACGGTGATGTCGGTCGGGAGGTAGTTCGGAACCAGCGTCGGCATACCGATGCCGAGGTTCACGTACTGCCCGTCCTCGAGTTCGCGCGCGACGCGGGCCGCCATCTCTTCGCGGGTGAGTTTGGTGGGTAGTACAGAAGTCATGCTCGTACCGTCCGATTCTCGATGCCGACCGTCACGGGGCCGACGTGGACAACACGCTGAACGTGAATGCCCGGCGTGTGGATCTCGGCGGGGTCGAGCTCACCCGGCTCTACGAGGTGCTCGACCTGCGCAATGGTGATGCGCCCCGACGTTGCTGCAGCCGGATTGAAGTTCTGGGTACTCGCGCGGTAGACGAGGTTGCCATGCCGGTCACCTTTCCAGGCATGGACCAGTGCATAGTCGGCGACGATGCCGCGCTCCATCACGTAGGTGACGCCGTCGAAGTCACGAGTTTCCTTGGGCGGACTGGCAACTGCGATGCCGCCGTTACCGTCGTAACGCAGTGGCAGGCCGCCGTCGGCGACCTGGGTGCCGACGCCGGCCGGGGTGAAGAACGCGGGGATGCCCGCTCCCCCGGCGCGCATGCGCTCGGCGAGCGTGCCCTGCGGCGTGAGTTCGACTTCCAGCTCACCGGAAAGGTACTGACGCGCGAACTCCTTGTTGGAGCCGACGTACGAGCTGACAGTACGACGGATACGCCCCTTCTCCAGAAGCACTCCGAGCCCGAACCCGTCGGTGCCGCAGTTGTTGCTCACCGTTTCGAGTGATGTCGCGCCCTGCTCGAGGAGCGCATCGATGAGGATTTCCGGCACTCCGACGAGCCCGAAACCTCCGACAGCGATCGTGACGCCGTCCGGCACGTCGGCGACGGCCTCGGCAGCAGTGGGAATGACTTTGTCCATCATGTCGATCACAGTAGCGCGACCCGTACGTATTGTGAACCCCCGTCCGCATAACGAACATTTTTCACCCCCGGCATTGCCTGGGTCACATCTACGAACTATTCTGTTCGCAGAGCGCAACACGTGTACACATTGCGAACAACTTCACGTAACCGAACGACGAGGTTCCCTATGCTGCATCTACCGCCGAGGTACCAGCGGCCGACTGGCGTCAACGCCCCGGCCGATTTCGCGGACTACAAGACGACTTCCCTTCGCCACCCGAAGCAGCCGCTGAAGCTGCTCCCCCAGCGGCTCACGGAGCTCACCGGGCCGGTATTCGGCGAGGATCGCGTCGGCGCCGGCGAAAACGACCTGACCATTGCCAACGGCGGCGAAGCACAGGGACAGCGCATCGTCGTTCACGGCCGCGTACTCGACGGCGACGGAAAACCCGTCCCCCACACACTGCTCGAGGTGTGGCAGGCCAACGCCGGTGGACGCTACCGCCACACCGGCGACAACTGGCCCGCGCCGCTGGATCCGTTCTTCAACGGCCTGGGTCGCTGCGTCACCGACGCGAACGGCCACTACAGCTTCACCACGATCAAGCCGGGCGCCTACCCGTGGATGAACCACGACAATGCCTGGCGACCGGCACACATCCATTTCTCGCTGTTCGGCACGGCATTCACGCAGCGCCTCGTGACGCAGATGTACTTCCCCGACGATCCGATGTTCTTCCAGGACCCGATCTACAACGCGGTACCCGAAGCAGCACGTCACCGCATGGTCAGCGTCTTCGACTACGACGCCACAGTCCCCAACTGGGCTCTCGGGTTCCGCTTCGACATCGTCCTGCGCGGCCGTAATGCCTCCGTATTCGAGAACGAGGAAGACCACGATGACTGATCACACCGCGAAGCCCGCACCCACTTATCCGGTCGTCCCCGGCGACTTCACCACTGCCCCCTTCGGGGTCACGCCCTCTCAGACCGTCGGGCCGTACTGGCACATCGGCCTCCCCTGGACGGACGGCCCCGACGCTGCCCCGAGCGATACCCCCGGACGAATCACGCTGGCCATCACGGTGATCGACGGCGCCCGTACACCCGTCGCGGACGCGATGATCGAAACATGGCAGGCCGATACGCTCGGACGCTTCAACCATCCGGACGATCCCCGTGGCGCAGTGGAGCTCACTCCGGCTGGTTTTCGCGGATTCGCCCGCAGCGCAGCGGATCCCACGGGCACTGCATTGGTCCACACTGTCAAGCCCGGTGCGCAGCCCACTGAAACGGATGCGGACGAGGCCCCACACGTGAACGTGTCGGTCTTCGCTCGCGGCATGCTCGACCGCCTGGTCACCCGCTTGTACTTCCCCGAAGACGCCGACGCACACGCAACAGATCCGGTGCTGTCCTCACTGAGCGAAACCGAACGCGCGAAGCTGGTTGCAACCAAGGTCGACGGTGGGTACTCCTGGACGGTCTATGTTCAGGACGAGGACGCGAACGGCGTCGAGACGCCCTTCTTCGAGCTGTAAGAGGAGTACACATGCCCACTCGCGGCGCACTGTTCGACCCGGTGTTCGGGGCCACCCGCGTATCGGAGCACCTGTCCGACCAGGCGTGGGTCACCGCGTTGCTCGACGTGGAGGCCGCACTGAGTTGTGCGATGGCCACAGTCGGGTTGGCGGACGGGGAACATTGCGCCGCGGTGGCTGCTGCCGCGGCCGAACTCTCACAACCGGGCGGTCTGGACATCGTGGCGCTCGGCCGCGCGTCGGCCGCCGGCGGAAATCCCGTCATTCCGCTGGTGAAGATGCTGCGCGAAAGGGTGGGACAGGAAGGTGTGCCTGCCTCCGTGGTGCACCCGGGCGCCACCAGTCAGGACATCATGGACTGTGCGCTGATGCTGTTGACGCGACGCGCGGGCGCGGT
This sequence comes from Rhodococcus sp. MT28, assembly GCF_058792695.1. Lineage (NCBI taxonomy): Bacteria > Bacillati > Actinomycetota > Actinomycetes > Mycobacteriales > Nocardiaceae > Rhodococcus > Rhodococcus sp. MT28. The sequence goes on from NZ_JBXAFD010000001.1 coordinate 1,239,026, forward strand.
GGTTCTGGCCGACCTGACCCGCGCCGCCGATTCCGCCGCCCACCTCGCCCGCCTCCATCGCTCCACTCCGATGGTCGCGAGAACTCTGGGCCAGCAAGCACTTCCGACCACTTTCGGCCTTCTGGCCTCGAGTTGGTTCACGGCACTCGACGCCGCCGCGATCCGCCTCGAGATCGTGCTGTCCACGTTGCCGGTTCAGTTCGGCGGCGCCGCAGGCACACTCGCTGCGTTGTATCCCGACGGGCTCAGGATCGCCGACGCACTGGCAGACGAACTCGGCCTGGCCAGGCAGGTTGCTCCCTGGCACACCGACCGCGTGACCATCGCAGAACTCGCGACCACCCTCGGTATCGTCGCCGGCGCTGTTTCCAAGCCCGCCACCGACATCACCGTCATGGCGTCCACCGAACTCTCCGAGGTCGCCGAAAGCGCTCCGGGCGGCTCATCGGCCATGCCGCACAAGCAGAATCCCGTCGCGGCGATCACCGCCCGCGCAGCAGCGCGACGTGCTCCCGCACTGGTCGCCACAGCCCTGTCGAACATGGATCACGAATTCGCCCGCGCTGCAGGCCCCTGGCACGCCGAATGGGAAACCGTCACCGATCTCCTGCGTCTGGCAGGCGGAGCGGCGCACCAGCTTTCCGTCAGCCTCACCGGCCTGCAAGTACACACCGAGTCGATGGCTCGCAATCTCGACATCACCGGTGGCCTGATTCTCGCCGAGCGTGTCACCAAGGCCCTGTCCGCACACACTGATCGAGCGCGCGACATCGTCACCGCGGCAGCCACTTCCGGAACCAGATTGGATCGTGATCCCGCCATCGCAGAGCACCTGAGCGAAACCGAGATCGCCGAACTACTCGACCCCGCACACTATCTGGGCCACGCCACCGATCTGGTCGACCGCGCCCTCGCCGAACGCCCCACAGGAGGATCTCGATGAGCGTCGCGCTCAACTTTCAACAGACCGGCAATCCTGATGCTCCCGCAGTAGTTCTCCTGGGTTCACTCGGATCCGATCTGTCCATGTGGCAGCCGCAGATTCACGCGCTGTCGAATCGGTACCGCGTCATCGCCGTCGACCATCGCGGCCATGGCAAGTCACCGGTGCCTGCGGGCCCCTACTCAATTGCCGATCTCGCCGGCGATGTCATCGCTCTCCTCGATTCGCTCGAACTCGAGTCCGTACATCTCGTCGGGCTCTCCCTCGGCGGCGCTGTCAGCCAATGGATCGCCGCGCACCACCCCACTCGCGTCGAGACGTTGACGTTGATGTGCACGTCCTCGCAGTTCGCCCCGGCTCAGCCGTGGATCGATCGTGCGCAGGCTGTCCGTGCGGACGGCATCGCGTCCATCGCGGCCGCCGTCGTCGGACGCTGGTTCACGCCGGGACTGGCCGAGAATGATCCGGAGCTTGTCGCCCGTCACGTCGCGATGGTCGAAGCCACACCTGACGAGGGCTATGCCGCCTGCTGCGAGGCGCTTTCGACGTGGGACGGCCGCAACGACCTGGCCCGCATCGTCGCTCCGACGCTCCTCGTCGCGGGCGAGCAGGATCCGGCGACGCCTCCGTCGACGTTGGGTGCGATCGCCGACGGCATCGCCGATGCGGTACTGCACGTGGTCGATCCGGGCGCACACCTGGCCAACGTCGAACAAGCCGGGCGCGTCACCAAACTACTTGCAACGCATATTGCCTCGCACACATCTGCGCTCGCCCAACGTAGCGCCGCGGTGTCGGCCGGCATGACCGTACGACGCCAGGTGCTCGGCGACGCCCACGTCGACCGTTCCATTGCCGGTGCCACCGAGTTCACCGCCCCTTTCCAGGACTTCATCACTCGCACGGCGTGGGGTGACATCTGGTCGCGCCCCGGCCTCGATCACCACACCCGCAGGCTCCTCACTCTCGCGATCCTCACTGCCGTCGGCAACGAACACGAACTCGACATGCACATTCGCGCTGCGCTGCGTGCCGGGATCGATCCCGACGAACTCGTGGAAGTATTTCTCCATACCGCGGTCTATGCGGGTGTGCCGAACAGCAACTTGGCTTTTGCGCTGGGAAAGCAAGCACTCGCGGACCTCTCGGCCGAACCTGAGGAGAACGAGACAACATGAGTGAGAACAGCAGCGAGCAGGCGCCGGGACCGTCCCCGGACTACGTGCAGTCGCTGGCCCGTGGGCTTTCCGTCATCAAGGCTTTCGACGGTGAGCACCCGCGTCGCACCCTCAGCGAGGTTGCCCGGCACACCGATCTCACGCGTGCGACTGCTCGCCGCTTCCTACTCACGCTCGTCGAACTCGAATACGTACGTACTGACGGTTCGGTGTTCTGGTTGACGCCTCGCGTCCTCGAACTCGGCTACAGCTACCTGTCCAGTCTGTCTCTCCCCGAGATTGCCGGGCCGCATCTGGAAGCTTTGTCCGCCAAGGTCCGTGAATCCACGTCCGTGTCGATCCTCGACGGTGACGACGTCGTGTACGTGGCTCGTGTTCCGGTCAGCCGCATCATGACGGTGTCCATCACCATCGGCACGCGCTTTCCCGCGTACGCCACATCCATGGGTCGAGTTCTGCTCGCCGGCTTGCCGGACGACGCACTGGACGCCTACCTCGCCCGAGTGTCCTTCGCCCGCCTGACCGGCAAGACCATCTCCACCGCCGACGGACTGCGTGCCGAACTCGAGAAGATTCGCGCCGACGGGTTCGCGATTGTCGATCAGGAACTCGAAGAGGGTCTGCGCTCGCTCGCCGCACCCATCCGGGACGCGACCGGTGACGTGGTCGCGGCCGTCAACATCTCCACCCAAGCCGCCCGCTACAGCGCCGAAGCTGTTCGCGGTGAACTGGTTCCGGCCGCAGTCGCCACCGCGGACGCCATCTCCGTCGATCTCGGACGTACTCAGTCGTCCAACAATCACTCGGCTGCCACCCGCTGACCGAGCAGACCCAAGGAAGAACCAATGCCTGACGTTGTCATCTGTGAACCGCTCCGTACCCCTGTCGGCCGCTTCGGCGGTGTCTTCCGTGACGTAGCCCCGGAAGATCTCGCCTCGACGCTGATCACCGAACTCGTCACGCGTACCGGCATTTCCGGCGCGGAGATCGACGACGTCATTCTCGGCCAGGCTTCGCCGAACGGTGAGGCTCCGGCGATCGGACGCATCGCGGCGCTCAACGCGGGTCTGGGCATCGATGTTCCCGGCATGCAGGTGGATCGCCGGTGCGGGTCGGGATTACAGGCAGTCATCCAGGCCGTCATGCAGGTTCAGTCCGGTGGCAGTGACCTGGTCCTCGCCGGCGGTGCCGAGTCGATGAGCCAGGCCGAGTTCTACGCAACCGGAATGCGTTGGGGCGTCAAGGGTGAAGGAGTTGCGCTCAGCGATCGTCTCGCGCGCGCCCGCGTCACAGCCGGCGGACGTGACTTCCCGGTTCCCGGCGGAATGATCGAAACGGCAGAGAACCTGCGCGCCGAGTTCTCCATCAGCCGCGAGGATCAAGATGCACTCGCGGTTCAGTCCCATCAGCGTGCAGTCGCAGCACAGAAGAACGGCGTCTTCGCCGAGGAAATCGTTCCGGTATCCGTTCCGCAGCGCAAGGGCGAGGCCCTGCTCGTCGACACCGACGAGCATCCACGCGCCGACACCTCGATGGAATCGCTTGCGCGCCTTCGTCCCATGCGCGCAAAGATCGACCCGGACTCCACCGTGACTGCAGGTAATGCCAGCGGGCAGAACGACGGCGCAGCACTGGCGATCGTCACCACCGCCGACAAAGCTCGTACCCTCGGACTGCGACCGCTCGCACGCCTCGCGAGTTGGAGCGTTGCGGGCGTTCCGCCGCGCACCATGGGCATCGGCCCCGTACCGGCGTCGGAGAAGGCACTCGGCCGCCTCGGATTGACCCTGGCGGACATGGACGTCATCGAACTCAACGAAGCCTTTGCGGCACAAGCACTTGCAGTCCTGCAGAGTTGGAATCTCGAGGCCGACGACCCACGCATCAACCCCAACGGCTCCGGCATCTCCCTCGGACATCCGGTCGGAGCTACGGGTGGACGAATCCTGGCCACCCTGTTGCGCGAGATGGACCGTCGCGAAGCGCGTTACGGCCTCGAGACGATGTGCATCGGCGGCGGGCAGGGCCTGGCTGCGGTCTTCGAGCGCCTGTCCTGATCAAGCCCCGACGTGCGCGACGCCGGAGTCACCGAGTTCGCCGCGTAGGCCGTCGAGAAAGACACGCAGCAGGTCGGTGAGTTCGGCCTGCTGCTGCTCGGTGAGAATCGACGTCAGTTCGGCTTCACGGCCGAGGACTCGGTCCACCAGTTGCTCCACCAGTTCGTGACCGGCGGCAGTGAGGGTCACGAGCACTATTCGTGACCCTTCCGCGGCGGAAGACCTCTCCACCAGACCCGCGTTCTCCGCGCGCGCGAGTCGCTGCGAGATTGCACCGGCCGTGACTCCGGTCTGCTCGGTGATCTGGCGAGTCGTCAACTGATACGGCTCGCCGGATCGGCGCAGGACACTGAGCAGGTCCAGCGTCGCTGTGTCCGCACCGGCCGAGGCGAGTACCCGTCGGCGATCCTCACCGAGCAGCTTGGCGCACATCCACAGCCTGGTGACGATGCCGATACCCTCTACGGGCGTGCCCGGCCTTTCGCGAAGCCACGCCAAGGCAACCGCGTCCACCGCGTCGTCCGGGTTGTAGTCGCCCACCACTGCACACCTCGTTTAGCTCTAAATGATACGTTCTTCGTATAGGTCTAAACGTAGCTCACGGAGGTAGGCATGACACGCACAGTTCTGGTAACCGGCGGCGGAACAGGGATCGGACGCGCAGTTGCAGCGGCGTTCGCCCGAGACGGAGACACCGTTTTTGTCACCGGCCGACGCACGGAACCACTCGAAAAGACCGCGGAGGAGTTGGGCGATATTGTTCACGCCTTGACTTGTGACAATTCCGACCCGAAAGACCTGAAGCGGCTGCAGGATTCACTTCCGGGAACCATCGACGTCGTGGTGCACTGCGCCGGCGGTAACACGGACTTCGATCGCGAAGCGCCGTCAGATCTGGAATCCCTGGCCGCCGGGTGGCGGGCCAATCTGGACTCCAATCTGATCTCGGCAGTGTTGACCACAGCAGCAGTTCGAGATCGAATCCCCAGTGGCGGTGCCGTCATCACCATCGGATCGATTGCCGCCGACAAGGGAGCTGGAGCGTACGGCGCTGCCAAAGCAGCAGTTGCGACGTGGAATGTCGATCTGGCCGCCGAACTGGGCCCAGAAGGCATCACGGCGAACATCGTCTCCCCCGGTTACATCGCCGACACCGAGTTCTTCCGGGACTTTCTGACGGACGAGCGTCGCGCGATGCTGATCGAATCCACCAGCACCAAGCGCGCCGGAACCCCGGACGACATCGCATCAGCCGTCCATTTCTTGGCCTCACCGGGTGCCCGGCAGATCACCGGTCAGGTATTGGCAGTCAACGGCGGTGAGAGAACCAGTCGCTGATCACGCCAGGTGGCGCTCGAAGAACGAGTCGATTCGCTTCCAGGCATCCTGCGCTGCAACAGGATCGGGACCGATTCCGAGGATGCGCTCCAAAGGACGAAGCACCTTGGGTCCGGCCTCCGCGTCGTTGAGGAACGCGTGGCCGGCGGTGGGGTACTCTTTGACGTCGTTCTCGATACCGGCATTGCTGAGCGCCGTCTCCAGCTTCGCTGCCGCGCCCCGGAGCGAAAAGTCCTTGCCTCCGAAACTCCCGACGATCGGGCACGCATCCACCACGGCCTCATCGAGTTTGCGTGGAAGCTGACCGTAATTGACCGAGGCAGCGTCGAAATCTCCGGCGCTGACCATCGCGAAGCCGCCGCCCATGCAGAATCCGATGACACCAATCTTTCCGGTGCAGTCCGGGGATTCCACCAGCCAACTGCGAGCGACTTCGATGTCGGTGAACGCCTTGCCGTGTCCTCGAAGCATCGACGTCATGGTGGGCACTAGGCACCGCTTCGCCCCGCCCGCGCTGTAGAGGTCGACAGCGAGCGTCAGGAATCCCGCAGCGGCCAGCCGCTTGGCTTGCCGCTGCATCACCTCCTCGAGCCCGAAGGCCTCGTGAATCATCACTACCCCCGGCCACGGGCCGGGGGTAGTGGGGGTTTCGAGTATCGCTCGCAGCGGTTGTGATCCGCCGACTACTGCGGCGCGGCCCGTCAGATCTATGTCCACCATGTTTCGATGCTAGGCCGACGCGGCGTCAATAGGCTCGGAAGCGAGGTCAGGGGAGCTGTTTTCCCTGGCCCGCCGCAAGCCCGGTCAAGACCCCGGCGAGCTGCGGCAAGGCGTACGGCGCGCTCAGTGGACCGAAATTATCGACAAAGGCATTCGAGAGCAGAAGTTCGACCGGCACATAGGATCGCGCCTTCACCGCGGGGAGGTTCTGGAAAACTGCGAAGTTCTCCAACCTCGTCGTCGCTTCCTGATCAGAAGCGAGGCTGAGCAAAATGTCTGCGGGTGCGAGTACCTCCGCCTGCTCCATCGACAGCGCAGTCATCTGCTCGGCGTTGTATCCGCGATAGTCGAGTCCGAGTTCGCGCAGCAGAACCCCGGGCGCACTGGCATCCCCCTGCACATACAACTGATCGCCGTACATCGAGCCGATCATGATCGTCTTGCCACCCAAGCCGTTCAGGGAAGCTGCGGTGTCGGAGATCAGAGCGTCGGTCCGGGCGATCGCTGCAGCAGCAGCCTCGTCGACAAATGCGGCCTGCCCGACCGTGGCGACGCCGTCACGCCACGAGGTGGTCCAGTCCAGCGCGATAACCGGCGCGATCTGACTCAGCCTCTCGGCTGCCGGTTCGAGATAAGTCTTCATTCCGATGATGAGGTCCGGCGAGTAGCGCGCGATGATTTCCGGGTTGATTTCGCCTGTGGTGCCGAAGCTTTCGAGGTCGGCTATTCCCGCGGTGCTCTGCCAAGGCAGTGAACCGCGGTCCCACGATCCTGTGTTGCCGTAGGCGACTGGGTGAACGCCGAGCGAGAGCAGGAATTCCAGATCCGTGAAGTCGCTGGCAACAACGATCCTTTCCGGCTTCCCCGAGATCGTGGTGGTGCCGAGCGCATTGACGACTTGGCGTTGCTCACCGGCGTCTGCGGCATCTGACGCCGTCGAACAACCCGCAAGGATGGCGGCCGCTGCCACTGCGCCGACCCCGAAGAACCCACGGCGACTGAGCTGGTCCACCAGTTCAGACGTCGTAGATTCACAAATCGTACCGTACATGTATGCACTCTCCTTCTAGGCTGCTGCGCGCGCCGAGGGCACAGCGAAAGAGAGGTTAGCCCACCCTCATCTTCCATAGGGTTCCTACGTTTGCGATTCCGAGAGATCGGAGCGATCAAAATGGACCGTTCTCGAGCGGACAAGTACATTCCCGCTGATCTATCACCGCAGGCAGTTGGGCGAGCCACCAGTCCCTGCCTTCGGCGATCGGGTCGCTCCAGCGTCGAAAATCAGTTGCCATTCCCTCCTCGAAAGCTTCCGAATTACCGTCTTTTGCACGTCGCCCACCGTTCGACTTGCGCGGCGTGGGAGGATAGACATATCGAGATCGGGACTTCGATGTGAGGGCCCGGATCGAGTTTGTAGGGAGTATCGGTATGGCACAGGGCATCGTGAAGTGGTTCAACGGCGAAAAGGGCTTTGGTTTCATCGCTCCCGACGACGGAACACCGGACGTGTTCGTTCATTACTCTGAAATCTCGGGCAACGGCTACAAGTCGCTCGACGAGAACCAGCGTGTGGAGTTCGAGGTTGGCCAGGGCCAGAAGGGTCCTCAGGCCACCAATGTGCGCGCTGTCTGATCAGTGACACAAGAAGAGGGCCGCACCCGCAAGGGTGCGGCCCTCTTCTGCATTGTCCTTACGGCGACCCGAGAAGCGCTGTTGCACGAGCAATCAGGTGATCACGCAGTCGAATTACGGCGGGCGTCAGGCGGTAATTGCCGACGGCCAACGCGATGGTTCGATCGCGAACGCCCGTTACCGGAACAGCGACGAGATCCGGGTGATCGACCTCGGCGACGGGGAGCAACGCGATACCGAGACCACGCGAGACCAGGGCACGAATCGTTTCGAACTCCGTGATCTCGAATGCAACCCTCGGCTCGAATCCGGTTTGCATACAGCAAGAGTCGAGCAACATCCGAAGGTGATAGGTGGGCGGACTCGCGATGAATGTCTCGTCGACCAGTTCCGCGAGGTCGACACAATCTCTCGCCGCTAATCGATGTCCAGTACCCACATGCAGGAGTATTTGCTGATGCCCCAACAGCGTTGTAGGCAAGTCCTCCGGCGCTGGAATCATCACGGCAAGATCCAGACGCCCGTCTCGGACCATTTGCGCGAGTGATTCCCCATGCGCTTGCACAAGGTTCAATCGCACCCGCGGCGCCGCCTCGTGAAACTCTGCGAGCAGCGACGGGACGCTGATCGGGCCCAATGTCAGTGGAAACCCGAATCGTACGAGGCCACCCTCCGGATCCGCGTTACTACGGACCAGACCTACTGCGTTGTCCAGCTCCTTGACGAGGCGGCTAGTTAGTTCGTGTAATTCGCGCCCTGCCGAGGTCAGTGCAACCCGGCGCCCAACCGGCTGAAAAAGCTGAAATCCCAGCGTCTTTTCGAGCGTCTTCAATCTCCGGCTGAGCGAGGACTGAGGAATCCCGAGCAGGTCGGAAGCTCTCGTGATGTGGCCTTCCTCCGCGGCCACATCGAAGGCCGCCAGAAGCGGCGCCAGCCCTTCTACTTCAGCCGATCGAAACTCATCCATATTCGGATCATAAACCGATGGTTTCTTCATTGGACGGATGAGTCTGTTTGGGGCCACGATGCACATACACCCCAACCTCTGAGGAAAGGCCGCCCATGTTCACGTCGCCACCGTCGGGATTGAAACCTGGTTCCGAAGAGCCCCCACTCGACGCAATACTCATCGGCGCCGGGATCATGTCGGCAACGCTGGGTACATTGATTGCAAGACTCCAACCCGATTGGTCCATCGAGGTACTCGAACGGCTCGGCGAACCCGCCGGCGAAAGCTCCAACGCGTGGAACAACGCAGGAACCGGCCATTCGGGCCTATGCGAACTGAACTACATGCCCGACCCCAGCGACCCCGCGAAAGCTGTAGAGATCAGCCACCAATTCCACCTGTCTCGCCAATTCTGGGGATCACTCGCGGAAACCGGCGAGCTGAAACAAACCCCATCGTTCGTCAACCCAACCCCTCACATGGACGTCGTTTTCGGCAAACGAGACATCGAATATCTACGTCAGCGCCACGCCACGCTACATGGATTACCCGAATTCTCAGCCATGGAGTACACAGAAGATCCTCAGACGGTCAATAATTGGGCGCCGCTGATGATGCGCGGCCGAATGGATTCCGAACCGATAGCTGCGACTCGATACGCAGCAGGTACAGACGTGGACTTCGGTGCTCTGACCCGAGAACTGCTTCACACCATGACAAATCGTGGTGCACGCATCCGCACGAGCCACGACGTAACATCACTCCAGCGCATGACAGACGGCACGTGGCTCATCTGTGGGCGAAACACTATCTCTGGCATTCAGTTCCAACTGAGATCTAGATTCGTCTTCGTCGGCGCAGGCGGGTACGCGCTCAGGCTTCTTCAGAAGGCGCGAGTTCCCGAGGTTCGAGGCTATGCGGTGTTCCCACTCGGAGCCCAGTTCCTGCATACCGAAAAACGCACCGTCGTCGACTCCCACAACGCGAAGGTGTACAGCCAGGCCGCGATCGGAGCACCACCGATGTCGGTCCCCCATCTCGACAGGCGTGTGGTCGACGGCTGCCCGTCATTGATGTTCGGACCGTATGCCACCTTCAGCACACGACTCCTCAAGCATGGCAAGCTAACTGACTTGTTCGCTACGATCCGATTCCGAAACGTCGCAGTATTGCTTGCTGTCGGAATACAGAACATCTCGCTCGTCCGATACCTGTTCAGCCAATTACTGTCATCGAAACGGCGCAAGTTTGCCGCACTGCAACGCTTCTATCCCGAGGCCGATCCCGCAGACTGGAAGCTGATTCAGGCCGGGCAGCGCGCCCAATTGGTGAAGCCTCACCCGAGAAAGGTCGGGATGCTGACATTCGGCACAGAGGTAATCACCAGCGCAGAGGGATCGATTGCCGGTCTCCTGGGTGCATCGCCGGGAGCTTCGGTTGCACCATCTGTGATGACGGACGTACTCGCCAAGTGCTTTCCGAGCCACATCGAGCAATGGATGCCGGCACTTAAGGAATTGATGCCGGCACTGACACCGATCACTGATCCTGAATGACGGCCAGTGCTCCAACGATGTTCGACTCCGCCACCGACTTCGAGATTCCGAGATCAGCCAGAACACCTGATCCGTCTTCGAGTTCGAGCAGCGCGAGCAGGATGTGCTCGGTTCCGATGTAGTTGTGGCCCAGGCGAAGAGCCTCACGGAACGTCAGTTCCAGGACCTTGCGCGCACGAGCGTCGTACGGAATGAGTTCTGGTAGTTCGGAAGTCGGAGTCGGTAGTACACCGGCCACTGCAGCTCGGACGGATCCGAGCTCCACCCCTTGCGCCACTATCGCCTTCGCAGCCAACCCGGCAGGCTCCTCGACGAGCCCCAGGAGCAGGTGCTCCGGCTGGATCTCTGCGTTACCGGCGGCGCGGGCTTCGTTCTGCGAGGCCATGACGACGTTCTTCGCCCGGGGAGTGAACCGGTTGAACCCTTCGTTCGGATCCATCGGCTTCTGATCACTCGGCGCCTTGGGAACAAAACGCTTCTGCGCAGCCTGCTTCGAGACACCCATGCTCGCGCCGATCTCCGTCCACGACGCTCCCGACCGGCGCGCCTGGTCGACGAAGTGACCGATCAGGTGATCTGCAACTTCACCGAGATGATCAGCGGCAATCACGGCGTCGGAGAGTTGGTCGAGAGCATCGGTGTGCACCTTCTTGATCGCGTCGATGAGGTCGTCGAGTCGAACCTTGTTGGTCATTTCCACTGGTTTACTCATGCGTCAACCATAGGTTGACGCAATCGAAAACGTCAACCCTAGGTTGACGATCGTTTTCGCCGCCCAGTGCTCAGCCGGAAAAGAATTCACGCAGAGCCGGGACAATAGCGTCGTCGGCGACGCCGTGGCCCTGACCGGGGATCTCCAAAGTCTTTGTCCCCGAGACTTGTGCGGCAATTCGCATTGCCGAAGCAGGCGCCCATTGACCACTGTCACCGCCGTACATGACCAACGTGGGGACGGTAATCGAGGCCAGCCAATCGAGCGACTCGCAGCCGTGATCACACACCGCGACGTCGTAAGGCAAGGTGTGCGCGATGGCGCACATGTCGGGCCAATCGGCACTCCGCTTGATCTCGTCGACCATCTCCGGAGACGCGCCGGTCAGATCCAGAAAACGCGTCACAGCACCTTCCCTGTCGCCGCCCGCAATCAATCGCTCCAGGTCACTTTGGGCAGTCTCGTCACGCTGGTCGTCGTCCATGTACGGCGCCTCGTAGACGGCGAGCTTACGCATCGGAACGGCCTGCGCAGCGGCTTCCAAAGCCAGCGCGGCACCCGACGACAATCCGTAAACGAGCGGTGTTTCACCGGTGGCAGCGACGACCGCTCGCAAGTCCTCCACCTCGGCGTCGATCGAGAACGCGCGACTGTCACCGCTGTCCCCGCGTCCGCGCCTGTCGTACGAGTACACCGTGAAGTCCGCCGCCAACTCTGCAGCCAGGGAATCGAACCATCCGCGGTCGCAGAACGCTCCGGCGACCAGGACCACTGCTGGTCCGGCACCGGAGCGTTCGTATGCGATGGTCGTACCGTCGCGGGATTGCACTACCGCTGGGGATTGCTCTGTTTGCACGTCGATCTCCTCAGGTCTGGTCAATGCCTACCTGATTAGACCGCCCGCGTTACCTAAACTCATCGGTCCGGTCGGCAGAGGCTTCAGCTGATCTTGTTGTACAGGGCATCCCAACCCTGTGCCACGTACGAAATCGTGTAGATCGAACCGTAGAACGTAGAGCCACCCAGACTGGTGACGTTGCCCGCCTGCACTGCCGGGAGTCGCTGCCACAGCTTGCTCGCCACCAATGCCTGGTACGCGGCACTGTCCTCGTTCTCGGTGATCATGAAGCCGTCGACGCCGGCCAGCACGTCGAGGCCTTCGAGGCTGACGCCGCCCTCGGGATCGAGCCCCTCCGAGGTGGCGGTTTTGCCACCGATGTCGCCGAGCGTCATGTCGCTGGGCTTGTCGCCCTTCTCGGAGGTACGGATGCTCGTGACGTACAGCGTGTTCGTGTCCGGCATGAACGAGACACTGGCGACGGTCTTGGACGCAATCTTCTCGGCATGACGACTGCGGATGTCGGAAATCAGATTGTCGTAGTCGAGCGTCAATCGATCGAGTGTGGCCGTTCGACCGAGCCAGCCCGACAACCGCGAGAGGTTTGTGCGCCAGTCGTCGGTGAACTCTGTCGTCAGAACCGGTGCGATGGTGGACATCTCGGCCACCGGCCACCACTCGCTCTCGTAGTTCAGGCACACGATCAGGTCGGGCTCGAGCGCCAAGATCTGCTCGCGGTTGGGGATCTCCGACAGGAACGGTACCGACGAATCGATAGGCACCCACGGTGTCGCCTGGGCGTACGTGTAACCGACGAGCGGAAGTTCCAGCGCTACAGCAGGTTCCAGGTCGAGCCGTGAGTCGATCGCGACAACCCGCTTCGGATTGACAGGAATGTCGTACGTTCCGAGAGGTGTCGTCACAGAACGCATTTCGGTTTCACCCGAACTGCTCCCGCTGTCACCGCAGGCCGCCAGGAACGCGCCCAGCCCGGCGATCCCGGCACCGAAGCCGAACTGCCGACGTGTGAGGTCCGAAACGAGGCGGTTGTCGGAGTAGCCCTCGGGAAGCAAGAGCGTGGATTGAGCGGGCATGCGTGTCGAACCTCCAAAAGAAATGAATCATCCACTGTTGCGAGCGGATAAGGATGCCCTAACAGCGTACGCAGGGAGGGTCGTCGCGATCGGCCCAGAAATAGTCGAATCAGGCCAATTCGCACCCCTTACTTGTCGAGTTTGCGCATCTCGACGAAGTAGACCGCACTGAACGCGAGGTAGGTGCCGACGATTCCGAGGACCGAGATGATCAGGACGAGAGCGAGAAACATAGCCATGATGGTCTCCACTGACACGGGTTGTTCACGATGTCGATCGAGAGAAAATGGCTTCGAACTGCGGCGCTGCGACTCGAAGCGGGGCCGAAACTTTCGGTTACACACACCACGCTAGCCCCAGGCGTCTCGGGTTTTGATGAACTCGAGGTGAACTCTCCTACGGCTACGTCACACTTTTCTGTCGGACGGTCAGTTCGGTCCGAGCACCTGTCCGGACCATTCGACCAAAGGCGTCAGTGCGCGCCACGCTGTGCGAACTTCCTTCAATGTCCTGGCGCTGTCCAGCCACGACGGGCTTGGGTAACTACGACCAGCAGTCAGCGACTTGTGACGCAGCAATTCGATCCGCGGGTGATCGACCGTGTATCCGCGAGGCGCCGTCTTGAGCTTGTCGCCGCCGATCGTGAATCCGGCCTTCTCGACGGAGGCCAGGATCTTCTCGAGCTCCGGGCCTCGAACGTCGTCGTCGACAGCCGCACGATAACGCGCGATGGTCTCCGAACTGCTGGCGTAGAAACCACCGGCCACCATCAACCCTGCCGCGTCGATCTGCACGTAGTAGCCACAGCTCTCGGCGAGACCGACGAACGCTCCCTGGTGCGTCTTGTACGGGATCTTGTCCTTCGAGAATCGAACGTCACGATACGGCCGAAAGAGCTTGGCCGTGCCGAATTCGTCCTCCAACGCTGCGGTCAACGACGCCATCGGACGACGAACCACTTCGTCGTACGTCTCCTTGTGCGCTGCCCACCAGGTCTTGCTGTTGTCGGCTTCCAGGTCTTCGTAGAAATCGAGTGCAGCAACGGGTATGCCAGTGAACGCAGCCATGACGTAAGCCTAGCTGCCTGTTCGGCTTTGGACCGTCTGCCCTGCACCGATGCCCGGATCGGCCCGAATCCGTAGACTGCATGGAGATGATTTCCGAAATACAAGCATGGGAACTGACCGATACCAACCGAGACTGGTTGATTCACCGACCCGTCGAGATCGCGATCTACGTGGCACTCGCAGTCGTTCTGCGCTTCGCACTGCACCGCGGGATCGATCGAATGTCGAAGCCTCGCAAGTCTCCGAACGCCAAGGTGAACGAGCGCAGATCGCAGCGAGCCCGGACCATCGGTTCGGTACTCAAATCGACGGTGTCCATCGTCATCCTGGTCTGGTGTGTGCTGCAGATTCTCGGCATCCTCGGGATCAACGTCGCGCCGTTCATCGCATCCGCCGGAGTCATCGGCCTTGCCATCGGTTTCGGTGCACAAAACCTGGTGCGTGACTTCCTCTCCGGCATCTTCATGTTGCTCGAGGATCAGTACGGTGTCGGCGACGTCGTCGATCTCGGCGACGCGGTCGGCACCGTCGAAACAGTGGGCCTGCGCGTCACCACGATTCGAGATGTGAACGGCACCTTGTGGTACTGCCGCAACGGCGAAATCCTGCGAGTGGGCAACATGAGTCAGGGTTACGCCACTGCAGTTCTCGATCTCCCGATCGCCCACAATGCGAACGTGCACAAAGCGTGTGAGGTGGCGACGCGAGCTGTCCTCGAGGCGGCAGAGTCCGAACCGATCAGGGCGGACATGATCGACAAGCCGGAGATGCTGGGAGTCAATTCGGTTACTGCCGAGGCAATTACCATTCGAGTGACGGCGCAGGTCAAGCCTGGGCGCCAATGGGCAGTCCAGCGCGCATTTGCGCGCTCGGCTCTGACTGCGTTCGAAGAGCAGGGTATCGAGGCACCGTACCTGCCTGTTCTGCGATGACGGTTGAGACGGAAGCGTCTGCCCTTTCCATCAAGTGCGCGAGCCCCCGGCGCGGTCGATACCGCCGGGGGCTCGCTGGTGCCTGAAGCATGATTCAGACGGTGGAGGTCGAGACCTCCCGATCTGCCGATCTGTTGCCAAACGCCTTGTGCAGGAACATCGTCAGTGCAATGGCTACCACGATTCCGATCAGCGGCGGGATTCCCACCTCGAACTCACCGGAAAGCCAAGCGAGGAACGCTGCGACGGCATAGACGGCCAGGTTTCGCCAGTGGACCGGCTGCGGGGTGTACCCCTCGGGGATGCCTCGCCGCCACCGGCACAGGAAGTCAGCGATGATCACGCCGCCCAATGGCGGGATGAAAGTTCCGAGCAGGCTCAGGTAGTCGACCAGATGGTTGTGCACACCGGTCAGAGCGAGCGCCGTGCCGATCACACATCCACCGATGACGAACGGGGTCTTGCGGGGCTTTCTGAACAGTTCGGCACCGGCCACTCCGAATGCGTATGCGGTGTCTGCGTTGCTCTTCCAGAGGTTTCCGAACAGCAAGACCAGGCCCCAGCCGACAAGCCCGAGGTTGTAGAGGATCAACACGAAGTCACCCTCGTGGAACGTGATGGCTCCGATGGCGCCGAACAGGATCATCAATCCGTTTCCGAGGAGGAACCCGATAACGCAGGCCCACACCGCTTGTGATCCGGAACGGGCAAACCTGGTCCAGTTGGGCGCTTGCGTTCCCGCCGATACGAACGTGCCGACGACAGTGGTGATTGCGAGCGCGATCGTCATGGTCGTCTGCGGTTGAACCGAGACCAGGCCGGAGAATCCACCGACCTCTTCGAGGGACCTGAACACGACCCAGCAGGCCAACGCCAGGATCAAGGGCGTCGAGACGAGCGAGACCCAATACATTCCGCGGTAGCCGTAGCAGGCGGTGACGCACATCAAGATGCTCGCCGCGATCATCACCGACGCCCTGGCGAGGTAGGAATCCCAGCCCAGCGCCTGGGCGGTGAGATCGCCGATCGTGCCGATGATGACGCCGTACCAGCCGATCTGAGTACCGCCCAGCAGGATCGAAGCGAGCTTGGACCCGCGAGTGCCGAAACTGTAGCGCGCCATCACAACTGTGGTCAGTCCGGTTCGGGCTCCGACGAACCCCATCATGGCGACGTAGACCCCCAAGATGGCGGATCCGGCGGCGATCACCACCATCAGTTTCCAGAACGAGAACGCGGTACCGAGCGCTGCTCCGGCCAACATCGTCGGCGTGAAGATGGTGAACCCCAACAACACGACTGCGAGCGAGAAGAACGGCTTTCGTGCATGAAGCGGAACCGGAGTGACGGGATAGTCTGGATCGACCGGGGGGCCTGGGCTCTCCGAATCGCCTGCGACCGTCGCAGGTTCGACGGCGCTGCTCATACAACTTCGCCGATGTCTTCGAGCCACAGGCTCGGGCGCTCGGCCAGCATGCGGTCCATCAGTGCCACACACTCCGCGTCGTCGACGACGTCGACCTGAATTCCGCTGCTGCGCAACCATTCCTCCGATGCCTCGAAGGAACGATTTTCGCCGACCACGATTCGAGGGATCTCGTACAGGCGCGCCGTTCCGGCGCACATGAAGCACGGCGACAAAGTCGTGTAGAGGACACACTCGCGATACACCGAGGCCGGCAGTCGTCCGGCGCGCTCGATGCAGTCGGTCTCTCCATGACGGATGGCGCTGTTCATCTGGACCCGACGGTTACGTCCGACTGCGAGAACCTCGCCCCGGTGAATCAGCGCCGCGCCGATCGGCACGCCGCCCTCCTCCCAACCGATCTTCGCCTGTTCGATCGCAAGTCCGAGAAAATACTCATCGGTGTGTGCCGGATGATTCATGTGCGCTCCTGGAGTCTGACCAAAATCGTCGATTGTGGCTCGTGTCACAATCCGACCACGGTGGTAACAGCCCGACAAGGGACAACCTGTCAGTTCGGCAGAACTAGCTCTATGACGAAGTGCCCCCTCGGCGGACGATATAGAAATGCTCCCGACTCTGCGACAAGTTCTTGCGATGCCCTCGTTCAAGGCCGCCGCAATCGAGGTGCTCGCGGGCGACATCGATACCGCGGTGGTCCGCTGGGTCCATTCGTCCGAGGTGTACGAGATGGGTGGGCTGCTGTCCGGAGGTGAGGTCCTTCTGACCACGGGCCTCGGTCTGCACGGGCGATCTCCCGAGCAGCTCACCGCCTACATCGACCAATTGGCGGACGCGGGATGCGTCGCACTCGCGATGGAAGTCGGGCGCTCGTTCCTCACGGCCCCTCCCGAACTCGTCGAAGCTTCGCGCCGACGGGGACTCGCGTTCTTGGCCCTGCACGCAGTAGTGCCCTTCGAGCGGATGGTCGAAGACTTTCACGACCTCATGCTCCGCCGCACTCTCGGTTCGGCGCAAGCGGGCGAGCCTGTCTGGCAAGAACTTCTGAGTCTCGTGGTTGCAGGCCAGGGCATGACCGCGCTGCTCGACAAGGTGTCACGACTCGCGGGGTGCGGCGTCGATCTGCTCGACGCGGATGGCAGAACCGTCGAGCGCAGCACAACCGGCGCAGAGCGATCCGAGACCGAACGCACTATCCACGACGTACGCGGCCCGACGAACTCACTCGGTCGACTTGTCCTGTGCGGGCCGGCAACCAGACGCCGAACCGCCGTCGCAAACTGCGCCGCCGTCGCGGTAGCTCTGGAACTCGGCCGTCACGGCGATCTCGGCCCAAGACAGTCACTCGCCCAATCGGTGATCACCGACGTGGTGGGCGGTGTGCTCACATCGCACGGCGACTTGTCCGAGCGACTGACAGCGGCCGGGTGGACGCCGTTGTCGGAGGGGCACCACGTCCTCGTCGCCGCTGTCGACATCGATCGGCAAACCCCGGTTCGGGAGCTCGCTGACCAAGTACGCGACGCCGTGCGGGCCGTGCTCGGCTCCTGTGTCGTCGGGACTGCGGCCAATCACGTCATCGTGCTCGCGCATGGGTGGGCGTCCGCATCCCCCGCTCGAGTGCGGACTGCGTTCACCGAAGCCGACGAGCTGCTACGCCGCGGGCCGGGCGGTTCCGCGGTACGCACGCTCGGAGTGGCGACGCCGGTCGCGGACCTGTCGGGCGTCGGGGCGGCGGTCGCGCAAGCTCGCGAAGTCGTCCAGATCGCGCGGCGCTTCGGCACCCGGACCGGAGTGATCCTCGCGAGGGACGTCGGCGTCCAGCGACTGCTCGCCGTCGGAACGACTCCCGCTTCGCTGTCCATGTTCGTAACCGAGCAACTCGGTTCGCTGATCGCATACGACACAGCACATTCCGCCGATCTCGTCCGAACGCTCGACGCGTACCTCGCACATCGGGGCGGCAAGGCGAGAACCGCGGATTTCCTCGGCATTCGGCGTCAGTCGCTTTATGCACGGCTCACGCGTATCGAGAAGCTGATGGGTGTTTCCCTCGACGATCCGGCACAGGTGGTCTGCCTCGGGCTTGCGCTGACCGCATGGCGCATGCGCACCGGCCTTGATCCACAAGCAGCGTTCGAGCGTCTCCCCGGGTGAGCGACAACCTCTGCGATGATGAACGAATGACCGGAGCAGCGGAGTTGATGATCGAGATCCCTGCCGGCGAGGTGCACCTTCGGGACGACCGCAAAGGTACTGCGTAGACCTCGAAAGTCGAATCCTTCCGCCTCGCACGCCATCTCACCACCAGGGCGCTGCTTCACGGAGATTCGTCGGACGATTCGAGCAAACCAGCGGTCGACCTTTCATGGAAGGACGCCATCGCAACCTGCAACACACTTTCGGTCGCGGACGGTCTGACACCCGCATATCGAGACGTCGACACCGATTCTCCGCAGTGGGACCGGGGCGCAACTGGCTACCGGCTCGCCACCGAGGCTGAGTGGCAGTACGCATGCAAGGCCGGCACCTCCGGCTACCGCTACGGCGAGATCGACGAGATTGCCTGGTACAGCGACAATTCAGAGGGTAGAGCGCATCCCGTCGGAACCAAGACACCCAACAACTGGGGCCTGTACGACATGATCGGCAATGTCTGGGAATGGTGCTGGGATCTCTACGACCCCGAGGTTTACGGCACGTACCGGATCTTCCGCGGCGGCAGTTGGGCCGAAAGTGAGCGCGGTTGCGGCGCTACCGTAAGGCGGCGAAGCCACCCGACGTTTGCTATCGACGACCTGGGATTTCGCCTAGCTCAAACGATCTGAGGGCAGACGGCCGAGGACTTCGAGCACAGCCTCGATCTCTTCTCGACTGCGCAGCCGAACTATCGGCAACGACGGCACATCGACAAGAACCGTGGCCATTCGCTCGGCGTTGCGTCCGTCGCTTCGCCAGGCCCACCGAACCACATGATCCGGATCGAAGAGAATGGTGTGCAGTGGCGGCTCCATGTTGCGATTCCACAACACCTCTCGCTGCAATCGCCGACGCACGGTTCGTGTGATCACCTGGCGCATCACCGTCCGCCGAGGCAGATCCAACCACAGCATCAGGTCCGCACGCTCGGCCAGAAGTCGACGCACCGCACCGTACTGCCACTCGGTCACCCAGGCCGGCTCGCTGGAAAAGCGTCGTACTTCGGTTTCGAAACTGTCGAGCGGAATCCAGTCGGGCCCGTGGAACAGCGAGTCCAGCTCAGTGTGTTCGATCTCGAGAAGCCGCCCGATTCGACCGGCGAGAGTCGTCTTTCCGGCACCGGAAGTCCCCGCGACAAGGATCTTCTGCGGACGAATCGTCAGCGCGGCGGGGTCTACGAAAGGCACCGATACACCCTAGGGGCCTTACACTTCGCAGTCCACCCATTCGATGTAACCGGTACCGTTGATCGACGCACCGTCGAAGCTTCCCCGGTAGGTGTACGCGCCGACGTATCCCTTGCCGTGACCGTAGCGCCACTCCGAGTCGATCTCCGCCTCGAACTCCACGACCGTCCTACCGTAATCGCGCACCTGCCAACGCAGTACGCGCGGCACACGCATCTCGCGACCCTGTGGGTCGACGTGCAATGCGTCGGCGTACTCGAGCACGTCGAACTCGACGTCGTCGAAGACCTTCGCACTACCGTCGACAGTCCGAATGTAGGCGAGCTTGCACGCCGAAACCCCTGACGCTCGAACATCGGTGAGCAACAACTGATGCCGGTCGTCCAGTTGAACGATCTGGTAGGTGAAAAAGTCGGCCGGGAGCTTCCACGACTCGGGAAGCGCGCGGCGAGTCAACGATTGCGGTGTCATGCACCGCGCGTACTCGACGGTGCACGGAGCCGAAATACTCACCGGTCCATCCGGACTCGCAATTGTTCCGGAGCACTGTGCCAGCAGACTGACGTGGTCGTAGACGGGATTACGCACGAACCACGACGCTTGGTCCGTTGCCACGATCTCGAGATCGACGTCGAATGAGTCGTATCGCCCGGTGACACGGAAGTTCGGATAGCTGTTCTCGATGATCAGGTTGTCACCGAAGGCGATTCGCGAACCATCTTCTTCGAATGCACACTCATCGGCAGCGTCGTACGCCCGGTAGAAGTGATGGCCCGGCGCTGCGGTGGAACTCAGCACGGTTGCGGTGTTTCGCGCGTCTGGTGCAGCGAGATAGTCGTTGTCGAACACCACCGTCCCGGTTGCACCGATCAACGTCATGGTGTTGAGGTAACGGAGAGGCCCTGGCAGCCGGGGAACGAAGATCCCGTAGTGCGTCCACGCGAACTTCCGCGAAGCCAGGTGCGGACGCATCATGTCGGGCCGATCGAACGGGCGTACCGATTCCGCCATTCGCTTGTCGATCAGCGGTAGCGCGCCGTCCAGCAAGGCCCGAACCGCGGGTCGCCACAATCGGCGCGAGCGGGTGGCGGGAACAGGGTCGGAACGATCAACGGTTTGTCCGGTCACGCCCCTAAGTTAATGTAACCAGACGTAACAAACAAGTGTCGAATTTTCCTCGACGACCTCACACCCTGAACACCCGCGCCCTGCGCACGCGGCGAATAGCATGTGAGAATCCGCGTACCGGAACCGGTCGCAGAGAGGGCGCAACAATGCAGCACGAAGAGTCGTCGTTCACCGGAGTGGCCGGCACCAAGATCGTCTACGACGTGTGGACACCGGACCGCGAACCCACCGGGGTTCTCGTCCTGTGCCACGGACTCGGCGAACACGCGAGGCGCTACGACCATGTTGCTGCGCGGCTCGGGGAACTCGGGCTCATCGTGTACGCACCCGACCATCGCGGGCACGGACGCTCTGGCGGCAAGCGCGTTCACCTCAAGGAATTCTCCGACTTCACCGACGACGTCCACACGTTGTTCTCGATCGTGACGGCGGCACATCCCGGCAAGGACAAGTTCCTGCTCGGGCACAGCATGGGCGGCGCGATCGCCCTTTCCTACGCCCTCGACCATCAGGCCGATCTCAAAGCCCTCGCCCTGTCCGGACCTGCGGTGATCATCGCAACCGGCACTCCGAAGATCGTGATGCAGCTGGGCAAGATCGTCGGCAAATACCTCCCGGACGTGCCCGTCGAGAACCTGGAAGCTGCTGCCGTATCGCGTGATCAGAAGGTCGTCGACAAGTACAACGCCGACCCGCTGGTTCACCACGGCAAGGTTCCCGCCGGCATCGCGCGCGGCATGATCACCGCCGCGGAAGGCTTCCCGGCGCGCCTGCCCTCGCTCACCATTCCCGTACTGCTTCAACACGGCTCGGACGACCGTTTGACGGACCCGGCCGGCAGCAAGCTCGTCGCAGATCTGGCCGGCTCTTCGGATGTGACCTTGAAGGTGTACGACGGCCTGTACCACGAGATCTTCAACGAGCCTGAGCAGGAAGAAGTTCTGAACGATCTGATCGAGTGGCTGCGTCCGCGGGTCACCGGAGCATAGTCATGTCTACGTGCGGGATCCTGCTGGCGGCCGGGGTCGGATCCCGCATGGGCAAGCCCAAAGCGCTCGTCACAAACGCCGAGGGTCAGTCTTGGCTCCACCACGGGGTGACGACACTGCAGTCCGCAGGCCTCTCACCGGTCATCGTGGTCCTCGGCGCGCAGGCAGAGGACGCCCTCGAACTACTGCCCACCACCGATGTCATTGTGGTGATATCGGATTGGCAACACGGAATGAGCGCGTCACTGCGCTGCGGACTCGAGGCCGCCATGCGAATCGACGACGCAGATGCGGCAGCGATCTCTCTGGTCGACGTCCCGGACCTCAACGCCGACACCGTGACGCGGATCGTGGGTCACAGCTCCCCATCACGAAACATACTGCGAAGAGCTGTCTTTCACGGCCGTCCCGGCCATCCCGTCCTGATCGGACGCGACCACTGGCCGACGCTTGCAAAGTCACTCACCGGGGACGGCGGCGCCAACACCTACCTACGCGAACACGGGGTCGAGTTGGTGGAGTGCAGCGACCTCAGCAGCGGCGTCGACGTCGACTACCCCGAAGCCTGATCGCACGTCACAATCCTCCCAGGTGGTGGGTGTCCGTATTCGGTGTAAAGATGGCCCGATGAAACGTACAGTCGCCGCCCTGCTCGACATCGAGATCGACGAGGCGACCAACCTGGAGTTCAAGATCGCGGTGACGCGCGCGCCGGGTGTCGAACTGCTGGAAACGATGTCGTTCGTCCATGACGGCAATCCGCTCGAACCCCGCGAGATCACCGCCGAACACGGTACCCGGATTCACCTACTCGACTGTGCCCCAGGCAAACTGATCGTCAGCTACGACGCAACCGTCATCGGCCGCGCAGAACCGGCGTCGGTCAGCGACTACGACGTGTCGAAATATCTGCGCCCCAGCCGGTATGCCGAGGCCGACAAGTTCTTCGGTTTTGTCGCCGGGCAATTCGATCTCGCCACTCCCCCGGCCGAACTCCTCCTCGAAGTCACTCGCTGGGTGAGTACACATTTGAGTTATGTTCCCGGCACCAGTCGCGGCACCGACAGTGCGGTCGACACCTTGCTCGCCGGCGCCGGAGTGTGCCGCGACTACTCGCACCTGACCATCTCACTGCTGCGCGCCGTGGGGATTCCCGCTCGACTGGTGGCCGTCTACGCGCCGGGCTGCGATCCGATGGATTTTCACGCCGTAGTCGAAGCCAATATCGACCACGTCTGGCGCGTGGTCGATGCAACGCAATTGGCGCCGCGCAGCAATCTTGTGCGCATCTCGACCGGCCGAGATGCCGCAGACACAGCCTTCCTCGACAATCACGGCGGTTCGATCACGTTGCACGCCTCGGAAGTTCGCGCAGTCGTCGACGGCGTTCTCGACAACGACGACTACGCAACACTCACATCGATCGGCTGAAAAGCGTCAGGCGCTGATCTGGTTCTGCGAGGCCATCGTTCGCTCGAGGAACTTGATCGTGAGATCGACGATCGCCTTCCCCTCCCGAAGAGCTTTCCCGATCACCGGGAAAGCATGGATCTGCCCACTCCAGATGTGCGTTTCGACGGCTTGTCCTGCCTTGATCAAGTTTTCGGTCATGATCTCGACGTCCGGACGCATCAGTTCGTATTCGGCGGACACCAGGAACGACGGCGGAATCAGACTGGCGTCGGCGTTGATCGGCGACTGCGCACCAGGAATCTCGTCCGGCCCCTCGAGCCACCGGTCCTTGAGCTTTTCCACCTGTGACATCGGTAGGTAGGCATCACGTTTCATGAAATCGGGATCATGGTCCTCGAGGTTCACGTTGAGAAGAGGGGAATATCCCACCACGGCAGCGGGCCGCGTGATTCCGCGCAGTGCGGTAATTTCGGCGACCTTCATGGCCAGGTATCCGCCCGCCGAGTCACCGGCAACCACAATCTTGTTCGGGTCTTCGGCTGTCTCGAGCAACGCGGTGTACGCGGCCATTGCGTCCTTGACGGAGGTGCCGATGGAACCTTCCGGCAGCTGGCGGTAGCGCACGGAGATCACCGGTACTCCGGCCTTCGCAGAGAGCAAACCGCACAGTGCCCGGTGCGTTGCCAGACCGCAGAAGACGAATCCCCCTCCGTGGAAGTAGAGGATCGTGGCGCCGGCCAACTCGCCCTGCGCTTTGCGTGGATGCTGCACCTTCTCGCTGGGCACACCACCCAGCGTGAAAGGCTCGATATCGAGGTTCTTCGGCTTCGGCAGTTTGTCCGCCATCGCGTCGAGTCGCTCGAGTTGGCGGATACCACGTTCGGTGGTCGGCCAGAGGGTGAACATCGGCTTCACGAACGTCCTGGTCAGGCAGAAGATAACCCGCGCTCGCGGACTCACGTTCCAATGCCATACCGTCGAATCTCGCGTCCGCATAGCGTCCTCCCAGGTCAAGCCGTTTTGTGCATTTGAGTTACACATACTTGTCGGCTGCTGATGTGAACGATAACTGACGCTGCGTCAAATTGACACGACGGGTATGGATCAATTGCTCGAGCGTGTGCAAGTTCTGGTCGCGATCACGGCCGGGAGAGATATGCGCACAGTCCGCGGTGCCCTCCACGCATCATCGCTTCATGATTCCACTCGAACAGCGGCTTCGCGACCTTCGCGGCCAGACCAAGCGCTCCGGACACCGCTACCTGTTGCCGAAATTCGGCTGTGCAACCAGATCCAGCGGGGCGCACCGCCCAGCTACTCCACCCGGTCATTGCGCCGGTGAGACGCACTTTCAGAAAGCGGTCAACTGAGTCTTCCACCTCGCGTCGCCCGAAGACCAGCAGCGTCAGAGGGACAGCGCTGCGGATGGACATGGAGCCTGAATGCTCGTCGATCGTCCCGACTCGGCGTATCTGAGGCCACCACTGCGAGTACCGTTCGGCATCCGCGAGAACCTCGTAGACGCGGTCAGCAGAGGCAGGAAGCGTCCAGACGCTGTGGAAGTCGAAGTCGGTCACGGTTCAGTCCGTCTGCGCAGCAGCAGTCACCCAAGCACCGTAACCCGAACCTCGGGTGCTTACACGCCGGGCTTGCTCAGTATTCGAATGTCTCCACGCGTCGCAGGATCTCCTCCGCGATCTTGGCGGGACTCCCGCCCACGTCGACGACGATGGCCTGTTCGTCCGGGTCGACGGCCTCGAGTGTCGAGATCTGGGAGTCGAGCAGCGAGGCGGGCATGTAGTGATCGAGGCGAGCGGTCAATCGCTGGCCGATCTGATCCCGCGAACCGGCGAGGTGCACGAACACGACGTGCTCACCGCGAAGCACGTCGCGGTAGCTGCGCTTGAGTGCCGAACACGTGACGATGCCCGGCTGACCGGCGTCGGTATGGCTCTTGATCCAGACGGCGATCTTGTCGAGCCAGGGCCAGCGGTCTTGGTCGTTCAACGGATGCCCGGTCGCCATCTTGTCGATGTTCGCCTGCGGGTGGAGATCGTCGCCTTCTTGAAGGTCCCAACCCATCGCTCCGGCGAGCATGCCGCCGACCGTCGACTTTCCCGAACCCGAGACACCCATCAGGACGAGCACGGGATACTGCTTCTGCTGTGCCGCTTCGCTGTTCATGTGCTCGCCTACCTAGATGAATGCGCTCAACACGAGCACTCCGGCCAGGCCCGATACCGAGATGATGCATTCCATCACGGTCCAGGTCTTGAGGTTCTGTACCACGCTGACGCCCAGATACTCCTTCACCAACCAGAATCCGGCGTCGTTGACGTGCGAGAGGAAGAGCGAGCCCGCACCGATCGCCAAGACCATCAGCGAGACATGTGCGGACGAGAGGTCTGCCGCAACCGGAGCAAGGATGCCCGACGCCGTCACCGTTGCCACCGTTGCCGAACCTGTTGCGACGCGGATCAATACCGCTACCAGCCAGGCCAGGAACAGCACGGGGAGGCTGCTGCCCTTGATCGCGTCGGCGATCACTCCGGCGATACCGGTGTCGATCAGGACCTGCTTGAAACCGCCACCGGCGCCGACGATCAACAAGATGCCTGCGATGGGAGGTAGGGAACTCTCGAGTGACTTCGAGATGGCCTTGCGGTCCATTCCGCCGCCGCGACCCAACAGCACCATTCCAACCAGAACCGCGAGACCCAAAGCCACAACGGGTGTTCCGAGGAAGTCGAGGACGGACTTGGGTAGTGCCTCGGAATCGGGTGCGATCACGTCTGCAAATGCCTTGCCCAGCATGAGAACAACCGGCAGGAGGATCGCTGCGAGAGTAGCCGCGAACGAGGGACGCTGCTTCTTCTCTTCCTCGCCTCGATCTTCGCCTGTGACAAAAAGATCCGGGACCTTCACGTCGACCCACCGCGCGGCGTACTTACTGAAGACCGGTCCGGCGAGAACAACAGTGGGGATCGCGACGAGGACACCGAGCGCGAGGGTGAGGCCGAGGTTTGCGTTCAAAGCCGAGACTGCAACCAGCGGCCCTGGGTGCGGGGGAACCAACCCGTGCATGGCCGAGAGGCCGGCGAGGGTGGGGATCGCGATGCGCATCAGGGACAAGCCGGAACGCCGCGCGACGAGGATGATGACCGGCATCAACAGGACGAGACCGATTTCGAAGAACATCGGCAGACCGATCACTGCGCCGACCAGAGCCATGGTCCACGGAAGCGCCTTGGTGCTGGAGCGGCCGACCAGCGTGTCGACCACTCGGTCGGCACCGCCGGAATCGGCGAGGAGTTTGCCGAACATCGCGCCGAAACCGATCAGGATTCCGACGCTTCCCATGGTCGACCCGAAGCCGGTGGCGAACGCCGCGACCGACTCGGCCGATCCGAGGCCGGCCGCCAGACCGACACCAACCGCACCGATGGACAGTGCGAGGAAGGGGTGCAGGTCGAGCCAGGTGATCAGCGCGATGATAACCGCGACGCCGGCGACTGCAGCGATGATCAATCGTGCGTCGCTACCAGCGGGGACGACCTCGGCCGCCAGCAATGCTGTGGTGTTCATAGGGACTCCCAGTCCGATGAGTGATTGAGGTCACTGTTCCTTAATTAACCTACAATTTCAAGAGCAGACACTAATTTGTAGTATTTATTCGGCTTCCACCGGGCTTACTCCATACGCATGGGACGATCTACGTATGCCTTCTGTCCCGTTTCAGCAGTTACACGACTCGATGCTGGAACAGCTCGGCCAAGACATAGTCGGTGGTGTGCTCGCTCCGGGTACCACGATCTCCGCCGATGAGGTGGCAACGCGCTACGACGTGTCGCGAACCGTCATCCGCGAAGTTGTCCGCGTTCTCGAATCCCTCGGACTTGCCTCGGTTCGTCGACGCGTCGGAATCACCATCCTGGGCTCCGAACACTGGAACTCGCTCGACCCCAATGTCATCCGCTGGCAACTGGCCGGTCCTGATCGGTTCGAGCAGCTGTCTATCCTCAGCGAACTCCGTTCCGGCATCGAACCTCTGGCTGCGCGACTCGCCGCAACTCGCGCCACACCTGAGCAGTGCGGCGCTCTCACTGCAGCCGTCATCGGCATGTCAGCTACCTCTCGCGCTGCCGATACCGGCGCCTATCTCGGCCATGACTCCGACTTCCACCGCACCCTGCTCGCCGCCTCCGGTAACCCGATGCTGCGGGCGATGTCGCAGATCGTCGTCGAGATACTCGAAGGCCGCACCCGCCACTCGTTGATGCCCCACGAGGCCGACCCCGAAGCGATTCACCTGCACGGAGTGGTCGCATCTGCTATTCAGGCCGGGGACGCCGACGCCGCGGAAGCCGCCATGCGCTCGATCGTCGCGGAATCCGCAGAAGCGGTCGAAACAATGCGCGAAAGCCCCGAACCGCCGCCTCATCTGTAAGTCGAGCCACAGACTCGGCGGAATTGGCCCGCAACTGCTCCGCAAGTGGAACGCTTGGCGCCATGACAGCACTCGCTACCCAGAACAGCGCACTCTGATGGCCCGCCCGGTACGCGTCGTCGTCCTCGGTGCCGGATCGTGGGGAACCACGGTGGCCGGCCTCGCTGCCCGCAACACCCCGACCCTGTTGTGGGCACGCAATTCCGAAGCAGCCGACGAGATCAATTCGCAACGGACCAACTCCAAATACCTTGGTGAGCGCAAACTTCCCAAGGGGCTCAAGGCAACCTCGGATCTGGTCGAAGCCGCCCGCGAAGCGGACGTACTCGTATGCGGGGTGCCATCGCACGCCGTTCGCTCCACCCTCGCCGAGATCGCCAACGAGGTTCGGGCGTGGGTCCCGGTGTTGTCACTGTCCAAGGGTCTCGAGCCCGGCACCCGGCAGCGCCCCACCGAAGTGATCGCCGAGTGCCTGCCCGGCCATCCCGTCGGATTGCTCGCAGGCCCCAACATCGCCAAGGAGATCGTCGACGGCATGGCCGCGGCATCGGTCGTGGCCACCCAGGACGATCGCGTCGCCGCCGCGCTGCAACCCCTGTTCGCGTCGTCGGTCTTCCGCGTCTACCGCAACACCGACGTGCTCGGCTGCGAACTCGGCGGCATCCTCAAGAACATCGTTGCCATCGCCTCGGGCATGGCCGACGGCCTGGGAGTCGGTGACAACACTCGTGCGATGGTGCTCGCACGCGGCCTCGCCGAGATGACTCGACTCGGTGAAGCGATGGGCGCCAACCCGCGCACCTTTGCCGGCTTGACGGGCGTCGGCGATCTGATTGCCACCTGCATGGCTCCGACTTCTCGGAACCGTCGCGTCGGCGAAGCTCTGGCGCAGGGATTGACCGTCGAGGAGGCGGTCGCCAAGCTCGGCCAGGTTGCCGAGGGCGTGAAGACTGCCCCTACCGTCATGGATCTGGCCCGTGAATACGGTGTCGACATGCCGATTGCCGCGGAGGTCGAGGCCGTCATCGGCGGTCGCCAAAGTGCCAGCGACGCATATCGCGGACTTCAGAAGGTTGCCCCGGGCGGCGAGCACGAAGTGGCGTGAGGAAGATCTACAGGTATCTAGCGATTTGGCTAGATACCTGTAGATCGCCCGAGATCACGAAATTGGAGCGTCGACGAAGATGTCGATCGCCAACGGTGACCGACCGCCGTACTGCGAGAAATCCGAGATCCCCGCCTCGCGCAAGATCTCGACGTCGAGCACTGTACGACCGGTATCCGTGCCGGCGGGACGCCCGAGAATCTCGACAGCCGCATCGGCCATGATCTCGGGTGAACGCGAGTGCTCGATACTGTCGTCTCCCCCGAGCAGGTTTCCGACAGCGGCCGTGGCGATCATGGTCTCCGGCCACAGGCAATTACTCGAAATCGGTGCACCTGAATACTCTGCGGCGATGCCCAAGGCCGCCAATGTCATTCCGTATTTGGCCAACATGTAGCCCGGATGAGCACCCAACCAGTGCGGCGAAAAGTTGAGCGGCGGCGACAGCGTCAACACGTGCGCATTGGCCGAAACCCGAAGGTACGGAAGGCACGCGCGGGTGAGCGCGAAGGTACCACGGACATTGACCTGCTGCATCAGATCGAATCGCTTCATCGCGAGATCTTCGGTTTTCGAGATGTCGAGGACGCTCGCGTTGTTGACCACGATGTCGATGCCACCGAAGTGCTCTACCGCTGCAGCCACGGCCCGCGCGATGTCGTCGTCGTTCCTCACGTCGCCGACGACCGGAACGGCATGACCCTCGAGATCGTTCAACTCGTCCACAGCCGTGTGGATAGTTCCGGGCAGCCTGGGATCCGGCGTATCGGTCTTGGCGAGCAACACGATGTTTCCGCCGCGGCGCGCTATCGCACGGGCGATGGCAAGTCCGATGCCACGGCTTCCCCCGGACATGATCGCGGTTCTTCCGCGGAAGTTCTTGTCGTCCAAAACGAATCCTTGTCATCGTCGACGGTCTTCGTCGCTGCGGGTGTGGCCGCGTGAAGTCCCCACACGACCACTCGTCGACTTCCACGATATGAGCGCCTTCATGCGATGACTACGTCCGCAGAGCATCAACAATCGTTGGTCCGTTGTCCTGACGGGACAAAGGCTCAATCCGGTCAGCCACCCACCGGGCGCAGAATCCACCATCCGCCGAGCACGAGCACCGCGACGTTCACGAGCAGGAACAACCCGACCCAGACGATCGCGGGTATCGGTGAGAGCCTGGCCAATTGGTCGGCGTCCGAGTCCGGTGCCCCGCCTCGTCGCATTCGCTGCCGTTGAAGTTCCACGACCGGGCGTGGTCCGGCAAAGAGGAGAAAGAGCGTCAGGAAGTACGCTGCGGCCACTTGCTGCTCCTGGGTCCCCCACCAGACGAGTCCGAACAACACGGCTCCCACCACGGCAAGTGAGAAGACTCCGTAGAGGTTTCGGATCAGGACCATCATCACCGCGATGACGAATACGCCGATCCACAGCACCGAGACCGCGCGCTGCGCGCCCAACAACCCGGCCGCGCCGAGTCCGAGAATCGACGGACCGACGTAACCCGCGAACGTCATCAGAATGACGCCGAAGCCGGTCGGTTTGCCCGACGAAATAGCAACACCCGACGTATCCGAATGCAGGCGAAGACCTTTCAACCGTCGACCGACCAGGACTGCGACGATCAGATGAGCGCCCTCGTGTGCGATGGTGACGACGTTGCGGGCGATCCGCCACAGGTGCGGTTCGAGAACGATGATCACGGCGATCAACGCGGCCAGTTGAACCACCCAGGCCGGCGGATTGGGACTGAGCGCCGCCACCCGATCCCACGCGGTTTCGAGCGCGTTCACTCCGCTTGTCCGCGCAGGTATCGGCCGAAGTGCGGGACCGTGAATCCGATGGATCCACGTTCTGCCGAATAGATCAGTCCCTTCTTGATCAGTCCATCGCGTGCCGGCGACAGGGAAGCCGGTTTGCGCCCCAACTCGACGGCGATCTTCGCGGTTGCGACGGGTCCGTCGTCACCGGCGAGATCGGCCATGGCGCGCATGTACTCACGCTCCGCGGGCGTTGCTCGCTCGTATCGCGATCCGAAGAAACCGACAGCGAGTTCTTCCTCAGCCGTCGGCGCGCCGACGCGCACGTCTTCTGCCGTGATCGGACTCGACGCCGCCACATCCCACGTGGCCTTTCCGTAGGCCTGAACGAAGTACGGGTACCCGTCAGCCGCTTCGTACAGAGCGTCGAGCGCGGATTCGGTGAACTCGACGTCCTCACGCTCGGCAGGTGCGATCAGTGCCTGATCTGCAGCTTCACGCTCGAGGCGGTCGATCCGGTGGTAGCTGAACAGGCGCTCCGAGTAGCTTTTCGACGCCGACAGCACAGCAGGCAGATGCGGAAGCCCTGCACCGACGACGATCAGCGGTGCCGCGTCCTGACTCAACTCGTGGCAGGCCCCGCAGATCGCCGAGACATCCGCTGCTCCGAGGTCCTGCATCTCGTCGATGAAGATGGCGATCCCGACGCCGACATCTCTGGCCAGCGACGACGCGTCGAGCAGCAACTCGACCAGGTCGATCTCGATGTCGCCGCTGTCCGCGCGACCTTTGATCGCAGGTGCGTCGATGCCTGGTTGCCAGCGCTCGCGCATTCCCTTGTCTGCAGTGGCGCGTAGGGCAAACGATTTGAGGACTCCGAGGAACTGCTCGACCCGCTCCGGATCGCGATGGGAGACCGCGATCTCTCGGACTGCCATGTGCAGCGCCGACGAGAGTGGGCGTCGTAAATCCTGATCGGGGCGCGCCTCGATCTTGCCTGTCCCCCAGCTCCGGGAGATCGCGGCCGAACGCAACTGATTGAGCAGGACGGTCTTGCCGACGCCACGCAATCCGGTGAGGACAACACTTCGTTCCGGGCGGCCACGCGCAATTCGCTCGAGAACGACGTCGAAGGCGTCGATCTGCTTGTCGCGCCCAGCGAGTTCCGGCGGGCGTTGACCGGCACCGGGGGCATACGGATTGCGCACGGGGTCCATGCCCATCGACGGTACAAGCCGAGTAGACGAATATCCCGCTCTCTAGCGCGTGTCCTAGAGAGAACTAGGAACCGCAATATCGGCTCGACCTTGTCGAACCGGGCTCCGGCGTCGTCGTCTAACCGTCCAGGGTTGACGCTCGGGCGAAGTCCCCGGCCACGTGGGCTCCAATTGCTCCGGCCAGAATGATCGCCGGATGCGTCGCGGCCAGATAGAGCCCCGACACGCCTTCGGCGAAGCCCAGCAGCGGGCGGCCACCACGCGGGATGGGACGGTCAGCGACTACCGCCTCGATCAGTTCCACTTGGTCACCGTCCTCGAGCTGACTGCGGATCGCGTGCAGCGTCGGCCCCGCAAGCTCACGAGCATCTCCGGAGAAACCGACCGGAACATCTTCAGCCGCAATCAGTGTCGTGTCGTCCAATTGCCGGATCTCGAAATCCGGAGAGGAGAGTATTCCGTTCACCAATGGGTGGGGCGTCGAGAATCTGATGAGGCAACACGGGGAGGCGTCGACCTCGACGTCGACTCCCGCCGACGCCGCGAGTCCAGGAATCGCGGTACCCGCAGCGAGCACGGTGGCCGATCCGTAGACGGGACCGTCGGCAGTCATTACTCCGCACACTCTCATGCCCTCCGCGAGCACCCCGAGCGCACTGACATCGGAATACACTGTGGCACCGTACTCTTCGGCACCTCGCAGGAGCGATCGAGCGAACGCAACCGGGTCAACGCCACCGTCATCAGGCGCGTACGCTGCCACCACCGGGGCCGTCCGCAATCCCGGCTCACGAGCAAGGATTTCCTCTTTACCGATGAGGTCGACGGGATGGCCGAGTGCTCGATGCGCGTCGACGAACTTTCGAGTCTCCGCTTCCGTCGTCTCCCACGTGATCGCGCCTCTGCGGCGCAGACCGAATGGCTCGACGAGTTCGCGCTCCAGTCGGTCGAGCTCGAGTGCGGCGCCATGTCGGAACGGATCGGAGTAGGTTTCTGCTGCACTCTTCGAGAGGCCGACCCAGGCAAACGAGTTGCCGGTCACCCCTCCCGCCACCGAGCCCCGCTCGAGCACGGTGACTCGGAGACCAACGCGCGCCAGGTGATACGCGATCGACGCGCCGACGACACCGGCACCAATCACCAGGATCGGGCTGTCGTTTCGACCATTCGGATGCGTCACCAGTGGACCATATCTGCGAGCCGCAACCTGGATCCACTCGATTTGGATGCGAGGACTTCGGCGGTTAATGGAGGACTAGGCCTGTTCCCGCTCGGCGGCGAGAGCGACCGCCCGTTCGAAGGTATGGACGAGCACTGCACGCCGAGCACCCTAAACTCGAGCCACTCCCCACGCGGTGAACCTGCGGTCACCAGTCATCGGAGTACACGCAGCAGTTCCCAAAAGAGAACAACAACCGCCCGTGGGCACCGACAGGCCCGCCAGACCGGGCGTAAAGCCCGCCCAGTCTTGTCGCCAAGTCGCCGATCAGGTAACCCGAGGTCATCCGCGCGCTGATGCTTTGAGGCTGTCGACATTGGCGACGGGTCGCACTGGTGAACGCCCAGTCGTGGCCGAGGCCCTAAAGAAGCCCTCCAACAACCGATCCCGACTTCAGGTCGCATCACCCCCAGAACACCGATACTGAAATCCCGGCTTCCGTCTGAACGCGTTGGCGTGCAATCTTTGCTCTGACTCTGTATCTCGGGACTTTCCAAAGCACTCTTCCGATCGTCGAAAAATATCCGCGCTGGATTCGACAATCGTCTAACGATATGTGACCTACATCTCCGTAGCGTTACCCGTCATATCCGGTTGGGTTTTCGTGAACAGGGAGTTGACGCTTGAAGAAGCCAGTTCTACATCGCGCGATGCGCGCTTACACGCGAACCGCCACGTACGCGGTATCGGCAACAGCACTCGTCCTCGTGGTTTCCGCGTGTGGCTCCGCACCGGGCGCCACACAGACTCGAACGATCACCGACGATCCGATACCCGCCTTCACCTTCGCTCTTGCAGCGGCTCCGATCTCCTTAGATATCACTAAGGATTTCGGTCCTTCCATGCAGGTTCAGACCCTGTTCACCGAACCGCTGGAACGGCTTTCCGGTGAAGGAGAGTTGCGACCTCATCTCGCCGAAGCCGTATCGGTTCCTGACCCGACGACCATCGACTACGTCATCCGGTCCGACGTGCGATTCTCCGACGGAACTCTACTGACCCCGGAGGACGTGATCTGGAGCCTTCGGCACGTCTCTGATTCCGCAGCCGGGGCGCAAACTGCCGGCGAGCTGGAAAGTCTCGAAAGCATCGAACAAACCGGACCGATGCGGGTGACTGTGAAGTTGTCGCATCCCGATCCGGTTGCCAGGCAGAGCATCGCGCTATTCGGACTGATCCAACAGGCAAGGTTCGCTGAAGAACATGCTGCCGAATTGGGTACTGCGCAAGCGGTTCCGGTGGGCACTGGCCCGTACCGGGTCCAAGAATATTCAAGTTCCGGTGTGCAACTTGTCCGTAACAATGACTACTGGTCGGAGCAACCTGCACCGGAAACGCTGAAGTTCGACGTGATTCCGGACGGCAACACCGCTCAGTTGGCAATGCGATCCGGCGACATCCAAGCTGCGAATGTGGCCGACATCAAGAAGCAGTCACAGTGGAAGCAGATCGGTGGAATCGACACGATCGAGGTCCCTCTGACCAAGCTCACGTATTTGACGTTCGATACCAGTACGAGTCCGTTCGACGATGTCCACGTGCGGAAGGCCGTCGCGCACTCGATCGATCGAAAAGGAATCGCAGAGGCGGCATTCGGCAACGACTCCGCGATATTGAAGGGTTTGGCAACTCCGGAAATGTTGACCGGTGTCGCCGGTTCCCCTGGGAACGCGCAATCCTTCCTGGACGGAATCGGCGGAATCGAGTTCGACAGTAACCTTGCGGCGCAAGAACTTGCCGCCTCGTCGCACCCCCAGGGATTCACGGTGGAGGTCCCCTACACCGACAACGTGAACTGGACGGAACTGACGGTACTCAACCTGCAACAAAACCTGGCGCCACTCGGTGTGACCGTTGTTCCAAAGCCCATCACCCAGACCCAATGGATTTCCGACCTGTACGCCCACAAGGTTCCCGGAATCGGATTCCTGTCGATTACCGCATCGACGCCCGACCCCAAATTGATCGGCTCCGTCGTCGGAAAGGAGAACGCTGTCGCACCGAAATTCAACGCCTCGAATTGGTCTACCGATTCCGTCGAACAGGCGCTGCCCGTCCTGAACGGATCGACCTCACCCCTGGACCGATGGACTGCCGCCCAGACCATCTTGACCGGCATCCACGAACAACTTCCGTACGTCCCGCTGTTCAATCCGAATCTGGTCTACGCAATTGCCGACGGGTTCGCCTTCGATCGCGACATGTCCTTCTACGACTTCGTCAACGGTTCGTGGGTTACCGCGGTGAAGGCAACGTCGTGAACGACTATCTCTCCCACACAACGAGGTTCGATTGAGATGGCAGTAGGGGCGTTCATCGGCAAGCGACTCGTGGTGTCGGCCGCGCTGCTTCTGGTAATCAGTTTTCTGGTGTTCAGTCTGCTGTCGGTGACGCCAGGCTCTGCAATTGCCGTCCTTGTCGGCTCTCGTCCGAGCACAC
This sequence comes from Rhodococcus sp. MT28, assembly GCF_058792695.1. Classification (NCBI taxonomy): domain Bacteria; kingdom Bacillati; phylum Actinomycetota; class Actinomycetes; order Mycobacteriales; family Nocardiaceae; genus Rhodococcus; species Rhodococcus sp. MT28. Next base: position 1,274,562 of record NZ_JBXAFD010000001.1, read on the forward strand.
CCGAACTGATCGCGGCCCTGGAGGCACGACATCACCTCAACGATCCTTTCCTTGTTCAGTATTGGCACTGGTTGGTCGATGCACTGCAGCTCGATTTCGGGACGTCGACCAGATCAGGTGCGCCGGTGACCGGCATCATCACCGATCACCTACCGGTCTCGATCCAACTGGCGGTGTACACACTTGTTTTGGTGGTCGGGATCGGGGTCCCCTGCGGAATGTCAGCGGCGTATCAGCGCGATAAATGGGTGGACAGAGGTATCTCGATGGCTTCCGTAATAGGTATGAGTGCACCAGGTTTCGCAGTCGGAATGTTGCTGATTTTCGTATTCGGACTCGAGCTCGGACTGTTCCCCGTTTACGGCGTGGGCAATGGATTCTTCGATCGCTTGGTGCACCTCACCCTGCCAGCAACAGCACTCGGCATCGCGCTCATCGCACTGCTGATCCGGCAGACACGCGCCGGAGCGCTCAACGTGCTCCGGCAGGACTACATGACATTCGCGAAAGCTCGTGGTCTCGACCCCTCACGGGTCTTCTTCCGATATGCGTTACGGAACTCCGCAATGCCGGTGGTGACTGCGGCCGGTCTGATACTGATCGCTGCGCTGTCCGGCGCCGTACTCGTCGAGACCGTGTTCTCCGTACCGGGAGTCGGTTCGCTGATGGTGCAGTCGGTCACCGAAAAGGACCTACCCGTCGTACAAGGGTTGGCCGTGTGTCTCGGCGCCTTCGTGATTGTCGTCAACCTGGCGGTGGACGTGGTAGTTCTCCTCGTCGACCCGCGCATGCGGTACGCAGGAAAGGGATGACATGACTGCACTCACCGATCGCGAAAAGAGCAGGCAGGGATCGCGAATTCCCATCACCGTTGTGATTGCACTGGTGATCCTCGGTGTGATGGTATTCGCGGCTGTCGCCGGTCGGCTCATAAGCCCTTACGACCCTTACACTCAGGATCTTCTCCGCGGTGTGACCGGTTCCGATCGCACACACTGGTTAGGCACCGACGATATGGGACGCGATGTCCTCTCCCGTTTGATCGACGGTACCGGCCGCTCCGTGCTCGGACCGCTGTGCGTAGCGATGGGAACAGTGATAGCCGGCGCATCCGCGGGGCTGGTCGCCGGATATAACGGCGGTGCACTCGACAACGTCCTCAACCGATTCGCAGACCTCGTGTATGCCCTGCCCGCGCTCCTCGTCGCCATCGTGCTCCTGGGGATTCTCGGCGGGAGCTACTGGCTGACTGTGGCGATTCTGGTTTTCCTGTCAGTACCGAGCGCCATCAGAATAGTCGGCAGTGTGACGCGCGTCCAGGTTCGTCTGCCGTACATCGACTCTGCGAAGACCCTCGGATTGACCGACTCACGGATCATGATCCGCCATGTGCTGCCCAACATCGCGCCCACCGTGCTCGCCGTCTTCCTGCTGGATTTCGTCGGAGCGTTGGTCGCCTTCTCGTCGTTGTCATTTCTCGGTATCGGTATCGCCCCCGGGGCTGCAGATTGGGGATCGATGCTCTCCCAGGGGCAATCGATGATCTCCGAGAACCCCTGGGTCGCAGTTGCCCCCGCAGCCTGTCTCATCCTGACCGGCAGCGCCGCAACTATCTTCGGCGACTGGTTCTTCAAACGGCTGTCAGACTCAGGAGAACGGAAGTAGATGACTGTGGAAGATGTGACAGTACAATCGGAAACGGCCGATGCGAATGGCCCCCTCCTGAAAGTTTCCGGGCTATCGGTGTACGCGAACAGGTCGCAGGTGCTCGTCAGCGATGTCAACATCACGGTCCCCCGAGGCGAGACTCTCGGGATAGTCGGCGAGTCTGGCAGTGGAAAATCGATGGCAGTTCGTTCGCTTGTCGGTTTGCTACCGCCGGGAATCTATGCACGAGGAGCAGCAGATTTCGACGGAATCCCGTTGATCGGCACACGCGAACGTGAACTGCGATCGTTACGGGGCTCCCGAATCAGTCTTTTGATGCAGGACCCGTTCAGCATGCTCAACCCCATCCACACGGTAGGCGAGCACGTGCGGGAGACACTCCCGCCAAATGTCAGAAAAGGCGGACGCCAACAAGTTCGGGCCGAAGTTGCTGCGCGTCTCGCGGAGGTTGGCTTGGATCCCGCCGTCGCACAAAAGTACCCCTTTCAGCTCTCCGGGGGGATGCGGCAACGAGTTGCCATGGCGGCCGCGCTTGCCGGCGATCCGGAGTTGCTGATCGCCGACGAACCGACAACTGCACTGGACGTGACCACCCAGGACGAAGTCCTCCGACTTCTCGCCGGTCTACAGAAGTCACGAAACATGGCGCTCATCTTGATCACTCATGATCTGCACGTGGCGATGGACGTCTGCGATCGGATCCAGGTCATGTACGCCGGACGCGTGGTGGAGGAGGCTACGGTCGCCGATCTTGCCCGCACCCCGACGCATCCCTACACACGTGGGCTGATGTCGGCCAGTCCCCCTGTCGATCGTCGAGTCGAACGGTTGACGTCGATTCCCGGCAGTGTGCCCAGAGCCGCAGCCGTCGAGGCGATCTGCGCATTCGCTGACCGATGCGAATGGTCTGTCGGCGAATGCTTTTCAGCCCGACCAGCTCTTACTCCCATCACGATCGAACACGCTTCGGCTTGCATCCGGATCGATCGGATTCACGACGAGTTTCCCCGCGGTTCCGAGTTCGAACCACCTCTACCTCAACAATCCGAGTCACGATCTTTCGACACCATCGGCCCACCGATAGTCGAGGTTGCGAACGTACACAAGGTATATCGCGCCAAAGCGATGTTCGGCATGCCCAAGGACTCGCACGCCCTCCGCGGCGTGACTTTCTCGATCCGCGCCGGCGAATCAGTGGGACTGGTAGGTGAATCCGGCTCAGGGAAGACAACTATCGCTCGTGCTCTCCTAGGTCTGGAGCACGTCACCTCCGGCCGGATATCGGCATTCGGCAGAGAGCTCGCGCCCACTGGATCCACTGCGCGAAAAACCAGAGTCGAGTTGGCCCGGGAGATCCAAGTAGTGTTTCAGGATCCGTACGCAGCGCTCAATCCATCCCGAACCATCGGTGCAGCCTTGCGAGAAGCTATAGCCGTACGAACCGGAGCGGACAAACGCGATAGCGATTCCGTAGCCTCGGAAGTCTCGGAGTTACTCGGCAAGGTGGGACTACCAGGCAGCTACGCCGCTCTCCGTCCGGCTGCGCTCTCGGGTGGCGAACGTCAGCGCGCCGTGATTGCCCGGGCAATTGCCGTTCGACCCAGGCTGCTCATCTGCGACGAACCTGTTGCCGCCCTGGACGTGTCCGTGCAGGCCCAAATTCTCGAGCTGCTTCGCTCTATCAGAGCGGAAAACGGGATGAGCATGCTCTTCATCACTCACGACTTAGCAGTCGTGAGGCAGATGACCGATCGAACAGTGGTTCTCTACCGGGGTGAAATCGTAGAAGCCGGCGAGACAGAGGCCGTGCTCGACGCACCAAATCACCAATACACACAACGACTGCTCGCATCGGTTCCATCCTCCATTTCAGCAGTTGTGCAACGTAGTTCAAATGCAATCCCGAGGTAGCACTGCTGGATACGGCGACCGGGCACCCACTCTTGAACTGCCGGCACGCAACACGAATGCCGACCTCGGATTTGCATGGAACATCCGCCGATCCTGCACCTCCCGACGGACCGACACGGATGCACGGACTGCCACAGAAAACACCACTTCGTGAACCCGAAGCCGTGACGCCGAAAGACATCGACGTACAGCATCGCCAAGGCCTTGCAAGGCTGCAGACGATATCCAGCTTGAGATCGGATAGTCACCGCGTCCGACGAAAGAGGACCACCCACCGTCATCGGCCATCTCGGCGAGCCCGTAGGTCCGTCCCACGTGGCGGGCGAGCACTGTTGCGCGTTGTACCCAGCGCCCGTCATCTACACCCAGTGACGATCCTGGGCGATCCTGCAAACAGGCTGCCGGTTCCGAACACCACGGGCACGGCAGCGAACCTGAGAAGCATTGCCGTCGAACCGTATCGGAGGCCACCCTGCATCTGGTTGGTGGTGGAACGCGTGTCGGCAAACTGCCGACGAAGCTTGCGCCAGCGGCGAACTTTTCGTTCGGAACGTACGTGACTCGTCTGATTTCGGCTCCGTTGAACCCGACGCCTTCCGCCGGTTCGAGTGCCAGTCGGCTGCAGCAATGCTCTTGCCGAACATCGCGTGAGCGTCGTCGGAGGACACGTCTACTCGTCGGGATCTCTTGGCGAGAAAATTCGGTCCTCCATCATGCCACCAGCCAGGCCGATCACTCTAAGAATGCTGGGACGCGGCTCGGTGGCCTTAGGCCATCAGCGACCACTCTCGTCTGAGTACGTGCGCACAATGCGATCGGTGAGAAGTGGAAGGATCTTGTCCGTGCCGATAGATGCAAAGTGCGGCGAAGTTCGGTGCGCTTCGAAGCCGGCTTCGTCGATGTACATCTCGAGGATGGTTACGTGTAGCGGATTCTCGACGTTGCGGAAGTACTCGTAGCCGAGATTGGCGGGCTCGTTCCGGCTTGCCTCAGCGAGTTGGGCCAGATGGCCGAGCACCTCGTTCGCGGTTTCCTCGTCCAGCCGGTATTCGGCGATTACCCGAAAGTTCGACGTAGCGGGCCGTGCGTTCTCAGTCACGAAAATTACTCTCTAGTAGTAGATTACGAGCAAAAGACAGTGCCTGACTGCAACTCAACGACGACCACGTGCGGTACGAGTCCTGACGCCTACTGACGCTTTTCGCGCGGTCGATTCAAGTGTCATCGGGGTGTCAATGTGTACTTCGTGGACAAAAACTCGCGAATTCCTTCGAAGCCGCCTTCTCTTCCGATCCCCGAATGCTTGATGCCGCCAAAAGGCGCTGCTGCATTCGAGACGAGACCGGTGTTGAGGCCCATCATCCCGGTTTGAAGTTTTTCTATCATTCGCTGGCTTCGGCCGACGTTCTCTGTGTAGACATAGCTGACCAAGCCGTACTCGGTGCTGTTGGCAATGTGCACGGCCTCGTCCTCGGACGAAAAGCGAGTTATTGCCAGCACTGGTCCGAATATCTCCTCGTTCACCATCCGAGCTTCAGGCCCGATCTTGTCGATCACGGTCGGTTGAAAGAAGTTGCCCGGGCCGACGACGGCCTGACCGCCGGTGACAATCTCCGCGCCGGTGTCCACCGCGTCAGCGACGAGACCTTCTGTCTTCGCGATGGCTTTCTTGTCGACCAGTGCACCGATGTCGTAACCTTCGTCGGCCCCACGACCAATTTTCAACGCAGCAACCCTTTCACTTACTCGACGAACGAATTCGTCGGCCACGGAATCGTGTACCAATATGCGGTTTGCGGCGGTACATGCCTGACCGATGTTGCGGAATTTCGCGAGCATCACGCCGTCGACCGCTCGGTCGATATCTGCGTCCTCGAAAACCACGAAGGGTGCGTTGCCGCCGAGCTCCATCGAAGTACGCAATACGTTCTGCGCAGCAGCTTCGAGCAGTTTGACGCCAACCGCCGTCGAGCCTGTGAAGCTCAGCTTGCGAAGGCGTGGATCCGATAGCAGGGCACTGGACTGAGCGCTGGGATTCGACGTGGGCACTACGTTCACCACACCCGGCGGAAGTCCTGCCTCTTCCAGCAGCTGCACCAGGTAGATCGTGGTCAGCGGAGTGAGTTCCGCCGGCTTGATGATGGTGGTGCAACCGGCGGCGAGTGCCGGAGCAATCTTGCGGGTTGCCATCGCGAGTGGGAAGTTCCATGGTGTGATGAAGTAGCAGGGCCCCACAGGGAGGTGCGACACTGTGATGTTGCCTGACCCTTCGGGGTTTCGGCGATAGTCTCCGCTGACGCGTACGGCTTCCTCGGAGTACCACCGAAGGAACTCTCCACCGTAAACGACCTCACCGCGCGCTTCGGCGATCGGCTTCCCCATTTCCAGGGCGATGAGCAGAGCAAACTCTTCTTTGCGATCCATCAGCAAGTCGAATGCTCTGCGGAGGATGTCCGAACGTAGGCGGCTAGGTGTTTCGGCCCACTCTTGTTGTGCTGCAACGGCTGAATCGAGGGCGCGAATGGCGTCGTCGACCGTTGCGTCGGCAATCGTCTTGATCACATGCCCGGTTGCAGGGTCTTCGACGGCGAAGGTCGCGCCCGAACTCGATGGCGCCCATGTTCCGCCGACGCCGATACCGGTTTCGACACGGTTGAGTAGGTCCTGTTCATGTGGCTTCAATGTCATGACTGGCTTTCCTTTGTGGCTGAGACCGGGGCGTGCGCACGGAATCCGTCGACCACGACGCGTAGACCTTCGCGCAGCAGTTCGTCCGAAATTGCGAGCGGAGGGAGAACTCGGATGACGTTTCCGTAGGTGCCGCAAGTAAGAACCACTACGCCATGATCCGCGGCGAATTTTGCGACGGAAGCGGTCAGAGCCGGGTTCGGATCTGTGCTGTCGGGGTGTACTACTTCGATGGCCTTCATCGCGCCGCGGCCACGGATGTCACCAATACGGTCGTCCGAGGCGCCCAGTTCGGTGAAGACCTCATCGATGATCGCCGCGATTTCACGTGCACGAACAACCAGGTTGTTCTTTTCGTACGTTTCGATTGTGGCGAGCGCCGCGGCGCAGGAAATCGGGTTTCCGGCGTAGGTGCCCCCGAGAGCGCCGAATTGTGGTGAATCCATGATCTCTGCGCGGCCAGTGACCGCGGCCAGTGGCAATCCACCCGCGATACCTTTTCCTGTTGCGATGAGATCAGGTACGACTCGCTCGTGGTTCGCAGCGAAGAGATCACCGGTACGGGCGAACCCGGTTTGGACTTCGTCGAGGATGAATACGACGCCGTTGGCAGTTGCCCATTCGGATAGAGCAGGCAGAAAACCGGTCGCGGGTTCGATGAATCCACCCTCGCCCTGGATGGGCTCGATGACGATTGCTGCGAGATTGGAAGCGCCGACCTGTCTTTCGATCTGCAGGAGCGCAATTTCTGCCGCCTCCACTCCGCTCAGCCCATCGCGATATGGGTACGAGGTTGGAACACGGTAGATCTCGGGTGTGAACGGACCGAAGCCGTTTTTGTAAGGGGTGTTCTTCGCAGTCATGCCCAAGGTGAGGTTGGTTCTGCCGTGGAACGCGTGATCGAAGACCACAACCGCATGTTTGTTGGTGAAGGAGCGTGCGATCTTGATCGCGTTCTCGACGGCTTCGGAACCGGTGTTGAACAGTGCTGTGCGCTTCTCGTGGTCACCGGGGGTGATCGAGTTGAGTTTCTCAGCGACCGCGACGTAGCCGTCGTATGGGGTGACGGTGAAGCAGGTGTGAGTGAACAGTTTCGCTTGGCGAGTTATGGCTTCGACAACGGCTGGAGCTGAATTGCCGACGCCGGTGACGGCGATGCCCGAACCGAGATCGATCAGAGAATTGCCGTCGGCATCGATCAAGATGCCGCCTCCGGCTGCGACGATCGATATGGGTACAACGTGCCCTACACCGGCCGCAACGGCCGCCTCTTTTCGACGCATGAGCACCTGCGATTGCGGTCCTGGAATTGCGGTTACGAGTTCTCTGTGTTGCGACACCAGTGGGCCGCCTGTTACTGACGAGACTGACAATTCGTTCCTCATTTTCGTGTTGTCGATAGTGAGCGTCAGAGCCAGCGCGGAGCTGTCGGGGCTGTGCCGATCTCGCGGCCCGACGTGTCGACCGCGGACACTGCGATGTTTCTGCGGCCGGTCACCCACATCAGCAGATTCGGAAGCGACCCGGACACAGCCGTGCGTGCCGTGGTCGAATCGGCGGTGGTGATGTGACTCGAAGCCGGTTCGAACTCTTCACCGGTGTCCGCAACTGTCATGTGCACGCGATAGTCGTCTCGGGTGGCCCATGTATCCAGGACATTGTGAATTATTCGTCGCTGCACCGCCGGCGGTATGTCCGCTGCACTCGCCGAATAGTTGAGATCGATTGCGTGTAACCACAATTCGCGAGATCGCATCCACACTGTATCGACGACCGGTATCCGCACACCTTGAGCGTTGTTTACCTCGGTAGACCAACGATTGTCGGGGACTGCGCTCCAGGCGATTTCGAGCGCTCTCGCCTCCCTGTCGCCGAGTTCACGGAGTTCGACTTTCGACAGTGGTGCTGCACTGTCGATTTCCCGGCTCCGCGCATGGGCAGACTCGTACATCGGTTTCTCGATGCCTGTCGTCGCCCAATCCACCAGGCGGCCGAGGGCGCGGGCGTTGAAACCGACGTGCGCGACCACGTGCGCGCGAGTCCATCCTGGAAGCAACGAGGGTCCACGCAGTTCGTCGTCACCGAGTTCGCGCAACGTCCGGTCGAAGTGCATTTGTCCGGCTTTCACGTAGCCGAGATCGACGGCGAGTTCGTCAGCCGGCTCTCGCATCACGTTCACGGCATTCTCCTTCACAAGATTACGAGTAATTCTTCAGCGAGTCGGTCGGGCATCATGGGTGAGGTTTCCTCCGAGTATTGTTGCGACGACGTCGATCTCCGATATGTTCGGCGCCGTGAGCGGCGACGACGAGAACACGGCAAAGTCCGCAAGTTTTCCCCGTTCGAGGGTGCCTTTGTCGTCGATCTGACCGGTCGCGCGCGCAGCCCATTCCGTGTGCGTTCGAAGGGCTTCCTCCGGTGTGATCGCCTCGTTCGAGCCCAGGACGAATCCGGTGTCGGTACGACGATCGACGGCCGACTGCATACCTCTACGAAGATTGTTGTCGGCGACAGGAAGGTCTGATGAGCCTGCGAGTATTGCTCCCGCATCGATGACCGATCGCCCACGGTAAAGCCACGGTTCACGGTCGGTCCCGACAAGATCGACAATCTGATCGCCGAGCGGCCCTATGAAACCTGCCTGGGGGGTCACAGCAATGGCAAGATCGCCGGCACGCCGCACTTGATCCGGTCGAGCGATGCCGAAATGTTCGATACGGCACGGAGCTGTGTGGCGGCCGTAACTCTTCTGCGCCTCCTCGATCAGATCCAGGGCCAGGTCTATTGCTGCGTCTCCAATCGCATGCAGCGCAAGCGGCCACCCCGATCGATATGCCGCGAGTGCACGCTCTCGATACAGTTCCGGCGTGTCGAGGAGGTATCCCCGATTATGTTCATGGCCACAGAAGTCCTCTGTCACAGCGGCGGTCGCCCCGAGCAAAGAACCGTCGAGAAAGACCTTGACGTGCCCCAACTGAACGTGGGAATCGCCGAAGCCGTAACGAATCCCGAGGTCCAAGCCCACTCCTGTCCCCTCGCCGCAGAAGTCCGAAGCGTTCGCAGCAAGGGGATGAAGAGCGTCGATTGCCGGCATCAACTGTGCACGAGCGTGCAGATGATCGCGATCTGCGGCCAATTGATAGGCCGCGATTTCGATGGAGCTGTGGCCGATCCAACCGCCACCGACACCGGCTTCGGTGAAGCTGGTTATCCCCTGTGCAGCAAAGCGTTTGGTTGCTTCGTCGATTGCCTCGGCGAGCCGCTCGGTGGAGTAGGGCAAGAGCAACGCCTGCACCAACCCTTGCGCCGATTCTTCGACTACACCGGTAGGGCGGCCCTCGTCATCCCGCACGACGACACCTCCGACGGGAACTTCGAACCCGTCGTCAAGCGCACCGATGAGACGCAACGTAGCGGTGTTCGCAATCGCAGCGTGACCAGAGGTGTGCCGTAAGTACAGTGGGCGGTCTCCCGTCACGGCGTCGAGCCGATCGATAGCAGGGAATTCGCCGCCATAGTGCCCCTGGTTGAAACCTGTGCCGTGGACCCAGGCATCGGCGTCATCACCGATACGCTCTACTTCGGCCTCGATCAGCCTGTAGAGATCTTCGAGAGTGGCGGCGCGGCTGAGGTCTATCGACGCCAATCCAAGTCCCCACCAGACGGTGTGACAATGAGCGTCGATCAGACCGGGCGTCACACAGGCGTCTGCGAAGTCCAGGGTTCGTATCGCCTCGATACCGGCGACCTCGTCGTCGAACCCGACGATCCGGTCACCGATTACCCCGACAACCGACGCGATCGGCCGATGAGGATCCATGGTGATGATTTCGCGCGCCCGCACAATGAGGTCGAGTTGCATAAGAGAAATGTCCTTGTCCAGTAATCGAGCCGCGTCTGATCCAGCGGTACGAGGTGCGATGTTTCGAACACCAGCCGCGCTACGTTTCTCAGTGCTTGAAGCCGGGGAGGTCCACGCTGAATTTCGGCGCGATCGCTCCTGCCGATGCGGTGATCAACGAAATCAGCGCGAGAACCAACGCAGCTGGCCACCAGTGATCATGAGCTGCAGCCACGAGGCTGGTAACCAGAAGTGGAACGAATCCTGCAATCATCGCGGCGGTGTTGTTCGCGACGGCAACACCTGTGAATCGAGTTCGCGCCGGAAAGAGTCCGGTCAGAACAGCTCCTGTACCTGCGTAGGGAAACGACAACGTCGCCACTGCCAACGTCATCGACAGAACGATGAGCACGGGAACGCCCGAAGTCAGTAGCAGAAAGGCCGGCAAAGCGACTACGGCAGAGGCGATCCCGCCCCAAAAGATCACTCGACTCGAACCGAATCGCGCGCCCAACCGCCCGCTCAACAAGATCACGAAGATCTCGACTACGGCCGCGACGATAGTTCCGAGCAGCATCAACGATCGGCTGTATCCGAGTACGTTCACTCCGTACCACACACAGAATGTCGTGACGAGGTAGAACCCGCCCATTCCGAGAAGTGAAGCCGCCATTCCGATCAAAATCTGACGCCAGCTGTGTTTGAAGGCTGTGCACACGGGATTGGTCGCCAACTCCCCAGCTTCCTCGAGCTGACGGAAGACAGGGGATTCTTCGAGTTTGCGCCGAATGTAAACCGCGACAAGAAGTAACGGTAACGAGAGAAGGAAGGGAATGCGCCAACCCCAGGATTCGAAGTTCTGCTGCGAAATTGCAATGGTGACCAGAAAAAATCCACCAGAAGACAGAATTGTTCCGATCGGAGATCCGATGAGGGGAATCACTGCGTATCGCGCCCGCATATGCAGTGGCGCGTTCTCCACCACCAGGGTCAAGGCACCTGACCATTCCCCTCCTACGAAGAGGCCCTGCACGATTCTCAGCAGCACGAGCAGCACCGGCGCTGCGATGCCGATCGCTGCGTAGGTGGGCAGTATGCCGATCAACGCGGTAATGATGCCGATACCGACGATGGTGATCATCAGCGTCTTTCGGCGGCCGATCCGATCGCCCATTGCACCGAAGACAATGCCGCCGATCGGTCGGGCCGCTACCCCTACTCCGAAAGTGGCGAACGAGGCAAGTGCGGCCAAGGTTGCGTTGCCGCTGGTGAAGTACTGAACATTGAACACGAGAGCGGCCGCGGCACTGAACAGGAAGAAGTCGTAGTACTCGAGCACGGAACCGACCAGAGCGCCGAGTGCGACCTTGTTTGCGCTCTTCTTGTCGAGCTCATGAACGGCTCCGAACTCGATCGACGTCGATTGTGTGTACGTCATAACTCTCCATCAGGGATGAGGGATTCGGTCTGCTTCTGTCCCCAGGGGATTTCGGCCTGCCGCAAGCATTTCAGGTTATTCGCTCACTGTCCCTAGGCATTCCCCGCCGATTAGCGCTGCGAATTTGTGCATATGCCCTATTCTTACTTGGTGAACCATTTCGCCCCTTCACGACCGGGCAACGAGCCGGACGCCCGCGACTCAGGAAGATGGCAAGAGCTGCTCGACAGCCTCGACGTCGCCGAACTGACCGACACCTTCGTCAAACGTGTCGCCTCGATCGCGGGCTACGACTCGTCGCCGCTACCGACGTCCGAGATCGAACGCACAGGCCGCATGGCCTTCTCCGCCATGCTCCAAGGTCTGCGCGCGGGAGGTCTGCCCGATTTCGTCCCCGTCGCAAACGATGTCGGCATCTCTCGTGCACGGGCAGGGATCCCCATCACCTCATTGATGACCGCGATCCGATTGGACTACAACGTGCTGTGGGAGGCCCTCACCTCCGCGTCGTCAGCGAGGGATGCCGAACTGTTGGTCCGACACACGTGGATCGTGCTTCGCACCGTCGACGAGTACGCCGCACAGACACAAGCGGCCTACATGGCCGAACGAGAACGCATGCTGAGAGAGGAATCGTCTGCGCTGCAAGGACGCATCGCAAACCTGTTCCAGGATCCCCGATCCACAGACGCAGATCAACTGGAGGCAATTGCAGCCGAACTCCGAATCCCACAACGCGCCCCCCTTCTGGTCATCGGAGCTGCCGGTGACGACATCCCGGCGCTACGTGTGTACATCTCCGAAACCGAGCGCTCCGGACGAACGGTGTACACCCACTACCTCGGCGACGTCCTGATTGCCTTCACACGCAGATTCGACCTCGACGGACCGCAAGCCACCGATGTCGGCCGGAACCTCCTCAAGCTTCGAGTCGGAATTGTCAACGCCGACACCGGTCTGTCAGCCCTTCGCGCGGCGGCCAATACCGCACGAGCTCTCACACGAACAATCACCAGCGAAGACCACGCGGCTCTCACCTGGGACCGAGGGTGGGCAAGACTGGCCAAACTAGGCCTACAAGAATCAGGAAACGGGCTACTCACCGATGTCGATGACGCCTTGGTGACCTGCGGAGACGCGGAGCGGGTCCGTCTCGAAGAATGCGTGCGCAGCTATATGAAAACAGGCAGTATCGGGGAATCGGCCAACGAGCTGTTCTGTCACCGCAACACCGTTTCCAATCGTCTTCATCGATTTGCGAAACTCACCGGTTTGGACCCCACGATTCCTGAACAATCGGCGAGACTCGTCGTGGGTTGGGCCTAGAAGCACTCGAACGCCTTCCCCTTTACCTTATCGGGGCGATCGCCGTCGGAGGCGTCACGCAACGAACTGTATGGGCGAGGTAGCTCTGCGTGCGCTGGGAGGTTGCCCGGTAACGCGCTTGAAAGCGCGGCTGAACGCAGCTTGAGAGGTGTAACCAAGATTTCGAGCCATGGCTTCCACCGACATCGTGTCCTGGGCCAACCACTGGCTGGCAAGAAGCATTCTCAGTTCCGTCGCGTACCGCAGAGGCGGTACGCCGATCATCGCATGGAAGCGCTCCGCGAACACCGATCGGGAAACATGGCACTGCGATGCCAACTCCGCTACCGTCCAATAATGTCCGGGATCCCGGTGGACAGCCAAAATGGCTCCCGCCAGTCGCGGATCGCGCAGCGCCGCCACCAGTCCAGAGGCATTGTCGCAGCCACATTCAACCCACCCTCGCACGATCATCGCAGCCACGACTTCAGCGAGACGCGCTGAAACACCAGCAAAACCGACACGCGCCGAACAGGTCTCACGCCTCATCGCAGCAAGGATCGGCAAAAGCCCGGGATATCGCTCCCCCTGGGCGTCGGCGATCATGATCTCGGGCATGATACGACTCAGGCCTTGCATCCCGCCGAGATCGAATTCCATGTAACCGGTGAATAATACGGCGCTGGGAGACAGGTCGGCGGCGAGGCCGACATTCACGTCCCCCACCGCATCGCCGAGGGGTTCGGAGTCGTAGCTGTCGATGCCCTGAACCACTACGCCCGGCCCGGACAGCCACTGATGGGGTCGACCGTGCGGGATGAACACAGCGTTGCCCGCTGACAGTTCATGGACGGTGCCGTTCTCGGCACGCAGGAACGCGTGACCGACTGCGAGAAAGTGGAAATAGGCACGACCCGGTTTCGCATCGAAATCGATACCGAATCGCGGACCGGCATGGACACGACGGTACTGCACTCCACGCAACCGCATACTCGTCAACAGTTCGCTGATGAGATCGGAGGACGAGGCGAACGTCCCGGCAGCCGACTCGGCCGGACTCTTGATCAAAACGGCCGGATCCTCAGTCATAGATCATCCTGAAAGTCGTATCTAGTGTTGACTCAAAGCCTTTCATGCGATCCAGGAGAAGTACAACCGTTGTCCAGTGATGTGTGCAGCACCGCGCCCGATTCCCGACCCGTCCGAGCAGCCGCAGTTGTCGACCCGCCACCGCTGCCGGTAACACCGAAGTGGATGGCGGTGATGTCACTGGCTCTGGGCGTATTCGGACTGCTTACGGCCGAGTATCTTCCGGCTAGTCTGTTGACCCCGATTGCCGATGATTTGGGTGTGCCGGAAGCACTGGTGGGCCAAGCAGTCACCGTCACGGCTGGAGCAGCAATCCTCTCTGGACTACTGACGGCAAGCCTGACACGACGGATGGACCGGCGGATTGTTCTGCTCAGCTTCACTGTGCTGATGATCGCGTCGGACTCGCTCGTGGCCCTGGCCCCGAACATGGTGGTGCTGTTGGCGATGCGGATCCTGCTCGGTATTGCGTTAGGTGGTTTCTGGAGCATGGCGGCTGCCACGGCGATGCGCCTGGTACCGGAATCGTCGGTACCTCGCGCTGTATCAATCATTTTCAGCGGTATCGCCGTGGCAACCATCGTGGCCGTGCCGCTCGGTAGTTACCTCGGTGAACTGTCCGGTTGGCGCAGTGCCTTTTGGGTCACCGCGGCCCTCGGGGTCGTGACGCTTGCCTTCCAACTGTTCGCGTTGCCCCCGATGGCACCGCGGCACGAGGCACGGTTGAGAACTTTGTGGTCGGTGTTGGTACATCCACCCTTCGGGATCGGCATCGTCGGCATGTTGCTCGTCCATATCGGGCACTATGCACTGTTCACCTACATTCGGCCGGCGCTCGAAACCATGGTCGATGTCGGCGCCTCCACCTTGACTGTTCTATTGTTCGCCTTCGGAGTGGCGAACTTGGCAGGCACACTTGTCGCCGGATGGCTCCTCCAACTCAGCCTGCGTCTGACATTGGCGCTGATGCCCTTACTGATCGGGATAGCTGCTCTAGGTCTGGCACTGGTGCCTGCAACTCAGAGCGTAAGCGCAGCCTTGGTGGTGTTGTGGGGCTTGGCATTCGGCGGAGTTTCGGTGGCGTGGTCGACGTGGGCGACCAGTACCGTGCCCGACAAGGCGGAAAGTGCAGGCGGGATCGTGGTGGTCGGTGTCCAATCCGGAATCGCTGCAGGTGCCGCAGCAGGCGGTGCAATATTCGGAGCCGGGGGTGCCATGGCGGTGTTTTCGGTTTTCGGAGTCGTGCTGATTGCGTCAGCATTGTTTATCACATTGTCCGTGAAGAACCCCGATCACCTTGCGTGACATCGGTTACCTGTATGCGGCGGCAGACTGGGACTACGAATCAGCGAGGTCCGCTGATCGGTGCGCGAGCAGCGTGATCTGGCCCGGTCAGCTCTCGAACAGTTTCCGCGCCTCGAGCTTCGCCGCGAACGACAGAAGACCAGCCTCGGTGTGTGGGCGTCCGACGAGCTGTACACCCACAGGCAAACCGTCGACGTCGGCTGCCGGAATGGACACTGCGGGCAGTCCGATCAGACTCCACGGCGCGGTGAGCGAGAGCAGACCACTTGGAACGTCGACCGGCTGATCCTCGACACTCACCCGACGGCTGAACAGGGGCGGTGCCGAAAAGGGAATCGTAGGCAGCGCAATGAAATCGACCGCACTCAGTAGCTGAGCAACACCTACACGGAACCGTTCACGAATCGCAATCGCCTGCAAGAACTCCGAATCGGTGTACGCGCCGCCCATCTCGAGACGCTCACGCACCTCTGGGTCGTAAAGATCGGGTGCAAGACTGAGCCGTTCGGCGTGGACCGCATGAGCTTCACGCCCTTGGATGACACGATAGGAGAAGCGAAACGCCTCCGCGCCGTGGATATCTATTTCGTCGGTGAGGAACGGTGCGACCAGATCGCGGGCAGAACGGGCAATCGATGGTTGAGTGGCATGAATTGATCTCGGCGATATCCAGCGAACGCGCACACCGGCGACGGAGCTGCACTCCGCCGGTGGTGAGAAATCGTCGATCAACGCCGACAATACGACGTGTGCATCAGCCGCACAGCGAGCCAGAACGCCCACAGTGTCCATCGAACTGGCCAGAGGAAGTACTCCGCGCGTGCTGATCACCCCTTGCGTGGGGCGAATACCGACGACGCCGCAGCATGCGGCGGGGATACGTACGGAACCACCGGTATCGGTGCCGAGTGCGACTGGAATGACACCGGCAGCGACGGCGGCCGCCGAACCGCTACTAGATCCTCCGGACATGTGCCCCAATGCATGTGGGTTACGAGTGGGTCCAGTAGCAGCACGATCCCCCATCGGACCGTTCGCGAATTCATGCGTCGTTGTCTTCCCGATCACTATCGCACCTGCTCGTCTGAGCCGCTCGACGCAATCTGCATCGCGAGTGGCGATCCGATTCACGAAATGGCGCGAACTAGCGGTCGTCGGCAGACCTCGTACATCGATCATGTCCTTCACCGCTATCGGCACCCCGTGCAGCGGACCCCGGTCAGCACCTGCGGCCAATTCTCGATCGGCGGCGGCTGCGGCGGCACGAGCTCCGGCCACGTCGATGGTGACGAACGCGTTGATTGTCGATTGCGAGCTCTCGGCCTCCTCGATGGCAATCCCGATCAAGTCCGCTGACGTGACCCGACGTGCCCGAAGGTCCGCAGCCAGGTCCGTGATGGTTCTTCGGCTGAAGTAGCCGCCAGTTGCGGATACGTGGACGGCCGAAGGGGGATTCTCCGTCATGCCGCCGACACGGTGAGCGCCGCGATGGCCTCGCGGAAGGGTTCGATCGGGGCGATGAGCAGACCGGCGCCCGCGTGTCCGCCCTCACGCAGGGCGGCACCCATGTGGATACGTGGAGTGATCGCGGTGGAAACCACACGTGCCGCGTCGATTCCGAACGGAACGCCACGAAACTCTAGATACGGAATCTTCCACTGGGGGTGCTCAGTGTGAGTAATGCCGTACATTGCCTCCGTCGTTTCGACCATGTTCTGAGCCGATCCGCCGCTGTAATCCTGAAGCGAAAAAGCAGCCGCCGCCGAAAGGCCGCCGAGTCCCACCGTCTCGGTGATCAGGCTCTCCCCGCCCATGTACGCAGTATCCTCAGCGGTGATCCCGTCGAAATATTTCGCCTGCAACGTGGGAATCGGCGCGCGAAACCATCGCTGGCCGGTGCCAGCTGTACGAATCGCGAACTCCTTCCCGCTCAACGCCATAGCGGTGACGATGCTGCTGTGCGGTGTATTGCTGGCGGTTGTCGCGATGCTCTTACCCGTCGCCATCGCGACATGGAGAAAGAACAGATCGTTCTGACTGAGGAAGTTCAGAACGTCGCGGGTTGCTGCGGTGAAGCCGTTGGCCTCGAGAACAGACTCGTAGATCTGCTCGAAGAACACCGCTGTTGCCGCTGTATTACGGCTGTGCAAGTCATCGCCCATGCCGAGGGCACGCCGAATGATGGGACTGGTGTGTAGACCGCCGTTGTGTCGTAGTGCCGCTGAGAGGGCTGGTCCGAGCACGTCCTTGATCCAGGTCAATTGTTGGTGTACAGCCTCGTTCCATACCCCGTAGGTGAGGCGTTCGCGGGCACTTCCCTCGTAGAGAACGCAGTGTCCGCGCGAACCCGACATCGAATCTTCGACAACGAGGACAGGCATCGACGCCGTCGTCACCCCGGTCAGCGAGCCTACGCACCCGTAGTCATGGCACGGCCGGACGAGGATGTCTCCCGCATGCAGGAGAGCGTCGGCCTCTTCCACCGAGTTCGCGAGCCCCTCGAAGAGTGCTGCTCCCAGTATCGCTCGGCGCTGGCCTCCTTCGTATGCAGGCCAGGGCAACGGGGCTCCCGAGGTGAGGATGGTGTGGCGGGTCATGCCGGGCAGCGCATCGAGTGCCGGGGTGACATCGATCAAGACGGGGTCTGCTTGCAGCATCGCATTCACTGCGACCATATTTGCATGAATTCGCCTGTCCGACAATAGGTCTTGCATAGAATCTGCCTTTTGCTCGCGCTGTGTGTCGGTCATGCCCACCGACCGAGGAAATCGATCACAGCAGCATTGACTTCAGCGGGTTTGGACGCACTCAGGAAGTGATGCCCGTTCGGGATCGTCTCGAGGCGCACTTCGGCCGCACGGGTGAACAGTTTGATTTCGTCCTCGGCGTTGGCCACTGAATAAACCTGGTCTGCCGTGCCGTGGAGCCACAGAACCGGCTGCGTCACTTCGTCCAATCGCCCGAACAACCCGTCGCGATCACGGAGATTGATCGTGGCGAGCCGCAGTCGGTGCCGGCCCGCGTCGCCGGAGTAGTTCGTGCGGTAGATCTCGAGCCACCTCACTCGGTCTTCCGGGCTCAAGCCTCCCAGCGCAGCGTCGAAGGTGGCATCGACGAAATCATCGGGAACAACCCAGTCGTCGTCGACCGGCTCGCCGAAGGCCTCGATGTAGGGGGTGCAGAATCCCGGCCCGTCCCAGCACCCGAGGTCGCGGCTGCGTTGACTCTCGACGTCCAGCGAGGTACCCAACGGAATCAGGCCTTTGACTACCTCTGGTGCCAGCAAGCCCATTCGGGTGGCAATCCACCCCCCTTGCGAAGTCCCCAAGACGAATGCGTTCGGAATGTCCAGTGCCGCAAGAGCCTGCAGGTTCGCAACTGCGCTGTCCCAGTAGGTGAAATGCTTGTATGTCGAACGGGTTCGGCCATGACCGTACGGCTCGAGGGCCAGTAGGTTGGCCCTGTCGGTCAGCGCAGTATCCGCGAACTGGTCGCGGTACAACTCCGCAGAGGTGGTGTACGAGTTGATCATGACCAGGGTCGGCAATTCGGGGTTGTAAGGTCGCCCGAACGTGGCCCCTATGACCGAGCCGCCGAGGTGGGGGATGGTGATGGTTTGATCGAACGTGCTCATGAACTCAATTCCTCTTCTTTGTGGGGCAGTCCCGAGATCGGGTCACGGTAAAGGTGCGGGCGCTATCTGGCCGGCACTCGGTATGGGTGTTGTCTGGCCTGGGCTGCGGGACGGCTCTCGGGCCGACTCGAAGAGCTGATCAACTCGTTCCAACTCTTCCCGGTCACTGGCTCGAAGGAGGCTGACCGCGACGAAGACGACAAGATTGGCTACGAGGCCGACCAGTCCGGAACCTAACCCCTCAAGCCACGGCACTGCCCCGCCTTGGTCCATGTACGGAACCGTCAGCGCCAGAGCGATTACCGCACCGACGAGCAGCCCGGCGATTGCGCCGTCCCTGTTACCTTTGCGCCACATGAGTCCGCCGAAGATCGGTACGGCAAGTTGGATGATGGCTTGATACGCCAACTGCGTGACGCCGGCCAAGTTGGGTGAATCGTAGATGCGGTACGCGATGATCGCGGCAACTATTGCGGTAACTGCCATCGCAGCCTTGGCGAGGTAGAGCTCCTGCTTGTCCCGCAGTGGGTGAACGACAGCAACGATGTCGTTCGCAACTTGAGTGCCGATCGCTTGGGTGACGCCGTCGACGAAGCCCATTCCCGCCGCGAAAACTATGACAAGCGCGATCGCCAACAACCAGGTACCACCGGCGTCCTGCGCGATCGCGAAGAACGACGATACTGGATTGGCAGCGGCGAAAGGGATCGGCGCCGCGCACAGCGCGACAAACATGAGTAGAACGCAGAACACGAAGCCGATCGCCATTGTTTGCAGCGAGCCCTTTTTCACTTCACGCACGCTGGCCGCAGTGTAGATTCGCGTGAATATCATAGGCCAGCAAAGACTTCCAATGATTCCGGCGGCAACGATGCCGAAGTAGTAGAGTCCGCCTTCATCGGATCCGAAGCCGGGCAGGCTCAGTTGAGCGTCGGTAAGCTTGCTCATGTTCGAGATGCCACCGAAGTAGAAGAACAACAGGCCCAGGCACAAAATGGCCGATCCGATGTAGGCAACAATCCCCTGGACCATATCGGTGAGGATGAGACCCCTCATACCCATCTGGACGGTCCAGAACTGACGCACGACCAATACTGCAATCCCGATCAGGATGGAGTCGGCGTCAGAGAGTTTACCCAGCGATGCCCACTGAACTACCGCGCCCATTGCAATGAGCCCGAGAACGAGCCAGGGCACGAGGGCGACGACACTGATGGCGCTTCCGATCAACTTCAGGCCGCGGCTGTTGTACCGCAGGTCCAGTAGATCCGCCTGGGTCCGCAAGTCGAACTTCTTACCCCACTTCCATACTGGCCGGGCGATGAAATACATCGCGAGAACACCAAGGACGGAGTAGACGAGAAAGTACAACCCGATCACGCCACTAGCAACGGTCAGACCGAAAACCGCGGTAAAAGTCGAACCGGGCCACCACGAATTCGTGTACGCCATCGACACGAACCAGCTCGAAAACGAGCGCTCGCCGACGGCGTAGTTGCTGAACGTCGCGACGCTTTGCCGGTTCTTGGAGATGTGAAGGACAACAACGATGACGACGAAGAAGACGCCTAAGGTGCCAAAAGTGACGATCATCAGTCCACCGCTCCCTGACGACACTCGGTGACCCAGAGACCGGTGACTGCTGCGATCGCAGCTGCGGACACGAGTATCAGGTACCAGACCGAAATCGGTACGCCGATGACCAGACCGTGCTGGTGGGACATTGCGATGTACAAAGGTGGCCAGAGCGCGATCATATTGATCAGCGCGAATAGTGCGCCGAAGGCGATGTTCCTCGCTGGGGAACGACTGAATAAGCCAGTGCGTTTCATTGGTACTCTTTTCGTCTCTGCAGGCCGTCAACAGGGCCGGCTGGGCGGCGTATAGCCAGATGAAAAGCGTATGAACAATCACACTCTTCGACCATCGGTCAGTTGACGTATTTTCCGCATACCTCCGGTCGGACATCGCATGCGGACACAACAAACCGAACGGGCGAAATGTACTGGGGCATCGAGAATTTCATAACCGGAACTGAACGGGCGAGAATCCGCCACTAAAGACGCGACCGCTGCATCATCAACGGAGATACATCTTCCCTCACAACGCCTTTGGCGCTACCGTAGGGCTTTGGTTTACGCCCGTTCCGGCTACCCCGACTCGCTGGTCGTTGCGGTCACCCTGCCCGACGGTTGCACTCCGGGTCCTCACATCTCGCTCGCGAGCAACAGTCCTGCTTCCACAGCAAGCGCGGCGAGCTGCACCCGAGATTGGCTCCCAAGTTTGACGAGAAGATGCTCGACGTGGGTCGAAACGGTTCTAGGACTGATGAACAGCTTCTTCGCGATCTGGGGATTGGAATAGCCTCGGGTGACCCAGTGAAGAATCTGCACTTCCCGGCAGCTCAACCCGAACGGCCACGGAATCCGACGTTCAACAACCACGAGGGACGTTCCGGGACCCGCCGACAACTCGATCCGATGGCACGAACCATCCGACTCGGCCCACAAGTACTGCGCAGGTCGGCCAGCCCAATCCCGGATCGCTGACGCCAACCACCTGCGCGCAGACTCTCCAAGAACCGGACCCGCCGTATGACCGGGCAGCTCCGAAATTGCGCCTGTATCGGTGACTATGGCGGCGTGCGCTGCCACCCCAGCCCGTTGCACGGCACCATGAGCGCTCCGGAAGAGATCACAGACGTCAGCGAGTACAGGACGGAACCTCTCGATCACGCGAAGTGCCTCGTTACTGGCGTCTTTGGGGCGCGCCCAACTCACGTGCAGAGCACCGGTATATCGCCCACCAGGCAACCTCAGACACATGGTCGCCCCCTCCTTGAACCCAGCGGGAATCAAGAATCCCTCGGCTGACTGAGTCTGCGCGAACGGAATGTGCCAATCCCTCTGCAAGTCCAGCCAACGAAGGGCGTGCGGAACCTGGGTATGCAACAAATGAAAGCCCGGATTCCCATCGACGAACGCATCGTTCATATGTTCGTCGAGCTCCCGCGTATAGCCTTCGCTCGCCAACGTGACGTGCCTATGACTTCCTGAACCCGCATCCCATGCCGTCAATGCGTATCCATCCCATGGAATCGAATCACGCAGGACTCTCATTGCAGCAGAAGCGCGCACGTGGACATCGGATAGTTCGACGAAACGGCCATCGTCCGGCGGGATCATGGCCGGAAGCAAAGCGTGGATCTGCATACGATACTCCTGGATCCGACTCCCCCAAGTACGTATAGGCTCTCATTGTCTCGCCAGTCAGGCAACATCGGGGAACGAGAGGGAAACCGGCGGCAGAGCCACACGCAGTGGTCGAAAAGTGGCTGGGTTTACGCCCACCCGGCGATCGGCTCGACCAAGCTGGGGTCGCTGTCCCCGGCATTTTTGGCGGCAGTCGAGACTTCGCAAAGCTCAGATGCGGCACCCGCAATCGAACTGTCACTGGCGGCAACCGCTGACAAACAGTGCGCGCAGATTGGCTGCAAGTTGACCACCAATGGTGAATCGGCAATCGTTCGGGCAGCGATCAAGGGTATACCGTTCGGCACCATCACAATTCACACTGAATCAGGGCCGATCCACACCGAATCGTTGTCGAACACCGGGACCGGCGGAGGTGCGTTCGTCGCCGCGGTGGGCAGTGCAGCAAGTTTCCGGCCATGTTCGATGACGCTGCCAGATGCCCGTTCTCCTTGAAGAGTGCCTATCGCCCTCAGTCTCAGTCGCCGTTCGAACCGCCGAATACAAGTTCAGGCGTGCCCACTACCGATAGGCCGGGGTGTAGTTGCTGCTGTAGGGACTCGATCCCGGCGGTGTCGAGTGTTCCGTGGTGAATCTGGCAGACCCAGTCGAAATCTTCTGTAGACCAGGCGATCTGATATCCGTAAGTCTTGGTTTTCCACGGCTGGTTCGATCGTGGCCTCCGGGCGATCCATCCCGCTTTATCACCGAGTTCTGCGGCGAATGCGCCGGTTTCGGGTTCGATCGAGTGAACGAAGCGTGGGGTCAGGTCCGTCAGCATGGGCACCCTGATGGGTTCGGCGGCGATCTCCTCATGAAACCAGCTCATCGACTCCTGCGCCGGCGTTACTGGTGGCCCGCCGCGACCGGTGAGGCTCCTCGATTCTGCATCGGTGGTGACCGGACCGTCCCAGGTGAACAGGGAGAGTTCGAGGTGCTCCCCCACTCTGAGGTCGGTGTATGCGGCGCCGTCGATACCGTCGCCGGAGTGTTGGGCAAGTACCGCACCGGTTTCGGCGTCGACGACAAGCCGCAGCGACGGCTTCGGCAGATTCCGGCTCTCGCGTGGGGCGAGATCCACCGACCAGCATCGACGGCCGAGGAACTCGACGTCTGTGACCGGCCCTGTCGGGCGTGAATGATCGTTGCCGACCCAATGCTCAACGCGCGGGGTGATCGCAAGGTATCGGCCCGCGCCGGGCGAGTGCACGTGATGGAGTTCGGTGCAGCGCGGTTGGTCTGGGTCGGCGGTGAAGTCCCAAGCGGTGGTGCCGTCGCTGACGAACATCACCTGCCCGTCGAGTGACTCGATCCTCGATCGGCGCCCCCACCGATACAGATGCACGCCGGGGAGGCGAACGGGAAGAAACACAGGTTCTTCACCGTAGCTGCCGAAGTAATAGTGAAACGGTTCGTCGGAATTGCGGTACGGGACCACGACCCCGTGGACCGGTTGCCGCGGTCCGTCGGCCAAGGTCACCAACATCTGCACCCATTCGGTCATCACTGCCTCCGTTATGCATTCGGGTATCGGTCGTCTGCGGCCTAGGTCAACGCGCCTCCCACTGGTTTCGGTGAGCTTTCCGGCCCGATCGCCTGCGCCGCTCAGCTCAGACATGCAGGACTCCCGCGATCGCTTCGGAAGCCGCGGGGTAGGCGCGGGTGTCGGCTTGTTCCCTCAACTCTGCCGAGGCGTAGGACAGGAGATTGTCGAGACGAACACCAAGCTCGTCGTACAGATTCAGCCGAGCTGTCAACATCAGTCCCGGGTAGTCACGATGCCGGAATCGGACATGGATCCGGCCGCTCGGCCAGTGGCCGACGTACGTGGCGCTCACCTGATCGACTTTGTCCGAGAACCGCATTCGGTCGAGACCGCGCAGGCAGTACTGCACGTACCCGTGATGATCGAGTGGCTCAGGCCCGACAGGCCAGCACCGATCGGTGATGTCGATGCCGCCGGTGATCAGCGAATGGATGCCGCCATCGACCCCGGTGGAAAGTACCGACCGACCGCCGGCAGGACGGGTAGCGGTCCTCGCGACCAACCACAGCCTCCTGGCCCCTGCGACCCCGTGGGCGACATCCATCCCGGGCAGCATCAAAGTCGTCACCGGCGACGGAACCTCACCACGGTAGGCCCGTACAGTTGTGGCGCCACGCGCAATGGGGTCTTTGCCCCAGTACCAGCGCACGTTGCCATCGAATGCGCGCTTGCGGCGATGGTTTTCGTTGTACGACACATCCGCATACTCGCTGGCGTACCCGACCTGCCGATTTTCCGCGCACAGGTAGGTGTTGCGGTCGATGCGCAGCGGGGCCGGATCATGCAGAGGTATCTGCAATACCGATGAGCTGTAACGCAACTCGAACCCGGCCCGCTTTCCTCCCGTGCCGTCCACGCGCGGCACCCGTTCCCACGGATCGTGCTCGACACCGAGATAGAGCGAGGATTCGTCGAACTCGGCCGACACGATCGCCGCGGCATCCACTTCGACCAGACGCATCCCACCACCCGGCTTGCTCACCAGCAGCGCCGGTTTGCGCCTCAGCGTCCGTGGCGGAATATCCGGCGAGGGTGAGATGTCGTTGTGCCTGCGTGTAGTCGTCATACACCAGGCGCCGGCGCGTCCCGCGCCGATCAGATGGTGCCCTTCGGTGTATTCGGACCGGTCGATGCCGTCGGTACCGACGTGAACCAAAGGGCCGTCGCGGTGATTCTGTATCCACAAACCGGACTCGTCGGCAGAGATCTGTGCTGGGCCGAATCCCGGCGGGGTCGGAGGAAGATCGGTCCACGCCACCAACCCCGCCAACGATTCTGTGTGCGGATCAATCAGTGCCGCAACGGGTTGACGCTCGTCGACCACCCACAGGTGAGCAGCGGCGAAGAAGACATATCGAGGGCGCAGGAACCTACGCCGGAGGTGGGCGCTCATGCGCCTTTCTGCAGAGTCATGACATCGACGGTACCAGCGAAACCGCATCGTGTACCGCAACGGTCGCCCGACTGGTTCGATTTCAGGGCTGCCGATCGCGCAACTCCTCGACGATAATCCACTGCGATCGAGGGTTGAGCGCACCGTGCGCTGTGATTGTTTCTTTGCTGCGGTGCACTATCTTCTTTTTGGACGTTCGATCAGGACGGGTCGACATCGGAGCGAATGAACTCCAAAGTGCCCGAGCACGTTCGACGCTTGGGCACTGTCGGACTTTGTTACCCGTCAGTCGGGGTGGGCTCAGGGTTTTCCTGGATGAATCGCAGATTGCAAACCCGTACGCTATCGCAATGGACTTGATGGTCTGGATCGTCACGACGCCATTTCTTGCAGCAGCACTGGCGGGCGTGATGCGACGAACGCTGGGGACGAGGGTCGGTTGGCCACGGACACTTGTGATCGCGGTGATAGCGCTCTCGGTGGGTGTCCCACTCTCGGGCTACGCCGCGACATTCGCAGGAATTGCCAGCCAGGACGATCAACTTCTGGTGAGCGTAGGAACAGCGCTCATATTCTTCGGAGTTGTCGCGCTCTGGGTGTTCGCAGCATGCCTGGCCGCATTGGTTTTCCTCGAAGTTGTCCTTCCAACAGGGTCCATCCCCGGACCGCCAGAAGCATTGCAGCGCAGCCGCAAATCGTGGCGACGAACCAAGCGATACGTCCAGATCATGGGCATCGTCGTGCGAGCGGGAGGCGGGCCGGCTCTCCGTGCTGGGCCATCAGCGCCTCAGTTCGGGGACGCGCTGGTGGAAGTAATCAACCGGTGCGGTGTCACTTTCGTCAAGCTGGGACAGATCCTCGGCACGCGAGACGACCTCATACCACCCGAGTTGGCTCGCACTCTCTCGTCTCTGCAAAGTTCGGCACGACCGGCTGATCCAGTCCGCATTGCGGAGCTACTGGCATCGGAACTCGGCGACGCACCAGAGTCGGTGTTCGCATGGTTCGATGTGGAGCCGTTCGCCGCCGCCTCTGTCGCACAGGTACATTCCGCGCGCACCGTTGAAGGCGTCGACGTTGTGGTGAAGGTTCAACGGCCCGAGGCGAGCGCACAAGTGAGCGTGGATTGCGATATCTTCCTTCGCGTGTCATCCCGCGCGGAGACCCGTTTTCCCTGGGCACGCGATATCGGCGTTCACCGACTCGCCGGGGGCCTCGTCACGTCACTGCTCGAGGAACTCGACTACCGCACCGAAGCAGCGAATACCGGCGCGATTGCTTCCACCATGTCGAACCGCCCGGATATCGTCGTTCCGCACATCTACCCCAACCTCAGTAGCGGACGGGTGCTCGTGATGGAACGTCTTCACGGCACACCGCTCTCCGACGGTGAGTCGGCGCTCACCGGCCTCGACCGCGACACCCGCAGCAGCATCGCCAACGAACTTCTTGCGTCGTTGCTCGACGGGATCTTTGTCCACGGCGTGTTTCACGCGGACCTGCACCCCGGCAACATCATGATCCTCGATGACGGCCGGGTCGGGCTCCTCGACTTCGGCGCAGTAGGGGTTCTGGACGGCGAGACACGGATCTTGTTCGCCGTGCTCCTCAACGCTGCCCTCGCAGGTGATCCGGTGGCGACAGTCGACGCGATGCTGATGGCATTCGACGTGCCGCCCGAAGTTGATCGCGGAGCACTACGTCACCAGGTGGGCCGAGAGATCACCCTGCTCAGTGTCCAACCCAATGTTTCCATGGCATCGTTCGCGCGAATGTTCACTGTGCTTCGCGAACACCGAATCGGAGTGCCGGGAGACGTCGCCGCCGCTTTCCGTTCGCTCGCGTCTTTGGAGCGCGCCCTCCGGCTCCTGGATCCGCAGATCGACCTCGTCGCTGCTGTTCGGGCCGAAGTACCCCGACTGTTGACCCAGGTCGCCAACCCGACTGCAGCCGCGCAGGCCATCCTGTCGACGACGACGGTCACAACCGCGGTGGTCAGGCGCCTGCCTGGTCAGCTCGACCAGATCGCGACCTCGATCGCCTCGGGAAGCTTCACACTTCGCACTCGCTCGGTTGCACACCCCGACGACAGGCGATGGCTGCGACGGTCGGCGAACAACGCCCTGGGTATGGCGGCGGGAGTGACCGCGCTGATCGTCGCGGCGATCCTGCTGTTCGTACCTGGCGGACCACAACTCACACCTCAGCTGTCGGGCTATGCACTCGCGAGTGCGGTACTGGGCTTCGTCGGCGTCGTTCTGTGCATGCGGACCGTGTTCCGTTTGTTCACACTCGACAACAGGTAACCGAGAACTGATTTTCATCGCTTGATCTCGATGTCGTCGAAGTCGAGCGCCAGGAGGGTCGGCCGCGAGAGAACGCGACTGCCTGGGCCCCGCGGGAGAACGCGCCGTCGAGTGGGAAAGGTGAGACCGTCGAACTGACGGTGATGGTCACAGTAGAGAGCAGCTTTCGCCCAGCTGCCTACCGGTTCGGCGACGAAGTCGTGACGGCGGATGAGGCCACCGTTGTCGACATAGAAGGTCTGCTGCCGGCAATGGGTGTCGATTTCTGGCGCAAATGTTGCTTGTAGTCGTCGCCATTGCTGCCCGGATTCCTGCCAAGGTTCGGCTTCGGTGACAGTGATGTCGTCGCGGGCGAGCAGCAGCGGTGCGTTCAGATAGTTCCAAAAGGCGTAGCCGGCAAAGTAAGCGGTGTCGAGCGCGTCCCAGTGGAGGTTGCGCCGGACTCCACTCAACCCGAAAAACTCTGGACGTGGGTCGGTTCGACTCCCGAGTTCTTCGCCGTCACGAGTTTCGATCCGCACGACGCCCTTGTCGAACACAGCGCACTCGCCGACACGCGGAAAGTCTTGGAGGACAGTGCGTTGCTCGGCGACTTCAACCTCGACCGTGAACTTCGCCAGCTTCTTGCCGGGGAAGCGCTGAGGCAGCAGACCGCCCAAACGTCCCCGTGCCGTGATCGCTGAAACAGACTGCCAATGTTCGACTCCGCCATGTGCGGTGAGGACTTCATCGAGTAGTTCGGTCATATGTCGACGCTCTCCGTCTCCTGACGGAACTGTGGAAATCAGCGATCAGACGGACGCGTAGTTGTAGTTGCGTTCCTCCCGCGGTACCACTGCCACCCCGCGGTGATGATGACAGCGCCGGCAAGGGACCCGAGGATGCCGCTCGGGCGCAATGATAATCCGTCGCCTGCAATCAAACTCACGAGCAATCCGCCGACCAGCGAACCACCGATTCCCGCGATGAACGCGAAGGTCCAGTCCACTCGTGCGGTCGTTTTCCCCAGAATCAGCTGGGCTCCCGCTCCGATGACGATCCCGAACAGGAGTATTCCGATGATGAGCATGAGACAAGGCCCTTTCGTGGAGTGACGACGCAAGGCGCGAACGACTTACTCTGCACCATCTTTCCGGTATGTCTCTTATGTCGTGGTGAAATCCGTGTGAAAGATCGTCGTCGCCCATTCCACGTTGCTAGGTCGATGCCAGTGTCGTCGCCCAGCGGTAGTCCGCCTTACCGGCCGGGGTTCGCTTGACTTCATCGACCAGCACGATCGTGCGCGGCACCTTGTAGCCGGCCAACGTCTTGCGGCAATGTTCCTGTACCGCTTCGAGAGTCAACTCGTCGGATCCGGGGTAGGTCGCGATCACCGCTGCGACCTGCTGCCCCATACGCGGGTCGGGCGCGGGGACAACGAGTGCGTCCGATATTGCCGGATGCGCGTGAAGGGCGGCCTCGACCTCTTCGGCGAAGACCTTCTCGCCACCGGTGTTGATGCACTGCGAGCCACGACCCAGGAAGACAATAGTGCCGTCCGCTTCGACCTTGCCCATGTCGCCGAGCACCGAAAGGCGGGTGCCGTCGGCGCGGGTCGGAAACGTGCGGGCGGTCTTCTCTTCGTCCTTGTAGTACCCGAGCGGGACGTTTCCGATACGCGCGATGTAGCCCACGTCGTCGGAGCCGGCGGGGATCTCTTCGAGCCGCTCGTCGACCAGGATCATGTTCGGCGAGGGCGGCATTCGCAGATTCCCCGCCTCGTCGATGGAGAAGGCGCCGTCGTTACCGGACTCGGAGGCTCCGAAGTTGTCGCGCAACAGCAGGTCCGGCTTCACCGCCAGCATGCGATCCCGAACGCTGGTGGACCAGATCGCACCACCCGACGTGATCGAGAAGAGACTGCTGAAATCGACCTCGTCTTTGCGTCGTTCCATCTCGTCGACCAACGGCAATCCCATGCCGTCACCGACGATCAAGATCACCTGTACCGAATCCTTCTCGATCGCTTCGACGACCTTCTCCGCAACGAATTCTCGTCGTAGAACCACGCGCGCGCCGAGGGTGAGGAACGTGAACAGCGAATACAACGCTGCGCCGTGCATGAGGGGGGCGGCAATGAGGAACGAGAGTTCCGGAAATTCCTTTGCAGCGCTGGCTATCTCGGCGAGGTCCTGTCGAGCTTCCTCGCCGTACGGATTTCCGCCGGAGAGCGGCTTACGAAAGAAGTCGTCGTGACGCCACATGACGCCCTTCGGGTATCCGGTGGTCCCGCCGGTGTAGAGCAGGTACACGTCGTCGCCCGAACGAGAATCGAACTCCCCTACCGGTGACATCTCGCGAGCGTCGTCGAAGGAAACCACGGAAACTTCATGCGCTTTCGCTGCGGCGACCAGGTCGGCCTCGACCTCGCCGATCACGATCACCGTCTTCACCTTCGGGCATGCACCGAAAAGGGAAGCAAGGACACGCTGATGCTCGGGGAGTTCCACGACCACTGCGACCGAGTCGGAGTTGGTGAAGATGTACTCGAGCTCGGCGGGTGTGTACCGGTAGTTCACGTTGATCGGGACCGCACGGATCTTGATCAACCCGAGGATCGACGTGACATGTTCGACGCTGTTCTTCAGGAACAGGGCTACATGATCGCCGCGCGAGATGCCGGCTTGCGCGAGCAGGTTGGCCGTTCGGTTGGCTTCCGCGTCCAGCTCAGCGTAGGAGAAGTTCTCTCCCTCGTAAGTCAAGGCGACGCGATCAGGCACCGAGCTGGCGACGGTTTCGAATACATCAGCGAGGTTGAACTGCATCGTCTTCCCTTTCAGAGTCTGCGCCGCGATACCGAGGCATACAACCCTGAATCTAGAACACGTTCCATGTCACCCGAGGCAAAACGGAGCGATTAGCTGACCATTACCTGGACCTGACCTTGATCGGCGCAGCGACGGCCGAGCCCGCACCGCCCGACACCCATTCGGCGAGCAAGGTCTGCCACGACCCGCAATGGCAGCGCAGGTAGGTGACCGTCCCCTCGCTGGTCCGATGCCGAGATTCGATCTCCCAGCGGTGGATGCAACTTATCGGCGCGAAATCTGTTTTCTTCATACGACGAGCATGATGTAATGGCATTGTGCATCTCAACCCTTACGGCGAATATGCGGTGACGCTGGCCGCCGACCTGGCCAATCGAAATCCCGAGACCTTGGCCGAACTCGTCGAACGCTGCGTCGATGCAGGCATCATTCTCGATTTCCCCATCGCCGAGAAGGACCTCGACGAGACCCTCGACCTTCTGATCGAGTGGTCGAAAATCGTCGACGTCACGGAGGAGGCAGCCCGCGCCGAGTTGGTGAACGTCATGCTCGAGCAAGCGTCGGCGTATCCGCGCATGACCAACCACGCAAACGACGGGTGGCATCTGCACTACCGCGATCCGCAACAGTCGCTCGCCGAGGTCCTCAAGGCCCTCTTCTCGGTAGGCACGGCGCTGCACCTCGTCGGCCGCGGAATGCACAGATTAGGTCGGTGCACCCTGGACGAGTGCACCAACATCTACGCGGACACCTCACGCAACGGCAATCAGCGGTACTGCTCCCCCACGTGTGCGAATCGCGACGCGGTGCGACGCCACCGCGCGCGCAAGTGAGCCGGACCGACTACGACGTGGGACCCACTACCTCGAAATCCGAGCCACCCTGGTAGTCGAACTGGAAGCTGCCGCCGCTGCTTCCCGAGCTGATTCGATTCCACGCGTCGATCAAGTCCTGGACCGTGTTATATCCCAGGTCCTCCAAAGAACCTGAGAGACTTCCGGTTCCGGCGCCCTCGAACCAGCCGCCGACCACAACGGCCTGCGGAATCGCGATAGTGGGGTTGGTCGGATCGAGCAGTCGAACGCACGCTCCCGCAACGGCGTACACCCCGGCCGGCAGATTGCCGACGGTCCGCGTGATCGTCTGCCCAGGCGAAACAGCAAACAGATCGAGGATGTTGCTGACGGTCGGATACACCAACACGCCGGACTGGAGCAGCTTTGCCGGATCACGAATCACGTCGGGGACATCTCTGGCGTTGAGGATCGCCACTGTGCAGTTGATGAAGCTGAACCGCGGGTTCGGGTTGGTGATGGTGAAGGTGATCGCATTGTCCGCTGCGCTCACCGACATCGGAGGCGGGAGAATCGCCGGTGCTGCCGACGCCGTCGCCGGAGTCATGACAACAAGTCCCACGACGGCGGCCGACGCCGCGACAATGCTTCCGAGAACGCGTTTGAATCCACGACTTCGCATTTCCGAACCTCCAGGCAAGTCGGTCAGATCACCAGATGCCTGAAGAATAGACCGCTCAGTCGGAAAATTGGGGAGACAGACGGTGAGCTACCCGAAAAGTCCTTCGAGGCTGCCGCTGCCGAACAGGTCGCTCAGGCTTCCGGTATTGATGCCGCTGAACGGTCCACCGATGACAACGAGGCTCGGCACGCCAGGAACAGGCTTACCCAACGTCTCCAGATCGAGAAGATCGGAGCAGGCACCGAGCACGGCGTAGGTTCCGTCCGGAACATCGGTCACGGTATTGGTGACCGTCTGGCCCTTACCGACGGCGAACAGTGAGGACGGGTCGGTGATCTTGGGGTACACCACAAGGTTCGGATCGAGTAGCTTGAGCGGATCATCAAGCACAGCAGCAGAATCCGCGGCGTTGACGACAAACGCCTGGCACAACGGGGCAATGCCCGTGTTGTTGTTCGTGATCGTCAGTGCCAGATCGTTTCCGGTCACCTTGTACGAGACGACCGGCGGGACCACCTCGGCCGACGCAGTTGCAGGATTGACCATCGCGACGCCTGCCGCGGTTGCAGCGGCGACTGCCACGGTTCCCACGACGCGACGTACTCCACTCGTGCCCACTTCATCGAGGATCCTTTCGTACTGCGCCTTGAGTTCGGCAACAGTGCGCAGCCTAGAACGGATCTACTGACCGAATTGCGTGAATAGTCCCGGAGGGAGGCCGTGCCCGAAAGATCGGGACAAACGTCCCCTTCTCGAAGAGCTCGCTGTTCGACTCAGTTCCCACTGGAGACGAAGGGCGTCCGCACCGGTCCGCCGACCGAACCGTGCGGTGCTACCAATCCACGCTTTTCGAGGATCGGACGCACACCCTCACCGAACTGATACGCCTCTTCGAGATGGGGATAGCCCGACAATACAAAGTGATCCAGGCCGATCGCCGCGTACTCGGCAATCCGATCAGCCACTTCTTGGTGCGAACCTACCAATGCGGTGCCTGCACCCCCTCGCACCAATCCGACGCCGGTCCACAGGTTCGGCGCAATCTCCAGCGACCTCGCTCCGACGCCCTCCTTGTAAGCCGAACCGCCGCCGTGCAATTCGAGCATTCGACGCTGACCTTCGGAGCCGGATCGCGCAAGACTCGCCTGAGCCTGCTCGACGGTCGCCGGATCGAGCGCACTGAGCAGCCGATCCGCTTCTGCCCATGCCTGTTCCGAGGTGTCCCGGCTGATGACATGCAGACGGATTCCGTAGTCGAGGTGACGACCTTGGACTTCCGCGAGGTCGCGGATCCAGGCGATCTTGGCGGCAACAGCGGACGGCGTCTCACCCCACGTGAGATACGTATCCGCGTAACGCGATGCGACGGTTCCGGCCGCCGGCGACGATCCGCCGAAGAAGATGGGCGGTACCGGATCCGGAATACGCTGCAGCGTAGCCTTTTCCACGTTGACGTACTCGCCGGAGAAATCAACCGGACCGTTACCGGACCACAACTGGCGGATCACGTCGAGGAACTCGCCGCATCGTGCGTACCGTTGGTTCTTGTCGAGGAAGTCACCGAACGTGCGCTGCTCGTGGTCCTCCCCGCCGGTCACGACGTTGAGCAGCAGACGACCGCCCGACTGCCATTGGAAGGTTGCGGCCATCTGGGCGGCCAGCGTCGGGCTGAGCAATCCCGGTCGCAGAGCAACCAGAAACTTGAGCGTCTCGGTGGTCTCGAGCATCATCGCCGTCGTCAGCCATGCGTCTTCGCACCACGCGCCGGTCGGCGTGAGGACAGCTTCGAAGCCGTTCGTCTCGGCGGCCGCGCCGATCTGATTGAGGTATTTCAGCGTCGCCGGACGATCACCGGACATCGAGCTGCCGTGCCCACCCGCCATCAGATTCCGGGAATCACCGTAAGTAGGCAAGAACCAGTGGAAGCGCAGTGACACGGTGATTCCTTTCGTCGACGAACAGGCAGAACTCTTCTGTCATTACAACCACAGTCCACCTCGAAGAACAGGGTTGAAATCACCCTGATCGCTAGGGGTGCCCACTTTCGGCTCCGGCGATACCTTCGTGAATTTGCACCGCGACCCGGGGGCTCCGATGACCACGTTTGCCGAAGTCGAGCACAATTCACCGTTCTCGAACGAGACCGACGACGAGCGGCGATCCAGATTGAGAACCGTCGTCGCCGCGAGCCTGCTCGGCACGACGGTCGAGTGGTACGACTTCTTCCTCTACGCAACGGCCGCGAGTCTGGTCTTCAACCAACTGTTCTTCCCGAACCAGAGTTCGTTCGTCGGGACCATGCTCTCTTTTGCGACCTTCGCGGTCGGCTTTCTCGTTCGCCCCATCGGCGGAGTGGTGTTCGGTCACATCGGCGATCGCATCGGGCGCAAGAAAACGCTTGCCCTCACGATGTTCATCATGGGTATCGCGACGGCGCTCATGGGTGTCCTTCCGACCGCAGCTCAAATCGGGGTCGTTGCACCGATTCTGCTTCTGCTGCTTCGTATCCTGCAGGGATTTGCTCTCGGTGGTGAGTGGGCCGGAGCCGTTCTTCTGGCGGTCGAACACAGTCCGGAGAAGAAGCGCGGGCTATTCGGCAGCATCCCGCAGATCGGACTGGCTCTCGGCTTGGCTTTGGGCACAGGAATGTTCGCACTACTTCAAACGGTCTTCGACGACGAACAGTTTCTCCGTTTCGGCTGGCGCATAGCCTTTGTTCTGAGCTTGGTACTCGTGATCGTGGGGTTGGTGGTCCGTTTGAAGGTCGACGAGACGCCGGCATTTCAGGCCGTTCGCGACCTCGAACAGCGCTCATCCGCCCCGCTCAGGGAAGTCTTTCAAGGAAGAGTCGCGCGAAACACCGTACTCGGCATGCTGTCTCGCTGGGGCGAGGGCGCCGCGTTCAACACCTGGGGCGTCTTTGCAATCACGTATGCAACCAAGACTCTGCATTTCGAAAAGGTTCCGGTACTTCTTGTGGTCACCGTGGCCGCAGTAGTGATGGCGATCTTGCTGCCGTTTTCCGGTTTACTCACTGATCGGTTCGGCCCGCAACGGGTCTACATCGTGGGCATCGCCGCGTACGGCCTCGCGATCTTCCCCGCCTTCGCACTGTTCGGTACCGAGAATCTCCTGCTCTTCGGAGTCGCGATGGTCGTGGTCTTCGGAGTGATTCACGCCTTGTTCTACGGCGCCCAGGGAACGCTGTATGCGAGCCTCTACCCCACAGAAATCCGGTACACCGGGTTGTCGGTCGTTTACCAGTTCTCGGGTATCTACGCCTCCGGCGTCACACCTCTGATTCTGACGGCACTGATCGGCGCCAGTGGCGGTTCGCCCTGGCTGGCATGTGGATATCTGGTGGCCACCTCGGCGATCAGCGTCGTCGCCACTGCGGCGATCAGGAAGCGTGATCTGCATCTGTAGCGATCACACCTGAATATTCACTTCTCTTGGACATTTACTAGATACGCATAGAAATACCTGCGAAGAAGGACAGATCGAGATACGCCTACGCATCGGATACATCCGTGTATCGTTTGGGGTCCCACCCTGACGGAGGCGCCGATGACGACTGGAACGGACAACTCGCCGGCCAAGCGTGTCACCAAACGCCGTGGTCAGACCCGGCAGCGCCTGCTCGACGCGGCTGCAGATGTCTTCTCCGAAGCCGGGTTCGGGCACGCCACGGTCGAGCAGATCTGCGAACGCGCCGGATACTCCCGAGGCGCGTTCTACTCCAACTTCGATTCACTCGACGAATTGTTCTTCGCGATGTGGGAGCAGCGATCCGCAGCAATGCTCGCCGATCTGCGGTTGGCGACGGAGTCGATCACCGCCGGTAACACCGTCGACATCCATGCCGCTGTCGCCCGGATCGTGGCGGTGGTTCCGGTCGACCCGCAGTGGTACCGGATCAACGCGGAATTCACAGCCCACGCGCTCCGCAACCCGGCACTTCGCAAAGCCCTTGCCGACCGTGAAGACGCGATCCTTCGCACCCTGTTGCCCATCGTGGAGTCCGCACTCAGCGACGTCGGGCGAACAATCGTCGGCGACCCGACGGCGTTGGGACGGGCATTGGTTGCAGTGCACGACGGCACCAGCGTGCAGTGCCTCGTCGATACCGACACCAACGCCGCCTTTGCACTGCGCCGCGATATCTTCACTCGAATTCTGCTGTCCTACAGCGAAATAATCCAGAACAACCAATCGGAAGAGGAGTTGTCGTGAGCGAACAAGCTGACGTCATCGTTGTCGGGGCAGGGCTGGCGGGACTGGTCGCCACCTACGAACTGACGCGCGCGGGCCGCAAAGTCCTTGTCGTGGAACAGGAGAACGCTGCCAACCTCGGCGCGCAGGCATTTTGGTCTCTCGGCGGACTCTTCCTCGTGAACAGCCCCGAACAACGCCGACTCGGCATCAAGGACTCCCTCGAGTTGGCGATGCAGGACTGGATGGGCACAGCCGGATTCGACCGCGACCGCGAAGATCACTGGCCGCGTCAGTGGGCCAAGGCGTACGTCGAGTTCGCGGCCGGCGACAAGCGTCAGTACCTGCACGATCTGGGGCTTCGCCTGATGCCGAATGTCGGCTGGGCCGAACGCGGCCGCGGAATGGCTCTCGGACACGGAAATTCGGTGCCGCGCTTCCACCTCACCTGGGGCACCGGACCTGGCGTCGTCGATGTCTTTCTGACCAAAGTGATCGCCGCTCAGAAGCGTGGACTGGTCACGTTCAAGCACCGCCACCAAGTCGATCAACTCGTCGTCACCGATGGTGCGGTCACTGGTGTACGCGGAACCGTCCTCGAACCTTCCAGTGATCTGCGCGGCGTGAAGAGCTCGCGCACCCCCATCGGCGAATTCGAGTTCGCCGCACAGGCCGTCGTAGTGACATCCGGTGGAATCGGCGGCAACTACGAACTGGTGAAGAAAAACTGGCCCGAGCGACTCGGCAAGGCACCCAAGCACATGCTGACGGGAGTACCGGCGCACGTCGACGGGCGCATGCTCGAAATCACCGAATCCGCGGGCGGAAACATCGTGAACCGCGACCGCATGTGGCACTACACCGAAGGCATCCAGAACTGGAATCCCATCTGGCCCAACCACGGAATCCGAATCATTCCCGGACCGTCCTCGATGTGGTTCGACGCCACCGGCAAGCGTCTGCCGGTCCCCAACTTCCCGGGCTTCGACACGATGGGAACTTTCAAGTACATCCTGGACAGCGGCCACGAGTACACGTGGTTCATCCTCGACCAGAAGATCATCGAGAAGGAGTTCGCACTCTCGGGATCGGAACAGAACCCTGACTTCACCAACCGCGACTTCAAGCTCCTCCTCGAACGAATCAAGAAGGGCGCGCCGGGACCGGTCGAGGCGTTCAAGCAGAAGGGCGCGGACTTCGTGGTGCGCAACAACCTTCGTGATCTGGTCGACGGCATGAACGCCCTCACCGACGAACCGCTCCTCGACTACGAGGACATCGAGCGCGAGATGATCGCCCGCGACCGCGAAGTCGATAACAAGTACAGCAAGGACTTCCAGGTCACCGCCATCCACGGTGCCCGTAATCTGTTGGCAGACAAGATCGTGCGCGTCGTTGCACCGCACAAGATCCTGGACCCCAAGAACGGCCCACTGATCGCGGTCCGGTTGCACCTACTCACACGCAAGACCCTCGGCGGCTTGGAAACCAACCTGAATTCGCAGGTCATCAAGACCGACGGCAGTGTCTTCGACGGCCTGTACGCAGCCGGTGAAGTCGCGGGCTTCGGCGGCGGCGGAGTCCACGGTTACAGCGCACTCGAGGGGACCTTCCTCGGCGGCTGCATCTTCTCGGGCCGCGCAGCCGGACGAGCATTGGCGCGCGACCTGTAGCCCCGAAATCAGGCGAGCGAATGCGTGACCAGAATGTGGTGGGCACGCATTCGCCGCGCCTCGTGCACGGATTGATGGTGGTGATGGTGCGTCGGCCCGCGCGCGTGGCGGACCAGATCGTGAACAGTACGGATGACGGTCGGCATTGCGACCCTCCCTCAGGAGATTGTGACTGCTGCTCTTGCCTGTGGAATCACTGTCTGGACACCGCCACTCGCGCCACCTCCTCCGGATCGATGAGGTGGGTATGGTCGTCGTCACCGACATCGATCTGCACGACGTCGATACGTGCGTTGAATGTGGTTGCGCCACTGTAATCAACACTGACAGGCATGCCGTAGTCATCCCCGATGTCGGTGGTCTCGTCCGCGGAGAAGACCATCGGTTGCGTCTGCTCGACGCGACCTGAGCCCACTTCGCGACCGTCGTGATAGATCGTGACCCCACCGCCTCTCGCGAGACCACCTCCGTCGTAGGTGAACTCAGCTCTGATCTGGTGTGATCCTGCCGGAATGTCAACGTCGGAACCGATGACGAACTCGGTCATGCCCAATAGGTTGTAGACGAATTTGGCGCGGCCTTCCCGCGCGTAAAGTGCCCAGCCACCAAATCTGCCTCCCTGCGCGATCATCACACCGTTGGCAGTAATGCCATCCGCGACGTCGACTGCTGCTGTGACACTGAACGATCGGTTCTTGATACTCAGCACGCTGTGCTCGCTCAGCCGTTTCATTCCGGGAAACAGAACCTGTCGATTCCCGGACACCAACTGCGGACGCCCCGCGATGTGAGGGTTGAACCTCTCGAATCTTCGGTCGTCGATCGGAAGCACGTTGTACTTGACCGCTTCGATCAACCACAAGCGTTGCAGTGCAGCGAGTTTCTCCGGCATCTCAGCCGCCAAGTCTTTGGACTGCGTCCAATCCTGAGACCCGTCGTAGAGCTCCCACACGTCGTCGTCGAGTGCGGGGAGTGCCTCCGCGAAAAGCCATGGAGTGCTGTGCCTGGTGACCGCACTCCAACCCTTGTAATAGATTCCACGGTTGCCGGCCATCTCGAAGTACTGCAGATCGTGACGTTCGGCGACTTCGGCGTCGTCGAAGGTGTAGACCATGCTGGTCCCCTCGATGGGTGATTGCTGGACGCCGTTGACAAAGGTCGGTTCCGGTAGTTTCGCGACCTCGAGGATCGTCGGTGCAACGTCGATGACGTGGGTGAACTGCGACCGCGTCTCCCCCTTGGTCCGAATCCCTGCAGGCCAGTGCACGATCGTCCCGTTACGGGTGCCACCCCAGTGTGACGCAACCTGTTTCGTCCACTGGTACGGCGTACACATTGCCCACGCCCACCCCACGGAATAGTGGTTGTATGCGTCCTTGGTACCGAATTTGTCTTTCACTTCCGCCATGAACTCGGGCGTCTCGATGGCGGCGAGTCCGTTGAAGTTGGCCATCTCGTTGAAAGCGCCGTTGATCGTCCCCTCTGCGGACGCTCCGTTGTCTCCGATGATGTAGTACACGAGGGTGTTGTCGAGAGCTCCGAGTTCTTCGATCGCATCGACAAGCCGGCCGACATGGAAATCGGTGTGTTCGAGAAATCCTGCATAGACTTCCATTTGGCGTTCGAGGACGGGCTTCATCTCCTCACTCATGTCCTCCCACGCCGGGATGGCCTCGGGACGCGGGGTGAGGACCGCATCCGCGGGAACGACCCCCCGCTGTATCTGCTGCTCGAGAATTGATTCGCGTTGAGCGTCCCAACCTCCTGCGAACCGGCCCTCGTACTTGTCGGCCCACTGCTTCGGAACATGGTGCGGCGCATGGGTAGCGCCGGGTGCAAAGTAGACGAAGAACGGCTTGTCCGGAGCCAATGACTTCTGCATCCGAACCCAGTCGATCGCGTGATCGGCAAGGTCTTCGGTGAGGTGGTAACCCTCCTCCGGTGTCTTGTCCGGCTCGACAGGCGCGACGCCCTCGTACAGCGCCGGGTAATACTGGTTGTTCTCCCCGCCGATGAATCCGTAGAAATGCTCGAATCCGCCTTCTCCCGTCGGCCACGACGTGAACGGTCCCACCGGGGATGTTTGCCACGGCGGAACCTCGTGACACTTGCCGAACTGCGCCGTCGAGTATCCGTTGAGTTTCAACGTCATCGGCAGTGCGGCTTTGGTATTCGGCCGCAGGCCGGAAAGACCAGGAGCCGAGGTAGCGGTTTCGGTGATCGATCCCATGCCGACCGAATGATGGTTGCGCCCGCTCAGAAGAGCGGCGCGGGTCGGAGCACACAGTGCCGTCGTGTGAAACCGCGTGTACGTGAGCCCATTACTTTGCAATCGCTCAGCAGTCGGTGTGTCCGCTGGTCCGCCGAAGGCACTGCTCGCGCCATATCCCACGTCGTCCAACAGGACCACCAGAACATTGGGTGCGCCGGCCGGCGGTAGTAGCGGAGTGATCGGCGGAAACTCGGTGTCCGGATCCTTCGCGTCGTACGTCACCAGACCAAGATGTTGTCGATCCGGAATCGGTAGTACGGCGCGGCTCTGGTCTGTCGGATCCGTCATGACGTCTCGCCTTCTGTCTCTCACATGGCTCTTTCAAGCGTTTCAGGATCACGACGACGTCGACATCATCCGTTTCGGGTGAAGGCGCACCATTGCCGCAGCGTGGAGGCTTGAAGTGTGGATCAGCCCGGACGTTTCGCTCCCACCCCGATCGGGCATGCCTTCCTCGTCCCCCGGCGCCGTGTACGTGCCGGCCTGACCCAGATCCTGTGCGTCGTCGTGGGACTGGCTGCCGGACTGGGGATGCCGTACGTCCGGAGCGGCCCGATGATTCCCGCCCGTCAGGTCAGCGAAATGCTCGTTGCCCTCGGCCTGGGGCTACTGGGTGTAGTGGCAGTGATCTTCTCGCTGCTGTTCCTCGTCGTCCAATGGGCCGCGACCACCTTCACCCCTCGCTTGTTGTTGTTCCGCGACGACCCCATCGTGTGGCGGACGTTTGCCTTCGCGATAGGCCAGTCGGTTTTCGACATCACGGCGGCGCTCGCCATCAGCAACGAAACGGATGTGTCCGTGGTTGTGCCAAGTCTCGCAGTGCTGGCGCTCTTGGCCACGCTGACGCTGATCAGGCTGCTCCAGCTGCGCGCATTCTCGGCCATCCAGTTGGCTCCTGTACTGACCACGATCTCGAGTCGTGGCCGAGCAGTCTTCGCCGCCGTGTACCCCACCACCGATCTGGAGTTGCCTCCTCTACCAACACTTCCGGTGATCACGACAATCGAGTGGCATCGACCGCCGGCCGTTCTGCAGCAGATCCTCGTCGAAGATCTGCTGCAGAACGCTCGGAACTGCCGATCCATGGTGGTCCTCCGAGTGTCGCCGGGTAGCACGCTGCGAGACGGATTGCCGCTCGCCGACGTCTACGGCGGACCCATGCCCGCCAACACGATCCTTGACGCCTTGGTCAGTGGGAGTGAGCGGACCTTCACCCAGGACCCCCTACTCGCGATTCGGTTGTTGGCTGACATCGCGCTCAGAGCGCTCTCACCCGCTATCAACGATCCTGCGACGGCCGTGCAGGCTCTCGACGAGATCGAGGACCTCCTCTCTCTGGTGACCTCCGTACGCGCAGATTCGATCCGGGCCGTCGACGAGCGTGGTGATCTGCGTGTGGTGATTCCACTGCCCGACTTCACGAGCTTCGTCAGAACCGGACTGGACGACGTCATAGCCTCGGCATCGAACTCGCCACTCGTTCTGGGCCGACTTCGCGACCTACTTTCGCACGTCGCCGCCCAATCGGAGTCTCGGAACCGCGATATTCTCGCCAAGCGCGCTCGCTGGATTGATCAGCTGTCACAAGGCTTCCCGCGACTCGAACCCCCGTTGTGAACCCGTACAGATTTGCGGGCCATCGCGTCAAAGCATCGTCAAGATCAGTCTCAGAGCTACGGGAAATGACGATACTGACTCGGTGAGACATGCAGTGATACTCGGACACCGTGGAGTCATATCGTCGACCATCCGCGCCGGCGGCGAACCTGAGAAGCAAAAGCTCTCCGTCGCAACCGGACTGGCGGGTCTGTCGCTCGACGCGATGGCCTCGGTGTCGTACGGTCCAGAGGCCATCGTTTTGGTGTTGGCCCTCGCAGGCGGCGCGGGGATCGGCTTCACCGTGCCGGTGACGATCGCCATCGCAGTGCTGCTTGCAGTCCTGGTGGCGTCGTACCGCCAAGTGATCGCCGCATTTCCCGAAGGCGGTGGCGCCTACGCCGTCGCGAAGAAGCATCTGAGTCCTCGCGCAAGCCTGACTGCCGCCGCATCGTTGATCGTCGACTACACCCTCAACGTCGCGGTATCGATCGCAGCCGGTGTCGCGGCTCTGACCTCCGCCTTCCCTGCGCTTCTTCCCTACACGGTCTGGATCGCACTGGCGATACTCGGCGGCATCACTGCACTGAATCTGCGGGGCATCGCAGATTCCGCGCGGGTATTCATGTTGCCCACCGTGGTTTTTGTCGTCAGCATCTTCACGGTGATCGGTGCCGGACTGCTTCGGGAAAACCCTGCTGCCGCAACGGCTCACTTCGTCGTCGACAACGCACGCACGATCGGCATTCTCCTTCTGCTCAAGGCATTTTCGAGTGGCTGCGCCGCATTGACCGGTGTCGAAGCCATCGCCAACGCGGTACCCAGTTTCAAGAAGCCTCGCGTGCGTAGCGCTCAGCGTGCCGAAGTAGCTCTGGGAATCCTGTTGGGCACCATGCTGATCGGCCTTGCGGTGTTGATCGAAAAGTTCTCACTGGCCCCAGTCCCCGGAACAACGGTCCTGTCGCAACTCACTTCCGCTGCTCTCGGAAATGGTGTGGGCTACTACGTCGTCCAATTCTCCACCGTAATTCTGTTGGCGTTGGCCGCGAACACCTCGTACGGCGGACTTCCCAACCTGATGCGGATCCTCGCCGACGACAACGTGCTCCCGCACCGCTTCAGCCGAAAGTCGACGCGCGACGTCTTCACGTATGGCGTCTTGTCGCTCGGTGGCGTCGGCGCTCTCCTGCTTGTCGGATCGGGCGGAAACATGAACACCTTGGTGCCGCTGTTCGCCATCGGTGTGTTTATCGGATTCACGCTCGCGCAGTTCGGCATGGTGCGCCACTGGCTCGCCGAACGGACACCGGGCTGGAAGTGGCGATTGGCGCTCAACGGTTTCGGCGCTGTGTTGACTTCGATCGCAGCAGTGGTGACAACAGCCATGAAGTTCACCGAGGGAGCCTGGCTGATCGCTCTCGCGCTCCCTGCGCTCGTCCTCGGCATGGAACGCATCCGCGGGGCATACACACACATCGGTGCCCGACTGACCGTTCAGAGTGAGAACGCTTCTCTGTCCATCGGATACAAACCAGCGGTGCTCGTCCCCGTGTCCGAAATTACGTCACTCTCCACCCGCGCGATGGCCGCGGCAACAGCGATGTCGTCACAGCCCATCGCAATTCGAGTCTGCCTTGCTCACGAATCGACGACGGACTTCACCCGCCGATGGCAAGCTCGACATCCGAATTCGCGTTTGATCGTCATCGAGGACACCGAGAATTCGGTGGGGAACACTCTCGCTCGATACGTCCGTATGCACTTCCCCCACCGAGAGACCTTTGTCGTAGTCGCCACCATCGACCCGGCAACCAGATGGCACCGGTTCCTCCCGAGCCAACGGACCGACGAGATCGCTCATGCACTGCGCAAACACACCGAGGCCGTGGTATGCCAAATTCCGGTCCGGATCGATCCGGCTCACCGCGATCCCGCCCTACGCGCGTAAGCAGACGCTCAGAGCGAAGTCCCGAACAGCATGCCGAGCAGATACGTCGCGCCGGCAGCGCCGTAGCCGATCGCAAGTTGGCGTAGAGCCCTCTTGAACGGCGGCCCGCCCGAGAGCAATCCGACCACAACGCCCGTCGTCAGCAACGCGATCCCCACGAGAACAGATGCGACGATCAGAGCCGTCATGCCTTCCAGGCCGAACAGATACGGCAGCACCGGAATGATTGCGCCCGAGGCGAAGAAGCAGAAACTTGCCGCCGCTGCGCCCAACCCGGTTCCGACGGCTTCATGGTCGTCGACAACGTCCGCGGCGCCGAAGGTGCTGTTCGCGAGGACCTCGGCGGCGCGCTGGTCCGCTTCCTCGGCGGACATACCGCGGGCCCGGTAGACCAGGGCCAATTCGTTCGCGTCGACGTCGAGCAGGCCGACAGCTTCGCTGGCAGCCGGACCAGGATTGGACGCTTCCAACAACTCTCGCTGCGAGCGGACTGAAACGTACTCGCCGGCGCCCATCGACAGGGCGCCGGCCAGAAGCCCGGCCATGCCGGTGATCAGAACGATCTGGTTGGAGACGCCGCTACCGCTGATGCCGAGCACGAGAGCGAGATTGCTGACGAGGCCGTCGTTGGCTCCGAAGACGGCGGCACGAAACGTCCCCGAAAGTCTGTTCCGACCCCGAGTGGCCAAGGCCCGCACCACTTCTTCGTGGATCTTCTCGTCCGCGCCCATCGATGCAGTCGCGTCGGCGTCGTTCGGATACGGGGATCGCGTCTCCGCGCGCTGTGCAAGAGCGAGCACGAAGACGGAGCCGAAGCGCCTGGCCAGAAAGCCCAGTATCCGAGTGCGGATATCGCCGCGAAGTGGTTTGCCGACGTGATCGCCGAGTAGCGCTCGCCAGTGCGCCTCGTGTCGCCCCTCCGCGTCGGCCAGTGCGAGAAGGATTTCGCGCTCCTCGCCGCTGCGCCTACTCGCGAGGTCTCGGTAGACGGCGGCCTCGGCTTGTTCGTCGGCGAGGTATCGTCTCCAGCGCTTGACATCTCGCGGGTCTGGATCGGGTCGTGCGGCCGGAACTGTGGACATCGTGTTCCCCTTTCCGGTGAGGCGGTCATGCTTCGAGTACGCGGTCCATCCACGTCGTCAGATCGTTGATGACGTCGTCGCGGTTGGTCTCGTTGAAGATCTCGTGTCTGGCACCCGGATAGGTGTAGTAGGTGACGTCTTCGATCCCCGCCGAGTTGTACCGTTCGACTGCGACGTCGGTACGGCTCAGTGCGGCGTTGAGAGGATCCGAGGTGCCGACGAAGACCAGGATCGGAAGGTCTTGTCGCACGCCCTCGACGTCGACGAACCTCGGTCCCGCTGCGATAAGTCCACCCATGCCGGCGTCGTCCAGGCTGAAACCGCACAGCGGATCGTTGATGTACAAATCCACCTGCGCTTCGTCACGGCTGAGCCAGTCGTGCGGAGTACGGGCCGGTTCGAATTCCGCATTGAACTGGGCGAGGACGTCCGGGCCGTCGTTGACGAGGCTCTCGATCAGTTGATCGACCGCGGTGGTCCCCGACAGTGCGACGGCGTCGATCAGGTGCGAATGATCGAGGATGTACTGCTGCG
This sequence comes from Rhodococcus sp. MT28, assembly GCF_058792695.1. Taxonomy (NCBI): domain Bacteria; kingdom Bacillati; phylum Actinomycetota; class Actinomycetes; order Mycobacteriales; family Nocardiaceae; genus Rhodococcus; species Rhodococcus sp. MT28. Next base: position 1,319,537 of record NZ_JBXAFD010000001.1, read on the forward strand.
AAGCGAACGAACCGAGGCTGTGGCTGAGCAGTACGACGGGCAGGCCGGGGTGTTTGTCGCGGATGATGCCCGTGAAGTTCACCATGTCTGCAACCAAGCGGTTCCAGCCGTCGTCGCCGATGTTGCCTGGGCCGGCGTGCATGCTCTCACCGTGGCCGCGGTGGTCCGCCGCGTAGACGTGGAAACCGCGAGCATTCAGGGCTTCGGCAACGTGTGCGTAGCGTTTTGCGTGCTCACCCATACCGTGCGCGAGTTGAACAACCCCTCGAGGTTCCTGCTCGGTGGGCCATTCGTGGACATGAATGACCACTCCGTCGTCGCTGGTGAAGGTGAACATGCGCTACTCCCGGTGGTCGCGATCCGGACAGGTCATTTCTCATGCTAGATCCGCAACGGCAATCCATCCGGGAAGTAGGTCCTGATCACCGGCGAGCCTGATTCGTTTCTGCACATCCGGCTTCAAACTCGGATATACCGGACACGGATGTTCGGAAACAGTTGTCGACCAGCCTGAGGAGTACAGAGCGATGAATTCGAACCGCATGCGCAACGTCGTCTTGTTGGCGGCTCCACTTGCTGCTCTCGCCCTTCTCAGCGGTTGCGGCTCGGATGAAACGGGAACGGCCGAGAGTTCACCGGCACCCGCCTCAACGACGACCGCCTCTGCGCCGACGACCCAGACCGGCACCGCTTCACCTTCGACGACCCATACCGATCACACCCAAACCACAACCTCGACGGCACCCAATCCCGAAGGCTGCGCGATCGGGGAACTGAACGTCACCCTCGGCGAGTCGAGTGGCGCCGCCGGTTCTGTGGAGCTTCCGGTGGTCTTCACCAACACGGGCGGCCGCACGTGCACGCTCGACGGTTTCCCCGGCGTCTCGTATGTCACGGGAGCGTCCGGAAGCGAAGTGGGTGCTGCAGCCGGCCGCTCCGGATCCGGTTCACTCGTCTCCCTTGCCCCTGGCTCTGCCGCAACGTCTTTGGTGCGAGCTACGAACGTCGAGAACTACCCGGCAGATCAGTGCGGCGTGACCGACGTTGCGGGACTGAGGGTTTACCCGCCCAACAGCTACGACTCGGTCTTCCTTGCCTATCCCACCAAGGGTTGCTCGATGACCGGCGCGAACATCAACCAGCTGACGGTCGCGCCGGTCGCCCGCTGAGTCACGGCTTGAGACGTCGTAGACCCCAGAGCGCCGGCAGGAGGAACAGGCCTGAAAGGATCAGGACGAGTGCAGCTTCCGTGAACTGGAAACGCCAGAACCGATCATCCGAGTGGTAGCGAACTTCGTAGTGGTCGACGCCGTGTTCCCGCAAACAGATCTCCATCTCTCTGTTCTGCTGCGCTGAGAGCACATCCATGCGGAGGTTGTACTCGGCGCCGGTCTCCTCCGGGCGCTGGTCGTACGGGTCCTCATCGCCTGATCCACCCCACGTGCACTCGTCGTATTTGACGTCGACCCAGTTACCTCGGAGGTCGACATATCCCTGCGCGAGTTCCCAATTGACCGCGGGGATACTGGTATCGCTCGAATAGTAGGAACTGAATCCGGCGACGGGTGACGTTCGGACACTCGGCTCGGCGTAATCGGGTCGTGCAACCAACTGAAATGCTGCCAGGATCGCAACAACACCGACCATCGTGATCGCCATTGCGCCGATCGAACTACGCACCAGCAAAGCCAGTGCTGCTCCGAGCATGAGTGCCATGAATGTGTATGCACCCAAGACCAGTCCGCTGGATTGAAAGAGCGGATACGACAGGTTCGATATCTCGACGAAAGTCGAACGCCCGGCAACAAATGCATACCGGGAGTTGTCCGGGAGAGATCGAGCCCATTGCAGTGCAAATCCGAGCAATGACGAAGCCACAGAAATCGGCAGGAAGACGATTAACACCCGGGTCCAGAACCAACGAGTCCGACTGACCGATTGAGTAAGCCCCAATACGTGTGTTCCTTGTTCGACATCCCGCGAAAACACGGTGACACCGATCAACACGCCGAGGAACACCGGCAGAGCAGTAGCAACCACTGTCGTCAGTGTGAGAGCAGTCTCTGCCGTGCAGATAGCGGTGATGTCATCGAAGCAACTGAGAGGCGATCCGAAGAGTTGGGCTTGTCCGCCGCTCTTGATGATCGCACCACTCGACAAGACAATGACTGCTAATGCCGCGAGGAATCCCAACGACACAACGAGCGATGTCCGGTGGTGCCGCCACGTAACCCAGATCATGCCGCCACCATCGTTTCTGCGCTCAGGTGCCCGAGCACCACGTCGTCGAGAGTTGCGTCGTCGATCACCCAGCCGTCCCGAGGGCTCGGACGCACGCCCTCCACCACATGAGAATTCGACCGCATCCCCTTGTCGGTATGAATGACCGCACCGGCGCCGACCACGTCCGAGGGGTCGCCGTCCCCGATCAATACGTAATGGGCAGAGATCAATTCATCCAACGGACCGGACAATATCGCGTTTCCGCCGCCCAGCAGAAGAAGTCGATCCGAGACGTCTGCCAATTCGGAAACGATGTGTGACGACAACAGAACTGTGGTGCCGTACTCGGCAACGTCTTCGAGCAGAGTGGTCGCCACAGACCGCCGCGCCACGGGATCGAGATCTGCCAGAGGCTCGTCGAGTAGAAGCAACTGCGGCCTGCGTCCGAGCGCCAAAGCCAGTGCAACCCTAGTTCGTTGACCTGGTGACAGAGTCTTCGCCTTTGCATCGAGAGAAATCCCAGCGCGCTCCACCAGATCCAGAGCGTACTTCGCATCCCACTCGTCGTTGGTGTATGCGCCGAATCGAAGAAGTTCTGCAACAGTGAATTTGGGGTACAGGGGCTTGTGCTGAGCGAGGTACGACAGGCCTGGGCAGATGCCGTCCTGATCCGGCGTGCTGCCCAGGACGGAGATCGAACCATGGTCAGGCATCGTCAACCCGACCGCCAAGGACATCAGTGTGGACTTGCCCGCTCCGTTCACCCCGACCAGGGCAGTGATGCTTCCTGTTGCGATCTCGAATGTGCAGGCGTCGAGCACCTTCTTCTTGCCGAAGCGCTTGTCCACGTCCTGCATCGTCAGTGCCAATTCTTGCGCAGTCATGATGTCTCCCCCTGCTTTCCGGACGGATCCGATTCGATGAACGTCTTCTCGAGCTCCAAACTCACCAACGCTTCGATGTCCGTGCGCTCGAGTCCGGCGGCCACGGCATCTGCCACCCAGCGGGCCAACTCGCGCCGTAGCGCAGAGCTTTCCGCCATACCGGGCTTGGCCAGGGACTTGACGACGAACGTGCCCAATCCGGGCCGCGGAGCAACAAGTCCGTCGCGCTCGAGTTCCTTGTAGGCCTTCAGGACTGTGTTCGGGTTGATCGCGAGCGCTCCCACGACGTCCTTGGCTGTGGGCAGCCGATCCCCGACTTGGAGATCACCGAGCCTGAGCGCCTGCTTCACCTGAAGGACCAATTGCACGTAAGTGGGAATGCCGGATCGGCGGTCGATACGGAAGTCGATCATCCGAACCCTTTCACTAGTTCATTAGTGGAATAGATATTTACCCTGCCTTGACCTCCCGGGTCAAGCCAGACGACCCCTGTAAAGTGCAGATGCCCCGGTTCACCGGGGTGCCACGCTGCTCGTGTGAAGTTCGGTGAAACCCCGGCACTGTCGACGCAACTGTGAATTCGCCCGTCACTACTCGAGGCGAACGAGTCAGGTCACCGGCCTCGTGGCGACACGATGGTTCTCGGACGAAGGACCGCTCGTGGCGCTTCGCCTCGCGGCCGCGCTGCTCGCGACCCTTCACCACTAGCGGAGGGGTGGCTGTGAGTACTCGGCCGACACGTAGATTCAGATCTGTACTTGCAGCACTGACGGTGAGCACCGCACTGCTTGCCGGTGCGTGCAGTAGCTCGACGTCCGATGCACCCGCAACCACAGCGGCCTCGGACGGCTCGTTCCCGGTGACTGTTGTTTCCGGTCCCACGGATTCCGGCACGGACATCACCATCGAGTCACGTCCGCAGTCGATCGTGTCACTCAGTCCCAGCGCCACCGAGACCCTGTGGGCCGTCGGCGCGGGCGATCAGGTGAAGGCCGTCGACAATCAGTCCGACTACCCGGCCGGTATCCCGGTCACCGATCTCTCGGGCTTTCAACCGAACGTCGAAGCCATCCTCGGCTACGCACCGGATCTGGTGATCGCATCGGATGACATGAACGATCTTGTCTCCGGGCTGCAAAAGGCGAAGGTGCCGACCCTCCTACTACCCGCAGCCACAAGCATCGACGACGTCTACGCCCAGATCGAGCGCGTCGCGAAGGCCACCGGCCACGAGGACAAGGGCACCGAAGTTGTCGACACCATGCGCTCGGACATCGACGCCGCTGTCGCCAGTGTTCCTGCGCGCCAACAGCCGCTGACGTACTTCCACGAACTCGACTCCTCGCTCTACACCGTCACGAGTTCGAGCTTCGTCGGGCAGATCTACTCGCTGTTCGGAATGAAGAGCATCGCCGACGCCGCGGGGCAGGGTGACTATCCGCAGTTGTCCGCCGAATTCGTGGTACAGGCCAATCCCGATCTCATCTTTCTCGCAGACTCCCAATGCTGTGGAGTGACAGCAGAATCCGTCGCCGCTCGACCCGGGTGGAGCGGCATGAAAGCGGTTACCGGCAACCAGATCCATGTGCTCGACGAAGACCTCTCCAGCCGCTGGGGACCTCGTGTCGCCGACCAGGTGAAGGCCGTCGCGGCCATCGTTGCCCAAGTTCCCGCGGCCTGAGCACTCGATGATCAAAGCCGGTATCTCCCAACATCGGACCGCCGTTCTGCTCGGCGCCGCGCTCATTCTGTGCGCTGCCTTGCTGATCGGTGTTCTGGTGGGGCCGGCCGGATTGACGCCTGATCGGACCATTCTCGAACTTCTGGACGGAATACCCGGCATCCACCTCGATTCCGGCCTCACCGCAACACAGCAGGCCATTCTCTGGCAGATCCGGCTTCCGCGAGTAGTCCTGGGCGCGTTGGTCGGAGCAATGTTGGCGGTAGCCGGCGCCGCCTACCAGGGCGTGTTCCGAAATCCCTTGGCGGATCCGTATCTCCTCGGAGTTTCCAGCGGAGCCGGACTGGGCGCAACCCTCGCCATCGTTTCGGGTGGAGCGCTGGGCATGTTCGGAATTCCCATGGCCGCCTTCGTCGGTGGTGTGCTGGCAGTGTTCGCAACTTATTCGCTCGGCCGAAGCATTGGCGGGCCGCAGAACGCGGTAGTCATCATCCTCGCCGGTGTCGCAGTCGCGGCGTTCACGAATGCAGCACAGACTTTTGTTCAGCAGCGGTTCGACGATTCACTGCGCGAGGTCTATTCCTGGCTGCTCGGCGGATTGTCCACCGACGGTTGGTCGGAAGTTCTGGTTGTCCTGCCGTACGTTGCGCTGGCCTCAGCCGTCATCCTGGTACACCGACGCGTACTCGACGTGATGGCCGTAGGTGACGTCGAAGCCGCCAGCCTCGGCGTCGACCCGGCCAGATCACGCCTGGTGCTGGTGCTCGCCGCAACTCTGGGAACGGCGGCGGTCGTGAGTGCAAGTGGACTGATCGGCTTTGTCGGAATCGTTGTTCCCCATGCGGTTCGACTGGTCGTCGGCCCGTCGCATCGACTGCTTCTCCCCCTGTCACTCATGCTGGGTGCGGCGTTTCTCGTCCTCACCGACGTTGCCGCCCGCACGGTCATGGCACCGGCCGAACTCCCCATCGGGGTTGTAACCGCGATGATCGGCGCTCCGTTCTTCCTTCTGGTTCTGCGCCGCAGCCGGGTCTCGGCATGACCGACAGCGCAGTGTGGTGCCGCGACCTCCGAGTCAACCTCGGCGGCAAGGACGTCGTCGACGGCATCGATCTCGATGTGACACCAGGCGATTGGGTTGCCGTGGTCGGGCCGAACGGCGCCGGCAAGACAACCTTGATGCACGCCCTCGCTGGATTGATTCCGTCCACCGGTGAGCTCTCGGTCGGGGGACTGAGTCCTCGCAATTCCAGCCGCAAGGCTATGTCCGCCGTCGTCGCGTTGATGCCACAGCGTCCGGTAGTACCCGAGGGCTCAACGGTCAAGGAACTGGTTGCGCTCGGCCGCACTCCCTATCTACGACGCTTCGGAACCGAAACCGCTACTGACCGTTCGGTGATCTCTTCGGTGATCGAGAGGCTCGACCTCACCGAGTTCGCAGATCGACGAGCCATCGAACTTTCCGGCGGCGAATTGCAGCGCGTGGTCCTGGCTCGGGCACTGGCCCAAGAACCGCAGGTACTGCTCCTGGACGAACCCACCAGCGCGCTCGACATCGGTCACCAACAGCAGGTTCTCGACTTGGTGGAGGAACTGCGTGAAGCCGACAACATCACGGTCATCGCCGCGATGCACGACCTCACTCTCGCGGGTCAGTACGGTCGACGAATCGTGTTGCTGGACAAGGGCAGCGTGGTTGCCGACGGCACTCCCTCATCGGTGCTGAAGGCAGACCTCCTCGGCCGCGTGTACGGCGCTCGGGTCGAAATCCTGGACCGGCCCAGCGGTCCCATAGTTGTTCCGATTCGGCAGGAAGGCACCCGCTGATGGAATTGGTGATGCTCGGCACCGGTGCTGCCGACGGTTGGCCGAACCCGTTCTGTACTTGCCCTTCCTGCCTGGCCGCCCTGTCGAGTGAAACCATCCGCGGGCACACTGCCGCCCTGGTGGACAACAGAATCCTGTTGGACTGTGGACCCGAAGTACCGCGTGCCGCGTCGCGATTCGGTCGCACGCTGGCACACGTCGAACACATCCTGTTGACGCATTCTCATCCCGATCACCTCGGCCCGATGGCATTGCTGTTCCGGTCCTGGGCCTCGCGCACCGAACCACTACAGGTTCTCGGACCACCCGACGCGCTCGATCTCTGCCGAGACTGGGTAGGCCCGGATGACCCGGTGACCTTCACACCGCTCGAGACCGGCCAGTCGATCATGTTGGGCACCTATCGTGTTCGCGCACTCGAAGCCGCGCACGAAGTACCCACCCTTCTCTACGACATGACCGACGCATCCGGAACCCGAATATTCTGGGCCACCGACACCGGGTCTTTGCCCGAATCAACTGTCGACGCCCTTGCCGACGCGCGTTTCGACGCCGTCTTTCTCGAAGAGACCTTCGGCTACAAGACCGACCACGGCACCGGGCACCACGATCTGTCGAGTTTCGCGGAGACGGTGTTGCGGCTCCGCAACTGCGACGCGATCACCGATCGAACCGATGTGGTCGCCGTACACCTCGGGCACCACAACCCGGTCGAAAACGAACTCTCGGAAGCACTTCGCGTGTCCGGGGCGCGAGCGGTTCCGGATGGAGCTGTGCTCGAGATCGGGGTAGGACAGAGCCATCGAACTCTGGTCACCGGTGGCGCCCGCTCGGGCAAGTCCACTTACGCGGAGGGCCTGCTTGCCGGCTACCGGCACGTCACGTACATCGCCACCGGGGATCCGCTGGACGACGATCCCGACTGGATCGAACGAATTGCGTCGCATCGCGCGCGGAGGCCGCCGACGTGGACGACGGTAGAGACCTCCGAGGTCGCCGAAATTCTCGTGGCCGCAACAACACCGATCCTGATCGACTGCCTCGGCACGTGGCTGACCGCACGTCTGGACCGACATCAGGCGTGGGCGACAGAAGATCTCAGCGACATCCACGCAGATATCGACCGGTTGGCCGACGCCTGGACCGCCTGTCCGGTTCCGATTGTCGCCGTCACGAACGAAGTGGGAAGCGGCGTCGTCCCGGACACGAAGTCCGGGAGACTGTTCCGCGATCTACTCGGTCTGGTGAACAGCCGCATCGCCAGTGAATCGGAGTCCGTGGTCCTGATGACCGCCGGGCTCCCCCTGAGCCTGCGCGTGTGACGTCAGAGCAATCCGGTGAGCTGACGCGCGCAATCGAGTAGGAAACCGACCAACTCTCGATCCTCGTCCGTCACTCGCCCGCTCGCTCCCTGAACACACAACCCGCCGGCCACCTGGTCTGCGTGATCCCGAACCGGTACTGCGACCGCGGATCGACCCAGGCGACATTCCTGGTTCTCGAATGCAAAACCCTGCAGGCGAACAGACCTCAACTGCTCATACAACGCATCGAAATCACCGAGGGTGAACTCCGTGACCCGGCGAAGTTCCAAACCCGAAAGCAGCCGCTCGTCGTGCGCCAACAGAACCTTCCCCAGCGCATTCGCGTGAAGGTTCTTGGCCAGTGCCGCTATTCCGATGATCTCGTGATCCGGATCCTTGTCGACGAACCTCAAGCGCCCACCAGCGAATGAGGCGACGTGCAATCCGAACCTCGTGTGTGTCCGCATGTCCTCGACGCGCTCGTGCAGCGTCGGCGCCGGACCACTCGACGACGCCGCATGCGAGAGCTCGGCAGTCCGACGCCCCAACGCGAACCCTGACAGGTCCGGCACCCGCACGAGAAAGCCCTCCGCCACCAGCAGATTCAGCATCCGGTACGCCGTGGCCGATGGAACGCCTGCAAAAGTGGCGATCTCCTTCGCGGTTGTTCCCGGTCCCAGATGAGCCACCGCCTCGAGCATCCCCAGCGCCTTCTGGACCGCACGCGGTTGTTGTCCACTGAAGTGGGTCTCGTCGCCGATCTGTTTGCCTGATCGTGGACCAGCGGTTGCACGGTCCGCGGTCACCGCCCATGCTCCGGCGAGTCACCCTCGGCGGTCCCACGATCCGGAACGAGTCGCCTTCGCCCGTCACCGTCGATCAGCAGAGTGCCCGCACCGGGCAACAGGTCCGCCGTCTCGACGCTGTCGAAAGCGCCCACCATCAGAAGGCTTTCCGGTCTGGCTCTTCGAAGCAATGAACTCCACACTGTCCCCGACACAGCAACAGCAAGAGCAGCGATCGGCAGTGCCCACATCCCGTGAACCGCACCGTCGAGAACGATGTAGACCAATAGACCGGCACCGGCGACGCTCACGGACACAGTGCATATCCGGGTCAGCGAAGTATGTTCCCCGATTCGGCGCAAGAACTTCCACGAAGCAAAGGCCACCAGCGTGTAAGCGCAGACCAACGCGGTCTCCACCACGCCGTCGAAGGATCCCGAATCGTCGCGAACCGTATCCGAATAGATGAATACGCCCGCCGCACTTACCGCGACGAACGCAAGTACCGCAACGTACGGGGTGCGGAACCGTCTGTGTACGCGAGCGAGCGGCGCAGGCAGTACCCGTTCGATCCCCATCGAGTACAACAACCGCGAACCCGCCTGCGCACAACCGAGAGTGGATGCGAACCAGGAACACGTCATTCCGATCTTGACTGCCAGAACCACTTCCGCGCTGGCTCCGGATGCCGTTCCTTCGAAGTACGCTCCGACGATCGTTGCGCCGTGGCCGGTCATCGCCGCCCAGGCCGCAAAAACGAAGAGGACCCCGCAGATGATCGGCGAAATGAGAACCGTGCGTGTGACGCTGATGAGTGGTCGTTTCGCTTCCGGGCCGAAGAAGGCCGAGCTTTCGAAGCCCGCCATGCTGAGCACCGTCAGCATCGCGAGAAACGGAACTGCACTCAGCGACGGATTCGGCAGGGCAACAGCAGTTGTCGTGTCACTGTGCGTCGCCAGCATGACCACGACGATGAGAATCAACGAGCACGCTTCGACGACCAGGATCGCTCGGGTGGCGAACCGGACGCCTCGCACTGCAATCCACGCGACGGCCAGGGCAATCGCCACCGTCGTGATCACCGTCGCGGCAGGCCCTCGCACGTCGGGGCCGACAATGGCGATGGTATCGAGCAGACTCGGAACTGCCTGCGAGAAAACCGAAACCGAGATTCCGAGATACCCGAGTACCAGTGCGGCGCCCGCCGTCAGTGTCGCCCGGATACCGGAGCCTTGGAAGACGAAGCTGTACAGCGATCCTGCTGCGGCCAGTCTCCGCGTGAACTGAGTGATGCAGAACGCAACGAGAAACACCGCCGAAGTTGTCGCAGCAATCGCAGCCAACCCGACGTAGCCGGGACTGTAGGTGATCATCCACAGGGCGATGAACACCATTCCCGTTGCCGGAGCGATCGTGGAAAGTGATTGCCCCAACAGGTCGATCGGGGTCAGACGTCCTCGTCCGAGACCACGGAGCGGGGAGAACACGGGCTCACTGTGTTGATCCGCATTCTGCGCTCGCGTGATCGCCGCACGCAGTGCCGCACTCACGGCCATGTGTCACCGTCCGTCGCGTCCAGGCCCGAACCTACGAGCGAATTGTCAGAATTCGGTCAAGTTAGTCCGCTTATGTTTCCGCACAGTTTCCACGATGGCGCGCACAGAACTTTCAAGTGAGAATCCGACTCTGTTTCCCCCCAGCGTCATGCCGGATCAAGGGCGGCCGACGGTATCCGCCCCCCTCCGGCAGCACCTTGACCTGCAATTTCTCCGATTCTCACACGACAACTGCTCTCTCAGTTGCACCTCGTCCAGGCGTAGCGCGGTCGACGCGGGTTCGCAGCATCGCCCGTACAGGATGTGTCCCACACACCACCGGCACTACCCGAGAGGAACGGAGGAAGCATGGACTTGGTCAGCGCCACCACTTCGGCGATCATCGGATTTGTTCTCCTGCTCGCCGGCATTCCCAAGCTGAACGACCACGATGGGGTGCTTCGTTCGGTGCGCGGATACAAAGTGTTGCCCGTGCGACTCGAAGTACCGATCGCTCGCATCCTTCCCGTCGCGGAAACCGTCGTAGGCATCCTTCTGGTTCTCGGCGTGGCCCATCGCCTCGCCGCCTTGGTTGCTGCCGTCATGTTCGCGTCGTTCTTCACGGGCCTCACGATCAACCTCCTGCGTGGGCGACGCGATCTGGACTGCGGATGTTTTGCATTCGGAGTCGGCGAGATTCCGCGTATCGGATGGTTCCACGCCGTTCGCGCCGGAACACTCGCGGTGATCGCTGTGGCACTGTCGGTCACCGCCGGACAGGCTGAGATCGGCGTCCAGGTCGTGGCGGCGACCTTCGGATTCCTCCTCGTCCTGGCTGGAGTTGCTCTCGCACAGATTCGTTCGGTGGTCCACCTCGGACGACGCCCAGTCGACGACTATCTGTCGAGCGCCTCCATCCGCCTCCGAACCGCCGAAACCGCGTCCCGGTACGGCTCGTGAACTTACATCCCCACCACTGAAAACTCGAAGGCAGGACTACCACGATGACCACTTTCCTCCTTGTCGCGACAGTGATCCTGGTGATCGCCGTAGCCGTACTGTTCTTGATGGTTCTTGCTCTGGCTCGTGAAATCGGCCGCGTACAAGTACGTCTCGGACCTCTCGGTGCCCGGATGATGGATACCGGCCCCAAGGTCGAACAGGCCGGCCCGTCGTTTGCCGGTCTCATCGATCAGGAAGGACGGACCGTCGGAGTCGGTGGTCACCGCGACAAACCTCAACTCCTGCTGTTCACAGCACCGAGTTGCTCGACGTGCAAGAGCCTTCTTCCCGGCGTAAGGGCAATGGCCCGAGCCGAATCGGATCTCGACGTGATCATCATCTCCGACGGAACAACCGAAGAGCATCGCGAGTTCCTGGCCGGTAGCGGGATCGGTTCCGAGCTCAGTTACATCGACGCTCGAGACGTCGGTATCGCGTACCAAGTGGGCACCACTCCGTACGGCGTGATTCTCGACGAGCACGGCAAGATCCGAGGAAAGGGCCTGTGCAATCACATGGCTCAGGTGGAAAGCCTGCTCAATGCGCTCGAATCCGGCACCCCCTCACTCCAGCACCTTCATGCCCAGGCGAAATCCGGCAGCGCGGCCTGATCTTCCTGCACAGTTCGATCCTCTTCACGAATCAGGAGAAAATCGTTGGACGACAATGAATTCCCGCAGCACAACATGACGGAGAATCGATATCCCGTCGACGAGGCGACAGTTCAGGCCCAGGCCGAATGGATGGCGGGCCAGGGCGGTTCGCTTACCAGCCGAACCGGACGTAAACTCTCCGAACGAGTTTCGCGGCGATCCATGATCAGTCGGATCGGCAAGTGGACCATGGGTGTGTCAGGAGTGGCACTGATCAGCACACTTCCCGTGACACGTAGTGCCTTCGCCCAAGAGCCCGAGGTTCCTGCGCCGGCACCTGGCCCCGAACCTCTTGTCCCTGTCTACGACGGTAAAGATCCGGCCGAGTGCGAGTACTGGCGCTGGTGCAACATGGACGGAACGTCCTGTGCCGCATGCAACGGCGGCGGTGTCACCACCTGTGCCCCCGGCAGCAAGCCCGGCGCAGAGTTCTGGGTCGGATGCTGCACCAACCCTGATACCGGCAAGACCTATCTGATCGCCTACTACGACTGCTGCGGTGCGCCTTCGTGTTCCAACGCATTCTGCGGCGAACCGGACATGCAGGCCGTGATGTACAACCCGGTCTCCGGAAGCTACGACCAGGAAATCATCTGGTGTGTCTCCGACGAGTCCCAGGCATACACCTGCACGATGGCGCCCATCATCGGTGAGGACTGCCAGACTCGACCGGCCGAGCGCCCCAAGGTCGGTGCCGGATCATGAGCAGTCCGCGAACCCGAAAACTGGCGCGACCCGCCGTTGCCGTCATCCCACTCACCGTCGTACTCGCGCTGGCCGGTTGCAGTTCGTCCGACAACGACGAACCCTCCAGCGCAGGTGATGTCACCTATCCGACAGTTCCGTTCACTGCACCGGGCGAGGGAATCTCCCTCGGTCACGACGACCAGGAAATCGGCGACACCATTCCCGAGCCGTTGCACGTCGGTTCGATCACCCCGATCGCAGCTGACCGCTTGCTGGGCGTCGAAGGTGGATTCGGCCAACTCGAGCTCAGCGTCAACGTCATCGATCCGAAAACCGGTGTGGCCGAGAGCCGGATCACCGTCGGCCCGGGTATCTGGGATCCGGTCATTCACGGATTCGTCGGGGATTCCGCCGAGGATCCTGCGGTGCTCGCTGCCGAGGTGTGGCGGCCCCGAGGTTCCCGCGGCGCGGCAGATTTCACGGTCAGCACCTACTCCGGGAACCTACTGGAACCAGCCGAGGTCATGCTTCCGGACGTCGCACGCGTACATTCCCGTCCCGGCTCGAACGCCGTGACCTCCGACGGCAAGTTCTTCGTCACGTGGGACGACGGTTTGTACGGCATCAGAGTGGTCGACCTCGAGAAGAAGGAAGCGACCGGTGCACTCCAGATAGTCGGCTGCGGTCCGTTCACGTGGATGGTCGATCACGAGCTGTACAGCGTCTGCGAGGACACCCGGGAACTGCTGCACGTCACGATCGGTGACGACGGAGTTCCGAAGGAAACCGCCCGAAGCAAGGTCCTACCCGAGGATTTTGTCTCCACCCGCAAGGTCACGTGGGCCTCGGAAGCACAAAAAGCCTTGCTGGTCAGTGAGAACGGCGATGTGTACGTCTTCGACTTCTCCAACGGACTGCCTCAGGAAGGTGTCAAGCCGATCGGAAACGCCGGGCAGGACTCCGGTCGATTCTCGGAGAACGTCATCAACGCCGACGCAACCCGGCTCGCAATCGCGTACACGGACACGGCTATTCATCCGGACTCTGCTCGGGGAGGCTCACTGGTCAAGATCGACTTGTCCGATGCAACGACCTTCGCCCCGGTGAAGAGCTTGACGCTTGCAGACCTCGGCCTGACAGACATCAAGAGCATGACCTTTTCCGTCGACGGCGCCACGTTCTACGTGCTCGGTACCGGACCTGAGGTCGAAGGCTCCGCTCCGCAGAAGATCGTGGGTTACAACGCGAGCACCGGCGAGCAGGTCAGTTCCGTCGATGTCTCGGGCAACGTCGGGGATGTCAGCGGGTTGATCACACCAGAAGTACTCCGATGAGTCGTCCCGGATCCGGTGTGGTGATGGGCCGGCGCCGCTTCCTGAGTTTGGGAGCACTCGGCGCCGGAGCACTCGGGCTCGGCGCAATGGGGACGATTGCCGGATGCAGTTCCACTGCAGCATCTCCGACGCCGACGACCGATCTCGACTACATCCTGCCCACCGACCCGGAAGTTGCCGCCGCAGAATCGGCGCGAGCCTGGAACGGGACCACCGCTGCGTTTGCCCTTGCCGCCGGATTCTCGACGGTAGATCTTGGCGGACGCCTCGTGGACACGTGGACGTACGGAGGCGCTGCGGTGGCTCCGGAACTTCGCCTGAAGTCCGGTGACCGGGTGAACGTCAGCGTCCAGAACGGCCTCGACGCCGAAACAACACTGCATTGGCACGGAATTCGAATCCGCAACGACATGGATGGCGCGGCACCCACCACGCAGGCTCCCATCGGCGCCGGTTCGAGTTTCGAGTACAACTTCATCGCACCGGATCCGGGAACGTACTGGTACCACTCGCACAGCGGATTACAAGCCGATCGGGGGCTGTTCGGCGCCTTGATCGTCGAGAACCCGAACGACATCACCGGGGCCGACATCGATGCCGTTCTGGTGCTCGACGACTGGCTCGACGGATTGGGTACCACACCGGATTCCGTCCTGATGGCCCTGAACCCGGCAATTTCGGGCGGGCACGGCGGACACGGCGGTGGGGCAACAACTCCGGCGGAACACTCGGAAGCCGACATGTCCGTCGCGCAACAGTTGGTGAGCGGCGGACACGGTTCTTCCGAACCACTCGGCGGGATGACTCAACACATCGCGTATCCACTGCACTTGATCAACGGGCGGCCACCCAACGATCCTGCTGTCGTCACTGCAGCGCCCGGTTCGACCCTGCGACTGCGAATCATCAACGCAGCGGCCGAAACTCCGTACCGGTTTGCTGTGGCCGGTCACGAGATGACAATCGTCGCTACCGATGGCTACGACGTGGAACCAACTCCCGCTGACACCATCATCGTCGGAATGGCCCAACGCTACGACGTACTGGTGACGGTGAAGTCGGGAACATGGCCGGTGGTGGCGAAGGTCGAGGGCCGAGATGGTTATGCGTCGACCGTCCTACGCAGCACCGACGCGTTGGCCCTGGCGAACCCGGATGTGGGCGGAAACCTCTCGGAACTGGCCGGCCGACTGGTCACCGAAAGCGAACTCCGGCCCACGGAATCCGCACGGCTCGAGACGAAATCGCCTGATCGCGACTACCGCATCGAGTTGATCCAGGCCGGCGATCGGTACGTCTGGGGAATGGCGGGGGCCGATGCAGGCAAGCTCGTCATGAAACAGGGCGAACGGGTCCGGATCACGATGAAGAACGCGTCCACGATGTGGCACCCCATGCACACCCACGGCCACACGTTTGCGGTACCGGATTACGGCGGACTTCGCCGCGACACCGTCAACGTCCTACCCGGCACCGAGCTTGCCATCGAGTTCGACGCCGACAATCCCGGCGAGTGGATGTTCCACTGCCACAACGCCTACCACTTCGAGGCCGGCATGACGGCAAATCTGCGTTACGTCCGCTGACAAGTCGAAGAATGGAGAGAACACCTCATGAAGAAACTCGTTCCCGCTTTCCTGGCCGCGTGCGCTGCCCTGAGCCTCACCGCCTGCAGTAGTGATGCCGGTGCGTCGTCGGACGAACCTGCAGTCGTGATCGAGGTGAAGAACATGGCGTACACACCGGCATCGGTCACCATCGAGAAGGGACAGACCGTCGAATGGAAGTTCGACGACAGCGGACTCCCCCACGACGTGGTCGGCAACGGTGATCTCGACGGGAAACTGAAGAGCGAGTTGCTCACCGAGGGAACCTTCTCGTACACGTTCGACGACGCCGGAACCTTCACCTACCACTGCACGCCCCACCCGATGATGGTGGGCACCGTGATCGTTCAATAGTGAGGAGGTGGATCGCCGGCTTCGGCCTCGCCGTCGCGGCGACGTGTGTCCCAGCTTGCGGCACAGAAGATCCCGTCCCCGACGTGGTGGTCGAGATCAGCAATGTTCAGTTCAGTCCGATGGACGTCACCGTGGAGCACGGCGGCACCGTCGAGTGGCGCTTCGACGACGGCGGACTCCTGCATCACGTGGAATCACCCGGCCTGTTCGACAGCGGTATCACCGGAGACGGAACTTTCCGGCATACGTTCGAGAGCGTCGGAGTCTACGAATATTCGTGCTCCGTCCACCCGTACATGATCGGAGTCATCACAGTGCTGTGAACTCTGGCTCATCACTTTTCGCTGCGACTTCGGCTCGACACTTTTCCTGAACCACAAACACTTCGGAGGATCTGATGACTACTGTTCTCTCACACGGCCCACTGCAGACCGACGTCCCTGACATCCGGCCGACCCTTCAAGGATCGGTCGGCACCGCGACCCGTGTCAGCCTCGTCGCGGCGGGCGCCGCTGCGGGTGCCGGCCTCGCACTCGTGGCCACGCCATCTGCGACAACAGCTTTGACCACAGCTGTTATCGGCGCCGGGCTGGTTACGTCGCTGGCCGCGAACTGGTCGACCTGCGGAATGTCCGTCGCCGGAGTTGTTGCGGCGCCGAAGCAAGTCGATCGGAAGGGATCCTCGACTCCCGTCCGCCGACTCGGCTGGCACGCTCTGGGTTCGGTCACGACGGGAGCCGTCACCGGGGCATTGATCGGCGCTCTCGGTGCGGCGATGTCCGGGTACGTGCCGGTCGGCTGGGCGCTGGGCGTCTGGGCCGTCGTCGCGGTTGCATACGGGCTGCACGAGTTGGGTGCGGTGAGCATGCCGACTCCGATGCGGCGCCAACAGCTTCCGCGCCATCTGCGCCGCACGATGGCGCCCTGGAAGGTCTCGCTGATCTTCGGCGCGATCATCGGTCCGGGATTTCTGATCTTCATCCGCTCGAGTGCGTACTACCTCCTGGCACTCGGCGTCATGGCTTCGGGTTCACCGGCTCTCGGGGCGGCGCTGTTCACAGTCGTATCCCTTGGCCGCTGCATGCCCAGCCTCGCGGCAATCGTGCACACCAAGCGCGGTGGCTCGATGCCGGGATTCCTCTCGATCATGTGCGTCGTGGACCGTCGCGTGCAGAGCGTCACCGGCGCGGCATTGATCGCACTGGGAGCATTCGCCGCCGCAGCACTGATCTGACTCTCGACCGAGCACCCTTCACCTCGAGTGAACACACGCTCCGACTCTCCGGAGCGTGTGTTCACTCGACAGAAACCGTGCGCACTCACCCCGCGTCAGGGAATCGACAGCGCCACCTGGACCGAGTCCTCCGACGGCGACGTCACCTTTGCGTCCCGGCTCCACAGCATGTCGAGCGCCGCCTTGGGCTTGGCAAGGACCCACTCCCGCGCGGCGTTCTTGATCAGCGTCGGAGTTGCGCACCCGCAATCGCTGTTCACCCCGTCTGCGTCGATGCCGACGTCTCGGCACAATGCCACGGCGCGTGGCACGTGATACCCCTGAGTGACGATCAACGCCTTGGTCACCCCATACGTATGTATGGCCCGGAAGCAGGTGTCGTAGGTGTCGAGGCCGTACGGATCCCCCACGATGCGACGCGCATCGATTCCCTGCTCCACCAGGTAGTTCGTCATCGCGGCGATCTCGTCACCCGAGCCGCCGTTCGCGTCGCCGGAGACCAGGACCGCTTTAGCCTTTCCCGCTTCCACCAGTTCTACTGCTGCGTCCAGCCGCCCTTTCAGGAAAGCCATCGGCTTGCCGTCCTTGATCTGCGCGCCCAGCACGATCACGACCGGAGCATCGGGAGCATCGGCGGCGTCCGACGTGTGGCCGGCCGACGCCACGGAAATCCACACGATCGAGCCCGCGTAGACAACCGCTCCGAGCACCGCAATGCCTGCGACCCAACGAGGCCACCGGCGCTTGCGCGGCGGTTTCACTGGATCTGCAGCGGCTTCGTCCATTCGTCGATCAAACCACACGGTTTCTTCACCGCTTAGGCGCTCGGTCGATCCTCCATCCCTCCGCGCCACTGCGCTCGGCCCACAAATCCGAGTACTTCCCACCTCGCGCGATCAGGTCTTCGTGGGAGCCGACCTCCTCCACCCCACCGTCTTCGAGGTAGACGATGCGATCTGCTCCCTCAATAGTCGACAGGCGATGAGCGATGATCACCACCGTTCGACCACGGGCCAATCGATGAATTGCCTCGGTGATGGCGACTTCGTTCTCTCCGTCGAGGGCGGAAGTCGCTTCGTCGAGAAGAACAATCGGAGTGTCCTTGAGGAATGCCCGCGCAATCGAGACCCGCTGACGTTCACCGCCGGACAGCAGTGATCCGCCTTCACCTACCCTGGTCTCCTCACCGCTCGGCAAACGGTCGATCACTTCGCCTAGTCTGGAATCCACCACTGCTTGACGGACCTCCGACTCGGTGGCATCCGGACGCGCCAACCGAATGTTCTCCAGGATGGTTCCGTCGAACAGGTAAACCTGCTGTGAGACAGTCGATATCCGAGACATCAATGCTCTCGTTCCGATCTCGCGAACATCGGCTCCCCCGATGGTTACCGCACCTTCGTCGACGTCCCAGAATCTGGAGATCAGCCGAACCAGAGTTGTCTTTCCGGAACCGGAAGGACCGACCAGAGCAGTGACCGAGCAGTCCGGGAATTCGAGACTCACGTTACGAATCACGCGATCCGGGCCGTAGCCGAAGGAGACCGAATCGAACCGAATATCATACGACGTAGGCTCTTTCGGCACCTCAGGTTCCGCCAGCACCGGTACATCGATCATCTCTCGGACAGATCCGAGCGACACCCGGGCCAGTGAGATACCTTCACCGAATCCTGCGAGCATCTGCATCGGCTCCACGAACCTCACGGCCAACACGAGAACAACGATCACGCTTGCTGTGTCGATGGACCCGGTGGTGACCAGCAGTGCCGCCAGAACCAGGACGGTGAGAAAGGCAACCTGAACGACGATCATGAAGCGCAGCAGATACTTGTCGACCGATCCGATTTCCTGCAGGTGTGCGTCCCGGTTGGACACAAGAGCTTCGTCCAACCGAGTCCAGCCTTCGCCGCTCTTACCGGCCGAACGTAGAACTTGCTGCGCCTGTGCATATTCGACGACGCGCGATGCCAACTCGGATTCGCTCTTGCCGATCGCCTCGTATTCGGGAACAACCGCACGCTGCACGTTGCGGTAAGCCCGAATCCCCAGTGGAACGAAGACGACCATCGCGAGGGATAGTCGCCAGTCCACAAACAATACAGCGATCGCCACTGTCGCTGGAGTCACCGTGACGGTGACGAGTTGCGCGATGATCATTCCCGGGATGCTCATCAAGATAGCCGTGCCCTCGGTGACCAGGCGAGTGAACGCTCCACGGTTTGCCTTGCTGAACCACCCGAGCGGAACCTGCACCAAGTGCTCACCGAGGCGATGCATGATTCCACCGGCAAAACCCTCGATTCCGATGCGGTACGCCCGATTCTCGGCGATCCACCGTACGGCGCCACAGGCCACCGCCACGAGAGCAGCCGTGACAACCCACGGCACTGCGGCGTCGTAATCGCCGCGAACCACCGCTTTCAGGATCGGAATCATCAGTGCAAAGACGACACCCTCGAGTATCCCAGCGAGGGTGAAACCTGCTATCTGACCTCGCATCCCATTGCCGCGCCCGAGGATTTCGTCCAGGTCGCGAATCATTGCAGCGCCTTTCGCGGAGAGATGTCTTCGACGAGGGGGTTCTGGAGCGCCCACATCCGCGCGTAGGTTCCGCCGAGCGCCGACAACTGTTCGTGCGTACCGTTTTCCACGATCCGTCCGGCGTCGAGAACGAGTATCTGATCTGCGTATCGGACGGTGTGCAGTCGATGAGCGATCACCATCAGGGTGCCGCCGTCTGCACTGATCTCGCCCAGTGCGCGTTGAACGGCCGATTCACTGTGGGGATCGGCCTGCGAAGTCGCCTCGTCCAGGATGACGATCGGCGGGTTCTGAAGGATGGCGCGGGCGATCGTCAGGCGTTGCTTCTCCCCACCCGACAGCTCACCGCCCGAACCACCACCGATCTCGGTGTCATACCCGTCCGGCAGTCGCATGATCACGTCGTGAATCTGCGCCCGCCTCGCCGCTGTCTCCACTTCCAGATCCGTTGCATCCGGTCGACCGAGCCGAATATTCTCGCGCACGCTGTCCCGCAGGAGCACAACATCTTGGAAGACGATGGCCATTGATCTCAAGAGTTCGCGACTGGACTGATCTCGTAAATCACTTCCGCCCAGTCGAATAGACCCGTCCGTGACGTCCCAGAACCGCGGAAGTAGACGCGCCAAAGTGGTCTTTCCGGAGCCGGAGGGGCCAACGATCGCGGTCACGGTGCCCGGTTGCATCTCGAAGGAGATGTTCTCGAGGACGCGCTGCCCAATGGTGTATTCGAAGCCGACGCTGTCGAATTCGACCAAAGTGCTGCGAGCAGGCACTGCATCCTGAGGTTCGGCCAGCTCTGGTTCGCCGAGGATGCTCTCGACGTGAGTCGCTCCCAGTTGGCCTTCGCGGTAGAGGTTGGCCATCGTTCCCATGTGCAGAACCGACGACGGAACACCGATTCCGACGACCAGAAAGGCAACAAGAGCTACCGGGGTAATCCAACCCCCGGACAACATTGCAGTTCCCGTCGCCGTGATGACCACGATGAGTACCGCCGGTGAGAGGAGGATCGACATCGCGATCACCGGCCTTCCCATCCCCGACATCCATCGCACGCACACCGCAACCATCGAATCGACAGCGCTCGAGTAGCGCGCGAATGCGCGACTCCCACTCCCGTACGTCTTGACAACCTCGATACCGTCGCCCAGTTCTACTGTCGCAGAGGTCAATGTCGACATTGCAAGATTCCAGGAGTCGACGTTCGTTCGATAGGCTCTGCGCATCGACGGCGCGGCGAGAGCGAGACACACTCCGATGTAGCCGACCAGGACCAGGCTGAACTTCCAGTCCATCGCCACCAGATAGATCAGGGCCACTATCGGCGACAGTATCGCTGGTACCACGTCGGCGGGAAGGTGAGCGACGAGAAGATGCATCCGCTTCACGTCGTCCGTCATCGCCTGCTTCACTTCACCGGTGCCACCATTTGCAAACCACCCCAGAGGAACTCGGGACAGATGCCGAGCGATACGCGAGCGGATCGAGTATTTGAAATGCGCGTCGGCGGTGTGACAGACGGTCAGTGCTGCGTTGTAGACGACAAAACCGAGAATTGTGCCCGCTGCACCGATTGCGGCCCACATCCAGACCAGGTTCAACGACGAGCCGGTCAGGAGCACCCGCGCGATCTCGACCACCGCAACGTAGGGCAGGAATCGCAACGGCACCGACAGTGCCGACAGACCCGCCCCTAGGAGGAGTTGATTTCTCACCGGCGCGATCATCCTGCCCAAAGCGTCTCGGTCGACGAGTCCAGGCGAGTCTTCCGGGGCTGCGGACTCGTTCACTTTCATTGCCGCACTCACTCTTCGACGATGATCGTGCCGGTCATGTTCGGATGTGGTGTGCACGTGTAGGTGAACGTTCCGGCTTTGTCGAAGGTCTGACTGTAGGTTCCGCTTCCTTGGAGATCGCTCTTGATCCCCAACTCGGCGAACACGACATCGTGCGGCATTCCCTGGTCCTCGAAAATCCACGTGACGGTCTGTCCTGTGTGCACGGTGACGGAGTTCGGTGTGTACGCAAGGTTTTTCACCGAGATCTCGACCGGCGCTTGCTCGGTAGATCCCGTCGAATCGTTGCCGCACGACGTCAGTGTGAATACCGCTGCAACAGCGATCAATGTGGTCAATCCGGTGCGAACTGACATTCTGCTCTCCTCATCGAACGTAGTTGAGGTCGGCAGTCATCCCGGCCTCGAAGTGGTACGCGTTGTGACAGTGAAACATCCACCGTCCTGGATTGTCGGCGTCGAAGTCGATCGCCATTTGTGTACGCGGAAGTACGATCACGGTGTCTCGGCGAAGCCCGCCGTAGGAGGGAACCGAGAAGGTGTGCCCATGGGTGTGCATCGGGTGCCACATGTCGGTGTCGTTGTTCATGACGATTCGTATTCGCTCGCCCTGCTTCATTCTCAACCGACCTGCATCGGCGCCCGCCATTCCCCAGAGGTATCGATCGCCGGCCTGAATGAGATCCACCGAATACGCACGATCCGGTGCCCTCTGCTCCAGCGCTCCTGACGGGCGAAGCTCCGATTCCAGAACGAGCCGACCGCCGGAACCTGACAGCACTGCAGGCGAAGTCAGGTCGACGACCGCTACCGAATCCGGCGTCCGAAGCAGGCACGCGACGCCACCTGACTTCCCTTCCACCTTCGCGGCGATGGGCCACGAGCCGGACTGCACCGTCACCAATACGTCGTATCGCTGCGCGGGTGCGATCAGAATCTCGTCTCCGGCTGTGTAGGCAACGTCCTGCCCGTCAGCACTGACAACGGTCATCTCGTGCCCGGCGACCGAGAAACGGTACGGAGTCTCCGCCCCGGCATTGATCACCCGCAATCGAAGCCGAGTTCCGGCCGTCGCACTGACGACGAAGGGATCTTCCACAGGCCGTCCGTTGATCAGATGCAGTGGATACGTGATGTGCGTTGCCATTCCACCGAGCGCCTTGGAATTTCCGTGACCACTGCCGAGAAGTCCTGCGGCAGAATCAATCTCTGCACCATCGACTTCCGGTGGAGTGCCGCCGTGCCCGTGGTGTCCTCCCTGCACGTCCGGTGACAATGCGCGAAGCACTGCATCCGGGGTTGTTCCCAGCCCGTCGAGCCAGTCGTCGATCACGATGACGACGTCCTCGTCGGCTCCGGTCCGGTCGTTCGGGTCCTCGACCACGAGTGCACCGAATAACCCTCGATCGGCCTGCAAGCCTGAATGGGAGTGGTACCAATATGTTCCGTGATCCGGGGCCACGAAGTCGTAGGTGAACTCGGCACCTGGTTGGATTCGTTCCTGGGTGACCGGCGGGACGCCGTCCATGTCGTTGCGGATCGCAATGCCGTGCCAGTGCACCGAGGTCTCCGTCGGAAGGTCGTTCTGCAAAAGAACGTTGAGCCGGTCTCCCTTGGAGATTCGAAGCTCCGGGCCAACTGCTTCCGCACCGTACGACCATGTGTCGACCTCTCTGGCGCCCAGACTCACCCGAGCCGGTGCAGCTGTCAGATTCCGTTCGACTGTGCGCCCGCTATGAAATCTCGCCTGTTCGGCAGCACGAACTTCGTCGTCGAACGGTGAAATCTCAGAACTGGATTCGTTCGCCGAACCACGGCTGCACGCACTCAATGCCACAGAACCCAAAGCCGCAGAACCCACAGCCGCAGAGCCGAGCGTCACCGCTCCCCATCGCAGAGCCAGGCGCCGACTCAACGCACTCGAACTCATGCCGTCAGCGCCGTGAATTCCTGATAGCGCGTCGCGGCAACATCTTCGGTTCCGGTGCCGGTCAGATTGCCGGCAGCCATGGCATCCATGTCCTCGATCATCCAGAAGGTGGCGAAGGGATGAGTGGCAAGCCACATGTCTCCGTTGACCTTGGCCACTCGGTTCTCCTGCACCGCTGAAAGACTCAAGAATCCGGGAACACCGGCAACCTTGCCGAACTCGTACACGCCCTCGTCGAACACGGCTATGATCCGAGCATCCTGCGCCGGGATCGCCTCGTCGGACAGGGGCGCATACGGCAGTCCTCCAGCGGCATTCGATCGCTGGGATTCCGGACGCCCGAAGCCGCTCTCCGCCAACAACAACGACGGCGGCGCCTGCTCGGTGGTGGTGGCAAGGATTCCAGAACTGCTCATCAGCACCGACACGGTGTTCGCTTCACCACCGGACCGAGCAGAGACGTCAGCGATCTTGCCCTCCAAGGCGACAGTCAGCTTGTCGGCAACCGACTGACGATCAAAAGCGCGTCCGAAGAAGGCAAGATTCTCACGCCACGGAGTGGTGACGGCTGGGACCGGCACTGTGGGGACGGTCGACGCGAGGGAGTCGTAGTAGCTCCGATCGCCCATCGACGTGAAGATGACCAGTCCGGGATCCTGTGCGAGTACCTGCTCGATCGGGGGTGCACCGAGCGGCGGCACCGTGACCACCTCGGTACCAGCTGACGCCAAGATGTCCTGGCCGATCTCCGATCCCCACGACGTGAAGACCACGTCAGGGGTGATGCCGACGGCAAGGAGACCGAGTGCGGCGTATTCGTCGAGGGAAACAATTCGCCCGAGGTCGCCCGGAACCGACGTTTCACCGAATTCATGGGACACAACACGCGTTCCCTCGGCAGGTTCCGTCGTCGGTCCCGCCTCACTCGAGCTACAGGCGGCCGCAGTCAGGGCAACGACACTGACCAGCAGCGAAGCACCCAGCCTCGATAGGTAACCGGGTCGCGTTTTCAACTTCATGGTGTCCTTCAGCTTCGAAAAATCGGGGGGTTCGCATAAATCCGTGCACTGCTCGGATTTGGCAAGTAAACCTCACCTAAGTTCATCCGTCAATCGCTTGCGTCGACTACGCGACGCGATCCGACGCCACTAAGCTCGGTCGGACCATGACTGCGCCATCACCTGACAAGAAGTCCGCCGCGAAATCACAGCGCCGCCGGAGTTACAACACCGGGATCACTGCGGACGCGGTGCTGACCGTGGCGTTCGGGCTCAGTCGCGAGCACGGAGTCGAGGGCTGGTCGCTGCGGCAGCTGCTCGGCGAACTCGATACGTCGTTCTCCGTCGTCTATCGACTCGTCGGAGATCGGGACGCACTCTCGGCTGCGGTGGTCGACAGTGCGGTGTCGGCCGTGAACGTGCCATCCGCACAAGAAGATTGGCGTCAATGGCTGACGCATCTGCTCTTGCAGATGCGAGAGGCCTTGATCAAGTGTCCAGGCGCGGCACAGTGGCTGCTGATGAACGGAGTTGCCACCCAGCGCAGCCGGGAACTCATGGAGGCCGGATTGGCATCGCTGATCGACGCCGGGTTCGGGGAAGAAGCCGCTCAGGCTTACACCGTCGCCTTCACCTCGACAACCACACTGATCGCCATGAACGACGCCAGGCGCATTCCCAGCGGACAGCCTTCACCCGATCACAGCGCGATGCTGGAACGACTGAGTAACGACAGACCCTCAGATCCTCGTTCATCGATGGAGACACTGATCGGGAAGTTCGCCGGTCCACCGGATGCTGCGGAAGCAACACGGGCAGAACACTATCGCTACACACTCGACCGTGTCCTCGACGGCCTCGAGGCGCGGCTGAACGCAATCAAGGAGTCACAGAAATGACCGAGGGTCGCTGTCGCAGTTGTGCGACAGCGACCCCGCGGATGATCTGGATTCTCGGTATGCCTAGCGGAACAGGTTCGCGACGAACGGAATCGTGTCGGCCTGTGATTCGACCAAAGCGCCGCTGTGATCGGTGTTGTAGGTCTTGAACGTGACCGGTTCACCGTTGGCGACCAACGCTGCAACCAGCGAAAGTGCAGACGGTGCAGGGACATCCACGTCAAGCAGGCCCTGGCCGATGAAGATAGGGCGGTCGTATCCACTGGTCGGTACACCCATGTAATCGTTCAGCAGACCCTGGAAGTTCGGGATCTGACTGAGCGGGCGGGAAAAGATGTCACCGAGGACCAGATCCTTGGATGCCTCGTCCAGGTCTGCGGCGCAGAGCTTTTCGGCCGAGTCGACCTTTTCCCTTCCCAAGTCGTTCAGGTAGGAATTCAAGTCGATCTCGGGGTGCGCTTCCCGCAAGCCCGCGAGGATGTAGAGCGCGTACGACGTCAACCCGCCGCCGAGGGCGATGGGAGGGAAGCCCGGACCGGCAGGCAGGAGGGTCAACTCGATGTTGGCCGGCACTCCGGTACCCACGCCACCGCGGTAGTCGAGCGAATCCCCTCCATACTCGGTTGCGTAGCGGGCCGTCGTGATGGCCGCACCGCCGCCCTGCGACTGCCCGACCACTGCCCAACGATTCGAG
This sequence comes from Rhodococcus sp. MT28, assembly GCF_058792695.1. Lineage (NCBI taxonomy): Bacteria > Bacillati > Actinomycetota > Actinomycetes > Mycobacteriales > Nocardiaceae > Rhodococcus > Rhodococcus sp. MT28. Next base: position 1,345,510 of record NZ_JBXAFD010000001.1, read on the forward strand.
ATCGAGGAGTCGATGACCCGTGCCGCCTTGACCGAGTCGACTACGCTGTGCGCCTCCACCTTTCCGTCGAGGTACGGCATCAGCCCTGGTGTACCCAGACCGACGTAGTCGGTGGCGACGACGGCGTAGCCCTCGGAGAGCCAACGCCCCAGGTAGGGGTAGTCACGCTCGGGCAGGCCAGGACCGACCAGCGAAGGGGCACAGGAATCGTCGAGTCCCGTGGTGCCGTGCGCCCAGGCGATGACGGGCCACCCGCCTTCCGGTGCCGGACCGGCCGGGACGTAGTACGCGCCACTGCTCAGCGCAGGCCCGCCGTTGGAACCGATGGTCCAGTACGTGAATCGCTTGGCGTCGGCGGTACCCGGAATCCACAGATCTTTCGGTAGCGGCTCACTCGACACCACAGTGCCAGTGGCTTGCGACGCGCTCGGTGCCTGTGCGGACGCGATGGGCGCAGCAACGGCGGAGCCGATCGTTGCAGCACAGAGGGCTGCGATGGATATGCGGGCAAACGACTTCGACTGGAATTTCACGTCTGACGACTCCGGTTCGTGCGGTGGGCGACCTCGTTGGACGTTATCGTAGATTTTGTTTAACCGATCGGTCAAGCAAAATCTTGCAGCTTCGTGAAACGTATATGTCGAGATTCCGGCCCCAACTCCGACCTAGCATCGAACCGCACGAAAAAACAGTAGGAGGATGTGTCCATGGCACACGTACAGCGTTTCGACCACATCGGCATCACCGTCGCGGACCTCGAATCAGCGACGGCATTCTTCGTCGGTCTGGGTCTCGAGGTGGAGGGCACCGGATCCGTGGAGGGTGAGTTCGTGGAAACCGTCTGCGGTATCCCTGGAGCCAAGTGCGAAATCGCCATGCTGCGCCCGCCGGGCGAAGGATCACGGCTCGAGCTCTCGTCCTTCGTCACGCCCGAGCACGTACCCGGATCGCCTGCTCCGATGGCCAACGAGATCGGGATACGCAACGTGTCTTTCGAGGTGGGCGATCTCCAGGTTGCGGTCGACGCGGTGGCTGCGGACGGTTACGGACTCATCGGCGGGATCGGCGAGTACGAGAACAGCGTGCGCATGGCCTACGTCCGGGGGCCTGAAGGGATCATCGTGTCCCTGTTCGAGCAGATCGCCTGAAGCGTCACGGCATTCGGAGCGTCAGATCGCCTTCCAGGAGCTGGCCAGAGCGCCCATCGCAGCCGCGAATTCGGCGAACGCCGCGTCGATTCTGACGCGGTCACCGGTGGTCACCAGATCGAGCGTCAACCCGCGAATCTGCGCCAACACGATCGTCGCGTAGCGATCAGCGCGATCGGGTGGACATCCGTGCGCGAGCGCAGCTTCCGCCAAACCACCCAACCAGTCCCCCACCACATGGTCGAGAAACTCGCGATACCGCTCCGGATGCAACAACGCCTGTCCGTAGATCTCGAACATCAAGCGAAAGTTCGGCAACGATTCCGCTGATGTGCGCCCATTCCAGTAACTCGTCAACATCTCGACGATGTCGGTCCCGGAAGAGATGTCGAGAGAAGAGCTGTCTCGCAGGGTGGCAACTACTTCAGTGAGCAGTTGTTCCTTCGAACCGAAATGATGGATGAGTGTCGCATGACTGATCCCCAGATCCTTGGCCAATGGCCGCATGGACAGTTCACCGACGCCGTTCGCCGTGACGTACGCGGTTACCTGCTCGAGCAATTCGGCACGGCGATGCTGGTAACGCAGTTTCCGGCCGTCGACCGGCGTGCTGTCCTCCACCTGCAGGAGCCTACGCAGTACCGGAAACACAGCAGTACCGGAAACACGGCAGTACCGGTTACACGGTGACGTGGTGGCGATCCGATCGACTGATCGTCACAGCGGCGACGACAACACCGATCACCACGCCGATGAGAGTGTCCGCGACGCGAGCCACTGCCGCTTCGGTCCCGATCGGAGCACTGAAACCGATGAGGAGCAGTGCCATCGGGGTGACGGCCAGTGATGTCAGTGCATAGTTCTTGATCACGAGCAGCTCAGCAGCAGTCTGCAGAATCACGACCACGGCAACCGCTTGCCAGTAGCCGAGCGTCAATGCGATGAGAGCAGCAGCGACGACGGCGCCACCGACATTTCCCACCAACCGCTGAATCCCACGCTGGACGGTCTGCTTGTAGTTCAGCCCCTGCATCGCGGCGATGGCACCCATCGACGCCCAGAGCGGATGCTCCAACCCGGCTCCCGCCGCGAGCCAACCGGCCAGAGCCGACGCTGCCACGATGCGGAGAGCATTCATCCGCACCGGGCGCGAATACAGCCGATTCAATCCTTCGAGAAAATAGCCTTCGGGCGCGGCCAGGTTCTTTGCCGGTGCGAGATCGTGTTCGATCATGCTGGAACGCTTGAGCTTCCGAAGCTCCTTCTCGTGCCGAGCAATGCTGCGAATCAGGGTGGCGTCGCCGTGCAACTGCCACTCCTGAACTGCCGCTTCTGCTTCGTCGAGCACCGCCACCAGTTCGCGTCCGTGATCGACGGTCGACTTGATCCGGCCACTCGACGCAATAACCAAGCGGGCGTTGGCAATCGATCCGAGCGCCGGTTCCACTCCGCCTGCGCCGGACTGTTCGAGACGCCCCACCGCAGAAACTGCACGGGCAACTGCCAGGCGGGCAGGTCCCATCGGCAGTACGAGCGCTGGGAGCATCGCGGCCGCCCAACCGACCAGAACTCCGAGCGCACCGGCAGTGACCAACCGCGCCAAATCATCAACGCTGGAGGCATATCCGGCTGCACCGGTCGCCGCGAAGACGAGGATGACGGGCCCTGGTCCGGTGATCCGGAAGCCCGACATGAAGCAGTACGACGCACCCGCAAGCAAAGAGAGGATGCCGATCTGCAACCACATCGGAACGCCCGCGACACCCATGGCGCCGCCGAAGGCAATCGAAACCACCAGTGCAGCACCCACCATTGCCAGCTTGCCGGCCAACCGTGGATACGGCTCGTACCTGCCGAACGCGGCGCACAGCGCGCCCAAGGCCGCGAAGCCGGCCAATTCCCGATGCCCGAGCAGTCCGCCGACCACGAGGACTACGGCGGTGGCGAGCCCGACCCTGATCGCGGGGGCGATGGTCGCGTCGGCAGATCCGACGCGAAAAGCCGCTCGCCACGTCGCCCCGGAGACGGTATGTGCAATTGCTTCACTCGAATGAGTGAGACGGCTGGGCGTCCTGGCTGCGGTTTCGGTTCGGCTCACCCAATCAGCATACATTTATTTCACTAGTAAATTACTTGTGAAGTAATGTGAATTCTGTCGCTAAGATAGGGACATGGGCGCGGCGAACAGATCCGAAGACGACTTCATCGACAAAGTCCGTCGCGAATGGAAGCGCGCCTACCCCGAGTTCGACACTGCTCCCGTCGAGGTGATGGGCCGGATCGCCCGCATCAACGCGCAGTCTCTTCACCAGCTCGACCGCGCACTGGCGTCCAGCGGGGTCTCTCGCGCCGAATTCGACGTGATGAGTGCACTCGCTCGCAGTGACCGTCCCCTGCGGGCGAGCGAAGTCACCGCCGTCACGATGGTCAGCGGCGCCGCCACCACAAAACACGCAGACCGCCTGGCCAAGCTGGGCTTTGTCGAGCGTCAGCGCTTCGAACACGACGGACGAGTGGTTCTGCTTCAACTCACCGATGCCGGTCGCGCATTGGTCGAGGCAGAGTTTCCCCGACGCGTCGAGCGAGACCGTCAAGTACTCACTGGACTCGACGAGGACGAACGTGCCCAACTGACGGCACTGCTCAAACGCATCTCACTCAACATCGACTCGGGGATCTGGGACTGACCTACTTCGGCAGCGGCACGTTCTGCAAACGCACCTGACCGCGCGCCACCTCTTTCCCCGATTCCGGATCGGTGATGACCACCGACCACAACTGCTGAACGCGTCCCTGCTGTATCGGCACAGCCACGACGTCCACGCGCCCACCCGTACGCGCCCGCAGGAAATCCGTTCCGTTGTGCACTCCGACGGCAAATTCGCCACGGTCCGCCACTGCGGTACTCGCCCCGATGCTCGCGGCCGACTCGACGGCAGTCGTGTAAACGCCGCCGTGGACAACGCCCCACGGAGTGTGGTGTGCCTCGGACAGATCGATGTGCCCGACAACCTTCGTGCCGGACACCTCGTCCAGTTGCAATCCGGCAGCGCTGACGAATCCGCTTGCTGCCTCGAGATTCAATTCCGTCATGACGACCCCTCATCTGCTCCGTTGGATTTCTCGACCTACCTTCCGCCCTCGAATACATGCCGTCAAGTGCTAAGTTGGAATTCCCAACTAACATTTCCAACTAACAGGGGCCCAGAGATGACGGCGACAAAAGGACGCAACTGCTCCATCGCCAACGCCTTGGAGGTCGTCGGCGAGAAGTGGTCACTGTTGGTGCTCCGAGAAATCGTCCTCGGGCAACGACGGTTCGACGAGATCGCCGCGGGCACGGGTGCGAGCCGCGACATCCTCGCCGCGCGTCTACGCACCCTTGTCGACGCCGACGTCCTCACGAAGCGACGCTACGAAGACCATCCACCGCGCTACGAATACGTCGCCACCGAATCAGGGAAGGCGCTCTATCCCATTCTGATGGCGCTCATGGAATGGGGGGACGCCTTTGCGACGACGGGTCCACCGCCAACCGTCGTCGAACACCGTTGCGGTGAGATCCTGCACGCCCAAGTTGTGTGCGCGCACTGCAAAGAGCCGCTGGCCGCCAAAGACGCGCATGTAGTCGAACTCTCGCCGCCTGCTCGATAACGTCAGCGTCCGGGCGGAAACCCGCCTGTTGCGATCGGACCCCAGGAGTCGACGGTGACGCGGATCAGGCTCTTACCCTGCTTGCGCATGGCTTCGCGGTACTCGTCCCAGTCGGGATGATCACCGGCGATGGATCGGTAGTAGTCGACCAACGGTTCCACCGAGTCCGGGAGGTCGATCAACTCCGCGGTTCCGTTCACCTGGACGTACGGGCCGTTCCACTCGTCGGAGTGGATACACAGAGACACCGCCGGGGTGCGGCGGACATTCGCGGCCTTGGCCCGTTCCGGGTACGTGGAGATGACGATCCGACCCTCGTCGTCGACCCCGCACGTCACCGGAGAGATCTGCAACTCGCCGGATTTCTTCACCGTGACGAACGTGGCCCGATGGCGCGGCCTGACGAATTCGAGGAGCTCGGCAAACGACACACGATCTGCGCTGGCGATCTTGGACATGACCTCAGCCTAATTCGATTTACGAACTGACGCTCAGGGCATCTCGATGGTCTGAGCACGTGCGATTTCGCCGATTGCACGAATGATGTACGCGCTCTGAGCTTTCTTCACTCCGGTCGACAAACTCCCGATGACCAGAACCGCCGAACGCAGGTACGCGCCGTGCCCGATACGGAACGAATCGTCTTCCAGATCCGAGATCCCGAGCGCCCCGGTGTAGACCGCAGCGAGCGCCTGCACGTCCAGATCCGGCAGCCACACGATCGTGGACTTGGCGCAGGCGGTGAGCGCATCCTGCACGTCCTCGCTGGACAAGCCGTCCGGATGCGTGTCCTCGAGCAATTCGCGCACGATCGCCGCGTGAACCGAGCTGACCTGCTCGAAAGAGAGCCCGCGCAGTTCCTCGACAGCCACGAGTAGTCCGTCACGATTTGCCGCCCGCACCGCGGCGAGTGCGTCGGCCGTGGCATCGGCGATGTCACGGGCGACCTTCGGCCAATGCGTCGGCCAGCTCTGTTCTGGCGTCCGCTGTTCTGGCGTCATCGTGGTATCTCCTCGGTCCTCGTGTTCATGCGGAAGCCTTCCACATCCCACCGACAGGCCAGGCGATCCGTCAGCGCAGCCGCTCCAACAAGGACATTGCGTTGTGCGGCGCAAAGCCTTTCATGTCGTTGTCGAAGTAGACGTACACGTCGAGGCCCTCGTCCATCCAATCCCGAAAGCGCTTGGACCACTTGTCCAGAGCTTCGTCGGTGTACCCACTCGCATACAGTTCCTTGTCCCCGTGCATCCGCACATAGACAAAATCGGCAGTAGGAGTGGTGATGCGGGGATACCTGCCGGCTGTGTCTGCGACGACAAAACCGATGGAGCGCTCGCGCATCAGGTCCACGGCTTCGTCGGTCTCGAAGCTGGCGTGCCGCGCTTCCACCGCGTAGCGAATCGGCACGTCCCTCTCGGTCTGGGCGAACACTCGGTCTTCGGTGAGTTTGTCGTCGTGCTGTGCTGCCAGATCGGCTGCAGCCTGCGTGGTACGGGGAAGACCGTCGAAGAAGTCGGCCAATCGCTGCGATTCGAACTGCAGCGTCGGAGGTAGTTGCCACAGAATCGGCCCGAGCTTGGGGCCGAGGGCGAGCGTTCCGGCGGCAAAGAAGTTGGCGAGTCCGTCACGGGCGTCGAGCAGCCGTTTCATGTGTGTGATGTACCGGCCGCCCTTGATCGCGAACACAAAATCTTCGGGAGTTTCGCTGCGCCATTTGGTGTAGCTTTCCGGCTTCTGCAGCGCGTAGAACGAGCCGTTGATCTCGATCGACGTCAATCTCTCTGCGGCATAAGACAATTCTTTGCGGTGAGCAAGACCTTTCGGATAGAAATCTCCGCGCCACGCGGGATACGTCCACCCGGAGATACCTACCCGAATATCTGCCATCGATTCAGACTAAGCGGCACTCGAGCGTTTTGGCACTCCGTGTTTCAAACTCCGGCGCTGAGCGCGACGGATACCGGTACGACGGTCAGGCACACCACCGCACCGATGAACAACGCGATCACGAGGCGACGGTCCCACTTTCCGCGTGCACCACTGGCAGCGAGCATGAAGATCACAAAACCTACACACACGGACACGATAGTCACGATCACCGGAGTTCCAACCATGCCGTGATTGTCCCCTACCCATTGCCACCGAGCGCCCTACGGGTACACGATCGAAGTACCCATCCCGAGCTAGGAGTGGAAATGCCGAAATACCTCTGGCAAGTGACGTACTCACCCTCCGGCGCCGCCGGTCTGCAGCAGGAGGGAGGCACTGCGCGGCGCGACGCGATAACGCGAATGGTCGAAAGCATCGGTGGCACTGTCGAATCCTGCCACTTCGCACTGGGCGGTCACGACATGTTCGTGATCGGCAACCTGCCGGACGACGTCGCGGCAGCCGCATTGAGCATTCGCACGGCTGCGGCAGGTGCAGCACGCTCGGAGTCGATCACACTGCTCACGCCGGAGCAGATCGACGAGGCAGTCAAGCGACCGACCGACTACCGCGCGCCGGGCAAATGACGACGGAAGGAATAGATCCCGGCAGCAGCCGAGTTGCACCCGCTGTGACGGAGACTACGAAAACACCTGACCTGGGCACCTACGGAATCTGGCGAGGAGCGGCTGGTTTGCCGCCCGAGCTGGGAACTGCGATCGAGAAACTCGGTTTCGGCACCATCTGGATCGGCGGCTCCCCACGCGCCGATCTAGGGATCGCCGAGAAACTTCTCGACGCGACCGAGCACATCACCGTGGCAACCGGAATCGTCAACATCTGGTCCTCACCTGCGGCTGAGGTGGCGGAGTCCTATCACCGACTCGAAGCCGCGCACCCGGGTCGATTCCTGCTCGGCGTAGGCGTCGGACATCCGGAAGCGACCGGCGACTACACCAAGCCGTACGCCTCACTCGTGTCGTATCTCGACGAACTCGACGCGGCCCAGGTCCCGGAATCGCGGCGCGTCCTCGCCGCACTGGGGCCGAAGGTGTTGAAACTGTCCGCCGCTCGCGCCGCCGGCGCGCATCCGTACCTGACCACCCCCGAACACACGGCCGAAGCTCGCGAAATCCTCGGCCCTTCGAAGATCCTGGCCCCCGAGCACAAGGTTGTCCTGGAAACCGATCCGGAGAAGGCCAGAGCAATCGGTCGCCCCGCCGTCGCCAACCCGTATCTGTATCTGCGCAACTACACGAGCAATCTCGAGCGCCTCGGTTTTGCGCCCGAAGAGTTGGCCAACGAGGGGAACGATCGCGTCATCGACGCCCTGGTTGCGCGGGGTACCGCGAAGTCCATCGCGGATCGACTTCGGGAGCATGTCGCGGCGGGTGCCGATCACGTTGCGATCCAAGCACTTCCCGCCGAAGGTGATCCGATCGCGACCTACGAAGCACTGGCCGCCGAACTCTTCGACTGACCGGGCAACCCTTGACTTGGATAAATAGTGTCCGAGTATACTTGGACACTACTTATCCGAGTAAAGGAGAAAAACATGAAGATCGTCATTTTCGGAAGCGGACTCATCGGAAGCCAGGTCGCCGCCAAGCTCGCTGACGCCGGGCACGACGTGAAGGCGCTCGGTCGCGGCGACGGGATCGACATCACCACCGGCGCAGGTATCGCCGAGGCAGTCGAGGGTGCCGACGTCGTCGTGGATCTGACCAATTCCCCTTCGTGGTCGGACGACGACGTCTTGGCCTTCTTCCGCGACGGAACCGGCCACATCCTCGCCGCGGAAGAGAAGGCAGGCGTCGGGCACTACGTCATACTGTCCATCGTGGGTGCCGATCGACTGCCCGATTCCGGGTACATGCGAGCCAAGGTCGCCCAGGAAGACCTGGTCAATGCGGGCCCGACCCCCTACACGATCGTCCGATCGACCCAATTCTTCGAGTTCGTCGCCGGAATCGCCGACGCGGGAACCACCGACGGCGCCGTCCACGCAACGCCGGGACATCTGCAACCCATCGCGTCTCGAGACGTCGTGTCCCACGTCGCCGAGGTAGTGACCGGCGCGCCGCAAAACGGCACGGTCGAGATTGCCGGACCCGAACCGCTGGGCATCGACGAACTGGTCCGGCGCTTGTTCCTCGTCACCGGCGACAAGCGTTCGGTTATCTCCGATCCCGAAGCCGGCTACTTCGGCGCGAAACTCGACAACTCGGCACTGACCCCGACGCCCGGTGCAGATGCATGGATCGCGCCGACAACATACGACGCGTGGCTTGCCGAGAAGGCCTGACGTCGACAACTCGAGCGACGTCCGGCCCGCACCGCTTTCCGCGGCGTCGATAGAGTCCAATCATGAAGCTTTCCGGAGGCGTGGAGTGGTCACTCCACTGCTGCGTGGTTCTGAGCCAGTCCGAGGGGCCGGTACCCACAGCCAGACTCGCCGAACTTCACGGGGTGTCGAAGACATACCTGGCGAAGCATCTGCGAGCGCTCGCGCACGCCGACCTGGTCAATCCGACCGAGGGCCGAGACGGCGGGTACGTTCTCACCCGGGCTCCCGAGAAGATCACCGTTCTCGACGTCGTACAGGCCGTTGACGGCACCGAACCTGCGTTCCGGTGCACGGAGATTCGACAGCAAGGAATCCTCGCCGCTCCACCGGAGCAGTGCCGTTCCGCCTGCGGAATCGCCAAGGTCATGGCCGACGCCGAAAAAGCCTGGCGCGCATCGCTGTCGGGGGTCACTATTGCAGATCTTGCTGCAACCCTGGACCTTCCGGCACTCAGAAAGATCCTGACCACACCGATCACACCCTAGAGCAGCCCACACCCCACGAGACGGCAATCCATCGTTCAACTATCGGGTACCTTGTTCGGGGATCAAATCTTGACGAAGAATCTTCCGGGAATTTTCGCAAGATCTCGGAGGGGGTTTCATGGGAGTCAGTGGCGCTGCGGGGTTGGGGCAGAACATTCGTCAAACAACTGGACTGTTGAGTCGCTGGTGGTCTCTTGCGTACGACGGCGAATGGTTCCCGAGGTTCCTGGCTGCTCGATCGATGTTGGGGACAGCCAGGGTGGTCGTCACCTTTTGGTGTGCTGTGTTCGTGGCACTCGCCGTACTGGCTCAATTCGTGAAGGGTGGCGCAACCGAGCTCCCTGAACGGCTCGCGGCGGGCGCAGCATGCATGATCGCGCTCTACTGCATGATTCGCTGGTCACTCGGACGGTCTTGGCCGAGTCACCATCAATCCGTTCGTTTCGTTTCGCTCACCAATATCTGCTTGTCCTTGATACTTCTCGCCGGAATCCATTCGAGCTTCCTGGCATTGACCGGCACCGTTCTGTTCGTGGTCGTCGCGAACTATTCGTCGGTATTCCACAGCCCTCGAATAGTCACAGCACAGATCACCGGCGCGCTGTTCGTCGTTGCGCTACTGACAATTCGAGCTGTAACCGATCCGGATACCGACTCTTCGCTGTCGGTGTCCACTGGATTCGTCATCGGGTGTGTTATCGCTTCAGCTTCGATGACCGTGCATTTCCTCGTCCTGTATTTGACCGACGACGCACGACACTCTTGGCGCGATCCACTCACCGCTGCCCTGAATCGACGTGGGCTGCACAATGTCTGGCAACAGTTGTTCGGTGTCGGCGAACTCCAAGGACACGTAGTCCTTGCGGTGGTGATCGATGTCGATTCGTTCAAGAGCGTCAACGACAAACTGGGTCACGCGGAAGGCGATCGGATGCTGGTGACAGTCGGCCGGCGCCTGAACTCGGTGGTCGGAGAGGTCGGGCTGGTTGCGCGGACTGGCGGCGACGAGTTCGTGATTCTCATGCCCGTGGAGCCACGTCGCATCGAACAAACCGTGGTGGACATTCACAATTCGATATCGCGGCCCGCCGGCCGGCAGTCGATTTCCGTGAGCGTCGGAGCCAGCGTGTGGCTGTCCTCGACAATCCCGGACGCTTCGGGAACCATCGATCGGATTCTTGCCGATGCCGACAACGCGATGTATCGGGCGAAACGACGAGGTGGAGACCAGGTAGCTTGGGCAGTAACGCATCTGAGCTGAATCGACACGATTACCTGTCGATCGAATTCAGAGCGCCGCTTCGCTGTCGTTCGCCGGATCCAGCTGATCCTGGGTTGCCGCCCAACTCGCCAAGAGTTTGAGTGCATCAGCCGTGGGCGTCCCCGGCGCCGCGGTGTAGACCAGCAGTGTCAGCCCGGGATTGGACGGCAGTTCCATCGCCTCGAAGTTCAGCTCCAGGTCGCCGACGACGGGGTGACGAACCTTCTTGAATCCCGTCCGATGAAAGCGCACATTGTGTTTCGCCCACCGGGTGCGGAATACCTCACTGCGAGTGGCAAGTTCACCGATGAGCTCGGTCAGCGCCCTGTCATGGGGATTGCGCCCCGCTTCCGAGCGGAGCATCGCGGCGATGTCGTCTGCCGCGCGCTCCCAATCCACGAAGAAGTCCTGCGATGCCGGGTCCAGGTACACGAACCGGGCGTTGTTCGCCGGCCTACGTGGATCGGCCAACACCGGCGAATACAACGCGCGCGCCATACGATTGGCCGCCAGCATGTCGTGCCTGGCATTACGTACCCACGCCGGCGCGTCGGTGATGGCGTCGAGTATCTGCTGAATCGCCGGGCTCACGCCCTTGGGGGCGGGCCGCTTTCTACTCGGTGCGCCTGCACTGGCGGCCTTCGCAAGGTCATACAAATGGGCAGTTTCGGCTTCGTCGAGTTGCAGTGCTCGGGAAAGGCTTTCGAGCACCGAGTCCGACGCTCCCGCCAGATTTCCGCGTTCCATGCGCACGTAGTAGTCGATGCTCACACCGGCGAGCAGAGCGACTTCCTCACGGCGCAACCCCTTGACGCGACGGTTCCCGCCGTAGGCCGGCAGCCCTGCCTGCTCGGGTGTGATGCGAGCACGACGGGAGCTGAGGAATTCGCGGATCTCGGCTCGGTTGTCCATGCAGTTCACGTTACTCGAGCGGAGAAGACCGAGGGAGGTACTGCCGTTACCTGGAACAACAGACACTCCCGCGCCCGCGAGGCGCGGCGTTGACTGATTGCAGTCGACCGGTCCACGCCGAAACGTCGACTTCGAAGCACGCGACACCAGAAGCAAGAGGGGACACCATGCGAGCAACCATCATGTACGGCGCCGGAGACGTTCGAGTCGAGACCGTGCCCGATCCGGCACTGCAGCAGCCGACGGACGCGATCGTGCGGGTCGTCAGGGCGTGCGTTTGCGGCTCTGACCTGCACCCTTACCACAACATGCCGGCCACGCCCGGTGGTTCCCCGATGGGCCACGAATTCGTCGGAGTGGTGGAAGAGACCGGTCGCGAGGTGTCCACGTTGAAGAAGGGCGACTTCGTCATCGCCCCCTTCGCCTGGTCCGACGGGACGTGCGACTTCTGCCGCGAAGGCTTGCAGACGTCTTGCCGACACGGTGGATTCTGGGCCGGAAACGGGATCGGAGGCGGTCAGGCAGAGGCCATCCGAGTGCCGTTGGCAGACGGCACCCTGGTCAAGGCGCCGGTCGGTGAGGATTCCGAACTCCTACCGTCACTGCTCACACTCTCCGACGTCTTCGGCACCGGCTATCACGCGGCGGTCAAGGGTGGCGTCAACCAACGCACGACGGTCACGGTCATCGGCGATGGAGCCGTGGGGCTGATGGCAGTGCTCTCCGCCAAACGCCTCGGCGCCGAGCGCATCATCCTCATGGGGCGCCACAAGACCCGCACGGATCTCGGTCTCGAGTTCGGAGCCACCGACGTGGTTGCCGAACGTGGAGATGAGGGCATCGAGAAAGTCCGCGAACTGACCGGAGGCGACGGCACTCATGTCGTCCTCGAAGCGGTAGGTCACATGCCTGCCTACGAGCAGTCGCTCGGAGTTGTCCGACCGGGCGGCGTCATCAGCCGAGTCGGGGTACCCCAATACGAAGAAGCTCCAATCGGATTCGGGACACTCTTCGGACCCAACATCACACTCACCGGTGGACCGGCCCCGGTGCGCGCGTACATCGAAGAGCTGATGCCGGATGTGCTCGATGGAAAGATCGAGCCGGGCAAGGTCTTCGACCACACCGTCGGACTCGACGACGTAGCGGAAGGCTACCGAGCCATGGACTCCCGTGAATCGTTGAAGGTCCTCGTCCGCCCGTAGTCCACCACTTGCGAAAGTCCACCACTTGCGAAGAAGATGCGCGTGACCCACATTGCCACCCGTCCTGTTGCCGGTCGCATCAATCCCACCGCGATCCTGGCGATCATTCTGATCAGCTATTTCATGATCCTGCTCGACAATTCGATCATCTTCACCGGGCTACCCAGCATCCAAAGCAGCATGGGTTACTCGGCAACCGGGCTGTCCTGGGTCCAGGACGCCTACACCCTGGTGTTCGGCGGGCTTCTCCTGCTGGGTGCTCGCCTCGGGGACATCTTCGGCCGTCGTCGCGTATTCGTGGCCGGTCTCGCGATTTTCGCGATTGCGTCGTTTCTCGTCGGGGTCGCGCCGAACGGTTGGTGGCTCATCGCAGCGCGCGCTCTCCAAGGCGTCGGAGCAGCAGTGGTCGCCCCGGCGTCGCTGTCACTGCTGACCGCCAGTTTCCCGCCCGGCCCGGAGCGAACGCGCGCTGTTGCCTGGTACGGCGCTGCTGCGGGAATAGGCGCCAGCCTCGGACTCGTGATCGGCGGCGCCCTTGCCGACTGGGTGTCTTGGCGCGCAGGCTTTTTCATCAACGTTCCGATCGGTATCGCGATGATCGCTCTCGCTCCCCGGTTCATTCCGGAAACCGAGCCCAACTCCGGACGTTTCGATGTGGCCGGCGCTGTTCTCGCCACACTCGGGATGACCGCGCTCGTCTTCGGCACCGTCAACTCGGCCGAAGCGGGGTGGACCTCACCGATCACCGTTGCGACACTGGCGGCCGGGGCGATACTACTGACCTTGCTCTTCCTCAACGAAGCGAGAGCGGAGCAGCCGATCATGCCACTGAGGTTGTTCCGTAGCCGGGAGCGATCCGGGGCGTACGCCGCCCGAATGCTCTATCTGGGTGCCATGATCGGATTCTTCTACTTCACGACTCAGCTACTCCAAGGCGTCATGGGCTTCAGCGCGTTCCAAGCAGGCATCGCCTTCTTCCCGATGACGATCGTCAATTTTGCTGTGGCGATGCTTATTCCGCGACTGACACCGCGATTCGGAAATTCCGCAATTCTGTCGGTTGGCATTGCCGTCACCCTAGCCGGGATGGCGTGGCTCAGTCTGGTCCATCCCGGCAGCACGTACCTCACTGCGATAGCACTTCCGATGATCTTGATCGGCGCCGGACAGGGGTTGGCTTTCGCCCCACTGACTTCTGCTGGCATCTCCGGGGTACAGGCCGAAGATGCCGGTGCCGCATCAGGATTGGTCAACACTGCACATCAACTGGGCAGTGCTCTCGGACTCGGCATCCTCGTCGCAGTCTCCGCGGGCGCCGGATCCTCTGCCGACGACGCTACAACGGCACTCACCGATCACGTATCAACGGCTCTCACCGCAGGCACCGCCCTGCTCGCCGCTTGTCTCGTCATCGTCCTCGCACTGATCGTCCCGGCTACGAGAACGCGAAGTACCGCAAAGCAATTCGACCAGGAGAAAGGAAGCCGAGATGTCGCACTCGTGGACCGAGGCTGAACTGACCAAGATCGGCGACGCCGAGGAGTTGCAGGTCTCCTCGTACCGCCGAGACGGAACCGCAAGGCCGTACGTCACGATTTGGGTTGTCCGTACCGGCAACCAACTGTACGTTCGCTCGGCCTACGGAACCGACAACCCGTGGTTCGTCCGAGCAACGGCAAGTGGAACGGGCCGAATCCGAGCAGGAGGAATCGAGCGGGACGTGGCGTTCGAGTCCGCCGCACCGGATGCCCACTCGTCGATCGACTCCGCCTATCACACCAAGTACGACCGCTACGGCCCGCAGATCGTCGGCTCCGTCACCGGCCGCGCCGCCGCACCCAACACCATTCGACTTGTTCCGCTGACGCAGAACTGAACCGCCCCTTTCGATTCCGAGGAGACCTCATGGAAATCTTGAAGCCCCAGCCCACCAGCAAAGCACCCAGCGACTGGTTCACCGGCGACGTCTGGTGGGACGTCATCTACGCCGGCCAGGAGCCGTCGAGGATGCGCGCCAACATGGTTCGCTTTGCACCGTGCGCGCGAACCGACTGGCATTCCCACGCCCTCGGACAGACCCTCCACATCGTCTCCGGGACCGCGCTGGTTCAAGCTCGCGGCGGCGAGATCGTCGAAGTTCATCCGGGCGAGACCATCTATACCCCGGCAGGAGAGGAACACTGGCACGGCGCAGCACCCGACCGTTTCATGACCCACCTTGCGCTGTGGGAAGGACCCGGCGGCGGAAGCACCGAAACTACATGGGGCGACAAAGTCACCGATGAGGAATACGGCGGTCCCCGCGCCAAACGTCGTTGAGACCGGACACCTCTCAGATACGGCGCATCACGGAAACAACTTTGCCCAGGATGACCGCGCGATCGCCGTCGATGACGCTGTACGCGGGATTGCGAGGCTCGAGGTACACGTGACCGTCGCGACGCCGGAGCACCTTCACCGTGGCCTCGCCGTCGATCATCGCGGCGACGATCTCACCGGAATGAGCTTCGTCCTGGCGGCGCACCACGACGACGTCACCGTCACAGATCGCTGCGTCGACCATCGACTCACCACGCACCCGAAGTCCGAACACCGTGCCGGAGCCGACGAGCTCGCGAGGAAGCGCAAGCACCTCGTCGGCGTGCTCCTCCGCGAGGATCGGCGCGCCGGCCGCGATGTCACCGACGACCGGAACCGTCACCGTATTCGACGACGACTGTTCCTTCGCGCCTACGAGGAACGGCCGCACGTCCAACTGCCGAGCCATGGCCGCTCCCCTACGGAGGAAGCCCTTCTCTTCGAGACTCTTGAGGTGCTTGGACACCGTCGACGTCGAGCGCAGACCAACCGCGTCTCCGATCTGCCGTGTGCTCGGCGTGCACCCGTTGGCAGCCACGAGATCCCGGATGGTCATCAGAATCTGCTGCTGGCGGAGCGGCAGGGAGGAGGCGTCGAGGCCACCGAACATGTCGAGATCGTCGTAATCGGTCACGACGAGAATCGTAGTGAGGGGTCCCGACATCCAGGCCAGGCAGCCGGAGTCTGCCAGAAACGGCACAGGCAGTTTGTTTCCCGAGCGGCGCATGGCACGCTGAGCTGATGGAGCCTCTCGAACCGATGCGCCCGGTCAGTGTTCCCGCCGACACCCATAAGTCGACGCCGATCTGGAAGTCGGCACCGGTCACTTTGGGAACGGTGGGTGTGTTTGCCTACGCATTGATGTCCGCGAGAACCGGCGTCGTCGAAGTTGCACTTGGCGCGGCGATCGCGATCGCCGGCGCCGCCCTCTACTGCATGTCAGTGATGCGCACGATCAGAGAAAACTCAGGCAGCCGCGTACCTCTGCTCGGAACCCCACCCGTCTCGCCCCGTGACGTCGACCTGCTCGCCGGGGCCGGGATGCCCTTGATCATGGGCGGATCGTTGCTGGCCATACGAGCAGCGGGATGGACCTGGCCATATCTCTATCTCGGACTGCTCGCCGTGATCATGGTCGCTACCTATGTTCTTCCCGTGGTGGTGCACAACCGACGATTACGGAAGCGAACTCACCGATCGCAAACCCCGTGACGCGGGTACGTCGACGCAACATCTCCAGCACATTCTCCGACGTCCCCACTGGTACGACCGGTCCATCCCCCGGTGGAGCCGACTATGCGCTGGCGACCTTGCTATCAGGCACGACAGCAATATCGACCTTGCTGAACTGCAGCACACCGTCTTCGATCTCGGCGTCGTGCATCAGCTTGCGGTCGCGGTAGTAATTGTTGACCACTTTCCACGCACCGCGGGCACCCTGACGCGGCATCTCTCCGTCGCCGCGCTGGATGTAGCCCGAGGTCAGGGCTCCGCCCATGAGAGATTCTTCGGCGAAGTCCTCAGGTTCGGCGTGAACCTCGAAAGTCGTGTAGTCGCGCTTACGCATGATCTTGAGTACGCGACACAGATAGGACGCGGCCAGGTCTGCCTTGAGCGTCCAGGATGCGTTGGTGTAGCCGAGGATCATCAGGAAGTTCGGGATGTCGGAGTAGAGCACGCTCTTGTAGGCGACCGTCTCGTTGAGCTTGACGGGCTCGCCGTCGATGCTCATGGTCGCCCCGCCCAGGATCTGTACGTTCAAGCCGGTCGCCGTGACGATGACGTCGGCCTCGATTTCGCGGCCCGACTCGGTCACGATGCCCTTCTCGGTGAACGTGGCGATACGGTCGGTGACGATGTCGGCCTTGCCGCTCTTGAGCACCTTGAACAGGTCCCCGTTGGGAACCACGCACAGGCGCTGATCCCACGGGTTGTAGTTGGGGGTGAAGTGACGCAGGTCCACGTTCTTGCCGAGTTGCAAGCGGATCTGGGTGAGGAACAGCTTCTTCGCCAGCTTCGGATTGGTACGTGAGAGCTGAAAGCTGGCGCGTTGCAGTGCGATATTGCGGGCTCGACCGATCTTGTAAGCGATCTGGTCGGGAACGCGTGCAAGCTTGAGACCCTTGGCAACAGGGTCCTCGGACGGAAGCGCCTGGATCCACGTGGGCGAGCGCTGCAGCATGGTGACGTGACCGGCAGTGGGGGCCATCGACGGGATCAGGGTGATCGCGGTGGCACCGGAACCGATGACCACTACCTTCTTTCCGGTGTAATCGAGATCCTCCGGCCAGTGCTGCGGGTGCACGATCTGACCACGGAAGTCGTCCTCACCGGGGAAGGCGGGGCGGTATCCCTTGTCGTAGTTGTAGTAACCACAGGCGCCGACGAGGACGTTCGCGGTCCACGTCTCGGTCTCCCCCGTCGCCTCGACCAGGACGGTCACGGACCACTGAGCAGTCGCGCGATCGAAGTCCATTGCCACGACCTTGCGGCCGAAGTTGATGTGGTCGGTGACGCCGTATTCCTTGGCGGTTTCCTCGACATAGTCACGGATACTGGCGCCGTCTGCGAGCACTTTGGTTCCGATCCACGGACGGAAACCGAATCCGAAGGTGAGCATGTCGGAATCCGATCGGATGCCGGGATACTTGAACAGGTCCCAGGTGCCACCGATGTTCTCGCGGCGTTCGAGGATCGCGTAAGTACTTCCGGTCTGCTCACGAATGAGGTGGCAAGCCGCGCCGATTCCGGACAAGCCAGCGCCGATGATCAGTACGTCGACATGCTGTGTCATGAGGAAACTCGTTTCGTCGGTCGTCGCGAAGCTACTTCTGGCGTCGGCAGTGACCGAGAACGATCGGCCGGTTCAGGCCGGGTTCCCTAAGGTCAGCGCCAATGAACAGGGTATGTGCAACTGACGGTAACAGTCAATATCTCGACCCGGCCGCGCACGGAACATTGAGGCGCGACGCACCGGCCTCGCGGAACTCGATCGAGACGCCTGAATGCCTCGAGACACCGGAGAGTTGTTCACGTCGTCGACGGAACGCCCAATGACTCGTCTACACGGGATGCTCATCGCCCAAATATTCAGCGCCCCAGCATAATTCGAAGGTCCATGATCAGGTGTCGAACGCGCGAGTTTCCATGGGAAGACGGGCAACTGCGATATCGCCGTAACCTTCGTGCGCATCAGCGGAAAGGTCACTGCGATAGCTAACCTGCTGACGAAACCACGCTGAAAGCAACGGTTTTGGTTTCGCAGCGAAGAGAGCGGGCGGAGCGGACCTCCACCGGAGATGTAGTCGCTATGACACTCTCCAGCACAGTCACCGTGTACACCACTCATAGCAATCGAGGGTTCGCCAATGCAATCGCTGCCGGAATCAGCGCCAGGGCTTATTCCGAGCCACAAACCGCAGACATGAGCCTGTTAAGGCATCACACCAGCGATCACGGTAGAGCGCTCGTTCTCCTACCACTCGGGGGCGTCGATTGGCAGGTGAAGGAGCTCTCCGCGCTCGAGGGATCGGTCCTGGTCGGCGATCTCAGTAGCGGCAACTCCATGATTCGGGGGCTCGCAGCGGGCGCCCACGCCGTGCTCAACTCTCAACTGCCATTCACATCCCTGCTCGATGAGCTGCAGGCCGCGATCAACCCCAACTCCGCTCGGTCTGCACACGACAAGTCCTCGCTCGTACAACGCATCCGGTTGCGCACCGAAGAATTCGCACGAATCAGCAGTCTCACCGATCGCGAGTTCGAGATCGTGGGCCTTCTCTACGGAGGCTCGAATGTCGACTCGATTGCTCGAACCGCCCACATCGCACCGACCACGGTTCGCGCCCACATCCGAAGCATCCTGCAAAAACTGGGGGTGCATTCCCAGCTGGAGGCATGCGCGATGCTCCGCCGCTCTGGTCACGACGCACGCAGACACCCACTGGAACTTCGGATCGGACGCTTCTAGCAGGAAGTGCCCCAGACACACTCGCCGAGATGGGGTGCCGCCCCTGATCGAACTCGACCTTCGAAAAGATCGTCAATTTTGACGATTCGATGACGCGCCCGGACGTCGAATATTAGGTCCTACACGACACCGAAGACACGAGTGAACATCGAAAGGTGCATTCAATCAATGGAATACACACGCACAGTGCCGCGGCATCTCGTCCACAGACATGCTGTTGCCGAGGTTTTCTTGACGGACTACCGGATCGAATCGGACTCGGCGTACCAGGTTGCTGTGCAACTCCCGGTCTCGCACCGGATATTCGACGTATCGAGCGAGCAACACGATCCGCTCGGGGTGGCAGAAGCATTTCGACAGGCAGTGGTGCTTCTGTGCCACACCCGATACGAGATTCCACTGCACTACAAGTTCGTCATGGAAACGTTCAGCTTCGAGATGCTGGACGCGCTCGACGTGCAATCAGTCGCGGAGCCGTTGAGTTTCTCGATGACAGTGGACAACCTCACTCATCGCGACGGAGCGGTTTCGGGGGTCGAAGTGTCGGGGATCCTCAGCGAGGGCAACCGGCACGTCGCCAGATGCAACGCTGTTGCGCGAGGAGTCAGCCCCGAGGGATACCGTCGAATTCGGCAAGGACGAGAAGACCACCGCCCGAGCCGACGCATCCTTCCTTCCGGAGCCGCGGTGGTCGGATCGGAGCGAGTCGGACGCCTAACCGATGGAGATGTGCTCATCAGCACTGATCCTGCTCGGCACGCGATGTTCTGCGCTCCCGATCCGCGCAACCACTCCCTTTTCGACCACCCCGTCGACCACATCCCAGGAATGATACTTTTCGAGGCCGCCCGACAAGCGCTCCGATTTCACATCGGCAACCCAGCAACAAAGATCGCCTCACTCTCGGCGGTCTTTCCGAGGTTCACTGAATGGGAAACGCCGTGCGAGGTGTCAACGATCCCCCTTGACGCGTCGGGCCATGTGCACCGAGTTCGGTTCACTCAAGAACTGGAAACCACCGCGGAACTCGAAATTACAGTTGCGGACCAATCATGAGAGGGAACGAACACGTTCTTCTCGTCGCGTCTTCCACGTCAAGCGCTCGGTGCTTCCCACTCTCTCGGTGCAAGCGCCGCCAGTTGCATGACGTGCGCCAACTTGTCCTCGCGGACGATCGTTGGCAGCACCAGGTTCCACATCTGACTCAACCGCTCGTACAGATCGGTTCTGCCCGTCAGCATTTCCGAGAGAATCTGCACTCCGGTGAACGACCCCACCACAAATCGAGCCAACGCGTCGATATCGGTGCCCGGGACGATATCGCCGGCTTCGGCCGCTTGGGTTGCCACCTGCTTGATAGCCTCGATCCAATCGAGGTACGGCTGTTCGATGGGGCCTTGAATACTGCCGATCTCCATCGTCAACCGCATGCCACCTCGCGCGATGGGCTCGGTCACAAGCTGCCGAGCCATCTCCTGCGAAACGAGCACCAGGGTTTCGACCGCGATGTCGGAGTGCGCAGCAACCCGCCGGGTACCCTCCATCGCCATACCGTGCTGCGCTGCGATGACCGCGTGCGCAAGCTCCTCCTTGGACACGAAATGAAAATACATCGCACCCTTCGACACACCCCCGTGCTGCAAGATCGTGCCCAAACTGGCGGAGTACCCGAACTTCTCGAAGCTCTTCGCAGCACCCAAAATGACGGCCTGGCGCGTCAGGACAGCACGCTCCTGCATGATCTACCCAGCTCTCGTTGCCGACGGAATGAATCTCAACGATACGTCGAAAGAGCCCGCAGCAACGCTCTCGACACGGACACACCGTGACGACTCTGGTACTCGGGGCCACTGGTTTCATCGGCTCCGCAGTGATGAAACAGCTGGTTTCCCGCGACGGAAACGCTGCAATCGGTTTCGTTCGCACGGCCACCGCAGCCAAACAGTTCGGCCGTGAAGGAATCGCCACCGTGATCGGCGACATCAACGAAAGTGCTTCTCTACGAGTTGCAATGAGTCAGGCGTCGACCGTCATCTGTTGCGTGTCGTACGTGGGCGACGACGAACAACGGTGCGTTCACGTCAACCAACACGGCGTACAGAACGTTGCGTCGATGGCCGCCACCGTCGGCGTCGAACGCTTGCTCTACGTCAGTACCGCGGCCGTGTACGGGCCGGGACCGTTTCGAGACTTGCCGGTCAACGGCGCACCTCTCAGCCCCTTCTCACCTGCCAGTCGCACGCGCGCTCTCGCCGAGAAGTTCGTGCGCGACGCCGGAGGCCTGGTCGTCCGGCCGCATCTCGTGTACGGACCCGGCGACAGATGGTTTCTTCCGACACTGACGCGAATTGTCTCTCGCCTCGACTCGATCATCGACGGCGGTAGCGCTGTCCTGTCGGTAGTCGACGTAGACCTACTCGCCCGATCCATCTACGAGTTGTCGATAGAACAGCAATTTCGCTACGGCTCAACACTTCACGTCAACGAGCCTGTCCCGCGGACAGTCATCGACCTTCTCGAGCAACATGCACGGGAGACCAACTGGACTCTGCCCCAGAACTCTATCCCCCGCGCCGACGCGGTGAAAGCTGCTGCCCAGCTGAGTCTCGACATGCACCAGATCGACATGATCAGCCTCGATCACTGGTTCCGGTCGAGACTGTACTGATGGCACACGGATCACTCCTGCCAAAACACCTGTCTCCCAACTTTTTCAGCCCTCTCTATTGTTCAGCCTCAGCAATCAATACGACCTATTTCGCAGTCACTACAGGCAAACAGAGAGCTCTGATCGACGAAAACCACAGCTACACAAAGACGGCAGTGATCGCGCACACCGAAGAAGCGGCGTTCACGCGACTGGCAGCAGCCTGGGGCTCCCTTCCGTCCGCCTTCGCCACCGAATGCAGTGTGTGGCGATCATGTCGTGCGCGACGAAACGGCCAGGAGCTCTGACATCACGGGAGAAGGCTCTCCATCTCGCTGACCTCGACTACCGTCATCTGAACCAGAAAACGGGAGAACAGATGCTCACTGCGGATATTTTGCTGTCGGGCCCGCGCGGGCGCCGGATGCTGCTCGCGTATGCGATCGACGCCGAACGCGCCCTGCGTCCCGAGTCAGGCGACGACATGTTCCGCATCAGCGCTCACCGGGCGGCGTATCACCTCGACGTCGGACAAGGAACCTCCCGAGTGTTGTTCGGCCCGGGCGCCGAAGAGGCCCGGCAGACCATAGTCACCGCGGAGGACGTGGCGCGCAGCCTCACGGAAATATCGCTCCCCGACGTCACCGCCGTCGATCTACGCTCCGCCCTCGCAGAAGCGGTCGATGCGGCGCGTTACTGGCAGGATCCCGACGGAGAAGACGTCCTCGTCGCCACCGAAGTTATGCGCGATGAGCTTCGACGCGTCGCCGAGCACATCGCCGGCTCCGAATGCGCGCGGTGGTGGTCAACCTCGCTCGCCTCATCCGACCAATGGTCGATTATGAGCAGAGGTGAGGAATCTCCGGACACAGACGAAGTGCCTGCTGCGCAACAACTCCTCAGCGAGTGGCGCACGAGCACCCTGGAATCTGAAGCGAGAGCTGAACGTGACCGCCCGGTGGATCCCGCGGCGAACTGGTCAGGTTATTGGTGGTCGAATCCACCCACTAAGGGTTCGACGAGGGCGCTGTTCGACGGGACTCCGGCGGGCTTGTGGTTCGTCGAAGACAGCATGGGACGGGAACGGGTCGTCGTGCGAGCATTGCGGCCACCGACTGGCGCACGCATCTACGAGATCGACAGCGCGCAAGCCTGGTCGGAGCTGTGCAGACGGTTCCCGCTCGAGGTCACCGCAGAAACGCGGCAGGTTTGGTACCGGACTACCGGCCGATCAGGCAGGTGGGTCATCCCCGACTGGGTGCAAGTCGCGGAAAGATTTGAGGGAGTGCACCTTACCGTGACGGGATACCTCGCGGCAGCAGGAACCGCGATCGAGGTCGATACCGACACGGCGAGCGTCATCGCGGGCTGGGCACCCGACGAAACATACTGGTTCACCGATGCTGCCACCTACATCTCCGAGCCGTGTGTTTGGGTGCTGCACGACGGCCCGGAAGTGACCGACCAGCCCGCGTGGACGCTGGAATCGCAGCAATGACCCGCACGTGAGGGCCTGCTAGGTATGAGGTTCCGCGAGGAATCGATCGCAGTTGCCCTCCGAGTCGAGTCAACTGCCCGTGCGCGGTCGGCAGGAGCACTCACGTGCACGCAGACATGCAGAAGGGCGGTACCCGCCCAGGCCGATCCGAACCCGAGTGCCCTAGATCACAAAGGTAAACCTATCCACAAATCGCCAAATGTCCTACATTTGACTCATGCCGGATTCCCGTATCGCACCCACCGCACGCAACATCCCACTTTCAGTGCAGATCGCGGAACAACTGCGGTCCCAGATCACTTCTGGCAACTGGGAATTAGGGGAGAAGATCCCCGGCGAGCATCAACTTGTCGAAATGACCGGCGCGAGCCGCAATACAGTCCGGGAGGCCATTCGTGGCCTCGTCCATGCCGGCCTCCTCGAAGCACGCCCGGGAGACGGAACCTACGTCTGCGCGAGCTCAGAACTCGAAATTGCACTTCAAAGACGTGCAGCGGCGGAGAACGTGCTCGAAATCTTCGAAGCCCGTGAAGCTTTGGAGCTCTACGCCGCCCGACTCGCTGCCGAACGAGCCCTGCCCGAAGACATCGACCGAATGACTCGGGCTTTGGATGGCCGAGACGCTGAGCCCGACGTCGCCAAATCCGTCGAGTACGACCTCGACTTCCACCTGGAGATGTTCGCAGCGAGCGGGAACCAACTGATCACGGACATCTACCGCAGTCTCGATCGCTCTGACACCATGAGCATCCCACAAGGTAAGTCCGACAAGGAGACTCGACAGCTGTTCATCGGACCTTGGACCGACGACGACCCACACCGGCAGCTGCTTGCGGCTATCCGTGACCGCGATCCGGACGGCGCAGCCGCCGCAGTGGTCCGACTGATGGACCACAGCCGATCCCTCTTTCTGCAAAACATGCCGAAGTAGCTGACACACAAGAGGTTCAGCGCACAGACAATCTCAGAAGGGCACACCTATGGCTAACGTCATCTCCGACACCGAAAACGTGGCGTCTGCCCCGAGCGCGATACCGATAATGCGCCGAGGACTCGTTATCGCTGGCATTCTTCTCATCGCAGCCAATCTTCGAGCCTCAATCACAGTCGTCGGCCCGCTACTCGGTGAGGTACGCACCGATCTCGATATCTCGTCGACAACAGCATCAGCGCTGATCAGCCTTCCACTGCTGTGCTTCGCAGTGTTCTCCCCCGTTGCCCCGGTCATCGCAGCTCGGTGGGGAATGGAACGGACACTCGCAGCAGCACTCGGCATGCTCGCCTTAGCGATCGTGATCCGCTCTGTTCCGTGGATGCCTGCGCTGTGGATCGGTACCGTATCGCTCGGCATGACCATCGCAACAATGAACGTTCTACTGCCGGCGCTCCTCAAACGAGACTTCCCGACCGAAGCCGGCCGTTTGACCGGCATCTTCTCGGCGGTCTCTGCAGCCGTCGCCGCAACCGCATCCGGACTTGCCGTGCCGATCGCCGGTCTCACCGATCACGGTTGGCGGATCGCATTCGGAATCTGGGCTGCTATGGCTCTCATAGGATTTGGGGTGTTCCTTCCCCAACTTCGCCGACGCACGCTTCCGAAACACGATCACGCTGCGGCTTTGGATCCCCATCCAGGCGGCCATCGCTCCCCCTGGCGCTCAGCACTCGGGTGGCAGATCACAATATTCATGGGCGTCCAATCTCTCTTCTTCTACACCGTTCTGACATGGTGGCCCACCATTGAAGAATCACACGGCACTACCGCGGCTACAGCCGGACTGCATCAAGGCATCATGCAAATATTCTCGATCGTCGGCAGCCTCCTCACAGCAGTGCTCCTGCACAAACTGCCCAAGGATCAGAGAGGAGCCGTCCTCGGGCTGGTGTCGGTCGCCGCAGTGGCAGTTCTCGGCCAACTCCTCCTCCCCTCCTGGGCCCTGCTGTGGAATGCATTCCTCGGCATCGGCATCGGCGGATCGATTGTCATTGCCTTGTCCTTCTTCGCAATACGCACTGTCAATCACGGTCAAGCAGCGGCACTCTCGGGTATGGCACAGTCCGTCGGATACCTTCTGGCCGCCACCGGTCCCCTCGTTTTCGGTGCACTGCACGACGCCGTCGATTCCTGGACGACTCCGCTGATCGCGTTGCTGGTGCTGCTGGCCGTGCAACTCGTCTTCGGCTCCCTCGCCGGCCGCAACAAGACACTGGGATAAGCGAACCACGGTCGCCTCGAATCCACCCACCAACCTCCCCAGACCCGTGCCGCGACCCGAACTGTCGTCGACGTGCTGAGGTCCGAGGATGTCGACGAGAGAGCGGGGCGCTCAACGGCCTACCGAATTGCACCCGGCCCATCCCCGACTGGTGGATCGGAGCCGGAAGTCGATAATGAGGGCATGAACGAGACACAACCCCACAACCTCGAACGAGAGCGCTGGCGCACGCTGCCAACTCCACCGTCGACCGAGTTGATCGAGATGGTCGGGGACGGACCTTCGAGCGCAGACTTCGACCCTGCTGCACCAGTGGCACAGCAGGGGTGAGACAGTCACGACATTCCGGTATCGCGCAGCGTGATGTTCAGCCGCCCGGACGGCAGACCTATGTCGGGACTTGCACTTCCCGCAATAACTTTCGGCACTCCGTGATATGCGAACCGAGACTCTCCACCGAAGACGAAGAGATCACCCGAATGGAGTTCGACGTCGGTGTACGGCTTGTTCCGGTTCTCGGAATTCCCGAATCGAAAGACACAACTCTGCCCGACGCTCAGTGAGACGACGGGAGCGTCGCAGCGCTCGTCCTTGTCCTGGTGCATGCCCATCCGAGCGCCCTCGTCGTAGAAATTGATCAGCGCGGTGTCCGGCGTGTACCGCTCCCCCGCAGTCGGATCATCATAGGCAGCGGCAACTGCGGCCCGGCCGAGGTCGACGAGCCAGTCAGGCACCGCTGCGACAGGCGCACCGTTCACGTCGTCGGCGGTGCGCGTGTACTTGTACGGCTGCCAATGCCAACCGAGACAGACTGTTTGCACCGACATCTTGTGCCCACCAGGGACAACAGCGGAGCGCATCGGTACGGGTGCGGTCGCCCACCGTCGGCACTCGGCCACCAAGAAGCGTTGCTGTTCGACGCTGAGCCAATCCGGAACGAGGATCGCCCCCGGCGCCACTTCCAATCGTGGCCGAGGAATCAGAGCGTTCATGGTTTCCACGCTAATCGGTTTCGAAGCATTGACACCCTCGCCATGGGCTCGTACCGTAATCAACAGGTTGGTTGATAAAGGAGATGGTTGACAAGTGATCGTGGATCCAGGGGCAGACGAGCGTCTCGACAAAGCGTTCATGGCGCTTGCCGACCCGGTACGACGGCGGATCATCGCCCGCCTGAGCACCGGCCCCCAAACGGTCAACGAGTTGGCCGAGCCGTTCGAGATCACGAAACAGGCCATCTCCAAACATATTCAGGTACTCGAAGCCGCGGGTTTGGTCACTCGCAGCCGCGAAGCCCAGAGGCGGCCGGTACATCTCAACGCCGCAACTCTCGAGGCTTTGACCGCCTGGATCGACCGCTATCGACTGATCCACGAACAACAGTTCCGCAAGCTCGATCACCTACTCAGCACCACACAGAAGGAGACTTAGCCATGGCTACCACCAATCCCGTCACCATCACGGCTCCTGAGGGCGTGCCGTACATCGACATCACCCGCGAATTCGACGCACCCGTCAGTGCCGTCTTCGCAGCTCATTCGAATCCCGATCTGGTCAAGCAGTGGCTCGGCCCCAACGGATACGAGATGGAGATCGACGAATACGAGTTCGTGAGCGGCGGTCGATACAAGTACGTCCATCGCAACCCCGAGGGCGAAGAGTTCCGGTTCAACGGTGTATTTCACGTCGTTCGCGAGAACGACTTTGCCATCCAGACCTTCGAATACGAGGGATTTCCCGACGTCGTCAGCATCGAATCGATCACGTTCGAGGATCTGGGCAACGGACGCACCCGCCTCTCCGGCCATTCCGTATATCCGAGCCTCGAAGCGCGAGACGGAATGATCGAGAGCAATATGGAGCTCGGCGTCACCGAAGGTTACGAACGCCTGGACAAGATCGTCGCGCAACTCTGACCACCTGTTTGCCCGAACCTCCTCAGCGAAAGGCAGTTTCATGGACTGGACCCTCGAAGTAGTCATCGTTCCCGTCAGTGACCTCGACCGCTCCATCGAGTTCTACCGTGACAAGGTCGGTTTCGATCTCGACCACCACACCGTCAACGAACACATGACGGTCGCCCAGCTCACTCCGCGTGGTTCGGGCTGCTCGATCGTCATCGGGAACCTGCCGTCGCAGACCGAGATGACCCCTGGTTCGTTGAAGGGATTGCAGTTGGTCGTGGCCGACGCTGCAGCGGCTCGCCAAGAGCTCATCGGCCGCGGCGTCGATGCCAGTGAGGTCACCGTCTTCGACGAGCGTGACGGGGGCACCTTCTTCGGATTCGCCGACCCGGACGGCAATACCTGGGCTGTCCAGCAGCTGAAGGTCCGCGGCGACAAGCCGCTCATTCCGAAGGAGTACCGCGACCGCTTCGGCGCGTAGCAACTGCCTTCCAGGCTGCGTAACCTTCGGGCATGCAGACGGCACAGGGGCGATAGCCGGCCGCAATCGCGGTCGGCTCGTCCGCGAAGAACACCCGACTGGCGACATACCCGCCACGCGCGATTGCCTGCGCGGCCCCTCGACAGTCGAGTCGCCCGTAGATCTTCGTTTTCCGGTGCCCGCCAAGCACACCGGGCGTCGAACTCTCGTAGGGTTTGTTGCGAGCGTCGCGGAGAATGTACGTCTTACTCGGCATCGTGAAGCACCAATCCCAATGTTCTACGCGTACCCGAGTGCACCACGCTGACACCATGTCGCACAGGGGCTCTCGACCACCCACGAGAACTCTGCACCGGTCGATCCCGCGTGGTGAAGATCAAAGCGTGACCTTGCCCGAGAACTGTCACCGTCCCTTTCGACTGGGCGCGCGGCCGCTGTTCCACGAGCAAGAACTCGCCGCCGACGTGGTCGATGCGAGGTCTGTCGAGCCCGATCACGACTTGCAAGGGAAACACCAACTCTCCGTACAAGTCCCGATGCAATGCATTCCAGTCACCAGGTCCGTAGGACAGAAGGATCGGGGTAGGGCGATTCTGACCGGCGTCGTGACACTGATCGATCCATTCTTCGAAAGAATCCGGCCACGGTGCACCCTCGCCCAGCTTGAACGCCCACTCCCGCGCCACGGGCAGGAGGTGTCGGTAGAAGGCGGATCGCATAGCCGTGATCGGCTCCGGTACGGGATCACCGAAGTATCGGTACTCCCCTTGGCCGAAACGGTATCGAGCCATGTCGACGGTGCTCCGGAACCGGTCGACCTCCGAGTACCAGGAAGCAATTTCGCGACATTCCGACTCGTCGAGTATCGGCGTCGTCTGGGCACACCCACTGGAGTCGATTCCCTCGATCAGCGCAGGCCAATCGAGGGATTCAACACGAGCAGACAGAGCGGTGAAGAGGTCCATACGTCGTAGACGACGCGGCGGTCAGGAATGTGAGAATGCCAGCAGCTGGTCAGCCAGATCGTTGTACGTACGGGCGATCCCGGCATAACTGAGCACGGGTTCCGGATTCCAGGTCCCGATCTTCCCCGCCTTCACCGCGGGCAAGTTGGACCACGCAGGATTGGTTCCGAGCGTATCCAGTTGCAAACTGGACGGGCGATCGTCGAGGAAGATCATGTCGGCCGGATAGTGGTCCGCCATCTCCCAAGCCAGTTTCTCGACGTAGACCGACGATCCCGCGGCCGGATCGACGACGGCAAGGCCCAATCCCGCCAGATCTGCAAGGATCGGGAATCCCGAACGACTGACACGAATCGTGTCCGGATCTGCGGACGCGAACAAAACCTGTGAATTATTCAGCGAAGAAGCAACTTCGGAGATCCGTGCACGCGCAGCGTCGTAGTCTTTTCGCTGAGCCTCCATATCCTGGTCCGCCCCGAGTTCCACGGCGAGTTCCACGATCTCTTGCACGGTTCGGTCGATGGTTCCTGCTGCCGTTTCCACGAACAGTACTGTCGACAAGCCTTTCACCGCATCCAAGTTCGCCTCGTCGAGTAGTGCCGAACCACGCAGCTGAGGGACTATGACGACGTCCGGCTCCAGCGAAGCGATCTTCTCGAGTTCCACTTGTCCCCAGAGCTGCCCGACCATGTCGGTCTTCGCGAAATCCAAATTGCCGGAGATGCTGGTGTCCGTTGATCCCGGCGATCGTGTCAGTGCCCCGAAAACTCCGACAGGCACCAGTCCGTAATCCCACAGAGCACCCGCGATACCGGTGTAGGTGACAAATGTCCTTGGTGGTGAATCCAATTCGATCAGATTGTCGCGATCATCGGTGAAGGACCAGCCTGCGTCGCCTTCGCCCCCGGCGTCTGCGTCCGAACGCGAGCAACCGGCCGCTGCCAGCGCAGCAGCCAATCCTGCTGCAGCGCCGAGGAACCTGCGGCGATTCCAGTCCATCTCGATACGCCGGTGCGGTCGTAGAGTGAACAGCGTGGTCATGTGTGTGCCCTTTCGGCGATTGGTTGAACTGTTTCAGGAGTTGACGAACGAGAAAAGAGAAGGATCGACACCAAACCCGTGAGCATTCCGACGCCGGCACAGAAGACCAACGGCCACAGCAAGGCGAACTCGTCCGGACCGACGAAGAGCGAGCCGCACAACGCAATTCCGACGGCAAGCCCGAATTGACGCGACGAGTTGGCTGTTGCCGAAGCCGTCCCGGCGCGCTCTGCCGGGGCGTCCGACATCGCGGCACCCGGCAGCACCGGCGACACCATCGCCGAACCGACACCGGTCAGAATCAGCCCGGCGATCAGTGCGGGCCAGACCGGCTCGGCGAGAACGTACAGCATGGCCACGCAACCGATTCCGCAAAGGATCGTCCCGAATCCGAGCGACAGTCGAAGGTCGACGCGCTGAAGCCGTGATCCACACAAGGCCGATACGAAGACAAAAGCGAGCGGTTGAATCGAGAGCACGAGTGCGGCCGCCGATGCCGACAGTTCCAGCCCGTTCTGCAGCCACAGTGAAAGGACTACGAGCGGGCCGTAGGCCGCGAGGTAGTACCCGAAAGCAGCGACGAGGACGCCGTCGAATTTCAGGGATCGGAACAATGCCGGATCGAGCATCGGACTGCTGCCTCGACGCTGCCAGCACACAAACGCCGTCAGCGCACCGATTGCGATCAGGAAGGCAAGAGCTGTCGACGACGAAGCCCACCCGATGTCGCCGCCCCACGTCACGCCGAGAACCGCGGCAACGGCAGCGAGGGTGAACAAAACGATTCCGGCCCAGTCGATGTTGTCGTCGCCGCGCTCACTGTCGGCGAAACAGAACACAGCCATTGCGAGCGCCACTGCGGCCACGGGGATTCCGAAATAGAAGACCGCACGCCAGTCGAAGAACTGCGTCAGCAGCCCTCCTGCAACGTTGCCGATTCCCGCCGCCAATCCAGCGACGGCACCCCACGCGGCAAAAGCCACGTGCCGATCGCGGCCCGAATAAGCGTCGCCAAGCAGAGGCAGGAGTGTCGCGAACATCGCCGCACCGGCAATTCCTTGCGCGCCGCGAGCAACGACCAGAACCGTGATGTCCGGAGCAATCGCGCACACGGCCGTTGCAACCAGGAACACGACCAGTCCACAGATGTAGAGGCGTTTGCGTCCCCACGCATCGCCGAGTGCGCCCATGCCCACCAGAAGCGCGGCAAGAGCCAGCGTGTAGGCGTCGACGACCCATGACATCGCGCCCGTACTGCCGTCCAAACCGACTGCGATGGCCGGCACCGCGATCGTTGTGATCGTGGCGTACGTCAGTAACAGGAAAGTTCCGATGCATGCGGCGATGAGCGGCAGCCATCGTCGTGCCGACATGGTCAACCTCCAGATAGGGCGGTAAGTGCGCCCTAACTATGAAGGTTCAAGTCAACTTGAAGTCAAGCGCCGCTTCGACACGAATGTCGAGCTGCTCGAGCAACCACGGGCACTGCATCGGACGCTCTTGCCGACACGTCAGGTGATGCTCGAGGATCAGCTTCGCTCGCGTAGCAGCGGCGATCTGTGCCTCGAGTGTCGACACTTGATCTGCGAGAACTGTGAAGAACTGCTCGGACGTGGTGTCGGTTTCGATGAAGGACCGCACCTGCTCCAATGACATTCCCGTCTCGGCGTACATCCGGATCAATGCCAGCCGGCGCAGCTCACGCTGCCCGTACCAGCGTTTACCGCCAGTTCGCGACCGCGCGGACAGCAGTCCTTCGTCCTCGTAATAACGCAAGGTCGACGCCGCGATTCCGAACGATTTTGCAACCTCGCCGATCGGGATCAAGTGCTCACGCATTCACCGATCGTAGGCTGAATGCGTAGGCGGTTCCGGCAGTTATGTGTGACTTGGCATACTGACTAACGGAAGGGGTCGCGTAAGTGATCTCACGGCAAAATGCTGGATGCGCTCGTTGAACGAGGGAGAGCTGTGCTGGATCCAACGCGACCTGTCGGGCCGTACTCGTCAGGAGTGCCCGCCACTGCCCTCGAAGTCCGCATGCCGGACCTCGAACGCTTCGGCCTCGCCCAGTTGTGGCGTTCCGCGATCATCGCCGTCGTGTTGTCCACGTCGATCATGCTGGCACTGATCGTGTGGCCTTTCCGCAAGCGTGGACGCACCTGGGCAGACGCTGCTTCCGACGGGATGGTCGACGGCTTCATCGCGCTGGGGCCCACCTTCGTCAAGCTCGGCCAACTGGTCGCGTCGTCGTCCGGCCTGTTCCCGGCCCCCGTCGCCAATGCATGCCTACGCTGCCTCGACGATGTTCCGTCTTTCCCGGCCGAGCAGGCCAGAAGCGTCGTGCAGAAGGACCTCGGTTACTCCGTGGACGACCTGTTCGCGAAATTCGACGACGTACCTCTCGCGGCCGCATCGGTAGCGCAGGTACACGCGTGCGTTCTGCACGACGGCCGAGAGGCGGTCATCAAGATCCAGCGTCCGGACATCTATGCGCGGATGCTGATCGACCTGCGGGCGGCGTACTGGGGCGCGAACATCCTCGAGAAATTTGTCGAGTTCCTTCGAATTGCCAATGCCACCGCCATCATTCGCGATCTGCACAACGCCACGATGACGGAATTGAACAGCGCGGTCGAGGCCGACCGGCAAACCACTTTCCGGAACAACATCAGTGCGTTCGGCGACAACAAAGGAGTCACGACACCAGAGGTGTACTGGGACTACTGCGGCCCCCGAGTCATCTGCATGGAACGCATGCGCGGCGTTCCACTGGATCGGTTCGTCGCCGGTCCGGACGGTATCGACGAAGCCCGCATGCTGATCCGACGCGGAGTGAAGGTCTGGCTCGAATCAGTCATCGTTCACGGTCCGTTTCACGGAGACGTACATGCCGGGAATCTGTGGGTCCTCGACGACGGCAGGATAGCGATGCTCGACTTCGGCATCGTCGGCGTCCTTCCCGAGACCTGGAGATCCATCCTTTCCGACATGTTCCGAGCGACCCTCATCGACGGTGATTTCGCCCGTGTCGCCCGCGGAATTCGATCCTTGGGATATGCAACCGACTACGAGGTCGACGACGATCAGCTCGGTATGCAGGTCGCAACGGCCCTGGCCCCGATTCTCGGCCGTGACCTGGGTGAACTCAAGCTCAGTGAATTGATCATGGCACTGATTCAGTTGGGCAAGCAGTGGGGCGTTGCGAGTCCCGAGGAATTGGTTCTTTTCGGTAAACAACTCGGATACTTCGAACGATATGCGACGGCTTTGGCCCCTGGTTGGGTGATCGGACAAGACCTTTATCTGTTCAAGAACGTTTTTCCAGAGGCAGTCGCCGAAAAGGTGCAGGAACTCGGCATCACCATGCCTGACGAATAAATTTGTCCCCTATTTCCTTATTCTGCATTTCGTCTGTCGGGGTTAGCCTGTAATGACCCACTGGCCGAGGAGCAAATGTGCAGCCACTTTCTGTAGCCCTCCCGCAAGCGTCGACAGGTCCGAGGAGTAACGGGCCGAGTGTCGGCACCACCCTCGGCGCCCTCATGCATTCCACGGACAAGTCCGTGATCGAGCTTCTGGAAAGCCCGGACGGACTCGATGTCGAAATCCGTTCGATCGCCCTCGTCGAGTCCTCCGATATCGACGGCACCGACAGCCGTGGTGCGATCTCCGACATTTACCTTCCCGTGGGAGTTCCCGAATCGACGTTGACGCAGTGGTTGCGAAAGTTCGAAGGCAGGCCGGCGAGGCGTCGTCCGAAGCTCTTGCTCGTCAAGAATGCGCGCGCGGCGACAACGCTTCTCACCGCCGCACGCAACATCGGAATCGCAGTGGCCGCGGTACATCCGCAGGCTAGTTCCGGACACGTCTATTCACTCGTACAACGACTTCTGACACAGAGCATGTACCGTTCGCGGGCCGTCTCAGGAGCTGTGGCCGGTGGCGATTCGGATCTGTTCGCGCTCTCGGAGACGATCGCCGAATTGACCGGCGGACTCGTGACGATCGACGACACGGCACTCCATGTCATCGCATATTCAGCTGCTCACGAAGGTGAAGACGAACTCCGTCAGCTCTCCATACTGGGCCGGGAGTGGCCGATCGAATACACCGAATGGATAGAGCGCAGAGGCGTGTTCGAGCATCTCAGGCGATCGGACGAGGTCATCAGTCTGCCCTCCGAGCCGAGCATCGGAGCCGCGCACAGGTTGGCTGTGAGCATCACCCGCCCGGACCTGTCAGCGCCGACGGGTTCTGTTGCACACCAACACAATCTCGGCAGCATCTGGGTGCAGCGCGCCTCTGAACCTCTTTCCGACGACGCCCAAGCGGTATTGCGGGGTGCAGCGGCAGTCGCCGCACGCATTCTCATGCGAACCTTGGACGCCTCCAGCCGCGAGAATGCCCAATTGCAAAGGCTGTTCGGCGTTCGCTCCGGCGGAGTCGACATGCACTCGCTGGCCGGCTCCTTCGGCATCAACACCGACGGACCGTCTGCGGTCATCGGATTTGCGACATCACTCGCGCCCGGATCGAATCTCGATCGAATCACCAACGCCTTGCGCCTGCGCGCCAGCGCATTCCGCAGCGACGCGGTCACAACGATCATCGACAACCGGATCTACGTGCTGTTTCCTCAGGCCGAACACGAGGTCGCGATCAGCGACTGGGCTTACGACACCGTGGGAGTAGTCGAGGCCCGTGCGGGCATCAGCGTGCGCGCCGCCGTCGCGGTCCCGATCGCGCGATTGCACGGCGTACCCGAGGCGCGTCGAGAAGTGGACCGCGTGCTCGATACCACCGATGATCACGAAACCTCGAAGGTCACCACACTCGCGGCGTCACGCACCGCGGTGTTGCTGGGCGAGATACTCGACCTCGTTGCTGATCACGAGCGATTGCGGGACCCTCGTATCGACAGACTCGTCTCCTACGACGACAAGAACGCCTCTGACATGCAGTTCACGCTCACGGCCTACCTGACAGCTTTCGGGGATGTGAAGAAGGCCGCCTCGTCTCTGAAAGTACATCCGAACACGCTGCGCTACCGCATTCGGCGCGCTGAACAGATCATGGGCATTTCGTTGGACGAGCCGGATACGCGACTGCTCACCGAACTGCAACTCGCCATCTTGGGACGCACCCCGGACGAGTCTGAAAGATACGAAACGTCCGATCAGTGAGATAGGCCTCGAGCCCGTCCTGAACTCTCGAGTAGACAACTGAGGAAGTCGAAGAACAACTCTTACCTCAGGAGATACCTTGCGCACTCGTGGAGCCGTCATTCGCCAAGCACCAGGCACATACGAGGTGGTCGATCTCGAACTCGATTCACCCCGCAGCGGCGAACTCACTGTCAAAATGGTCGCCTCAGGCCTGTGCCACTCGGACGATCACATCGCCAGCGGCGACCACGGAGTCGGCCGCTACCCCATCTGCGGCGGACACGAAGGCGCCGGAATCGTCGTCGAGGTCGGGCCGAACACGGAAGGATGGTCCGAGGGCGATCATGTCGTGTTCTCGTTCCTCGCCGCCTGCGGCCGTTGCCGTTGGTGTGCAAGCGGAATCCAGAACCTCTGCGACAACGGCGCCGCCATCATGACCGGCAGCAGACCCGGCGAAACCTCAAGTTACAGAATGTCTCTCGACGGTCAGCCCGTCGCACAAACCTGCGGCCTGTCCACCTTCAGTGAATACACCACGGTCAGCACTCTCTCGGCTGTGAAAGTCGACAAGCACCTGCCACTCGACGCTTTGTGTCTGCTCGGCTGCGGCGTCGGAACCGGTTGGGGCGCCGCGGTCAACTCCGCTCAGGTGTATCCCGGGCAGACTGTCATCGTCATGGGCGTCGGCGGAATCGGAATCAACGCGGTGCAGGGCGCCTCGCATGCCGGCGCCGCCCACGTGATCGCGGTGGACCCGGTTGCGTTCAAGCGCGACAGTGCATTGAAGTTGGGCGCCACCCATGCCGTGGCCACCATGGAGGAAGCCACCGACATAGCGCGCTCGTTCACCAACGGCCAGGGCGCGGATTCGGCCATCGTCACCGTCGGTGTCACCACCGGAGAACATGTCGCGCAGGCATTCTCGTCGATCCGCAAGGCAGGAACCTGCGTCGTCACCGGCCTCGGGAAGATGACGGACGTCGGAATTCCCGTGAGCCTGATGGAACTCACGCTGTACCAGAAGAGAATTCAGGGATCCCTGTTCGGTGCATCCAATCCCACCGCCGACATTCCCTGGATGATCGATCTCTACACCAGCGGCAAGCTCGAACTCGACGGACTGATCACCAACCGATACACCCTCGACCAGATCAACGACGGTTTCGCCGACATGCATGCCGGTCGCAACCTCCGTGGAATCATCGCCTTCTGAGCGAGTTCTCTCCGGACTTTCGATCGAGAGCAAGTCCGGAGAGATCCTCACTACAGCTTCACCAGGCGTTCATGGTGTCGAGGATTTGTCCTCTGGCCATCCACAATTCAGCAGACCAATACGGCCACGAGTGAATTCCGGCGGGCGGAAAGCTGTACGTCGCTGGGATTCCCAAGGATTTCAGGCGAATTTCGAATGCACGCGCGTGCACCCACGAGAGCGCCTCGAGCCCCATACCCGTCGCCGTGTGGAAGTAATCGATCGGCGCAGAGGGATGATCGTACGGTCCCGGGATGCCGTTGGACGACGAAATGTACATCGACAGTCCGCGAAGCGATTCCGCGTTGACGAACGGGTCGTTGCGAAGCCATCCGGATGACCACGGCGGGCCCCACATCGAATCGACGTTGTACCGGCCGGCGTCGAACATGGCTACGCGGATCGCTTCACGCATACCCGGACCCGAGATATTGATGTAGCCGGACAGCGAGCCGGCGAACTTGAACTGATCCCGATGATGCCCCGCCAGGTTCAACGCGGCACTGCCGCCCATCGACAACCCGATGATCGCATTGTTGGTTGGTGAAACGCCATACCCTGCAAGGAAGTCCGGAAGCTCGCGGGTGAGGAACGTTTCCCACCTGTACGTTATCGGCTGAGCGTTGAAATTGGACGGCGCGTACCAATCCGTGTAGAAACTCGACTCACCGCCGACCGGCATCACCAACGTGATGTTGTCATTGCGGTACTGATCGAGTGCGTTCGTTTCGAAACTCCAAGCATTTCTGTCGTTTTGCGCGCGAAGACCGTCGAGCAGGTACAACGCGGCGTTGCCACCGCGCGCGGCCCACTGCACCTGAACCTTGATGTTTCCCATCGAAGACGGGACCCACAACTCGTCGTACCCACCCCATGGCGCCGAGCGCGCCGGAGTAGCACTCGCGGCGGTCGGACCGAACATACCGCCGAGCAGGAATATCGACAACAACGCCGCTACGAGCACCCGCACCCGCCGTGTATTGCGTTCGGGCAACGTGAATCTGATTCTCTGCAAGGTTGTGTCTTTCCCCGAAACTGCGCATCAAGAAACTCGCTTCGGTAAGTGCATCGTCGGTTCCACTGTCGACGTGTTTGTCCCTTTCCGGGGGCTCCGGTGTTACAAAGTCGAGGTCATCGCAACAATCGGACAACTGTCGTGCCGAGCGAATCCAGGTGGCGAAAAGCACAATTCACGAAGCACGCTGAATGCGCTCACTCAGCCGAGTGACGAAGCGATCGCATCACGACCTGCGGCAGCACACGCTTGGTCCTGCATTCCGTCTGGAGCGCCACCGACACCGATACCGGCGATCGACCCGGCTCCAGCCTTCAATGTGACTCCACCTGCAAGGAAGAGAGTGCCGGGAAGGTCGGCGATGGTTGATCCTTCGCCTTTGGTACGCTGCGAGAGGTCACTGGTGTCGGCTCCGAAAGCTGCAGAGGTGTATGCCTTCTCGCGTGAGGCTTCCACCGTGTGCTGGGCTGCGTTGTCGCCGCGCACCATGGCGATGACATTTCCCGCGCGGTCTACGACGGAGACGGTGACGAAGCCGAGACCGTCGGCGCGGCATTTCGCCAGGGCCGCACCAGCAGCCTTCACTGCTGCGTCGGCACTGAGTCGATTCTGAGTGACAATCGCCGAATCACCGGTCGCGGCAGGCTGCTGCGTGGCAGTAATCGACGTCGTGCTCGATGCGTTCGCCACCGGTGTGTCGGTGGTCGAGCATGCGGCGCTGGCAAGGATTGCGACAACCGGAACGGCGACAGCGAGCGTACGGGGAAGTCGTGTGTAAATGCGGTGGTTCATGTCGGGCACACTTTCAATCGAATGGTTCGAAACCGTCCACTACAGCGTCGCGTCCGGGGGCGGGTGCGCACATCGGGCGCTCGGGTGACGAACCGTGCCCCCTACGGCTACCCGGATATCATCCGAATGGTTGATACGACGGCCTGGTGCCCTCCGTAACATTCGAGGGATGAGTAACGGAGCCATGAACGCCGACGCCGAACGCGGCCTACGCGGCCCGTTGGCGTATGCGATCCACGCGTCGTTCTTCGTACTGCTGTCTACATCGGGAGTTCGGTACGTCACAGTCCACGGGACCAGCGGTCGGTTCGGGGTGGTACTCGTCCTGGCCGTGGTCCTCGCCCTGCTCTACGCCGTCATGGCCACGGTGTCCTCGCGAGATGTGGTTCGCCAACGGCTGTGGATGTGGCCGGTACTGAGCGCATGGGCAGCGCTGGTCTGGCTTGCCCCGAGTTTCGCGTGGTGTGCGTTTCCCGTTCTCTTCCTCTGCATTCGTCTGTATCCGAGCAAGATCGCCTACCCCCTCGTCGGGATCCTGGGCGTCCTCGCCGGTATCGCGTTCTACCGGGTCACCGGTCGTGCCGAATTGGTGACACTTCTCGGGCCGCTGTGCACCGCGGCACTGGTCGCGGCCGCGTACGGGCAGATGGAACGAGATGCCCGAGAACGCCTTCGGCTTCTGCGTCAGGTAGCAGAAGCGCAATCTGCATTGGCAGATACCGAACGCGCTGCCGGCGTTGCCGCTGAGCGAGAGCGCCTCGCGCGCGAAATCCACGACACCGTTACCCAGGGACTGGCGAGCGCCCTTCTACGGCTCGAGGCAGCCGAACAAACGTGGAATACAACGGGTTCGCCGTCTCGAGCCGATGTCGATGCCGCAGCAGAGAACATCCGAACGAGCTTGATGCAGAGTCGCGACCTCGTCCACGATCTGGCGCCGACCAAGGGCGGTACGGGCGACTTCGACGCCTTGGTCGTGGCCGCCGCCCGCCAGTTCGTCCCGGCCGTTCGGATCCGCACCGTCGGTGAAGCCGTCATCTTGCCCTCGGACGTAGCTCATGCCGTCGTGCGAGTGGTCTCGAGCGCGTCCTCCAACATCGCCCGCCACGCTCGCGCCAAAACGGTGGGCGTGACGATCACGTATCTCGACCACTCCGTCTCCGTAGACATCTTCGACGACGGCGTCGGCTTCGATCCGGGAAAGCTCGCCGACCATTCTCGGTACGGTGGATACGGCCTGCGTGCGATGCGAAGCCGCGTCGCACAGCTCGGCGGATCGTTCACCGTGGAAAGTGCACCGGGAGACGGCACCGTCGTCGCGGCCCAGTTCCCTCTCGAACGGAGGATCCGGTGACCACCACCATTCGCGTGTTCCTCGTCGACGATCATCTGGTCGTGCGAGCCGGGCTGAGAGCGCTGCTGAACACTCAGCCGGACGTCGAAGTAGTAGGCGAAGCATCGTCCGGCGAGGAGGCGGCCACGGCGATACCGTCGGCCTCACCGGATCTGGTGATGATGGATCTGGACATGGGCACCGGCATGCACGGTGCAGAAGCGATCAAACGCCTGCGAAGCGACGGTGTCGATGTTCCCGTACTGGTTTTCACGACGTATGACACCGACGCCGACGTCGTGCGGGCCGTGGACGCCGGTGCCATCGGTTACCTACTCAAGGACTCGACTCCTGACGAGATCTTCGGCGCGGTGCGCGGCGCGGTCGCCGGGCGCAGCGTCCTCTCCCCCGCCGTGGCCTCTCGTCTCGTCCAGCAGATGCAGCGCCCGCAGGAAGCGCTCACCGCCCGTGAGTCCGAACTGCTCAGCCTGCTCGCCGAGGGGATGACCAACCGCGAGCTGGGTAAAGCACTCTTCATCAGCGAAGCGACGGTGAAAACACACCTCGGGCACATCTACGCCAAACTCGGTGTCGATACCCGCTCTGCCGCAGTGTCCGTCGCACTCCGTCGCGACGGAATACGCTGACCTCGGTGGCGGCCGAACAGCTCAGCCGCCCATCGCCTTACGCACTCCGTCGATCAGTTCGAGGAATTCAGCCTTGGGAGCAAAGTCGACATACTCCGAGTCGTCGATCGCTCCGGGAACGTGACCGGGTGCCCAGTAGAACACGTCGCCGGCATCGTAGGTTTGCCGACCTGCTTCGGAATCTGTGTAGATCCTTCCTTTCAAGACGTATCCGTAGTGCGGACATTGACAGCGCCCGCCTTCCAATTGTGCGAACGGTTCGGCGAAGTCTGCACCAGCAGGAATTTTGACGAAGTTGACGATCATGTCGCCTTCTTCTCGCATCCGCAATTCGAATTCGCCGTCCTGCAACACGATGGGAAGATCGTGAGCCGAGATGGTGTGCATAGGAGTACCTTTCGACTTCAGAAGGGGAAGGTCTGCGCCGCTGGCCGGCTGGTTCGCCACTGCCAGGTGGTGAATTCGTCCCAACTGCTTTGAGTTCCGAATCTCGCGCCGTTTCCGGAGGCACCCGTGCCACCGAATGGTGCATAGGCATCGTTGTTCAAAGTCTGATCGTTGATGTGCACGATGCCGGTACGCAGTCGGTCCGCGATCCGCTCGCCGCGTTCAACCGATCGTGTTTGAATGGCAGCAACCAGACCGTATTCGCTGTCATTGGCCGTCCTGACTGCCTCGTCTTCGTCCTTGACGATCACGACGGGCGCCACGGGCCCGAAGATTTCTTCACGGAACGCGGGCATGTCCGAGGTGACTCCGGCCAGGACGGTCGGCTGATAGAAGAGCCCTTCGTATGTTCCACCGGCGCGGATTTCGGCGCCGGCCGCCTTGGTGCCCTGGACGATTCGATCGACGTTCGCAATCTGCCGCGCGTTGATGAGCGGTCCGAGAGCGACGTCGCCTGTATTGGGATCCCCGACCGGCAGGACCGCTGCGCGCTTGGCCAGCAGGTCCAGGTACTGATCGGCGACCGATTCCAACACGATGTGGCGGCCTGCGGTCATGCAGACCTGCCCCTGATGCAGGAACGAACCCCACGCACCCGCCGAGCTCGCGGCATCCAGGTCTGCGTCGTCGAGGACGATCAGCGCATTGTTCCCACCCAGTTCCAGCGAGACACGCTTGAGCGTGCGACCGGCAGTTGCCCCGACCTGACGGCCGACGGCGGTCGAACCCGTGAAGGACACCATCGCGATGCTCGGGCTCTCGCACAATGCCTGACCAGGTGCCGCGTCACCGGCGAGCACATGCAGGAGGCCTTCGGGAAGACCTGCGGACGTGAACAATTCCGCGATGACCGCACCCCCGCTGATCGCGGTTTGAACATCCGGCTTGAGAACGACGCCATTTCCGAGCGCCAAGGCGGGGGCGACAGCGCGCATGGCGAGGAGAAGCGGGAAATTCCACGGGCTGATCACGCCGACCACACCCAGGGGCACCCGGCGACCGATGCTCGTGCGCCCCTCCTGGCTGGCGGGCAGAAGGTGCCCGAACGGCTGTGTCGGCAGCGCCGAGGCTTCCCACAGTTCGGAGATGACAAGATCAACTTCGAATGCGGCTTTCACTGGTACGGAACCACCTTCACGGATCAACCAGCGCTCCACCTCGGGTCGCTCGGCTTCCAAAATCTGCGCTGCCTTACGGATCACCGAAGCGCGAGCCTGCCCGATCGTCGCCGCCCACGCCGGCTGCGCGGCCGACGCGATGTGTGCCGCTCGATCGATATCCGCAGCAGTCGCCGTGCCGATCACACCGAGCACCTCGCCGGTAGCCGGTTCGAGCGACTCGACGGTGTCACCGCCTCCGTCGATCCATTGGCCGTCGAAAATCTTTCCGTGCCATTGCTGATGAGCGAGCAGATTCGTCATGCGTTCCTCGATTCGTAGCTTTCGCTGCGGTCCTCGCTGTTCGTGGACCTGAGCTCTTCGCGAGCCTGAAAAAGCGATCTGAAACACACTCTGCCCCGGTATTCGGGCTCCCAGTTGTCGTGATCGGACACGTTTGTTGTTCGGATGCGACAGATCAGCGACGTTCGCGGGCGTTCGGATCAGGCGAGTTACGTACTTCCGACGGCGCCGCACCGAATTCCGCTTTGAACGCACGCGAAAACGCTGGTGCGTCATGGAAACACCATCGTGCGGCCAGGATGGAGATCGAATGACCCCGCAGTGAGACGTCGGTGAGATCGCGGCGTACGCGGATCAACCGTTCGCGGCGAATCAGCGCACTGAGGGTCAGATCCCCGTCACCGAAGTGACGCTGAACGGTTCGCGGCGACAGGTGCAACGCACCGGCGATCGACGCGACCGAGAGGTCTGGTGAGTCGAGATTCCGAAGCGCATATCGCAAGATCTCCTCTCGCGTCGAACGTCCAGGTGTCGCGGGCGCAGATCCTTGCATCAGAACTGCCGAAGCGAGATTGACTCCAGCATCTCCGAGAAGCCCGGCTGCGCTGCCGTCGACCTGGGATGCAACAGCGCCCGAGATGAAATTTTCCAGCAATGCACCGGACCCACGCCGACCGTCGTGGGTGCGCTCGAGCGCGCAATTCAGTTCTCGCTCGGTCAGACTCACCGCACTGCGCGGTAGGGTCATGACGGTGCACGACCAGTGACCGTCGAAACGCAGCGCGTACGAATGCTCGACGTCGTAGAGAATCATCGCGCCGGGCGGGGCCGTCAACTCGCGGTCCGATTGGCGCAGTATCGCGCTCCCGGTTCGGACCGTGCAGATCTTGAGCAGATCACTACCGTGTCGCTTCGCTGCGCGTGCGCTCCGCCGCAGTATCTGCGGCGAACCGGAGATGTCGAAAGCGCCTACGTCCCCGAGACTTACGCCGCTGACCGTACCGACAGGCGCGGCATCGACGGAACTCTCGGGGCACAAGCCACCGAAGGTCTCCGACATCTCGCAGTGCCACTGCTGCACAGATTCCGGCAGGCTCGCAGGCGTGGCAGACACGGCAGACATGGCGGGTTACTTGATCGAAGATCCGTGCTGCGTCAACGGCATGACCTCGATGGTCATGTACGGGAACAGGGGCAGGTTCCAGAGAATCTCATGGAGTTCGTCAGCCGACTCGACATCGAAGATGCTGATGTTGCTGAACTGTCCCACAATTCGCCACAGATGTACCCACTTTCCCTGTCGCTGAAGGTCTTGCGAGTACGCCTTCTCCGTTGCGACGGTATCGGCGCGTATTTCCGGATCCAGGTCGCGCGGAATATCGACGTCCATCCGAACGTGAAAGAGTGCCATGTTCTTCTATCCTCTAGTTCCTGGTCCAGGTCTTGACGGCGTCCATGTTCAGTTCGACTCCCAGGCCAGGTCCGGCGGGGAGGTGCAACTGACCCTCGGAATACTTCAGGGGTTCCTGAAGCAACTCTTCGCTGAAGAGCAGTGGGCCGAAAAGCTCTGTTCCGAAGTTGATTCCGGGCTCGGCGCACGCGAAGTGCAACGAAGCGGCGGTGCCGATCGGGCCTTCGATGGACGTCGCACCGTGGCACGCGATACCTGCGGCCTTGGCAATCGCGACGATGTCGCGGCTGCGCTGGAGGCCACCACATTTGGTGGTCTTGAGGGCGATGACATCGGCGGCGCTCCGGCGGGCGATTTCCAGAGCGTCGTGTGGGGTCTGCACACTCTCGTCGGCCATGATCGGAATCGGTAGAAGCCTACTGAGTTCGGCGAGGACCTCGATTTGGTCTGCCGGAGTGGGTTGTTCGATCAGTTCGACTCCACCCTCGGCGAGTTGTGGCAAGTACCGCAGGGCAGTGAAGCGATCCCACCGTGCGTTGACGTCGACACGGACTCCGGCGTGGCCGTCCAGCGCCTGCGCGATGTTGACGATGCGCGCAACGTCGACTGCTGGATCGAGTGCTCCCATCTTGAGTTTGAAGCTGAAATTGAGCCGGGATTCGAGCTTTTCGTGAGCTTCCTCGATGATCTCGTCCGCCGGCGCAGCACCCAGTGCCCACGTGACGTCGACACTCTCGCGGAAAGCCCCGCCGAGGAGCGTGTGCACGGGGACTCCCAGGCTACGCGCCCAGGCGTCGTGCAACGCCACGTCGACGGCCGCCTTCGCGAATCGTGCATTGGCAACAACTTTTTCGATGTCGGCCATGATCGCGGTGATGTGATCCACGCGCCTGCCGACCACCACCGGTGCGATGTACTTCTCGATGATGACCTGCATCGTCTCCACCGATTCGCCACCCCACCACGGCCCGCCCGGAACGACTCCTTCACCGTATCCGATCACCCCGTCGGAGGTGCGAATCGCGACCAGCAACAACGGCTGCGC
Source organism: Rhodococcus sp. MT28 (assembly GCF_058792695.1). NCBI lineage: Bacteria > Bacillati > Actinomycetota > Actinomycetes > Mycobacteriales > Nocardiaceae > Rhodococcus > Rhodococcus sp. MT28. Next base: position 1,390,041 of record NZ_JBXAFD010000001.1, read on the forward strand.
CGTCATCGACGTGGTGGCGAACTTGTGGGGGCGAACCAGCGGAACGTCGAGGATGGTCGTCTCGATGGAGACGATCGACAGGTCTGTCATCAAATCACTTTCTTCAGAGCAGTTGTGGATCAGGCCGGATCGAGCACGAAGTCGTATGTGACCCGGTTGGTTCCGTCGGCACCTGGCTTCGGATCGAGAATCAGTTCGGGCTTCGTCGCCGTTGCCACGTCGTTCTCGATCCACTCTCCATCCTTGAAATAGAGCTGGGTGGTGATGGTGCGCTTACCGGGAGCCTTCACCATGAGGTGCAGGTGAGCCGGACGCCACGGGTGCCAGCCGGCCTTCTCGATGAACCAGCCGGTGGGGCCGTCGGTCGGGATCTGGTACGGCGCAGGCTGAATCGTGGTGATCTCGAAGCGTCCCTCGTCGTCGGCGACGATCGTTCCGCGGAGGTTGCCGTCGGGGATGTGCGGCGCGAAATGGGAGTAGTAGCCTTCGTCGTCCGCGTGCCAGAGTTCGACGGTTGCACCGCCCAACCCCTTGCCGTCGAGATCGCGAACCTGGCCCTCGAAGACCAGCTTCGATCCAACCTCGTTGTCACGCATCGGAAGTTCACACTTGGCAGGCAACGTCTTGGCATCGGCAACGTAGTACGGGCCCTCGATGCTTCCCTTGGTGCCGTGCTGGCCGCGGTACGCAACCTCCTCGACGTTGTGCTCGAGGAAGACGTCCAGCCACAGGGGCCACTCGCCGAACTGGCCGATGTCGATGAGCCACTGCTTGAGGACGCGGTACTCGGGGTAGGTGATGCCGTGCTTGTCGATGACGCCTGCGAGTGCCTCGAGCACGTCCTTGGCGATGGCCGAGACGCGTTCGGGCGGGGTGTCCGCGCTGACTCGTTCCTGGAGGAACTTGTCGGTGGCGGCAGTACCCGAACCTACTGCGGTGGGACTCTCGGAAGTGGTCATGTGGTCCTCCTCGGGGCCGTATGTGGCTGTTACCGGGTGGGTGCCGTACTGCTGGGCTGCGTCGGCTCCCCAAGTTTGGGTTGTACGCTCTGCGTACCTCTGTTACGCTGTGCGTACGCTTGTACTGTGCGCCCAGTCACAAGGTTTGTCAACCTTCGAAGGCGCCGATCGGGCATACCCGCAGATGAAAGGCCATTCCGTGAGCGAGAACGATCGCGATTACATCCAGAGCATCGAGCGTGGATTTGCTGTGCTGACGGCCTTCGACGAGAAGAACCCCAACCCGTCGCTCGCCGATCTTGCCGCCGAAACGGGTCTCTCCCGCCCAGCGGTCCGGCGCATCCTCCTCACGCTGCAGAAGCTCGGATACGTCACCGGCAACAACAGTCGGTGGTCGCTCACCCCACGCGTTCTGAGTATCGGGCAGCACTTCTCGGCATCACATGCTTTGACAGAGGCGGCGCTCCCTCGTCTGTTGGAGATCGCAGAACACACCCACGAGTCGGCGTCGCTCGGGGTGCTCGACGGTGTCGACGTGGTCTACGCCGCGCGTGTACCCGTCCGGCGGATCATGAGCATCAACGTCAGCGTCGGCACCAGAGTGCCTGCATATGCCACCTCCATGGGTCGAGCCCTGCTAGCTTGGGCGCCAACCGAAATCGTCGACAACGTCATCGCGAACTCCACGTTCGACGCCCTCACACCCACCACGATCACCGACGAAGGCGCATTCCATACCGCCCTCCGGGTGGTGCGCGAGCAGGGATACGCGCTCACATCGGAGGAACTGGAAGACGGCCTGATTTCCCTCGCTGCTCCCGTCCGCGACGCCGGTGGAAGCGTCGTCGGAGTGACAGCGTGTTCGACCTCGGCCGGACGAACATCCCCGGAAGCTTTCCGCGCCGACGTCGCGCCTTTCCTCGTCGAAAAGGCGAACCAACTCAGCGCGGACATGGGGTACCGAAGCTAGCGCCTCAACACCTCGGAAGGCAGCAATCCGTACTTACGCCGAAAGGACGACGCGAACCGTCCGGTGTGCGTGAAACCCCATCTCACAGCGACATCGGTGACCGTCGTCGAGTCGTCGGCATCCACCAGATCTGCATGGACCCGCTCGAGACGGATGTCGAGCAGGCATTCCGACGGACTCCGGCCCACGTACTGCCGAAATCCCTCCTGCAATCTCCGTACGCTGACGCCCGCCACCTCCGCCATCTCGGCTGCGGTCCACACGCGGGCCGGGTCGTCGTGCATCTCGTCGAGCACCCGCTTGACGATACGTGGCCTGGCGTGTCGCACCGCGTCCTCGCTTTCGGGCATTGCGGCAAGGACGAATGCCGTGACCACGGCGCCGGAGAGCTGACCTGCCACCAGTTCGTTGTGCAGCACGCCGACCGGGCCGAGTATCTGATCCGACAGTGAGCGAACAAATTTCAGCCATCTGGCTCCGTCGTCGCCCCGAAGATCCACCTGATCAGGCAAGTGCATTCCGGGTCGACCGAGAACCTTTTCCATCTCACGGTCGAGGTACTGACGGTCCATCCGGACTCCGACGATCTCGCAGTCCGCACTCCACCGCGTGATTCTCGTCGTGATGTCGGGTGGACATACCGTCGCAACACCCTGCGTCGAGAGCACGTGCGAGCCCGCGAACACCGACTCGAGCTCGCCCGAGAGCGGGATGTTCACCCCATAGGCACCGGGATGATCGGATTCGACGGCGACGTCAGCTCCCCACCGAATATGAGCGATCCTCAGCGGTCCCAACTCGGTGGTGCACACCCCGACTCCACTGGCCGCATGCCGAGACAACGGCGTCAGCGTGTGCGGAAAGTAGGCGTCCGAAACCGCATGACACGCCTCGTCCCAGTCGCGGGGAGCTGTACCGATCATGGAGTCGACCATCGTCCTTCTTCACCTTCCAAACCCGTGACCAGCCACATTGCCGAGCAAGGGCGCTGAACATCATTGAACACTGTGTCCCCGGTCACCTCCAAGAGAAAACGGGTACGGGCCGCGATCGGGTGCGCAATCCGGATAGCCACCGCGCTGTGCGGATCGACCGAAGCCTGCGCCCGCCGTACGTTCGTCTTCACTCCCGGCGCGAGTCGCCCACTACTTCCCTCCCGCACTTCGCGGCACTCTCACTCAACCGCCATCCGACAAGGAGGTCCGGTCATGGAACAAAATCAGCTTCGAGGAATCTTCGGTCAATTCGCGAGCGGCGTCACCGTCATCACCTGTACCAATGCCGACGGTCAACCACACGGAGCCACGGTCACCGCATTCACGGCCATTTCCCTGGAACCACGGCTGTGCCAGATCACGATGACTCGCAAGTCCAAGGCGTGCGGCTACCTCGGCAACGCGCCGTTTGCGGTCAACATCCTTGCCTCCGACCAAGTGGACACGGCCATGCATTTTGCCGGCCGACCGCAGCGCACCGAACCGAGGTGGATCGACGGACCGACCGCTCCCCTGCTCGACGGCGCCGCAGCAACCATCTCGTGCGTCCCGTGGAGGGAGTACGACGGCGGTGACCACATCATCTTCATCGGCGAGATCGTCGACGCTCAGTCGAGTGGCAAGGATCCGCTTCTGTTCTACCGAAGCACTTTTCACGATCTAGGCGCTACCTCGTCGACCACAGTCTGGAACGGAAGTCAGGACGACCCCCACAGCGGCTGGTTCGACGCCACCACTTCGTTCACCCCGATTCATCTTCAGCCCGCACCCCAAACGATCTGAAAGGCTTTGCCATGACGACCACCGAAATTCCTCCCACCGGCGTCGATCCCGCAGATTCCGGAGCGCCACAGGTCAATCCGGCCGCCGACTGCGAAGCCAACCGCACGAAGAACTTCGCCACCCGACCGATGACCGGTGACGAGTACATCTCGAGCCTGCAGGACGGCCGCGAGATCTGGCTTCACGGTGATCGCGTCAAGGACGTCACGACACACCCCGCGTTCCGGAATCCGATCCGCATGACCGCGAGGCTGTACGACGCTCTGCATACGGGCGAGCACGTGGACGCCTTGACCGTTCCGACGGACACGGGCAACGGCGGTGTCACCATGCCGTTCTTCCGCACTCCGACGTCCTCGGCCGATCTGCTCAAGGAACGCGATGCCATAGCGACGTGGGCTCGTATGACCTACGGCTGGATGGGCCGTTCCCCCGACTACAAGGCGAGTTTCCTGGGCACCCTCCACGCCAACAAGGAGTTGTACGCACCGTTCCAGGACAACGCCGAACGCTGGTACCGCGAATCGCAGGAGAAGGTTCTGTACTGGAACCACGCGATCATCAATCCCCCGGTGGATCGCCAACTTCCACCGGACGAGGTCGGTGACGTCTTCATGAAGGTGGAGAAGGAAACCGACGCAGGTTTGATCGTCAGCGGCGCCAAAGTGGTCGCCACCGGATCGGCGATCACGAACTACAACTTCATCGCTCACTACGGTCTGCCGATCAAGAAGAAGCAGTTCGCCCTGATCTGCACGGTACCGATGGACGCGCCGGGTGTGAAGCTGATCTGCCGCACCTCGTACACCGAACATGCTGCGGTGATGGGCAGTCCGTTCGATTATCCGCTGTCGAGTCGCATGGACGAGAACGACACCATCTTCGTCTTCGACAAGGTGTTGGTTCCGTGGGAAAACGTCTTCATGTACGGCGACGTCGACCGGATCAACGCATTCTTCCCTCAATCGGGCTTCCTGCCGCGCTTCACCTTTCAGGGCTGCACTCGCCTGGCCGTCAAGCTCGACTTCATCGCCGGACTGTTGATGAAGGCACTCGAAGCCACCGGCGCCGGCGGCTTCCGCGGAGTCCAGACCCGTGTCGGTGAGGTGATCGGGTGGCGAAACCTCTTCTGGTCGTTGACCGAATCGATGGCACGCGATCCCGAACAGTGGGTCGGCGATTCGGTGATCCCGAAGCTCGAGTACGGCCTCACCTATCGAATGTTCATGATTCAGGGGTACCCGCGGATCAAGGAGATCATCGAACAGGACGTCGCGTCGGGCTTGATCTACCTGCCTTCGAGTTCACTCGACTTCAAGAGCCCGGACGTGCGTCCGTACCTCGACAAGTACGTTCGCGGTTCCGACGGCATCACCGCCGTCGACCGCGTGAAAGTCATGAAGGCGCTGTGGGATTCGATCGGGACCGAGTTCGGCGGCCGACACGAACTCTACGAGCGCAACTACTCCGGCAATCACGAGAACGTCAAAGCGGAACTGCTGTTCGCAGCCCAGAATCGTGGACACGCAAGTTCCATGAAGGGACTGGCCGAGCAGTGCCTGAGTGAATACGACCTCGACGGCTGGACGGTCCCTGACCTCATCGGCAACGACGACGTCTCGTTCTTCAAGAACCGGTAATCCCCTCGGCAGGTAGGGCGGACTCGCGATGTCGAGTCCGCCCTGCTCGTCGTCTTCAGCAGGCATGGCCCATCAGCAGAATTCGACGAACACTGCACCCTTGGTCAGGACTAGGCAATTGCCTAGTGTGACCCGAGACACACGATGTCAAGGTGAATTCAGTACCGGACGCAGCCCCGTCCGGAAAGCGGGTCCCACCGATTTGGTCCGACAGCCCTCGGCTTTCTCGGTAGGCGCCCACTCTTATCTGGAGGACACCCATGACGGATATGTTGGATGCTGCCCGCGGCACCGACCAGTTCGCGAACATCCGCGCCGTCCTCGACGACGCGCTCGTCGAGGACCCGGAGACCGGCCGCTACCAGGTGCGGCGCAGCGTCTTCACGGACGAGCAACTGTTCGAACTCGAGATGACGCACATCTTCGAAGGCAATTGGATCTACCTCGCGCACGAGAGCCAGATCCCGAACGTCGGCGACTACTTCACCACCTACATGGGCCGTCAGCCCATCGTGATCACCCGCAACAAGGACGGCGAATTGGGTGCGCTGATCAACGCATGCAGCCACCGCGGTGCGATGCTCTGTCGCCGTAAGACCGACAACCGAACCACCTTCACCTGCCCGTTCCACGGCTGGACCTTCAACAACAGCGGAAAACTCCTCAAGGCCAAGGACGCTCGCACCGGTGGCTATCCGGAGCAGTTCAACAAAGACGGCTCACACGACCTGACCAGGGTGGCGCGGTTCGAGAACTATCGCGGCTTCCTCTTCGGCAGCCTCAACCCCGACGTGCTGCCACTCGAAGAGCACCTCGGTGACACCACGAAGGTCATCGACATGATCGTCGATCAGTCACCTGACGGACTCGAAGTTCTGCGCGGTGCTTCCACCTACACCTACGACGGCAACTGGAAGCTACAGACCGAGAACGGTGCCGACGGCTACCACGTGTCTTCGACGCACTGGAACTACGCCGCTACCACCGCTCGCCGCACCGCCGGTGAATCGTCCAACGAGACCAAAGCCATGGACGCCGGCACCTGGGGCAAGCAGGGCGGTGGATACTTCTCCTACGACTACGGCCACCTCCTGCTCTGGATGTGGTGGGGCAATCCCGAGGACCGACCCCTGTTCGAACGCAAAGCAGAACTGGAGGCTCAGTTCGGTTCCAAGAAGGCCGAATTCATGGTCGGTGCGTCGAGGAACCTCTGCCTGTATCCGAACGTCTACCTCATGGATCAGTTCAGCAGCCAGATCCGGCACTTCCGTCCGATCTCCGTGGACCAGACCGAAGTCACCATCTACTGCATCGCGCCCACGGGAGAGAGCGCCGAAGCGCGCAGCAACCGCATCCGTCAGTACGAGGACTTCTTCAATGCCAGCGGTATGGCCACCCCGGACGATCTCGAAGAGTTCCGTTCCTGCCAGAAGACCTACCAGGCAGCCGGCGCCCCGTGGAACGACCTCAGCCGTGGTGTCACACACCAGATTCCCGGTCCGAACGACGTCGCGAAGGATCTCGGCATGAATCGTGTGCTCTCGAGCGGAGCCAAGACCGAGGACGAAGGCTTGTATCCCATTCAGCACGGGTACTGGCGCGACGCCATGCTTGCGGCCGTAGATGCCGAGCAAGCCGCTTCCAACCGGACCATCTGAGGACCATCATCATGACTGTCACCACCACCAATGCCGTCGCCCTCGAAACAGTGCAGCAGTTTCTCTACCGTGAGGCTCGCTACCTGGACGATCGCGAGTTCGAGAAGTGGATCGAGTGCTACCACCCCGATTCCGAGTACTGGATGCCCGCATGGGCGGACGACGGCGAGCTGACCACGGACCCGGCCGCAGAGATCTCCCTGATCTACTACCCGAATCGCGGCGGTATCGAGGACCGCGTGTTCCGAATCAGGACTGACCGTTCCAGCGCGACAAGCCTTCCCGAGCCCCGCACCGGTCACAACATCACCAACGTGGAAGTGATCGAAGAACGCGGCTTCGTCGTCGACGTCCGCTTCAATTGGTTCACGCTGTACTTCCGCTACAACACAGTCGACACCTACTTCGGCACCTCGCACTACACGATCGACTTCTCGGGCGAGCAGCCGTTGATCATGAAGAAGAAGGTAGTCCTCAAGAACGACTACATCCATCACGTGGTCGACATCTACCACTTCTGACACGACTTCCCTTCGAATCGAGCTGTTTCCCATGAGCATTCAAGCTGCGCCGACCTTTCAAGTAGCCCTGAGTTTCGAAGACGGCATCACCCGCTTCGTCGAATGCAACACCGACGAGACCGTCGCGGACGCGTCGTACCGCGCACGAATCAACATTCCGCTCGACTGCCGCGACGGAGCTTGCGGAACCTGCAAATCACTCTGTGAGTCAGGCACTTTCGACGCCGGCGACTACATCGAGGAGGCCCTGACGGACGACGAGGCCGAGCAGGGATACTGCCTTCCGTGCCAGATGGTGCCGGAATCTGATCTCGTGCTGCAGATTCCCACCACGTCGGCGGTCGCCAAGACCACTGCCGGTTCGTACACGTCCACCATCACCGAGATCATTCGCCATTCGGATTCCACGGTGGGTTTCACCGTCGCAGTCGACAACCGCGCAGATCTGGTCTTCCTCCCCGGTCAGTACGTGAACATCCTCGTTCCCGGAACCGAAGCGACGCGGTCGTACTCGTTCAGCTCCGGCCCTGAGGTCGAGTCGGCGTCGTTCCTGGTCAAGATCACCCCGGGTGGTCTGATGTCCGAGTATCTCAGTCAGCGTGCGCAGGTAGGCGACACTCTCGAATTGACCGGACCGATGGGTAGCTTCTTCCTCCGGTCAGGTCAACGGAGAGCCCTACTGCTTGCCGGCGGAACCGGCTTGGCCCCGCTGCTCTCCATACTGGAGAAGATTCGTACCGAAAGCTCCACTCGGCCCGTCCATCTGGTCTACGGCGTCAGCTCCGACACCGATCTCGTCGAACTCGACAAACTGCACGACTACGCGGAGTCTCTACCCCAGTTCACCTTCGACTACTGCGTATCCGATCCCGACAGCACAGCACCGAACAAGGGCTATGTCACGGGCTTGATCGAGCCCGATCACCTCGACGACGGCAACGTAGACGTCTACCTGTGCGGCCCGCCGCCGATGGTCGAAGCCGTACGTCTGCACTTCAAGGACGTATCGATCACACCCACGAACTTCTACTTCGAAAAGTTCAACAATGCGGCAGCACCGGCTGATTCACCGTCAGCCTCGGCCGAAGAATCAGCTGCCGGCACGTACGAGATCGGTGAAGAACATCTGCCGGTCACGGAGTCGGACGCACAGTTCGACGCTCGGATGGCCCTCGAACTCGGAGCAATGGAACTCACGATCGGCCGCCTCACTCCGGCACAGTTGACGGAGTACCGCATTCTGGCGGAGAACTCGGCTGCTTCCATCGACCGCGATCACTTCACGGACGCAGCGGCATTCACCGAAACCAATGCCCTGTTCCACGACTTCCTCTTCCGCTGCACCGGAAACGAAGTGCTGCTGCAGGCATACCACCGTCTCGAGGTCACACAACTGATGAACCGAGTGCTCCGCACCGCCGATTGGGTGGACGAACATGTCGCGGAGGATCACTCACGTATCGTGAGTGCATTCGAGCAGAATGATCGCGCCGCGGCCCGTGATCTGATCGTCCAGCACAGCGAACACGCCAAGTCGACGATGCACCGCGCCGTCACTGACGCTCGGGAAAGTGTGGCGTCGTGAGCACGAGATTCTTCGCCGGCCGGTTCGACGACCGGGTCGTGGTCGTCACCGGAGCGGCTCAGGGGATCGGGCGCAGCGTTGCCGAAAGAGTTTCCGCAGAAGGTGGTTCCGTCGCGCTTGTGGATCGAGCTGAACTGGTTCACGACATCGCGACACCGCTGGAGCGTTCCCATTCGGTGACCGCGGACCTCGAGACGTTCGAAGGTGCCCAGAATGCAATAGATTCCGCATTGGAGCGCTTCGGACGCATCGACGTCCTGATCAACAACGTCGGTGGGACCATCTGGGCCAAACCCTACGAGCACTACACGCCGCAGCAGATACAAGCCGAGGTCACACGATCACTGTTCCCCACGCTCTGGACGTGTCGCGCCGTACTGCCCCATCTGATCGAGCAGGCGAGCGGCACCATCGTCAACGTCTCCTCGGTCGCCACCCGCGGTGTCAACCGTGTTCCTTACGCGGCGGCCAAGGGCGGGGTCAGCGCGATCACCGCTGCACTGGCGATGGAAGTCGCGCAGTACGGAATACGCGTCGTGGCAACCGCTCCCGGCGGAACCGAGGCGCCACCACGCGTCGTGGCACGCGGACCGGGTGCCGAGACCGACGAGGAGAAGGCCTGGTACCAGCAGATCGTCGACCAGACCGTCGACTCGTCGCTACTCAAGCGTTACGGCACCCTGGACGAACAGGCTGCTGCTATCACTTTCCTTGCCTCCGAAGAGGCTTCGTATGTCACCGGAACGGTTCTTCCCGTTGCCGGTGGCGACCTCGGCTGAATCCAGCCTCCCCCGATTCCTGATCTCTCGAACGGAGATTCGCCATGTCCTCGATCGAACGTGGTTCCTGGGCCAGTGCCCGCCATCGCTCGTCAGTGTTGTGGGTGGTCACCATCGCCGCCATTGCCATTCTGTTCGATGGATACGACCTGGTCGTGTACGGCACGATCCTGCCCGTACTCATGGACGACTCCAGCCATATCGGCACCTTGACCGCATCTCAGGCCGGCGCGTTGGGTTCGTATGCACTCGTCGGAGTGATGGTCGGCGCACTGACGTGTGGAGCGATCGGCGATCACTTCGGTCGCCGAAAGATGATGCTGGTCAACATCATCTGGTTCTCGGTCGGAATGGCACTGGCAGCGTTCGCCACCAGCATCACCACTTTCGGTCTGCTGCGGTTCTTCACCGGCATCGGTGTCGGTGGGCTTGTCGCCACCGCCGGAGCCATGATTGCCGAGTTCGCGCCGCCGGGACGCCGCAATCTGTTCAACGCCATCGTCTACAGCGGTGTCCCGGCCGGTGGCGTCATGGCTTCCGTCCTGGCGATCGTTCTCCGTGATTCCATCGGATGGCGCGGACTGTTCCTCATCGGCGCCCTGCCATTGGTGTTCCTGTTCCCACTCGCCTGGTTCAAACTGCCCGAGTCTCCCGCGTGGCTGATTGCTCGCGGACGCGTCGAGGAAGCTCGCGCCATTTCCTCGAAAACCGGAATTCCATTGCCTGTCGGTACAGATCGACCCAACGACGCCGTAGCCGAGAAGGTCGGCTTCCGAGCGTTGGCGAGCAGACAATATGTCTGGGGCACCGCGCTTCTCGGCCTGATGAGCTTCGCCGGCCTCCTCCTGACCTACGGACTGAACACCTGGCTGCCCAAGATCATGGAAAACGCGGGATACAACGCGAAGGGTTCGCTCTCGTTCCTGTTGGTACTCAACGGCGGTGCCATCATCGGTGGACTTCTCGCCTCCAAGATCGCGGACGTCACCGGTCCACAGCGGGTTGTCGCAACCACCTTCGGCCTGGCCGCACTCGCCCTGCTCCTGTTCACATTCGGGTTCCCGCTTCCCGTACTCCTCGCCTCCGTTGCCATCGCGGGTGTCGGAACCATCGGTACTCAGGTTCTGATCTACGGATTCGTGTCCAACTACTATTCGACGGCCGCTCGGGCCGCAGGTGTCGCGTGGTGCGCCGGATTCGGACGTCTGGGCGGGATATTCGGGCCACTGATCGGCGGAAGTTTGATCAGCGCCGGAATCAGTTCCGAATCGGCGTTCTACGTCTTCGCCGGCATCGCGGTGATTGGCGCCATCGTCACCTTCTTCGTGCCGAAGCAAGCACCCGACCTGGGTGCCACTGCACTTCGATCCGATGGAGACCGTGCCGAAAAGGAAACCCGTGGTGAGCCCGGCGTTACGGTAGTCGGGTGACACTTCGTGACCTGTTGCTCGGCCGAGAACGCGAGCTCGCCGTTCTCGGCCGAGCCTTGGCCGCGGCAGAGACAGGAGTGCCGACTCTCGTGCTGGTCGAGGGCGATGCCGGTAGCGGTAAGTCCACTCTCGTCGACCGGTTCGCCGAAATCTCTTCCGCTCATACGCTCCGCCGCGCTCGTGGGCTGGAGTGGGAATCGAACACTGCCTTCGGAGTGATCGAACAACTACTCGAACGTCCGGTTTCCAACTCGGACCCGGTCGCCGTTGCACACGAGATCGTCGACGCAGCGGAGCAACTGACCCTGATCGTCGTCGACGATGCCCATCACAGCGATGTCAGCTCGCTTCAGGCAATCACCTCCGCCCTCCATCGAGGCCGAACGGCACCACTGCTGTTCGTCCTCGTCGCCGAGGAAACGCCGTTCCTGCGCGAGGATGTCAGGCAGATTCTCGACCTGCACTGGTCGACGCGTTTGCACATCAGCCCGATCGACGCACCCGTCATCATCGACATCGCGCGCATGCGAAGCGGAATCGACCTCAGCTCCGGCGTCGCGCTTGCCCTTCAGGACTTCACCGCGGGCAACACACTCGACATCGTCTCGCTTCTCGACGAGCTGCCACCTACCTATTGGACCCAGTGGCACCGAACTTTGCCCGTCCCTCGCCATCGTGCAGTATCGATCGCCGCCGCCCTCGCTACGTGTTCGGCGGGAGCACGAACGTTGATCGAAGCCGCAGCAGTTGTCGGGCGCAGCACGACGTTGTCGCATCTTGCTCAGCTGGCCGAAATCGACGACGTGGTCGGCGCCTTGGACAGCGCCTTTGCCAGCGGCCTCCTTTCTGTCCACGAGCAGCGCGGCAGCACCGAGGTGTCACTGAGCAGCACGATGGTCACGGCCGCAGTGCGCGGGGCGTTGGGACCCGCGCACTTGCATCTGCTGCACACACGCGCAGCCGAGATCGCTTGGGGAGAAGGTGAACGGCTTTTCCACCTTGCCGCTGCCAGCACCACCCATGACGAGGACCTCGCCGCCGAACTCGTTGCGTACGCATCACTACGAGCATCCGACGGCGCGTGGTCGGAAGTCGCCGACGCCATGGTCACGGCAAGCCGTCTCACCACGGCCCGAACCGAACACGAGGACCGACTGCTCCGCGGAGTCGACGCGCTGACCGGATCGGGTGACATCCCCCGCGCCATGGTCTTCGTGCCGGAGATCGAGAGTATTTCGCGCGGGCCTCTCCGCGACGCCGTCCTCGGCTACCTCGCCATCCATAGAGGGCGACCGACCGAGGCCGCCGATCTTCTGACCAGAGCGTGGGACAGCTGCAGCGTGGATCGTGAGCCAGGCATCGCTGCGATGATCGCCCAACGAATGGTCCTGCATTCTCTGGCTCGGCTCGATGGCACGGCGCTCGTCGAGTGGGTTGACCGCGCAGTCGAATTGGTGGGCCCTTCTGATCCCGCAGCAGTGGAGTCCGAAGCGATCAAGGGTCTCGGGCTCGGTGCTACCGGAAGAACCGAGAATGCGCTCGCGGCATACGCCGAACTCTCCGATCGTGTCCGCCCCGGAGCCCAAGCACAGCGCTTCCAGATGGGACGCGGATGGCTCGAGCTTGCGTTGGACCACCCGGAGTCCGCCAGACGCGACCTCGAAAGCGCGGTGTCCACAGAGTTTTCCAGTGGTTCGGCAAGAATCTCACTGTGGGCACAGGCCTGGCTCGCCCGCACTCAATTCGCTCTCGGCGCCTGGGACGAAGCGCTCTCGACCGTCGAGGGCGCCGGTGCCGAGGTGGATCGGTTCGAGATCGAGATCATCCGGCCGTTGGTCCACTGGTCGGGAGCACAGATTCACGCTCTGCGCGGCAACTGGGAACTGGCCCGTGACCATGTGCGACGTGCGTACGCCGGCATTCATGCCTACGAAATCATGTATGTTCCTGCACTTCTCGCCAGGGCCCAGGTTGCCGAGGCCGCCGCCGACTACGCCGAAGTTCTGGTGGCGCTGGCTCCGCTCACCTCGAGCAAGGCGCAACAATGGCTCGACGAGCCGGGCTTCTGGCCGTGGGTCGATCTCTACGCCAATGCATTGGTCATGGTCGGGCGAGCTGATGATGCCGACGCCTTTCTGCAACCACACGAGCAGACCGCACGACGTCGGGAGCACCGCTCAGCTGCGGCACGTCTCGGCTACGTTCGCGGCCGGATCCACGGCGCACGGGGCGAACTCGACTCGGCAAGAGAAAGTTTCGATGCTGCACTACTCGGCATCGAGACGCTGCCGCTCCCCTACGACCGAGCCCGAATCAATTTTGCCTACGGCCAAACTCTCCGCCGGGCCGGGAAACGCGCGGAGGCCGACGTCGTCCTCCGCGCCGCCCGCGAGCTGTATCACTCGTTGGGCGCCGCTACTTACGTCGAGCGCTGCGAGCGCGAACTCCGCGCGGGCGGGTTGAACCTCTCGCGGACGGAGAAGGGAATCACCGACCTGACCCCGCAAGAACGAGCCGTCGCCGACCTTGTCGCAGCGGGCAAGTCCAACAAGGAAGCTGCCGGCGAATTGTTCCTCTCCGTCAAGACCATTCAATATCACCTCACGCGCGCGTACGCGAAACTCGGACTGCGATCACGGAGCGAACTCGCGGCTTTGTTCCGCGACCGAGGGCTTTCGGATCCGCATCAGGAGAACTGAGAACATGCCGGACACTACGACGACCGCGCCCGTTCGCGTCGTCACCGAGCCACTCCCCCAACCGCTCTACGGCCCGAAGCGGGTCTTGCGCGACTTCGGCGGAACGTCCATTGCCAACGGAATCATCGGCATCGTCTTCTCGGCCACCGGGCCGGTGGCGGTCATTCTCGCTGCGGGGTTGGCGGGTGGACTGAGTCAAGCTCAATTGGCCTCTTGGCTTTTCGGTGCCTTCTTCGTCAACGGAATTCTCACCATCACGGCTTCCTGGCTGTACCGGCAGCCGCTGGCCTTCTTCTGGACGATTCCCGGAACCGTTGTCGTCGGAGCGTCGTTGGAGCATCTGCCGTGGGAGCAAGTGCTCGGAGCGTTCTTCGCGACCGGCGCCCTGATCTTGCTCTTGGGATTGACAGGGTGGGTCACACCGATCATGGCCGCATTACCCTTGCCCATCGTAATGGCAATGGTGGCAGGCGTTTTCCTTCATTTCGGAACGGATTTGGTCGAAGCGCCCGCCCACGACGCGGTGATCGCCCTGCCGATGATCGCCACCTTTGTCGCTCTGAGCGTGTTCGCCAAGCTGGGAAGATTCGTTCCGCCCGTTCTCGGCGCGTTGATCGTCGGCGTGGTCGTGATACTCGCGGCCGGAAGATTCAACTCCGCCGGCGACGCGCACGAGTGGCTGGCGCATCCGATGCTGACCACGCCAACCTGGTCTTGGCAGGCGATGATCGAACTGGTTGTACCGCTGGCGATCACAGTCGTCGTCGTGCAGAACGGCCAAGGAATCGCAGTCCTCCGCGCAGCGGGTCATCAACCGCCGATCGGGGCAGCAACGGTTGCCTGCGGTGTGTTCTCTCTCGTGAACGCGGCGGTGGGTTGTGTCTCGACGTGCCTTACCGGGCCGACGAACGCATTGCTCACGGCGTCGGGAGAGCGGACACGCCAATACACCGCCGGAATCTTCTGCGGCTTACTCGCCGTCGTCTTCGGACTGTTCGCCCCGACTTTCGTCGCGATGATGTTGGGAACTCCGACGGCATTCATCGTCACTCTGGGTGGTCTGGCCATGCTCAAGGCCTTACAGGGAGCCTTCGTGACCGCATTCGGCGGGAAATTCACCTTCGGCGCTTTGATCGCGTTCCTCGTGACGATCTCCGACATCGAACTACTCAATATCGGAGCCGCTTTCTGGGGACTCGTCTTCGGGGTCATCGCCTCGCGCATGCTCGAACGAGCCGACTACACCTGACATGCGAATATTCGCATACTCGACTTTGACAATCATTTACATTAAGCAGTAGATCTATACCCATGCACCTCAACACCCGCATGTCGCGGCGCCTCACCCTTGCCACATCAGTGGGCCTCTCACTCGCCCTCGTTACGGGTTGCTCGTCCGACAACAAGGACTCCGCCCAGTCCGAAACCACGACCACGACGTCGGCCGCACCAACCGAACAGGCCTCGGCAACACCACGTCTCGCCGTGTCGTACGACGGCGGCGTCCTGGTGCTGGATGCAACTTCCCTCGACGTGGTCGGCGAGACCGAGATCGACGGCTTCACCCGACTCAACCCGGCCGGCGACGGTCGCCACGTCATGATCTCTGCCGGCGAAGCATTCAAGGTGCTCGACACCGGCACGTGGTCTTCGGCTCACGGTGATCATTCTCATTACTACACAGCCGATCCCGCGATGTCCGAGGTCGAGTTCGCAGCCAACGAGCCCGGACACGTCGTACGCCATGCCGGAAAAACCGTTCTCTTCAACGACGGCTCGGGACTCGTCGAGATCTTCGATCCGGCGCAGTTGGCAAAACGCCAACCCCGCGTCGAGACGTACACCACGCCAGAACCCCATCACGGCGTTGCGGTCGCACTTGCCGACGGCAGCCTGTTGACGACCATCGGAAATTCGGAGTCCCGCAACGGCATTGCCATCCTCGATGCCGACCGCAAGGAAATCCTGCGCAACGAACAGTGCCCCGGTGTCCACGGCGAAGCAGTCGCTGCCGGCGAAGCCATCGTGCTGGGCTGCCAGGACGGGTTGCTCGTGTACAAGAACGGAGCGATCACCAAGGTCCAGAGTCCGGATGCATACGGCCGCATCGGAAATCAGGCAGGCTCGGAGGAGTCGGACATCGTGCTGGGTGATTACAAGACCGACAAGGACGCCGAACTCGAACGTCCGCAACGGGTCTCGCTGACCAACACGACGACGTCCGAACTCAAGCTCGTCGACCTCGGCACCAGCTACACCTTCCGCTCACTCGGCCGCGGACCACACGGAGAGGCACTGGTGCTCGGCACCGACGGCGCCATCCACGTCATCGACCCGAACACCGGCGTCGTCACCAAGAAGATCGCCGTCATAGACGCATGGACCGAGCCCACCAAGTGGCAAGAGCCCAGGCCCGCGCTCTTCGTAGAAGACCACACCGCTTACGTCACCGACCCCGCGTCGAAGAAGCTGATCGCAGTCGACCTCGAGGACGGCAGCATCCTGACCGAGACCACTCTCGATCACGCCCCGAACGAATTGACCGGTGTCACCGGCTGATTCAGATCCTCACCTCAGGCCCCCATCTCACACCGAGATGAGGGCCTGAGCCGTTCTCGTGCTTCGCCTACTGACCAGGGAATCTCATACCCAGGCAATCCTCGAGGTGCTACGACGCGCGCCTCAGAGAATCGAAGCCGTTGTCGCCAGCTCTGCTGGAGCTGAGCGATGAGCAGGATCACGATTGACCGCGGCACAAGTCAGCATGGAATAACTCCGTGTGGAGGTTCGTTGGAGATGGTGTCGGTGTTCGGTTCTTTGCCCCGGGTACCACCCCAGAATTGCCACTTCGAGTGGCCACTTGCCGAGAGGCGCAAGACGGGCACCGACGCGCTGGAGCCGCTGGACACCTTTCGGTGCCAGCGGCTTTGTCGTCTGAATGATCAGGCCGGGTTTTCGCCGGCAGCGACGTCGAGGATCCACGTCACCCCGAACGCATCGGTGAGCATGCCGAAACCGGGGCTCCACGCCGCGGCGGCAAGACCCTCGATGATCGATGCACCAGCAGAGAGTTTGGCCCAGTAGTTCTGCACCTCTTCGAGGGTTTCACCGCGAACCGAGACGAAGAACGGTTGGTCGGTGATCGTGGTGCCGTTCTCGCGGTGTGTCGAGCCTGCGTTGCCGGCCGAGCCGCCCGACTGTCCAGGGATGTCGTATGCCATCACACAGAAGCCGTCCTCTGTCTCCACCTGGCCGAACACGACGTTCTCAGCGCCGGGCACCTCCTTGGGCATCCCGAAGTCGCCGTAGGTTGCGATCGTGACCTGGCCACCGAAGACGGACTGGTAGAACTCCAGAGCCGCGCGGGCGTCTCCGCGGAAGTTGAGGTGGGTCGTTGTCTTGATGCTCATGTCTGCTCCTGGTACGAACGTCGCTCGGGTTTTCCCTGACAACGTCGACTCTCACAGCCGTATAGGACTGTTTTCGTCCTAGACTCGTCGTAGTCTCACCGCATGGCGACCACCACTCGACTCTTGAATCTGCTGTCCCTCTTGCAGACGAGACGCGACTGGCCGGGCGCTCTACTCGCCGAGCGGCTCGACATCAGCCATCGCACGGTCCGCCGCGATATCGACCGGCTCCGGGAGATGGGTTACCGCATTGCGGCGACCATGGGCCCGGACGGCGGATACCGACTCGACGCCGGCAGCGAGCTGCCACCCCTGCTGTTCGACGACGATCAGGTCATCGCACTGGCAGTTGCGCTGCAGGCGGCGACGCTGACCGGCGTCGGTATCGAAGAGGATGCGGTTCGAGCGTTGACCACTGTGCGGCAAGTGATGCCGTCGCGTCTGCGCCATCGCCTCGACGCGCTCAGTTTCACCACGATTTCGGCCGGTTCCGGCGACGCAGACTCCGTGTCCCCAGAGGTGCTCGTAGCGATTTCCGCTGCAGTCCGCGCTCGCGAGGTGTTCCGCTTCGATTACTCGAACGACCACTCAACCGACAACAGCGAAATAACACCCCCGCGCCGAGTGGAGCCGCATCATCTGGTGACCTCCAAGCGTCGCTGGTATCTCGTCGCGTGGGATCTCGCGCGAGACGACTGGCGAATCTTCCGCGCCGATCGCATCACCCCACGCACCCCGAACGGTCCCCGGTTCACGCCGAAGGAAATCCCCGGCGGCGACGTCAGCGAATACGTTTCCGCGCGCTTCAAAGGATCGGAACATATCAACAATTGGCCGTGCCACGGCAAGGTCGTTCTCCATCGACCAGCCAGTTATGTTCTTCCCTTTGTCGGGGACGGCATCGTCGAAGATCTTGGCCCCGAGCAGTGCAGTCTCGAAGCCGGATCATGGTCTTGGACGGCGCTGGCAGCCTCCTTCAACCGATTCGACACCGACATCGATGTCGTCGGCCCGGCAGAACTTACCCACGCTTTCGCGCAACTCGCCGCCCGCAACGCCGCGACTGCTGAGAGTTAGTCAGTCGTCTCGAATGAGATCCAGGTCTCCAACGCAACCGTGCGCCCGCGGGTTCGTGATAGCTTTCAAGTCCTCAGAGGACCTGAGGACTTGAAGACCTGAACGAAGGGATGCCCAAGGAGATGAAGAAGGGGCAAGTTGCATTTCTCACCGGCACACACGTCGTGAACGATCTGTACCAGGGGGCTGTGCCTGCGCTGTTGCCGTTCATGATGCTCGAACGCGGATATTCCTATTCCGCGGTCGCCGGAATCACGCTCGCCGCGACCGGACTATCCAGTGTCGTGCAACCTGCATTCGGCATGCTGGTCGATCGAAAGAGCCGAAACTGGCTGGTACCCACAGGTTTTGTGACGGCCGCAGCAGGCATTGTCGTGGCAGCGATGAGCACCACCTACATCGTCACTTGGCTGGCAATTGCCGTGGCCGGCATCGGCATCGCCGCATACCATCCTCCCGCCACAAATTTGGCACGCGCGGCTGGAGGTCATTCACAGAAAGCCATGAGCGTGTTCTCCGTGGGCGGTACGTTGGGCGCCTCGCTGGCGCCACCGTTTGTCACGCTCGTGGTTGGCTCACTCGGTTTGTCCGGCGGCTATCTACTCGCAGTTCCTGCAGTGGTGGCGGCTATTTGGTGGATGGTCGCCCAGTCGCGATCGGCCAACACGGGTGCGGCCGAGTCAGCCCAGTCGTTGAGTGCGCAACTGGCAGCGAACGGTCCCGTGTCAGACGATTGGCGCTCGTTCACACGACTCGTGCTGGTAACGGTCTGTTGGTCAATTCCGTACGTGACCACACTGTCGTTGGTCTCACCGTTCGTGCTCAACGCACTGAACGGATCGTCCTCGAGCGCTGCAATCGTGTTGTCCTCCTTCACATTGGCAGGAGCGGCCGGAACGCTACTGGGAGGAGTCCTCGCGGACCGTCGTGGTCGACGCGCATCCATCCGACTCGGCTACCTGCTTGCGGTACCTTCACTGGCACTGCTCGCTGCCGCCCCGCACGTCGCAGTTGCCGAATTGGGAATCGTCTGTCTCGGATTTGCTATGTTCCTGCCCTTCGCGCCACAGGTGACATTGGCGCAGGACTACCTACCGAATCGCCCCGGCACAGCAAGTGGGGTGACGCTCGGACTCGCGATGTCCGTGGGAGGCATCGCATCTCCGCTGTTCGGCTACCTGGCAGATCACTTCGGACCGCGCATGGCGATCGGGGCGACAACTGCAGTGCTGTTCGTCGGCGCCGTCATCGCATTCACGTTGCGCGATCGACGCCTCGACCCGGAAGACGAGACGGAGCGCGAACTGGACGTCATCGCCCTTCGATAAACCATAAGACGGCCCCGTAGTCTGAAGATTCATCGGAGGACATGAAGTATTACTCGGTGAGCCGCTCCATTGCGGTTCACCGAGTCAGTCAGGAGCAGTCACATGGCAGTGCGCCAGATCAAGCAGCAGTCGCTGGTACAGAAAGCCGCGGACGAACTTGCGCGCCTCATCGGCGACGGCGAGTGGCCGGTCGGGACCAAAATCCCGAACGAACAGGATCTGAGCACACTCCTCGGAGTCGGGCGTTCGACCGGCAGAGAGGCCGTTCGCGCACTGATTGCGTCGGGCCAGCTCTACTCGCATCAAGGGTCCGGCACCTACGTCATGTCCTCGACACCGGTCACAGAGCTCGAGAGAGAACTCAAACGCTCGGACCGCCGCGAAGTCTACGAAGTACGCAGACTTCTGGAAGTGGAAGCGGGCCGCCTGGCTGCCATGCGCCGGACTTCCGCCGACGTCGATCTGCTACAGGCAGCACTCGAAGCCCGTGAAAATGCTTCGACACCAACAGAATTTGTCGACGCTGACATGGAACTACATCGCGCCGTGGTGAATGCTGCGCACAACAGCGTGTTGTCGATGGTGTTCGATTCATTCATCGAAACGCTCCGCAACTCGGCCCTCGACGTGATCACCGACGTCGCGGCGCGAGACCCCGAATCGATCGACGACGAAGCCGCTGCCCACCGAGATCTAGTGGAAGCCATCGTCGCGGGTGATGCCGACGCTGCCAGCGCGGCAACGCGCAGGAACATGGACGGGCTCGACTGACCCTCTCTATCGTTGTCAGGCATGACGTCCACATCGCTCCCTCCACGGGGTCTCCGGATCGGTCTGTCCGCCATCGCGTGGCTAAACCTGCTCTCTGCGCTCGTAGGAATGGCGGGCCTGACGATCGGCGGCGGGATGGGCCTGCCTCCTGAGTGGATCGAGGGAACCGTCTTCCCTTCATATTTCTGGCCCGGAATCCTCCTCGGCGTTGTCGTCGGAGGCATCCAGGCCGCCGCGCTCTTCGCTCAGCACAACAGGTTCCGTCTGACGTGGGGCCTGCACGCGGCCGCCGGCCTGACCATGATGATCTGGATCTTCGTCGAGATCGCCATCGTTCTCGCCTGGTCGCCGCTGCAGGGCATCTTCTTCACCACCGGACTAGTCCAGACGATCCTCGCCGTTCTCGCACTCGGCGCCTGGCCTCGCCCCTTCCTCCAACGAGTCGAGTAGCGACGGAACCTGTTCTCGAACAACAGAATCACGACGGCCGGGCCCACCTCACCTTCCCGAAAAAGCCCTTGACTCGAAAGTATGTTCGAGTATGATGGAAGGCGGAACGGGGGGTTCTCATGACGATCAACATCACCGACGAAGATACTGTCACCGACGTGGTCAACAACTCCGCCGTGGGTGTGCGCGGACGATTGTGGCGGCTTCACCCCAGCGACGTCCGCGAGATCGCCATCACCGCGTCAGCGGAAATCCTTCGCCTGGAAGCCATTCGAGTCGCCGCTGTCGACACCCTGACGTTGAACCCGGACGAACAAGTACTCTGCTACCGCGGCACCGGACAATGGCTCGCGAACCACACCATGCTGCAGATCTCCGCCGGCAGAAGAATCGCAGCCCTGGGAAAAGCGCTACGGTCGTTTCCCGAGATCGAAGACCAATTCGATGCCGGTGACCTCACTTTCGAGCACGCAGCACTGATCGTGGCGTTCTGCGAATCCCCACCCAAGGCAATGCCCGACGTCGCACTACCGTACTGCCGCGACACACTCCTCGCCGCAGCATCGGGAACCGAAGCAACCACCGTCAAACTGCGCTACGCCATCAGCGTCCTCGAGCACATGTTCGAATCCGACGACCCACCACCAAGCGAAGACACCGACCGCAACGAACTGCGCATCTCCCCCACCCTCAACGGAAGAGTCGCCGTCCGAGGCGATTTCGACGGAGTGACCGGCGAAATGCTTCTCTCCGCCCTCTCCAACCTCTCCATGCCCACCCCCGCCGAAGACGGCACACCCGACAAACGACCCGCCGCCACACGCAACGCAGACGCCATGGCAGAACTCATCCGACGCTACCTCGACAACGCTGCCACCGGCATCGACGGCGGCCAACGCCCACACCTGAACGTGCACATCAACGCCAAAGACCTGGCCTACCACCGTGAATGCGCCACAACGAGTGATGGCTCAACACCTGTCCCGTCCGAGGACGACGATCCCGGCATGCTCGATCTCGACTTTCACGATCTCGACAAACAAGATCTCGATGTCGGCCACATGCCCTGGATGGGACCACTGAGCGTCGGCCGCACCCGCATGATCGCCTGCGACTGCATGCTCTCCAGCGTCCTCCTCGACGAAAACGGTGCCCCACTCGACGTCACCCCACTCAAAAGGCTTGTCACCGCAGCACAACGCACCGCCCTGATCGCCCGCGACAAAGGCTGCGCCTTCCCCGGCTGCGACTGCGTCCCCGCCTGGACCGACGCCCACCACATCAAACACTGGGCCAAAGGAGGACCAACCGTCATGGACAACCTGGTCCTACTCTGCCGAACCCACCACACCCTGATGCACCGAAAACCCGGATTCACCGGCAAATGGGAAATCCGAATGGGCACCGATCACCTGCCCTGGTTCATCCCACCACCAGGCATCGACCCCGACCGGAAACCCCGCCGCTCCACCACACGACTCTGAACCCGGAGGTCACCGAGCACACGCCTCGGTGACCCATTCCGGCGTGCTTCGATAGCCGGAAAGGGCGGCACGGTGTCCCCTATTGCTAGCGTTGAGCGTGTGTTTGCACAGGGAACCAACGCGCTGACGGTAGACGGCCGACCGACGCTCGCGCATATCGATTTTGCCCTTATGGATTCCTATCGATTTCCCGACCGGCAGGGCTTCCCCGATTCATATCGCGCATTCATCAGGCACGCAGGTTGGGCGCGGACCTTCGGACTCTGGCTCATCTATCCGCCCGTCCTTCCCGGATTTGCCGACGGCTGGCAAGGGCGCGCCCGCAACCTCACCGCCCATCTTCATTCGGTCTACAGAGAAGGACAGGATGACGAGTTCGATTGGATGATCGAACCCGACGGCGATTGGTCACTCCCCGACTCGCTGCAGGTTTTCGGATGGAGCGAAAACGGTGACGCCCTCCTGTGGGACACAGCATCACGCGACACCGACGGAGAGTTTCCGGTTTGGGAATCACGCTCGTTCAACTCTCTCCACCGTCTCGGCGGGAGCATCCACGAAGCACTACCGTCCATTCGCACCCGGGCTATGGGCCTGTTCGGACCTCGCACCTCCGACATAGAACCACTCCAGCCCACCGCGCTCTGATCTACACGTCCGGTCATTGATCGACGGTGAAGTCCCGAGCGATGCTCAGAGCTGCACCGCGCTCAGTTTCGACGTCGACAGTGACAGTGTAGGTGCCAGGATCGTAGATAGGGGTGTTGGTACCGAAGGCTCCGCCCCCTTGGCAGATGTTGAATCCGGTGTCGTCGTAGCGCGCGATTTCTGTTCCCTCACTGTTGGTAATTCGCGCGTGAGCTCTGCAGTATCCGAGGTCGCTGCCTTCTGGTCGGTTCAGCTTCCAGTGGTAATTGACGTCCACGTAGAAACGACCGTTGTTCTTGTGAACGTCCGAAATCTCGTAATGATCTGGCCCACGAGTGAACCCGAATCCGTTTGGGGTGATCTTCGTGATCAGTTCGAGAGTGGCGCCAGTATTGTTCGGCGACGGCGCAGTCGAGGTCGCGCGGACAGGTCCCCTACTTTCCAGGGTGTATTCGAGGTGATTGTCACCATTAATTTCGCCGGCGATTCCCGTGATATTGGCCATCAACTGACTCGGGAGCGCGGTGAACAGGGACGTGACGACACTCATCTTGTGCAGAATCCGACCTTGACTGTCGCCTACTGCGCCTGTCGCCCCGGCAAGTCCACATTGAGCGAGATCGCCGAGCACCTTGGTGAATTCGCCGACGCTGGCCTTACTCGGGTCAGTCAAACTCTCGTATACCGTCACCAAACAGTCGTAGGCAGATTTGGTCGCCTGAAATGCATCGACCAGTTCGTCTCCTTGGATCCCATACATGTCGAGACCGGTAAGAATCGTCTCCAATTGTAGTGCGGCGGCATCGACATCGAGGCGGACGACTCCCGTGGCCGTGCCGGCAGGTAACACTAGTGTGCCAGCGCCTTTCGGGGTCAATAGTCCCGAATTCCCGCCACTTAAACTGGATCGAAGCAATACTGCAAGTTGATCAGTCCCTTGCAACGGCCCTTGATTCACGAATTGGCCGGGCGGTTGGGAATTGACTTCGTAATATTGTGCGGATTTCGTGGCAAAGTCGACGGCGATCCCTTCCTCGGCAGCGCGGAGGCAAGCAGCAACTACCCCCGATTTAGAGGCAGTGAGCGTGTATTTCATGCCTGCAAGGTCGAGTTCGCTTTTCTCAGAGCATAATTCATCGGATCCTCCTGCACTCGCCACCCATACCTGAGTGAAAGAGTCGGTGAGCACTTGCCCGACGTCGGTAAGGAGGACTTGGAAGCTGCTGAGGTGAGTGGTTGTAGTCGTCACGGATTTCGACACCGCGTTCCATTCGGCAGGAAGCAGGTCACTACTGACAGGATCATCGGAGTTGACCGCGACGATCGGTCGAACGGAATCGCTGATCTGTCGGACGATCTCGGGTTGTCCGGACAAGTCGAAGGTCAACGTGATCGGCTTCCTGGGCTGCAGTCCGTCTTCGAGAGTGAGCTGCGCCGGGATTGTCGAGACCAACTCTGCCGGAAAGACTTTACGGTTCGTCCCGACGCCACTCGATAGCGTGAGCGTGGTCCCGATATCCGCGACTCCCGCGGGCGCTGTTGCAGTGACACCGAGCTGACCGATCTTCCCACTGACCGATACACCGTCCTCGCCAACTTCAGCCTCGACGGGCCCATCACTTGCCGAGGCCTCGACAGTTGCAGTCACGGGCGCAACTGTTGTCACGGGAGTGTCGGACGAACCACACGAGAGCAGCGGGAAGCACAGCATCGCCAACACGAAGACTATGACTGACCGAGCCGAAGGGTATTTCACCGGTAGAACCTCCTGAATTTTCGCTCCTGAGCAGGGACATGCCATCGACAGGGCGAACTCAGAGAGTTTTAACACGACTTGGGACTAGGTATCTGTAGTCCATCCAACGGACACCGACACACCAAAGCGCCTCTTCACCCCCGGTAGCGATGATCACATAATTCTGTTAGCGTTGTTTTTATGAGCTCGAGAGCAAAGATTCTGGCCGCGGCAACCGAGCTGCTCAACACCTCCCCCAACGGCGACATATCCACCCGCGCCGTGTGCGAGATGGCCGGCGTCGGCGCCCCCGCGCTCTACCGTCAGTTCGGCGACAAGGACGGACTGCTCGCAGCCGTCGTCGAGGCGGGCTTCTTCGAATACCTCGAAGGCAAACGGGCTGCGACACCTTCCGATGACCCCGTCGCCGATCTGCGGGCCGGCTGGGATGCGCACACCGCCTTCGCGCTCGCGCATCCCGCTCACTACCGCTTGATGCACTCACCTTCCGCCCAGAGCGCCGACACCGCCCTGCAGGCTCAGGCGCTACTTCGATCCGTTCTCGAACGATGCGCTGCGGCAGGTGTTCTGACCGTATCGGTCGACGTGGCTACGCAGATGGTGATGTCCGCGAATGCGGGCGTCGCTCTGATGCTCGTCGTCAGGCCGGAACAGTACCCCGATCCGACGCTGTCACAGCGAGTTCGCGACGGAATCTTCGCGTCCATCATCGACGAATCCGGCGCCCACCCGGAAACCTCACTCAACAGAGTTGCATCTACTCTCGACGCCCAACTGGCCGCTGCAGATTCAACTTCTCTCTCCGCCAACGAAGTCGGCCTACTACGAGAGTGGCTTCGCAAGCTGTCCGATGCAACCGAAACCAGTTCAGGAGTTACATCATGACTGACACCATCACCCGCGTCGCCATCGTCACCGGAGCTTCCGGCGGCATCGGGCGAGCGACTGCCGAGAAGCTCGCCGCCGACGGAATGGCTGTCGCCGTGCACTATTCAGGAAACATTCAACGCGCCCAGGAAACAGCTGACGCCATCGTCGCTGCGGGCGGTCGCGCCATAGCGGTGCATGCGGACGTCGCCGACGAAGGTGAAGTCGCCGCACTGTTCGATACGGTCGAGGAGGAGTTCGGGGGCATCGACGTCGTCGTTCACGCAGCCGGAATCATGATTCTCTCCACCGTCGCAGAACTGAACTTCGACGATTTCGATCGGATGCATCGGACCAACGTCCGAGGGACCTTCGTGGTCGACCAGCAGGCAGCCAGACGTGTCCGGCGCGGTGGTGCGATCATCAATTTCTCCACCTCCGTGAAGAAGCTGGCATTTCCGACTTATGCCGCGTACGCCGCCACCAAAGGTGCTGTCGACGCGATCACTCTGGTTCTCGCGAAAGAGCTACGGGGACGCGATATCACGGTCAACGCCGTAGCCCCAGGCCCCACGGCCACCGATCTGTTCCTTGACGGGAAAGACGAAGCTACAGTGGAGAACCTGTCCAAGCTGGCTCCCCTGGAACGCCTCGGCACACCGGCGGACATCGCGGAGGCTGTCGCGTTTCTCGCCGGCCCAGCTCGTTGGGTCAATGGCCAGGTCATCTACGTCAACGGCGGCGTGATTTAGCAAAACCATCGTCTAAGGACCACACCTTGGCAATTCCGACAAAACAGTCAAACCAGTCGACTTTGGTTGTAATGTGCAAACAATGGATAACCAGGATCGAGGGTCCGCCCGGACGTCACGACGGCAGTTCATCAGCGTTGCAGGGCTGGCGGCAACCGCGGTCATAACCCTCGCGACCTCCTCGACCGCCGGCGCCGCCGGCCCCACGGCACCCAATCCAGGTTCGCGGGTCGGCGATCCTGCTGAAGCCCAAGCGGTGCAACGCGTCGCAGAGACACTGCTGAACAGCGGCGTTCCCGGCCTTGCCTTCGCTATCGTCAAACCGGATGAGAAGAACCGCAAGGCGAGTGTCACCACTACGTACCACTACGGCCAGGCCGACGTCGAAAACGGCGTGAGAGTCACTCCACGAACGCAATTCGAGATCGCCTCGGAGACCAAGACCTTCACCGCTTCACTACTGGCGAAACTGATCTCTCGGGGAGAAGTCGGACTGGACGACCTGGCGAGCAAGTATTCGGATGGCAACCCGCTGCCGAAAGGCATCGGCGGCGAGGAGATCACGCTTCGCCAACTGGTCACCCACCGTTCCGGCCTGAGCGACGACCCGCCCAATCTTTCGGCGGGGTGTGCCGATCCCACACGATCGTGCACGGACGAGAAGGCGAAGTACACCAGAAATATGCTCTGGAAAGGACTCCAAGACGCCGGCGCCTTGGAGTTCGCCCCCGGTAGCCACTGGCTGTACTCGGACTTCGGGTTCGGACTGCTCGGCACACTCATGGCCGACAAAATCATTCCGGGACAAGAGAAGCCACCATTCGCGGCGGCAGTCGCCCGCGAAATCACCGACCCGCTCGGGATGATGGGTACCGTGATCGAGACCAAAGCAACCGACCTTGCCGTTCCGTACTACCTCGACGGCACACGAGCGCCTCTGTGGAACAACACGGGTGCGATCGCAGGCGGGGGTGGGCTGGTCAGCACCGCCGAGGACATGTCGATCTGGGCTGCAACAACTCTCGGCTACGGAAACAACCCGCTCAAACCAGTCCTGACCTCGATGCTCGAGCAGATCGACACGCAAGCTCCGGAGAATCCTGCATTCGGAATGGGAATGGCGTGGCAGCTCCAACCCCCGACGCCGAACTTCCCACAACGGTTCGCCAAGAAAAACGGAGACAGCTCGGGATCCAACTGCATCACCCTGCTGGTTCCCGACAGCGGCTGGTCGATCACGATTCTGGCGAACGGTGGAAATGCGGCGATGATCGACCCTGCAGCCGTGAACCTGATGCATGATCTGGTTCCGAAACGACCGATATTCGGTAGCTCGACGGGAAGTTCGTCGGGCAGCGACGTCGGCTTCCAGACCGGGTCATTCGGATAGGCCCACTTGCCTACAGAGGCTACATCTTCGTCGAGCGCGCCATCACGAAGCAGTAGAGCCCGTAGGTGATGATGCCCAATCCGGCAAGGATCAGCAGCGCCACTCCGTACGGCTGCGCGCCCAGCGTCTTGAACGCTCCGTCGAGTCCGGAGGACTTGCCGGGTTCGGAACTGTTGACCGCAAGAAGAACCAGAATGCCGACTGCAGCGATGGCCAAGCCCTTGGCGACGTACCCGACGGTTCCGAGTCGGCGCACGAAGTTGCTGGGTGTGCCTTTCAGATCATCGAGGAAGTTCTGGCTCGCGCCCTTGTACACGTGGTACACACCAACGGCGATGATCGCGATCCCGCCGATCACCAATGCGATAGTTCCAAGCGTGTTCTCCATCAAACGCGCCGTGATCCCCGCACTCTGACCGCTGCTGGACTTCCCGCTACCGCGGGCGAATCCGAATGCAGTGAAAGCAAAACCGAAATAGACGAGCGAAATGCCCAGAGCCTTTGCGCGGTTGAAGAACTCTTTCTTCTTGTCGTCAGAGGACGGCGACGACGAGCTTCCCAACGCAGCTTCGGCCAATCTCCACAACGCCATGGCAAGGAAGGCAACGACGCCGACCCACAGAGCGAAGACACCCCCTGGCTTTCCTGCCAACTCGGCCATCGCACCCGATTGGTCCGCAGACCCGGATCCACCGAGAGCAAGGCGGATCGCGATATATCCGATCAGCAGATGAACCACACCGCTGACGACGAATCCGGCACGGGCAAAGCGCTCGAAGACATTGTTCTGTGCGACGTCAGCCGCCGTGGACGCGACGCTCTTCTGGTCGTGCGGTGACGATTCTTTATTCATCATGATCGTCGAACCATATACGGGCAGACGCTTCCCTCGAACGCCTGCATCAAGTGTTTCGAGATCAAGGGTTTCGAGGGTTCTGATCCGGCGTCGACCGCGGTTCTTCGGGGTTGGGGACCTTGGGGTCGATCGTGTCTGCATGATCTCGTTGCTGGTTCAGTTCGTCGCGAGAACTCGTCGCCTCTTTCCGATGCTGCGCTGCATGATGTTGCAGCGCAGACGCTTCCGCCGCTTTGGCGTCGGCCTCAGCCTGCACCATGCGCGCTTTGGCTGCTGTCTCTTCTGCCCGCGCCTCGCGCTCGCCTACTTGCAGTGACTTGTCTGCGACGTCTTCGCGGATCTGTTCTGCCTCGATGTGACGACGCTCGTCACGCCTGTTTCGCGCCACCCACAGGAGTGCGGCCACGATCGCTATCACCACGACCACGGCAACAATTATCCAGATAATGCTGCTGGTACTCATACTGCGAGAGGTACCCACCTGCGACTTTCTCACACGCAGGCAAACAAATACGCTGAAATTACAGGTCGGTCGGATGTGTGTTGGCTCCGCATAGAACCACGCACAGTTCACCGTCGGACGGCGGCGACACCGTTCCGTTCAGAACCGGAGCCAATGCTGCTGCGGTTCCCAACTCCACCAGAATCCGGAACTCCCGCCACAGGAATGCCCGCGCTTGCCGGATCGAATCATCTTCGACCACAACACTGTCTACCGAACTCTCATGCAGTGTCTCCCAGGCGATGGCACCAATTCGTGTAGCCCCCAACGAGTCTCCGGCGATACTGTTTACTTCGATATCCACCGGACGCCCCGCATCGAGCGAGGTGCGCAAGGTGGCAGCCCCGGTCGGCTCGACGGCTACCACGTGATCTTCGGGACGAGCCGCCGCGACGATTCCAGAGACCAATCCGCCGCCGCCGACTGCAACGCAATACGTAATCGGTCCGGATGCGTCGTCTTCGAGCTCGAGAGCGATGGTGCCGGCCCCACTGACGATGTCGGGCAGGTCGTAGGCATGCAGTTCGAGCGCACCGCTGGTGCGTGCGATGTCCGCCGCAGCGGCAGCAGCGAGCGCATACCGGTCGCCTACCTTGTGAACGGTTGCACCCAACTCTCCGAGAGCCTTCACCTTGGCATCAGGCGCTGTCTCCGGTACCACCACTGTGCAGGTGAGTCCTCGTCGCCGCGCTGCCCACGCGGCCCCGATTGCAGCGTTGCCGCCAGACGCGATCACCACGCCGGCATCGGGCATGGTGCCGTCGGCGACCGCTCGTTCCACTGCATTGAGACTGCCGCGCACTTTGAAGGAACCGCCGTGCTGGAGGTACTCGAGCTTGAACAGAACCGGTACCTCACCCTGTGGCGTCGGTAGCGCAGTGCGAAAGATCGGAGTACGCCGCGCCAGTCCTGCGATACGAGTCCGCGCAGCTTCGACGTCCGAGCGCTCGATTGCCACTGGACCTGCATTGTTGTCGGCGGTGAGAGTCATGTACCAACCCTACGGTTCGCAACGTCGACCCGAAGCAGTCGGCCCATCGTCATCATGATGTCTGTTTTTCACCAAGGAATGCCCGCATCTGACCGAGACAATGCACCTCGGGGTGAATAAATTTACTACTACAAGCACAACGACGACATCAAGGAAAGGCACACCCCATGTCGAAGATCGCAGTATTCGGTGGAAACGGTTTTGCAGGAAGCGCAATCGCGAAAGAAGCCGCTTCACGCGGCCACGAGGTAACCGTCGTCGCTCGCAGCGCGCAGTCCGGAACCGACACGAATGTCGTGCAGGGTTCTGTTCACGACAACACGATCGTGGAGCAGATCACGGCAGACAACGACGTCGTTGTCGTTGCCATCCCCGCTCGCGAGATCGACGGCAAGCGCCTGCTCGACGCCGTCACTCCCCTCGCAGATGCCGCCGCTCGCAACGGTGCTCGCATTGCCGTAGTCGGTGGCGCCGGCAGCCTGTTGGTCTCCGAGGGTGGGCCACGCGTCGTCGACACCCCCGACTTCCCGGACGCATACAAGGGTGAGGCACTCGCTCACGCCGACGTCCTCGATGCGCTCCGCGCGACCGACAGCAATGTCGACTGGTTCTACGTGAGCCCGGCCGCGGCATTCGGCGCCCATGCCGGCATCGCTCCGAAGGGATCCTTCCAGGTGGGTGGCGACATCCTCCTGACGGACGCCGAGGGCAACTCCGCCATCGCGGGAGAAGACTACGCACACGCTTTTGTCGACGAGATCGAGACTCCGGCACACCGTCGCCAGCGTTTCACCGTCGCACACTGAATATGAGCAACCTTCGTAGGCGCGCAGCCTGGATGACTGTTCCCGCTGCCGCCGCACTCCTGCTCACCGCGTGCTCCAACGACGCGGAATCCGCAACGCCCAGCAGTTCTACGACGTCCACGAGCGTTGTTGCCGAAAAGGGCGATCAACTCGAATCCAACAAGACCATCGTCACGGATTTCTACGAACTGGCGTTCAACGGCCGTCAGGTTCAGCAAGCCGCCGACCGATACCTTGGCGACGTCTACATCCAACACAACCCCACCGCCGCCGATGGGGCAGCTGGATTTGTCAGCGGCATAGGCGGTTACGTCGAGGCCACACCCGGATTGCATGCCGAGATCACTCGCGTTTTCGCCGAGGGCGATCTGGTTGCCCTCCAGTCCCACACCACGTCTGCACCCGGCGACCGCGGCCAGGCCGTGTTCGACATCTTCCGCGTCGACAACGGCAAGATCGTCGAACACTGGGATGCCATTCAAGACGTGCCGGAAACGTCCGCGAATCCGAACACGATGTTCGACGGACCCACCTCGTCGCCGTCCAAGTCGTCAGAAGTCTTGGAGCGCAACACGGCCAACGCGTTGACGTTCCTGCAGCTCGCCTTCAACGAAGGCAAAGCCACCGAGGCTGCCGACCAGCTGGTCGGTCCGACCTACACCCAGCACAACCCCTCGTTCGCTGACGGCAAGGACGCATTTGTCACCGCACTGGCCGGGATCGAACCCGTTACCGGAGACAAGGCCACCAAGTTTCCACGGACGGTAGCCGAGGGCGACTTCGTCTTTGTTCAGACCTTCGCTTCGTCCGGTGGGGGAACGGCCGGCAGCGGCTCGATGGACATCTTCCGATTCGACGAGAACGGCAAAATCGTCGAGCATTGGGACGCCGTCCAGGACTACCCGTCGACGACTGCAAGCGGCAACACCGTGTGGGACGACGGTCGCTGAGACGACAACTCCGAACAGTTCAGAGAGGGCTACGTGATCAGCCGACGTTGATTCGTTCTGTGTCGCCGTCGTAGTAGTCCAACAATCTCTGATCCATCACCCGGCGCCACAGCGGTGGAATCCACGCGATCACGATCATCACTGCGTAGCCGGCCGGAAGTTGCGGCGCTTCGGCCGCGCTACGCAGACTTTGGTACCGCAGCTTCGGGTTGGCGTGGTGATCGCTGTGCCGCTGCAGTTGGTAGAGAAACAGATTGCTCACGACGTGATCGCTGTTCCAACTGTCAGCGGGGCTGCAGCGAACGTACGAGCCGTCGGCACGCTTGCCACGCAGCAGGCCGTAATGCTCGAGGTAGTTCGCGGCTTCGAGGAAGGTGAATCCGGCAACTGCCTGCAGCAGGAGCCAGGGCGCGACCTCCCAACCGAAGATACCGATCAGCGTCGCGAAGAGGACAACACTCATCGCCCAAGCGTTGAGAATATTGTTCTCGAAGCTCCAGGTTCGTTTGCCTTTCCTCTGGAGTCGAGCGCTCTCGATGCGCCATGCCGAACGCAGCCCGCCGAACACACTTCGTGGCAAGAACCTCCAGAAGCTCTCACCGAACCGTGAGCTGGCCGGGTCCTGCGGAGTAGCTACACGCACATGGTGGCCGAAATTGTGTTCCACGTAGAAGTGCCCGTAGAGAGATTGCGCAAGCGCCACTTTCGCGAGCCACTGTTCGATCTTCTCGCTCTTGTGGCCGAGCTCGTGGGCCGCGTTGATACCGACGCCGGCGACGACGCCCACCGTGAACGACATCGCGATCTTCTCCGCGATTCCCATCGGAGCGTTGATCCAGCACCAGCAGGCGAAGACCAGACCGGCGTATTGCAAGGGGAGGAACGCGTAAGTGCACCAGCGGTAGTAGCGGTCCTTCTGCAGTCGTGGGATCGCATCGTCCGGCGGACTTTCGCCGTCTTCACCGGCCAGCATGTCGATGATCGGGATGACGATGACCAGTAGCCACGCGCCGGTCGCCCAGAACAATCCGAGACGAAGGTTGTCGACGAGAAACCAGGAGATGAACGGGCTGAGTGGAATCAGCAATCCGAGCGGCCACAGGTACCTCTTGCGGTCGCGCCAGCGCGGATTTTCGCCGGACGGCGAGTCGGTGTTCTGGACAGCGTTCGATTCGGTACGCCGTGCGTCGGAAGTCGCTGTCATTCGCCGATCTCGCCTTTCGTCCCCTCGAACGATTCGCCCCACGCACCGTTCACGCTCAGCAAACCAGAACTAATGCCCGGACGGGTATGCTCCCGAAATCCAGAGCGCCCTGCTCGAAAGACGGCACGAGCGCTTGTACTCACCAGAAACTCCCCCGCACATCACTGCTCACCCCGACAGTAGATACGGACAAAATACCCCACGGATCTGCGGGGATGGCGACCACCTCCGCACGTCGCCGAGGATCGATGATCCCTGCCAAGGCAAGGTCGAACCGCGTCGCCCTCGTCGAAGTAACGGTAACCGGCAGTGACAGAAATCATAAGCAGAGGACAGGATTTCCGCTCGTAGTGGCGACCAAAAAGACTGCGCGCCCTCAACTGGTCAGTTGCGGGCACGCAGTGAAAAGGTGAGCAAGCGTCAGAGCGTTGCAAACACCTTCGTTTTCACTTCGTTCAGCCAACCGTTCGCGGTCACGAAGTCTGTGACGCTCGACTGCAATCCGAAGACGTGCCCGGCCTGCGCCGCCGGCAGCCTCGTGAAGAGGTTGTCGTCGAGGACCGCCTGAACCGCCGCACTGGTCGACCCGTCCGCGTTCAGCGGATACAGCACGACCGTCACGCCGTTCAGGATGTCGGCCAACTGCTCCATCGGATAGGACGCGTATCCGGCATCGGTGTAATTGGTCGGAACACCGGGCCCGTACGCCAATCCGAGTTCGTTGACCACCAAATTGCCGATCGCACCGGTGGGCTGCTGAACCGAGAAAGCGCCGGGCGCGTCTCCGAGTGAAATGTGAATCCACTTGTTGGTCGCGATCACGTCGGCGTACTCGCCACGGACACGTTCGAGATTCTCTTCGTAAGCAGTCCGCGTCGACTCGAGCACGTCGGTCTTGCCAATTGCCTCAGCAAGCTCGGTGGTGATCTTCTTCCAGTCGCCTCGGCTCTCTCCCTTGACGATGACGGTGGGTGCAATGCCGGACAGACGGTCGAACGCCGCTTGGTCCACCTCGTCGGCGTCGCCGACAATGATGTCGGGATCCGCCGCAGCGATCGCTTCGAAGTTCATTTCCCCGAAAGGCCCGATGGTCGGGAGCCCGTCGACGAAGGCCTGCTGCTCCGGCGTGAATTCACTGATCCACTTGCCGTAGTCCTGCACAGCAGCCGGTTTCACTCCGAGGGACATGAGCTGCCAAGGAGTGTCGTACGACGCGGCGACGACGCGCTCAGGTGAAACCGGAACCTCGATGTCCCCGTACGCCGACGCGACGGTCCGGACGTCCGTCTGCTCGGAGTCGGCCGACGACGAGGAACAGCCGGTCACCACCATCGCACCTACGACGGCAACCGCCGCCGCTGCAATGACTCTGGAACCGAAAGAAAATGATCGAATTGCGCGCACGCAGAACTCCTACAGGGTGATTGTTTAGCCAACCCTAAGTTCATTCTGCGGCACGGCACAAGTCCGATCGAGATGCTTTGAGTCGCTGTTCGGACTAGTCCTGTAGCCAATCGGTCATTGGCGCGCGCGGATGATCGATCAGGCTTGCAAACTCCCCCGGTGTCACGCCCATCGTTCGACGAAAAGCCGCACCGAACGCGCTTTCGGAACGAAAACCCGTCTTCCGCGCCACAAACGAGATGCTTCGACCGAGTGCCAGAAGTTGCATCGCGTGATGAGCCCGCAATCGCATACGCCATTCCGAGAAGGTCAATCCGGTCTCGGCCGGAAACCTTCGTGTGAGAGTCCTCGTACTGACCTTCGCGTCGGTGGCCCACTCCTCGACCGATCGGGTGTCGGCCGGGCTGGCGACCAACTGATCTGCGATCTGCCGAAGCCACGGCGTCGTCGGCAGCGGTACATCGAAAATCAGTCGCGGAACAGGTTCGACGAGGTCGATGGCAAACGCCTCGGCTCGTCGACGAGCCGCGTCGGTCAGGTCGTCTCGGGTGAGGTGATCGAGTACTTGTTCGAGCAGCGGAGGGGTGGACAAGGCCACCACACGATCCAACCCGGTCACATCGGATGCCACCAACCACGTGCACGACAATTCTGTGCCGCTGCGCGCTGTCACCTCGTGGGGAACAAAGGACGGGATCCACAGACTGACTCCGCTCGGCACCGTGTACACAGTCTCCGGAGTACGGACCTCGAGAACACCGTCGATCGCCCACAGCAATTCGTGATCGCTGTGGCGGTGCATCTCCCAGGTGTAGTCGGAATCGACGGCCAGCCGATTGGTCGCCAACCGCAAGTACCCGTCGGCACTGACGCGCAGCGGTCGAACGACGCGTTGCCACTCGGACAGTTCGTCGAGCGGACTGCTGAGCGGGTAGTCGATCTGCTCGCTCACCGCAGCGTCGACAGTTCGGGATGTCCGAACAGGCCAGGCAACCCACCGGTGTGCAGGAAGACCGTTTTTGATCCCGCCGTGATGGCTTCGTCCTTCACGAGTTGGATCAATCCCGCAAAGGCTCGGCCGGTGTACGTCGGGTCGAGGAAGATGCCCTCAGTACGAGCCAAACATCGGATCGCGCCGGCTGATGCTTCCGTGAGCGTCGAATATCCTTGTCCAACTTGGTTTCGCAGGATCTGAAGATCTGCGGCTCGCACGGTCGGACCAGGCACACCGTCCAACAACCCAGCGACAGTCGACACCGGGTCGGCAACAGCCCCGACGTCGACGCCCACAACTCTGTCGACGCCCAGATGCGCGACAAGGCCTGCCATCGTTCCACCCGATCCGAGTGCAACCACGACGCGATCGACGCCGGCGAGTTGCTGTTCGATCTCGCGTGCGCAGTCCACGTATCCCTGCGCAGCCACCGCGCTGGTACCACCGAAGGGAATGACAAAAGGTACACCGCCCGAGTCCGCGACGGCCTGCACCGCGGCGTCGAGCGCGGATGCCGTGTCCCCACCGGCCCAGACGATCTCAGCGCCCGCGAGTGCATCCAGAACGAGATTTCCCTGCGCGGATTCCGGCTCGGCACCACCGAGCACCAGCACACAACGCAATCCCAAACGGGCTGCTGCCGACGCAGTCAAGCGAGCGTGATTGCTTTGCGGTGCACCGGTAGTGATCAGAGTCGTCGCGCCGACGGCCAAAGCCTGAGCGCAGGTGTACTGCAGCTTTCGGATCTTGTTGCCGCCACCGCCCAGGCCGGTGACGTCGTCACGTTTGATCCACAGATCTTCCGGCCCCAATCCGAGTGCCTGCGCGCAACGCGCCACAGGTTCGACGGGCGTCGGCCAACTGCCCAGGCTGATCGGCGGAACGGCGGAACTCAACATTTGACGAGTCTAGTTCGACGGTCCGTCTACAGTCTGGGCTCGCCTACAGTCTGGATATGGGAACTTTCACGACGACCACACACGACGTGCCGCTGACCGTCAGCCGACCGGATTCGCCAGGAGAACCGAAGCATGCGGTGGTGGTTCTCCAAGAAGCGTGGGGCGTGAACCAACACATCGAGAGCATCCTCGAACGCCTCGCCGATGCCGGCTACCTTGCCGTCGCCCCGCATCTCTACCACCGCGGCGCACAGACCTCCTTCACCGACTTCCCGTCCGCGAAGGATGCGCTCATGGCACTCGACAGCACAAGCATCGGCCACGACGTACGTGCCGCCGTCGACTACAGCCGATCCGAGGGAGCAGACAAAGTCGGCTCCCTCGGATTCTGCATGGGCGGCACCGCATCCCTGTGGTGTGCCGCCGTACCCCTCGTCGATTCCGCTGTCACGTACTACGGTGGCGGCGTTGCAGAAGCCCGATGGGATGGGATTGCCGCAGGCACCGAACTTGCAGCGCAACTGCAGGTCCCGTGGCTCGGTCACTACGGCGACCTCGATCCGAGTATCCCGCCGGAGAGCGTCGGGCAATTGCGCGCAACCGCGTCCGATCTCGCCCGGGTGTACCGTTATTCCGACGCCGGCCACGCGTTCAACAACGACACTTCGACCAGCCACTACGCCCCGGATTCTGCTGCCCTCGCCTGGACCCGCACTATGGAGTTCTTCAACGAAACCCTTTGATTGCCAGCGCGAGTCAGGGCACCCGCTTGACCACCGTGCCGGTGATCTCGTCCTGAACCTGCTCAGCCGTCACCGCTCGACTCTGTGCCCGACGTGAGCGGGTGAAGTAGTAGATGCCGATCACGGCGAGGACAAACGGTACTCCGAACACCAAGGTCATCTTGAAATCCTCGACCCACAACGTCGTGACGAGGATCGCGACCATGAGGACACCTCCCAGTATCGTCCCCACCGGGAAGAACGGAATCGTGAAGGAGAGTGTCCGTCCTTCGCTCGCCATCCGCTTGCGAAAGAACCAGTGCGTCACGAAGATCAGCAGCCACGTCGCCATTGCCCCGAACATCGACAGCGAGATCATCAAGGTGAATGCCTGCTCGGGAAAGAGAACGTAGACGATGGTTGCGACGGCGATACCCGACGTCGACAGCAGCAAGGCATTGACCGGTGAGCCGTTGGCCCTGACCTTGCCGAGAATGGCCGGCGCGTCACCAGCACGGGAGAGCGAGAACATCATTCGCGAAGACACGTACAGCTGACTGTTCATCGCGGACAGCGCGGCAATGATCACCACGAAGTTCAGCACGCTGTCTGCGCCCGGAATCTTCACGACCTGCATCACCGTGACGAAAGGGCTTCCGCCGCTCAATATCTTGTCCATCGGAGCGATTGCCAGAATCAAGGCAAGCGTTGCGATGTAGAAGACGAACAGTCGGACGATCGTCACACGGAATGCCTTCTTCACCGCCACTGCCGGGTTTTCCGCCTCACCGGCCGCAATGGCGATCATCTCGATGCTCAAGTAGCTGAAGATCGATACGATCACGGCAAACCACATGCCGGACAAACCATTCGGGAAGAATCCGCCACCGGCCGTGTAATTGTGGAATCCGTAGTCCGGGTTTCCGCTACCGAACACGACGTACGCTGCCATCACGATGAACGCCACGATCGCGAAGACCTTGATCGTCGAGAACCAATACTCCATCGTTCCGAAGGCCTTGACGTTGAACATGTTCACGCCGATCAGCACTCCGGAGAACAACACGATCCACAGCCACGACGGTACGTCGGCGAACCAGAACTGCATGTATTCACCGATCGCGGTGACCTCGGTCCCGACCGCGAGGACGATGCATGACCAGTAGAGATAGCGAACGAGGAAGCCGATCAACGGTCCGACGTAGAATTCTGCGTACGCACCGAACGAACCTGATGTCGCATGTGCAACAGTCATTTCGGCGAGGGCACCCATCAGCAGGAGGGCGATCAACCCGCCGATCGCGTAACTGATGATGACGCTCGGGCCGGCAAAGCCGATGGCGAACTTACTGCCGAGGAAGAGTCCGGTGCCGATTGCACCGCCGAGCGCGATCATGCTCATCTGCTTGGGGCCGAGTTCGCGTTTGAGACCTGATTCTCGCTGCTGAATGTTTTTGAAATCACTCATGAAAGCTCCTTGCGAAAGGCGGTACCTCCCGGTCCGCGGAAACTTGGAAGAATCAGGTGACTGCGTCGCGCTCGCGGAATTCGGGGCGATCCCAGGACTTGTTCTCGAGGATGTCTCGCAACACGTCGACGGCGTTCCACACGTCGGCGTATCCGAGATAGAGCGGAGTGATACCGAACCTCAGCACTCCGGGTTCGCGGTAGTCGCCGATGACGCCCCGCGCGATGAGAGCCTTCATGATGGAATAGCCCTCGGGATGAACAAAACTCACGTGCGATCCACGACGCTCGTGTTCGCGCGGCGTGATCAACTGCAAACCGTAATCAGCGCAACGCTCCTCGACGAGGTCTATGAAGAGATCGGCCAGCGCGAGCGACTTGCTGCGGATGTCGGCCATGTCAGCTTTGAGCGCGACGTCAAGACCACATTCGACGAGAGACAACGACGTGATGGGCTGAGTACCACTCAGAAAGCGCCGTATTCCTGCGCCGGGTTCGTAGGCCGACTCCATCGCGAACGGTCGCGCGTGCCCCCACCACCCGGACAGCGGCTGGATTCCGGTGTTCTGATGGCGACGGTTGACCCAGATGAATGCAGGCGAACCCGGACCACCGTTGAGGTACTTGTACGTACACCCGACCGCGAAGTCGGCGTCGGCACCGCTCAGATCGACAGTGACGGCGCCGGCCGAGTGTGCGAGATCCCAGATCATGAGGGCGCCACGTTCCTGCACTGCTGCAGTGACTTCCGTCATCGCATACAGGTTTCCGGTGCGGTAGTTGACGTGCGACAACATCACTACGGCGGTGTCCGGTCCTACTGCTTCGGTGAGGTCGCCCGGTTGGTCGATCAGGCGTAGTTCGTATCCCTGATCGAGCAGCGAGATGATGCCCTCCGCAATGTAGAGGTCAGTGGGGAAATTGTCGCGCTCGGAGACGATCACCTTCCGGCTGGGATCCTGAGCAGCCGCGATGGACAGCGCAGAGGCCAATGCCTTGAACAGGTTGATCGACGTCGAATCCGTCACTACCACTTCGCCTTCACCTGCTCCCAGCAACGGGGCAAGTTTGTCACCGAGGCGGACCGGGAGGTCGAACCATCCAGCCTCGTTCCAACTGCGAACCAAGCCGTTGCCCCACTCGTCGCCGATCACTCTCGCGGCGCATTCCTGTGCGGCAATGGGACGCGCGCCGAGCGAGTTTCCGTCGAAGTAGAGAACGCCCTCCGGAATCGCGAACTCGCGGCGGAACTCCCTCAGGGGATCCACTGCGTCGGCCTTGACGCAGTCTTCCAACGAAAGGGTGGTTGTCGATGTCATGACGATTCTTCTCCTGCATGTGTCGGCGTTGAAAGTGATGAAGGCAGAGTCCGGAGCACGGCGCGTACCGGGCTGGCATCGAGGTCGAGGAACTTCAGCGGCAGTGCGATCAACTCGTAGTAGCCTTCGTCGACCTCGTCGAGGCAAAGTCCTTCGAGGATCGCGACGCCACGATCGCTTGCCGCGTGGTGCCCGTCCATGGTCTTGCTGTCCATCGGATCGAACGAGGCGCCGTCGATTCCGATCAGAACTCCACCGCGGTCGGCGAACCAGTGGGTCAGCTCCGGAGAAACACCGGCGAAGTCGTTGTCCCACTCGCGCGGGTACTTCGGGTAGGTCCTCAGAATCAGCCGCTGCGGCAGATGGCCGCCGAGTCGCTCCACCGTCTCTTCGACGGGCCTGATGCAGGCGGCACCGTCGACCCCCGTCATGTCGACCACCAGTGCTTCGCCGAGATAGGGCTCGAGGGGAACGGAACCAATGGTCGCGCCGTCGATGCGAGTGTGCGCCGGCGCATCGGCGTGAGCACCGATATGCGGAGTGGTGGTGATTCGGTTGATGGTGACGGCGTCACTGCCGCCGAGGTCGGACGTGACAGCGCGGGTGAAGGCGGTATCGCCTGGCCACACGGGCGTCGATTCGGAGATCGGCGGGCTGATGTCGATCAACCGTGCCCTCCAGTCGCCCGTGTGTCCGTCGCCCGCGTGTCGGCCGATCCTCGGAAGCATCCAGACCCCTTCGTCGCAACAGTCGACTGTGTAGATCTCGACCGTTTGATAATTCGATGTGTTTGGCAAAAGCTAGGATCATCGACGGGCGCGGTCAATAGATGCTGAATATTTTCGCGACGGCAGGGAGAAATCGGATGATAAATGCGATCGAACGGGCAGCTGCCGCAGCTCGGCCGAATCATGTTCGGCTCGACGACGTCGATACGGCGATTCTCCGCGAACTCGTCCGGGATGCACGCATCCCCAACAACGCACTCGCCGAGAAGGTCGGGATAGCGCCGTCGACCGCTCTGGCGCGGATGCGCGCTCTACGCGAATCGGGCGTCATCAAGGGGTTTCACGCAGACATAGACCTCGAGCTACTCGGCCTCGAGATCTCGGCGATGGTGTCGATTCTGATTCACTCCCACGCCAGAAGTCGGATGACGGAAATTGCCGAGCACCTGAGCGGATTGGATTCCGTTCAGCGAGTGTTCCTGATGAGTGGGGACCGTGATCTCCTGGTGCACGTGTCGTGTGAATCCCCCACTCGGCTTCGCGATTTCGTCAGCGCGCACCTCAACGATCCGGCCATCGCCAATACCCAGACCAACCTGATCTTCAGCGAACTGAGTCAAGGCGGCTGAACTGCAGCTGTCGCCAAGGCGTCTTCGGGTGCTTCCGAGATCGACACCTCGATTCGAACTTCCCCCACTAGAGTCGAACGGCATGTTGCCACTCGGGTTGTCCATGCTCTGGGAGTCGGTGGAGTCGGAAGCCGCTCTGAAGCAGCGATTCGGATTCAACAGCTTCGGCGCAGCCACCCATTGGGTCTCGGCGGTACTCGAGCAGACTTGGGGATTGACGGCCCTCGAGTGCTCGCGAATGGCGATCAGTGACCAGAACGCGATTGTGTGGGTTGCGAGCGACCGAGGTGGGCTGGTGGTGAAGTGGTCGCGCGCCACAGAGCGCTTCGCGAACCTGGAGGCGTCGACGCGACTGCTGAGCGCACTCGCCGGGCAGGGTGCGCCCGTTCCGTCGCCAATCACTTCCCTGAACGGATTGGACCGGGAAACACTGCTGGACCGGGAAACACTGGAAGGGCCTTCGTGCGCAGTGTCGTTCACCGTACTGCCGGAGTTGGCGGGAGATTGGTTGGACGTGCAGGACCGCGTGGCGGTCCGTTCGGCAGGAGCATGTCTGGCAGAAATACACCGAACGCTCGGCGCCACCCATGTCGACGGATCGGTTTTCTCGTCGCGCAGCACCGGGTTGAAGGAGCGCATCGGTGGTTGGCTCGAGAATTTCGACCGCGGGTTCGCGCCTGAGGCAACGCGTAGGTTCGTGGGCCTCCTGGCGCGTGCGTCCGAGCTCGATGACCAAACTCAACTGGTACACAACGACTTCCGTGCAGCCAACATCTTGACTCGAAACTCTCGGACCACCGGAGTACTCGACTTCGACGACGTGGTGATCGACCACCGGGTGAGCGACCTGGCCAAGGCAAGCGTCTATCTGGGCACCCTGTTCACCGATTGGCGACCGACACCGATCGCGGTACGGCAGAGCCTGCGCGCCGGCTACGAATCCGTCCGTCCCCTCAGCCGATCCGAGACAGAATGGTTCGAGATCCTCGAACTGTGGCACGGCCTGATGGCAATCCCGGGTGAGAACGACACCGCCGGTTGGGCATCAGCGTTGTGACAAAAGTGGGGACGCCGGTACCGGCGTCCCCACTTCGCTTCTGACCACATCAGGATCCGGCGCGGATCCATTCTTCGAGATGCGGCGCCTCGGTACCGATCGTCGTGCCGTCGCCGTGACCGGTGTGAACCTTGGTCTCGGCGGGGAGCGCGAACAGCTTGTCGCGAATGGACCCGATGATGGTCGGGAAGTCTGAGTACGACCGCCCCGTTGCGCCGGGTCCACCGGAGAACAAGGTGTCGCCGCTGAACAGTTCCCCCGCCTCGGGCAGGTAGAGGCAGGTCGACCCCGGGGAATGGCCCGGTGTGTGGATGGCCAGAATGTCCGTACCCGCCACAGCAATACGCTGATCATCTTCCAAGCTCAGATGCTTCACCCCGGGGTGAGTCATCTCCCAGAGGACATCGTCGGCCGGGTTCAGGTAGATCGGAGCGTCGAGTTTCTCGGCCAGCTCCGGCGCAACGGTGACGTGGTCGTTGTGGCCGTGGGTGCAGACGATTCCGATCACCTTGCGTCCACCGACAGCGTCGATGATCGGCTGCGCGGTGTGAGCTGCGTCGACGATCACCACTTCGTTGTCGTCACCGATCAGCCAGATGTTGTTGTCGACGTCCCATGTTCCGCCGTCGAGGCTGAACGTGCCCGAGGTGACGACGCGATCGACTCGCAATGTCACAGGACCACCACCGAACGGAGAACCTCGCCGCGGTGCATCGTCTCGAATGCCTTCTCGACCTCGTCGAGCTTGATGCGCTCGCTGACGAACTTCTCGAGCGGCAGACGCCCCTGCTGGTACAGGTCGACCAGAACGGGGAAGTCACGCTCGGGCAGGCAATCGCCGTACCACGACGACTTGAGGGCTCCGCCGCGCGAGAAGAAGTCCACCAGCGGCATTTCCAGCTTCATGTCCGGCGTCGGAACTCCCACCAGCACTACGGTTCCCGCGAGGTCGCGGGCGTAGAACGCCTGCTTCCAGGTCTCGGGACGGCCGACTGCGTCGACAACCACGTCGGCGCCGAAACCTCCGGTCAGCTCCTGAACTGCTTCGACGACGTCGTCGACCTCGGTCGCATTGATCGTGTGCGTGGCACCAAGTTCCGTGGCCCACTCCAGCTTTCGTGGATCCCGGTCGATGGCGATGATGGTATTGGCACCGGCCAGGCGTGAACCCATGATCGCTGCGTCGCCGACGCCGCCACACCCGATCACAGCCACCGAATCACCGCGTCCGACGTTGCCGGTGTTCATCGCGGCACCCATGCCGG
Source organism: Rhodococcus sp. MT28 (assembly GCF_058792695.1). NCBI lineage: Bacteria > Bacillati > Actinomycetota > Actinomycetes > Mycobacteriales > Nocardiaceae > Rhodococcus > Rhodococcus sp. MT28. Next base: position 1,433,786 of record NZ_JBXAFD010000001.1, read on the forward strand.
CCATGACGCCGCAACCGAGCAGTCCGACGACAGCCGGATCGGCCGAGGCGTCGACCTTGGTGCACTGGCCTTCGTGAACGAGCGTCTTGTCTGCGAATGCGCCGATGCCGAGTGCCGGCGTCAGTTCGGTGCCGTCTTCGAGCGTCATCTTCTGCTCGGCGTTGAACGTGTCGAAGCAGTACTGCGGGCGGCCACGCTTACACGCACGACACTGCCCGCATACTGCACGCCAGTTGAGCACGACGAAGTCGCCCACCTCGACGTGAGTGACACCGGGGCCGACGCTCTCGACGATGCCCGACGCCTCGTGCCCGAGCAGGAACGGGTACTCGTCGTTGATTCCGCCGTCGCGGTAGGTCAGGTCGGTGTGGCACACACCGCACGCTGCAATGGCGACCACTACCTCGTTGGCGCCGGGATCGGGGATCGTGATGGGGACGATTTCGACGGGGGCACCCTTGGATCGGGCGATGACGCCGCGTACCTGCTGTGGCATGGCTTTGCTCCTGGCTTCGTGCGATTGAGGACGTGTCGTCACATGGCGCCGTGTTTTCACATTGCGATATGTGCACTCGTTGAAAGGTTAGCCCGAAGTAGGTGCCCGCAACCCTGGTCGAACTGACTGACCGACCTGGCCGAAAGGACTAGGGTGCAGGCTTCACGCCGGCCTCGGCGCCCGCGGCGGCCGCCGCACCCCGACTCTCGACGCCCAATTTCCGCAGGACCCCGGCAACATGAAACTTGACTGTGCTCTCACTGACGCCGAGTCGCTCCGAGATTGCCTTGTTGCGCCGTCCGGCCACCAGATGCTCGAGTACCTCGAACTCCCGCGGAGCCAGTTCCGTCAGGACGTCGCGGTTCGGTAGGGCGACGGGCGCGTCGAGCGGGATGGTTGCGCTGATCCGGTTCCCCCACCCGGGCGTCGACTCGGATTCGACGGTTCCACCCAAAGTCTCTACCCTCGAACGTAATTGGCGTTCCACGTCGATCACGTCGGCTTCACCACCACCGTCGTCGCGGATGTCGATCGAGAGCGAAGCCGCGTCGAGGGTCCAGGCCACCCGGATTCGCGAGAGCGTCTGCTGATCCGACAAGGCCAAGACCGCGCCGCGGACGACCGCGCGGGCGCCGTGCGCCACTTCACCGGGTAACCCACGCCCGTCGACGGGTGGCTCCACCAACTCCAACGCGATTTCCCGATGCTTGAGCAGCGAACGCAATTCCCCACGCATCCGCGCAAAAGCGGTGGTGGTCGACTCTTCGGCCAACTCGCGGTGCACGTCGACGGCCGAACGCAGGCCGATCAGAGCCGAGGCCGCAGTCTCCCTGGCCGAGGTTCGCGCACGTGTGTCGTCGAGATCCGCCGAGCGCAGCGTCGCCAGCATCGTCTCGAGGGTGGCCGCATGCACCTCCGTCATCTCTGCCACGGTGCGTGCACGCTCGGACGACGCTGCCCGCGACTCGGCGAGATATGCCGGGCTCGCGTTCCGGACCTGGAGCTGAATTCCGGTTGAAGTCACTGCGAACAGTGCCTGGATCAATTCGAGGGATGCTGTCTTCACCGGTACGGGGTGCGGTGTCAAAACGAGAAGCGTATCGGTTCGATCAAGCATCGCAAGCACTTCACGATCCCGGCCGGCGATAGCGCATTTTCCCCGAAATATCTGTCCGACAGTGAGATCCGTACGGATACGGTCGAGTTCGGCGATGGTCACACGATCGACGACGGCTGGATCCCCAGCGACCTTGCGCGGCCTACCGGTGCATTCACGGGTGAAGATCACCAGGGAAGTGTGCGGCGCCATGTCCGCGATCAACGTCGAAAATCGTCGGCCGATTTCGGGAAGTGGTCCCACCAACACGTCTCGAAGGGCGGTGATCAGTAGCGCATTGTCGGTGGTGCTCACCGTTCAACGATAACCATCCGGTTCACTGGTGCAGCGTGGTCTTCATGAGCATCACGTTGTAGTCGGACCACGTGGTGGCGAGAAAGTAGAGGTCCTGCCCCTGCGACCAGGGGTGCATGTACGCGCCGTAGAGTCCCGGAACCGCGTCGGTGCCGATCACGACGTCCGGTGCGCTCCACGGGCCGGTCAGGTCCGAGGCCGTCCGCAGCACCAGCGCTCCCCACTCGTTGGAGTACATCGCGACGAACTTTCCGAGATAGTTGTTGTACTGCACCGACAGTTCGCTGACATCCCCGTCGAGAACTACTGCAGCGGCAGCAGGATTGTTGGGGACCCATGCCTTTCCGTCCCAGTATTCGTACGCCGCGACGTCCGCGATGGAGGCTTCCTTGACTCGCGAGAGACGCCCCTCGCCAAAGCGTCCGGCGGGGGTGCCGAAGTTGTAGACGTAACCACCGTCTTTGACGAAGGACCCCATCTGGAAGTTGTCGTTACCTGTCAACGGCAGATTGGGCCGGGACGAGGCCGGTTCGATCTGCCAGGTCTCACCGTTGTCGTGCGAGGACGCGATCTGCGAGAAGTTGGTGACCCACTCGCCCGACCCTCCCCACGAACGTATCGACATGTAGTTGACGTACTGAACGCCGCCCACGGAGATACCCGTCGTCGGAATGCTGCTGGTTTCGACGCCGGTGACTTTCAGACTTCCGATGATCTCGCGCGAGTGATTCGGTCGGTCGGTCGGTGAGGAGTCGATGTTCATGCCGTCGGACAGATTTCCGTCCGAGCTACGGAACAGGACGTTGCTGCGCCAGTCGCCGACCACCCCGGAGCACAGAGGGTCAGATCCGATACCGACGGTGTCACCGAAAGCTGTCAGGACCTGACCTGCGCCGTTGTCCCACATGATGCCCAGATCCGTGCCGAGAACGTTGAACCGCTCGACGGTTTGGTTGGGGCTCAGCGCGCCCGTGATGTACTCGACCGCCGAGGTGCGGCCTTGCAATTCCGGCAGTTTGCCATCCGTGCCGTTGAGCCAGGGAATCGGATTGGTCGGCCCACCTGATTGATCCAAGCTCCCGGTGACATTGCAATCCCACGGGGATGCATTGGCCTGGGTCGCCCCCAAGACCGCGGTCGACGCGAGTACACACGTCACTGCTGCTGTCGATATCTTCCGCATCCGGCGCATCGCTCCCCTTTCGCGGGGGAGATCCGGACTCTACGAGGTGTGTTGCTCGACCGGATCGGTTCATCCACCCACGAGAACACAAGGTAACAGGTAAATCGGTCAATCAGGACAAAACGGGCTTATTCGGTGGAGATGGATTTCAACCATTTCTCCATCACGGCTGCGGCAATCTCGAGCCCCTGCGACTCGGCTGCACTCAACTGCTGCATGAAGATGCGCGGACCGTCCGCTCCCAGCGAAGCATGCAGCGAATCGCGGTACTCGGCCAGTTCCATCCACTCGCGCGCCACCGCGGAGGACGCTTCGAGGTGAAACTGAACGGCGTAACTCTGCTTGTATCGGAAGAGTTGATTCGGATACTTGGCTGAACCAGCGAGCCGCACCGCGCCGTTCGGAATGTCGAAGGTATCCGAATGCCATTGCATTGCAGGAAATGTGGAGGGCAGATCTCCCCACACGGGATCTTGCCGGCCCTCGACAGTCAAGGTGATCTCCTCAACTCCGACTTCAGGCACAGCGCCCGTGTAGACGCGAGCACCCAGCGCCGCGGCGAGCAACTGCGAACCCAGACACACTCCCCACACCGGGACGTCGCTCTCGACCAGATCGCGAATGTATTCGATCTCGGATGCCAACCACTCGACCTCGCCCTGATCGCCGACGCCCATCGGCCCGCCCATCACGATCACGGCGTCGAACCGTCGATGTGCCGGAAGCGGGTCGGTGCCCAGAAGAACAGTCTGCACGTCTCCGTAGCTCTCCAGGACAGGCGAATACGCCGCTGGGGGTTCACACTGCGCGTGTCGTAGTTCCAGAAAATGCATGTAGGCAATTCCTCTCGAATCCGGTGCCGAAAGCCTATGGTTCTATTCGACATAAGGCACATCGACGGCGTCGGATGTGCTCTGCGCTCGAATCTCCGCTTTCATCGCCCCTTTACCGACAAGGAACGTCTGTGCGCGCACCACACCACTTTTCGACATCGATTCGCCCGCCCTCAACTGCCGTTCGCATCGGACTCAGCGCATTCGCCTTGGCGTCACTTGCCGCGTGCTCAGGAACAAGCACCGACAGCGAGGCCGAATCAACATCCACCGCGACCACCACTGCAACCTCGACAACTCAACCCACGACGACTCAGGCTCCATTGACCACCTCGGTGATCGGTACGACGAATTCTCCACTGGCCACGACCCCAGTCGCCGCGGAAGTGACGCCCGCTGCAGCTCCCGCGGTCATGCCCAACGTCGTGTGCATGAATCTTCAAGACGCACAGGACACCATTCAGTCGGCCGGAGTCTTCTTCTCCAGAAGTGCTGACGCAACCGGCGCGGGTCGACGCCAACTGGTCGATTCCAACTGGATTGTCGTCGATCAGACACCCTCTGCCGGAAGTCCTTTCGGGGAAATCGAAGCCGTGCTCTCGGCCGTGAAGATCGGCGAACCGAACCCCTGCTGATCGGCTGAGTTCTCGAACTTCGCAATTCCGGGAACACTGCGCCTTACTTGACAACTACCTCCGACCTCCTTCACTGTAGTCAACATTACGAGTATCCAATATATTGGATGCGAAAGGTTGGATTGCAGCATGAAGGTGCCACGAATACGGCAGAGCGCCAGCTCTCCGGCGTCCATGAGCGACCCCGTCATCGGAATACTCGGAGGCATGGGGCCCGCCGCTACTGCCGACTTCTACTCCAAACTCGTTGCGCTGACACCAGGTTCGACGGATCAGGAGCACCCCAAAGTTGTCATCTGGGCCGATCCCACCGTTCCCGACCGGACATTGGCACTCACCGAGAACGGCCCTGACCCCACTCCGTGGCTGATCCGCGGTGCGCGCGTTCTCCGAGAGTCGGGCGCGACGACGCTCGCCATCCCATGCAATACCGCCCACGCCTTCCTGCCCGCCATCTCGTCCCAACTGGGACTTCCCGTCGTCCACATGATCGACGAAGTCGCTCGGCACATCCGGACGCTCTCACCCGCCGTCACATCCGTCGGACTATTGGCCACCACGGGGACGGTCCGCACCGGGTTGTATCAACAATGGCTGTCGGAACACTCGATTGACGTCCTGGTGCCCGGACCTGCGATCCAGGACGAACTGGTGATGCCGGCGATCCGAGCAATCAAGAGCGGCAACGTCGGAGACGAGACCACCGACAAGCTCGTCAGGGCCGCTGATCTTCTCGTCGAATCGGGCGCGCAGGTCGTCGTGGCCGGATGCACCGAGATTCCGCTCGGACTGCCCGCCGACGCCACAACCTGTCAGATCATCGATCCGGCAACAATTCTCGCCCGCGCTCTGCTCCGGCGGGTTGCAGATGCCCGGAGACACCCTTCGATGGTCGTTTCGGGCTGACCTGCAGCAGGGAGGCTGCAGAGTACGATATCCAGTATGTTGCGTGGCGGTAAACCGGTTGAGCGAGCACGAATGAGCGACATCGCTCTCGAACGCATTCGCGAAGCGATCGTCACCGGTGAACTGGCGCCGGGCTCGAAGATCAAGGACAGCGAACTCGCCGAGTACCTGGGACTGAGCAGAACTCCGGTCCGCGAAGCGCTCGCAAGGCTGGTCGACACCGGACTCGTGGAAGCGAAACCCGGTGCGTACACGCGCATCACCACCCTCGACCGCGGCGACGTCGAGGCAACACTCGCAGTCATCGAAGCTCTCGACCAACTGGCCGTCGTCACCGCTGTACCGAATCTCACCGACGAGATGATCGGGGCGATGCGTTCGGCCAACAAGGACTTCGCTGCCGCCGTCAAGCGAAACGACATAGGCCGAGCCCTGACCGCTGACGATCGCCTACACAGCGTCATCATCGATGCTGCGGCGAATCCGCTGTTGAAGAAGCTGATTCATCAGGTTCACCCACAAATTCACCGCATCTACTACCGCAAGTTCTCGAGCCTCCTCGGGAGCCAGGACTCCGTCGATCATCACAACAGACTGATCAAGCTGTGCGCAGACCACGATGCCGAGGCGGCAGCGACGCTGTCAGCCGAACATCGACGCCATCTCGGCGGGCTGATCGGCGAACTTTTCGACGCCGACGAGTTCGCGCTCTCGGACTGACCGAGTCCGGGTACAAGCTTCGGCGCTTGCCTATATTGGTCATTGCCGATATAAATGACTGGTGCATGCATTCGACGTTCTCGGAGACCCAGTGCGGCGACGAATCATGGAACTCCTGTCCGGCGGCGAGCGCTCGGCGGGTCAGATCGCCGAAGTCGTGGCAGCGGAGTTCGGAATCTCGCAACCGACCGCGTCCGGACACCTGCGAGTACTTCGAGAAAACGGATTCGCCACCGTCCGCAGCGAAGGCACCAGGCGTCTCTATGCCGTCGAGCCCGCGCCATTGCAAGAAGTGGACCAATGGCTCGACGGATTCCGGCAGTTCTGGAGCGGCCCTCTCGACGCATTGGCCACAGAACTCGCACGCGGGAAACGACGCGACTCGAAGCGGAGCAGATCTTCACAATCGAATTCTTCCGACGAAGGAGACTCACAATGACCGAGATCGCGAACCAGGACACCAGCCTCACCGCGGTGGAGCGGAGCATGGGTAACCGCGACATCGCAGAAGGTTCGGCTCGAACTGCCGTACTCAAGCGCCGCTACAACGCGTCGGTCGACGACGTCTGGGATGCCATCACGACCCCTGACCGCATCAACCGTTTCTTCCTTCCGGTGAGCGGAGACTTCCAGGTGGGCGGCTCGTACGCCTTCGAAGGCCAGGCAAGTGGCGAGATCCTGGCCTGCGACGCCCCACACCTGCTGCGACTGCAGTGGACACCGCCCGGCGATCGCGGATACAGCGATCAGGTCGAGATCCGGCTGACTGCAGACGGCCCCGACGCCACCTGGCTCGAGTTGGAGCACGCCTCCGTCGCCGATGTCTTCCGCAACGACCCGGACACCGGCTGCTACGGCGTCGGAACCGGCTGGGAAGGCCCACTTCACTACCTGGGCGAATACTTGCGCGGCACTCTCCCTGATGCGCCGAGCACCGAGTGGTACACCTTCGACGAAGCAGAGGAGCTTCGTCTGGCCAACTTCCGAGGGTGGGAGTGGGCAAAGATCGAGGCAGAGCACGGCGACCGATAACGCCCAATTCTTCGAAAACGGTCACAGGATGGCCGTTTGCTTTGTATCGTGACCGAGCTGGACGTATGTCCAGCAGTTTTGGTGGCTTCCTTTCGTGCCACACCTGCTTCGGTCCACGAGAAGAGAGCTCCACATGGCGCCACAACCCGTAGTCGACAACGCGGCCACGACGCGACGAACGCACATCATCCGGACAGTTCTCGCTGTCCTCGTCATCGCACCGCTGTCGATTGCGGCGTTCTACATGTGGGCACTGTGGGATCCGGGCGACACGGTCAACCGCTTGCCCGTCGCCATCGTCAACGCCGATGCGGGCACAGAACTCGACGGAACACGTCTGCAAGCCGGCGATGAAGTTGTTGCCGCGCTCGTCGAGAGCGGAGACGTTGCATGGAAGGTCGTCTCGGAACAGGAAGCCGCCGACGGCGTCAACGACGGCACCTATTACTTCTCGGTCGTCATTCCGAAAACTTTCAGCGCGGATGTGGCCAGTGCCGCATCAGGTTCGGGCCGCAAGGCCGAACTCGACGTCTTGTACAACGACTACAACAGTCTGGTCGCCGGCCCGGTCGGTGAAAGCATCATCGCTCAGGTGCGCTCGGCGGTCTCCGAGTCGATCGGCGAGCAGTCCATCGACCAGGTGCTGGTCGGGTTGGGTGAACTCGGAACAGGATTCGGTGAAGCAGCAGCAGGAGCGCAACAGCTGTCCGACGGATCCTCCGAAGCGCTTGCCGGAACCAACGAGCTCTACGCTGGAAGCAAGGAACTCGCCACCGGCATGGGCGAAGCAAATCAGGGCGGCAAGGAGCTGGCCGCCGGAGCCGGCGAGCTGGCTGCCGGAGCTGGCGAAGCTGCTGCAGGCTCGGGCGAGCTGAGCAGCGGACTCAACCAGTTGGTCGGGGGCACCGACGAACTCGGCGCAGGCGCCCGACAGATCAGCGAAGTGGTCGACATGGTCACCACCCCGGTACTCGACCTCGCGGGGTCCTCGAACGCCGTCGTCGGTCAGATCGACGCCCTCACGTCGATGCTTCGAAACTCGGCCGATCCGGTCTCCGCCGGACTCGTCGAAGCCCTGGGTGGACTGCGGGCTTCCCTGACTGCACAACCGTCGGACGACGACGTGATCGGTCAGCTCGGTCAGCTTCGCGACGGCGCGCGGGAAATCTCGCGGCAGCTCACTGATCCGAGCAGCGACTACCGTGGTGGGCTCCTTGCCGCCGCGGCCGGTGCAGGTGAACTCAACACCGGCCTGGGCCAACTGTCCGACGGCGCAGGCCAACTCGCTACCGGTGCACAGGAACTCTCCACCGGGCTGGGGCAGTTGGACACTGGAAGTATTGCGCTCCGTGACGGTCTCGGGCAGCTATCGGCCGGCGTCGGCGAGCTCGACGCGGGCAGCGCGGAACTCGCCACCGGTTTGTCCGACGGTGCCGCCCAGGTACCGCAGTTCACGGACGACGAGCGCGCCACCACGGCCAATCTCCTCTCTTCCCCGGTTGCCGTCGACGCGCGGAACAACTATCCCGCAGCCGGTTTCGGGCCGGGAGCCGTACCTGCCGTGATCTCGGTGGCACTGTTCCTGTGCGGAATTCTCACGTGGTTCGTCGTCCGCCCACGACGCGGACGTTCACTGAACTCGCACACCAGCGTGGTACGTGAGGGGCTGCGCCGCTACCGCATTCCCGCCCTGGTCACCTTGGTCGCGGCGCTCGTGTTGTCGGTGGTGTCACTGACCGTGGCAAACGTCGAACCACCTAGTGTTCTGGCGATGATCGCAGTGATGATCCTGGTGGGTGCCGCCGCGGTCAGCTCGGGCAGGCTCTTCACCGTTGTGTTCGGTGCCGTCAACGGAACCTTCATCGCTCTGGGCGCCTTGATGATTCAGATCTTCGCCTTCGGCGCGGTATACCCCATCGAACAGATGCCGACGGTTCTGCAGTGGCTGCACGCTCTGATGCCACTCACGTGGGCGCGCAACGCCATGCGCATGGTCCTTGTCGGATACTACGGCCCGAAATTCTGGGTGGCGGTAATCGCTCTGGCTGCCTTGGTGATCGGAGCCGTCCTGTTCACCATCTGGTGGCGCCGCCGACAAGAACCGCCGACCGAAGCCGATGACGACGCGCCGATCACCGAAGAGATCGTGTACCTCCAGCAAACGCAAGCGTGAGTCGGATCAGCGAACGAGCGTCGTACGCATCAACATGACGTTGTAGTCGGCCCACGTGGTGGCAAGGAAGTACAGATCCGAACCACTGGACCACGGGTGGATGTATGCGGCGTAGATACCGGGAACCTCGACCAGATTGACCAGTGTCTCCGGTGCCGTCCACGGACCGACCGGACTGGGAGCGGTTCGCATCACGATCGAACTGAACGCGTCGGCGTACATCGCCACGAACTTGCCGAGGAACTCGTTGTACTGAACGGAGACCTCACCGATGCGGCCGTCCATGACGGGTACGGCCGCAGCGGGATCGGCAAGGATCCAGCCGTTTCCGTTCCAGTACTCGTAGGCGGAAAGATCGAGGATCGCCCCCTCGGGCACGCGAGAAAGTCGAACCTCGCCGGATCGTCCCGCGGGGGTTCCGTAGTTGTAGACGAACCCGCCGTCCTTCACCATCGAGCTCATCTGGAAGTTCTCGCTACCGGCGACGGGGGCGACACCCGCGGGAAGAACCCCACCGATGTTGGGGCGCAGAGTTTCCGGACGAGTGGTCCACGTCTCGCCGTTGTCCGAGGAGGTAGCAATCTGTGAGTAGTTTGTACTCCACTGCCCGGCCTCGCCCCAGTTGCGCACCGACATGTAGCTCAGATACTGCACACCGTTCACTGCGATGCCGCTCGTGGGGATGCTGGAGGCCTCGACGCCCGGAATCTTCAGACCGGAAATGATCTCACGCGCCTGAGCTGTGCCGTCCATCGGCGCGCTGTCGATGCGCATACCGTCGGCCAGTACCCGATCCGAGCTGCGGAAGAGTACATTGCTTCGCCACTCGCCCACCAAACCGTCGCAGCCGGGGTTACGACTGAGCCCGGTGGTATCGCCGAAAGCGGTCAGAATCTGCCCCGCACCGTTGTCCCACATGATGCCCAGGTCGGTACCCAGGACATTGAAGCGATCAACTGTCTTGTTGGGACTGTATGTGCCGGTGACCTTTTCGATCGCGGTAGTACGACCGGATAGACCTGGCAACCCTCCGGTGTTGCCGTTGAGCCACGGCGCCGCATTGGCCGGACCACCGCTACTACCGACGCCACTGACTCCGACGCAGCCCGGCGCAGCCATCGCCGGCGAAGCCACCGCCGTGACGGCAGCAGCTGCCAGAGCAGCAACTACCCCGAACACCCCCAACGATCTCCCCGCGCGAAACATGACTCCCCCATGGCCGGGATTGTTGGTGTTGTCGTCGTCGTTCCCCCCGAACCTCGGACAATCTAGCAACTGCAGTCACAGATAACCCAATCAGACAAAGACGCGAAAAGGCCTGAAAGTCATAGTAGTTCAGACTTTCAGGCCTTTTCGGACAGAGAAGATCAGTCAGTAGGTCAGCGCGCTCCGCTCGCACCGCCGTCGAGTGGAATCACCGCGCCGGTCAGATAAGCCCCGGCACGTGAAGCCAGGAAGATGGCAAGACCTGCGGCATCCTGGGGAGTTCCGACCCGGCCCAACGGGACCGAGTCCGCCACAGCCTTTGCACTCTGTTCGTCCTCGAGGAGGAATGCCATCATCTTCGACGGGAACGGGCCCGGCGCAATGGCATTGACCGTGATCTGTTCCCCCGCAAGCGTTGCCGCGAGCTTGCGCGTCAACATGTGCACCGCAGCCTTACTGGCTCCGTACGAGAAGTTCTCCGAACCCGACACCACGAGTCCGTCGATCGATCCGATATTGATCACGCGCGCGGGATCTTCCGCCGTGGCTGCAGACCGCAACTGCGGCAACAGCTTCTGCGTCAGGAGGAAGATTGCCTTGACATTGATGTCGAAAATCTTGTCGAAGCCTGCGGCCGGAAAATCGTCGACGGGAGCTCCCCACGTGGCACCGGCGTTGTTGACCAGTACGTCGAGCGTCGGCGAAATCTCGGCGACCTTCGCAGCGAGGCTCTCGACCCCCTCGTCCGTGGACAGATCGGCCGGATGCGAAATGCAGGTGCCGAACTCCGAAAGCTCTCGCGCGGCTTCGTCACAGGCTTCGGCCTTTCGGGCCGAAATGACGACCGTCGCTCCGCCTTCGACAAACCCGCGAGCGATCATGTATCCGATGCCGCGTGATCCACCGGTGACCACAACGGTCTTGCCACTGACGTCGAACAGTCCCTCGATCAAGCTCATGCGACCTCGAAAAGCCCGGCAGCGCCCATACCGCCGCCGATGCACATGGTCACCACCACGAGCTTGGCTCCGCGCCGTTTTCCTTCAAGAAGAGCATGGCCGACCAGACGAGCGCCCGTCATTCCGTACGGATGGCCGACAGAGATACCGCCGCCGTCGACGTTGTACTTCTCGGGATCGATCCCGAGCTTGTCGCGGCAGTACAGGGCCTGAGAGGCGAAGGCCTCGTTGAGTTCCCAGAGATCGATGTCGTCGACCTTCAGGCCGTGAAGATCCAGCAGACGCGGAATCGCGAACACCGGTCCGATGCCCATCTCGTCGGGAGCGCAACCCGCGACAGCCATGCCACGGTAGATACCGAGAGGAGCCAACCCGCGGCGTTGCGCCTCGCCTGCCTCCATCAGCACCGACGCCGAAGCGCCGTCGGAGAGCTGAGACGAGTTGCCCGCAGTGATGGACGAATGAGCACTGACAGTCCCGTCGGCCAGAACCGGTCGCAGACTCGACAGCCCTTCCAACGTGGTGGAAGCGCGGTTGCCTTCGTCGCGGGTCAGCGTCACGGACTCGCTGCGGATCTCACCCGTCTCCTTGTCCTGCACCTGCTTGATCGAGGGCAGCGGGACGATCTCGAGATCGAACCGACCTGCGTCCTGGGCCGCTGCGGTCCGCTGCTGGGAGACGAGCGCGAACTCGTCCTGCTGCTCGCGGGTGACTCCGTAGCGCTCGGCGACGATCTCGGCCGTGTGCAGCATCGGCATGTAGATCGACGGCTTGTTTTCCTTCAGCCACGGATCAGCCGCGCGGAAGTTGTTCATGTGATCGTTCTGGACCAACGAGATCGATTCGACTCCGCCGCCGACCGCGATCTGCATTCCGTCGTCCACGATCTGCTTGGCTGCGGTCGCGATGGCCATGAGACCGGACGAGCACTGACGGTCGATCGTCATTCCGGAAACCGAATCCGGAAGCCCGGCCCGCAGCACCGCTTGCCGTGCGACGTTGCCGCCGGAAGATCCCTGCTGCAGCGCAGCGCCGAGGATGACGTCCTCGACCTCGCCGCCCTCGAGGCCCGCGCGCTGAACTGCATTCGAAATGGCATGTGCAGCAAGCTCTTGAGCCTGAGTGTTGTTGAACGCGCCGCGGTGCGCCTTACCGATCGGGGTACGGGCGGTGGAAACGATGACAGCTTGCCTCATCGGGGAAACCTTTCGTCGAACACGAAGTGCTGTGCGCCTTTATTAACCGCCGGGGGTTAATAAAGGCGCACAGCAAGAATCAGGGCTGGAACACGACGCGACCGACAGTGGTGCCGTCGCCGAGGCGACCGATACCCTCGGCAACGTCCGTCAACGACAACCGCTCACTGATCAGTGGTTTGACCAAGCCGGCATCGGCGAGCCTGGTGAGCTCGACGTGGCAGTCGTCGATGGCCTGCTGGTTGTAGGCCTTGTACAGCCCCCAGTGCAGTCCGATGATCGAATAGTTCTTGATGAGAGCGTGATTGAGTGCCGGCTGCGGGATCGTGCCACCGGCGAAGCCGATGATGACGATCCGTCCCTCGAAGGCGATGCACTTGGTGGACTTCGCGTAGGCGTCGCCGCCGACCGGATCGAAGACCACGTCGGCGCCCTTACCGCCGGTGAACTCCTTGACCGCTGCCACGAAGTCCTCACTGTGACGGTCTACGACGAGGTCTGCGCCGAGCTTGCGCGCGTACTCGGCCTTGTCCGGGCCGCCGACGACGCCGATGACCTTGGCGCCTGCCGCCTTGCCGAGTTGCACTGCCGCACTACCCACACCACCCGCAGCAGCGTGGACCAACAACGTCTCACCCTCTAGCAGTTGGGTGCGGCGATGCAGAGCGAACCACGCTGTCTGATAGCCGATGCTCAGAGCGGATGCTTCCGCGTCGTCGAGAGCCGACGGCGCCGGGAACGTGTTGTTCTGATCCAGTACCGAGTACTCGGCGAATCCGCCGGACGGCAGACTCGGATTACCGATCACCCGGTCCCCCACTGCGAATTTGGTCACCGATTCACCGACCGAGACCACTTCACCACACAGTTCGACACCGGGTGTGAAGGGCAGCGGCGGCTTGATCTGGTACTCACCCCGGCACATGAGGACGTCGGGGAAGTTGGCCGGGGCCGCCAGCACCTTGACCAACATCTCCGTCGCATTCGTGGTGGGATCCGCGGTCTCCTCCAACGCGAGCACATCGCGGGGTTGACCGAGTTCGTTGACGCGCCAAGCCTTCACAGCAATTCTCCAGACAGATAGTGGGTGAGTTTCAGGACGAGATCGGGAGGTCGACCAACTCGGCGAGGCGTGCCCGATGCTGATACGCGGTTCCCAGCGACAGCTGATCGCTCTTCGCCCGTTTGAGGTACAGGTGCGCCGGATACTCCCACGTCATTCCGATACCACCATGAAGTTGGACGCACTCCTCGGCAGCATGAACCGCGACGCCGCTGCAGAATGCCTGGGCCACCGTCGCTGCGATCGCCGCATCGGCGTCGCCGCGTGCATAGGTGTCCGCCGCATAGCGTGCTGCCGCGCCCGAAGAGCTGACTTCGAGCCAGAGATCGGCGAGGCGGTGCTTGATCGCCTGGTACGAACCGATCGCCCGGCCGAACTGCTTGCGCTCCTTCACATACGCGAGAGTCGTTTCGAGGCACCACTGAGCTACAGCGAACTGTTCGGACGCCAGAAGTGCGCTTCCGCAGAGCAACGCTTCCTCAACCGCTTGCGCCGCGTTGCCGCTGTCGACACGGACCGACGACGACCCCGAGAACTCGACGTCCGCCAATCGGCGCGTCATGTCCAGGGACAGAACCGGCGTGACGGTGGCGTCGGCGATCCGAACGGTGTGCAGCTCCAGACCGCTCTCACCGGCAACCGGAACAACAAGAACATCGGACTCGGCGACGCCGGCAACCGTCGTGACGCTGCCGACGAGTCCACTCGCCGTTGCCTTGACAGTGGGTGTGAAAGTTCCTGGTGCAGTGGACAACGGGACGATCAGAGCAGCCGTCGAATCCCCCGCCGCCAATTGACCGAGCACCTCGGTCTCGCCGGCCTTCAGCAACGCCGTGGTCGCCAGCACAGCGCTGGTGAAGAACGGAACGGGAGCGACCGCACGTCCGATCTCCTCCATCACGACCGCCGCCTCACGCGTCGACGCACCTGCCCCGCCCAGTTCCTCGGGTACCAGCAGTCCCGCCAAACCGAGTTCCGACGCCAGCGACTTCCACAGCCCGGTGAAGTCGGCGGACACGTCGTCGTACGCCGTGACCACGGTGTCGGCGCCGGCGCGCTCGCTCAGCAGTCGTCTGACGCTGGCTCGCAGATCTTGTTCGGTCTCGGAGTACAGCAGATCGGCGCTCATCGGGGTAAGTCCTTCCAGGCGATGTCCTTGTCGACGCGATGCTCGGGCGGCAACCCGAGTACACGTTCTGCGATGACGTTGCGCAGGATCTCCGACGTTCCGCCCTCGATCGAATTGCCCTTGGCTCGCAGGTACCGGTATCCGGGTTCACGCCCGGTGAAGTCGACGGAATCCGGTCGACGCAGCGTCCAGTCGTCGTAGCGCAGACCGGCTTCGCCGTGCAGCTCGAGGTCGAAACCCGAAATCTGCTGAGCCAAACCGGCAAACGCGAGCTTCATTCCCGAGCCTTCGGGGCCGGGCTGGCCGGCGGCGAGCTGCTGGCGCAGTCGCTCACCGGTCAGACGCGCAACTTCGGATTCGGTCCAGAGCCGCATCAACTCGTCGTGCATCGCCGGGTTACGCAGCTCGGGCTCGTCACGCCAGGACTGAGCGACCTTTCCGATCATGCCGCCCTCACGCGGTGCGCCCGAACCGATGGCAACACGCTCGTTGTTCAGGGTGGTGGTCGCAACCTTCCACCCCTGGCCTTCGGCTCCGAGGCGATTGGCGTCCGGAATCCTGACGTCCGTGAGGAATACCTCGTTGAATTCGGCCTCGCCGGTGATCTGACGCAGCGGCCGGACATCGACGCCCGGATCGGTCATGTCGCAGATGAAGTAGCTCAGACCCGCATGCTTGGAACGTGACGGATCGGTCCTGGCCACGAGAATCGCCAGCTGCGCATTCTGCGCGCCCGACGTCCATACCTTCTGCCCGTTGACTATCCAGTCGCCGCCGTCGCGGACGGCGCGGGTAGCGACGGCCGCGAGGTCCGAACCTGCGCCCGGTTCACTGAACAGCTGGCAGTAGACCGTCTCCGCAGTCCACAACGGGCGCAGGAACTTCTGCTTCTGCTCCTCGGTGCCGAAGGCAGCGATGGTCGGTGCCGCCATGCCCAGTCCGATCCCGTTCTTGCCGGTGGCCGGGCCCGGTGCACCGGCGGCCTCCAGCTGAGCGTTCACCTGACGCTGAAAGCTCTGCGGTACACCGAGTCCCCCATGACCTTCGGGGAAATGAACCCACGCCAGTCCGGCGTCGAATCGTGCGCCGAGGAAATCCGATACCGACACGCTGTTCGGATCGTTCTCCGCGAGAAGCGTGTTCACCTTTTCGGTGAGATCACGCGATACTGCCTCTTCGTCGAAAGCCATGCCCATTCCTTCGGTTCGAGCGGTGAGCGGACGGTCAGTCCTTCGGTCCACCGGCGACGTAGACGACCTGACCGGAAACGAAGCCCGCGCCTTCGCTGACGAAGAACGACGCGGTGTGCGCGATGTCCTCGGGCTGACCGACACGGTTGACCGGAATCTGCGAAGCGGCAGCGGTCTTGAAGTCCTCGAAGCCGACGCCCATGCGCTCGGCCGTTGCGGCGGTCATCTCGGTTTCGATGAATCCGGGGGCAATAGCGTTCGCGGTCACGCCGAACTTGCCCAGCTCGAAGGCCAATGTCTTGGTGAAGCCCTGCATTCCGGCCTTCGCAGCGGAGTAGTTGACCTGTCCACGATTACCGAGAGCCGACGTGCTCGAGAGGTTCACGATGCGGCCGAACTTCGCTTCCACCATGTACTTCTGCACCGCACGCGACATGAGGAACGCTCCGCGCAGGTGGACGTTCATCACCGAATCCCACTCGGCAACACTCATCTTGAACAGAAGGTTGTCGCGAGTGATACCGGCATTGTTGATCAGCACGGTAGGTGCACCCAGGTCTGCGGCCACACGATCCACCGCTGCGGCGACCGAAGCCTCGTCGGAGACGTCAGCCCCGACGGCCAGCGCCTGTCCGCCTGCGGCCTTGATCGCGTCGACGGTTCCGGCACACGCCGCTTCGTCGAGGTCGAGCACGGCGACGGCAAAACCGTCTTCCGACAGTCGCTTCGCCACTGCCGCACCGATTCCGCGTGCTGCACCCGTGACAATTGCGGTTCTACGTTCCTGGCTCACTGGCCCTCCATACTTTCGTGATTCGACGGACACCGGACGATCTCGTCAGATCCCGGCCTGATCTGCAATTTCCCTGGCTTTGGCGACCAAGGCGTCAATACGTTCCACGGTGGGAGTTCCGCTCTCGGCGGCATTCTGCGGTTCGTCGCGGGCGCGACGCATCACGCCCTCGGCGATCACGGCAATCTTCCACAGTCCCAACGTGTGCCAGAACTTCAGCGCAGCAGGATCCCGTCCGGTGGCCTCGAGATAGATCCGGGAGATCTCCTCTCGCGAGGGGAATCCCGGGAGTGCCGACGCCGGGAAATCGCCGCCGGTATTCTCACCAGCCGCCGGCCAGTACGCCAACAAGCTTCCGACGTCCGCCAACGGATCACCGAGTGTGCACAGTTCCCAGTCGAGGGCCGCGACAACTTCGCCGTTGCTCGCCGAGGTGATCACATTGCGTAGGTGAAAGTCGCCGTGCACCAACGTGGTTTCAGTGTGATCCGGCTGGGCTGCAATCAGGCGTCGGGTGAGATCGTCGAGATCAGGGCATTCCCGCGTCTTCGACTGTTCCCATTGACCTCCCCAACGCTTCAACTGCCGTGCAGCGTAGGGCTTGTGGCTTGCCAGGTCGTCGAGACCGGCCTGCTCGAGGTCGACGGCGTGTATCTTCGCCAGCGTCTGAGCGAGCGAGATTCCGATTGCCCGGCGACGATCTTCCGACAACGCCTCCGCAAGAGGCATTCGGTCCACCACTTCGCCGTCCACGAATTCCATGAGGAGCAGCGGAACTTCGGTGACGGCAGGATCCTCGGTCAACCCGAATACTCGCGGCGAAGGCACGTCGGTGGATTCGAGAGCGCTCAGGATTCGAGCCTCACGCGCCACGTCGTGAGCCGAGGCCAGCAGATGCCCCAGCGGTGGGCGTCGTAGCACCCAGCGATTGCCGTCCTGATCGCGAACCAGGTACGTGAGATTCGACTGCCCCAAGCCGATTCGATCGAAGGACAACGGCCCGGAAAAGTCGATCCCCAGGCCTGCGATCCACCCGGTGACCGCTTCGGTATCGAGTCCCACTACTCCGACGCTAGCCACCGACGGACGCTCCCTGCCGGAACGGGAGTGCGTCACCCAACAACTGGCCACCGTCGATGGTCATGATCTCGCCGGTGATCCACTGGGCTGCATCCGAAACCAGGAAGGCAATGGCAGCGGCCACGTCCTCGGGTTCACCGATGCGTCCGAGAGCAGTCGACGCGGACACCGCTTCTTCGTGTTCTTTCCACAGAGCTTCGGCGAGTTTGGTTCTCACCACTCCCGGCGCAACGGCGTTGACACGAATCTTCGGTGACAACTCGAGCGCCAATTGCTTGGTGATGTGGATCAGAGCAGCCTTCGACGCGTTGTACGTACCGATTCCCGCCTCGAACGCCATGCCGCCGATCGAAGCGGTGTTGACCACGGAACCACCGTGCTCGCCCATCCAGGCCCGCGCTGCGAGGCCGGTCCACAGGACTGGAGCCCACACGTTGACGTCGAAAGTCTTGGCGAAGCGCGAGTGATCCTGGTTGATGATCGGCCCGAACGACGGGTTGGTGCCCGCGTTGTTCACCAAGATGTCGAGACTGCCGAAACGCTCGATCGTCTGCTCGACGCACTTGCGTGCAGCATCCTCGTCCGTCGCGTGAGCGCCGACGCCGATCGCGTTGCCGTTCACCTGCGCGGCAGCCGCATCTGCGGATTCCTGTGAGCGCGAAGTCAGTACGACGTTTCCGCCCGCCGCCGCAATCGCCTGCGCGGTCGCGAGGCCGATGCCCCGCGATGCGCCTGTGACGATTGCCGTCTTACCGGTGAGATCCAGTCCTGCCATGTCAGTTCGCCTTGACTTCGCGGTACTTGCGCAGTTCCTGCTTGGCGATGGCGCGCTTGTGCACCTCGTCCGGGCCGTCGGCCAGGCGAAGGGTGCGCATGTGGGCGTAAGCCATCGCGAGCGGGAAGTCGTCGGTGACGCCGCCACCGCCGTGAACCTGGATGGCGCGGTCGATGATCTTGAGCGCGATGTTCGGTGCCGCAACCTTGATGGCTGCGATCTCGGTGCGCGCTTCCTTGTTGCCCACCGTGTCCATCATGTGTGCGGCCTTGAGCGTGAGGAGTCGAACCATCTCGATGTCGATACGAGCCTCGGCGATCCAGTCCTGGATATTCGCGTTGTCACTGACGGGCTTCCCGAAGGTGATGCGGGTGGATGCGCGCTTGCACATCAGTTCCAGTGCGCGCTCGGCCATTCCGATTGCACGCATGCAGTGGTGGATGCGGCCGGGGCCGAGGCGGGCCTGGCTGATCGCGAATCCTTCACCCTCACCGGCGAGAATGTCCTTGGCCGGGACGCGCACGTCCTCGAAAGTGATCTCGCCGTGTCCTTCGCGGTCCTGGTAGCCGAAAACCGGCAGGTTGCGCAGGATCGTGACGCCGGGAGCATCGATCGGCACGACCATCATCGACTGCTGACGGTGGGTGGCGGCATTGAAGTCGGTCTTACCCATGACGATCAGAACCTTGCAGTTCTGGTGCAAGGCGTTGGAAGCGAACCACTTACGGCCGTTCAGCACGTACTCGTCGCCGTCACGGTCCATACGGAGCTGGATGTTGGTGGCGTCGGAGCTGGCAACCTCGGGCTCGGTCATCGCGAAAGCGGAACGAATTTCGCCTTCGAGAAGCGGCTTGAGGTACTTCTCCTTGTGCTCGTCGGTGCCGAAGAGCGTGAGCACCTCCATGTTTCCCGTGTCCGGAGCGGCGCAGTTGGTGGCCTCGGAGGCCAGGTGGCTGCGGCCCATGATCTCCGCGAGCGGTGCGTATTCCAGGTTGGTCAGGCCGGGGCCCCATTCGGGATGGGGATGGAAGAGGTTCCACAGCCCGCGGGCCTTGGCTTCCTTCTTCAAGTCGTCGATGATCGGCGGCTGAAAGTGCGGGTTACCGGACTCACGCATCTGCTCTTCGTAGACCGCTTCGGCCGGGTAAACGTGCTTGTCCATGAAATCGAGCAGTTCGGCCTGGTACTTCTTGGTGCGATCCGAGAACTCAAACACTGACATGTGAACTCCTGACAGAGAGGGAAGGAAAATTGGGGGCTCGATGTTCGAGATGGCTGTTGACACCCTCGACGACATCCGGGCCGTGAAATGCGTTCAGCATCAGCGATTCCGCACGCCTGGCGGAATCGGTGAAGGTCGAGTGCGCATCGACACTCATCTGAGATTTGATGACGGAGAGGGACGTCGGCGAGCAGTTCGCCGCGATGTCCTCGGCGTAAGCAATCGCCGCATCCAGAACGTCACCGCCGGTGACCAGGTGGTCGATCAAACCGATGCGGTACGCCTCGTCGGCGTCCACCATCCGGCTGGAAAGCAGAAGATCGACTGCTCGACTGTGCCCGACCAAGCGGGGCAACATCCAGGAGATGCCGTACTCCGCAATCAGGCCTCGACGCGCGAACGCGGTAGTGAATCGTGTTGCGCTCGAACCGAAACGAACGTCGCAGTACAGAGCCTCGACCATTCCGAGCCCGGCAGCGACGCCGTTGACGGCGGCGATCAGCGGCTTGCGGATGGTGGTCGGGAAATGACGGTCTCGCGGCCGGACAAGATCACTTTCGGAGACTTCGCCGACGTTCTTCAAATTGCCGAGGTCAGCCCCCGAGCAGAATCCTCGGCCGGAGCCGGTGACAACAATTGCTCGGACACTGGGATCTTCGTCTGCCACGGCCAGAAAGTCGTAGTACTGATCTTCGAGCTCGTTGGTCCACGCGTTGAGAACGCGGGGCCGATTGAATGTCAGAACCAGCACCGCTCCTCTCTGCTCGGAGAGGACGAGTTCCTCGGTCATCGTGTTCCCGCGAGGAGCGACGCCTGGTACCGGCGCATCCCGCGCAGCCAACGGTCGTAGTCGGCGCCCTTCTGCCGGTACATGTCCAGCACGTTCTTGTGCGGAAGGATGAGAAATTCTTCGGCATCCACTGCCGCAAGAACGATTTCGGCGCATTCGGCAGGCTCGAGAACATTGCCTGCCGCAAGCACGGCTCCGGTTGCGGCCTTGCCGACCGGATCGCCGGAGTTCTCACCTTCGTAGAGGAGCTTGGTGTTGACGCCCATCGGGCACAAGCAACTGACGCGAACACCCTGATCTCCGTAGGTGATCGAGAGCCACTCGGCAAACGCGACCGCGGCATGTTTGGTCACCGAGTACGCGGCGGACCCGACCTGACTGAGCAAGCCGGCCGCAGAGGCCGTGCTGATGAAGTAGCCCTCCCCGCGCTCCGTCCAGCCGGGGACGAGGAGCCTGGCAGCGCGAATGTGGGCGCGAACGTTGACGTCGATCGTCGTGTCCCAGACGTCTTCACTGATGTCGAGGCCCATGCCACCGGTAACGCCGGCATTGGCGAAGTAGAGGTCGACCGGGCCGAATTCCTTTTCCGCCTGCGCGATCAGGCCCGCAATGACCGTCTCGTCGGAGACGTCGCCACCGGCAGACACGGCCGCTCCGGGACGCTCCGCGTTGATCGCCTCTGCTACTGCCGAAGCTGCTGCCCCGTCCAGGTCAGCCACTACGACGCGAGCACCCTCGGCAGCCAGTCGCTCGGCCAGTGCACCGCCGATTCCCCCGCCGCCACCGGTGACAATTGCTACCTTCTGGGCAACCTTCATGAGCGATTCCTCTCGCTTGCGTCATACCTACGCGCTGACAGTGATCCACGTCTCCCCTCATGTATAGTTGAATCCGGCGTCAGTTTCAACCGTCGAATCGCGACGGTCACCCGAACGGCCCGTTCCGTCCTCCTGAACTGCGAGTAAAGGGATAACGATGACTGAAAACCAATTGCCCGTCCGCCCGTCCACCTTCGCCGAGCTCGAGAAGCTCATCGGCCAGGAACTTGGCCCGACGGAGTGGTACGACATCACCCAGGAGCGCATCAACGCGTTCGCCGAAGCCACAAACGATCATCAGTGGATTCATGTCGACCCGGAACGAGCCGCATCGAGCCCGCTCGGCAGCACGATCGCGCACGGACTCTTCAGCCTCTCGCTGGGCCCCCAGTTCTCCTACCAACTCATCCACTTCGACGGCTTCGCCCACAGCCTCAATTACGGCTACGACAAGGTTCGCTTCCCCGCTCCCGTTCCCGTGGGATCCCGGGTCCGCATGCGCGCAACCGTCGTGTCCGCGGAGCAGTTGCCCGGCGGAATCCAAGTGAAGATGAGCCAGGTGGTCGAGCGCGAGGGTTCCGACAAGCCCGTCGTGGTCGCCGAATCCGTCGCTCGCGTCGTCGAAAAGAGCTGAACCGAAAAGAGCTGAACCGAGACTGGGACGCCCGGCCGCTCGAACATCGATGCAGCCGGGGCGGCCCACCTCGTCAGAGACGGTCGGGGAACTTCAGAGCGTTCGCCCACAGATCGGTCACAGTGGCGACAATCTGATCGAACTCCGGTGAACGCCCGTCCACCTCACCCTCACGAAGGGTGAACAGACTGTAGGCGAGTCGACTCACCATGCCGGACAGAGCAATCGACGCCGTCATCGGATCCAGCGTCGTGTCCGCGATGCCGCGGGACTGCAGATCTGCAATCCCGCGGGCATTACGGCGTATGAACGCATTGGCACGCTCGCTGCGGAACTTCCGGAACTCCGGGTCGATGTGAGCTACCTGCTCCATGAGCCCCATCAACTTCGCATTGCGTTGATACGCGGCCAGATACGCTCGATTACTTGCCTCGAGCACGGCGTACGGATCGTCCGCGCTCGCAACGCGTCCCATGCCCGGGTGCATCATGTCGTCTCGCGCGACCTCGAGGACGGCGGCGAACACCTCTTCCTTGTTCGCGAAGTACGTGTAGAACGATCCCGTCGCGCAACCGGCTTCTTTTGCGATGTCGATCAAACGTGCATCGAGATAGCCACTGCGCTCGAAAACCTTACGGGCAGCAGCAACCAATGCCGCACGCGTGCGTGTCCCCCGCTCGGTGGTCGGTCGATCCCGGAGCAGCGCGGGCGGAGCCACCGGTAAGGCGGCAATTCGCGATTCGTCGTCGAGCACGGTGCGCTCCTCATCCTTCCGATCAACATCATTTTCGGGACAATCCCAGCAGACTCGATGTTGACGCCGGATTCAAGTGTACGCTCTGGTGAGACCCAGGACACACAATCGGTCGATTCCTCCCGAAAGGCAGAACCATGGTTAGCGTTCTCGACCCGGTGACCCGTCACGCGGAAGCCACTCCGGAAAATATTGCAATTCGCGGCACGGATAGTCATTGGACATACCGACAGCTTCACGACGCGTCTCTGGCGTTTGCCGGCCGCATTCGCGACGAAGGGTTGAGCATCGGCGACCGGGTTCTGCTCGCGGCGCCGTCGGTGCCTGAATTCATCGTGGCGTACATGGGGATTCAGGCTGCAGGTTGTGTCGTGGTGCCCATCAACACGATGTCGGCGCAACCCGAAGTCGAGTACGTACTGGACGACGCCGAGATTTCGCTGGCGATCGCCTGGCACCAGCTCGGTCCCGCAGTTCAGGATGCAGGGAGTGCGCGCGGCGTCCCGGTGTGGACGCTCACCGAAGAATCGGCGAAGGCCGACCATCCACCGGCAACGGTGGTCGACCGCGACGCAGCGGACACCACGGCGATTCTCTACACCTCCGGTACCACCGGACGTCCGAAGGGCGCTCAGCTGACAGTCGGGAATCTGTTGTCTGCCGGTGAGATCGGCGCCGAGAGCAGCCGCGGAAATCCCTCGGACCGCACCGGTACCGGGCTGCCGCTCTTTCACATCTTCGGCCAGGGTTCGGTCATGATGGCAACCTTCACCGGCGGCGGATCGCTGTCCCTGCTCGCCCGGTTCGACCCGGCCGCCATGCTCGATCTGGTGCGTCGGGACAAGCTCACCATCATGGCGGGCGTCCCCACCATGTGGAATGCCATGCTGCACGCCGCAGCCGACGTGGACAGCTCCGACTTCGAACAACTGCGGATCGCAATCTCCGGTGGCGCATCACTTCCCGGTGAAGTCGCTCGCGCCTTCGAAGCACGGTTCAACTGCACAATCCTCGAGGGCTACGGCCTGACCGAGACGAGCGCATTCGGAACTTTCAACAGCATCGACCGCGTCGCAAAGATCGGATACACCGGCCGCGCCGTACCGCGCACCGAGGTCGAGGTCCGTGATCACGACGGAAATGTCTGCCAGGCAGGCACAGTGGGCGAGGTATTCATCAAAGGACCGACGGTCATGAAGGGCTACTGGAGGCGCCCGGCCGACACGGCCGCCGTCCTGTCCGACGACGGATGGTTCCGCACCGGAGACCTCGGCGAGACCGACGCCGACGGTGACCTTCGCATCGTCGACCGCGTCAAGGACCTCATCATCCGCGGTGGATACAACGTCTATCCAGGCGAGGTCGAAGAGGTGCTCTACCAGCACCCCGACATCATCGAGGCCGCGGTGATCGGTATACCCGACGACTACTACGGCGAGGAGGTTGCGGCGGTGGTGGCCGTGCGCCCAGGCTCCGACCTCGAAGCAGATGACGTCACCTCGTGGGCTCGGGAACGTCTGTCCGCCTACAAGATTCCGCGGGTGGTCCAGTTCATCGACGCGCTCCCGAAGGGTTCGACGGGAAAGATCCTCAAGCGATCGATCGACCGCACCGAACTCCTCGCCCAGAAGCAGAACTGAAAACACAGGTGAACCCCGGCGAGATTTCGCCGGGGTTCACCTGTCCATGCGCTCAGAGTGCCCTGTCCATGCGCTCAGAGTGCGTCGAAGTACTCGATCTGCGGGGCGCCTGCGAGGAAGGGCGCCATCGCCTTTCCCGCGGCCTGGAAATGCTCGGACGATCCATGGGCCTTGATCGCAGCACTGTCTTGATACAGCTCCATGAACTTGTACGAATTCGTATCCGTCTTCGAGCGGATCAGTTGATACAGAACCGTTCCGGGCTCTTCCGTGCGCACCTTCTCGGCAAGTTCGGCGACTACGGCTTCGAACTGTTCGCCGCTTCCGTCTTTGACGGTGATATCCGCGATGACAGCAATCATTCATTCCTCCAAAAGTGTTCCAGCAGTATTCGAGTGTTACCGAGAACCTACAGTTTCACTGCATGGGCAGTAGTCCGAACGTCGATTCCAACTGACTGCGAGTGCTTTCCGCATCGGTGTGGAGAATGCCGGCGATCCCCAATCGTGCCGCGCCGTCGAGGTTCTGTTGCAGGTCGTCGATCATCACGGCGCCTTCGGGCGCTACACCCAGCCGCTCACACGCGATGGTGTAGATCTGACGAGAGGGCTTACGAATCCCTACTTCCGAGGAGATCACCACTTCGTCGGCGAGGTCCTCGAGCACAAAACCCGCGTAGCAATCACGCCCGAAAGCATTGGACACGAGCGCAACAGGGTGACCCGCCGCTCGGACGTCCGCAATCAGTCGCACCATCTCTTCGTCTCGGACAAGCCCGGCCTGCATACGGTCGACCAATCCTTCGCTGTCCACGACGGCGCCGTGCGCTCGTAGCCGTTCCCCGAATCCTGCTTCGAAGGCCTCCTGGTCGATCTTTCCGGATTCGTGATCGGAGAGCAGTTTCTTCGAGACGTCGTCGCGGGAGAGCAGGGTCAACGGAAGTCGTGGGTCGCCGCCAAGCGAGGCCCCGAAATCTTCGAAGGCCCGCAGCACACTGGAGGTGAGAACTCCACCGAAATCGACGAGCACTGCCGTACGCGTGGGTGTCATTGCTCCATCAGACACCAAACATGAACCCGGCGTCAACATCAATTTTGGCGTAGCGAGAATTGCAAAGTGTTGATCCACAACCGGTTGACCGTATCGAGCAGACCATCGAAGGTCACTCCGGCGGCGCCGTCCTCGCCGCCGCGGGATACGAAGTACCCGAACGCAAGTCGACTGATCATCCCGGAGAGTGCCCGAGACGTCAGTAGCGGATCCAGATTCGCGTCCGCCAGTCCGGCCTTCTGCAGCTTCTCGATACTGCGCGCGTTGCGTCGAACAAACGCGTCAGCACGCTCGAGGCGGAGAACCCGGAACTCCGGATCGATGCTTGCTACCTGCTCGAGCAGTCCCATCAGCTTCGCGTTCCGTCGGTATGCCTCGAGGTACGCGCGGTTACTCGCCGCGATGACCTCAGCAGGATCCGCGCCTTTCGGAGTGTGCGGCATACCCGGATGCATCATGTCTTCGCGCGCCAACTCCATCACTGCCGCGAAGATCTCTTCCTTGCTCGCGAAGTAGGTGTAGAAAGTACCGGCCGAGCACTGCGCCTCCACAGTGATGTCGATCAGCCGCGAGTCCAGATAGCCGGACCGTTCGAAAACGGTGCGGGCCGCATCGATCAACGCTCGACGCGTACGCAAGCCACGCTGAGTGGAGGGGAGTTCCCGTGACGCTGTCGACGAAGCATCTTCGGAGCCTGTGCGTGCTGCAGCCATGCTCCAGTTATACGTCAGACGCCCGCTACCGGTGACCGATAGCGGGCGTCTGCTCGAAACCGAAAGAGTTACTTGGCGTACAGGTGCGCGCCCGGAATTGCGTTCGGATCATCCCGAACTTCCTTCGGGTTGGTCTCTTTCAGCACCCAGGCACTGAAGAAGGTCACCAGACCCATGAGGGCTACGAACACGGCAACCCATGTAGTGGTCCCGGTCTTCGCGATGAGTGCCGTCATGATGAACGGAGTACCACCGCTGACCGTGATCGCCGCCAGCTGGTACGCCAACGATGCTGCCGAGTAACGCACGTTGGGCGCGAACAGCTCACCCATGTACGCAGCGATCGGCCCGTAGGTCATCGACTGGAACACGCTGCCGACTGTCACCGCGATGAAGAACAGCGGCAGGGACTTGGTGTTGATCAACCAGAAGTACGGGAATGCCCAGACCACGATCGCCGCGGCGCCGATCAGGATCATCGGACGACGACCGATCTTGTCGGACATCTTCCCGGACCACAGCACCACGCCGACTGTCAGCAACGCGCTCAGGAGCGAGATGATGAGCAGTGAGTTCCGCTTCAACCCCAGTTCGGTTGTGCCGTAGCTGAGCACGCCGGCGATGCTGATGTAGAACAGTGCATTGGTGGCGGCCAGAAGTCCGCAACCGAGCAGAATCTTGCGCCAGTGATCCTTGAGCGCCTGCGCCAGTGGAGCCTGAA
The DNA here is from genome assembly GCF_058792695.1 of Rhodococcus sp. MT28. Taxonomy (NCBI): domain Bacteria; kingdom Bacillati; phylum Actinomycetota; class Actinomycetes; order Mycobacteriales; family Nocardiaceae; genus Rhodococcus; species Rhodococcus sp. MT28. Next base: position 1,460,908 of record NZ_JBXAFD010000001.1, read on the forward strand.
CGACGACGTCCTTTTGGTTCTTCTTGGCGTCTTCCTGCAACTCGAGGAATTCCGGCGTGTCCTCGACCTTCGTCTGGATGTACAGAACCACAGGGAAGAGCAGCGCGCTGGCGAAGAACGGAACTCGCCAACCCCAGCTCAGGAATGCATCATTGGAAATGGTCGCGGTCGCAACGAGGAAGACCAGGTTGCCCAGCACTACACCGAACGAGACACCCATCTGACCGAAAGTGCCTGAGAATCCGCGCTTCTTGGGACTCGCGGATTCGGTGAGGAGAAGGACGATTCCGCCCCACTGGCCACCGCAGGCGAGACCTTGGATGAATCGCAGTGTCACCAGAAGAATCGGAGCGACGACGCCGATTGCCGACGCACTCGGGATCGCGCCGATCAGGAACGTCGCGACGGCCATCAGCAACAGGCAGGTGACGACAGCGGGCTTACGCCCATACTTGTCGCCGAAGTGTCCGGCGACCAAACCGCCGATGGGGCGGGCAACGAAGCCGGCCCAGAACGTACTGAACGAGAGCAATGTGCCCATCAGTGCGGATGAATCGGGGAAGAACACATGCGGAAAGACCAGTGCCGCAGCCGTTCCGTACAAGAAGAAGTCGTACCACTCGATGGAACTGCCGAGCAGTCCCGCGCCTAGAAGTTTGCGGTGCGCCTTCTTCTTCTTCCGTTCCTGATCGGACAGGCCCCCTGCCTGCGTGCTCGAATCCACTGCCGATCTCGTCATGGGTTACTCCTCGATGGGTCGGACGCTCGTCGCGCCGGGAGTTGAGAAGCGGAGCCGGGCCAGAAGTAGAAACTGACACCAACTTCAACTCTGTGGCGTTGCGATCAGTCTGCGATACAAAAAGAGTGATGTCAATCACTGAAATGCATTGCCGCATAGGGGACTAAATCCCCTACCGATGCTCGTCAGCCACCACGACGAATGGCCGGCTCACCTTGTCGGCGGCCGGCAATTCGTTGGTCAGGTAGATCTAGTTCGGTACCCGCAGTTCACGACGAAGAATCTTGCCGCTCACTGTTTTCGGCAGGTCATTCATGACCTCGACGATGCGTGGATACTTGTATGCTGCAAGCCTTTCCTTGCAGAACTCGACCAGATCCTCGGTGGTCGCCTCGGCACCGTCCTTGAAGGACACGAAGGCCTTCACGGTTTCGCCGCGATACGGATCCATGACACCGACGACAGCAGCCTCTCGTACGGCAGGGTGTTCGTAGAGAACATCTTCCACTTCGCGTGGCCACACTTTGAAGCCCGAGGCATTTATCTGATCCTTCATCCGGTCGACGATGTAAAACCAACCGTCGCCGTCCATGAATCCGATGTCGCCGGTGTGAAAACGCCCGTCCGGCATGGCATGTGCGGTCTCGTCCGGCTTGTTCCAGTATCCGAGTGCAACCTGGGGACCGGAGACCACGATCTCGCCGTACTCCCCGACCTGTACCGGCTTGTCGTTCTCGTCCACCACCTCGGCGTACGTATTCGATACCGGTACGCCGACAGCAACGGCCCCCGACGCCGGATCTACCGGCGCTTCACGCGAATTCGGCACCACGATTGCCGGGCTGTTCGTCTCGGTCAGCCCGTAGCCGTTGTGAATGTAGTGACCGAACTTCGCCCGGAACGCTTCCAACGCCGCGTGCGGGATCGGCGCGCCACCTGAATACACCGACTCGAGAGAGCTCAAAGATTCCTTCGAGACTGCGGCGCTGTCCGTCCACGCGATGAATACCGTGATCGCTCCGATGATCGCGGTAGCCCGATGCTCCGAAATTGACTCCGCTGCAACGATGGGATGGAATCGGCAGGTCAGAATCGTGGGCGCGCCGGCCAGGAGTGGAGCCGCGACGTGCCCGATCAACCCGGTGATATGGAACAGTGGCGCCACCGCGAACATCGCGCCGCCGGGGCGCAACCCCAGCCAGTCCCGATAGATCTGCGCTGCGAACACGACATTTGCGTGCGAGTTCATCGACCCCTTCGGCGGGCCGGTTGTCCCTGACGTATAGGGAAGGTAGGCAAGGTCTTCCGGGGACAGATCGACCTTCTCGGGCTTCTGCCCTCGATGAGCCTCGATCAATTCCAGTAGATCCGGAAATCCATCGTGCCGAATCCTGGACGCCGAACCGAAGATCCGTTCATCGTCGCGCGACTGAAAATCCCGTTCCGACGTAGTGATGACCCGTCGCACTTCGGTGCCCTCGGACGCAGTCGCCACGGTCTCGGCCGAGGACTCGAGACAGATGACTGCTACCGCTCCGCTGTCGGCCAGTACGGTGGACAGCTCACGGTCGCGGTACATCGGATTGACCGGAACGACGACGGCACCGAGCTTCCAGACCGCGACTGTCGCGATCACGAACTGCGGAACATTCTGCAGGACAAAGGAAACTCTGTCTGCGAACCCGATTCCATCCTTGGCGAGGGCTACGGCAAGCGCATCCGACATCTCGTCGAGCTCGGCAAAGCTGACGGTCCTGTCGAAGTACCTGATGATCGGGGCGGTGCGATCGCGCTCCAGCGAAGCACGGAACATCGCGAGGGCGTCGACGTGCTCGATGTCTACGTTCGGCGGAGTGTCGGCGTCGTAATTGGCGAGCCAGGGCTTGCTCTCGTACACGTTGGTCATATCTCAGCTCTCGAAGTACCGACGTGGGTTGTCCACCAGCATCGCCTTGACCTGGTCTTCGGTGACACCACGTTCGAGCAGCGCCGGAATGACATCATCACTGATGTGGGTGTAGTTCCAGTTCGGAAGTGCCACTTCTCTTGCCGCGCTGGGGAAGTAGTCGATGAAACACGACGCGTCATGCGCCAGAACCATCTTCTCCGCGTAACCGCGACGGGCCATCTCCACCACGGTGTTGACACGATCCTCGAACGACAGGAACGGTTCGAGACCGAAACGGTCCATCCCCAGTAGCGAACCGGCATCGGCCAGCGCACACAAGTAGTCGAGATCGGTGGTGTCGCCGGAGTGACCGATGACCACCTTGGTCAGATCCGCACCCTCTTCGGCCAGAACCTTCTGCGCGACCAGCCCGGATTCAGTGTGCGGATTGGTGTGCACGGTGATCGGCACTCCCGTTTCCACCTGCGACTGTCCGACCGCGCGCATGACCCGCTCGACGCCGGGGGTAAGGCCCGGCTCCTCGATGGCGCACTTCAGGAAGGAGGCTCGGACACCGGTTCCGGCGATTCCTTCCCTGATGTCCTTGACGAACAGTTCGACCATCGGCTCGGGGCCGTCGAACAGCAATCCCGGTCCGGTGTAATGGAATTGGAAGGGAATGTCGTTGTAGGTGTAGATGCCGGTAGCAACGATGATGTTGAGATCGACCTGCTCGTTGATCCGGACGATGCGCGGAATGTACCGGCCGAGGCCGATCACCGTGGGATCGACGATCGTGCTGATTCCGCGGGACTTCACCTCGGTCAGCTTTGCCACCGCGTCCGCTACCCGTACTTCCTCGTCCCAGGGTTCGGGGTAGTCGGGGTAGTTCTGGCGCAACTCCTCACCCAGAACGAAGACATGCTCGTGCATCAACACCTTTCCCAGATCGGCTGTATCCACCGGCCCACGAACGGTTTGTACTGAACTCATCGATCGAACCCCTGACTGTGATCGCCATCACTAACATGAGACAATGAGCTAGTGTGTCTCACGTGGCCAGGTTCGTCAATAGGCTCGATCCCCCGAGGCTCACCATTTTTCAACGGCCGAAATTGTGCAGTACCGGACAACCGGAGAGAATGTCCCGATGCCTACCGACCTCGAACGCCGACGCGCGATCGACACCGCCGCGAGCATGTACCTCGCGGAGGAACCACTCGACATGTCACTGCTCGCCGAACGTCTCGGCGTAGGCCGCGCGACGCTGTACCGCTGGGTCGGCAACCGCGACGAACTGCTCGGAACAGTGCTGGCCGAGGCCACCGAACGGACATACCGAAAGGCGATGTCACAGGCGTCGGGGCAAGGTCCGGAGTACATTCTCGACGTCTTCGGCCGCGTTATGCGATCGGTGGAATCGTCGACAGAACTGCGCGCGCTGACCAAACGCGAACCGATGGTGTTCATCAAACTCGCGATGATGCCCGGCTCCATCGAATCGATCTCCGCCTCCATCACCGCCGAAATCTTGCAGTCCCAGGTCGACGCCGGCCAACTGACGATCACGCTCTCGCCGCAAGTGCTGGGCGAAGCCCTCGTTCGCATCTGCGACGTACACCTCTACGCCCCCCTGCTCGGCCGAGAAAAGGCCGAGATCGAGACGGCCCTCGACCTGATCGCACTGCTCCTCGGCGTCACCCGCAACTGACACGCTTCGACCGCGTGAACACTACGGCGACACACCGGCCACCCGAGTCCTCAGACGTCTGATGAGTTGTTACTCTTTCGGTACCCACCCGAGAGGCGAGCCGTGTCCGACGACCACACAGGATTCACACTTCGCAGTGGTCCGCTGGTACCGCAACTCGAACAGTTGCTGCGCGGGCGAATCATGCATGGAACGTGGGCGCCGTCCGAGCGCATACCGAGCGAGGCGGCCCTCGCCGTCGAACTCGGCGTCGGGCGTTCCTCGATTCGCGAGGCAATCCGCCTCCTCGCTCGCGACGGACTACTCGAAGTCCGACACGGCGTCGGAACCTTCGTGGCTGCCGCGTCCGAACTCGAGCACGTCGACGAATTCACCAAACTTCTTCGACGCTCGAGGATCCTCGAGGTCTTCGAAGTCCGTCGCGCACTCGAGATCGAGGCCGCCAGACTGGCCGCGGAGCGGGTACAACCCGAGGACCTCGACGGCCTGCGGCGTCGACTGACCATGCGACACAGTCATTTCGAGGGTGATGTCGAGAAGTTCGTCGACGTCGACCTCGACTTCCACACCGAAGTCGTTCGGCTGTCCGGAAACGCAGTTCTGCTCTCGCTTTTCACGTCGGTGCGTCCACTCCTTCGTGAATCCCTCGTCGAGATGATGGCCCACGAGGCCGGCGTCCCCGACACCTCACATGCCCATGATCAGTTGGTCGAGGCCCTTCAAGACGCCGACCCAGAAGCCGCGGTAGCGGCAACTCGAGCAAACATCGACACCGTCCTACGACGACTGCGTGTGCTCGACGCCTAAGAGAGGTTAGTTCTCGTGCAACACCCCACCGGCACAGTTCTGTCTACCGAACACGTGGATCTCGTCCGCGACGGCCGATACTTGTTGAAAGACATCAACATTTCGATCGAACCCGGACAACACTGGGTCCTCCTCGGCGCGAACGGCGCGGGCAAGAGCACGCTTCTGAGCCTGCTCGGAGCAACCGCCCACCCGACTCGCGGTTCCGTTTACGTCCTCGGCCACAAGTTGGGCCGCGTCGACATGAGGGAACTGCGGATGGACATCGGGCACGTGAACCCTCGTCACACGATCGGAATTCCGATCACCGTCCGCAACGTCGTGATCACCGGCCTCACCAACACCACCGAGGTGATGCCGCGCTGGTCACCGACGCCGGAGCAAGAGGCTCACGCCGACGCACTGATCGATCTACTCGGAATGAGTCCGCGTTCGGACGCGCTGTGGCCCAACTTGTCCCAAGGCGAACGGGGACGAGCCCTGATCGCCCGCGCACTCATGGTCGAACCGCGCCTGCTTCTGCTCGACGAACCGGCGACCGGGCTCGATCTTGCTGCACGCGAACAACTCTTGACGGCACTGGACGACCTCCGCAATCAGAACCCGTCACTTGCCAGCATCCTCGTGACGCACCACATCGAGGAGATCCCCAGCACCACCACACATGCTCTTCTGATCAAGGACGGCGTCGTGACCGCCAGCGGCCTCGCCGAGGATGTGATCACCACCCAGAACATCAGCGAGTGCTTCTCGCATCCCATCGAGATCGAGCGTCGTGGTGGTCGGTGGAATGCTCAGTCGCGGCCACGCGAAAGAGTGTGACCGACAGTAGTTTCAGAGACGTCTGGCGCCGGGTCCCTCCCGGCCCAGTTCGTCTCCAGGGTTGAGCAGGTTGCATGTTTTCAGTGACAGACACCCGCAGCCGATACAGCCCGTCAGTTCGTCCTGCATCCGGTTGATGGCCTGCTTGCGATCCTCGAGGCGCTGATTCCACTCCGTGGAAATCTTGCGCCAGTCCTTCTTCGTCGGAGTTCGCCCCTGCGGCAACGATCCGAATACTTCGGCAACTTCGGCCAGGGGTATCCCGAATCTGACTGCCAACTGGATCAGCGACACCCGCCGGATCGAATGCCGCGGGAACTTCCTCATATTTCCTGCCGTCCGCTCCGCAGGAACCAGACCGAGTGTTTCGTAGTAGCGCACAGCCGACACGGCGACGCCGGTGCGCTCCGATACCTCACCGATCGAGAGAAGTTCGTCACTCTTACGGATCATTCTGCCTCCCAATGGCTGCGCGACATTGACCTGAAGCGCACTCGAGATTCTACCTTCGACAACATGCACTCCCCCACCGATGCTCCCGCCGGAACCTGGCGGCAACTCCTGAGCGGTCGATACCTCGGCACCGCTACCGTCCTCGCAGGCGGCGTTGCGCTGTACGCGACCAACGTCTACCTGACGACCAGCCTGCTTCCGACTGCCATCGACGACATCGGCGGTCAGCAGTACTACGCCTGGACCGCGACGGTCTTCCTCATTGCTTCCGTCATCTCTTCGATGTTGGTCACCAACGTCCTCGCCGCCAGGGGACCGCGCGGGGCCTACCTGATCGGCCTCGCGATCTTCGCGCTCGGCACCGTTGTCTGTGCGGTCAGCCCGACGATGGAATTGCTGTTGGTCGGCCGCACGATCCAGGGTTCGGGCGGTGGCCTGCTGGCCGGTCTCGGTTACGCCGTCATCAATGCCGCGCTCCCCAGACATCTGTGGACTCGCGGGGCCGCGCTGGTTTCGGCGATGTGGGGAGTCGGCACCTTCGCCGGCCCTGCAATCGGCGGTGTCTTTGCTCAGTTCGGAGCCTGGCGATGGGCTTTCGGCGTCCTGGTCATCGCGACGATCGCAGTCGCCGCTCTCGTCCCCAGCGCGCTACCGGCACATGAACCGGGCAGCACCACCAGTAGCCCGGTGCCGGTCCTCTCGCTGGCATTGCTGACTGCGGCAGCTTTGCTGGTCAGCGTTGCCGGAATTCTGTCCAACCTCGCCGTGACCGCCGCAATGGTTCTCGCCGCTGTGCTGCTACTGATCGCTTTTGTCGCCGCTGACCGTCGCTCGCGCCACGGCGTACTACCGCCGTCGACGTTCAACGCGTCATCTCTCAAATGGGTGTACCTGACCATCGTCGTCCTCGCCGTCGCGTCGACCGTCGAGACGTTCATTCCACTCTTCGGGCAACGACTTGCCGGCCTGGCGCCTCTCGCGGCCGGATTCCTCGGGGCCGCACTCGCTCTCGGCTGGACTCTCGGCGAAATCCCGAGCGCCTCGGCCACGACCCCTCGTATCGTGCGACGAATCGTTGTCAGCGGTCCGATCCTCGTCGCGATCGGGTTGGGCATCATGGCAGCATTTCTCACCGAACACGCCGGCGCCGGTGCGATGGTCGCGTGGGTGATCGGACTGCTGTTCGCCGGCGTCGGAATCGGCATCGCCTGGCCTCATCTTGCAGTCGGGGCGATGACCTCGGTCACCGATCCCGGAGAAGGTGCGCGTGCCTCGGCTGCCATCAACACCGTTCAGCTGATCGCCAATGCCTTCGGTGCAGCCCTGGCCGGAGTGCTGGTCAACATCGGCGAACCGTCGACGCTTCGTTCTGCGCAATTGCTTCTCTTCACCTTCGCCGCTGTCTCGATCATCGGCATTGCCGTGGCAGCTCGCGCACTTCCGCGAACGCCCGACAAAATCGGCAGCCCCGAAATCGTTCACGACGCTCGCTAAACTGTGAGAAACCCACACGGAGGAGTTGGCCAGTGACAGAACCGGATCCGGGCACAGTGGAAACCGACTTCCCGAAGACGGGAGCTCCCGCACAGCGCGCGCTGATCGCAGCGGGTTACACCCATCTCGCGCAGCTGACGTCCGTGTCCGAGAAGGAACTCGGCGCTTTGCACGGGATGGGACCGAAGGCCTTGAGGATTCTGCGCGAAGCACTCGCCGAACGTGGTCTGAGCTTCGCCGACTGAGCTCTCACATCAGACCAAGCTCGCCCGCACCTGGTTGCCACCTTCGCGCTTCGCTTCGTACATCACCGAGTCCGCGACGCGGAAGAGTTCGGCAAAAGCAGCGTCGACGGACTCACCCGGATTCCGGGGCGCGGTGCGGACCGCCATTCCGATGCTCGCGCTCGTCGGAGGGTCATCGTTCGCTCCGTCCATCGCGGAGCGGATCTGTCCTTCCAGCCTGGAGATCACGCTGACCGGTACCCGTTCGACCACGACGAACTCGTCACCGCCCATACGAGCAGTCAAGGCGGACTGGGTTGTCCACAAACGGATGCGCAGTGCAGTTCGCATGATCGTGCTGTCTCCTACGTCATGGCCGTGAACGTCGTTGATCGTCTTGAAGCGATCGAGGTCGATCACCACTACGAGCAGTGCATCCGCTTCGGTGACCGGAGCGCCCATCAAGTCATTCACCCGACGCGCCAATCCGCGACGGTTGAGCAGTCCGGTCAACGGGTCGATGTCGGAGGTAGTGGCATCCGAACCCAGGACCGCCAGAACAATCTGTGACACAACAGGAATCACGATGATCGTAGCCAGCACAACCGAGATCTTCGCCAGTCCCAAGCCGACGTCCGCTGCTGGCCCGAACAACAAAGTCCACCCCGAAAGCACCGTGACGGTCGAGGCGAAGACCAAGTGACCGACTTGGAGTTTCGGATTGTGGAAGAACGCGATGTAGCCGCCGATCGACGCGAAAACGACGCACGCGATGAGTCGTCCCAGCGGTTCCGAGTCGGTTGCGGCCGCCGCCGCAATCGCGACGTCGGAACCCACGACAAAGGTGTACGACCACAGCGGCGTAGGCGGAAACAGCCACCAGATCAGGGCCGCGCCGAGGCACAGCGCGATGACCGCCAGATTGACCGCTCGCCAGAACGTACCTTGCGGACCGACGTCACTGAATCGCGCCGACAGCAACACCAGCCCCATCCAGAATGCTGTTCCGCCGACCAGCGCCCGGCAGGAAGTCAAGAACCCGCGGTCCTGGAGGTACCTGCTGAAACTGTGGAACTGGTCCGGCAACTGCCACCAGCGCATGACGACGTCGACCAAACCGTTCATCGCCGATCAGCCGATGCAGCTCCGCAACTTTTGGGCGTACTTCGACGAAACGGACTCGCTGATTTCCCCCCGGAGCACACTGGCATATCCGGCAGCATAGTCAGCGGCGACAGACAAAAACCGTTCTGCCGGATTTGAATCGGTCGATCAACTCAAAGCGTCGTAGGCCGCCGATACGTACTGCGCCGATCTCTCGGAACCGAGCAGACCCGGCCCCATCTTGTTCATCACGTACGAGAACGTCATGCGCTTCTCGGTGTCGATGATGATCTGCGAGCCACCCCAACCTCCCCAGAAGCAGATTCGCCCCTCCGGAATGAACGGGACGGACTCGGGCGTCGGCAATCCGAATCCGACGCCGAAGCGGACCGGCACGCCGAGGACGAGGTCGACCCCGTACGACTGCTCCTCGAAGATCTTGTCGATCGTTTCCTCCGACAGCAAGCGAACGTCACCGACCTTGCCACCGCACGCGATCACCGATTGGATCCTTGCGAGTGCCCTCGCATTCGAATGACCGTTGGCCGCACCGATCTCGGCGGCGCGCCACCCGTCGGTCCACGAACCTGTAGCGTCAGCCGGCGGCGCGGTGAATGTCTTCACCATGATGTTGTCCATCCCGAGTGCCTCGATGTCGATCGGCAAAGGCGGTGGCGCAATCACATTCGAGACTCGCCCGTATTCCGACTTCGGCAAGCCCAGGCGGAAATCAGCATCGAGCGGGCCGGCGATTTCCTCGTCGATGAAGCTACCGAGGGTTCGTCCGTCGATGCGCCTGACGACCTCGCCGATCAGATGGCCATAGTTGAGGGCGTGGTATCCGGATGCCGTACCCGGTTCCCACCACGGAGCCTGCGTCGCCAACCGGGCGGTGGCATATTCGTCGTCGCAAATGTTCTCGAGGGTGAACGGTTGATCCCACCCCGACACACCCGAGGTGTGCGACAACAGTTGCCGGACCTGAATTCGGTCCTTGCCCGCTGCTGCGAATTCCGGCCAGTACTGCGCGACCGGGGCGTCGAGATCAAGCAACCCGCGGTCGACGAGCATGAGCGCGGCCAGTGCGGTCACGGTCTTGCTGCAGGACCAGACATTGGTAACGGTGTCGCGAGACCAAGGAGCAGTGTGCTCGACGTCGACCCAACCGCCCCACATGTCGACGACGGATTCGCCGTCGATCGTCAGTGCGATCGCTGCCCCGACGTCCTCGCCGGAATCGAGATTGCGTGCCAGCGCCTCCTTCAAGCCAGAGAATCGCTGGTCACATACGCCTTCGATGTTCGCCACTGACAGCCTCCACAGGAATGATGAAACTTGACGTCAACTTCAACTACGTTGAGTATGTGTCCGATTCACCTGTGGTGTCAATCACTTCAAGTGCCAGAGTCGGCTCAGACCAACGGGATTCCCTTGGCGATGCGCCGACGCAGATCCCAGAGATAGAAGTTGTAGGGAAACATCCGCAGAATCTTCGGGCTGAACCGATTGACCAGCGCGGCGACGCGCATGGATCGATCGAAGTTACGCTGCTGACGCACTGACCACGGGAGCCGCATTTCGTCACGAAAGGCTTGGGGCAGGAACCCGGTGGTGACAAATCGGTTGAGCGGACCGACCACGGGATGCAACAACTTCGGAGTGAAGGTCGCCGACGCGATCCCGTAGAGATGCTCACGAATCGTCTCGTCGATCGCCACCTTGTCGAGGTTCTCGTTCCAGTAGACCTCGAACGCATCCCGGTCCGCCGGCCACATGTCGCGTCGCATCTGAAGGGTTGTACCGAACGTGGCGCTGCGCTGATAAAACGCATCCCGGGTTACCGGATCGAGATCCCCGTACAAGATTTTGTAGACGTCCTCGAAGCCTCGGTACAGACAGGCGGCCACCCACAACTGCAGTTCCGGATCGAACGCGTTGTATTCGACTGCACTGTTCTCATCGGAACGAACATGCTTGTGCGAGCCGTTGACTGCGCGTCGGTACAGCTTCTTTTCTTCGTCCGTCGCCAGGCTTGCGACGGCGAGATACGTCAGTGTCGTCCGGGTTCGCTTCACCGGATGCCGATCCAACCGACCCGTCTCGACCTTGCTCTCGTACACGCCGTACCCCACCGCCGGACGCGCGAGCTGCATGATGACATTCGCGCCGGCTGCCAACAACCCGAGACCGGACATCGCCTTTTCGACTTCCGCATCGATGTCGATCGCTTTGGTGTCGACCGCTTCGATACCGCCGACTGCCTCGGTTTCCCCGCGCCCGCCCGTCGAATACCTACTCACCGTCATGGCAGAACCCCTTCGAAGTCATATCTGCGAACGCATGTTCTCAGATGAGTGAAACGCTGAAATGCCGAGATGTCAAGCAATCTCGGGATGCAAAGATGGTCTTCATGAATGACCAACCGCGTTCGTACGGTGGCGTCGACGGCGCGCTCCGCGTAGCCCAACGACGGGAGGCGCTGATCGAGGCCGGTCTGGAACTCATGGGCTCCGCCGAGCCCGAACTGACGGTCCGCGGAGTGTGCAAGAAGGCCGGTGTCGCGGCGCGGTACTTCTACGAGAGCTTCACCGATCGTGATGCTCTGATGTCGGCCGTCTACGACACCGTCATCACGGACATCGCCGTTTCAACCCAGGCTGCAGTGGACGCCGCCGAGACCGAACGCGGCAAGGCGCTCGCTGGAATCGCGAACATCGTCCGCACTATCGCGAACGATCCCCGTCGCGGACGTCTACTGTTCTCCAGCGCCCTGACGAGCCCTGTCCTGGCCGAGAAACGCCAAGCGTCGACGACGATATTCATCGGTCTCCTGGCCGCCAACGCGAAGACCTTCTACCGATTGAACGACAGCGGTCATCTGACCCTGACCGCCACGTTCCTGGTCGGCGGCCTGGCGCAGACCCTCAGTGCATGGCTCGACGGGTACATCGACGTGACGGAAGAAGAACTGGTCGCCGAATGTGCGGCGATCCTGCTCGCACCCGCCCTGCCGCCGTCTTGAGCTCCTGATTCAGTCCCAGATCCCGATGTTGTCGAGGTGAGCGAGAAGTCGAGCAGCGCCGTCGGAGAACTGCAGACTCATCTGCGCGTCCACCTGTTCTCGATCGTGCTTCTCGAACGCCGCGATCAAAGCATCGTGGCTCGATACCGCAAGCTCACCCCAGCCTGGATCCGTCGCGTAGAGACGAGCAGGGGTGTACCGAATCGCGCCGAACAGGAACCATGCCAACTTCGCACCACCCGCAGCGCGATTGATCAGGCGATGGAACTCGAATTCGCACTGCTCGATCGCAGCTGCATCCGAAGCGTCGACCGCCGCTCGCAAATCGGCATTGAGTTCCGTGAGTTCCGCGAGTTGATCAGCGGTGATGCTGTCCATCGCCCGCAACGCCAGCTTGACCGCGATCTGCCCCTGCAACCAGAAGATGTCTTCGATGTCCTGGCGACTGAGGGGCGAGACGAGATAGCCGCGATGCGGAACCAACTCGACCATCCCCTCGCCGCGTAATGCGACGAGGGCTTCTCGCACCGGCGTGACGCTGACCCCGAGGTCGGCCGCGGTTTCGTCCAGCCTGACGAACTCGCCCGGACGGACCGAGCCGGACATGATCAGGTTGCGAACGTGGTTGGCCACGTCCTCCGATAACTGTGGCCGTCTCCTCAGCTCAGATGTCGCTCTCCGAGTGCGTGCAGACGTTGCCACAACCGATCCTCACAGTCCGTACGTTTTGCCGATGATGTCTCGCTGAATCTCGTTGGTACCACCATAAATGGAGGACACAAGAGTCTTTCGCACATGGTGCTCCATGTCGAACTCAGTCGCGTAACCGTACCCACCCATCATCTGCATCCCCTCGAGCGCGACCTTCTTGGCGGTCTCGGTCAGCTTGAGCTTGGCCATCGACGCTTCCCGCGGGAACATCTTGGTCGGGTTGGCGTCGACCATCCTGGCCACGCTGTAGACCAGCAGACGGCCGCATTCGATCTCCGTGGCGAGATCCGCGATCCGATGGCGAAGCGCCTGAAACGATCCGACCGGACGGCCGAACTGCTTACGCGTGGTGACGAATTCGAGGGTGTCGTCGAAAGCGCGCTGCGCGGTCCCGAGCATCATCGCCGCGAGGATGAGGCGTTCGATGTTGAGTCCGGCCATGAGTTGACGCCAGCCGTTGCCGACTTCCCCAACCACCGCGTCCTCGGGCAGGAATGTGTCGGTGAAGTAGAGATCGTTGACCTCCTTGCCGCCCATGGTGTCGATTCCACTGATCTTCAATCCGGAGATGTCGGCCGGGACATGGAACATCGTCAGGCCCTCATGCTTGCCTTCACCTCGGGATGTGCGAGCCACCAGAAGGATGTTCTCGGCGAAGTGCGCGTTGGAACACCACGTCTTCTGGCCGTTGATCAGCCACCCACCGTCGACCTTCTCGGCGCGGCAACTCAGATTTCCCACGTCGGAGCCCGCTTCGGGTTCGGACATCGAGATCGACTGAGACGCGCCACGGACGATCCCGCCGAGCACTGCCTCCTTCTGGGCCGGACTGCCGAACTTCTCGTATGCAGCCCCGGTGATGACGGTCGGGCCGAGTCCACCGATCGGCGCCATGCCCTTGGCGGCTTCCTCCAGAAAGATGCACAGGTCGACCGTGCTTCCGGCAGATCCGCCGTACTCCTCCGGGACAGTCAGCCCGAGCCAACCCAATTCCGCCATCTTCTCGTAGAACGCCTGGTTGTGGTTATGGGCGCCATGATCGGTCAGCAGGTCTCGCTGCTCACGGGTACCACTTTCCTTCTTGCAGAACGACGCTACCGACTTGGCGAAATCAGACTGCTCCTGCGTGAAATCCATGTACATCGAAAACTCCCGAGTGAGATGAGGCTGGAGGCTTGTCGGAGCTCGGTCCGACGCATACGGTGACTACCAGCACAGTAAATCACATCACATATATGTGATGCACCGACATGTGGAGGATCTGAAGAACATGACAGAACAGCTCGGCCGCCAGAGCACGTCCACGTCGACAGATCCGAGATCGGACGATCACACCTTCGCGAGCCTCGACCCTCGCAACGATTCCGTGGTCGCGCAGCACCCCATTGCAGACCAGCGAGAGATCGAGAAAGCGGTCGCCGCAGCACGCACGGCGTCGAAGTGGTGGGATCAACTCGGATTCCAAGGCCGCCGGAAGGTGCTCGGCAATTTCCGCGCCGCGATCGCCACTCACGCCGAATCGATGGCGGCGATCATTTCCGCCGAGACCGGAAAACCCAGCGACGACGCACTACTCGAAGTCATGCTGGCCGTCGAACATCTCGACTGGGCGGCACGCAACGCACAGAAAGTGTTGCGCCGCAGACGCGTCGGTGCAGGACTGATCAGCGCCAACCAGTCTGCATCCGTCGGCTACCGGCCGATGGGCGTCGTCGGCGTGATCGGCCCCTGGAACTATCCGCTGTACACACCGATGGGGTCGATCGGCTACGCACTGGCCGCCGGTAACGCCGTAGTCTTCAAACCGAGCGAACTCTCACCAGGCGTCGGCGTCGAATTGGCCCGGCTGTGGAACATCGCGGCACCCGGACACCCTGTCCTGCAGACCATTACCGGCGACGGCAAAACCGGAGCACTTCTGTGTTCGTCCGGCGTCGACAAGATCGCATTCACCGGTTCGACCGCTACCGCAAAGCGCGTAATGGCCGCCTGCGCGAACACCCTCACTCCCCTGGTCGCCGAATGCGGTGGCAAGGACGCCATGCTGGTGGACTCCGATGCCAACCTCGATGCGGCCGTGAGCTTCGCGGCATTCGGGGCAGTGGGCAACGGCGGACAAACCTGTGCCGGCGTCGAACGAATCTACGTCGCAGCGCCCGTGTACGACGCCTTCCTGTCCAAGCTCACCGCCGCGCTACGAGACGCCCACGCCGGCGCCACCGACAGCTCGACCTACGGGCCGATGACGCTGGGAAAGCAGACTGGGATAGTCCGGGGCCAGATCGAAGACGCTCTCAGTCGCGGCGCGAAAGCTGTACTCGGCGGACTTGATTCGTTCAACGGTCCGTTCATCGATCCGATCATCCTGACAGATGTTCCGGAGGATTCCACGGCGATCACCGAGGAGACGTTCGGCCCGAGCGTCGTGGTGAACAAGGTCGCCGACATGAACGAGGGGATCGAACGCGCCAATGCGTCGAAGTACGGCTTGGGCGCCTCGGTGTTCACCAAGAGTTCGTCGAAGGGCCGAGCAATTGCCGAGAAGCTCGACTGCGGTGTCGTCACGGTCAATTCGGTTCTCGGTTTCGCCGGAATCGCCGCCCTGCCGTTCGGCGGGGTCGGCGATTCCGGATTCGGCCGTATCCACGGAGCCGATGGGCTGCGTGAGTTCAGCAGTGTGAAATCACTGGCCGTTCAGAAGTTCAGCGCTCCACTGGACCTGCTGACCATCGAGCGAAAAGCCAGGGACATGAAGATCTCACGTTGGATGCTGGCGAAACGCCACGCGAAGTCCTGAGAGATCAGGCGATCAGCCGGCGGTGACGAGCACCTGCTCGTCGCTGTCGGCTGCTTCGAGTTCACGAACCAGCGGAAGCACCTTGGCCCCGAAGTATTCGATCTCCTCCTGGAAATGCAGGAATCCGCCGAGAATCAGATCGACACCGCGACGGCGATATTCGACGATCCGATGCGCGATTTGTTCCGGCGTGCCGATCAGTTGTGAGCGGAAACCGTCGTTGTACTGAACCAAGTCCTCGAACGTCGAATCCGCCCACATCCCGTCCTTGGACGCGGTCGATGCGCCGGCCTGTTGGACTGCATTCTTGAATCCCTCGACCGCAGGGCGGTTGGCCTTGGCGATGATCTCGCGCAGTGTGTCCTTTGCTTCCGCCTCGGTGTCGCGGGCGATGATGAATCCGTTGAGCCCGAACTTGACCTCCCGATCGTTCTCACGAGCAACACGGCGAACGTCGACCAACTGTTCGGTGACGCCGTCGTAGTCCTTGCCGTTACTGAAGTACCAATCCGAATACCGGCCCGCGTTCTCACGGGCTGCCGCCGAGTTACCACCTTGGAACAGTTCGGGATTGGGGCGCTCCGGAGTGTTGAGAGGCTTCGGCTTCAACGTGAAGTCGTGGATGCGGTAGAAGTCGCCGCGGAAATCGACGTCGTCTTCCGTCCAGATCTTCCGAAGAACCTGAAGGAACTCGGCGCTACGCCGATAACGCTCGTCGTGCTCGAGCCACGGCTCGCCTAGATGTGTGAACTCGTCCTTGAACCAACCACTGACGACGTTGACGGCAAAACGACCGTTCGACAAGTGATCGGCGGTAGCGCCCAGTTTCGCCAACACGGCCGGCTGCCAGAGTCCCGGATGCACCGCGGCGATCACCTTGAGCTTCTCGGTGGCCAGGAGAAGCGCAAGGCTGAAGCTCGTGGATTCGTGCTGGAATTCGGCCCCGTAGCTCGCCTCGTAACGTACCTGGCTCAGGGCGTACTCGAAGCCGTTGTTCTCGGCGGTCTGTGCCAGCTTCTTGTTGTACTCGTAGTCCCAGCTGGTCCGCTGCTCGATGTCGGAGGTGACCAGACCACCACTGACATTGGGCACCCAGTAGGCGAACTTGATCTCGTCGGCGATACGTTCAGTAGACATGAAACCCAGCAAACATGCAGTTCCCAGTGGTTTCCAGGGTAGCGATCACACAGGTTGTAAGTGTTGGGTGGGTGCTGCGACTGTGAAACGGTGGCAGCATGACTGCTGTGGACATTCAGGAGATCGCGCACCGCATCACCAGCGAGGACGAGGCGCTCTCGGTGGCGTCACAGCTGTCCGACGAGTTCGCGGCAGGTGCCGGAGTCCGCGATGCGCAGCGCCTCCTTCCCCACGACGAGGTTCGCACCCTGGCGCGGTCCGGCTTGCTCGGACTCTCGGTGCCGAAGGAGTTCGGTGGCATCGACGCAAGCACCGAGACGTTGGCCGAGGTCTTCCGCCTACTCGCCGAGGGCGATCCCAGCATCGCGCAGATTCCGCACAGCCACTTCACTTTCCTGGAAGCGCTCCGGTACCAGGGGTCTAACGAGCAGAAGCAGTTCTTCTACGCCGAAGCATTGTCGGGCAAGCAGTTCGCCAACGCCCAGAGCGAGCGCGGCAACAAGACCATCGACATCGACGGCACCACTCTCACCCCCGACGGGGAAGACTTTGTGCTCGAAGGTCGAAAATTCTATTGCACCGGAGCGCTTTTCGCAGATTGGATCGTGGTGCGTGCCGCCAATGCGGATCAATTCACCGAGACCGGCGCACAGGTGAAATCCGCGGTCTACCTACCCCGGAATACTCCCGGACTGTCGATCGTCGACGACTGGGACGGCATGGGACAGAAGACAACTGCAAGCGGAACCGTGACCCTGGAATCCGTTTCGGTGCCGCGGTTCAATGTCGTGCCCTTCACGTCGCTCTTCACTCACCCGACCACCTACGGAGCACAGGCCCAGATCCTGCACGCCGCGATCGACACCGGCATCGCGTCGGCTGCACTGCGTGAATCCGTGAAACTCGCGGCAAAGGCGCGTCCCTTCTTCGAAGCGAAAGTCGATACAGCGGTGGAGGATCCACTGCTCGTTCAACTCGCCGGCGAAGCGGCAATCGAGGTTCGCGCTGCCAGATCCCTCTTGGCGGAAGCAGCGCGATCGATCGACGTGGCGCGTCGTGATCCCACCGAGGACTCCACGGCCCGAGCATCCATCGACGCTGCAACTGCCAAAGTGGTCGGCGCCAGGGCGTCATTGGCGGCCACGAGCACTTTGTTCGAGATCGGTGGCACCAGAAGCGCGGGCGAATCGGCGAACCTCTCCCGATTCTGGCGTGACGCGCGCACGCACACCCTGCACGATCCGACGAGGTGGAAGGTCCAGCACATCGGCCGGTGGACACTGTCCGGGACAATCCCACCGCGGCACGGACTGCTGTGAACACACTCAGTCGGAGTTCATATATCCGCTGATCAAGACTTCCAGTCCTTCCAAGTAGCTCTCAGTCGTCGTCCCTCCAGGCCAGTCCTCGAGCACCTCACTGAGCACCGGCAGTTTCTCGGGCCCGATTTCTCGGATCTTGACCGCGAGAGGTGACACGCTGCCTTCCGGTCGCGTAGTGGTGTCGTAGATGTTGAGCAATGCGCCGAGTGTGTAGTTCCACAGCGCTCGATAGACCAACAGTGCGCGACGAGGTGACATACCGAGTTCGACACACGCAGCCATCGCCCGATCGACCAAGACCACAGCGCCGCTCCCACCACGGCCACCGCGCTGAAGCAACTCGATGATCCAGCGCTCCGACGCCAGCTTTTCGAAGATCGCGGTGAAGATCGTGCGAAGCCGTTCGACCTGATCCTGCGGCAGGACCAGCGCGCCGAGATCTTGTGAGTACACATCGAGCACCGCGCTGATCAGCTGTTCCTTGTCGCCCACGTGCCGGTACAGCGCCATCGGCGTGGTGCCGAGCGACTTCGCCAACGCTCGCATGCTCAACGCGTCGGCGCCGCCGGTCTGTAGCTGCCGTTTCGCCTCGTCGACTATCTGCTCCGACGTGATCGTCGGGGGACGTCCGAGCCGCGGTGATCTCGGTTCCATCTTTTCGGCCATCCGTCGATTGTGCGCGCCCCTGCTACGACGCTCTCGCCCGGGGAACCCCTTGCATCTCAGTCGCCAGCAAGGTAAACCTAACTACTTATGAGAACGCGTATACAAATTAGGTACCTGCAATGACAACAACAACTCGAGCGGTAGCCGCACCGGCTCTGGTCCTCACAGCCGCCGCGGCAGCGCAGTTCCTGGTGGCCTTCGACATGTCGGTCATCAACGTCGCGCTGCCCGACATCCAGGAATCGCTGAACTTTTCCGACGCCGGGTTGTCCTGGGTCGTCAACGCGTACGCCCTCGCCTTCGGCGGACTGCTGCTTCTCGGCGGTCGTCTGTGCGACGTGATGGGCACTCGTCGAGTTCTGGTTTCCGGGCTTCTGCTGTTCGCCCTCGTCAGCATCGTCGGCACCTTCTCCGTGTCCGCCGAAATGCTTGTCGGAGCTCGGGCGCTTCAAGGCGTCGGCGCTGCACTGATCGCGCCGGCCGGGCTCGCCGCCCTCAGTCAGGCCTTTCCCACCGGACGCGCCAGGGCCAAGGCATTCGGCATCGGCGCAATGTCGTCAGCACTGGGCGGCGCACTCGGTGTCGTCCTGAGCGGCATTTTGACCGAAGGGCTCAGTTGGCGATGGGTGATGTTCGCCGGCGCACCAGTGGCCCTGATCGCCGCAGTTGCCGGTGCCCGCGGCCTGCCGGCCGGCCAAGCCGCCAGAGGCGGCTCTCTCGATCTCCCCGGAGCCATCTTGGCGACGGCCGGAATCACCGCCCTTGTCGGCACAGTGATCGCCACGGAATCACATTCCTGGACTTCAGGTTACGTGCTGGGTGGATTCGCGCTCACGATCGCGCTGCTCACTGCTTTCGTTGTGGTCGAAAGCCGCTGCGCCACACCACTGGTACGACTGTCCACCCTGCTTCGACCCCGAATCGGACTGGCCAACGCCATCATGTGCCTGGTGTGCGCGGCACAGTTCAGCGCGTTCTTCTTCGTCTCACTCTTCCTGCAACGCGGGCTGGGCTATTCACCGACCACCACCGGTCTGGCTTTCCTGCCCTTCTGCTTCGGCCTGGTGATCGGCATCCTCGCGTCCACCAAACTCCTTCCGCGCTACGGAGTTCGACCGCTGCTCGTAGTCGGGACAGCAGTCGCCGCAATCGGAACTTTCATGTTTTCGACCATGAACCTCGACAGTCCCTTCTGGGCCGTCATCCTGGTGCCTTCGCTTCTGGCGAGCATCGGCATCGGTCTGTCGTTCATGCCGCTCAGTAACGTCGCCACCGCCGACGCTCCCCCCGAAGAAGTCGGCATGGCATCCGGGCTACTGAGTACATCGCGTCAGATCGGCGGTTCACTCGGACTAGCCGTTCTCGTGAGCGTCGCCGCTTCCTCGACGGCACGTTCGGACAGCGCGCCGACCGAAGCACTGGTTTCCGGATACTCCCAAGCCCTCTTCGTCTGCTCCGGCCTACTGCTGGCCGGTACCCTCCTGTCCTTCTTCTTCCCACGAATGGATCGTTGACCTCAGATGTTCACCACCCGAACCGCATTCGGCATCGTCTCGGCGCTTCTCCTGACCGTCGCCGGCGCAAGCGCGTGCAGCAGCTCCGCCGAGCCCGACACCGCCTCTGCAACTCGCTCCGTCACCCACGAACTCGGCACCGTCGAAGTTCCGGCCTCACCGCAGCGCATTCTCGCGCTCGACGAGTACGCGGGGTTGAGTGCACTCGCACTCGGCGTGAAGCCCACCGTCGTCTACAGCACCCTGCGATCGGACGTCGCCAAGTCGATCCTGCGCGAGCAGGGCGTCGAAGTTCTCGACAAGCCAACCTTCTTCGCCAACCCCGCCGTCGAGGAGATCGCGTCCGTCGAACCCGATGAAATCTTGATGAGCAATGCCGGTCCATTACCGAGCCTGTTCGCTCAGATCAACGCCGTGGCGCCAACCTTGGTCCTCCCGTACTCGGCGCCGTGGCGTGACGTGCTCGAACAAGCTGGGGCACAGCTCGATCGAGGCAGTGAAGCAACCGCCATGATCGGAAAGCTGGAATCCGGTCTCGAAGACGTCAAGTCCGCGGCTGCCGGCCAGAGCCTTGCGATCCTTCTCGGCTACAGCGGAAACCTGTTCACCGTGCCACCGACCACTCCCATCTCCACACTGGTCACCGAGGCCGGATTCACCAGGCCGGCATCGGAAATCAACGCGACCAACAATCAAGACACCGGCACGATTTCGCCCGTCTCACCTGAACTCCTACCCGAGCATGCGGCGCAGACCGTCGCCGTACTTTCCGGGCAGCAGTACGACGCATCCATCGTGCGAAACACTCCACTGTTCGACAACCTGACACCCGATCCGGCGCACGCTCTGGACGTCAGCGGTGATCTCTGGTTCGGCAGCCATCCTTTTGCCATCTACTGGATCATCCAGGATCTGGACGGCATCGCACATGGCAAGGGGCAGAACAGTATCGGAACCCTCGACAGCGCCGACGCGCGATGGGCGGCATTCAGCGCGCTCTGACGTCCTGACGAAAGGTCAGCGGAGAAACACCCACCCGGGTGGCGAAGAACTTCGTGAAGTTCGCAGAATCGTCGAACCCCAACTTCGACGCCACCTGGGTGACAGTGTCCGTGCCGAAAGACAGCAGACGTTTCGCTTCGAGAACCACACGCTGATCGATGTACTGCTTTGCCGTCATCCCGGCAGCGGCTCGGGTGGCCCGCAGCACAGTCTTCTCGGAGTACCCGATCTTGTTGGCGTACTCCGAAACCGAACGGACCGTGGCGAAGTCACGTTCGACAACGGCATGAAACCTTTCGAACACGTCATTGTGCGCCAGCACGGAACTCTGTTCCTGTCCACCGAGATGGGTCAGTTTCAACAGAATTGCTGTCAGCGTGTGCCGCAGAATGGCCGCGCGAACGACCGGCGCGGAAGTATCCGGGCAGCCGTAGTTCAGGTTCAGGTGTTTCATACCCGTGCTGATGGTCTCGAGGTTCTCGCCGGACAACTGCCACGCTGCCTGCCGACTGCGAGCGTTCCCGTCCAACAACTGCTGACTGACGGCATCGAGCGACGAGGGCGTGAACAGAACAACCGTCGCCTCGAAATCCTGGATTCGCCCCCACTGTTGCACCTGCCCCGGTCTGACCCAGAACACGGTCCCCGGGCTCACCGCGTAGTTCACGAAGTCGATGGTGTGTAGCGCCGAGCCCTCGGTCACCAGAGCGAGCAAGTGAAATTGCGGACGTTGGGGGCCGACGAACTCTGCGCTTCCCCCGTTGATGCGAATGGTGTCCAGGCTGAGTACTTCGATCTCGGTCGCATCTGCCACCGACGATGCGTACCCGACGTCCCGGACGGGTACTTGTCTGTTTTTCACTAGTTCGGGACTCATCTTCACCGTGACCGAATACCCGAATGCGACATACCGTCAGGGTATCAATCAGTTCACGCTCGGATAGGAATCTTCCAGTGCAGACATCACGCTCGGAAACAGCAGGCAAGACGCAACTCACCTACGTCTTCGACGCCTATTGCGGGTGGTGTTTCGGCTTCGGCCCTGCGTTGACGGAGTTCGTCCGTCAAAATGCCGATTCCATCGACTTGTCCGTGGTCAGCGGCGGACTGTTCACCGGTGAGCGCGTCGCGCCCATGTCTTCGGCTCCGTACCTGAAATCAGCCAACGCCACCATCGCCGCCCAGACCGGCGCTGTCTTCGGTGACGGATATTCACAACTGGTGACTGATGGGCGGTTCGTCATGGATTCGACGGATGCAGCGATCGGACTCGCCGCACTGCGCGCGCAAGATCCGACACGCGCCCTCGACATCGCGGAGGCCATGCAGATCGCGTTCTACCGAGACGGTCGCAGCCTTTCCGATCCCGAGACGTACCGATCCATCGCGGAATCCCTCCAACTCGACCCATCTGCCGCGGTGTCTTCCCTGTTCACCGCCGCCTCGAAGGATGCCGCCCGCGCTGATTTCGTCCGAGCACGCAGGCTCGGCGCCACTTCGTTTCCGACGCTGTTGTTCCACGGGAGCGACGGGTCCGTCGTGAAATTCGGTTCTCCGACCAGTACCGCGGCCGATCTCACCCGCGACCTGAACACGTGTGTGCGGGCGTATGCGGTGGCTTGACCCACCCACCTTGCGAGCGAAAGGTACGACCGGCGCCTTCAGTACGCCGAACGTACCTTTCGCTCAGCGTGACTTCACCCAAATCACTTCGGCCCCCCTTCTGGTTTGATGAACACCGAACGAATCGCACCAAAGGGGAAACGACAGTGGTTTCAGATCCGATCACGGGCCTGGAGATGGAACTTGCCGACATGTGGCAACGAGGACGCGCCCAGGCGCGCACCTATGCGCGCGCAATTCATCCCAAACTCGATCCGGCGCTCTACCCGGTTCTGGTCATCCTGAACCGTTCGGATGCGGTGCGGATGTCCGACCTGATCTGCACCCTCGATATCGAGAAGTCCACCTTGACCAGGCAAATCGACGCCGCAGCTCGACTCGGCCTGGTGGAACGAATCCCCGATCCCGACGACGCTCGCGCCAAGTTGGTAGCTCTGACCCCTGAGGCGCGAACGAAGCTCACGACCATCCGTAATCACCAGATAGATCGCTGGCGCGCCCGACTCGCGAAATGGGATACGGACGACATCACCACGCTGACAGCGCTGCTTCACCGACTGGGCAGTTCCGAGGACTGACGACAAATTAGTCGTGATGGGCAGCCCACTCGAACAGCCGGACGATTTACGCCGTCACGACAATTCTGCAGCAGCACGCAGGATCAACTGGGTGACCTCGTGCGGGTGGGACGCCAAGGATGCATGGCCTGCGTCGAGTTCCTCGATCTCGCGGGCACCGATACGCTCTGCCATCCATCGCTCGGTTTCCGGCGGAATCATTCGGTCCTGCCCTGAAACCTGATACCAACTGGGCTTCCCACGCCATGCCGGCGGCCCTGACGGGTCCGAGAAACACTGACCCGCAATGGGTTTCTGCGTCAGCGCCATGACCAATGCTTCGGTGTCGTCGAGATCCTGACTGAAACTCTCCTGAAACTTGTCCGGGGCGATCCACAAGAAGCCCTCGGCGTCCGGCGCGATGTTCGCCGCGCCCGCCGGCTGATCCGTGCGGGCGAAGATACTTCCCAGGCTGTCACCCTCGTCCGGCGCAAAGGCAGCGATATATACCAGTCCCACAACGTTTTCCGCATGACCCGCGCCTGTGATCACCGCGCCGCCGTACGAGTGTCCGACCAGCAGGGTCGGGCCGTCCATCGATTCGGCCAACTTCCTGGTCCGGTCCACGTCGTCGGCGAGCGAAGTAAGTGGATTCTGGACCGCAACCACTCGATGCCCGGCGTTGTGCAGGGTGGGTATGACGTGACGCCAATGAGAACCGTCTCCCCAGGCTCCATGCACCAGAACGATGTTTACCTTCTCTGTCATGACCAACTCCTCCAGATACGCAGTGCGACGAATACTCCGACGATCGGCAAGCCTTCGAAACCCAGGCCTTGCCTGTTACCCAGGTTAAGGGGATCCTGGATCAATAACCATGACCAGATTGCCAAGTTTTTGTGCAGAAACGCCGAATGCTCGAGACCATCGGAGTGATCGATCCATGAGGACAACATCATCACAGCGGTACGTACCCACCACCGACGAGACTCGAACCCGGGACACCCTCTCGCACGTTCTCGAAGTCGTCCACCTTCGCGGTGATCAGATTCATCGCTGCGTCCACGGCGAGAACTTCACCGTGGAGGTACCCACGGGGGTGCGAGCACTTCACATTGCCGAGCACGGTGACATCGTGATCAGAACGCAGGGCAAAGCCCCGATCGAACTCGGCCCCAGGGAACTCGTACTGCTACCCCATGGGCATGCTCATACGATCGAGAATGCGATGCCGATGCCCCCGAAAAACGAAACATGTTGGCTTTTCGGTACTTTCACACTCGACGACGTCGCAGCGCAGCGACTGCTGTCCGTTCTGCCGGACTTCGTCGAACTGCGCGCGACACAAGGGACCCCGGTCGAGTGGCTCGATGTGAGCAGCCGACTGTTGGGCGCCGAGGTGGACGATCCGAAACCTGGTTCCTCCGTGATGGTTTCCCGGATTCTCGACCTTCTCTTCGTCCAGATCCTCAGAGCGTGGGCTCGAGCGGACGGATCGAACGGCGGATGGTTGACCGCAGCAATGGATCCACGAATCGGGCAGGCCCTCGAGGCCGTCCACAACGACCCGTCACGCAACTGGACCATCGACGAACTGGCGACGCTGTCCACCCTGTCGAGATCGTCTTTTGCGGAGCGCTTCTCGCGACTGGTCGGCCAGACGCCCGGCGCTTACATCACCGAGCGCCGACTCGACCGTGCCGCCGAACTACTCGTGCAAACCACCGAGCCGGTCGGAACCATTGCGATAACTGTCGGCTACGAATCCGATGCAGCGTTCAGCCGCGCCTTCCGTCGACGATTCGACGCCTCGCCGTTGAACTGGCGAAAGTCCAACTCCCACAATCACTGACGTCAGGTTGCAGCGATTACGCCTGCGACCGGGATCCGGCCGAGAACTGCAACGCGGAAGTCCACCATCGCGCGCTCCACGTGATTGGCGCTCGAGACCACAACCACGCCGGTCGCGCCTCGATCGGCGAGAATCCGCGCAGAGTTGATCGCATTCTCGACTGTCGACCACGAAGTTCCCTCTTCGGTGATCCGGCCCGGGTTGACGCCGTTGGCAACGAGCCATTCGCGCATTGCCCTGGCTTCCGTTACTCCGGCCTTCGGAGCCCCACCGCTTGTGATGATCGGAGACTGCGGGTACTGACGGGCCAGCTGGAGCGCCGCCTGAAGCCGGTCGACCAACATCGGACGCATCGTGCCGTCGTCGAAGAGGCCGGCACCCAAGACGACGATGTTCGTGCCCACGGGGTTGAGGTCGAGCAGCACGGGCGACTGGCGTGTCAGCGTCTCAGCACTCGTGCACGCAAGAATGAGAGACCGCACCGGTGTTTGGCAGCCGCCCACCGTCGACAGGATGCCGTTGACGACCGTCGTCGGAGTGATGTCGGCACTCGCTGTCGCCGGCGACAATCCCACTCCGGCTGCGGCGATTACCGAAGCAGCAATCAATCCCTTCGTCAGAGACCTACGAACATTTGCCATGTAGCCGAACCCCCAGATTGTCGATTGTCCAGCCCACGGTAACGAACATTTCGTCGCGATTGCATCATTTGACTCAAATTTACTGTTCACTGACCGTCACACAGATTAAACATAAATATTGGGCAACAATTCGGGTTCGAAACCGTCATCTACCAGCATCTCGAATCGACGCGCCTGCCGCGTTACCGATCTGAGCTGCAGCATCCCCGAGCAGGCCGGCGACACTGAACGGCAACAATTCGTTGTTGCAGATCACGATGTTGCATCCGGGTGTTCCTGCTCGCCCCGTCCCGACCATCGTGTCGAAGATCAATTCGGGGTTCGCGAAGCCGACGAGCTGTGACGGATCGTCGATGAGCGGACCACCCGACCCATGCACGGGAGGCCCGACGTACGGCGGCGGTGGAACGTCCACGATCGAAGCGACGACAAGCCGCAAGAACTCCTGGAGATAGAGATCCCGAGGCGCGTTCTGCCACACCGGATGCGAAACATACTTGCTCACCGGCGCATTCACGGAGTAGAAGTCCTCGCCCGCGTTCACCCAGGTCAAGAAGCCGTACCCCCCATTGGACGGAGAGGGCGCGGACAACTCGTCGAGGTAGGCGGAGTCGATCAACGTCTGATCACGCCACGCGCCTCGTTGCACCATCAGCTGACCCAGTCTGGCCATGTCTCCCGGCCGGATTGCCAATCCGAGAATCAGACACGTTCACAGAGAACCACAGACGCATCACGTTTGGGAAGAGTCCGCCTCCATTCCGAGCGCGCGACGCGCTCCCAACGCCATGGTGACCTGTACAAGATCTTTCGGTGACGACAGGTCAAGTCCCGTCAGGGAACTCGCTTTACGCAGGCGGTACACGACCGTGTTCGGGTGTACGTGCAACTGCCGAGCGGTGGTAGCTCGATCGAATCCGGAGTCGATGAAAGATTCGAGCGTCTCGAGCACGGCAGGATCGGACTCCAACCGCGACAACACATCTGCGAGGATCGGCAGCGCAGCGCTCGGGCGGGTCAGTTGATACTCGACTGCAAGATCCTCGAGACGCACGACCCCACTTGTACGGCCGTACTTTCGGGCAACGTTCAGCACCTCGCGCGCCTGCGACACCGCTGCGGGAATTGCCGGCGGTGCCGCGACATGTACGGCGGCAACCGTCGATGCACCGATGACCTTCTCGAGATCACCCAATCGTCGACACAATGAAAGATACTGCGGACTCGACGCCCAGTTCCCCTCAGCGGGTTCCGATTCCACAATAGGAATCAGTACGGCTCCGCCACTGCTCCCGAGCACCCCGAGCGCTTTGTCACGCCCCACCTGATCAAGCTCTCGTTGCAGGTGGCGCACCTTTCTCCGCTCGGCGACGGCAGTGTCCACCTCGGTCGAGGACTCGTCGTCATTCCGTTCGACGTGCAGCGCCACCACCCAGTACAGGCGCGCCAACCTGATGCCCACATCGTCGGAGACCCGATCAACATCGACACCCGTCGAAAGTGCTACGAACAATGACCTTCGCGCAGAATCCTCGTCCGTCTGGGTGACATGGTCGGAACCGTAGCCGGCAAGAACCGCCGACGCGGAAGCCGCGGTGTATGCATTCAAGAGTCGTCCGGTGCGGGCAAGTGCGACACCGTCTTCCGGGACCGC
The DNA here is from genome assembly GCF_058792695.1 of Rhodococcus sp. MT28. NCBI lineage: Bacteria > Bacillati > Actinomycetota > Actinomycetes > Mycobacteriales > Nocardiaceae > Rhodococcus > Rhodococcus sp. MT28. Next base: position 1,488,648 of record NZ_JBXAFD010000001.1, read on the forward strand.
CCATTCGCTGATGGTCTCCCACCACAGCCCGGCTGCCAAGTGATATGCCCGCAGCACCTCACCGAGCGGAACCAATTCCTGAGCCCGTTGGCGAGCCGATTCGCTGATGTCGGCGAGCAACTCGGGCGCCAGATCGGCGCCGGTCCGCAGCATCGAAATGAACAGTTCCAGATTGCGCCTCACGATGGTGGTGACGTCGTTACGCAATGCCTCGTCAGGGAGCAACCGGTAGAAGGTGACGTCGCGGTGGACCAGATCGACTGTCTCAATGACCAGTGGATGGGTGCGTTGCGCCAGTCGGTCGGCCAGAGATCTGCCACCAACCAGGATCGGCTCGAACGGCAGATCTTTGTTTCCTGACACAAAACCCTCCACAGAATTGAATTGCCACCACAAGGCCGACCTGCCTTTTTCCTATCACTATGTAACCCACGCCACTCACGAATTCACAATCAGCGGCGTAACTGGAAGTCCCACCTTCGACCAAGAGGAGCCTCGAGTGACGTGGAAAACGCGCAGCGCAGCCATTCTGGCAGGCGTCGTGGCTGCCGGTTCGATCGCGGCTCTCGGGACCGGTGTGTCGAGTGCCGAGACAGCGGTCAGCACTATCCAGTACGTCGCGCTCGGCGATTCCGCGGCGGCCGGCCCACTGGTCACCGCGCAGGACTCGTCGTCACCGGGCTGTCTACGATCACTCGACAACTACCCGTCCGTGGTGGCGCGAGAACTCGGCGCTCAACTCACGGATATGACCTGCTCGTCGGCGCGATCCGCCAACGTCACGGACACCGCACAATCGACGTTCTCCGGTCAAGTATCACCGCAGGCAACAGCATTGGGGCCTGATACCGACCTCGTCACCATCACCATCGGTGCCAACGACATCTCGTTGTTCCCGACAGTTCTGAGCTGCGTCAATCCACTCCCCGAACCCACCGGAACGTCCTGCCGTGACAAGTTCACCTCCGGTGGCGTCGATCAACAGCGACAGATGATCGAAAATGCGTCCACAGGTTGGAGTTCCATGATCGAAGTCGCGCAGGATCGAGCACCGTCGGCGCGCATCGTCGTGGTCGGATACGGAACATACATCCGTAGTGGCGGCTGCCCCGGCACTCAGCCGTTCTGGCCGCGCGACGCCGACTATCTCCAGAGTGTGATCGACTACGGCAACACGGTCATGGCAGCAACTGCGGCCCGTTACGGCGTCGAGTACATCGACATCACCGAAACCACTGCCGGGCATGACATCTGCACGGACCCTGCCACTGCTTACTACACGGGAATCGTCCCTACCCAGCCGGCGGTTCCACTGCATCCCACTGCGGCCGGGATGCAGGCGATCGGGAAAACGGTCGCCGACGCTCTGTCCTGAGCTTCTCCCCCAGCACAATTCATTCAGCACTCGCGAAAAGGGTGGAACAATCATGTCAATTCAACGAGACGCTCCGCCGCTGCCGTCCGTCGACGGCGCCCCTGTCGGAACACGTGACAAACTTCTCGGCGGCACACTCGTCGCCCTGTTTCTCGCGAACATGCTCAACTTCTTCGACCGGGCGATCCCCTCAGTCGTTGCCGAGCCGATCAAGAACGAGTTTTCGCTCAGCGACTTGCAATTGGGATTGATCACCTCTGCATTCACCCTCGTCTACGCAGTCGCAGGACTGCCTCTGGGCCGGTTGGCCGACACGAAGAACCGTCCCAAGATCATCGGGATCGGACTCCTGGTGTGGAGCGGACTGACGGCAGCAACCGGTGCCGCCGGCAGCTATGTGCTGTTCATCCTCGCGCGTCTCGGCGTCGGTGTGGGCGAAGCGACCTTCACACCTGCAGCCAACTCGATGATCGGTGATATCTACCCGGCAGAACGACGCTCACGCGCACTTGGTGTCTTCATGCTCGGTTTGCCAATTGGCCTCATGCTCGCCTACTTCACCGTCGGCAAGATCGCCGAGGCATTCGACAGCTGGCGTGCACCGTTCTTCCTCGCGGCGATTCCCGGTGTCCTGCTTGCAGTCGTGCTCTACCGCATGGCAGATCCGGTTCGTGGTGGTTCCGAAAGTCCGGAGGCCCGCGCAGCCGCTGTTTCACAGGCACCGATCACCCGCCCGATCCGTCGTCTGCTCGCAATTCCCACGCTTCGTTGGCTCATCCTTGCCGGGCTGACGTTCAACTTCGCCGCCTACGCAGTGAATTCGTTTGTCGTCCCGCTGCTCATGCGCCAGTACCACCTGAAACTGACTGCGGCGGCATCGGTCACCGGCATCATCGTCGGAATCACGGGCCTGATCGGATTGCTTCTCGGCGCTCGCTACGCTGACAAGGCCAGCGCACGCTCACCACGCGCACGGTTGATGATCGGTGTCGGAACCTCGGCATTGGCGGCACCTTTGACGGCGCTGGCACTGTTGCAACACGGCGGAAACGTCGTGATGTTCACGCTCTTGTTCTCGGCCGGGTGGCTTCTGGCCTACGGCTTCTACATCAGCGTCTACCCTGCCATTCACGACGTCGTGGTTCCCAGGCTCCGCGGCACTGCGACGGCGCTGTTCTTCGCTGCCATGTACCTTCTCGGCGGATTCTCCGGACCGGTTGCCGTTGGAGCGATCTCGGACTGGTTCGCCAAGCGTGCACTTGCAGATGCCGGTACCGGGAAGTTGGCTCAGTACGCCGGCGACGGGTTGAACTCGGCCATGTATCTCGTGCCGATCATGTTGGCACTCACCGCGGTATTCATCTACCTGGCTACCCGCACTGTCGGCAAGGACTCCGCGCGCATGCAAGCAGAGCTGAGCCAGGCCTGACCGACAAGTTCACGGGCGGTGGCGGGACCCTGAGGCCCCGCCACCGCCGAGTTCAGTTGACCGTAATCGCCAGAGTCGACAACATGGACCGCAACATGTCCGGCAAGCGAGCGATCATTCGCTGCTCGGTTATCCGAACGGAGACGGGCGCGGCCAGCGTCGCTCGCCACAGTTCCGGTTGATTCTTCATCAGGTTGTTGTAGACCGGGAGCAACTGATCGTTGATGTAGGTCCAACGACCATCCCGGTCCGCCCAGTTGAAGTCCGGAAGCGGCGTTTGCACAACAGCATTGCCCACCGCGAACGAGAGCGGGTTCGACTCGCGTGGCGGCACGACGCCAGGCATCGACGGTGATGCGGCGAAGGTGGTCAAGTAAGTCAACGAGCGACCAACGCTACCGCGGTAGGCCTTCGCCTCGTCCCACTGATCACCCACCGACTGGTACTGCTCCCTTCGCAGCAGACGCACATTGCCGTCGAAGACCGATTCCGGTGTCCCCGAAGCAATGTTGTTCCACGCGATACGGGCGTTCTCGTCGAGCAGCCCTGCGCGATCGAGTTCGGCGATGCCGTCGACACCGTCGTGAACCCACGCCATGTGCATGGGAATCAGGTCCGAGAAGATGTGTTTGCTCATCGCAATCACTTTCCCCTGGAACCACATCACGTCCTCGGGGCGAATCTCGTGGCCGACCTCGAGAAGTGCCGCAATGTCCTCGGGTGCTCCCATCGACGATGCAACCGGCGACCCGATGCGGTCGATCTCTCGCCAGACCAGTGCCATCGCCTCGCTGATCGCTTGGACTTCCAGCACAACCCGCCCGTAGTCCAAGTCGAGGAGTCCACCGGCGAAAGCGGGCCCGACCATTCCTCCCATACCTGCCCACTGCAGCTCTCGATGCTCGAGCTGGAGTCGCTCGTAGAACTGGAAAGTGTTGGTGAGGTTTCCGAGATTCACGTGCACACCGTCGAACGGAGTCCACGAAGCGAGATCGATACCTGCCGACTCCGTCCCGACCGCGAGCCAGTACTGCTTGAGCAGTGTCTGATAGCGATGCGGATCCACTCCCGAGGCTCGGGCGGTATCCACCAAAGACCGCAGCGTCGCGGAATCCGATGGCAGAGAAGGATGCAGGCCGCCCGTGGCTTCGGCGTTTGCGTTCACTGCTTCCAGGTCGAGGTACCTGTCGAGCTCACCAGCACCCGCGGACGCCCTGCCTCCCAGTACGACGGCACCGCCGATACCTGCCGAAGCAACGAGAAGCGTGCGCGCAAAATCCCTGCGCGTCAGAGACTTCCGCAAGCTCATCGTCCCTCGGCTTCGTCGAACGTCTTTGCCAGCCAGGCGATGTCCTGCATACCCAGCTGATCGGTCACCGTCTTGTACAGGTTGGTCACGTAATCGAGCGGCCCGCAATGCGACGGGAGCAGGTCCACGTTGCCGCCGTCTGCTCGATATGTCTGCGCCAATTGCTCTGCCTCACTGAAGGGAACGAGAAAGTCGTCCTCACAGGAAGAAATCAGAAGCTTGGAAGCCGGCGCCTGCTTTCCCAACGTGTTGTCCGCGTACGCCGCGGCCAGCGCAGGGATCGTTCGGGGCGAAGGGTTGGTGAGTAGGACGTCGAACGGAACGAATGGGAGTCCGAGGTAGAGCGCCTGGCAGGACGCGCGGAAGGCTGCGGCGACGTTGTGACCGATCGGAGTCAGATGGTCGTCGAGCCGAACGTCGGGGTAGCCCGCGTCGAATCCGAGAATGCTCGAGAAGACGAATCCGGAACCGATCCCACCGGCCGCTGTTTCCTCGAACGTTGCCGGGTCGATCATCATCGCCTGAATGGCACTGGCCTGGACGTTCAGTTCCGGCGCATATTCATGGGCCTGTTCCGCGGCAAAGCCCGCTGCGACACCGCCTCCGGCGACACCGTAGATGCCGACAGGGGTGTCTGATTCGAGGCCGCCTTCCGGAAGCGCGAGTGCTGCCCGAACGCCGTCGAGCGTTGCCTTCCCTGAGAACTGTCCGATCGAGAACGGATGGGGAGCAGTGTCGCCGTCGTTGCCGACGTCGCTCATCATCACTGCCCAGCCGTGGCCGAACATCTGAGCCACCGGGCCGAGCGCCGAGAACATCGCCGGGTCGCTCTGATTGCCGCCGGTCCACTGGTGACTTGGTGCGCAGTTCGCGCCGAGGCTGTCGTTCGCCTCGGCGTATCCGATGATCTTGCGATCACCTGGCGCAGTTCCGTCCTCGGGAATCATCAGAATTCCGGTGCTGATCACCTGCCGACCGAAGTGATCAGTGGTGGTGTACATGAGTTGGTGAGCCGAGACCACGTCGGGACGGACCTGGTAGACCTGCACGCTGACCGGACGCGCTTTGAGAAGTGTGCCGGGGGCGGTACCCGGCTCGATTTCAGGTTCGTCGAACCACGGATCATCGGACGAGAGCCCGAGTGGAGTCAATTCGGTGGAAATGTCAGCGCCTTGGAGTGCCTTCACGACCAACGGGTTGAACACGTCGGCCAGGTCGACGGTCTCCTGCGCACCAGCCGGCGACCCCACCGCAAACAAGGCCACTGCCAGGGCCGATGCCGTTCCGGCGCGCCATGACCACCGTCGCCACGTCGAGTCAAACATCGTTCACGAGTTCCTTACTTTCGGGTAATGAGCACCCCTACACTCCCATTCACCTGCATTAACAGACAAGTCGGGCACCCATCCGTTGGCCGAAAACCTCGATCGGGCTTAGGCTGACGGCACCTGTCCGGCAAGTCTGGCGTGGGAGGTTTGTCTGTGAGTGCTCCGACCCGTGTATCGCGAGCTACCGGCGATTCACTCCAAGCTCGACCGCGGCCGTCCAACATCACGTGCAAGATTCTGATGGCCGTGACAGGACTGATCTTCGCCGCTTTCGTTCTCGTCCACATGATCGGAAACCTGAAGGTCTACACCGGTGCCGATCACTTCGACGACTACGCACACTGGCTACGAACGGTGTTCGAACCCTTCCTGCCCTACGAGGGACTTCTGTGGATTCTTCGCATCGTCTTGCTCGCGTCATTGGTCGCACACGTCTGGTGCGCCTGGCTGCTCACCGTCCGCGGACGCCGAGCTCGAGGAAAATTTCGACGTAAAGGTCTGGGAATCAAGTCCTTTACAGCGCGCACGATGCCCGTCACCGGAGCTGTGCTGCTGCTATTCGTCATTTTCCACATACTCGACCTCACGACCGGAACCCGACCCATCGGCAGCAGCGAGTACGAAGCGGCCACGCGCACACAGAGTTACGCATACGACAATCTGATTGCCAGCTTCGAGCGTCCGCTGGTGGCAGCGTTCTACATCGTCGCGATGGCTCTGCTGGCAATGCACCTCGCGCACGGACTCTGGAGCGCGGTCAACGATCTCGGCGTGACCGGCCAACGACTGCGCCAGATTGGCGTTGCACTCTCCGGAATCTTTGCGCTCGTCGTGATGGTCGGAAACATGTCGATCCCCATCGCGGTCATGACCGGCGCCATCTCGAAGACAGGAGCGTCATAAGTGAACAGCTTCGAACTCGACGATCTGCGCAGCATCGGGACACCGGTGGACGGTAAGGTCCCGGCCGGCGATCCGGCGACGGCCTGGCCCACTCGCAAACTCGACTACAAGCTCGTCAGCCCACTCAACCGGCGCAAGTTCACGGTCATCGTCGTCGGTACCGGCCTCGCCGGCGCGGCCTGCGCCGCCTCCCTCGGTGAACTGGGCTACCACGTCGAGTCCTTCACCTTCCACGATGCACCCCGCCGTGCACACAGTGTCGCCGCGCAAGGAGGCATCAACGCTGCTCGCGCTCGAAAAGTGGACAACGACAGTCTCGCCCGCTTCGTGAAGGACACCGTCAAGGGCGGTGATTTCCGGGGCCGTGAGGCCGACTGTTTCCGTCTCGCCGAAGAATCCGTACGCGTCATCGATCACATGAATGCCATCGGGGCACCGTTTGCTCGCGAGTACGGCGGCACTCTGGCCACCCGATCCTTCGGCGGCGTTCAGGTGTCGCGCACGTACTACACGCGCGGGCAGACAGGCCAGCAGTTGCAGATAGCGTCGTCGCAGGCACTGCAACGTCAGATCGCAGCCGGAACGGTCAACCTACACACCCGAACCGAGATGCTCGATCTCATCGTTTCGGACGGGCGAGCACAAGGGATAGTCACACGCGATCTCGTGACCGGTGAGATCGGCGCCACCACAGGCCATGCCGTCGTACTGGCATCCGGCGGCTACGGCACCGTATTCCACAAGTCCACACTTGCGAAGAATTCCAACGCCACGGCCGCGTGGCGAGCGCACCGACGCGGCGCGCTGATTGCCTCACCATCGTTCATCCAATTCCATCCGACGGCACTTCCCGTCAACTCCGAGTGGCAGTCGAAAACCATTCTGATGAGCGAATCCCTGCGCAACGACGGCCGAATCTGGGTACCGGCCAAGCCCGGAGACGATCGTGAGCCCGGCGACATTCCCGAAAACGAACGCGACTACTACCTCGAGCGCAAATATCCGGCGTTCGGGAACCTCTCTCCCCGCGACGTCTCTTCACGGGCCGCCCGCGAGCAAATCGACTCCGGTCACGGCGTCGGCCCTCTGAAAAACAGTGTGTACCTGGATTTCCGCGATGCGTTGGCACGGCTCGGCCGCAAGACCATCGAGGAGCGATACGGAAATCTGTTCTCGATGTATCGCGACGCCACCAGCGAAGACCCCTATACGGTGCCGATGCGCATCGCCCCCGGAGCCCACTTCACCATGGGAGGACTGTGGAACGACTACGACCAGATGACCTCCATCCCCGGCTTGTTCGTCGGTGGTGAGGCAGGCTGGGGATACCACGGAGCCAACCGCCTCGGCGCCAATTCGTTGCTCTCGGCATGCGTCGACGGCTGGTTCACCCTCCCGTACGCGATTCCGAATTATCTTGCGCCGCTACTCGGATCCACTCCACTCGAACTGTCCGATCCCGCTGTGACGTCGACGCTCACTGACGTGAGGGGTCGGGTGGACCTGCTGCTCTCGGTCGGCGGAACACACGGCCCCGACAGGTTTCATCGACAACTGGGCGAGATCCTCTATGCGGGTTGCGGTGTCACCCGAACGACCGAGGGCTTGACCAAGGCGATCGCCGAAATCCGCGCACTGCGAACCGATTTCTGGTCGAACCTGCGAGTTGCCGGTAGCGGAAACCAGTTCAACCAGGAGTTGGAAAGGGCCGGCAGGGTAGCCGATTTCCTCGAGCTCGCCGAACTGATGTGCGTCGATGCTCTCGATCGTGACGAGTCCTGTGGAGCGCACTTTCGTGCCGAACATCAGACTCCCGACGGCGAAGCGCAGCGAAACGATCAGGACTGGTGCTTCGTCTCCGCGTGGGAAACCGCCCAGGACGGCAGACACGTTCGACACGACGAGCCGTTGTCCTTCACCGCTGTTCCACTGCAGACGAGGAACTACGTATGAAAATCACCGTGGACGTGTGGCGCCAATCCGGACCTGAGTCGTCCGGCGCATTCGACACCTACCAAATAGACGACGCGACGGTGGAGATGTCGCTGCTGGAGCTCCTCGACCGACTCAACGACCAACTCGTGGAGAGCGGCAACGAACCCATCGCCTTCGATTCCGACTGCCGAGAAGGGATCTGCGGGTCCTGCGGCATCACGGTCGACAATGTTCCCCATGGACCGGTTGCGAACACTCCCACGTGCCGTCAGCACCTGCGTAGCTTCTCCGACGGTGACCGAATCAAACTGGAGCCGTTCCGCTCCGCAGCCTTTCCAGTGGTCCGCGACCTCGTCGTCGATCGCTCTGCGCTCGACCGGGTGCTCGAAGCCGGTGGATACGTTTCGGTCAATGCAGGAACCGCGCCGGACGCAGACAGTCAGCCGCTCTCGCATCAAAGTGCCGAAGCTGCACTGGACTTCGCCGCGTGCATCGGCTGCGGCGCTTGCGTGGCAGCCTGCCCGAACGGTGCCGCGCACCTCTTCACCGGGTCCAAACTGACCCACCTGTCTCTCGTCACGCAGGGCCGCAACGAACGTGGCAAGCGGGCCCGAGCGATGTCGCACCAGATGGAGGCCGATTTCGGGCCGTGCTCGACCTACGGTGAATGTGCGCAGGTGTGTCCCGCGGAGATACCGCTGACCGCGATTGCCGCTGTCAACAAGGAATCGATGCGATTCGGATTGCGGCGCAAGGACAACTGATCGTCACCAGGCGCCGATCAGCTTCATCCACGCGCCGCCGATGATCGTCCAGATCAGGATGATCACGACGCTCATCACGAAACCGATTCGGAACCATTCCGAGGTCTTGATGTATCCGGAACCGTAGATCACTCCGGCCGGACCGGACGCGTAGTGCGAGATACCGCCGAACAGGCTGCCGATGAAGCCGAACACCAGGGCCGAGAACAGCGGCGGCGCACCGGTTGCCACCGCCGCGCCGAGAAACACCGCGTACATCGCGACGATCTGCGCGGTGTTCGACGCAAACAGATAGTGCGCATAGAAGTACACCAAGGTCAGGATCGCAAAAGCCCAGATCCACGGCAAACCGTCGACGCTCGAGGAGACCTGGGTTCCGATCCACGAGATCACGCCGAGTTCTTCGAGATGGCTTGCCATACCGACCAGAACGGCAAAGAACACGAGCGTCTGCCACGCCCCGGTGTCGTGGACCAGGTTGTTCCACGTCAGCACCTTGGTCACCAACAGGATGCCGATTCCGACGAATGCTGTTGTAGTGGCATTGACGTTGAGCTGCGAGCCCAGGCACCAGAGCACCAGCAGCAGAACGAAGGTGGCGGCCATGATCTTCTCGTTGCGGCTGATCGGACCTGCCTTGCGCAGTTCCTCCCTGGCTTGCTCGGGTGCTTTCGGAGTCTTCAACATCGTGGGCGGGAAGATCTTCGACATCACCCACGGGATCGCGATCAGACTCGCAATTCCCGGAACCGATGCTGCCAGCGCCCATTTGCCCCACGAGATGTCGATGCCGATCTTGGCAGCCGCATCGACGGCCACAGGGTTACCCGCCATGGCGGTGATGAACATCGCGGAGGTCACGACGTTGACTTGCAGCGACGTGAGCAGCAGATATGCTCCGAGCTTCTTGCGAGAGTCCTCGGGCTCGGGATTGGAGTCCTCCAACTTGCTCAGCGAGACGATGATCGGATAGACGACGCCACCCGCACGGGCGGTGTTCGACGGCGTCGCCGGAGCAAGTATCAAGTCCGTCAACGCCATTCCGTAGGACAATCCGAGACTCGACTTGCCGAGTTTGGTCACGAACATGAGCGCAACCCGTTTGCCGAGTCCAGTGACCAGAAAGCCCTCGGCAATGAAGAACGATGCGACAATCAGCCAGATCGTGGTGTTACTGAAGCCGGACAACGCTTCCGTCGGCGTCTCGGTCTGGGTGATCATGGCGATCGACAGGCCTACCAGCGCCACAGAACCCGTCGGCAGAGGCTGCAAGATCAACGCCACGATGGTGCCGACGAAGATTCCGAGCATGTGCATGCCCTTGGGATCCACACCGTCCGGAACAGGCATGAAATAGATGATCAAGCCGAGGACGACGGGCACCGCAGCCGGGTAGTACCGCCTGAGCACTGATTGTTTCGACGGCTCCGCCGGCGGTGTCGTCTCAGAAAAAGACTCAGTGCTTTCGGATTTGGCCTCGGACATTTGCATCTCCTCGACTTGTCGCCCCAGGTGATCGCCCCAGATGATTGTCCCCCAAACATCAGGTTTTCGTGCGGTCAATCCAAGTTCGAGAGAAATTGCCCGGAAGTACAGTCGTCCTTACGAGGCGCTGTCTCGCACCGACGCTTCAGTGGGAGAATGCCCATCTCTCGCAAAAGATTGTGCCGATCGATCAACAGAGGCGCCGGCGTGCTGCACGCTTGAATCTCGGAGAGTTGTTCAACCTGCTTCTGCGAAAGGTATTCGTCGGCACGATGTTTGGGTCAGGACTGCGCGGATTGCCGATCTCGACCGGATCTTCGCGCGTGATGTGATCCAATTCCGAAGCATGTCAGCCGACAGACAGACCCACGAACCGAGAAGATTCGTATCGGGCCGACGACTGGTTGCGCCATCTATTGTCGGGAGTGTGACGGAATCCGACGCCCACGAGGACTCGACCGACTCCACTGAATCGGCAGTGGCCGATCACCCGAGGAAACGTCCACTGTGGCGTGAGATTCTGATCCTCGTTGTCGTCGCACTTGTCCTGAGTGTTGTCATTCAGAACTTCGTCGGACGCATCTTTCTGATCCCGTCGGAGTCCATGGAACCGACACTTCACGGATGCACCGGCTGCACGGGAGACAAGATCTTCGTCGACAGAATCAGCTATCGATTCGGGGATCCGCAACCTGGGGATGTGGTCGTGTTCAAGGGACCCGAGTCCTGGAACGACGAGTACAAATCCATTCGATCCGACAATTCGATTGTTCGCGCGTTTCAGGGACTCGGGTCCATCGTCGGCTTGGTCCCGCCGGACGAAAACGACCTCGTGAAGCGGGTAGTCGCGGTCGGTGGCCAAACCGTACAGTGTCTGTCCGAGGAAGAGGGGCTTCGGGTGAACGGCAAGCCGCTGACCGAGCCGTACATCGACAAGCGCATTCCGGGCAACGATACCTCTTGTCAAGGAAGGTATTTCGGGCCGGTCACGGTTCCCGACGGGAACCTGTGGGTGATGGGCGACAACCGCGCCCATTCGAAGGATTCACGTTTCCATCTCGATGACGAACACAGTGGAACGGTGCCGATCGACAATGTCATCGGCAAGGTTCAATTGATCGTCCTTCCCTTCTCACGGTGGGGAACTGTGAGCTCGTTCGATCCGCAGTGACAGATCGAATCAACCAGGCGGCCCGCATCTTCGGACGGCACAGTCGACATGGCTCCGCTTTCGGACGATCATCGAGCGCATCTGTTACCGAGGGTAGGAGAACCACATGCGCGCTCGACGCATCACCGCCAATCTCAAAGTCGCCGATGTCGGAACCGCCAAGAGCTTCTACTCCGACTTTCTCGGCCTGAGCACCGAAGAGTTCAACATGGGGTGGGTCGCTCGCTACACCTCTCCCGACACCGGCGCGAACGTACAGCTCGTCACGCACGACGCCACTGCGGCCGAGGACTCGGTCATCTCAGTCCACACGGACGACGTCGACGGCGCCTACGAAGAGGCCCGCAGGCTCGGCTACGAAATCGTGCACCCCATAACGACCGAAGAGTGGGGTGTTCGCCGATTCCTCGTCCGGGCACCCGATGGCAACGTCGTCAACATCGTGCGACACCGGGACTGAGCAGCGGAAAGAACCCCATTCGACGTTTTAGGTCATTTGACCTAGAGTTAGGTGCATGACCGATTCATTGCAGTATTCAGCCGACGGCCCGATCCTCGTGGCCGGCGGATACGGAACCGTGGGCAGCGCCCTGACAGCGTTGCTCGCCCCCGACTTCCCACTACTCCTCACCGGACGCACCCCCGAGCGAGGCGACGAACTGGCCGGCCGTCACGGCGCTTCCGTCCGCCGCTGGGACCTCCTCGACCCGACACCCTTCGACGCGTCCGTACGCGCGGTCGTTTCGACGGTCAACGATCCCCACGATCGTGTCCTGTCCGCCGCCGTCGAGGCCGGCATTCCGTACGTGGACATCACCCGCTGGACAACCCGCGTCGCTCGCGCCGCCACTCTGGCGGGTCAGAAGTCGCCGAGCGCACCGGTGTACCTGTCGTCCGGATGGATGGGCGGAGTCACCAATATCGTCGCCGCAGCGCTGGCCGAGGAACTGGGTGGCGCGAGCACGATCGACGTCTCGATTCGCTACGACGTCAACGACATTGCCGGGCTGGACTCCGTCGACTTCATCGATCGGCTCGGGCAGGATTTCGAGGTGATGCAGCAAGGAAACCCGATCACCGTCAGCCCGTTGACGGATACACGCTGGGTCGACTTCCCCGGATCGCGCACCAAGGTCGGAAGAATCGACACTCCGGAACAATTCACGTTCCCCATGACCTTGGGCGCCGAAACTGCCAGCACTCGAATAGGTTTCAGTTCGAATGCATCCACAACTGCGCTGCTCGCCGCCAAGAAGGTGGGTCTGTTCCGTTGGGGTCGCGGCGACCGCTTCACACCGCTACGACGCGGACTCCTGTACTCGCCGGGCAAGGGCGGGAGCGCGCAAGTACGCATCGATGTCACCGGCCCGAGCGGCACGACAAGCGCGACAATCGTCGACCGGCAGGGCCAGGCTCACCTCACCGCGGTGGGCGGCGCGTTGGCCGTCAGACGAGCCTTGGCCGACGATGCCCGGCCTGGAGTCACTTTCCCCGAATCGCTTCCGAACCCTCGCCGCACCGTCTCCGAGTTGGAGAGCTTCGGGGTGGCAGTATTGCGACCATGACCCTCTCCAAGGGCGCCGCCCGTGCGGCAGCACTTCTCGACGCAGCAGAACAGGTCCTCACTACTCAGGGCAATGCCAACTCGGCAATGCGCGATTTCGCAGCCGCGGCCGGAGTGCGGGTAGGACATCTGCAGCACTACTACCCCACCCGTGCAGATCTGATACGCGCAGTGATGTCACGTGCATTGACCCGCTCACTGGATCGCCTTGCCGTCGTCCCCGATACGGATCAGAGCCTTTCCCGCGAGGAATCCGAACACTTCATCGGAGTCCTGCTCGGAGAACAGGACGACCAGGCCACGGTGCGTCTGTACGTCGAAGTATGGGCCATTGCAGCGGCGGACCAAGAAGTCGCGGTCGTGCTTCGAGACTTCTACGCCCAGTACATCGCACACGTAGAGCGCGCAGTCGCGTGTGCACAACCGGAGCTGGATGCGGCGGAACTTGGCGCGACAGCGCAGACCATCGTGAGCTTGCTCGAGGGTTCCGCAATTCTCCGATCGGGAATCACCGGCCGAAAGTCCGAGGCTTCGGACCGAAAGCTCGTGGACACACTGCAGTACCTGATTCACGGGTCCTGACTCGGACGTATCGTAAAGCCCATGAGCGTTGCAAACGAATGGAGCCGAATCGAAGCGTGGTGCCGTACACACGCACCGGTGACGGCTGCAGCGTTTCAACCAGGACTCGGTGACGCCGTTATCGAGGAATTCGAAGCCTCGACCGGCGTCACGTGGCCCCAGGAACTTCGCGACCTGTATCGGGTCCACAACGGCAGCCTGACCCACGACGACCGGACCGGCCTCTTTCTCGGCAGCGTGCTCCCGGACAAATTCTTCTACCCCATCGACGTCGCAACAGAAGTTCGTCTCACTCTGCTCGAAACGTGGGATGAGACGATCTACGAGAATCCAGACCTCTACGCCGAGGACGAGATGGATCGACACGATCAACGCGACGCAGGCACTGCCGCAACCATGTTCATCCCCTCGTTCGTTCCCTTCGCCGGACTGGACGAGTACCACTACTTCGTGGACACCCGCAGCGGCGCACTCCACCATTGTGTGACCGAGTATGCCTCGGACGCCACTGACAACGGCGGTCCGATCTGGGCGTCCATCTCGGTAATGCTGGCCGCCCATGCCGTAGCGCTGGAAACAGGATCAACGATCGGAGTGTGGAAACCCGTTGTCAGCAAGGGTGTTCTGGAATGGGAAGTCGACGCATGACACCCAAGCAGGATCCGACCCGTCGCACCCTCGCCGACGGGCGTCAGATCTTCTACTTCGACGATGCCGGCAGTGCCCGCGCCCACTCTGCGCGAGATTCCCGCGAATTGCCGGCTCTCGACCACTCGTCTCGGATGAGATTCGACGTTCTCACCGGGGAGTGGATCACCATGGCTTCGCATCGCATGACACGGACACATCTCCCCTCCGCCGCCGAATGTCCATTGTGCCCGACCGACGAAACACGCACGCCCACAGAGATACCCGACGGAGACTACGACGTCGCGGTGTTCGAGAATCGGTTTCCGAGCTTTGCCGCGGCGCCCGAGGAAGACATTGACAGTCCCGGAGACGGTGCGGGCGATCGCCCAGCGGCCGGTCACTGCGAAGTGATGTGCTTCTCGAGCGATCACACGGCGTCCGTCGCCGAGCTTCCACTCGAACGCATGCGCACGATTGTGGGTGCCTGGATTTCTCGGACCGAAGAGTTGTCGGCGGATCCGCTTGTGGAACAAGTGTTCTGCTTCGAGAACCGCGGCGAAGAAATCGGGGTGACACTCACCCATCCACACGGACAGATCTACGCATACCCGTATGTCACGCCACGCACCCGATCGATGCTGACGCAGGCGCACAAACACTTCGAGCGCACCGGTCGCTCACTACTCGGCGATGTTCTGGCGTTCGAGCGCGAGGACAAGGCCCGGTTGATCTACGACGGAGACCACTGGAGCGCCTACGTCCCGACCGCCGCACGATGGCCCATCGAGATTCACCTGGCACCGCACCGAGACGTCCCGGACCTCCCCTCGCTGAACGACCAAGAGCGCGAGGAGCTTGCGGTCGTCTACCAAGATGTCCTACGCCGTATCGATCGCTTCTATCCGGGCGTCGACCGGGTACCGTACATCGCGGCTTGGCACCAAGCTCCCGTCCGCATCAACCGACCTCTGGGCCGACTGCATCTTCAGCTGTTCTCGATCTTGCGCGCACCGGGCAAACTCAAATACCTCGCCGGGTCCGAGTCCGCCATGGGCGCCTGGGTGAACGACACCGTTCCCGAGGCAGTCGCGGCCCGTCTACGGGAGTTGAAATAGTGGATACCGTCTCGAACAATTCTGTGCTCCAACAGTTTCACGCCACCTACGGCTATCCGGCAACCGGAGTGTGGGCGGCACCCGGTCGAGTCAACCTGATCGGTGAACACACGGACTACAACGGTGGATTGTGCCTACCGGTCGCTCTCGAGCAGCGAACACTGGTTGCCGTCGCACTGCGCAGCGACGGGGTCGTCCGCGTGCACAGTCGGCAATCCGCCGAGACGTACACCGGGCCCCTCGGCGACATCGCCACAGGGTGGGCCGCCTACCCCACAACCGTTCTGTGGTCTCTTGCGCGCAGAGGCCTCCCGATCGAAGGAATCGATCTTGCCGTCGACTCGTCGGTACCGGTCGGGTCCGGGCTATCGAGCTCCGCTGCCCTCACCTGTTCGGTTGCGTTGGCCGTCAACGAACTTCATGATTCACCCTTCCCCCGCGATGAGCTGGTACAGGTGTGCATCCAGGCCGAGAACGACGGCATCGGCGCACCGACCGGAGGGATGGATCAAACCATTGCCCTCTTTGCTCAGCCCTCGACTGCGCTCCTGCTGGACTGCCAGGGCGGATCCACCGAACCCATACCTTTCGAACTCCACGGTGCAGGGTACGAACTGATCGTCATCGACACCCGGGTCAAACACTCGCTCGCAGACGGACAGTACGGAATGCGGCGCTCTCAATGCGTCGCTGCAGCAGCAGCTCTCGGCGTCGGCAGCTTGCGAGAGGCTACAGCAGACCAGGCCGAGACAGTGCGAGACCCGATCCTCCGGGCGCGGGCACGGCACGTCGTGACCGAGATCGAGAGGACGCGGAAGACCGCAGAACTTCTGCGCAGCAGCAGATTCAGTGACGTCGGCGAGCTGTTCGACAACTCGCACGCCTCGTTGCGCGACGACTTCGAGGTCTCGTGCGATGAACTCGACGTCGCCGTTGCCGCAGCACGACGCGGCGGCGCGATCGGTGCGCGGATGACCGGCGGCGGATTCGGAGGCTCGGCCATCGCGCTGGTTCCGGAAGGAAGCGGAGCGGAGGTCATCGCGTCAGTGAGCCGCGACTTTGCGGCGCGAGGTTGGCGAGCACCCCACTTTCTCGGCGTCGTTGCCGGGGGTTCGGCCGCCCGTCTCTGAGCGAACGGCACGTTCAGCGCACTGGAGGTGCCGAACGTACCGTTCGCCCTGGTTGGGACACCTCGAGATCCCCCTCACATAAATAGTCATTTCAGATGCGAATTATGTAGGTTCAGATCATGCAACTGACGCAGTTCACCGATCTGGGATTGCGCGTCGTCATGCGGTTGGCAGTACTCGACGCGGATGCCTCCCCCAGTACCCGGGATGTTGCGCAGCAGCTCAACGTGTCGTATTCCCATGCCACCAAGGTGGTTACACGGCTCGGTGAGCTCGGCATCGTGACAACCAGGCGCGGCCGCGGCGGTGGGCTTTCCATCACCGAACTCGGCCGCACCGCCACCATCGGCTGGCTGGCCAGACGCCTCGAAGGCCCGGGTGAAGTCGTCGACTGCGAAGGCGACAAACCGTGCCCATTGCGCGGAGGTTGCCTCCTTCGAAGTGCGTTGCGCGAAGCACAGGAAGCGTTTTTCGTTTCACTCGACGCGGTCACGATCGAAGACGTCATCCGGCAGCCGTCCAAAACTGTCCTGCTACGCCTCACCACCCGGAGCGACGAAGCAGGCTGATCAATCGAATTTCGACCGAACGGAGCAGCTCATGCTTTCCCCACAGTCAACCGAGGTCATTCGCGCCACCCTTCCCGTGGTCGGCGCCGCCATCGGCGATATCACAACCCTGTTCTACCGCAAGATGTTCGACGCACATCCTGAACTCGAACGTGATTTGTTCAATCGCGGCAATCAGAAACAGGGCGAACAGCAGAAGGCTCTCGCCGGCGCCATCGCGGCATTCGCGACGCTTCAGCTCGAGCCGGACAGCGCCAAGGTCGATCTCATACTCTCACGCATCGCGCACAAGCATGCGTCGCTGGGAATCACGCCCGACCAGTACGCAATCGTGCACGAACACCTCTTTGCCGCGATCGTCGAAATACTCGGCGATGCAGTCACTCCCGACGTCGCGGCAGCCTGGGACGAAGTCTACTGGCTGATGGCGGAAACCCTCATCACGATGGAGCGTGGCCTCTACCAACTCGCCGGCGTCGACGCCGGTGACGTCTGGCGCACGGTCAGAATCAGCGAACGAGTTCTTCAGTCCGCCGACACCGTCTCACTGACGCTCACGTCGCTCGACGGTAGCGCACTCCCCACCTTCGCTCCCGGACAGTACCTTTCGGTCGGGGTTACACTGCCCGACGGCGCCCGCCAGATCCGCCAATACAGCCTGTGTTCGATACCGAGCAGCGCAGACTGGCGGATCAGCGTCAAGCGAATCTCCGGAACTCCCGATGGCGAAGTGTCGAACTTCCTCTACAACAACGTATTCGAAGGTCAAGAACTCTCCGTCACCACACCTTTCGGCGATCTCACCATGCCGGACGACAACTCACCGCTCCTGCTCGCGTCGGCCGGAATCGGTTGCACACCGATGATCGGGATGCTCAATCATCTCGTGGACACCGGCGCTGACCGTTCGGTATCTGTCATCCATGCGGATCGATCCATTGCGGATCACGCGCACCGCGCAGAACTCAGCACACTCGTCGACCAGATTCCCGCCGCAACCCTGCACCGTTGGTACGAGGATCTCGGCACGCACGTTGCGTTCGGATCGGTTCACGAAGGACGGGCGGATTTGCAAGGTATTGCAGTGGAGCCCGATACCCAAGCCTTCCTTTGCGGGCCGATGCCGTTCATGTTGGCGATGCGCGCATCGTTGCTCGAAAGGGACGTCCCGGCACAGAATATCCACTACGAGGTCTTCGGGCCCGACAGCTGGGCCAACACCTGAGCGGACCACTGCCTGCGAACTGGACCTTGGCGCGCGACTGCAAACCCTTGTGTACTCGACGAAACATACGCATCGAGTAGTGGGAGACCGACATGATCACGTCAGCGTCGATGACGGGAGTCGCGCTGATCGCCCTGGCGATGGTTCTGACACCGGGCCCCAACATGATCTATCTGGTGTCCCGCAGCATCAGCCAGGGCCGCCGGGCGGGTTTGATCTCGCTCGGCGGAGTCGCAACCGGTTTCCTGGTCTACCTCACCGCCACGTGTGCAGGGCTGACGGCGGTTCTCTTCGCCGTACCAACGGTGTTCACCGCGGTGAAAATCGGTGGTGCCCTGTACCTGGCCTATCTCGCCTGGTCGACACTCCGACCAGGTGGGAAGTCCGCCTTCGAGGTGGGCGAGGTCGACCGCCACGGTAGCGGCCGTCTGTTCGGGATGGGGTTGACCACCAATCTGCTCAATCCCAAGATTGCGCTGATGTACGCGGCCCTGATCCCCCAGTTCGTCGATCCCACTGCGGGTCCGGTCTGGCAACAGGCACTCGTACTCGGCGGCGTGCAGATCCTGGTCGCAGTCACCGTCAACGCGTTGATCGTGTGCTGTGCGGCAGCCGTGTCGACCTTCCTCATGGCGCGTCCGGTGTGGATGCGGGCTCAGAAATGGCTAGCTGGTGGCATTCTCGGAATCTTCGCCACCCGCATGGCCCTGGAGTAGTTTCAGTCCTTCGGACGTTGGTCGATCAGACGACGCGCTTTGCCGATCGAGCGTTCGAGTCCGCCGGGTTCGAGAACGCTCACCTCGACCGTGACACCGATCTTGTTCTTCACCAGCTTCTGCAACGCCGAAGACGCTGCCGCATGATCGGAAATTGCCGCGTCAGGGCGAGCCTCGACGCGCACTGTCAGAGTATCCATCCGGCCCGGACGCTCCAGCACACACTGGAATTGGGGTGCCAGGGCGGGGACGGTCAGGATCAGCTCTTCGATCTGTGTGGGGAACAGATTGACCCCACGCAGGATGATCATGTCGTCGGTCCGGCCGGTGACCTTCTGCATCCGACGCATCGAGCGCGCCGTACCGGGCAACAGACGGGTCAGGTCCCTGGTTCGGTAGCGAATGATGGGCAGCGCTTCCTTGGTGAGAGAGGTGAAAACCAGCTCACCTTCTTCACCGTCCGGCAGCACTTCGCCCGTGACCGGATCGATGATCTCCGGGTAGAAGTGGTCTTCCCAGATATGGAGCCCGTCTTTGGTTTCCACACATTCCATTGCCACACCCGGGCCCATGATCTCGGAGAGTCCGTAGATGTCGACCGCATGCATGTCGAGTTGCTGTTCCAGCTCGGTACGCATCTGTTCGGTCCACGGCTCCGCTCCGAAAACTCCCACCCTCAGTGAGGTCTTCGAGGGATCGATGCCTTTCTTGATCATCGCATCCACGATGGTCAACATGTACGACGGAGTCACCATGATGGCGTCGGGCTCGAAGTCCTCGATCAGTTGAATCTGCCGCTCGGTCATGCCACCGGACATGGGAATGACCGTGCAGCCCAAGCGCTCCGCACCGTAGTGTGCTCCCAACCCACCGGTGAACAGACCGTACCCGTAAGCCACGTGAACCTTGTCCGAAGACCGCACGCCGCCGGCCGAGAGACTGCGCGCGATGAGATCGGCCCAGTTGTTCAGGTCGTTGCTCGTGTACCCCACCACCGTCGGGCGACCGGTGGTCCCCGAAGACGCGTGAATTCGCGAGACCCGGTCCTGGGGCACCGCAAACATCTTGAACGGATAGTTCTCACGTAGATCCGCTTTGGTGGTGAAGGGAAACTTCGCGAGATCGCTCAGATCCTTCAAGTCGCTCGGGTGGACGCCGGCGTCGTCGAAAGCTTTGCGGTAGTGCGGAACATTGGTGTACGCGTGCATCAGGGACCATTGCATCCGCTCGAGTTGGAGCGTCGAAATGCGGTCCCGACTGGCAAATTCGATTTCTTGCGAAGTAGCAGTGACGAGTTCGGTCATGATTGTCTCCGGTGGGCTCAGTGAGGGCGCTGTGCGGGCGGTCAGGCGTCGAAATCGACTGTTATCTGTTCACCGACAGGGAAGGTCTGGCAGGTCAGTACAAAACCCGCGTCGACTTCGTAGTCTTCGAGTGCGTAGTTCCTGCGCATCTCGACGTCACCGCAGGTGACCTTGGCGCGACACGTTCCACAGACCCCGCCCTTGCACGCGAAGGGCAGATCCGATCGGTACTGTTCCGCTGCATCGAGAATCGACTGGTCTCGCGGAAGTGTCGCGGTGGTCGATCGACCGTCGAGCGTGATGGTGACCTCGCTGCCTGGTCCCACAATTCCGGGCTCACGATGCACTGCAACCGGCGGAGCGACGTCGTCGACGTAGAACAGCTCGTGATGGATGCGATCCTTGGCAATTCCCAAGCCGGCCAGTACTTCCTGGGCGTCGTTGACCATCCCGAACGGACCACACAACCAGAAGCCGTCGACCTGGTCGCACGGAACGAGAGAGGTGAAGATCTCACGCAACCGGTCGGCGTCGAGACGGCCCGAGAACAACTCGACCTCGCGCGGCTCGCGAGAGAGGACATGAATAACGTCCAGGCGCGCACCGTACCGGTCCTTTAGGTCGGCGATCTCTTCGGCGAACATGACCGAACGGGTACGCCTGTTCCCGTACAGCAGGGTGACATCGGCCTCGGGGTTCACCAGCAGTGTTGCAGCGATGGACAACATGGGCGTGATTCCGGAGCCCGCCGCGATCAGAACGTGCCGTCCACCCAATGCCGGATCGGCGACAAAATTGCCAGATGGGCCCTGGACGTCGATTCGATCCCCGGCCTTGACGTCTCGCACCAACCAGGAGGAGAAGAGTCCGTCTGCCACTTCGCGAACCCCCACCCGTGGAGACGCCCCTACCGGTGCACAGATCGAGTAGGAGCGACGGTGTTCGACGCCGTCGATCATCCGCCGCAGTGTCAGTGACTGCCCGGCGCCGAAGTCGAATTGTTCGGCGATATCGGCAGGCACGTCGAAGGTGACGGCAACTGCGTCGTCGCACAGTGATTCGACACCGGCGACCGTCAACGGGTGAAATGGTTTGTTCCGGTTCGTCGTTGCGGTACTCATCTGTTCAGATCTCCTTCACGTGATCGAACGGCTCGAGGCAGTCGAGGCAGCGATAGAGCGCTTTGCACAGGGTCGCACCGAATTCCGAACTCAGTCTGGTGTTTGCCGAACCGCACTGGGGGCACAGGATGTCGCGCGGCTTGGCCGTCAAGGTCAAGGCGATCGGGCCGGAGGTGCGACGCGGCGCGGCCCCCGGCACCGAGTACCCGGCCGTCCGAAGTTTCGCGAGCCCCTCTTCGCTGATCCAATCCGAACTCCAAGGCGGCGACAGTTGAGTCTTGATCTGGACGCTGCCGTACCCCGCGTCGGTCAGCTTGTGCTCGATGTCGTCTCGCATCGTCGCCATCGCCGGACACCCGGAATAGGTGGGAGTGATTGTCACACAGACCAAGTTCGCTTCGACGTCGACCGATCGGATGACGCCGAGATCGGCCAAGGTCAACAGTGGCATCTCCGGATCCATCACCGAGGCGACGATCTCCTGCGCGGAAGAGACGGTAGCGGCAGTCACGGTCACCACACCCCTTCCGGATGCTCCCGAGCGACGCTCTGCATTTCGGCGAGAAGTAGCCCCAGTGCCCCGGTGTGCAGTCCGGCACGCCCGCCGCGGCCGCCGACGAAACCGGAGAAACGCGAAGGGGGCTCTTCCATTTCGGCTGCATGGAGGACCTGGGCAAGAACAGCGTCGAACTCCGGCCGAACAGTACGCGGATCCACTCCGACGCCAACTTCTGCCAAAACGAGTTCGTCCTGGGTGGGAACAAAGAGTTCGTCCACGAACGGGAAGATCTCGAGCAGGGCCGCGGCAGTCCGACGCTTGGATTCTGCCGTGCCGGCGCCCAACGTGACGACCCATCTTGCCGCGTAGTCGCGGTGGTAGGTCAGTTCTTTGACGCCCTTGTTCGCCACGGCCGCGAGGACCGGGTCCCGCGATGTGCGGAGCCGATCGAACAGCGCCAGCCGCCAGGTCGAGAACACGAGCAGCCGAACGACCGTGTGCGCGAAGTCGCCGTTGGCGAGCTCCACCAGTCTCACGTTGCGGAAACGGAACTGATCACGAAAGAAGGCAAGCGCATCTTCAGCCGGCACCGGCGACGTGTCCGAGATGAACGGAACGACAGTGGAATCGGCTGCTGCCGCGCGAGCCAGCAGCAGCCTGGCCTGCCCGATCAAGTCCAGACCGACATTCGCGAGAGCTACCTCTTCTTCGAGTTCCGGTGCCCGCGTCGACCATTCGGCGAGGCGCTGCGAACTGACGAGCGCGTCGTCGCCGAGCATGAGGCAGTAGCGCGCCAGCGCACCGAGATCGACGTCATCCGGCACCGTGGTGTCGACTCCGGCGAGGGGGTCGTCGAAGCTGGTTCCGAACGCCCACTGACCGTGGCCGTCGCCGTCGACCAGGCCGTCGTAGGCACTGTCGTGATCGTTCATCTGTTGGTCCTCGAAGTCGAAGTGATTCTCACATGTGCGGAACGGAGTCCGGGATGTCGTAGAAAGTCGGGTGCCGGTAGACCTTGTCGCCGCTCGGCGCGAAGAACGGATCCTTTTCTGCCGGACTCGAAGCCACGATGTTCGCTGACGGCACGACCCAGATGCTCACGCCTTCGTTACGTCTGGTGTAGACGTCGCGCGCGTGGCGTAGGGCCATCTGATCGTCTGCCGCGCGCAGGGATCCGACATGCACGTGGTTCAGTCCGCGCTTTCCCCTCAGAAATACCTCGTACAAAGGCCATTCGCCCCGCACCTGATCGCGCTGTACCTGATCGTTCTCGCTCATGATGTTTCCCCAGTCGTGCGATCGTGCGCGAGTCTCTCGCGCTGTGCAAAGGCGTACGCGGCGTCGCGAACCCAGGCCCCGTTGTCTTGTGCGGCTTTCCGATTGGTGATCCGCTCGACGCTCGCCGCTCCGTTGCCGCGGACCACGTCCATGAATTCGCTCCAGTCCGGCTCGCCGAAATCGTGTGCGCCACGCTCGGGGTTCCAGCGCAGGTCGGGATCAGGGAAGGTCACACCGAGCATCTCGGCCTGCGGTATCGACATGTCCACGAATCGTTGCCGCAGTTCGTCGTTCGTGTGCCGCTTGATGCGCCACTTCATCGACTGCTCGGTGTTCGGCGATTCGTCGTCCGGCGGTCCGAACATCATCAGAGCGGGCCACCACCATCGGTCGACGGCTTCCTGCACCATTGCCCGTTGAGCTTCCGTGCCGCGCATCATCGTCGCCAACAGCTCGAAGCCTTGCCGCTGATGGAACGATTCCTCCTTGCACACACGGATCATCGCGCGCGCATACGGCCCGAAGGAGCTGCGGCACAGCGGAACCTGATTGCAGATAGCAGCTCCATCGACCAGCCATCCGATCACACCCACGTCGGCGTATGTCAGCGTCGGATAGTTGAAGATCGAGGAGTACTTCTGCTTTCCCTCGATCAGTTTGGTGGTCAGATCGCCACGATCGGCACCGAGCGTCTCGGCCGCGGAGTAGAGATACAGACCGTGCCCGGCTTCGTCCTGGACCTTCGCCATCAAGATCGCCTTGCGTCGCAACGAAGGCGCACGGGTGAGCCAGTTTCCCTCGGGCTGCATTCCGATGATTTCGGAGTGCGCATGCTGGGCAACCTGACGGATCAGAGTCTTGCGGTAGCCGTCCGGCATCCAGTCGCGAGGCTCGATGCGCTGGTCTGCCGCGATCGTCTCGTCGAACAGGTTCTGCAGGTCTTGTGGAGCTTCCACGTTGGTCATCGTACCTACCTTTTATTACCGAATGATCGGTTGGTAACTAGTATGCACCGAGGTGTCCCAGCACACAAGAGAATCTTTCGCCGCACCAGAAATCAGCGGCCCCCGAAAACCGGCTTCTGCTTCGACAGGAAAGCCGTGACTGCGCCTCGATGATCTGCCGTGGAACCCAGCTCCACCTGTGCGTTCGCCTCGGCCGCCAGCGTCTGGGAAAGCCCAGGAGCAACGGCACGGATCAGCGATTTCACGTGGGCGAAGGCCGCGGTGGGTCCGTCGGCAAGCCGACGCGCGAGTACCCGAGCCTCAGCTGCGACGTCCTCGTCGGCCACCACGCGATGAACCAAGCCCCACTCCAGCGCGCTCTGCGCGTCGAACTTGTCGCCGAGCAACATCAGGCCACTGGCGCGGCTAGGTCCGAGCGCGTGCACGAGCGCATGACTGAGCCCGGAGTCACTGGCCAGACCGATGCCGGTGAATGCCGTCGCAAAGCTCGCGCGAGCCCCCACGACACGGATGTCTCCGGCCAACGCGATTCCCAACCCGGCCCCGACGCAGGCACCGCCGATACCCACCACGACCGGGACAGAGAGCGTCGACAGCGCCGTGACGATGGGGTTGTAGTGCGCCTCGACGGTATCCATCGCGTGCGCCGGATCAGCATCCAACGCTGCAGCGTGCTCGCCCAGATCCTGACCGACGCAGAAGTTCTTGCCTTCGGCGAGAATCAACACCGCTCGAACCTCTGCGTCCGTGTGGACCTGCAGCAACGCTTCGAGCAGCTGAGACTTCATTTCGCCGTTGACGGCATTGGCGGCCTTGGGTCGGTCGAGAGTGATTGTCGCCAAACCTCGCTCGATCTCCAAGCGAATCACGTCAGTCATCGATGTTCCTTTCGCAGGCAGTTCGGTTCAGCTCCATGTGTGAAAACCCTGTCCCGTCTTGCGCCCCAACTCGCCGCGAGCCACCTTCTCTCGCAGCAGTGCTGGAGGTGCAAATCGATCACCGAGCGTGCTCGCGAGGTGTTCGGCGATCGCCAGGCGCACATCCAACCCGACCAGATCTGTCGAACGCAGCGGGCCCATCGGATGCCGATACCCCAATTCCATTGCTCGGTCGATCGATTCCGCGTCCGCCACACCCTCTTCGAGCATGCGGATGGCTTCGAGCCCGAGACCGACACCAAGCCGGCTGGTTGCAAAACCAGGTGAGTCGTTGACGAGCACCTCGGCTTTGCCGAGCATCGACACCCATGCTCGTACCGAGTCGACAACCTCGGGGCGGGTCTGAGGCGCCCGGACGATCTCGACCAACAGCGACGCCGGGACTGGATTGAAGAAGTGCATACCGATGAACCGGCCCGGATCCGTCAGCGCTGCGCCGAGTTCGGCGATCGACATGGAACTGGTGTTACTGGCGATCACGGTGCTTTCTCCGGCAACAGTTTCCGCAGCGGCGAGCACCTCGACCTTGAGGGCCGCAATTTCCGGGACCGCCTCGACGATCAGGTCGAGCGACGGTGGCAACGAGGTCACTGCGTCCACGGTGCTCACGCGCGCCAGCACCGTCGCGGGGTCCTGGTCGTCGAGTTTCCCTCGCTCGTGAGCTCTGTCGAGGCCGGCGGAAACACGCTGCAACGCGGCCGCGGTGTCGCCACTCTCCGCGATGGTGACCGCCCCGCCGAGACTGGCGAACACCTGGGCGATACCCGCACCCATGCGTCCACCGCCGATGACTCCGACGGTCTTCGGTGCAACTGCTTCAGTCATGATTTCTTCTCCAGGAAGGCCGTCATGCGATCGCGCTTGTCCGAACTCTCGAACAGGACGGCCTGGGCGATGTCGTCGGCAAACGGATGCGATCCCGGCGCATCGACGATGATCTTGGTCAATCGCAGTGCCAGCGGGGACAGTCGGGAAATGCGGTCGAGCAGCCGATGCGCTGCGTCGACGTGGCAGTTCGGTTCGGTTACCTCGACAACCAGGCCCGCTCGTAGCGCCTGCTCGGCGTCGAGGTTCCTGGCACCGAGGAGCATCTGCTTCGCGATCGAGACGCCGACGAGCTTCGGCAATCGATAGCTGGCGCCGGCGGCTGCCATTATGCCGAGATTGGGCTCGGGATTACCGAAGACCGCCGTCGTTGTCGCGACGCGAATGTCACAGGCGTAGGTCAACTCTGCCCCGCCGCCGAGCGCATAGCCGCTCACGGCGGCCACGGTGGGCAGCGGGAGCTTTCCGATACGGTCGAACAGGGTCCGGTTGATACCCGCAAACGCTTCCTCTCGTCCGCGCGCTCGGAGCTCCGCGATGTCAGCGCCGCCCGCGAAGTGGTCTCCGCGCCCGGCAAGCAGGAGCAGCTTCGGATCCCGTTCGAGGCGTCCACAAACCTGATGCAGTTCGTCGATCATTTCCGCGTTGATCGCATTGCGTTGCGCGGGCCTGTCGAGGGTGACCACGACGCGATCCTCGCGCTCGTCCACGTGCAGGGTGTTCACATTCGCTCCTTCTCGCTCTTCTCCATTAGTAACCGAACATTCGGTCGTTTGGCAAGGGTGAGAACGAGGATGGTGCACAGCTTTGCCCGAACTGAGAAGATGGGGACATGACTACGGCACGCCCCACTCGACGCACCGGCCTCCCCGGACGTCCCGGCTACGACCTCGATTCGCTCCTGGCCGTGGCCGTGAAGGTGTTCAACGACAAGGGCTACGACGGCGCCAGCATGGAGGTGCTCGCCAAGAAACTCGGCATCACGAAGTCCTCGATCTACCACCATGTGTCCGGAAAGTCAGAACTTCTCGAACTCGCCCTTTCGCGTGCACTCAACGCCCTGTTTGCGGTCACGACCGAAGAGGGCGCCACCACCGGTCCGTACATCGACCGGCTCGAATACCTGGTCCGGCGCAGCGTAGAGGTGCTGGTCGCAGAGCTTCCATACGTCACCCTGCTCCTGCGCGTCCGCGGCAACACGACGGTCGAGCGCGCCGCGCTAGCTCGTCGACGCGAATTCGACAACTTCGTCGGAGGTCTCGTCGCGTCCGCCGCAGCGGAGGGAGACTTGCGCCCGGACATCGAACCAGCCCTCGCCAGCAAGCTGATGTTCGGCACCGTCAACTCACTGATCGAGTGGTACAAACCCCGAGCGGGTGAGTCCGTCTCCGACATCGCCGACGCGGTCGTCGCCGTCACTTTCGACGGACTTCGCAAGGCCTGACTCCAGGCAGTTCTGCCGAATCCTTGACAACGCGGCGTTACCGGGCGATCGTAATTACCGACCGAACGTACGGTGAGATGGAGTTGTCGTGAGCAGACTGTTGGAAAGCTATGTGGCCGGTCAGTGGTACGCCGCACCGGACGCAGGTACCCCGTTGCCGAGCGCAGTGGACGGATCGGAGGTGGCCCGGATCTCCGCAACCGGCATCGACCTCGCCGAGATGGTTACGTACGCACGCGAGGTCGGCGGGCCTGCGCTGTCCGC
This sequence comes from Rhodococcus sp. MT28, assembly GCF_058792695.1. NCBI lineage: Bacteria > Bacillati > Actinomycetota > Actinomycetes > Mycobacteriales > Nocardiaceae > Rhodococcus > Rhodococcus sp. MT28. The sequence continues at coordinate 1,516,516 of NZ_JBXAFD010000001.1, forward strand.
GATGACCTTCCACGAACGTGCCGGCGCGCTCAAGGCTCTCGCCCTCACGTTGATGGCAGGAAAAGCCGAGTTCTACACACTCTCCACTGCCACCGGTGCGACGACGCGAGATTCCGGGGTGGACATCGACGGCGGATTCGGGACCCTGCTGAGCTACGCGAGCAAGGCTCGGCGCGAATTGCCCTACAGCACAGTCTTTCTGGACGGAAACGTCGAGCCTCTCGGCAAAGGCGGAACCTTCCTCGGGCAACACATCTATACATCACGTCGCGGCGTCGCCGTGCAGATCAACGCCTTCAATTTCCCGGTGTGGGGGTTCCTGGAGAAGCTGGCACCGGCATTCATCGCGGGGGTGCCGTCCATCGTCAAACCTGCCAGTTCCACGGCATATCTCACCGAACTCGTCTTCCGGCGCATCATCGAATCAGGCTTGCTCCCGGAGGGTTCCGTCCAACTGCTCTCCGGTAGTGCACGGGGCCTCCTCGATCACCTCGGCGGGCAGGACTCAGTGGCATTCACCGGATCCGCCGACACCGCCGCAACGCTGCGTGCTCACCCGAACGTCGTCGGCAAGGGCGTCCATTTCAATGCCGAGGCCGATTCACTCAACGCGTCGATCCTTGGCGAGGACGCCGTACCAGGAACGCCCGAATTCGATTTGTACGTCAAACAACTCGTCACCGAAATGACAGTCAAGGCTGGTCAGAAGTGCACGGCGATCCGGCGCGCCCTGGTCCCGGTCTCGCTGGTCGACGCCGTTGTCGATGCCGCATCCGAGCGACTGAACAAAGTGGTCGTGGGACACCCCGATGCCGACGGCGTCACGATGGGAGCTCTCGCCAGCATCGAACAGCGTGACGAAGTCTTGAAATCCATTCGCGGTCTGACGAAGTCGGCAACTATCGTATTCGGAGACCCGGACAACGTCGACGTGGTCGGTGCCGACGGCCAGTCAGGAGCCTTCCTTTCCCCTGTCCTTCTCCGGGCGGAAGAGAATGCGCACGAGGTACACGAGCTGGAGGCCTTCGGACCCGTCAGCACCGTCATCGGATACGACGGCATCGATCATGCGATCGAACTCGCGGCCCATGGCGAGGGAAGCCTCGTCGCCTCGGTGGTCACTGCCGACACCGACATCGCACGTCGACTGGTGCTGGGCCTCGCAGCTTTTCACGGCAGAGTGCTCGTCCTGAACCGCGACGACGCCAAGGAATCCACCGGCCACGGCTCTCCCCTTCCAGTCCTCGTACACGGCGGTCCCGGCCGTGCCGGCGGCGGTGAGGAGCTGGGTGGCATCCGCGGAGTTCTGCACCACATGCAGCGGACCGCCGTACAGGGCACACCCGACGTCCTCACCGCAGTCGGCGAGCGCTGGTTCACCGGATCGCAGCGCACGACCGGATCCGAACATCCATTCCGAAAGAGTCTCGCCGAGTTGAAGATCGGTGACACTGTTGTCGGCGGTCCGCGCCAGGTCACACTCGCAGACATCGATCATTTTGCAGAGTTCACCGGTGACACCTTCTACGCTCACACCGATCCGGTGGCCGCTGCGGCGAATCCACTCTTCGGCGGCATCGTCGCGCACGGCTATCTTGTTGTCTCACTCGCTGCGGGCCTGTTCGTCGACCCGGCTCCCGGCCCGGTTCTCGCGAACTTCGGCGTGGACAGCCTCAGGTTCCTGACTCCGGTCAAAGCCGAAGACAGCCTGACGGTCACCCTCACAGCCAAGACCATCACACCTCGCAGCAGCGCAGACTACGGTGAGGTTCGTTGGGACGCCGTGGTGACGAACCAGGACAACGATCCGGTCGCGACATACGACGTCCTGACTCTGGTAGCCAAGACTCGCCCCGAAGGGAATTGAAAGCACATGACCTATCGAGTAGCAGTGTGTTACGGACGCCCCACCGATCCGGAGGCTTTCGACAAGTACTACAACGAGATCCACGTCCCGCTCGCCAGCGCAGTACCAGGGCTCTCGGACTTCACGTTCAGCAAGTGCTCGACGCTGGACGGCTCCGATCCAGTCTTCTATGCCGTCGCCAACCTCGTGTTTCCCGATCTCGAGACGATGCAGAGCGGCCTGAAGTCCCCGGAGATGGGCGCCGCTGGAAAAGATGTCGCAAACTTTGCCACCGGCACGGTCGACATGTATGTCCAGGAAGTTGTCTCGGTCCTCTAGACCCCTGCAATTTCCCGATCACACAGGAGTTGTCTCGTGAGTACAGGAAGCATCACCGCCAGAGAGATGTTCGACGCGGACCAGGCATCGCAGGCACTCGGTATCGAGATTTCCGAGCTGGCGCCCGGTAGCGCAACCGTGACCGTCACCGTGGGCGAAACCATGGTGAACGGTCACGGAATCACACACGGCGGTTATGTTTTCCTGCTCGCGGACACCGCGTTTGCGCTCGCCTGCAACGGCTACGAGGATTCAGCCGTTGCAGCGCGCGCGGACATCAGATTTCTGCGTCCGACCCGTCTGGGCGACACCTTGACCGCGGTCGCCACCGAGAAGGCTCGAGGCGGCCGAAGTGGGATCTACGACGTGACCGTTCGCAATGGCGACACCGTCGTGGCCGAGTTCCGCGGCGACAGTCGAACCATCACCCGCTGAAATTCAGCCCACGGTGTATCAGCCCACGGTGTATCAGCCCACGACGGGAAGTTCGAGGGGGCCGGAACCGTCGGCAAAGATCGTCACCGGCATACCTTGCAGTCCCCCACGGAAACTGATGTCGCCACCGGTGATCGCGAGACGCACGGAATGCCCTGGCTCGAATCGGTGCACTATCGCCGGCATCGTCACCGGCACCGGCTGCGACGGATCACTGATGCGTATGGGTGCGATGAGTCCGTTGATCAGCGAGGAAGTTCCGTCCGGAGCCACGTCGTAGAGTTTCGCGAACACCACCGGCTGTCCGGGCGCCGCAACACGCAGCGTCACAGTGGGGGCTCCCACCACGTCCATCGCCTCGGTCATCGGCGCAGTGGTCCAGAGCGCCTCGGTTCCCGGAATCTGTGCATTCGGAATGTTTCCGGCCGGATTGATATTGAGTGGCTCTACGCCCGTCGGCAGCCCAGCCGGTGCGGTGACGATCGTCTTCGAACCCGGTATCACCGGCGTGCCGTCCGGTAGCAGTCCCCCGTCAGCGGACAGATGGAAGGCGCGAGCGGTCCCGACATCGACGGTGTCGGACGTCGCGTAGGCCGGTGCCGCGTTTCCCTCGTAGTCGATCCAGTTGCGGAAATACGCGAATTCCGGGCCGGTCTCCGTGTTCTCGTCCTTGAGGTAGTGATCGAACCAGTCCATGAAGCGACCGGTCTCGTACTGGGTATCCTCGTCGGGTGCGGAGAAGCTGAACTCGCCCGGCGCAGCGGCCAAGTGGCTGTGCCCCCACGAATGCCAAATCATCTTGGCATCGACGCCACGATCCTTCAGCGCGTCGTAAGTCGCGGTTGCCTCGTTCAGATCGAACAGGGTGTCCTGTTGCCCCTGAGCAAGCAGTACCGGAATATTGATCCGGTCGACGAACGACGAGACCGACGACGCTCGGAGCTCACTCACTACTTGCGGTCCGATATCGCCGGTCACCACTGCCTCGGCGATCGCGTTGCACATGTAAGGGACGTAGTTCGGGCAGCCGGGTAGCCGTGCGGGATCTGCGATGTAACCGTCCACACCGGGATTCGCGATGCCCGCGCCGAAGAGCAGCGATGCAAAGAGCACCTTCGCTGCTCCCGGCTCCGCAGTCGACACTCCGGAGATGGTCCCGGTGCTGTTGGGCGCCAGAGAATACGAGAGATCGTTCCAGGTGATCATGGGGATGATGGTGTCGATGCGGGGATCGACACTCGCGGCGGCGAATTGAATGCCGCCGCCGTAAGAGCCACCCGTCATTCCGACCCGCGGGTCGTTCGTCGACGGTGCACCGGTGTGATCGACGGAGTCCTGAACCACCGCGGTGAGCGCCGGATAGGGCTGCGTCAGAGCCTGATCCGTGAAGGCAATCCCTTCTTGGCCGCCGAGGAAGCTGACCAACTGGGAAGCGGCGACACCGTCGTATGCGGGAGAGTCGAGGGTGATCTTGCAACTCGAGCCGCCGAAACCCAATCCCGAATACGTCAGTCCGACGTACCCGTTCTCGGCGAAGTTCTGCAGGGCCGGAATCTGGTCCTTGTACGAACCGCCGAACCCGTTGGTGGTCAGGATCGCGGGAGCTGGGTTGTCAGCGTCGACACCATCGGGAACAAAGAGTTCACCGACGACGGTGCACGGCGTCGAGAGTTCAGGCCCGACATCGACCGAGAAGTACAGCAGCTGTGACGAATACGAGCCGTTCGGTGAATCCGCGAGCGCCGGCGGCGAAAAGCCGAGGGCGCAAACCACGAGCGTGACGACACTGATCGCTGTTCTCCGGCGCACCTGAAAACCGTACACCCGGATCTGTTCTCCACCAGCCTGATCGGCTGCGCGCCGCCGAAGTTTCCGGAGCAAAAGCTACGCCGGACGGGCCGACCTCTACTTGACCGTCAAGGTGCCGTGCATGCTCGGGTGGTAGGTGCAGTGGAACGTGTACGTTCCAGGCTCGTTCGGCACCGTGATGGTTTCCGTCTCACCCGCTTCGATGTCCTCGTTGAACAACCCCGCGGTATCGGACGTGACCGAGTGCTCGACGGTGTCGTTGTTCTGAATGGTCAGTACCTGTCCGGGCATCACCGACTCCGGCGTCGAATACTCGAAGCCGCTGATCACGATTCCCATCGACGACGCTCCCGGCGTCGACATACCCAGAGGCATGCTCGGCATCGACATACTGGTCGGCATGCTGGTCATCGGCATACTGGTCATCGCCATGCCGTCGTGATCGGCCGAATCGTTGTCCGACGAATCGTTGTTGTCACTGCACGCGGTCAGTGCGAACACCGCCAGGATCAGCGCTGCGAGCACTGCGAGAATCCGCTTCATTGCTTCGCCTCCTGCTCGTTCCCCCGCAGTCTGCTGATTACCCGCCGCCTAGGGGGCCAAACAGCTCCGATGTGGTGCCTGCGGCGCTGATAGTGCACGATTTCTGCACCAGCTCCACTCGCGGACCGACACTGAAGGAAACAGCACAGATGGCCAAGAGCAAAACGTCGAAGGCAGCCCAGCCGAAGGCGTCGAAGGCAGCGCAGCCGAAGGCTCCCAAGACAGCAGAGCCGAAGGTAGCCGAGAAGGCTCCCGCCGTTCTCTGGAAGGACCTGCCGGACGAGCACGACTACCCGGCGGCCCGCGATTACCTCCAGTTGGGCGCGACGCCGGTTCAGGTCCAAGCTCTCGTGTACGCCCTCAAGACGGCGACGCTGGTCTCGAAGAAGGCCAAAGACATCCTGCGGGCTGCTGGGCTCCCTCTGCTTCCGGTCGACAACCCACACGTGGCTGCCGACCTGTTGAAGATCCGCAAGGGGATCGCGCTGTCGCCGATCCTGCTGGTGCAGGGAGACTTCCGCGCCGGAGTACCGGCGCAGATCGCCGACGGCTACCACCGTGTCTGTGCGAGCTACCACGTGGACGAGAACACCGCCATCCCCGCGAAGATCGCACCCTCGACAGTTAACTCGTAGGTCGTCGATGACCTTCGGCATCCTTGCCCTCGTCGCGCTGGCCGGCATTCTCGGCCCGCTGCTCGGCGCTCGCGTCAGCTGGCATGTCCCCGTGGTGGTCGGCGAACTTGCCGCGGGCGTCGTCTTCGGTGTCACCGGTTTCGGGCTGCTCGACTCTTCGGACCAGACTTTCACGTTCCTGGCCGATATCGGATTCGCGCTCACGATGATGGTGGCCGGCTCACACGTCCCGGTTCGCGATCCGGCAGTCCGTGCGGCAATCGGCAAGGGTGCCGTTCGCTCGGTTGTCGTCGGACTTCTGTCGGTTGTTGCCGGCTACGGTGCGGCGACGGCATTCGGCACCGGTCACGCCGCGCTGTACGCGGTCCTGATCGCGTCGTCGTCCGCGGCGTTGATTCTCCCCATCGTCGATTCGCTGGGGCTCGGTGGAACCTCGGTTCTGCAGATGACTGCCCAGGTCGCGATCGCGGACACCGTCTGCATTGTTGCGCTGCCTTTGGTGATCGATCCGGACAATGCCCCTCGTGCCGGTGTCGGCGCACTGGCTGTGGCGGCGTGTGCGGTTGCCTTGTTCTTCGTACTGCGAGCCTTCCACCGGTCCGGCCATTGGCGAAGGCTCCACAAATTCTCGGAGAAACGAAAGTTTGCACTCGAACTCCGGATCAATCTGGTGATCCTCTTTTCTCTGGCAGCGCTGGCGTCGAGCACTCACGTGTCGATCATGCTCGCGGGCTTCGCCTTCGGGCTCGTTCTTGCCGCGATCGGTGAACCCCGCCGCCTCGCCAAACAGCTCTTCGCCATCACCGACGGCTTCTTCGCCCCCCTCTTCTTCGTCTGGTTGGGAGCGGCGATCAATCTGCGCGACCTCGTCACCCATCCGTCCGCCATCTGGCTCGGATTGGTCTTGGGCGGAGCAACTCTCGTGGTTCACGCCGCGATACGCGCCCTCGGTCTCCCGCTCCCTCTCGGCGTGCTGTCCGCCGCACAACTGGGAGTACCGGTTGCCGCAGTTACGGTGGGCACTCAATTGGGGGTGATGGGCGACGGTGAACCCGCAGCCATCCTCCTCGCCGCCATGATCACAATCGGTGCAGCAACGCTGGCGGGTGCTGCCGCGTCGAAAGCTGGTCTCACGAAGCCTGCTTGACCGCGGCCCTCTCCACCGTCAGCAAGCTCTCCTCCGAATGTTCGGCGTGATACGCCGCGCCGCCGCCGCGGACACCGAAGAGTCGCTTGCTCCAGATCAGCCATACGACGGCAGCGATGTTCACCAGCAGCAACCCGGCCCTCAACCACGTGATCTTCTCGGTCAATTCGTAGATTTCGAGGGGCAGGAACAAGCTGGTCGCCACCACCGCGAAGTACTCGCCCCAGCGTTCGACCATCCATAGGCCGACTGCCTCGATCACTTGAAGGCCGGCGTAGACCAACAGCCCGACTGCGATCCAGGTGAGCGTCGTAGCGGACAACGAAAACGCCTGCTCGATGTGATGGACCAGTTTGGAATCGTCGATGTTCCAGCCCAATTGACGGGCAAGTGGCCTGATCAACGGCAATTCGTTCTCGAAGGCGTCCTCGGCGCGACCCTTCGACGATCTCAGTTCGAACACACCGATCGCCAGAAGAACCAAACCCAGAGCGCGGAACATTCTCTCGGTGGCGAGAAGTCGCATGATCAACCGGTCGCGAAGCAGCCTCCCCCGCGGAACCTCGGGGGCGGCGTCCGCCGGTCCCGATGCTCGGGGCGCTCCCGGGACGAAGTTGCCGCAACGTAGGCACCGCCACGCCTGACCCACCGCAGTATCCACATGTAGTCGATCCCGCAGCTCAGGTTCGTCCGGAGCGTAGGTCTCGTGACCGTGCCAACTGCACGAGCGCAATGCGAAGTCCACGGGTGAACTCTATGCCGCATATGCCCGGTAGCGTGGATACCCGCTGACCGTGCACTTCGAACGATGAGGATTCCGATGACAACCACCAAGATCGAAACCCGGCATGGCGTCATGGCAGTCGACGACAGTGCCACCGACGGTTTTCCGGTTGTCTTCATCCACGGGAACTCGGCCAGCCGCTCCATCTTCCGTCATCAGGTCGACGCCGACTGGGCCGGCGACTACCGCATGATCACTCTGGACCTACTCGGCCACGGCGACTCCGAGGACGCGAGCGATCCCGAAGCCGCATACACGCAGAACGGTTACGCCGACGCCATCGTCGATGTTCTGACCGAACTCGGCATCGAAAGAGCCGTTGTCGTCGGCTGGTCGCTCGGCGGACACATCGCTCTCGAGTTGATCGCGAAATTCCCCGGGCTCACCGGAATCGTCATCACCGGTACGCCGCCGGCAAATCCCGAGACGCTCGGCGACGCCTTCAATGCCGGCGACGGATTGTCCATCGGCGGCACCGAGGTCATCACCGCGCAAGAAGCCGAACTCTACGCACGAATGACCGCCGTTCCCTTCGAGCAGGCTGCCCTCGACGCCGCGATACGCACGGACGGACGCGCTCGCAAGATCATGTTCGACGCATTCGGCGCCGGCCGCGAATCGGATCAGAAGGCTCTGGTTGCAACGGCGTCTGTGCCTCTCGCGGTGATCGACGGCGCCGAGGACCCGTTCGTGAACACGTCGTATGTCGCGTCGTTGACCTTCGCGAATCTCTGGGAGGGCACGTATCACGTGATTCCCGGTGTGGGGCATGCAGCGTTCTGGGAAGCCCCTGAGGTGTACAACCCACTGTTGCAACGATTCCTCGGCAGTTTCGCACAGTAACCTGCTGGACAACCTGCTGGACGCGGCGTCCTATGAGATAGAAGCCACTCGACAATCCGGCCATGTCCGGATCATTCATCGCCGTCCTACAGTTCGGAAAACGACTGGAGGCACTGCGATGACCATTCTCGAGCACGGCACGGAAACGTGCATCGGTGGACCGACCCTTCCCCAGATACGACGCCTCGTCACCGAAGTGCCCGGCCCCAACTCGCGCGCTTTGGCAAAGCGCCGGAGCGCCGCACTGCCGGCCGGGCTGACCAGCGGATCCAGCATTTACGTTGCCGCAGCGGGTGGAGGAGTTGTCGTCGACGTCGACGACAACTCGTTCATCGACTTCGGCAGCGGCATCGCCGTGACCACCGTCGGAAACAGTGCGCCGCGCGTGGTCGAACGCACCACGCGCCAGCTCGGTCAGTTCACCCATACGTGTTTCCTCGCAAACCCCTACGAGGGGTACCTCGAGGTCTGCGAAGCGCTCAACCGCCTGACCCCGGGAGATCACGAGAAGCGAACAGCGCTGTTCAACACCGGCAGCGAAGCGCTCGAGAACGCCGTGAAATACGCACGTGCCGCCACCGGTCGCCCGGCAGTTGTCGTCTTCGACCACGCATTCCACGGTCGCACGTTGATGACCATGACGATGACAGCCAAGAACCAGCCGTACAAGGCCACATTCGGCCCGTTCGCATCAGAGGTCTACCGGGTTCCGATGGCATACCCCTACCGTTGGCCGAGCGGCCCCGAAAACGCGGCCGACGAAGCATTCGCCCAGTTCCGTCTTGCGATCGACACTCAGATCGGCGCCGAATCGGTAGCCGCTGTGGTCGTGGAACCGATTCAGGGTGAGGGCGGTTTCATCGTTCCCGCTCCGGGATTCCTGAAGCGAATCTCGGAATTCTGCCGTGAGCGCGGCATTCTCGTCGTCGCGGACGAGGTCCAGACCGGTATCGCACGAACCGGAGCCTGGTTCGCCAGCGAGAGTGAGGACTTCGTCCCCGACATCATCACAACCGCAAAAGGTCTCGCCGGCGGAATGCCACTCGCCGCCGTGACCGGCCGTGCCGACGTCATGGACGCCGCGCATCCCGGTGGTATCGGCGGTACGTACAGCGGCAATCCCGTTGCCTGCGAGGCCGCCCTGGCAGTTTTCGAGACGATCGAGATGGAAGGGCTCCTCGACCGCGCCAAGGACATCGGCGACATTCTGACCACAGGTTTGTCCGAAATCGCTTCGGACACAGACATAATCGGCGACATTCGCGGACGCGGCGCCATGATTGCAATCGAACTCGTCCACGACGAGGACAAGGCTCCGAATCGCGAGGCCGTCGCCCAGATCGTCAGCTACGCCCACGCGCACGGTCTCCTTCTGCTCACCGCCGGCACCTATGGAAACGTCGTCCGTTTCCTCCCACCGCTGAGCATCTCCGACGAGTTGCTGACCGAAGGACTCGGTATTCTTCGCGACGCTGTGGCCGCAGTCCGATGAGCGTCGCAGTGCGCAGCTTGATCGGCGGAGCTTGGGTCACGGGCAGCGACGGCACACTGACGGACACCAACCCGGCCCGTCCCGACGAGGTTGTCGCCACCGGAGGCCGCGCCGGTGCCTCCGAAATGGCGACCGGTGTTCGCGTCGCCCGCATCGCCGCGAACGACTGGGCCCGCCTGCCGATGTCCGCACGCGGCGCATACCTCACTCGCGCAGCGGAAATCATAGAATCCAACGCTGAGGCCTGGGGCGAAGAACTCACCCGCGAAGAAGGGAAAACGCTGGCCGAGGGTATCGGAGAGGTGCGCCGCGCAGCGCAGATTCTGCGTTACTACGGCAACGCCGCCGACCGCGAGACCGGAACGGTGTATTCCTCCCCACGTAGCAGCGAGCAGATTCTCGTCACTCGCAAACCTCTCGGAGTGGTAGGCGTCGTCACGCCGTTCAACTTCCCGATCGCGATCCCGGCATGGAAGATTGCGCCTGCCTTGGTGTACGGAAACACCGTCGTCTGGAAACCGGCTGCCGCGGTGCCCCTTCTGGCCTTCCGTCTCGCGCAGGCACTGACCGAAGCGGGCCTACCCGACGGAGTCCTGAACATGATCCTCGCCGACAGCGCGGCCGGTGAAGCGCTGGTCGATCACCCGGACCTCGACGCCGTCACCTTCACCGGTTCCACCGGCGTCGGCCGAAAGATCGCGGGATCTGCTGCGGCGCGCGGAGTTCCGGTACAGGCGGAAATGGGTGGAAAGAACGCAGCCGTCGTACTTGCCGACGCAGATCTCGAGCTTGCGGTCGACCAGGTCATGCTGGGCGCATTTCGGTCAACCGGCCAGAAATGCACGGCCACTTCACGTCTGGTGCTCCATGAATCCATCGCCGAGGAATTCCTGGCCAGGCTGACCGTTGAAGTCAAGCAACTGAGAGTCGGAGATCCACTCGATCCCGACGTCACGACAGGTCCCGTGGTCAGCGCATACGCGCAGCAGTCGATCATCGGGGGGATCAATCGAGCCGTCGACGGCGGCGCCAGGGTTGTGGCCACCGCCGAAGCGCCGCAGTCGGGCTACTACGTCCAACCGACAGTGCTGGAACTACCGTCGAGCACCGAACTGTGGTTCGAGGAACTCTTCGGCCCGGTACTGGCGGTGCAGCGGGCAGCAACAACCGCAGACGCATTCCGCTTGGCGAACGAGGGCGAATTCGGTTTGTCCGCAGCATTGTTCACGCAAGACCTGACCAGTGCACTGGCCGGTATCGACGATCTGGACGTGGGGATCCTGCACGTGAATTCGGAATCGGCGGGCGCTGATCCCCACGTACCTTTCGGCGGCGCGAAGAGGAGTGGATACGGACCCAAGGAACAAGGCGACGCGGCGCGAGAGTTCTTCACTCACACCACCACCGTCTATCTCAGGGGCGGCCGAGCGTGATCTGAATTCGATTCCGCCTGCAGCAGTTCACGAGCTTTGAGTGCGATCCACAACTCGGACCGGGTGTGGGCGGAATCGAGATCTCTCCCGATCAACTCGGCAGCCTTGTCCATGCGGTTACGCAGCGTGTGCCGGTGAACACCCAATTGCGCTGCAGCGGATTCCCATTGACCATTGTGGTGCAGGAACGCTTCGATCGAGTCCACCAGACGGGAACCGTTCTCGGCGTCGTAGCCTTCCAGCACACCGAGACCGCTGGCCGCGATCGACTGCAGAACATCGCTCGACTGCACACTCAACAAGAGACTGAAAGTCCCGAGTTCCGAGAACGGAACGAGTGTGTGTCCTTCGACCTGCCCCACTTTGGCAGCAGAGACGGCCTCGCGCAGACTGGCCGCAACACCGCTAATCGGCCGGACGCCACCGATTCCACCGTTGATACTCCGGCGTGAATTCTCCCGTACTCTCGCATACACACTGCGCGTGACCTTCTCCGCAACTTCACTTTTCACGACGAACCACACACCGGTTCCGTCAGTCAGCGGGGCCAACAGGTACGGCACCGACTCTTCTTCCAGGGCCGCTGAAGTGATGTCGGTGGCCGCAAGCAAAGGTCCGACATCGGTCAAGGCGGTTGCCACCACCGTGGTTTCGGATTCGAATCCGAAGTACCGCAACAGACTTTCGTCGACGTCACCGCCGGCCTGGCGCACCATCGTCGTAACGGCCAACCTCAGCCGCTGTTCGGCATCGACAACCCGCAACGGCTTGGCAAGCTCGATGGTCAACAGCGACACCGTGTGGCCCACCAACAATCGCTCGGACTGATCCAAGGCGGCCTCGGACGCCACGGCCAGCGTGCCGCTCACAGCAAGGCGGTGAATGGCCAGATGGCCGTCGTCGTCCACCACGATCCGGCTGCGCTCCTTACCTGATCGCTCCCTGATGCGTTCGGGCAGAGACGAACTCGCACCTTCCGTCAGAGCCAGCACCGCGCCGTCCCGATCGAGAACACAGACTGCTGCGTGAACGGCTCGACCCAGGGCAGTGATCAGAGCCGGCACCCCGTCGAGCAGGGCACGCGCCAACTTCTCCTGCGCGTCGACCACCGCCTGCACCGTTCGTATCTGGTCGGCGGTCAGTTCGTCGATCACGGCCCGCGAAATGGCGATGAACGGCGTCTCCTTGGCGACGGAAAGCACGGCAAAACCCAGTTCGTCGCCGGCCCTGATGATCGCGTCCGGCACCCTCTCGTGCACGGTGCCGGTGTCGAACGCCAGTGCCACCGCACCGGTCTGCGCGATGCGCTCGACGTACTCGTATTGCTTTGTCGCCGAACGCGGTAGATGCAGCCCCGTCGTCATGACAAGCTCTCCACCGGCGAGCCAACGGGTCGGATCCTGCAATTCGATTGCGTGCGCCCAGCTGATCGACAGATCCACGTCGTCGTGACCGGCAACGATCGTGAGGCCGAGCGAGGTGGTGGCAGCCAGCCGTCGGACAGTCATCGGCATTACCGGAACCTCCGAAGGCAGTGAATAGAAATGCAGTGGACAGAACTGACAGTTTCCAGTTCAGATTTATACATCAAGTCCATGTTCTGGATCACACGATGAGCTTAGCGTCTCTCCGAAAGAACTGATCGCGTCATGCAATAGGAGCTGAGCCCAGATGCCCGACAGCAGCACCGAAACAGCCGAAGCCGCCAGCGTTCATTCGACACTCAAAACAGGCTTGAAGAAGCGCCACCTGACCATGCTTTCCATGGGCGGCGTCATCGGCGCCGGTTTCTTCGTCGGTCTGAGCGGAATCATCAACCAGGCCGGCCCCGGCGCAGTCATCACGTGCGCGATCTGCGGCATCATCGTGTTCCTGGTGATGCGCATGCTCGGCGAAATGGCCGTGGCCAAGCCGTGTACGGGATCGTTCACCGAATACGCCCGCATGGCGTTGGGCGACTGGGCGGGTTTCACCACAGGCTGGCTCTACTGGTATTTCTGGGTGATCGTCGTCGGCATCGAATCCGTCGTCGGAGCAACCTTGCTCTCCCGGTGGATCCATGGTGTCCCGCTCTGGCTCATGTCAGCGGTACTCCTGTTGGTGATGACCGGGGTCAATCTTCTCTCCGTCAGCAACTTCGGCGAGGCTGAATACTGGTTTGCGGGTATCAAGGTCGCCGTCATCATCGGCTTCATCGTGCTCGGCAGTCTGTTCGTCTTCGGCATCTGGCCCGGCAGTGAAGTCGATTTCAGCAATCTGACCGGCCACGGAGGATTTCTGCCGAACGGCTTCACCCCCGTACTGGTGGGCGTTGTCGCCGTGATCTTCTCCATGACCGGAGCCGAGCTTGTCACGATCGCCGCAGCGGAATCCGCCGAACCTGCCGGAGCGATCAGGCGGGCCACGAACACGGTCGTCTTCCGCATTCTCGCCTTCTTCGTTGTCGCCACCTTCCTCCTCGTGACGATGCTGCCGTGGGATTCGTTCGTCGTCGGCGATTCTCCGTTCATCTCCGCACTCGACCTGCTCGGAATTCCCGGCGCCGCCGACATTCTCAATCTCGTGGTTCTGGTCGCGGTGCTGTCCTGCCTCAATTCCGGCCTGTACACGGCGTCACGGATGCTCTTCGCACTCTCCGTCTACAACGACGCGCCGGCCTGGATGACACGGACCAACAGCCGCGGCGTGCCGGTGAAGGGAGTACTCGCCTGCACCGTGGCCGGGTACTTCTGTATCGCGGCCGGCTACATCTGGCCGGATACGATTTTCTTGTTCCTCGTGAATTCGTCGGGCGCAATCTGCTTGTTCGTTTACATCCTGATCTGTGTATCCGAACTACGCCTCCGACGCCGATGGGAACGCGAAAGCCCCGAGATTCTGAAATTCCGTGTCTGGTTGTATCCCGGCCTGCCGATAGTGGTCACTGGTCTGATTCTCGTGATCCTGGTGGGAATGGGTCTCAACGAACCCACGCGCGCGGAATTCGTCCAAAGCCTGGTCGCGCTGGGGGTCATCCTCGCCGCTTACGGCGTGAGAAAGTCTCGTACGCGAAAAGTCGGATCGTTCGCGACCGCCTCGAACAACGCACACAGCAGTTCGAAGAAAGCTTGAAACAAGCATCGAGTAAGCGCTCGACTCGATAATTGAACCTCTTCCCCGAAAAGAGCCGATCCGATGGAAGCGGTCGAACATAGATTTTCTCTTTACCTAAATTCAAGGCAAAATGGACAGCATGCCGAGCCCTGTCATCGCCTCCGAGGGGCAGAGTTCTTGGCGAACACTTCACGAATGGTTCAACGAACCACACGACTACGAGTGGATAAAGCACCAGAGATCCGGCCGGGCAATCATTCCGATCTTCCGAACCTTGCTCGGAATGATGACGATCATCTTCGGACTGTCCGCTTTCTACAAATTGATCGGTCCGGATACGCCGCCGACCACCCCCGGCAAAGCTCTTTCGATTTTCATGATCTGTACGTGTGTGGGAATCGCCGCATGCTGGTTCACACAACCGTTTCCCGGACGCCGGGGGTTGCTTGCATTCGGAATATTCGCAGATCTCGGGATCGCGGCTGCCGTCCTCCTGGTGCCGGATCGCTCGTCCGGGACGTTCGGTTGCATCGTCTTCGCGGTCACCGGAACCTTTGCGACGCTTTTTGTCAGCGCAAAGTGGCTTGTCGCTCATGTCGTTTGGTCGACGACCGTCACGACTACCGTTTTCGTTCTTGCATATCTGGAAGGAGACGTCGATATCACGACGCTTCTGGCCCGCGGCACCGTTCTTTTCGGAGCTGTCACACTCGTTCCCATT
This sequence comes from Rhodococcus sp. MT28, assembly GCF_058792695.1. NCBI lineage: Bacteria > Bacillati > Actinomycetota > Actinomycetes > Mycobacteriales > Nocardiaceae > Rhodococcus > Rhodococcus sp. MT28. The sequence goes on from NZ_JBXAFD010000001.1 coordinate 1,531,636, forward strand.
TTTGCGCACCTGACTTGGCGCACTCTCTACCGCGATGCCCAGTATTCGGACCGGGATCCCCTCACTGGACTGTTCAACCGTCGGGGACTGGAAGGGGCAGTCGGCGATCTCTTCGAGAGCGCCCGAGACGATTCTTCATCTCTCGCCTTCATCGTCGTCGATATCGACAAATTCAAAACGGTGAATGATCTTCACGGTCATGCCGAAGGCGATCATGTCATCAGGAGAACCGCGAACCGATTGAGCACACATCTCGGCGAACGCGGAGTCATCGCTCGAACCGGCGGGGAAGAATACCTGGCCGTCATCGCCGGCGATCCCGAATCGACAACCCTGTTGATCGAAGGGATAAACGCGGCGCTGTCGGATTGTTCCGACGCGATCCCCACAACGGTGAGCGTCGGAGCGGTGATGATGACCGCCGAATCGAAGGCGTGGAGCGGCGGTGCTTCCGCAATCCTGGCGGCGACAAATGTCGCGGATTCGATGATGTATCAAGCGAAGGCGGCAGGCGGTAATACGATCCGCTCGGCTCAGATCTGATTCACAGCCACGTAAGTGGGTGGACGCTGCGCCCAGTTTCCGTGTCCGTCGCGGCAAGATACACATCGACGCGCTCAGCGGTCAGAGCCTTGCTGATGTGGTAACCCTGGACCAGGTCACACCCGACCCACTGGACGCGGCGGAACTGCTCGATGGTCTCCACGCCCTCGGCCAACGATTTCATACCGAGGGCCGCGGCCAATTCGACAATGGACTTCACCACGGACATCTTCGGATCGTCCGAGTCGGTGACCAGCATGCGATCGATCTTGAGAACGTCGATTGGAAGTCTCTGGAGCGTGGCAAAGGACGAATAGCCGGTGCCGAAATCGTCGAGTGCGACGGTGACCCCGAGCTCACGCAGCTTGTAGAGATCCCGGATCGCGCGATCGTCCACAACACCTGTCTCGGTGATTTCGAGCTGCAGCAGTTGCGGAGGCAAGCCCGAATCCGTCAGCGCTTTCTTCACCATCGCACCGAACTCTCGCGACACCAACTGCACTGGTGAAACGTTGACCGAGACGCCAATTCCGGTCGGCCACCCCGCAGCAGCGGCGGTCGCCATCGCCATTGCCTGCGCGCCGAGGGGAATGATCATTCCGGTTTCCTCCGCCACCGAGATGAACTGGCTGGGCCCGATGAGGCCGCGGCTGGGATGGTTCCACCGAAGAAGAGCCTCGAAGGCCACCACTTCACCGGTCTGAGTGTCGACCTGAGGCTGGTAATGGAGATCGAACTGCCCTTCCTCGATCCCTCTGTCCAGCTCGTGCAACGCCGTCGCCCGCGCCGATGCCCTCGCCCGCAGCAGCGGTGAGAACTTACCCACTCGATTGCGTCCCGTCGACTTCGCCTCGTACAGAGCCAGATCCGCCAGCATCACCAATCCGTCGGCGTCCGTCGAATCCTCGGGCGCGCTCGAGTAACCGATCGTGGCCCGCACTTCGATCCGATTGCCTTCGACGAAGAATGGTTCGTGCAGCACTTCCAGGTACCGATCGAAGATCACACCGGGATCGTCGCGCGAAGAGGTGCAGACGATCAGCCCGAATTCGTCACCGCCCATCCGCGAGCACATGTCCGAACCGATCACGTCGCGAAGGCGTTTCGTGACTTCGAGAAGTAATTGGTCCCCGATCGGATGGCCAAGGGTGTCGTTCACCGATTTGAAGTTGTCGAGGTCGAGAATCCCGACGAGAACCTGCTTCTCCGGCACGCGGGAATCGATCGCTTCCTCGAGCGCCACTCCGAACGCACGACGGTTCGGCAACCCGGTCAACGAGTCGGTGGCCGCAAGGCGAAGGATCTCCTGCTCGTGGACATACCTCTCCGTGATGTCGGAACCGACACCGCGCCAACCCAGAATCACGCCGGATTCGAGGACCCGTGGATTGCCGGAAAGAGACCACCAGCGTCGCCTACCGTCGACATGCACCGGCACGACAGTGTCCCGGAAGGGAGCACTCGATTCGAGTTTGTCGATCATCTGGGCCGCGGCCGCACGCCCCTCCGGACTCGATGCGATCTGGAGTCTGGTGAGGAGTTGTCCGAAGGTGAGTTGCTGCAACTCGTCCACCGTCATACCTGCGACCTCGGCGAGACGTGCCGAGGTGTGGGAGAACCGGCCGTTGGTGTCGCACTCCCACAGCCAGTCGCGGGAACCGCCCTCGAAACCGTCGAGCAACAACGCCACAGTCTGACGCTCGGATTCCGCCTGAAACTCTGCGAGACAACGTCTCTGGAAAGAGGCCGACAGATAGACCGCCCCTACGGTGAGCGCAAACATGTAGATGCACAACTGAATCGCAAGTATGCGAAAGTGGGGTTCGGCGTGGACGACGAGAACAGTGAAGACGCCGAGGCCGTGAATGTAGATCCAGGTCAGGCTCACCGATCTCAGACTCGAGAACGTCACGGTCCCGGCGCCCATGATCCCGGCCATCGTCGCGATCAGAACCAAGTCGCGGAAGACGTCCATGTCGTGAAAGAGCAGAGCGAAAAGTGTGACGTCGAGGGTCGCGACCACGATCACTTCGACGAGCAGACCCACGTAGTCGTAGCGCGGGGTGTGCTTCGACGGCCGCCAGCGAAGGGGAATCCATACTCGGATCGAATTCGCGAGGACGAGAAAGATGAGGGCGCCACCCAACCACCTGAGCGTCTGACGTCCGGGCGGGACGGTGTAGGTCAGAATCACGACCAAACTCGCCATGTACGCAAGATTGGCGAACGGCGCGACGGCTGCAGCTTCGTCTATCTGACGGCGAAACAGGCTGTTGCAGTCGGCCTCCGAAGCAGGATCTTGCCTGCCCAATCGACTCGGACGGCTCATCAGCGAGGCATCCCGACATCTGCGCAGGCGCCATCAGCGGGCGTCGAATCCGCTCGCCTGGCCATCCGAACCTCCCCTGGCTCCCCACCGAACCCTTATCCGGTGAAACGTCAGTGTTTCAGACTCGCTGCTTGTTTCCTTCACAACGGTAGCCATCTGACGAATCGATTGTGCGCAGATCACTATATCCAGAGGTCGTTCCGTCGATCGTCCAGGTCGATCCGCGATTGCTGATTCTTAGCTCGAACCACGTTTGTCGCCGACCGCGACGCGGGGGATTCGAGCGGTCGGGAACAACGCGGCGATGGCGAGCAGCGCTGCCACGGCAAAAGCGACACGCAACGCGTCCAGCCTGGCTTCTTCGTTCACGTCCACGATCGCATCCGCCGTGGACTCGGCGACGCCGGCGTCATCGAGAGCGGATCGGAGTTGCGTCGTCGACAGGAACGGCACGCCCGAGGCCATGTCGGTGCTCGCTTGCTGCTGCACCGATGTCGGAACCGCCGGATTGTCTTCGATTCCGGCGATCGCCGACGTCGTGAGAGTGGCAATGAGAACCGATCCGATCAGGGCAGTTCCCAAGGAAGCGCCGAGGTTGGTGGCGGTGTTCTGCAACCCGCCGACCTCGGTGCTGCGCTCGTCCGGGACCGAGGACACCGTGACGGCTCCGAGCTGCGAAGACAGGCACCCCAAGCCGAAACCCATGAACAGCATGGGAATCATCACGATCGCCGCATTGGCGCCGGGGTCCATGCCTGCAACGAGCATCAGAATGCCGACGACCATGACCAACAATCCGACTCGGACCACGCGTCGCGGGTTCGCGGTAGGCCGTAGCTTCGGAATACCGATCGCCGCCACGACGAGCGCCGCCGACAACGGCAGGATGCGAACTCCCGTCTCCAGGGCACTGAGCTCCAGAACTACGGACAAGAACAACGGGACCGCGAAGAACACGCCCGCCTGGACCAGAAACTGCGCGAAGAACATCGACAGCCCGCCACTGAGCTCGCGGTTTCGCAGCATCGCCGGATCAAGCAACGGCTCCTTCCCCGCAGCGGCCAGGCGTCCCTCCCAGCGCAGGAATCCGTACACGACCAGGAGCCCGGCGATCAGCAGCCACACCACCGGGGAAAGCCCGACCAACTGCGGTCCGTCGGGTTTGGCCTGCACCCAACCCCACTCGCTCGAGCGCAGTACGCCGAAGACGATCATGCCCAGCCCGACCACGGACAAGATCGATCCGACGTAGTCGAGGCGCGACTTCGACGGTGGGACGTCGACCACCTTGCTCAGCACCAGCAAGATCAGGACAACGATCACGACTTCGCCGACGAACACGTAACGCCATGACGCAAATGTCGTCGCGGCGCCGCCGATCAGCGGCCCGACCGCCACGGCCATCGCGCCGGCGGCAGCGACCAGACCGTAGGCAGCCGGGCGCTTCTGCGCCGGAAAGTTGGTGGCGACGAGCGCGACGATCGCGGGCATGATGAGTGCCGCACCGACGCCTTCGAGGAACGACCATCCGATCAGCAGGACCGCAAGATTGGGAGCGAGCGCCGTTGTCAGAGAACCTGCGCCGTAGATGATCAAGCCGAGCGCGAAGGCTCGGCGACGACCCATCATCGACCCCAGCTTGCTGCCCGTGATCATCAGCGTCGCCATGACCAGGGTGTACAGCGTGATCGCGGTTTGAATGCCGGTGATGCTCGTGCCGACGTCCTCGGCGACGGTTGCCATCGAAACGTTCATGACCGAACTGTCCAAGGTCATCAGGAATTGGCTGGATGCCAACACCGTGAGAACCAGTCCTGAACCCGCTTGCGTCGTCGAACCAGCAACCTGTCCGTCACCCATCGTGCGGGTGTACCCGGTGTTCAGGTTCTCGAAGCAGACCGGTCAGTGCTGTTCGAGGCTGAGCTGATCCGCCCAAGCCGACACGTCCCCGCGTTCCAGAGCCACCGCCAGCAGTTCCGGAAACTTGTCCGGCGTGCACGCAAACGCGGGAATCCCGAGGGCACTCAGCGACGCTGCATTGTCGTGATCGAACGACGGTGCCCCGTCGTCCGAGAGTGCCAGTAGAACCACGACTTGAACGCCGGAGTTCTTCATGGCGGCCATCCGGCGCAACATCTCGTTGCGAATACCGCCCTCGTAGAGGTCCGAGATCAGAACGAACATCGACTCGGCAGGACGCGAGATCAGTGACTGGCTGTACGCGATTGCGCGGTTGATGTCCGTGCCCCCACCAAGTTGGGTCCCGAAAAGGACGTCGACTGGATCGGACAGTTTGTCCGTCAGGTCGACGACGGCAGTGTCGAAAACCACGAGCGAAGTCTTCAGCGCCTGCATCGACGCCAACACCGCGCCGAACACGGATGCGTAGACGACGCTGGACGCCATCGAACCCGATTGGTCGATCGCCAGGACTACGTCGCGCTGCACGGATTTCGACTTGCGGCCGTATCCGACGAGCCGCTCGGGGACGACGGTTCGATACTCCGGAAGGTAGTGCGACAGATTTGCTCGGATGGTTCGGTCCCAGTCGATGTCACGCAACTTCGGATTCGACGTTCTGGCCGAACGATTGAGTGCCCCGGTCACCGCGGCCTTCGTTTTCTGCGCGATTCGCTCTTCGACTTCCCGAACCACCTTGCCGACGACCATTCGAGCAGTTGCCTTGCTGGCCTCCGGCATGACCTGGTTGAGGCTCAGCAGCGTCCCGACCAGATGCACATCGGGCTCGACGGCATCGAGCAGTTCCGGTTCGAGCAGCAACTGCGCCAAACCCAGTCGGTCGATCGCGTCCTTCTGCATCACCTGCACCACCGTGCTGGGAAAGTACGTCCGGATATCGCCGAGCCATCTGGCGACGGACGGAGCCGACGCCCCCAATCCGGCTGAGCGGCGTCGCCCCTTGGTCGGGCCGGACGAATCGTAGAGTGCGGCAAGAGCTGCATCCATTCGACGCTCGCCCGGCTGGCCCAGCCCACCCGTCGATTCTTCGGCGGATTCCCCGAGCATCAGTCTCCAGCGTCGAAGGCGCTGATCGTCGTCGCTCATGCGCCCACCCCCAAGATGTCCGCAACGACCGCCATTGCCGCTCTGCCGCGTCGAGCATCGGTCTCCACTGTCGTTTCGACGCGTCGTCCACCTCTGACCGCCTGACCGATCGCTCGACGCTCCCCCGCCTCGAACGCTCCGAACGTACGTCGAAGCAGTGGAAGCGTGTCGATGAAGTCCTGCTCACGAAGTTGGCGAACCCACGTGTCGATCAGCGTGAGCAACGCTCGATCGTGAACGAGCACAAGCCCTCCTCCACCGAGAAACCCGTCGACCCACCCGGCTTTGGCGGTCGGTGTGCTTCCAACCGACAGGGCCCGAGACAAGCGCTGGGCTGCAGCGGTTTCCGTGATCGAACCGCTGTCGCGCAGTAGCCGCACCATCCGGCCGACGAGTAATCCGTTGACGTCGTCACGGTCGATCACGCCAGCCATGGCCTGCAGCCACCGTGCGCTCGCATCGCGATCGTCACGAACCATGACTGCCGAGTGAACCTTGTCGAGGTGTTCGCGAAACTCCTCGGCACTGGGATCGTCCAGGCCCGTGACGGCGACTGCGAGGCCGGTGCAAATGCGGATCAACAGGCTGTCGGCGACGTCGACCAAGGCAGACACGTCGGTTCCGCGCACATCGCCGTACCGCAGCGTTCGCGTCAGCGTGGGCAGCGCCGCCATCAGGTGCGACACGTCATGATCTAGTGCCGCCACCGTTTTCACACTTTCCAGCACAGCGGACAACGCTGCCGGCAGGTTCGCCAGGAGCGAGTTCTCCAGTAGTCCGATCAGTGACGCGAGGGAGATGTCCGGCTCGTTGATCTTCGAGACGACACGTGATGTTGCCGCTGCAGCCACCGTCGTGCCCCACAGCGACGCCTCGATCACCGAGACCGAGAATTCGGGCTTCCATTGCAGCGCCCAAGTCTCCCGGAACGTTCCGGTGGAACGGACCTCACTGTCGGCCGGGGTTCCCCAATCGATCTCGAGGATCCCCAGTCGGTGCAGGAACTGGGAACGCTCGACGTCGATATCGCGTCGCAGGTCCAGATCGAGAGTCTTTGCTCCCGCTTGTTGTCTGAGCCGCAAGGTCTTCGAGCGTGCGCGCAGGTCTGCTTCGAGTGGGACTGTCGGAGTTTCCTCGGGCACCGCGCCCAGCGCTTCGCCCACAACCAATCTTCGCGTGATCAGATCCAGAAGAACGTCGTTCCCGTCGCACATCACCGACCTCGTTGCCTCGGTGACCTCCGACAATCCCGCCAAGGGTCGAGAACGCAGTGCCGCCAACGTATCTGCCAAACGGACAGCTTCGATGACGTGAGCACTCGAGATCGGAAGGTCCTCGTCCCTGAGCACCCGCGCAACTTTGGTGAGCCACCGCGTGATCGTCTTGTCGTTCGCGGTGAACAGGTGGTGATACCAGCCCGGCGAGGTAATTCCGGCGCCGTAACCCGATGCCGATGCCAGACGTGAGTGAGTCCAGGGAACCCACGTCAGCGAGGTCTTGACCTTGGACATTCCTTTGAGGATGCGAGCATCGGGTGCCGCCGGCCCCAAGGCTCCGACCAACGCCGGCGCGTGCCAGGCTCCGCAGACGACCGCTACCCGCTCAGCGCCATCTTTCAACGTCTTTCGCAGCACCTGACGCATATACGCTTCGCGATGCGCTGTCTCCTCGTCGATCGGCACTGTCTCACGCAGCGCCTCCATCGCCTCGGTGATCGCATCGAAAGAATCTGCGCCCGAGCTCGATTCGATCACCGAATCCCACCAGCGTTCGGTGTCGTCGAAACCCGCGGCCGCGGCCAGTTCCGACAGAGGATCGCCCTCGCGGACAGTACGAATCCCCTGATCCGCCAACACGTTGAAGGCGGGCAGATCGCAGAACCGTGCCTGCACACCGTTCTTCGCAGCCCACTGCAGCGCTTGCCATTCGGGTGAGAACACCGCAAACGGCCAGAAGGCCGCCTTCGACGGCTCGCCAGTGGCGTACGCGAGCAACGCAATCGGTGGTTCCATCGATTCCGACGCCGCCAGCATCACCAACGGGTCTGCGTCCGAAGGCCCTTCGATCAGGACGACGTCAGGCGAGAACTCTTCCAGACCCTGCCGAACCGAACGAGCAGATCCCGGGCCGTGGTGACGGATACCGAAGACCCGGACACGCAGGTCCGGAATCACGATGGTCACCCGGTGACCTCGCGGCACGCCCGGTAGAAGTCGGACCACTCGCCGCGTTCACGCACTACTGCCTCGAGGTACTCGTTCCACACCACCTTGTCTGCGACCGGATCCTTGATCACCGAGCCCAGGATTCCGGCAGCGACGTCGGATGCCCGCAGTACGCCGTCCCCGAAATGCGCAGACAACGCCAAACCGTTGGTGACCACCGAGATCGCCTCCGCCGTCGACAGAGTTCCGGACGGGGACTTCAACTTGGTGCGGCCGTCGGTGGTCGTGCCTGATCGCAGTTCCCGGAACACGGTGACGACCCGGCGAATTTCCTCGGCTGCTGCGGGGGTTGTCGGCAATTCCAGTGCTGCGCCCAGCTGTTCGACTCGACGTGCCACGATGGCCACCTCGTCTTCCTCGCTGGCCGGCAAAGGGAGGACTACGGTATTGAACCGTCGACGCAGTGCGGACGACAGGTCGTTGACACCGCGATCGCGATCGTTGGCGGTAGCGATCAGGTTGAAGCCCTTGGCTGCCTGCACCTCGATGCCCAGCTCCGGCACCGGCAACGTCTTCTCGGAGAGAATGGTGATGAGGGCGTCCTGCACGTCGGCCGGAATGCGCGTCAACTCTTCGACGCGGGCGATCTTCCCGGTTTCCATCGCCGTCATCACGGGAGAAGGCACCAGCGCACCGGCGGTCGGCCCCTCGGAGAGAAGACGTGCGTAGTTCCAGCCGTAGCGGATAGCTTCCTCGGGCGTGCCCGACGTGCCCTGGACCAGGAGCGTCGACGCACCCGAGATTGCGGCCGAAAGATGTTCGGAGACCCAGGTCTTGGCCGTACCGGGAACCCCCAACAGCAGTAGCGCCCGGTCGGTGGCAAGAGTTGCGACGGCCACTTCCATCAACCGCCGTGGACCGACGTACTTCGGCGAAATGACGGTTCCGTCGTCGAGAGTGCCACCCAACAGATACGTCACGACGGCCCAGGGCGACAAGTTCCACGACGGTGGACGCGGACGAGTGTCCTGCGCGGCCAGTGCTTCGAGTTCGAGCGCGTACTCCTGCTCTGCGTGGGGCCGCATCAGCCTTGCCGGTTGCGCGAGCTTTTCCGGTTCCGTGGTGGGCACGGTTACGCTGTCAGTCATGTGAGCTCCTCGAGCAGGGTCTTGCGGTGGGTGATGGCGCTGGCAGTTCTGGCGAAGGTCTGCCGCCAGTCCGTGTCACGTGCACGTTCCGCAGCACGCTCCAGCAAAGTTACTGCGCTGTAAGGAAATCGAGTCTCGGCCAGGCGCAGCGATGCGACGTACTTGTAGCGTGAGAATTCGCCAGCCTTGGCGCCTCCGTCGGCACGTCTGGCCGCAACTCGTTCCCACTGGGCCACCACTGCCCGGGTGATGTCCTCGGGCCATGGACCTCGCAGAGCGTCGTAGATCGCTGCCCGGCCCGGGTGCAGAACATTGGCGTCGCCGTTTCCGGACCTCAACAGATCAGCCAGCGCCTTGGCCGGCACCAACGGGAGCACGCGTCGATCGGTGGCGGTGCCGCGCATACGAAAGAGTTCCAGCGCCCATTCCGTATTGTTCTGCGCGACTGCGGCGGTGGACCACGCGTCGTGAAGGATCGGCTCCCAGCTTTCGTCAACGCTCATCCCCAAGACCTTGCCTGGTCCACCGATCATGTTGTTCCACAGAGACAACGGCGCAGAACTGATCGCCTGACGCACATACTCGGCACGATAGTCGGTGTGTGGATTCGGCCGGTCTTCGATGCCGTCTCGCCTCGCCGCTGAATCGACTTCCTCAGGCGGGACGATGACGAGCGTGGACCGAACGAGTTTCCTTTCCACCCGCACCCATTTCCGAACCCGAGCAGCCATTCTCTCCCCGAACTCCGATTCGGGGAGTTGTCCGAGTACTTCCACTGCCGCGCGTCGCACGTCCTTGCGACGGTCGTCGAGGGCTTCCTCCAACAATGGTTGATCATCCGCGCTCAGTCCGTTTGCCAGCGCCGCGACGAAGGCAGCCTTCTGTTCGCCCCGCTCGGTGGCCCAGGACTTTCGGAGTTCGGCCAACGCCAGCGCGGGATCTGTTCGACGAGTGTCCATCAGCCACTGTGTGCGCTGCGACGAACTTCCGTGACGCCACACGTCCGGGTTGGCATCCCTGGTTCGGACGAGTTTGCTCCACTCGGGGTTTTGCGCGGCAAGCCATCGACCACGCTCGCCGACCATCTGCAGGATGCTCTCCCGGTGAGCTTCACTTGCACGTGCAAAGGAAAGCAACTCGGCGACCAGATGATCAGGCGCACGGTAATTGTGCTCCAACGCGACTGCGAACCATTCGTCGAGCAAGGTCGCCTTGGCCGCGAGCATCGACAGCAGATGCGCCGATGAGGATTCCGGCAGCGTGAATCGAACATCGTCTGGCGCAGATGTCGGCACCGCCGCCGTGGTGGAGCCCGCACCGCCACGGCGGTACGCCCTCTCCAACGCTGCTCCTGCGAGAAGCATCTCGGCAGGATCGCCGTCGAGTTCGCGAGCGTAGCCACGCACTTCAGCCGGCAGCTCCTCGAATGTTGTTGCTGTTCTGGCTGTCCCAAGGAGCGCCGCTGAGATCAATGTACTCACAGCACGATCACCTGCCCTCCCGTGAAAACCGAGATCGGAGTAAGAGCCAGCGCGTTCCACGTTCCGCAGACTGTGACCGGGTAACCGCCGGAAATGCCGAGCAACTTCCACAGAAGATCCGAATCACCCTCTGCCCGAAGCGCTGTGCCCGATTCGTCGACGACAAACCATGATCCGTCGACGAACGACGGGACCACCGAACTGATCACTGCCGGCCACGAGCGCAACCATGGATCCGCGGCGAGGGCATCGGTAAACTGCTGCAACGCAGTGTCGATGCTTCCGAACGGCATGGTTGTGAAGGGCTCCGGTTCTCCGTGCGTGACCCCTATCCGCGCCCGCAATGCCGCGGCACCGGGATAGAAATGAACATCGGCGTTGAGCAGAAACCCGACTGGCGGCGTTTCGGTGGCAAAATTGGGTGACCCGTGGGAGAAGTCGAGCAGCATGGCCCACCGCTTTGAATTCCTGCCGAGCATCCACACCGTTCGGGTGAACAGTCGCTTCTCCTCGGTGATCCCGGAACCGAGAATCATCCAGTTCTCTTTCACCGGAATCGATTCCATCACACTCTCGGTTGAGACCGGATAGCCGACGTGTGCTTTCACCGAATCGGCAAGATCTTCCGGCAACTCGGACAGCTTCTGATGCGCAGCAACCAGCAGGTGCAACCGAGCCAACTCGTCGAGGACTTTCTCAGGCCAGTTCTCGGTAGACGCAACGGTGCCCGCCAAGGCTCGAAGTGTGCCTGCGACACCAGGCGCCTGAGCATCCACCATTCGAGCAGCTACTGCGTCGAAGCCCGCCCAGGATGTGTCCATCGCTGCCAGACCACTGCGGATCTGATCGGTGATCCACAGGTCCAATTCGACGAGACCGCTCGCAACGCGGTCGGCGCGCTTCTGCGCTGTCGCCGGGTCGGGAGCCCTCTTGGGAGCCTCGTCGCCGGTCTCAGCCCTTTCGCCGCGGGTCTCGGCCTTCTCCTCGCGGCGCAACAACCACTCTGCCGCGAAGTCGGCGGGCTCGTCCGCCGACGGCACACGCCCTTCCGACCATTCCACCAACAGCCCCAGAGCATGTTTGCACGGAAACTTTCGACTGGGGCACGAGCACTTGTATGCAGGGCCCCTCAGGTCGACCACTGCTTGATACGGCTTCGAGCCGCTGCCCTGACACAGCCCCCAGAGCGCGAGACCCCTGTTGCCGGCATGGCTCCACGAACCAGCCAACTTGCGCGCAGCGGCCAGCGATGCGGCGTCCGGAGCTACCGACGCCACCTGCCCAGCTGTCCACGGCGAAGTCACTCGACCACAGTATGACAACCCGCTGACATCACAGAGTCAGGCCGATTCGTTGGTGAATAACCCGTTGACTCGAACACATATTCGAATATGATTTCGGGAGGGGATCGGGGGATTCAATGAGTGTCTTGTTGTCGGACGTGGTGTCGGGTTCTGCGGTGGGGTTACGCGGACGGTTGTGGCAGTTGTCTGCTGCAGAGTTGCGCGCTGCTGCGGTGTCGGCGAGTGCGGAGATTCTGCGCCTCGAGGCTGTGCGTGTGGCGGTGGTGGACGAGTTGTCGTTGCGCCCGGATGATCAGGTGATTGCCAGCCGCGGAGTGGGGTCCTGGTTGGCGGCCAACACGATGCTGCAGGTTCGGGACGGGAAGAAGATCGCCGCGTTGGGTACTGCTTTGCGGCCGTTTCCGGCGGTGGCGGCTCGGTTCGATGGCGGGGATTGCTCGTTCGAGCATGCTGTGTTGATCGTGGCGTTCTGTGAATCACCACCGAAAGGCATGCCGGAGGAGGCGCTACCGAAGTGCATCGATTTGTTGCTCGCTGCCGCGTCGGGGGTGGAGGCGACGACGACGAAAGTGCGGAACGTGATCGCGACCTTGGAGCGGTTGTTCGAATCGGATGAGATCCCGCCCGCCGAAGATGTCGATCTCAACGAGTTGCGGATCGCGTCGACCTTGAACGGTCGAGTGGTGGTGCGTGGTGATTTCGACGCCCTCACCGGGGAAATGCTGCTCTCCGCGTTGTCGAATCTGACGATGCCGACCCCGGCACCGGACGGGACTCCCGATGCTCGGTCGGCGGCGAAACGCACCGCGGACGGGTTCACCGAACTGATCCGGCGTTACCTGGACTGCGCGAAAACCGGTACCGATGGTGGTCAGCGTCCGCATGTGAACGTGCACATCAATGCTCGGGATCTGGCGGAGCATCGGGATTGTGCCGCACAGTCTTCGGATTCGAGTGATGACGGCTCACTGGAGCCGGCCGATCTTGATGTCGGGCACATGCCCTGGCTCGGACCACTGTCCGTGTCACAGACCAGACTCCTCGGCTGCGACTGCTTCCTCTCCACCGTCCTGCTCGACGATCACGGCGCACCGCTCGATGCGAAACCAGGAAAGAGGTTGGTCAACGCCGAACAACGCGTCGCGTTGATCGCCCGAGACAGAGGCTGCGCGTTCCCGGGCTGCACATGTGTACCGGCGTGGACTGATGCGCACCATATCCGGCACTGGGCGAACGGCGGCCCGACGGTGATGAACAACCTGGTCCTGCTGTGCCGTTCACATCACCGACTGATGCACCGAAAATCCGGGTTCGTCGGCAAATGGGAAATCCGAATCGGCGCCGACAACAAACCCTGGTTCGTCCCGCCGCCCTCGATCGACCCCGGCCAGCACCCACGGCCCGCGAACACCACCTTCAAAACCTGAGGGGTCAAACCTCTTTGGCGACAACAGAACACGGCCAGGCTCCGCATCGGACATCAAACGCCGATACGGAGCCCACAGGCCGTGTCGCGTCCACAACTTTCCACAACTCACGACGTTCGCGCGGGGCGCAAGACCGATCTACCCAACAACTCACAAACCTGCAGGGCCAGAGCAAGATCCAACTTGTCTCGGCCGGCAGCAACTGGATCGCCGAGCGCCTTGTTGATGCGATACTTCACCGTATTCCGGTGCAGATTCATGTGATTGGCAGTGTGCAGATGACTTTCACCATGTGCAAAGTACACACTCAACGTCGTCCGCAAGGATGCAGCAGAGGGCGTATCTTCCGCCAACGGGCCAAGCACCTCCCAGACCCATGACTTCGTCGAATCGATGTTCTCGGACAGAAGTGAGACCACAGCGACGCCGCGGTCTCCGAAGCTCACCACAGGTCGCTGCGGTGTATCCGGGACGGCAGCAACCGAATAGGCGGCGGTTGCCTGTTCGTGGGACCGTTTGAAACCGTCGACCCCTGACCCCGGCAGTCCGATTGCCACCCGCGCCCCGCCGTCCAACGGCACTGCCGCCGCGAGAAACTCCGGATCCGGCGCAGGCACCCGGCGACCGAACGGCAGCCACGCCCACACCGTGCGTCGATCGATGGCGGTGATGATCGGCGGCTTGTCCGCTCCCGCCGCTGCGCCGAGATCACGTACGAGTCGGTCCAGCGTATTGATGCCCATGACGTCGGCATCCCACGTCGACCAGACCACCAGGGCGACGTGGTTCTGACCGAGGCGGTACCCGGTCTCCGCTTCGAAAGCAGCGGTATCTGCGTTGGTGCCGGACAGGAGGGCGTGGATTGCGGCCGAATGGAGGTTTCCCTGCGCTGCCATCCATCGACTGCGTTCCCGCTCGTACGCGTCGAAGACGTAGAGCGTGATCCAGTCGATGTAGCTGTAGACCACGTCCGAAGTGTGTTTCAGGACAGCCAAAGTGAGTCGCGCCGGAATATCCAGTGTGCTGATCTCGTCGTGACAGATCCGCATCAGATCGCCTTGGCCCATGTGATAGGCCCGGACAAGGGAGTTGGACGGGACATCCCGCTGCGCCAGACGCAGCGCGTATTCCACTGCAGCAGTGGTGGGTTGGAGATGATCGATCGGAATGTCGTTGGCCAATACGTGGATGATCGTCGTGATGTTTCCCTGCACGCTGGCCTCGAGCATTTCGAGCAATTTGGCGTCTGCATCCAATTGGTCGATTTCGTGAGCCATCATGAAGGCCATCTCACGCGCGATGTCGGCGCTGCGCTCGTCGAGTCGTCGTGCCAACTCGGCAACCACCGCAAGCACTTCCGGCTCCGCGGCTGCAGGCACTCGGGCGAGGCGCCGCATCGCACCGGCGCCTCGCTCCTTGTGCGATGGACTACTCACAGAACTTCCGCACCCTTTCGTCGCAGGTACTTCAGAGCCGATTCGGCTGCGTTGTACCCGCACATTCCATGTGCTCCGGCACCCGGCGGGGTCGAGGCCGAGCACAGGTAAGTGCCCGCGATCCCCGTGCTGTACGGATCGACTGCGACGCGCGGACGCAAGACAACCTGCAGTTCGGTGTTGGCACCTCCGATGATGTCGCCGCCTACCTGATTCGGATTGTCCTCTGCCAGGTCAGCTGTACCACTGCTCGACGTCGCGACGATCTGCTCCCGGAATCCTGGCGCAAACCTCTCGATCTGACGGATGATCGCCTCCGTAGCGTCGCCGGCGTAACCGTGAGGCACGTGCGCATAGGCATACAGAGGATGAACGTTCCCGGCGGATCGGGTGGGATCAGCCAGGTATTGCTGACCTAGGAGCACGAACGGCCGGTCCGGCATACGGCCTGAATTCGTCTCACGCTCAGCGGCCACGATTTCGTCGAAACCACCTGCCAGATGGACAGTTCCGGCCCGAGCACAGTCCGGATTGGTCCACGGCACATGACCTTCGATCGCAAAATCGACCTTGAATGCTCCGGGAGCCTGCTTGAACTTTCGATAGGCCCTCGCCACTCGACCAGGGAGTCGATCGCCCAGAATTTCGAGCGCACCCCCCGGATTGACATCCAGCAGAACAACATCGGCGTCCGGAATCTCGGAGGCCGTACGAACCCGAACGCCGGTGTCGATCTTGCCGCCGTGATCGAGGAGCATCGCAGCCATCGCGTCGGTGATCGACCGCGAACCTCCCTCGGCAACCGGCCAACCGTAGCGGTGACCAGCAGCAGTGATCATCAATCCCACCGCCGAGGTGGCCGGACGGTTGAGTGGATAGAAGGCGTGTGCGGCAACCCCGCCGAACAGCGCCTTCCCCTTGTCCGTCTTCCACAGTTTGGCGGTCACCGTTGCCGGAAGCAGCGCTCGCGGACCGAAAGCTGCGAGCCGCAGCGGATGGTGCGGAACATTGACGATCGGGCGCATCAGATCGGACGCCAGCGCATCGAACCCAGTCGACAAGTCACCGAACATGCGTTGCCATCGAGGCCCGTCAGCGCCGAGCCCCGCAGCCGTCTGCTCCAGCGAGCGGTACAGGACCCCGGCGTCCCCGTTGTCGAGCGGATGCGCGCAGTCCACCTCTGCCCATCTCCAGATCAGCCCGTATCGCTCGAGGTCCAGCTTGGACAGGTACGGCGAGCCGATACCCATCGGGTGAAACGCCGAGCAGTGATCATGGATCAACCCCGGCACGTCGATCGGACCGGAGCGGGTGCCTCCGCCGATCTGGTCGGCAGCCTCGAGCACCTGCACGTCCACACCGCTACGTGCGAGGTGTACCGCGGCAGCGAGCCCATTGGGCCCGCTGCCGACGACTACGGCCTTTGTCACTTACTCACCTCTTGCTCGCTACCGCTGACCCTCGTACGCATCTTCGGTTCGGAGACAACCTGCGGATCCGTTGCCGCGCGGTCGGCCCGTACGTCCAGTGTCCACTGAACGTCGAACGGAATGGGCCCGTTCGGCAACCACGGCTGTTCGGCGACTGCGTCGGCGACCTTGAAAGTACCTCGTTCGATGACACCGAGAGCGGCATCGATCACCTGGTACTCCTGCGTTCCCTTGTGGATGGGCTGCGATTCGATCCAGGTCACCAGGAACTCACCGGGTGCGAAATTGCAGCGACGCTGAATGGCTGCGATCAACTTCGCGTCGTGCAGGTGCCCGTCACCGAAGTTGAAGGCGACGATGGAGTTGCACATGAACTCTGCTTCCCGCAGTGAGTACGTGTTGATGTCGTCGCCGAGGTGCCTGATCATCAGAGAGAACAGCGCACGCCCCTGGCTGTGCATGGAACGCCAGCCCAACAGCTGATGCAGAACGACATCGGACACATCTTCGGGGTACATCGTCATCAACTGATTGCGCGTATCCGGCGACGGACGCTTGATGAACTGGTCGATCTTGGCTTCAGCGCCCGGCGCGAATGCCCACGTCGCGGATGCCCAGTTGCCGGCGTACTGACGCATCGACGGCAGGAAGGACACCAGATCGGGTCGAAGGTTTCCGAGAATGGGGAAGAAGGCAAGGGCTGCAACAATTCCCGCGGTAATCCACGGTGAGGACATGGCGCCGAGTCCGTAGCGGTCCCATGCCGGGAATCCCAGGAACAGGAAGACCGAGGCGTAGGCGAACAGAAGATTCCATTCGAGTGGGACGGCAAGCGGGAAGGTCGACGCGATGAACAGATGGAATCCGACCATGAGGATCACGGCGAGGATCGTGAGGGTCTTGTTCGTCGAGAACAGCAGTATCAACGGGGTGACGATTTCGACCATCGTTCCGGCCACGTGTGCGACGCCGCCGCCCAGGTGTGAAGGCCGCAGATCCTCCGGGAAATTCCGGTAGTGGGCGCGCTTGATCTTCTTCGACGGGATCCACGGGGTATTGCTGAGCATCGGAGGAACCACCAGCGAGAAATGGCGACCGAACTTCGAGACACCGGCACCGATCCACACCATGACGATCAGCAGTTTGAGCGCCAGGATCATGTCGACGAACGGCAGGAATGTGAAGAAGAAGATCGCCGGCAGGTACTGCTCACTACGGGCAGCGATGAAGGGCACCTTGTCCCGCAACCCGAGAATCACCATGAGTACCAGGAAGGAGTACAAGACCGTCGGGCGCACCAGTCCGACATTGTCAGCGATTGCCGAATCGATTCCTGTGGTGTGAACACCGGGGAGAACAGCGGCAACAAGGAGATTGGCGACTGCGGCGGCATAGATGAAGACGTCGAACACCGTGCGGGTGTCACCCGAGGTGAGCGGCACTTTGCCCGGCCACGGTGGCAGACGAATCGTGCCGGGGCGGAGCCAGTAGAGAACTCCACCGGTCATCGGCTTGAAGTGGCCGGCGAGCGGTCCCCAGGATCCTGCCAAGCCCAGCATCTCGAGCATCATCGTCCAGATGATGAGTTTCTGGTAGACGATCGGCTGGTTCCACCACGATCCGATGTCGAACCACGAGAGGCCGGAAGTCAAAGTGGCAACGGCTGTTCCAGCTGCCAGGTAGAGGAACAACAGTTTCATGATGTAGACGGTGTGGACCATCTTCGGCGTACCGAAGCCGTAATCCACCCAGTGCGTGGACATGTCACGCAGACGCTCGAGAAACGGCTTGTCCATGAACGTTGCCGGATCGACGGGAGGGAAGTTTCCTTCTTTGAATCCCATGATGTGCTCCTGAAATACGGAATGTGGGCATGACGGATCGACTCGACGGACGTCGTCGAGCTGTGCTGGTATTACGGGGAAGTGACTAGTGAGCGGGAGTTGCGCTCAAAGCTCGTCTCATTCCAGGTTTGTCGATCTTGCCCACCGGGTTTCGGGGAAGCGCATCGACGACGTAGATCGCCACTGGCACCTTTACTCGGGTGAGCAAGGCCGTGACATGTTCGAGCAGTTCGTCTTCGGTGACGGGTGCATCGGGGTAGGCAACGACATAGGCAACTGGCACCTCTCCGTAGACCTGGTGCGGAGCGCCGATGACGGCTGCCTCGAGCACGGAAGGATGTGTAGCGAGCGAATTTTCGATCTCCTTGGGGTAGATGTTCTCTCCCCCACGGATGATCATGTCCTTGATGCGATCGACCAGGGTCAGGTAGCCGTCCTCGTCGAGGACTCCGACGTCACCGGTATGCAACCAACCATCCTTGACGGTCTTCGCAGTCTCCTCCGGCTTCCCCAGATAGCCACGCATCACGTTGCCACCCTTGATGACCACCTCTCCGGCAGTCCCGGCGGGCGCAAAGGTTCCGTCCTCGGCAAGAATGGCAATCTGCTGGCCGGGCAACGCCGGGCCGACCGTACCGAGTTTGCGCACGCCGTCCACAGGATTGCAGGCCGACGCACAGGTCCCCTCGGTGAGTCCGTAACCTTCCACGATCACGAAACCGAAACGCTGCTCAGCGCGTTCGAGGAGTTCCTTGCTGATCGGCGCCGCACCGCACACGGCAAACCTCAAGGACGACGTGTCGATCGAAGGGTCTTCCGGCTGTGAGGTCAGCATCGCGTAGATTGCCGGCACCGCCGAGAAATACGTGGGGCGAAGCCGCGCGACGTCGTCGAAGAATCTCGAAACCGAGAACTTCCCGGTGACACTCACCTGTCCGCCGACAAGTAAGGGCGTCAAGACGCTGACGCAGATCGCGTTGACATGGAACAGCGGCAGAATCAGCAGGCAGTGATCCGCGCCGGTAACACCGATGTTCTTGCCCATCGACGAAGCCATGAACTGCAGGTTGGCATGCGTGAGCATCACTCCCTTGGGCCGTCCGGTGGAGCCGCTGGTGTAGATGAGCAACGCCAGATCGTCTGCTGCAACATCGATTCCGGGTCGGGGATCGGTCGGCGGCACTGTCGCCAGATCTTCGACGGCCAGCACTGCTCGGCCGCCCGAGGGTGCGTCGGCAGTGGCGGTGATGACCAACTCGGCCCCGGAGTCCGCGATCTGGTAGTCCGCTTCGTTCGCGGTGAACATCGGATTGATGGGTGTAGCCGCAGCACCGATGCGCCAGGCAGCCATGATCGCGATCAGCAACTCGACGCGATTGGGCAGCATGATCGCCACCACGTCACCGAGGCCGATTCCGAGTCCGGCCAATTGCGCGGCAACAGCTTCCGTGCGATCTGCGAACTCTTCATACGTGAGTTCGACGTGGTCGTCCCGCAAGCACGGCTTCTGCCCGTACTTCTCTGCAAGATCCCAAGCCAGATATCCGATGTTCGCCACGAGAGTCAGCACCTTTCATTCGTGTGTGACTCAAAACACTATCGGCGTCCTGCGGCCGAAGAAACGGTCCCAGGGGATCAACTTGTCCAGGTTCTTTGTTCCCTGAGCACAACACCGCCCGAGCACAACACCGCACGTGCGGTGCACATCAGCTCGACGGCTGATGCAACACCTCGTGGGCGCGTCTGGTCACCACCTCGGAGATCCGGCGCAAGACAGGTGACGACAGTTTCCACTGCTGCCAGTACAGCGGAACGTCGTCCACGAAGTCCGGATCGAATCCGATCAGCACGCCGGAGCGATCGTCGTCGCCGCGCTGCAGGTCCGGTATCAATCCCCAGCCGTATCCCCGCCTGACGGCGTCCGCGAAGTCTGCCGATGAAGGAACAAGATGACGGGGCGGATCGGCGGGGTGGCCGACCTTTTGATCGAGGTACCGATCCTGCAGTAGATCCTTGCGATTGAACACAACCAGCGGCGCCTCCGAAAGGGATTCGGCCGTGACACCGTCTGCGAACCAACGACGGCAGAACTCCGCACTCGCCATCGGCCGATACCGCATGATGCCCAACCGACTGGAGGTACACCCTTGAATCGGTGACGCAACAGACGTGACGGCAGCCATGACCGAACCGTCGCGCAGCAGTTCGGTGGTGTGGTCTTGATCGTCGAGATGAAAATCGAAACTGACTTCTTGCGTGAACTCCGCGAGGGCCCCGAGAACCCAGGTGGACAGCGAATCGGCATTGACCGCGATCGAGACACGCGCAAACATCCCTGAACCATTTTCAAGGCCGAGCTCTCGCACGGTGTCACGCGACAAAGCGTCTATCTGACGTGCAAGACGCAGGACTTCTCTCCCGGAATCGGTGACCTGGACGGGTTTGGTGCGCTGCACCAGGATCCGGCCAACCGAGGTCTCGAGACCTTTGATTCGTTGGCTGACCGCCGAAGGCGTGATGTGTAGTTTCCGCGCCGCCGCCTCGAAGGTTCCCTCGTCGACCGCGGCGTGCAATGCCCTCAGTTGCTCGAAATCCAACATAATCTGAAGCTACTCTGATGTGTCCTTAGAATCATTAGCTGGACTGAATGATATCTGCGCGGCAGGCTCGACAACATGCTCAGCACCAACGACCCTGCGTCGGCCCTCGTCGGTTTCGGGGTCGGACTGTCTTTGATCGTCGCAATCGGCGCCCAGAATGCGTTTGTTCTTCGTCAAGGCCTGACGCGATCGCACGTACTCCCGATCGTCGCAGTGTGCGCGTTGTCAGACGCAATTCTGATCCTCGCGGGCGTCAGCGGAATCGGGACCCTCCTCGAACACGCACCGTCGATGATCACGTTCGTTCGTATCGCCGGCGCCGTTTTCCTCCTCAGCTATTCGCTCTTCGCCGCCAAGCGGGCACTTCACCCCCAGACGTTGGCACCGGATCGACATGGCAACGGGTCGAGGCTTGCCGCCGTCACGATGGCATTGGCTCTCACCTGGCTCAATCCACACGTGTACCTCGACACCGTCGTGCTCATGGGTTCCATCGCCAACGGTCGCGGCGAGATCGGACGTTGGTGGTTTGCCGCCGGTGCCATCACGGCAAGTGTGGTCTGGTTCGGCGCCCTCGGTTACGGCGCACGTCTGCTGACGCCGCTTTTTGCGAAACCCAACGCCTGGCGGGTTCTCGATGCTCTGATCGCCGTGATGATGGCGGTTCTCGGAATCAGCCTGCTTGTCGAATTGTGACCAGGCTGCACAACCTCGATCCGACCCTGCGGGTAGCGCGATGGGTTACCGTCCAAGGTGAGGAAGCTCAATTCACCTGTCGCGAGTTGTGACCATCAGGTAGGGCTGATCACGATGACCGAGGACGATGGCGGCACCGAACCGCGTGACTCCAACCGCGGACTGGGTTTGCTGTGTCTACTCGCTGCGGTCGCCGGCGTCGGGGTCGGATTTGTCGGCGGCGCGTTCCGTTGGTGTCTGATCAGGGCCGACGAACTTCGTCAGGCGATCGTGAACTGGGCGCATCATGTTCCGTACGTCGGGTGGCTCGTGCCGGTCCTCCTGGTGGCCCTGTGCACCGTACTTGCCGTACTGATCGTCAGACGAGTGCCCCTCGCAAAGGGAAGCGGCATCCAGCACGTCGAGGCGGTGTCCCGCGGTGAAGCGAAACCGCCGGGAATCAATCTCGTGCCCGCCAGATTCATCGGCGGCCTCTTGGCGATCGGCTCCGGTCTGGTTCTCGGTCGTGAAGGCCCCACCGTACACATGGGTGCGGCGATCGGAGCAGAAGCGGGACGGCGAGCCCGCCTCACCGAACCCGACGTCGCCATGCTGCAAACATCCGCGGCCGGAGCAGGACTCGCTGTCGCATTCAACGCGCCGATCGCGGGAGCACTGTTCGTCTGCGAGGAGGTGACGCACTCGTTCCGGCTGCGCACCGTGCTGCCAACGCTTTTCGGTGTTTCAGTGGCGGTGGGCTGTGCACGGATCGTCATCGGTGATCAACCCGATTTCGAGGTCGGCACCGTGCCGACACCTCAACTTGCACTCTTGCCACTGTTCGTCGTCTTCGGAATCCTCACGGGGCTACTGGGTATTGCGTACAACCGCCTGATTCTGGGACTACTCGACATCGTGGCACGACTCGACAAGATCCCACCGACTGTCATCGGCGCAACGATCGGCGCCGTCATCGGCCTGACGCTGTTCCTCGACCCGTTGGCCAGTGGGGGCGGCGACGTTCTTGCACAGATGATCGTCGGCGGAAGGATCTTCGTACTGCCGATCCTGCTGCTGTACTTGGTGGTTCGGTTCTTCACCGGCCCGCTCTCGTATGCCGCTGGAACTCCCGGCGGACTGTTCGCTCCCTTACTCGCTCTCGGCGCGCTCTGGGGGTCGATCTTCACCGGACTGTCGAGCTTCGTGCCCGGAGTGGACGCCGGGCTCACGGTCACCATGGCCACCGTCGGTATGGCTGCCTTCTTCGGCGCCGTAGTACGCGCACCGTTCACCGGCATCGTGATCGTGGTCGAGATGACCGCGGTGACGTCGACGCTGGTCCCGATGCTCGCTGCCACTGCGGCAGCGGTATTCGTCACCACGTCGGCAGGGTCGGCACCTATCTACGACAGTCTGCGCGAACGGATGTTGGAGCCGCAACGCCCGCATACGGATTGATCCCCGCACACGGGTCATTGCAGCACGGGCGCGCTACGTGAATTTCAGAATTTGCAGATGACTTCCTCGGAGAACCTGCGTACCGCATCTTTCTTCGCTTCCAGGTCGCAGTCGAACCCGAGGCCGTACATGGCCCAAGGAATGACGATCGATTCCGTCACTCCGCTATCGGCCAGTTCCAAGGAGCCGTCGAGACCGAAGCGATCGGCGCAGACGGCCTGAATTTCGAACGGGAACTCGGCGCGCCCGTACTCGACCCGCAGGACGCTGATCCTCGCGATGAGAGCTTGCAGATCAGCGAAAGAGACTGTAGCCGAGGTCCAACCGTCACCCACTCGCGCTGCACGGCGCAATGCGGCCGCGGAATGTCCTCCGATGTAGATGGGGACGGGATCGATCGGCGCCGGGCTCATCTGCAGCCTGTCGAAGTCGAAGAACTTGCCGTGATGTTCGACCATACCGCCGCCTAGAACCAGTCGCAGTACCTCGAGCATCTCGTCGACTCGCGGGCCTCGATCCTTGGGGGAAGCGCCGCACCACTCGAATTCCTCTGGCGCCCAGCCCACACCGACCCCGAGACCGAAGCGGCCTCCTGTCAGATTCGCGACCGACCCCACCTGGCTTGCCAGCAGCAGAGGATTGCGTGAGCTGAGCTCGAGCACCTGCGGATAAAAGCGAATCTTCGACGTTCCGGGTCCCATGAAGGCCGCGGCAATCATGGGGTCTACAAATGGTGTCTTCGCGTCCCACATCCGCACACCGTCAGCGGTATACGGATACCCGGTAGCGCCCCGCTCGGGAAAGAACAGTGAGTCGGGCATCGTGATCGAAGAAAAGCCGCATTCTTCGGCCACTTTCGCAAGTGCAACGAGTTGAGAGAGGGGAATCATCGCCACGGCGAGGCTGAACTTCATCGGAAGATCCCTCTGTTCAGTTGACCGGAGCGACTGAAGTGCCTCGATGAGCTCGAAGTCGGTTCGCACCGATCGGCTTGGGAGACAGTGGATCCTGAACAGTCACTTCTTGCAACGCTCAGTCATACGACAACTCCCCCGCAGTGCGGTCGAAGCATCAGCCACCCTCGGTTGGACAAGGACGTGTTCGAGGTTACAAAGCTCCCGCTACTTCGGCTCGGCGGCTTCCCGCCTGGCGGACACATACCAAGAACTTCGGGGTCCTGGTGACACCTGGCACCCCACTCCCCCTGATTTCGCACCGTGCAACCTGCGAATCGGCCTACTGATGCAAGGGAGTTCCGACGTAGTTCTCGGCGATCAGCGTTCGTCCGGCCACCGAACGCGTGACCATGTCCAACTCGGCCAACTGTCGGCGATGCCCGAAACCGCTGTCGTCTGGCAAGCGATGGAGCATCGACGACATCCACCACGAGAAGTGCTGCGTCCGCCACACACGCGGCAACACCGTTTCGGTGTACCCGTCCAGCATCTTTCGTTCGGACGAGGTGAAGAAACCGTCCATTGCCTTCGCCAGTGCGTAAACGTCGGCGATCGCGAGATTCATTCCCTTCGCGCCGGTCGGCGGCACGGTGTGCGCCGCATCCCCGGCAAGAAACAGGTTGCCGTGCTGCATCGGCTCACACACGAAGCTGCGGAACTGGAGGATCGACTTCTGAAAGATTTTGCCGTCCTTGATCTCCGCCCCCTCACCGTCGACGCGCATGTGCAGCTCGTCCCAGATTCGATCGTCGGACCAGTTGTCCACGGAGTCGTCCGGATCGACCTGAAGGTAATGACGCTGTACCTCGGGCGTCCGTGTGCTGATCAGTGCAAACCCGCGCTCATGGTTGGCATAGATCAGTTCTTCGGACGACGGCGGCGCCTCGGCCAGGATGCCGAACCACGCGAAGGGATACTGGCGGAAATGATCCGTTCGGATCGACGGTTCGGGAATCAGCTTTCGCGTTCCGGTGCGTGAACCGTCGCAACCGGCCACCAGGGCGCACTCGAGCTTCTGATCATTTCCGTCCGAGTCGACAAAAGTGATACTCGGGCGATCCGATTCGTGATCGTGTACTTGCGCGTCGGACACTCCGAATCGAATGTCCCCGCCGTCAGCGAGACGCCGCGCGATCAGATCCTTGAGCACCTCGTGTTGCGGATACACCGTGACTGCTCGCCCGTCGGTCAGTTCGTCGAACGCGATTCGGTGCCCTCGTCCACCGAATCGCAACTCGATTCCGTGATGTTCGAGGCCCTCCCGCTTCAGTCGATCACCGAGTCCGGTCTCGACCATGAGATCAACCGTGTTCTGTTCGAGCACGCCGGCACGAATGGTGCCTTCTACCTCTTCGCGGGTGCGGCATTCCAGGACAACCGAATCGATTCCCTTCAGATGCAACAGATGCGAGAGCATCAACCCGGCGGGACCACCACCGACGATTCCGACCTGGGTGCGTGAAGAAGACATACAGAGAGCTCCTGAGGTGAGTGACGATTGAGACCACCCTCGACCACGATCACTCCTCTGAACAGCTGCAATTTCACTCAGTGAAAGACCGAAACGAGCTATCGAAACCCACCGCTACCAAGCCCGCGTGATATTCCACGGGCGGCCGCGACCAACGCCGGCAGTAAAGGAGCCGGATCCTGCTCCACCGGAACAACTGTCGAGACCGCTGCCACGACACTGCCCCCGGCTTCGCGGACAGGAGCGGCGACGGCAAGGGTTCCGACGTTCAGATACTCGCGACAGACCACGAATCCGGCGCGCCTGATCTCGTCGAGAGTTGCTCGCAAAATCCGCTCGGAAGTAATGGTTTTGGGAGTGAACGACTCGAGGCCGGCGCGAAGGACGTCGTCGAGAAGCTCGGTTCCGCCGTGCGCGAGGAGAATCAATCCACCGCTGGACGCGTGCAACGGCAATCTTCCGCCGGCACGGCCGACCACGGTGACGGCGCTACGCGAGGACAAGCGCTCGAGGTACAGAGCCTCGGTGCCCTCACGAACGACCAACTGCACGTTCTCTCGGGTGACCTCGTACAGGTCTTCGAGGAACGGCAACGCCACCTGCCGTAGGCCGTGAGCGCCGGGAGCGAGAGCGCCGATCTCCCACAACCGGACTCCGACCTGGTACTTGCCGTCACTCCGACGCTCGAGTGCGCCCTCAGCCACCAACTGCCCACACAGTCGGTGGACGGTGGGCAGAGGCAAACCGCTGCGACGACTGATCTCCGACTGCGTCAACCGCGGCGATTTCGCGTCGAAGGCACCGAGCACGATAAATGCCCGGCCGATCAACGAACGCTCGCCTGATGCCATTCACACAGTGTGACTGACATCAGGCGAAACGTGTTCAGGCGGTGCGGAGCTACGCGGAGTGCGCCAATTCCGGTTCGCGTTCGGTCACCGGCGGCGTGGCCTCGATCTTCATCGGCTCCTGCGCGTAGTGGAAGTGCGGACGACGGTGACCGATGAACGAACCGAACCACGACATCACAGCGACATACCGGTTGCGGAAGCCCACCAGATACATCACGTGCACGGCCAGCCACATGAACCAGGCGATCGTGCCCTTGAACTCGACCTTGCGGACGCGACACACAGCGCTGAATCGGCTGATGATCGACATGCTGCCCTTGTCGAAGTACTTGAAAGGCGTTCCGGCCTTGACCTTTCCGTTCACAGTCTTCGCTGCGTGACGGCCACCCTGCATTGCAACGGGCGACTGACCCGGCAGACCGTTCAGCGAAGTCATGTCGCCGATGGCAAAGACGTTGGCAAACCCGCCGACGGTCAAGTCCGGATTGATGAGCAGACGACCTGCACGGTCACTCTCACAACCGGTCGCCTCGCCGAGCACTGCTGCGAAGTCGTTGGCGCGAACACCGGCCGACCAGATGACGGTCTCGGCGTCGATGCGCTTCTCTTCCTTGGTCTTTGCCGAAGAGACGGTGACACCGTGCTCGTCGATGGCGGTGACCATGGTGTTGAGAACAACCTCGACACCCGACTTCTCGAGCGAGGCCTGTGTGTACTCACTGAGCTTGCCGCCGAAGGCCGGAAGCGCAACGCCCGCGCCCTCGACCATGGTGACCGTGACCTCGTCGGCGCTGATGTTGTTGATGGACTTGGCGAAGTAGCGACGCGCCAGTTCCTTGATCTGTCCGGCGAGCTCGACGCCGGTCGCGCCTGCACCGACGACAACGAAGCTGAGCAGGTTGCGGCGAACCAGCGCGTCGTTGGTGGTGTGAGCCTCTTCGAAGCAACGCAGGATCTGCTTACGCAGGACCTCGGCATCCTCGACGGTCTTGAGCTTGTAGGTGACCTTTTCGAACTCGTCATGACCGAAGTACGCCTGGGTGGCACCGGTGGCTGCGATGAGCGAGCGGTATCCGAGAGTGTGGCGGGTGCCCGAAGCCTCGTAGACGACGGTGTTCTCTTCGGCGTTGACCTCGACGACGCGACCGAGACGCACGTCGGCGTTGGGGTACTTCTGCAGGATCGTGCGGATGGGCGGAGCAACTTCGCCTGCCGACAGAACACCCGTCGCCACCTGGTAGAGCAGCGGCTGGAAGAGGTGCTCGGTGGTGGCGGAGATGAGGACGAACGGCGTCTTGGACTTCGCGAGGGTCTTGGCCGCGGCGAGGGCTCCGAATCCCGAACCGACGATGACTACCTGAGTCTGCTCGTGTCCAGTCGCGTCGATGTCAGCGCGACCCGCAGCTGTTCTATCCACAACAAATCTCCTCAACCAAATTGAAAGTATGACTATTACGGTATGGACTGATCATGGGTCGGGTCCAGCTAGCTGGAGTATTCGCAAGACTGTTATCTCGATTGCTCATAAGTAAGCTGTCCTCATGGACTTCCGCCAACTCAAGTACTTCCTCGTCGTGAGCGAGGAACTGAGCTTCAGTCGCGCTGCCGAGCGCTGCTTCATCTCGCAGTCGGCGATCAGCCATCAGGTCGCCCGACTGGAGAAGGAGCTTGGCGCGACACTCTTCGAACGCTCGACCCGAGCCGTTCGCCTTGCCCCGGCAGGATCGCGACTCGTGCCCATCGCGCAGCAAGTCCTCAGCCTCGAAACGATGGCCTACTCCGTCGCACGCGACCCACGAGCCCGTATCCGGATCACCGGAAACATGAGCTTCGCCGCTCAGACGCTGGACGCCATCGCACACGTGCGCGAACTTCATCCGGACCTGGACGTCGAGTTCGTCATCAAGAGTTTTGCCCACCGCATGGACGCCGTGGCCTCCGGCGACGCCGACATCGCGCTGATTCGCGGCGGCGTCGACCGCCCCGGACTCGAACCCTTGGACCTCGGCGTCGAAGATCTGCTGGTCGTCATGTCGAGCCGGCACCCCCTGGCCGGCCAACAAAGCGTCGACCTCAATGATCTGGCCGCATACCCCCTGCTCCTGCCGCCGCGCCAAAGCCAGGTGCTCATTCACAAGGTGGTCGAGGACGCGTTCCGCGAGATAGATCGACGCGTCCAACTGGGCCCTGCAATTCCGAGCGATCACACAGCCACGCTGGACGTGATCACCAACCCGCGCGCCTGGACCCTCCTGTATTCGATCACCGCAGGCGAATCTCCACGCGCCGGCATCAGCTTCATGCGAGAATCGCACGGCCGCTTGCGAATTCCCGTCTCGGGAGTGACCCGCAGCGGCGCCACCCACTCGACCGAGTTCGCCGATCTGATCCAAGCGCTCAAGGACGCCATGAATCCGTCTTTCACTGAGTGAAAGTGCGATGGCGATCGACTCCCCTCACGGAGCAACGTGGTGCACAACCATGTGATGCGGCGCGCGGTTGCATCCCTTTACCGAGGAGCGGCCATGACGCGTTTGCTGAGCGAACCTGTGTGGGAATCGAAGATCTTCGACGGTGAATGGGTTCGCGGTAGCGCCGACGATCGTATTGTCGTCGAACCGGCCACCGGCAAGCAGTTGACGACGGTCGGCATGGCAACACCAGACGACGTGGCAGCCGCTGCAACAAAAGCTAGTGCCGCTCAGAAGGATTGGGCAGCAAGGCCGTACACCGAACGAGCCGCCGTTCTACGCCGCGCCGGTCAACTGTTCGAGCAGTACGCCGACGAAATCGGCGAATGGGTAATCCGCGAGGCCGGCAGCATTCCCGCCAAAGCCGGACTGGAAACCCACACCGCTGCCGAAGAGTGCTACAACGCAGCAGCTTTGGCCGCACACCCCATCGGCGAGGTGCTGCGCTCGGAGCAACCGCGGCTGAGCTTCTCTCGTCGCGTCCCCGTCGGCACCGTCGGCGTCATCGCACCGTTCAACTTCCCGATCATTCTGTCGATCCGTGCAGTCGCTCCCGCACTGGCACTGGGCAATTCGGTGATCCTCAAGCCTGATCCGCGCACGGCGATCTGTGGCGGTGTGGTTCTTGCCCGCATCTTCGAAGAAGCCGGTTTGCCTGCCGGAGTGTTCGGCATGCTGCCGGGTGGCGCTGACGCCGGTGAGGCAATCGTGGTTCATCCGAGCGTTCGCGTCATCGCATTCACCGGGTCGACCCGGGCAGGACGCGCTGTCGGTGAACTGGCGGGCCGCCATCTCAAACGAGCACACCTCGAGCTCGGGGGAAACAACGCACTGATCGTCATGGACGACGTCAACCTCGAAAAGGCCGCATCTGTAGGCGCTTTCGGATCCTTCATGCACCAGGGGCAGATCTGCATGACCACCGGCCGCCAGCTCGTCCACGAAAGCATCGCCGCCGACTACACCGCACTCCTTGCCGAACGCGCCGACAAGCTTCCGGTAGGCGACCCGTTCACCGGTCAGGTCGCACTCGGACCCATCATCGACGCCAAACAACGCGACCACATCCACTCCCTGGTCACCGGAAGCATCGCGGCCGGAGCAAAACTGGCAGCCGGTGGCACCTACGAGGATCTCTTCTACCGGCCCACCGTGCTGGCCGACACCCCACTCACCGCGCCGGCATTCGCCGACGAAGTCTTCGGGCCAGTCGCACCGGTCACCTCCTTCGCCACCGTCGAACAGGCCGTCGCCATGGCCAACGATTCCGAGTACGGACTGTCACTGGGCATTCTGACCTCCGACGCCATGCGAGGGCTCGAGCTCGCCCAACAAATCCCCACCGGCCTCGTACACATCAACGATCAGACCGTCGGCGACGAAGCAGTCATCCCGTTCGGCGGTATGGCGTCTTCGGGTAACGGTGGCCGCGTCGGCGGTATCGGCGCAAACCTCGACGCCTTCACCGAAACGCAGTGGGTGACTGCGCAGAGCGCACTCCCGGTCTACCCCTTCTAGTCCGGAACACGCCGAGTTGGTCCTGAATACACCGAGCTGGCCCCAGGGGCTCACTGACCAGCATTGACGGGATCGATCTCGCGGACTTACCATCCAGAGAAAATTACTTCGGCACATTAAGCAATTTCTCTTGTAATTCCCGAGAAGGACCCACTTGACGAATTCAGTGACGACCGAAAGCGCTGCGCAGCCAACGGTCCACGACACCCCGGATGTATCCGTCGTAACATCGCCGCGCCGCGAGGCCGTCATCATCGGGGCGCTCAGCCTGGCCGCGATGATCGTCTCGATGATGCAGACACTGCCCGTCCCGATTTTGGGGCGTATTCAGTCCGATCTGGGCGCATCCGCGGCCGGCATCAGTTGGGTGACGACGGCGACGTTGCTGTCGGCCGCCGTTTTCACTCCCCTGTTGGGCCGCTACGGCGATCAGCACGGCAAGAAGCGCACGCTGGTCGGCGTTCTGGTCGTCATGGTCATCGGTTCGATCGTCGCCGCACTGGCACACAATCTGCCACTTCTCATCCTCGGACGCGTCCTCCAGGGGACCGCCACCGCCATCTTCCCGCTGGCTCTGTCGGTCCTGCGCGAAGAGGTCCGCCCACACAAGCTTCCCGGCGCGATGGCATTGGTCAGCGGAACTCTCGCATTCGGCAGCGGGCTCGCCCTCGTAGCCACCGGACTTCTCACATCGGCTCCGGATGCCGACTACCGCAACGCCTTCTGGATGGCCACCGGGTTCGCGTTGCTTGCCCTCGTCGCCGTCATCACGCTGGTTCCGGCAACCAAGCACAAGAGCGGCGGGCGCGTCGACGTCATCGGCGCGCTGAGCCTGGGCGCTGCACTCCTTCTGCTCCTGTTGTCGATTTCGCAAGGCCACCAATGGGGTTGGTTCTCACCCGTGACCATCGGTGTTTTCCTGGGCTCGATCGTGATGTTCGCAGTCTGGGTCTGGATCGAGAAGATCGTCGACGAACCACTGGTCGACATGCGAATGTTCGTCCACCGGCCCGTGATGATGGCGAATCTGGCGGGGGTCATGCTGGGCTTCGGAATGTTCGCCAACTTCCTGGGCATCTCCTATCTCGTGCAGCTTCCCCACGCCCTCACGGGATACGGATTCGACGCCAGCATTCTGCGTGCGTCGGTGGAATTCCTGCTGCCGGGTGCGATTGCCTCGCTGATCGCAGCACCGATCGGTGGGCGGCTCATCAGAGTGCGTGGGCCACGCTTCGTCCTGGGACTCACCGCCGTCTGTGGTGCGGTGCCGTTCGCCTGGCTCGCGTACGACCACACGCACACCGCGTCGGTCATCGGTGCCGGCATCGTGATCGGCGCCGCCGTGAGCCTGGGCTACGCGGCCATGCCCGCGATCATCATGTCGAGCGTTCCGCGACACCAGAGTGGAATAGCCAACGGCATCAACTCGATCTCCCGTTCCACCGGCAGCGCCATGGGCAGTGCAGTGGTGACTACGATTCTCGCCTCGATGACCATCGCGAACCTGCCAGAGGGCGTATCCGCTCTGCCCAGCGAATCCGCCTTCACCGTCACCTTCGTCACTGCCGCCGTAGCTTTCGCTCTGGTCGGCCTGGTGGGTTGGTCAGGCCTCCCCAAGAGTGCGCCGACGTCTGTCAACGGCAGCGCGTGAACAGGCCTGCTCCGAACAGCTCCGCATTCACGAGATGCCCATGCGTGTGAGCATTGTGCGAGGATCGGCGGGAGGTAGCAGGTCTCGAAGCTGAGCGGCTCGGCGGTCGGTGAACTGCCGACACGCGTCGTCGTCGGAGAACACCCAGAAGTCCCCACGCGCTATTGCTTCGGTCATGTGCTCGGCGGCATCGAGCGGGTCGAGTCCGGATTCGACGTTCGCCTGTTGCATTGCATCGAAGACAGCGTTTGCCGTGACGTTCGTAGTCGGCGCGTCACGCTGGGCCGCACGAAAGATCTCACTCCGGATCGAGTGTGGAACAACAGCACTGACCTGAATCAGAGAGTCGACCAACGACAGATCTTGGTGCAAGCTCTCGGTCATCGCCAGCACCGCGAACTTACTGACGATGTACGGTCCTTGCACCGCGGCGCTGTTGATCCCGCCGACAGAAGACAGATTGGCCACACACGCCCGCTTACCCACCTTCAACATCAATGGCACGAAAGCACGAAGGCAATAGAAGACGCCGTCGACGTTGATCTCCATCAACCGTCTCCACCGCGCACCACTGACTTCCCACAGCAACCCGGCCGTCTCCACTCCGGCATTGTTGACCAGCAACTCGACGCTGCCGTGACGATCGAACACATTGTCCGCCATCCTCTTCACGGCATCTGCATCCGCTACGTCCACTCCATGGACGTCAGCTCTCCCACCGGCCGCGCGAATGTCCTCGGCGACGAGCGACGCACGCTCCTCGTCGATGTCGGCAACTACCACCGTCATTCCCAGCCGCGCAAGGTGTCGGGCGAACCCTGCACCGATACCGGCCCCCGCACCGGTCACGACGGCCGTGCCGGTACCGAACCGGCGTTCAGCGTGGGACATCTCCACTCCTCGGGTTGTGTCGCCGAAACTATTGCTCGACAAAGACTTCAGATTCCTTCGGGCAGAATGTTGGGATTGCACCACGTCGGTGGCTCACGTCTGGGCATCAGCCCTTGCCCGTCGAGCGCCTTCACGACCAGATCCTGATACCAGGGAAAATGAAGACTGAACGCTACAAGGCCGGTCCGCTCGGCCGCGGGAAGAGAACACATGGCCAGTACCGTCTCGGCAAGATACTCGACGGGCTCGGTTTCGTATCCATCCGGAATGAGTGCGTCGGCGCCGGGAGTCGAGATCGCAGTGGAAGGCCCCACCGAGTTGACCGCGATATTGTCGTCCAGCACCTCCGCGGCGAGGCCCTGTGTGAACCTGTGCAGTGCTGCCTTCATCGACGCGTAAATCACGTCACCCGACGTCTTGTTGTAGTCGCGGAAGGGCCTGATCGGATTCAGTCCCGTCGAGGAACCGATGTTCACGATCCAGCCTGCGCCGCGCTCTCGCATGTAGGGGATGGCTGCCTTCGACAGGGCGAACGGCGCGCGAATGTAGTGGTCGAGGGTCCGATCGAACGTCGCCAGCGACATCTTCTCGATCGGCGCGTAGTCGGCAAACCCGGCATTGTTCACGAGGATGTCGATACCTCCGGTCCGCGAGACGACCTTCTCGATCAATCCGTCGCGAGCCTCGGAATCCTCGAGATCGGCCGGAATGGCAAGTGCACGACCGTGTTGCGACTCGATCATCTCGACGGTCTCGGACAACGTACCGCCGATGACGACATTACTGTCGGCACGGACTGCCGCCGTAGGCCGAGTCGACCGTGCGGTGACGACCACGGTTGCCCCCTCTGCCGCCAGTCGCCTGGCGATCGCCCTGCCGATGCCTCGACTGCTCCCGGTCACCAGCGCGGTCTTCCCTACCAGCGAGTGATTCAACTGCTCCTCCAAGGCTCTTCCACTTCACGACATCGAACACATGACGTATGTGTTCGACCTGAGTTCGACTGCATTTCACGCAATCGTTGTCCGCCATGTTGCATCATCCGATTCTGTTGCACAGCAACGATTCCCGCCTGACGGGAGGTGTCGAAATGCCGGGCACATGACCAAATCCGCTATCTCCCGCTGTGTGAGATCGAAAGCATCACAACGGGTTAGGGGAAAGTAATCTTCACCAATGGCAGATGAAACGCTCTACGTGATCGATCGGATAGTCACGAAACCGGGATGCGGTCGACAGTTCGTCGACGCGCTACTCGACCAGTATTTGCCGACTGCACAGCGTCGCGGCATGACACTCGCCGACGTACTCGTCAGCCCTCCGTTGTGGTGCGATCAAGACCCGAACACCTTGACCGTCACCTGGACGGTCGACGGCACGGCCGGCTGGTGGTCGATGACGCGCCAGGGCCGCAGAGACTCCACCCTCAGGCAGTGGTGGGATGCAATGGCTCCGCTCATAATCGAACGGAGTCGCTCCATGGCCGCCGCAGCAAAGGACATCGAAGGACTGAGCAATGTATAACGTGACAAGAGTCGTGCACGCCGCCAACGGGGCGGGCGCCGACGAGTGGACCGCTGCAGTGAAGAACATTGCCGCAGTTGCCGAATCGTCGAACGCGCTGCGTCGTCTCGTCTGTACGACACTTCCCGGCGTCATCAACGGCGGAGATCTGATCGTCCATCTTCAGTTCGAAGACGAGATGGCTTGGCAGACAGCCCGAGATGCGGTCGACGACAGCCTGCGCTGCGCCGCCGTCGACCACTTCCACGGTGCCGAGTACTCGTCCGGGACCACGGGACGTTCCGGCGCCGAAGCCGCCGGTCAGGTGTACCGAGCGCTGTTCATCCGGGTATCCCCCAGCACACCCCAGGACGTACTCGAGGAATTCGAACGGGATCTGCTCAGGATGCCTACCCATATCTCGTCGATCTGCGCCTGGCGTCTCAGCCGAGTCGACGCAGCGATCGGGCACACACCATGGACTCATGTCTGGGAGCAGGAGTTCACCGACCTCGGCTCACTGCAGACCCAGTACCTCGATCATCCGATTCACTGGGCAGTGGTGGACCGGTGGTTCGACCCCGAATGTCCCGAGGCCGTGGTCCACGACAGAATCTGTCACACGTTCGGCAATCTCACCGAGAGACTCCTGACAGTGAAGTGATCTGCCTACTCGCTACCGAGCGCCTCGCGCGTCATCGCCCAAAGCTTCTGTCGCGCAGGCTCGGTCAGTGACAAAGACGGGATAGTGAGGAAGCCGTGGAACAATCCTTCGAAGCGATGATGGCGCACCGAAACGCCAGCCGTCGCGAGCATCTGCGCATACGCGTCACCTGACGAACACGGCGGATCGAGTTCGGCTGTCACGACGACAGCAGACGGAAGACCGGCGAGCGTCTCCGCACGCGTAGGAATCACACGGGCGTCGTCGCGACCTTCAGGCGCGTACTGCTGCCAGTACCATTCCATCGCTGCGGTGGTGTTGTAGTGACCCGTGCCGTAGAGCCGATACGACTCGGTTTCGAAGTCGTCGTCGATCACGGGGTAGATGAGAACCTGAAGGGCAATTTCCGGACCACCCCGATCCCGAGCGGCAATAGCCACAGTCGCCGCGAGGTTCCCTCCCGCACTGTCGCCCACAAGTGCGATTTTACCTGCGTCGGAACCGTATTCGGCAGCATGCTCGCTGGCCCACGCCACCGCGGCGTAGACGTCGTCGTGGGCTGCCGGTGCCGGATGCTCCGGCGCCAACCGATAGTCGACGGCAACCACTACTGCGCCGACTCCCTGCGCCATCGATCGACAGAATTCGTCGTGACTGTCCAGATCGCAGAACACGAAACCGCCCCCGTGAGCGAAGACCACGAGAGGAACGTCGTTCGAGGTTCCATGCGGACGAAAGACGCGAATTGCCAGATCTCCACCGGGACCGTCGATTACGTGATTCTCGACTGAAAGCATGTCGGGAAGACCCGTCAGCGGCGCACGTCGGTTCCGAATCAGAGTTCGTAGCTCCGACGGCGGGACACTGGTGACATCCGGGAATCCAGCGTTGAGGGTTGCAAGCATCGTGGTGACTTCCGCTTGAATCGTCATATCGTCTCCTGGTCTCTCAGCCCGGCGGGTGGCGCTACGTCTGCGCCGGCATCCGCGTTTGTCCACTTGGCGTGTGATCACGTCAACGTAGATCGCCCACCACCAAGCAAGGAACCCGCTCTCCCGATCAGTGGTCCGTTTCCGCCGACGAGCACCGGAGGCGTCCGATCCACAGGGTGGCCTTCTTCACAAAGCAGAAAAAACATGTCATCATTCCTAATCGAAATAGCCTTGTCCAGGGCAGTTGTCCAACTTGACTACGGGATAGCAGAGGGAACACATGTCGCTCCAGCTCGAAGTCGATCCCGCAACGCCGAACGCCTTCCTCGACCGAGTCTCTCTGCTACTGGATGCGTTCGGCGGTCGAGATCGTCTCACCCTCGCCGAGATTGTCCGACGAACCGGGCTTCCAAGGTCTTCAGCCCACCGCATACTCGACCATCTGGTCCAACTTCGGTGGCTGCACCGCAGCGGCCGCGATTACACGCTCGGGCTGCGGCTCGTGGAACTCGGCTCGTTGGCCGTGTACCAGGACAGACTTCACTCAGCTGCGCATCCGCACCTGTACGAATTGCACCGGCGTACCGGACTGATCGTCGAGATGACGATTCTCGACGGCTCAAATGTCGTGTGCCGCGCCCACATGGCAGGTCGTTTCGCCAGCATGATTCCGAATCGGATCGGTTTCAGCACGCGCGCAGACGGAACTCTCGTCGGCAGGGTCCTCCACACCTTCAACAACGAGCGAGGAGAGGCGGCCGACGAGGTCCGAAAAACCGGCGTGGGATACGGCCGTGACACGCCGATCGACGGATTCGGCACGATCGCCACTCCGATCGGCCCGATCGGCGTCGCGACCTCCGCGCTGTCGATCTGCGGACCGCTCCGACAAATGCCGCTCGACGAGCGGAACTCGCCTCTCACCGGGCTTCTTCGGGAAACAGCCGCTTCCCTGTGGCGAAATGCGGGCGTCCGGACCACCGAAAGCATGCGAGCTCAGTAGGCACGAAGACTAGGCACGAAGACTGGGCACGAAGACTGGGCACGAAAACCTCGACAGCACAATTCTATTGGCGTGGGGCAGAATCTGGAGAGTTGTACCTCCGCACGCTCAGATCAACTTCCAACTACCGGCATTGACGGGCTGCGGCAAGCCGAGAGAGTTGGCGTCGCCTTGCGCGAATCGAGCGGCGGCCTCATCGATGTCATCGAGCAACTGAGCGGCGAGGTCGATCTCCATCTGAAAATGGCGGCCTATCCATCGCAGACTCATCTCGGTAAATGCCCAGGCGGGTTCATTCTCCGAGTTATCGGCGTGTTCGATTGCCTTGAGCTTCTTTGCCTCGAGGTTGTCGATGTGATCGAGCACTATCGACTTGAGCTGATCGGGGTCGTTGAGGTGGCCGACCCACAGTCTCAACATCACTCCATGTTTGAGAACGGGGGTTTCGATCTCCGATCGGCGTGACCATGATCTGAGAGCCTCGATACCGGATTCGGTTATCGTGAACACTCGTCGACGACGCCCACCCGATTCCGAAACCTCCCGCGAACTGACGAATCCCAGCGTTTCCAGCTTTTTGAGCTCGGTATAGACCTGGCTCACCGACGGGCTCCAGTAATAGAACCCGATGCTCCAGTCGGCCCAGCTTTTCAGATCGCTGCCACTTAGTTCTTCTCCGAATGTGAGCATTCCCAGCACTGCCCAACTTGTCGCGGGCAATGCCGGGTAACACGCAGTTGCGGGATCAGGCACCGGCCCAGACTAACAAGACGTCGACCATCTGACACCGACTTGCCCACCGAGTGGTCTGTTCACGAATTCGTGCAATCAGAAAAGGTTCAATCGCAGTTCGGAGACACCGCGGATAAAGGCCGTGCCACCCCACGTCACTCCACCGTCGACGAGCTCGGTCTTCGGCGCTTTGTCGATCAACGCATTCAGGATGGTCTTGATCTCCAGCCGGGCCAACCACGCACCGAGGCAAGCGTGCGCACCGTGACCGAACGTGATGTGGTCCCGGACATTTGACCTCGACCAGTCCAATCTGTCCGCGTTCGGACCGAATCGAGTTTCATCGCGGTTTGCCGACGCCAGCCACGTCACAATGTGATTTCCGGCCGGAATCACCGCATCTCTCACCGCGTAATCCTCGGGAGCAATGCGAATCATCAACTGCGCCGTCGGCTCATAGCGCAGGACTTCTTCTACCGCGTGATCGAGCAGTGCCCTGTCGTCGACGAGTCGTTCCCACTGATCACGATGGCCCATAAGTGCATTCATGGTGAGACCGACCTGATTGACTGTGGTGTCCAGTCCGGCGATGACCAAAGTCTGCACGGTAGCGGCAACTTGATCCGGCCCGATTATCTCGCCTTCGTCGCCGGCGGAGATGAAGTCCGACAGGATGTCGTCGCCAAGATTGTTGCGCTTCCAAGCGATAACGTCCTGAAGGTGTGCCGAGAAATCACGCTGAGCGGAAATGTAGTCGCTGGTCTGCTCGGCAGTCAGAAACGGATCGAGTAGGTTGAGTCCCTTACGGGTCCACTCGAACATCGTATCGGTGTCGGCAGGTACGGGGATACCGAAAATTTCGCAGACAAGGCGAATCGGTAGCGGATGAGCAACTTCCGTCACCAGCTCGATCTCGGAGCCCCGTCCATGATCGGCAAGCAACTCGTCGACGATTTCCTTCGCCCGCGCGTCGTAACGCTTGATTGCCCTGGGCGTGAACGGGCGCGCCAGTAGCTTGCGCAATGCCAGATGGTCCGGCGGATCCAGCTTCGACAACGATGGGCGCAACAAGTAGGCGTCGCTGCCACCGGCCGCCTTGATCCGCATATTGCGCGGCGCCTCGAGTGCATACTGTTCCGACGAACTCAGCGACTTGTCCGCCAGTGCGCGTTTCACGTCGTCGTAGGCGAAAAGCATGTATACGCCATTCGAATGCTGTTGTACCGGAGCAACTTCTCGCGCAATCGCGTACCGCGCGTACGGATCGGACAGGAAGCCTGGCTCCGTTGGATCGACCAATCCCGTTCTGAGCCAATCCGTTGTGTCATGAACCGCACGCTCCGAACCCACCGGCGAAGTCATAGTCAACCTCTCGTCCTCGACAAAATCACTCACACAAGATCTGGCAGATCATTGACGCCCTCGTAAGAATCCACAGCCGAATACCACTGGTGACGAGCGTCAGCGCTGCGCTGAACTGAACTGCGCAGAGCTTCACAGTCGGACTACGAGGCAACCAACAAACCGCCCGCTGTATGGGAAATGAAGTCGCGCTCCGGACGTCGGGTTGCCACATTCTCACTGAGCGGGCGGGAAGGTGCGCTCCTTGCTGCTCGAGGACAGAATTCCCAGACGTCTTCGCCGTGAATCAGTAAGGCGGCGAGATCAATTCCGGGCAATCGTCCCGAGAAGTGATGCGAACCGGTGTCGAAGCAGATTGGAAATTGCGCATGACCGAATATGTGAACCGCGCTGTGCGAGTCGTTCGAGCTCCCCGCGGCTTGCCTGTCGTAGAAGATTTTCGGATCGACGAGGTTCCGATCCGGCCGCCCGCGGACGGCGAAGTTCTGTTCCGCGCCCACTATCTTTCGATCGATCCGGCGATACGAAGACGCCTACCGTCCACCAGCTCTGCCCCCGGGCCGTTGGGAGCTGTTGCCGGTATCGGCGACGTCGTCTTGGCTGGAGTAGTGCCTGCGCACTCCGGTTTGGACGGCATCGCAGTCGGCGAAGTGATTTCTTCGCGGCATCCTGACTTTGCGGCAGGTGATTTGGTTCGAGGCGGAACGCACTGGCAGATTTATCACACAATCAAAGGCGCTGCCCTGGACCGCATACCGAGGGAGAATCGAGCTTCCTTAGGAGATGAACTCGGAATTCTAGGACAGCCAGGATTTGTCGCACACTGCGGAATGCGGTTGGTCGCCGACGTCCGAGAGCGAGACACAGTCGTGGTTTCGGCGGCCGGCGGAGCAGTCGGCATGGTTGCAGGCCAAATCGCGAAGCTGGCGGGCGCCCGGGTGATCGGAATCGCCGGGGGTGAGAAGACCGAATACGTTGTGGAGGAATTGGGGTTCGACGCCTGCATAGATAGGAAGACGGCGAACATCGGCGAGCAGTTGGACGAATTGTGTCCGAAGGGCGTCGACGTCTATTTCGACAACGTCGGAGGCTCGATCACGCGAGCGGTTTTCGATCGCATGGCCGATTTCGGAAGGGTCGTCGTGTGCGGAATGATCAGCGAATACAACCAGGATGAAAGCGAAGTCGGGCCTCCCCTACGCCCTGTACTACGCAAACGTCTACGCATCGAAGGGTTCGTCTGCTACGACCACTACGACCGGTACCCGGAGTACCGGGCGTGGGCGTCCGCTCGAATCGCCGAAGGTGGACTGCGCTACCGCAACGATGTCACCGAGGGCATCGAAAATGCCCCAGCGGCCTTGATCGGGCAGCTTTCGGGGCACAACCGGGGGAAGCAGTTGGTGATGATTTGACAAAGGGAGACCACACGTCGTTGTGTGGTCTCCCTTTTCGATTCGTTCAGCCGATCAGGCGTCAGCCTCTGGGCCGAGCATCTACCTTGTCGTCATCGTCGTCGCGCTCGCCGGTTGCGAGCTGGACGCCGGATTTCTCGATGCTGCCGTCAGCACCTGACTTCTCGAGGTCGATCGGTGCATCACCGGTCGCAACCTCTTCGGCCTCAGGCTCTTCCGGTAGCGGCTTCTTGAGACTCAGGATGATCGAGCCTGCCAACACCACGATGATCACCGCGAGGCTGACCAGTGAGGGAATCTCGGGGATCGACGTGCTGATCACCTTGTGGCTGGCCTGCATGATCAGCTTCACGCCGATGAAGGCGAGGATGATCGACAGACCCTTGGACAGGTAGTGGAACTTCTCGAGCAGGCCCGAGAGCAGGAAGTACAGGGCACGCAGACCCAAGATCGCAAACGCGTTGCTGGAGTACACGATGAATGGATCGTCACTCACTGCCAGCACTGCCGGGACACTGTCGACTGCGAACACGAGGTCGGCAGCTTCGATGGCGACGACGACGGCGAACAGTGGTGTTGCGACGCGCTTTCCGGCTTCCTTGACGAAGAACTTGGTTCCTGCGTATTCCTCACGGACCGGCATGATCTTGCGCAGCAAGCGAACCGCCAGCGAGGTTCCCGGATCGAAGTTCTCGTCGTCGTCCTTGAGCAGCTTGTAGGCGCTGTAGAGCAGGATGGCGGCGAAGACGAACAGAACGGCCGTGAACTTGCTGACCACGGCAACGCCAGCGGCGAGGAAGATACCGCGGAAGATCAGGGCGCCGATGACACCGAAGAACAACACGCGGTGCTGGTATTCACGGGGCACCTTGAAGTAACCGAAGATCAGGGCGAACACGAAGAGGTTGTCGACGGAGAGGCTCTTCTCCAACAGCCAGGCCGTGGTGAATTCGACGCCCGAGTTCACCCCCAAGGTCAGGGTGACGACCACCGCGAATACGAGAGACAAACCGACCCAGAGTGCACTCCACCAGGCCGCTTCCTTGAAGCCGATGACGTGCGCGCCGCGGTGGGCGAGCAGGTCGATGAGCAACATGACGACGATGACTGCGGCGAACGCGGCCCACGCCCACATGGGAACGTTCATCGCTGACCACCTACCCGAATGGCACTGATGACTGCGGTCACGGGGAGCTCCTTCACTGGGTTCGGACGGCCGTCTCGCCGTCTTCTCCAGTGTTCCTTGCCGACTTCTATCCATCCCGGTCGAAATATCGACGACTTTCACACCTGAAGTTGCCGAAACCATGCAATCTGAGGGTGTTGCGTCCGAAACCGCCGCTGGACGGCATCTTGTTCTAGCCTGGCAAGCATGAGCACCTCGTTGTACTACTCCGCCGTCCGCACCACACCGCTGACCGACGACGAGAAGGCCGAAGTCGACCGACTCATCGCCGTCCACAACGACGAATTTCCGTTCGACTACGAGGTCCTGGACCTCTATCCGTCGGATATCCCCGACACTCTGCTCAACGGTTCGACAAAGATCTCGAGCGACCCGACCGAGGTAATCCCTTCGCTCGTCTACTGGTTCAACGCTCTGACCGAACTCCGGCGAGCGGTGCCCGACGCAGACTGGGACGTTTCACTCGACGACACCCCCGCCGATTGGGATGACAGCTCCGGCTATTCGCTCCCCGGGCTCGACGACATGCAGTAGCGAGTCACGGGTTCGCCAGGAGGGCGGCTCCGTAGCTCTCCAGCGCGATGAGCGCCAACTCTGTTGGCAGCCGACGCTGGTCCACGCTGCGGTCTAACAGCTTTTCGGCCTGATCGAGTCGATACCGCACGGTGTTCTTGTGCAGACCGAGCGCCACGGCGGTAGCGGCTGCAGTGCAATTGTTCTCGTAATAGACCCGAACGGTGTCACGGATACGCGTCGTGACACCGTCCGCGCCGGCGAGTCCTTTCAATTCCCGGGCCACCAACGCACGCAGTTCGTCCAGATCTTCGGTGAGCAGACAGGGAACCTGAACATCTTCGTAGACGGTGACCCCCGGCGAACCCGTCGAACGGACCGCGATGCGCTGCGCGGCGAGAGCCTCGCGGTGACTGCGCGCGAATCCTTCCATTCCGTAACCGCTGGCCCCCACCGCGACACGAAGATCCGAATTCCGAGCACGATCGAGCGCCGCCCACTCATGGCCGTCGAAATGCGCGACCCACGACCACACCTCGCGCGCCCCCGAAGGCAGCGTCAGCACGCGCTCGGCGTTCGACTCGTCCACAAAGGAACGCGCATACGAGTCCAATCGGGCCAATACGTCGGCGGCCGGATCGGTGTCGTCCGTCCAGAGAACAAACGCAGTGTGGTGGCGCCGCATCGGGTAGTCGAGAATCTGCGACACCTCATCGGAGTGAAGTGCTTCGCCTGCGACAATCGCGTGCACCGTCTCGGACCGACGCGCAAAAGCGCCGCGCGCCAAGCTCTCACGCTCCTTCGCATACGTTGCCACCAACAATTCGGTGGTCACTTCCAGCCATCTCATCGCCGAACCCCACACTCGGACCAGAAGTGCGCGCTTGAGTTCCGGACCGATCGGGAGTGCTTCTATCGACTCGTCGACGAAGCCCAGCATCGCGAGGCGTCCGGCACCGTAGATCTTGAGCAGGACTCGAAGATCCATACCGCGCCTGGCGACGGTGAGTGCAAGCGCAACCGACTCCGGCGGCGGCGTGACCTCCTGGGAACCGCCCGCGATCGCGGCCACGATGACG
The DNA here is from genome assembly GCF_058792695.1 of Rhodococcus sp. MT28. Taxonomy (NCBI): domain Bacteria; kingdom Bacillati; phylum Actinomycetota; class Actinomycetes; order Mycobacteriales; family Nocardiaceae; genus Rhodococcus; species Rhodococcus sp. MT28. The sequence goes on from NZ_JBXAFD010000001.1 coordinate 1,574,740, forward strand.
CGAAGCTGCGCCGCAGTGCTCGCATCCACATCGCGTCGTAGCTCCCGATCACCCGCCACTTCAGGATTGGCCACCGCAATGGCGTCGTCGATGCGTTGAACGAAACCGTCGATCACCTCCGGCTGGAGATAGATGGGCGCGAGATTTGCAATCCAGCCGTCCAACTCCGATGTGTCCATGGCGCCTCCCCGACTTGTCACCCTGATTGTGACTTAGTCACAAATCTATCGTCTCACTTCGGCCAAGAAGCCCTAGCAACCCGGTTTCGACTGGTCCACAATCACATCCCTGCAGATTCATCTCACTGCAACCAACCCCTATCTTTGGAGACGCTGGAGTAAATGAACAAACCTTTCGACGGTCAGGTAGTGGTCATCACCGGCGGCGCCCGGGGCATCGGATACGCCACCGCGAAGCGGCTGATCAGCCTGGGTGCGACGGTCGCGATCGGCGACATCGACGAAGCCACTCTCGCGCGAGCAGCCAAGGATTTGGGCATCCGCACGTTCGGGCGCCTCGACGTCACCGACCCCGCCTCGTTCTTCGACTTCCTCGACACCGTCGAAGGTGAACTCGGCCCGATCGACGTGCTGGTCAACAATGCGGGCATCATGCCTGTCGGACGGATCGTCGACGAGGACGACTCCGTGACCAGACGCATCATCGAGATCGACGTCCTCGGCGTGATCACGGGAACCAAGCTCGCATTGCGACGGATGCTTCCGCGCGGACGTGGACACGTCATCAACATCGCTTCGCTTGCAGGCGAACTCCCGTGCCCCGGTTTGTCGACGTACTGCGGCGCCAAGCATGCGGTGTTGGGCTTCACCGATTCTGTCCGCAAGGAAGTTCGTGGCACCGGAGTTCACATCTCGTCCGTGCTGCCGACGCTCACCAACACCCAACTCACCTCGGGCACTTCGGGAATGAAGGGATTCCGAGAGGTTCAGCCGGAGGAAATCGCCGAAGCCGTCGTCGGCTTGATCACCAAACCGCGCCCACGCGTACGCATTACGCGGGTGTCCGGGCTGCTCGTGCAGGCACAGGGCTTCTTCCCCCGGCGGCCGTACGAGGCATTGAGCCGACTGTTCGGCGTCGAGACGCAGTTTCTCGGCGACGTCGACACCGCGGCACGTGCTGCCTACGAAGAACGCGCCCGCGCAAGCTGATCAGGTCAGCTCGGTGGCCGGCCAGTCGAGCAGCTTCGCACCCAGTACGGCAGCGTGGAGCGCGAAGCTGTCGTTGGGATCGTTGACGTTCTGACCGGTGAGTTCACGGATGCGGTCCAACCGGTACGTCACGGCGCGGACGGACAAATGCAGGTCTCGGGCGGTCTTAGCCGTATTGCCGCCGGCGGAAAAGTACGCGAGCAGCGTGTCGATCATCGGTCCAGCGCCACCACGCGCCTCGAGCAGCGGTGTGAGAAGGGTGTGGATCAGGTCGGTGACCGCCGGTCTGTCGTTGACCAGAACCCGGTAGACCAGCAGGTCACGAGCATCGATGATCGGTGCGGTCAACGACAGGCGCTGCGCCAGGTCCAGTGCGTCCAGCGCCTCCCGGTACGACGCCACCACGCCCGAAGCGGTGGTTCGAGGGCGCCCGACAGCGATCTGCCACGTGCCGTCCAAAGGACGCCGCTGCAACTGCACTCGCCCGTCGTCATCGGTCCCCGGCCCGAGAGCCGACCGAATCCCTGCCAGCACGTGGTCGACGGCATCGCGATCCGGCGCCGCGAAAACGACCACCAGTTTGCCGCTCTTGCTGGCGACCAACGCATCGGCGTCACCCTTGCTACCCAGAACGGCACGTTCGACGGCGCGCACCAAAGGGTTGTCGTCGGTGAACTCACGGGCGGCGGTCACTACCGCCACGGCATGCGGACCACTGAGGTGGAGACCGAATCCTGAAGCGCGATCCAACAATCCGACGACGTCAGCGCCGCCGGTCAACAAGTCGTCGACGAACTCGCGGCGTGCCGATACCTGCGAGCGGACCAGAGAACGTCTGGCCAACTGAAACCCTTCGGCCAGTTCGGCGACGGCATCGTCGACGGCACGCAGCATCACTTCGCCGGCCGCGACGACGGCATTCGGATCCGATTGTGCCGCAATAACAGCAGGCAGTTCACGCCACAGACGCCAGGCCGAGGAGAGATACAGATCGAGCAGGGCTCGCAAGGCGACACCCTGCTGCGCTGCTTCTTCCCCGCGAGCGCGGAAGCGGTGCAGCTGGCGACGCTGCAGCGGTTTCCCTTCACAGACAGCGTCGCTGAGCACGTCCAGGAAATCACCCAGCAGTTCGACGGGTAGGCCACCGGCGTCATCGGCCCCCGCCGCGGCAACCCGGCGTATGGCGTCGTCAGGTACCCCGGTTCGGCTCACCCTCGCATTCTCTCACTGCCGGCAGCATTGCCTGGCGTCACGAAAGGCGCATCGAACCCGTGTCGATGTACCGCTGATGGAACGAGAATGCCTCGCCCAGGATGTGCGGCGTCTGCCCCGCACCCGGTTGAGCGTCGGCGCGAGCGATGTAATCGTGGAGCAGTGGCCGGAACTCCGGGTGAGCACACTTGTCGACGATCAGGCGCGCGCGTCGCCGCGGCGACAGACCGCGCAGATCCGCCAACCCCTGCTCGGTCACCAACACCTGAGTGTCGTGCTCGGTGTGGTCGACGTGCGGAACCATCGGCACGATCGCCGAGATCTCACCGCCGCGGGCCGTCGACGGGCTCAGGAACATGGACACGTAGCCGTTGCGGGCGAAGTCCCCCGAGCCGCCGATTCCGTTCATGATCTTCGTCCCCATGACGTGCGTCGAGTTCACGTTGCCGTAGATGTCGGCCTCGAGCATGCCGTTCATGGCGATGATTCCGAGCCTGCGCACCACCTCCGGGTGGTTGCTGATCTCCTGCGGACGGAGAGTGATGTGGTGGCGGTAGAAGTCGATGTTCGCGGTCAGTTCTTCGATGCCCTCTTCGGTGAGCGCCAAAGCCGTCGAAGACGCATGCGCGACCGTTCCGTCCTTGATCAGCTTCAGCATCCCGTCCTGGATGACCTCGGAGTAGCAGGTCAGGCCGCGATACGGCCCCCGATCGAGCCCTCCAAGCACCGCGTTGGCGACATTGCCGATGCCCGCCTGCAGCGGAAGCAACGTATCGGCCGGCATCCGTCCGGCGCGCACCTCGAAGTCGAAGAATTCCAGGACGTGGCCGGCGATCGCCTCACTGACGGCGTCGGGTGCAGTGAGAGGGCTCGCGCTGTCACGGCAGTTGGTCTCGACAACGGCCACAACCTTCGTGGGATCCACTCGGAACGTGGTCTGGCCGATCCGGTCCTCGACACGAATGATCTCGAGCGGCTTGCGATGCGGCGGCAGCGCGGTGCCGTAATAGACGTCGTGAATACCTTCCATCGCCTCGGGCACCCACGAGTTGACTTCGAGGATGACCCTGTCGGCGACGTCCAGCCAGGTCTTGTTGTTGCCAATCGACGCGGAGGGAATCAACTCCCCTGATTCGGTGATACCGGCGACCTCGACCACCGCGACGTCTACGTTGCCGTAGTAGCCCTCCCACACCTGCTGAGCCACGTGGGAGAGATGGATGTCCACGTAGTCCATACGACCGTCGTTGATCCGGCGACGTGCGGTGGCCTCGGACTGATACGGCATGCGCAGCGCGATTCCGTCGACCTCCGCGAGCAGCCTTTCGGTCTCGGTGGACACAGAAGCGCCGGTCAGGAGATTGATCGTGAAGTTCGATCCGTTGCCGCGGGTCCGGTGAATGCGCTCGGCCAGGGCCGGAATGACAACCTTGGGTGTACCGGCGCTTGCGAAACCGCTGATCGCGACGGTGTCGCCCGGGTTGATGAACTTCACGGCGTCGGACGCGGACATCACCTTCGACGCAAACGCTGTGGCGCGAATGCGGTTGGAGGTGGCGTTGTGCCCGGTCTCACCGAAGGTTGAACTCACGGCACCAGGATAAACAGGGCACGTCGAAGCGATTTACGGGGATAACCCAGACAGAATCGCTCCGACGTGCTATGAGCACCGATCAGTTGACGACGCCGTACACGCCTTCGCCGACCAGGCTCGCAATTCGATATTTCTGGATCTTGCCCGACCCTGTCAGTGGGAACGCCTCCGCGCTGAACCACTCCTTGGGCGCCTTGTGGCGCGCCAGTCGCTCGGTGCAGAACTCGACCAGTTCAGCGGCGGTCGGTTGGTCGGACTCGTCCTTCCAGCGGATGACGGCGACAACTCGCTCACCCCACACCTCGTCGGGCACACCCACGACCGCCACGTCGAGAATCTTCGGATGTGTGAAGATCACGGACTCGACCTCACGCGGATAGATGTTCTCACCGCCGCGGATGATCATGTCCTTGAGGCGGCCGGTAACCCGGACGTATCCACGTTCGTCCATCGTCCCCAAATCGCCGGTATGCAACCAACCGTCCTTGTCCACGGTGTCGGCCGAAGCCTCCGGATTACGGAAGTACTCGGTCATGACGAGGTACCCGCGCGCGCAGATCTCGCCTTGTTCGCCGAGCGGCACGCTGTCCCCGGTCACGACGTCGGAGATCTTCACCTCGACCTGCGGCAACGCGAGTCCGACCGTCTCCGACTTGTCTTCGTGGGTGTCGGCCGGGCTGGTCTGTGTGATGACGGGGCTGGCCTCGGTTTGTCCGTAGACGATGCTGAACCCCGCCCCGAAGGCCGACTCCACCGTGCTGACGAGTTCGGGCGGGACCGACGACCCGCCGGATACGACCACCGAACAGGCCGAGAAGTCGCGGCTCGCGAAGCTGGCGTCGTTGATCATCGCGATCAGCATCGTCGGCACTCCACTGATCACGTCAGCGTGAAAGCGTTCCGCCGCATCGAGAACCGCAGTCGGATCGAAGTACTGGATCAGGCCGATGGACATTCTTCGCTGCGCGGCGCCGAGAACCAGGATGCCGCACCCGGCGGTGTGGAACAGCGGCATGGCCGACACAACCGAACCCCGCTCAGGGAATCGGCCTCTCCGACTCACGAAATCGGCATTGTTGACCAATCCTCGGTGATGCAACAGAGCACCTTTGGGAACCCCGGTGGTTCCCGACGTGTACTGGATCTGCGCATTGTCGTCAGGCGAGACTTCGGGCAGAGCGCCCCGCTCGCCCGCCCAACCTCGAACCTGGCGATCCCACTCCTCGAAGTTGACTGCGAGAACTTCTTCTCCCGAAATCGAAATCGCCTCGGATGCAACCGCTGCCATATCGCCACCGCGGAACTTTCCGGTGTGGAAGAGCCCCCGAGACTGGGACTGCGACAGGACGTACGCGAGTTCCTCCGCACCCAACGCCGGATTGGCGGTCACCAGAACCATCCCGGCGAGCGCGGCGCCGTATTGCAGAATCATCCATTCCGGAACGTTCGGAGCCCAGACAGTGATCCGATCTCCACAGTCGAACCGAGACAAGAGGTAGTGCGCACACCCCTCTGCTTCGTCGAGAAGCTCCGCGAAGGTCCACGTGCGATCGGTTTCAGCCGCCCCGGAAAGCGAATGCGATTGCGTCGGAACCACTTCTCTGATTGCAATCAGATTCGGCGAGTCCGCGGCGCACTCTCGCAGCAGCCCACCCACCGTTTGCTCCTCTATCGGGTCAGACACGTCAGCGGGGAAGTACGACGTTTCGAGAACACTGCTCATCTCACATCCACTTTCTATCGAGGAGGGGTGTCGGACGCGGGGAGCGGCCCGCCTCCGTCTGGAATCTTGCGTCCGGAATCGCGGTACTGAACCGCGGCATGGAATCCGTCGCGCTCGGCAAAATCCTTGAACCAGCGCCCCTCCGGGGAGTGACGCGTAATTCCGTCGAACAGGGTTGCCAGTACCTGGGTGCCTTGCAATCCCATGTTGTCGTACGCCTGGTTGATCATCATCTTCTGCATGGCCAACTGATTGAGCGGAACACCGGCGATGCGATCCGCCAACGCTTCCACCGCCGAGTCCAATTCGTCGGCCGGCACCGCTTCGAGCGCCAATCCCCAGTCAGCCGCAGTGACACCGTCAATGGTGTCTCCCGTCAACAGCATTCGCTTGGCACGCTGGGCTCCGAGCCGGTACACCCACATCGCCGTCGTCGGGCAACCCCACACACGCGCAGGCGGGTATCCGATGCGAGCGTCGTCGGCCATGATCAGCATGTCGCAGGACAGCGCGATGTCACTCCCACCGGCAATCGCATATCCCTGAACCTTGCAGATCGTCGGCTTGAGCGATCGCCAGAGCGTAAAGAAGTCGTCGGTGTTCTGCTTCATCCCGCGAAAGTCCTTGATGGGGTCCCAGACCGGGCCCTGGTTCCACTTTCCGTCAAGGTCGCCTTCGGCAAACTTCTTGAGGTCGTACCCGGCACAAAACGCCTTGCCCGCACCTTGCAAGACGATCACACGGACCTCGTCGTCGTCATTGGCTGCTGCCACCGCGTTTCGAATGTCCGACGGCATCCGGTCGTCGATCGCGTTGAGCCGATCGGGACGGTTGAGCGTGATATACGCTTTACCACCGGACGTCTCGTACTTCAGGGTCGCAAAATCCGTCATCATCGGTCCTGTCGACAGAGCGCGCCTCGCTCGGAACGAGTTGCGCTAGTTCTGGGTGAGGAGCAGGCGAACGACGCCTGCCCATTGACTGATCGAACGACGCGCAGACGCGTCGCTCTTCTGCACTGCCCGGGACAGCGCCAAACCACGGAGCATCAGCACCGTCAGATCTGCAATCTGCGAATAGTTCTCGGAAGCAACAATTTCGGGACCGAAAGCGTCGTGGACAACTCGCCGCAGATCCCGTCCGGCGATTCGCTCCGATTCCCGGAGCACCTCGGCCAACACCGGATCCGTCCGCGCTGCGGACCACAGTTCGAGTTCCGCTTGAAATGGCGGCTGAGTCAACGCCGAATACAGAGCGGAGATCGAGTTCTCGATCGTGTCAACCGACGAATCCTGCCGAGACATGGCAGCTCTTACCGCCACCTCGTTCCGTACGACGATGTTCGAAACCAACGCCGCAGTGAGCTCCTGCATGTTCGGAAAGTGGTGCAGCAGAGCGCCCCGACTGACTCCGGCAGCGGTTTGCACCGACTGCGCCGTCAGAGATGAATAACCGTCCGCTATCAGTAAATCCGTTGCCGCATCGAGAATCCGGTGGCGCGTCGCTTCGCGCTGCGCATCGCGCAGGGTCACGGTCTCACCTCCAACTTCTCGAGTGGCATGGATCACAGTTTCACAGTCCATTCAGACTGTCAATGGCCGAAAGCCTCCGGCGTACTCTCGATGCACCGGCCCTTCGGACTGATCGGAGCAACACGTGACGACCTCACCGCCGACCGTCTCGCTGACGCTCGACCAACTTGCTTCACGCGCTGCTTCCCTGATCACCGACGACGGTCGGAGAATCCTCGGCATCACGGGCGCACCGGGAGCCGGAAAGTCGACGGTGTCACAGGCAATTGTGCGGAAATTAGGTTCTCGTTGCTCCATCGTCGAGATGGACGGTTTTCATCTTGCCAATCGGGAACTCGACCGACTCGGCAGGCATGAACGCAAAGGCGCACCGGACACCTTCGACGTCGACGGCTACGCGGCTCTACTACGCCGACTCCGAGCCTCGAACTCGACGGTCTATGCTCCGGTCTTCGATCGCGAGTTCGACGAATCAATAGGCAGCACAACGGCTGTCGATCCATGTACACCGCTGATAGTCACCGAGGGGAACTATCTCCTCCTACCCAGTGGTGGATGGCAGGAAGTGCGAGCAGCACTCGACGAGGTCTGGTATCTCGACGTTCCGGAGGAAACTCGGACGAAGCGCTTGGTGAAACGCCACAGCCGCTTCGGAAAGAGTTCCGAAGCGGCTGCAGAGTGGGTGAAACGGGTAGATCAGCCGAACGCCGAGTTGATCAGCGCAGTCAGGCCACGCGCGGATCTGATCGTCAGAATCGAACGGTCCGAGCCTCACTGATGTCAGCTGAAAACCTAAGAACCGCCGCCGGTTCCGAGAAAAGTGGCCAGCCCGGCAACTCCGGCGATTCCGCCGAATATCGCCGCCAATGCACCGGCGACGGTGATAACGCTGTCGAGCGCTTTGAGATCGGTGTCGGATGAACCCATGGCAGTCTCCTGGAGTCAGAATTGAAAGTGGGGTTGAATGTGCGCCGAAGTGCGCAATGTTGCACACGTCACTTTACCGGCATTCGCGACCCGAATCAACGAAAATTCTCTCTAAACATGTTGCACTGCAACATATTCAAACAGCAGCTTGCAGGTCCACCGAGGCACGACGACGGCCACCGTCCCGCAGCGCGGGCAGGTGGCCGTCGTTGGATATTGCCGAGGAGTCAGACGCTCGTCACATGCATGACGTGCTTGGCCCTCGTGTACTCCGCCAGTGCGAGCTCCGACAGATCCTTGCCGTAACCCGACCCGGCGAAGCCACCGTGAGGCATCTCAGCGGCGAGCATTCCGTGGGCTCTCACCCAGACGCAGCCGAAATCCAGTTCGGCCGTCATCCTCATCGCGGTGCCGTGGTCGGACGTCCACACGCTCGACGCGAGAGCGTACTTGGTCCCGTTCGCAAGTTCGATCGCTTCAGCCTCGGTGGAGAACGACTGTACGGTGACAACCGGCCCGAATATCTCTTCCTGGACCAGTTCATCTTCCTGCTGCACCCCGGAAATAACAGTCGGCAGATAGAAAAACCCTGGTCCAGCTGGCTTTCCCCCGCCAATACATACGTTCGTATTTGCTGAGCGTCTCTCTACCAACTCCGCCACTCGATCACGGTGAGCGCGGCTGACCAGGGGGCCGAGACAATCGCCCGATTCCGGTCCGCCCAACCTCAAGTCCGCGGCCGCAGCCGTCAACTTCTCGGTGAACTCCTCCGCAACCTCCTCTTGAACGAGAATCCTCGTCGCAGCGGTGCAATCTTGACCGCTGTTGTAAAAGGCCCCGGCAACAATCCCCGCGACTGCGCCGTCGAGGTCCGCGTCGGCGAAAACAACGGCGGGTGCCTTGCCTCCGAGTTCGAGATGCAACAGCTTGACGTCTTCCGACGCGGCCTTTGCGACCGAAATACCCGCTCTCGTCGATCCCGTCAGCGCAATCATCCGAGGAACCGGATGAGCGACGAGCGCGGCTCCGGTATCGCGATCGCCGCACACTACGTTCAACACCCCGGGCGGATAGATCTGCGCTGCAAGCACTCCCAGCATCACCGCGGTTTCCGGCGTCTCCTCGGCCGGCTTGAGCACGAGGGTGTTTCCCGTCGCGAGTGCCGGCGCGATCTTCCAGACCGCCATCATCAACGGGTAGTTCCAAGGAGCGATCGCACCGATCACGCCAATGGGTTCACGTCTGACATAAGACGTAGCACCCTCCGTGTACTCCATTGCGGCAACGCCCGGCAGAGAGCGGGCAATACCCGCGAAGTACCGCAGAAAGTCAACACACTGCGGGATCTCGTCGTCTCGCACCTGCCTGAGAGGCTTGCCGGTACTGCGGCATTCGACCTCGAGGAAATATTTCGCGTTTGCTTCCAGCGCGTCCGCGAGGGCCAGCAGCAACTCCTGACGGCGCGCAGGGGTGGACCGGCGCCAGGACCGCGCAGCCTTCTCGGACGAACGGCAGGCTCGGTCGACGTCATCGGCGGAACCGACGGCAGCACGGGCGTATACATTGTCGGTCACCGGATCGACCAGCACGGAAAGTCTACCTGCCGGGCTCTCGCACGTTCCGTTGATCACGTGACCAAACGCTGCGACAGTCATCGAAGTTTCCACCGTCATGAGCGCGATCCGGGGAGCGCGACGAAGAACTTCTTCGACGGCTCAACCGTCTCCCAGGTACCGCGAAACGACTGCGGCACGAAAAATGCTTCCCCAGCGGAGAATTCGCGACGGTTTCCATCGAGGTCGATCAGCGCCACCCGGCCGCTGATCATGATGCAGACCTCGTCGTACGGATACGGGTCGCACAAGAGCGTGCCGGGCTCGCCTTCCCAACCACCGCCGAAGTATTCCCCGTTCGGATCTCCGAACGACCTCCATTCGGATTCCGACCAGTTCGGGCTCGCGTCGTCACCCCACTCCGGGATGAACCGCGTCCCCTGCCCTGGCCCGAACATTCGAATGTCGTTGACACTCATGTCATTTTTCCTTCGTGTTGGAGCTGGAAATTCGTGCAGCAAACAGATTCAGTACGTTTGCAGTTATTCGTTCGGTGAACGGATCGTGATGGATCAGCCCGTTCACCCATTCGGTGGAACCTGCGTTGAACACGGAGCCGAGACCTCGCTTGTGACAGGCGACCATTCCCGATCCGTATTCGAGATCACGAAGGTGATCTGGAGGCTCACTGCCATAGAAGCATTCGATGATTCCCTGCACTTCGGCGAAAGGCGCACCGATCGGAACTTTCCCGTTCCATTTGTCCCGCGAACCCGAAACTGCCGGCGCCATCGCGATGATCTCCAGATCCTCGGGAGCGCCGTCGACGCCGGTCGCATACGGCTGGCCCTTCCGGAACGTGAAATCCACGCCGTCCATCTCGAATCCGGCAACACAGATCGGGGCGATCCCGAAGTTGTCTCCGTAGTACAGGTCGGTTCCGTTCAACGCCCAATGATCCGGCCGGTATACCGTGAAACCGCCCGAAGACCTGGGAGTTGTTGCACCGTAACGATTGTAGACACCGGCCATGCCGGTCAATCCCATCGTCCACGCCCCCGGTCGGGCAACCTCGGGCGAATCCCACGCCGTCGTCACCCGGGTCGGGTCGACTTCTCGCATCGGATCGTCGAACGGATTCTTGTAACAGACTTGTGCGTCGTTTTCGAGGCGTACCTGCCACAGGAAGTTCCCGCCGAATCGCGCCAGACCACCACCCTCTTCGACGAAATCATCTATGCGGTCACGCATCTCCCAGGACCAGTACTCGTCGTGACCGACGACAACTGCGCATGAATATCCATGCAGCGCTGACGGATCGTTATGCAGATCGTGTTGTGTCACGTGGTGGACGCGGAACCCCTGCTCTTCCGCCCAGACCGTGAACGGCCTCTCGTAAGTGGCCCAGAAGGCGTCCGCATGGTGACGCGAGTAGCCGTTCACCCACGCCCATTCGTACGGCGGGTGACGGGGTATCCATCCGATTCCCGGTGTGTCGGTGTGGATGTTGCGTGCTGCGCCCTCGGGTTTGCGCAACATCCCCCGCGCGACGGGACGCTGCGTCGAGGAAATCGGTGTCGGCACATCGCCGGAGCCGTCCGGAACACCTCGGTAGTGGTTTGCCCCACCCCAGTCGTTGTAGGCCAACATCGTGCTGGTGGTGTGAATGAGTACGAAGTCGGCATGCTCGGGTTCGCGCGCCTTGACGACGAAGAAGCCCTCCCGCTCAATAGTCACCCCTTCGTGGAGCATCCGGACCAGAACCAAGTACATGCCGGACGTCCATTTCGGATCTATCTCGACGGCAAGGGATTCCGACCAGTCGCAGCCCACTGCGTACGCGTCGGCAGGCGTCTGCTGCTGCTTGCCCGGCAGACCGACGTATTGCGCGACCTGTTGCGGCCGGGCGCCGTCTCGAACAATTTCGAGGTCGTATTCTTCTGCGGTGGTATGCACTCGGATCGAGACGGTGTCACCACCGAAGTACGAGAACCTGTCCGCATAGACCCATATCTCGGGAGCGCCCGGAACAATTCCGGGACGTTCGACCAACCCTCCGGGGACCGACCATGCGTATTCGCTCATGCCGACAACTCCTCGACCGAGTGTTCACGTACGCGCATCCCGCGTCCCACGCCGAATGCGAAAGCCAACAGCAATGGCACTGCCAACAAGAAGTTTTGCGCGGTGGTCAACCCGGTCAGGTCACTCATGTTCATCAAGAGGTATCCGAGCGCGACGATCAACGCCACTGCAGCGAGCGAGGGTGCAATCAACCTCTGCCACAGACCTTCACCGCGAGAATCCTGCGAGAAGAACCTGAGCACGGCGACGGAAGTGAGAACCTGCAACACCAGCACACCGATGATCGTTGGTGTATTCGTCCACACGACTACTTGGGTGTACGGGTCTGCGGGCGTCAGCGCAAAGCCGGCGATTGCCGCGAATACCAGTGCGCCTTGTGTGATTCCGGCGACGCTCGGCGTTCCAGTGGTCGGCGAAACCCGTGCAAGCGCGGCAGGAAAGACTTTCGCGCGCCCCATGGTGAGCAGATAGCGACTGCAAGCATTGTGGAGGGCAAGGCAACCCGCGAAGAAGCTCGTGACGATCAACAGATGCATCACGTCGGTCATCATGGAGCCGGCAAATTCATTGTTGAGATCGAAGATCAGCTCGGACGGGTCACCGCCGAGTAGGTCGCCCATCCGACTCGGGCCGACGGCCTGCACGATCACCCAAGCACAGAATGCGTAGACCACAGCCAGAACAGTGACTGCTGTGTAGGTCGCACGCGACACTGTGCGTTTGGAATCGACAACTTCCTCGCTGTAGATCGCCGTTTGCTCGAAACCGACGAAGGAGGTGAAGGTCAACACGAAGACGCTCGCCAGTCCGGCTGTCATGAAGGTCGACGGCGAAAAACTGTCGAGCGACAGTCCTTCGTGGCCGCCTTTCAACAGAACCGCCACACAGAAGACTGCGAGGACGCCGAGCTCGAGCGCCATCAAAACGGCCAGCACCTTCGCGCCGATATCGACCCTGCGATATCCCACCACCACGACCAGAACTGCGACCGCCAATGCGCAGGTGTAGACGGAAACGGTTACTCCCAAGAACAACTCGATCGTCGACGAGAGAAAGATGCCGCAAGCGACGACGAATCCGATCTGGCCACCGAGATAGCCGATGTAAGCCAGCACAGAGGCGCCTGCGCCGACTGTTTTTCCGAGCCCTTCGGTGATGTAGGCGTAGAACGCGCCCGCGCCGCGGATATGCCTGCTCATCGCTGTGAAGCCGACGGCGAACAGTAGATAGACGATCCCGGGAACGACGTACCCCACCGGAAGCGCAGCGCCGGAAACCATCAGGCCCAGTGGCGCGAATCCCACCAGGATCGTCAGTGGCGCCGCTGCGGCGATGACGAAGAAGACCAGATGACGGCTGTTGATAGTTCCGGCGCGCAGGCCCGAGGATGACGTGGGAGAACCGGATTCAGAATGCGTTCCTGCACCGGGAGGGTCGGTTTTTTCGGTCATGGGGAGGCTCCGCGAGTTAAGGCAAGTATGCGCCTGCCTGGTCAGGTTTCCCGAGGTTCGCCCGAATTTCTCTCGACGTTCGCCCGGTGTTCCTAAGAGAGTGCCGAATCGTTTCATCAGTGTCAATACCTGCGCTGAAACGATTCGACGTTTTGTTTTGAGGTGCCCCTCACCGGTGCACGCAACATGCCGAAACGATTGATCGATAGGCTGGAGACAAACCGACCAACGAGTAGAAACGATCCGCAGTGGCTACCCCTGTTTCGCCGACGCTTCGTGATGTCGCCAACGCCGCCGGCGTCGCGGTGTCCACGGTCTCCTATGCACTCAACGGCAAGGGCCGGGTCGACGCGGCCACTCGCGCTCGGGTTCAAGAGGTTGCCGACCGCCTTGGATACCGTGCCAATCGGTCGGCCCAGAATCTCAGGTCAGGCCGGACTGCCACCCTCGGGTTGATGCTCCCCGCTCCCGACCAACTGTCATCGGCCGAGTACCTCAATTTCGACTGGTACGGGCGCGTGGCGACCGCCGCGACCCAGGCTGCATTCCACGCCGATCACTCACTCCTCCTACTGCCGTCGATGAAAGATCCGAACGGACTGCGGCGCATCGAGATGGACGGCGTACTGGTCGTCGACCCGATGGTCGACGACCCGCGCGTCGAAGTTCTGCAGAAGATCGGAATCCCCTCTGTCGCAGTGGGTCCTGGACAATCCGGGCAGTTCGGATACTCCACCTCACCGGACCTCGTCTCCACCACGGAGACTCTTCTGAACCACCTCGCCGAACGTGGCGCAAGGGACATTTTCGTCCTCACTCCCGGAATGCATTCGGAGTGGACCCGCGCAACGACTTTCGCTTACTTCGAGTGGTGCCGCGCCCGAGGCGTGGCACCACGCACCAGCGAGGAATTGACGTCGTTTCCGGGCGCCAGCACCGTCGGAGGCCTCATCGGGGCCGCGTATGCGGCCACCCGCGAGGCCCTCGACTCCTCGACTCCGCCTGACGCGATCCTGTCGTTGATTCTCGGTTGCGCCCCGGCAGCGGCGCGAGCGGCCCTCGATCTCGGGCTGTCGATTCCGGGTGACGTCTTGATTGCACAGGACAGTGACGAACCCGCCCTGCTGGTTTCCCAGCCCCCGATCACTGCCTTCGACTTCTTCCCCCAAGAACAGGCGGCAGCGGCCGTAGATGCACTGTTGGCTCTGGTCAACGGTGACGAACCCCCAGTTCAGAGCTATACGCGTAGCGAACTCCGCGTGCGAGCGAGCACGGCCCATTCGCTCACACCATAAATTCACCTGGCACCGATAGACTGATTTCCGAATTATCGTCCGTCGCCTGCCGAGAGGAATCAGGTCATCGCGCACCGCTCCCGCGACCGCTTGGCCGGGTATCTCGCCGTAGTGCTGGTCTGTGCACTCGCCCTCCTCGCATCTGTCAGCAGTGCGACCGGCCTCGACCGCGACGTCGCTCCGGTCCGCATCGCCTACGCCGCGGCCGCAGACACTTTCGGCGATCTGTATCTTCCAGAAGGATCGGACGGTGACCTGCCGGTCGTCGTACTCATTCACGGCGGTGGATGGGCCCAGAAGAGCAATCTCGAATACGCGGGCGCGTGGGCAAAAACCCTGACCCCGTACGGAATTGCGGTCTGGAACATCGAATACAGACGCGTCGGCGGTCAGGGTGGTTGGCCGACCACGCTCTCCGATACCGTTACGGCCACCAACGCCCTGGCCGGCATCGTTCAGGAAAAGGCCTCCGGGCGACTGGATTTGAGCCGTGTACACATCGCCGGCTACTCCGCGGGTGGACAACTTGCCGCCTGGGTCGCATCGCGATCCCAACAGGGTGCAGACGCCCCGGAACCAAACCTCTCGGTGCCGGTTCGCTCGACGACGATCATGGCCGGCGTCTTCGACATGACGCTCGCCGCAACCGCGGGCAAAGATCGATTTGTTCGAAATCTTCTGGGCGGCATGCCTACCGATCATCCCGATCGCTACCGCATCGCATCACCGATCGAGCACCTCCCCACCGGCCTCCCCGTCACGGTGATCCACGGACTCGGAGACAAGGTCGTGTCGGTCGAACAGAGTCGGCGCTATGCCCGTGCCGCCCGAGCAGCAGGCGACGTGGTCGATCTGATCGAACTTCCCGGCGTCGGCCACGGCGAGTTCGGCAACCCGACGACCGACGCCTGGGCTACCACCAAGCAAGCAATAATCGGCCACATAAATGCCTCTTGAGCAGGTAATACGGGCCACAGTGCTCTCAGCCGCTCGAAATAGAATTAGCTGAAACTCAATCGATGACGTACGGTGGGGTTATCAGAGGGCAGCCGTCAGTCAGGCAGCCGGTCGCTTCGCCCGGAACAACAGTTCCAGTATTCGTTCCAGGGGCAGACTTCCAGTTCGGTGCAAATCCGCGCCTTTGATCACTACGCACTTTCATCAGTCCCGCAGATTGTTGACCAGGCCGAAGGCTCCGACGGAGTCCGCCGCCAATCGCGTACCGACTGCACCAGTATCAACATGCGCTACACACCGCACGGGCCCAAAGACCCTGCGGTTCAAAGGAATACCTTGATCAACACCATGATTCACCCCGACGACACGAACAACCAGACGAACAGCAACTCGACGAACGGTCTACGGATCCCGACTACTTCGGGCCGGATCCGCGAGCGCGGTATCGAAATCGTCTGTACCCTCTACCGTTGCAGCACCGACGAAGCCGCCGAGCTGTTGCTCCGACATTCTCAGACCAACAACCTCAAGGTCACCAGCCTGATCAAAGCGCTTGTCGCCCTGATCGACGAAGACACGTCCGGCACTGGTTACGGAAGCAGTAACACGCTGGCGTCTCACTTCTGGCTGCGTGAGATCAGAAATCTCAGCCAGGCCCACCGACGCAGCGATCATTTTCATCGCCATCTCGTCGGCGCGTAACCGGCGCTGAACGACAACTGACCTGAAACGACAGCTGGGGCAGTACACGGAAATCGTGTACTGCCCCGGCTGTCGTGTTTTCAGTTGTCAGGCGGAAGCCGACTCTCGGCAATCAGGCGGAAGCCGATTCCTTGTTCAGGCCCTGCGGAGCACCGTCGGTATCTGTCGCCTCGTCCACATGCTGCGGAGCGAAGAGCAGGCAGACGATGCTCAGGACGCACATGCCGATCAGCAGTGCGATGACCGGCCAGATGCTGCCGGTTGCCTTGTACATCAGCGTCGACACCAGCGGAGACAACCCACCGAAGATCGCGCCTGCACCCTGGTACGCCAACGAAATGCTTGTGTAGCGGGCCTGCGGCTTGAACATCTGCGACAGGACGGCGGCGATCGGGCCGTACGTGGCCGCCAGCACCAGTCGCATGACAGCGAAGGTCAGGAAGATCAGGAACACGGATCCGGACTTCAGCACCAGGAACTGCGGCGCTGCGAGAATCGCGACTGCCGCAAGGCCCCAGATGACGACGCGGACGCGTCCCACCTTGTCGCCGAGCCACGCCACGCCGAGAGTCGCGATCAACTCGACCACTGCAGCGACACTGAGCGCGTTGAGAATCAACGTCTCCGACAATCCGACATCGGGGTCGGTTGCGTATGCCGTGATGAAGGTCGTCACGAGGTAGTAGCCGCCGACTGCGACGGGCAGAATGCCGATGCCCAGGATGATCGGGCGCCAGTTGGTCACCAGCGCGTACTTGAGCGGCAGCATTTCCGGTACGTCCGCGGACTTCACCTCGGATTCGAAAACCGGGGACTCTTCGACCTTCAGGCGAACGACCAAGCCGACGAGAATCAGCAGCGCCGAGCAGAGGAACGGCAGTCGCCAAGCCCACTCGCGCAGAGCGTCGTCGCCGAAGGTGGAGAGAATGCTGAAGAAACCTGTGGCCAGGAGCGCGCCGGCCGGGTTGCCCAGCTGAGCGAAACCGCCGTAGAAGGTCTTCTTGTCCTCGGGTGCATGCTCGACGGCCATCAGGACCGCGCCGCCCCATTCGCCGCCGACGGCAAAGCCCTGGACGAAGCGGAGCAGTACCAGCAGTAACGGCGCCCAGAACCCGATCGACGCGTAAGTGGGCAACATGCCGATGAGGAACGTGCCTGCACCCATCAGCGTCAAAGTCACAACCAAGGCGGTGCGTCGGCCCATCTTGTCACCGACATGGCCGAACACGATTCCGCCGAGCGGGCGAGCGAAGAAACCGACGGCGTATGTCGCGAACGCCGCCGCAACGCCGGTCAGGCGGTCGGTTCCGGGTGGGAAGAAGATGTCACCGAACACCAGGGCGGCTGCCGTGGCATACACGTAGAAGTCGTACCACTCGATAGTTGTACCGACGAAGGCTGCAAATCCCGCCTTGCGGGCCTTCACGATCTGTTGCTCTCGGTTCATTACTTTTCCTCGGTGGTCGAAGTGCTCGACAATAGGTGGTTATGACCTGAATGTGCGAGTTCGCCGTCGATCCAGGTCTCTCGGACCTCGATCTGCGCAATCGCGTCGGCCGGAACCTCGAGGGGATCCGCGCCCAGAATGACGAAGTCGGCCCGCTTGCCGACCGAGATGCTGCCCAGCTCTGCTTCGCGGCCCAGCGCACGCGCACCGTTGAGGGTATGAGCCTGCAATGCCTGGTCGGCGGTGATGCGGAGTGCATCGGAGCCGAGCTGATGGCCCTGACGCGTCACACGAGTAACGGCTGCCTGAATTGCTTCGAGCGGCTTCGGCTCTGCGACGGGGGCGTCGGAGCTGATGGTCACGGGAACTTCGGCAGCGATGAACTCGCCGAGCGGGTTGAACCGCTCGCCCGGAGTGCCGATCGCAGCGGTGACGCCCTCGCCCCAGTTGTAGTAGTGCTGTGGCTGGTTCACCGGGTAGACGCCGGCCAGGTTCATCCTTGCGATCTGCTCGGCCGTCGGGAGTCCGCAATGCTCGATGCGGTGACGAGCGTCGGCGTCGGGGTGAGCCTTCTGCGCAGCTTCGATGGCATCGAGCACCATGTCGATGGCGGTCGGTGACTGAGCGTGCGTGGCGGTCTGCAGACCCACCGAATGTGCCTTGGCAATCAGCTCCGAGTAGTCCGCCGGCTCGTGGTAGAGCTGCCCGGTGCGACACGGGTCGCCCACGTAGCCGTCGGGGAAGTATGCGGTCCAGCCTCCGAGTGTGCCGTCGGCGTAGAACTTGATGCCGCCGAACGCGAGCCGCGAATTGCCGAAGGCTCCGTGCATTCCCGTGTCGATGACGTGATCGAGGAGGTGGCTGAGCATGTACATGCTGACGCGGGTCTTGAGCTGATCCTGCTCGGCCAGACGCAGGTACATGTCGAATTCACGCCGGGTCACCTGGCAGTCACCGATGGTGGTGACGCCACCGGCCAGGAACTTGTCCTGAGCGACCGACAGCTGGCGAAGGTGCTCTTCCGGCTCGTCCTCGAGATGGAAGTTGGGGCCGTGATGGCCGACCTTCACTCCGTTGACGCCGGTGAGAATGTTGCACGCGGCGTCGGAGAGCTCACCGGTGAGTTCGCCGTCTTCATCTCGGAAGAACTCGCCACCGGCCGGATTCTCGGTGCTCGCGTCGATACCGTGCTTGTCGAAAGTGAAGGAGTTGACGACGCCGCCGTGACCGCTCGCGTTCATGAGGTAGACCTCGCGATCGGTGGCCACCTGATCGAGCTCTTCCTTGAGCGGGTGACGCCCTTCGATCAGGTTGCGGTGCTCGTAGCCGTATCCGCGAATCGGGACGCCCGCAGGTGCTGTGAGCGCCGCTTCCTGAAGTAGCGCAATGATTCCGGGGATGGAATGTGCCTTCTCCGGCCCACAGTCCACCCAGCTGAGCATCTGCCCGTACATCAACGGGTGTGCATGTGGATCGACGAAGCCGGGGACGACGGTGGCGCCGTCGAGTTCGACCACCGCGGTTGTGCGAGTGCTCAGCCGACGCGCCTCGGTGCGGCATTCCTCGAGCGTTCCCACCGCTGCAAAGCGGTTTCCGAACACCAGGAACGCTTCGGCTCCCACCGTGCTGTCGTCAACGGTGTGGATCTTGGCGCCGGTGAAGATCGTGCCGGTGGCGTCGAGAGGCGAGGCTTCGTGCGTGTGCAACTTGCGCATGGTGGTCCTTCGTCGAGATGGTGGTGCAGGTCACTGCGTGTTGAGCGAAAACTACGCCCTGACCTGGAGCTATGCAATGCATCAAAGTTTCAGACCAGGCGGTATACAACTTTTTTGTATGAGTTTTCGAGCATTTCTGCACTTATCCACATCATCCATGGCCACATGCGACTGTTCTAATAGGAAGCTCATACAGAAAAATCTTTGGAAAAGTTGGGGCAACCATGACGGTCGATCTCGATTCCAAGCTCATTGCCGCACTTCAGCGCAACGGGCGAGCGACGTACCGCGAACTGTCCGTGGCGGTCGACGCCCCACGAGCGGCGGTGTCCACCAGAGTGCAGGCGCTACTCGACTCGGGAACGGTGTCCGTAGTGGCCGTCGCGCACCCCGAACTTCTCGGGCTGAAGGCGCTTGCACACGTCTCGATCGCAGTGTCCGGACCGATGACCCCGGTGCTGGACGCGTTGATCGCATCCGAGGCCGCCGTCTACATCTCGGCAGTCAGCGGGCAGTACAACGTGATTGCGGAACTTCGGGTGCCCAGTCACGACGATCTGTACCGTGCCATCGCCGAACTCCGCTCACAACGTGGCGTTCGATCCGTGAGCACGCTGGTCTACGTCGACGTCATCAAGGGAATCTTCATGCCCGAGACCGCTTTACAAGCCGATATCCGACTCGACTCGACAGATGTCGCGTTGATCGAACTGCTCGAGCGCAACGGGCGAATGCCCTTTCTCGAGCTGGCCGAACACACCGGACTGTCGCCGAGCGCCGTGCGCAACCGGGTCAATCATCTGATCGCGAGCACGGCACTGCGCGTCGGCGCTGTCGTAAAGCGGCGAGGTGGTGGCCGAACGCTGGCGATGGGCATCGGCGTCAATCTGGGCTCACGGGACGACAACGCGGTATCGGAGATCGAGTCGCTGCCCGGAATCGAATTCCTCGCCCGGACCCTCGGACGATACGACGTGATCGCGACGGTCGCCGCCAACTCCTCGAGCGACCTGCATGCGCTGTCCGAGCGAATCCGCGGGATCGACGGTGTCAGCGGCTTGGAATCTTGGGCACATCTCGAGGTATTCAAGGAGCACTACGCCCGCAGCCTGGACGTACGCGGGTAATTTCCGAGTCATTGACCCACTTGGTCGGGCTCGCTAACCTCGATCAAGTCATTGACCCACTTATCCGAGGTGACATACATGGCCGATTCCGGACGCAAGGTAGACATCGTCGCCGCGGCGATCGAGGAGGCGATCTCGACCGGTCGATGGCCCGTCGGATCGAAACTCCCGCCGGAGACCGCATTGGTCGAAGAATTGGGAGTCGCCCGAAACACCATGCGCGAAGCGGTACGGGCGCTTGCACACGCCGGAGTTCTGTCCGTACGCCACGGTGGCGGCGTGTACGTCATGGCGGCGTCGCCGGTCGAAGGACTACTCGGGCGCAGGCTCGCCAGAGGTGACGTTCTCGACGTACTGAGCCTGCGACGCGGACTCGAGGTCGAAGCCGCGCGACTTGCAGCGCAGCGCCACACCCCCGAAGATCTCGCGCGGATACATGCAGCCTGGAATGCCCACCCCGGTCATGTCGGCGGCTTCACTGTCGAAGCCGGCATGGCCCTGCACCTTTCGATCGTCGAGGCGTCCCACAATTCCGCACTGATCGACGTCTACCGGGGAGTCCTTGCCGCCGTGACGGATTCGCTGTCCGCAGTCAGTGTCGGTCCAGGTTTCCACGTCGACGAGCACCGACCCTTGATCGCAGCCATCGAGGAACGCAACCCCGACGAAGCAGCGCACGCGGCAGGCGCAGCGCTCGACACGGTCATCGACGCCGTCGAAAGGAGCTTGGCGTGAATCGGGGAAACTGGAACGGTACGACCTATTCGCCTCTTGCCGAGCAACTCTCACCGGCATCGACGGAGGCACTGCGCTCGATCGGGCATGTGAGCACGGTGTACGACGTCTGCGCCGGAACCGGGAACTTTGCGCTCCCGGCGGCTCAGTCAGGCATGACGGTCCACGCACTCGACCTCTCCGCCAGCCAGCTCGAGGTCGCACGCGAACGCTGGATTCCCCACCCCGGCACTACCCAACCCAACTTCACGATCGGCGATGCGCAGTCTTTACCCTGGCCGAATTCGAGTGCCGACGCCTGCGTCAGCATCTTCGGGATCATCTTCTGTCCCGACCCCTCGATTGCCCTCGCAGAGATGATGCGGGTGACCCGGCCAGGCGGAAAGATCTGCGTCGCAACGTGGTCGGAGAACGGGTGGGCAGCAGCACTCCGCCGGGAGGCCGCCTCGGCGTGGAATGGCATCACACCACTACCGACGACATGGTCGAGCTCGAGCGAATTCGAGAAGGCAGCAGCCGGATTGGAGTCGGTGAGCTCGGCCTCGCACCTGCTCGAGTGGCAACTACCAGCCGGATCGGATCCCGTCGAGGAACTGTGCGACCAGGCACCGGCGTTGAAGAACTTTCGCGAGGCCGTTCGAAGCACAGGGAATTGGGCTTCGATGTCAGCGCACCTCCGCTCGACGCTCGAGCCCTATCTCAGGTCGAGCGCGGCCGGCCCCGTCGCCACCAGCGAATACGTCCTCCACACGGGCACTGTCCCGAACTCTGACACCGCGCTCTTCCGAACGCGCGGGTAACCCTCTTGGCCGGATACGGTCTCTTCACCGTCCACCGAACCGAAGAGGCCCGCTTGATGTCTGAATCGAACTCCCTACCTGAATTGAAGCAAGCATCGCAGCAAGCATCGAAACAAACCTTGTCCATGTCCGTCCTCATGACGCCGGACATGTCAAACTTCTCGGGCAACGTGCACGGCGGAACGATTCTGAAGTTTCTCGACCAGGTTGCCTATGCGTGCGCGAGTCGATATGCCCAGACCTACGTCGTGACTCTGTCGGTGGATCGTGTGGTGTTCCGCGAACCGGTGCATGTCGGCGAACTCGTCACGTTCAGCGCTTCCGTCAATTACACCGGGCGCACCTCGATGGAAATCGGAATTCGAGTCGAAACCGAAGACATTCTTCTCGGAAAATCTCGCCACACCAATAGTTGCTATTTCACGATGGTGGCGATGGGAAGCGACGGGAAACCGGCTGAGGTACCCCAACTCCGGCCGACCGGAACAATCGCCAGGCAGCGATTCGAGGCCGGGCGACGGCGTCGTGAACTGCGCAGAGAGAACGAGCTTCGTGAACAGTCCATCCGGGCCGCAGTTCGGGACTTAACGCCCGAACACGATGACTGAATCCAGTCATATTTAAGTTATAATCTTATGCATTAAGCTGATCGAGTGACTTCGAAGGCACGGGAAAAGTATGACGTTGTGATTGTCGGCGCGAGCATCGCGGGATGCGCGGCCGCAATCATGTACGCCCAGCAAGGTCTGCGGATAGCGCTTCTCGACGCTCGCTCCGACATCCGGGCGCACAAAGTCCTGTGCACTCACCACCTGCAACCGTGCGGTGCCCCGATCTTGCAACGACTCGGCGCCACGGAAAAACTGCTCGCCCTGGGAATGGTGGAAACCGTTCCGACATTCTGGACCCCGTGGGGAATGATCACCCCTGATGCCGCAGAGAACTCACCGCCACCTGGGTTCAACGTCCGAAGGGAAACTCTCGACCCCCTACTGCGCCAACTCGCGAACGACTACCCGAACGTCGACCTTCTTCTCGGGCATCGCGTTTCCGGACTACTGACCGAGAACGGCACTACTGCAGGCGTCTACGGCACCGAACAGGGTTCGGTCTTCACTGTCGAAGCACGATTGACCGTCGGAGCGGACGGCAAGGATTCGACCGTCGCACGATCCGCTCGTTGTGACTCCGTGACTGCATCCAACGGGCGTTTCAGCTATTTCGCCCAACTCTCCGGACTTGAACGACCCGGCGGAGAAACGTCATTGTCGTGGTTCATGGATCCCGACGTCGCCTATCTGCTCCCCAACGACGGCGGAATCAGCGTGCTGGTGGTCTTCCCTGCCCTCGACAAGCTCGGCTCGTTCGCTGACGACCTGTCTACTGCTTTCCTCGAGTACGCCAACGCATTACCCGGCGCTCCGCTTGTTCGGCGAGAGCACATCGTCGGAAAGATCGTTGGTACCAAACACTTCTCCACAACCCTCACCGAACCCGTAGGTAACGGGTTCGCACTCATCGGCGACGCTGCGGCAACCAACGACCCGTTGTGGGGTATCGGATGCTCGTGGGCACTCGAGACCGCTCAGATGCTGGTCGATGCGACCGCGCACATGCTGACGGAGACGCCGGCAGACACACTCGACTCACATCGGAACGTGAACGCTGCATTGACCGAATACCGTAGCGCCAGAGCGAGTATGACGAATCACATCGACTACATGAGTGGTTACGCCGGTGGGCGAAAGTTCACCGCGATCGAACGTCTGCTCATCTCCGCGGCCACCCACGACCACGACGAAGCCCGAAGGTTCTACTTGTTCGGTTCCCGGTTGATACCGGCCGAACAGTATCTCTCGACTCGCTCGGTCGCGCGGGCAGCACAAAAACATCTCAGGCACCGTCTGCGTCGTAGATCTGTGGCCGGGACGTAATCTGACAAGCGTTTTTTCGGCGCCGGCAACGGGGAACCCTCCGATCGCAACCGAGCCGGAGGAGCGACCATGCGTGCACACATCGCCATTCCGAGTGAATCGACTTGTCACAGGTACGTAGTCGCCGTCGCCAGCTCCACCTTCGCCGAATCGGTCATCTGGTGCGACGGCCCCGCGTTCGACGCAGTACTCGTTCTGGGCAGCGAGATTCCGCAGCACAGTGGCCACCGAGCCGTACTCGCCTGGAATCACTACTTCGGGTGGGCGCTCGGCGTGGAAACCACACCGGATGCGTCGTTCGCCGTTGTCGAATGCCTCGGTATCGGGAGAATGCCGGATCCTGAACTGTGCGCCGACCGCGCTGTCGAGTTGATTGCCCAGGCGGGTAGTTAAGGAACTCGTCGCGCGGCGCACAATCCGGCGGGCATAAGATCGAGCGCGAGTTTCGCACGCCCGACGAAAGAGAGCCCGACATGGACCCGCTGAACAGGCCTGCCGGTCAGCTGGCTCTCGAGAACGAACCGGACGGCAGGGCGACTTTGCGGGCGCGTCAGACGCCCCGCAGTGAGCGTCGCAAGATCGGGAAAGGCCTGCGCAAGCGAGTGGCGCGATCGTCGCTCGGCGACTGGACGCCCCCATCCGATCGACGTGACCCGGTCGATCAGGTCAACACGGCACACGAGGGAAGACTCGACTGGTTGGTTCCGATCCGTGTGGGGCGAATGGTCGCTTCGCCATACGGATTCCTGCGCGGTACCGCCGGATTGATGGCAGAGGACATGGCGCAGCTGCCGTCCACCGGCATCACTCCCGTCATCTGTGGAGATGCGCACGTCGGAAACTTCGGGTTCTACGGATCTCCGGAACGCGAACTTGTCATAGACCTCAACGATTTCGACGAAGCACATCCCGGCCCCTGGGAATGGGATCTACGAAGGCTGGCTGCGAGCATCTGGGTGGCCGGTCGGCAGAACGGTCTCACCGAAGCTCAATGCGAAACAGCAACAACCTCGTGTGTGTCCGCGTATCGCCTCCACTTGGCGAAGCTGTCCGAGCGTCCACTGTTCGATCGCTCCTTCGACCGGGTCGATCTCGACGGACTCACCGACCACGTCACCGATCCTGGGTTGCTGGCCGAGATCAGGCGCGCCGCGGAGCGCGCCCGGCGGCGTACGAGTGACCATGCGGTGCCGCGGTTCACCGTCGAGGATCACGGACGGCGCCAGTTGGTCGAGAACCCGCCGCTCACAACACGACTCACGCCGCAGGACACCGACTTCCTCCTGGAGGGTCTGGACGAGTATCTCGAAACCCTTGCACCACACTGGCGCCGAGTCGTCTCGGGATACAACGTCATCGACGTCGCGCACCGGGTTGTCGGAGTCGGGAGTGTCGCTCTGCGCGCCTATGTGGCCCTGTGCGAAGGGAGCATCCCGGACGACGTCATCTTCTTGCAGCTCAAGCAGGCTCGCCGATCCGTCGTTGCACCCTTCGTGCACGGTGACTCGGCCTGGCACGACCACCAAGGACGACGCGTCGCGGAATACCAGCAGGCTCTCCAGACAGTCAGCGATCCACTGCTCGGGTGGTGCACCGTGGACGACCGCCAGTACTACGTCCGTCAGTTCCGGAACATGAAAGGTTCTGTGGACCTGAACAATATCGATGCAGCAGCCTTGACCGACTATGTCGCGATCTGCGGTCGCCTACTGGCCAAGGGACACGCACGAACCAGTGGCGCGTCACTGATTTCCGGTTACCTGGGAACCTCGGACACGGTCGACACCGCCCTCACCCGGTTTGCTCGGCTCTACGCCGATCAGACCGAGCGTGACCACGACGCTCTGTGCCGGGCGGTGTCGGCCGGCACGATCGCCGCGGAGCCGGGAATCTGATCCCTCACGCCGCGACAATCCTGCCCTGCTCGAACTTCACTCCACCCCAGATTCCGGTCTGACCAGTGGCAGAGGCGAATTCACGACACGAAGCCACAATCGGGCACCTGTTGCACACGTCGGTCGCGTAGTCGTATCCCTCGGACGGAAAGGGAAACCACCGGTCCGGCTCGGGGTCTCCTCGGCATTCCGCCTGCCACCACGTCCGGTCGTCCGAGATCGGCAAAAGCTCAGCCAAATTGGAGATTTCGTCAGCGCACATCACTGGCTCCCTTCGACTGTCACGTCCGACTCAATTCGCGCCAGATCTTCTGCTGCACTTTCTCGATGCGCCGAGGTGCCTTCGGCTCCCACAGCAGCCGCATACCGGCCTCGGCCGGAGTGCGATCCGCCTTGCGCTGATTGCAGGAACTGCAGCACGCCACCAGATTTCCCCACGTGTTGGGCCCGTTACGGCTCCGCGGCTGGACATGGTCGATGGTCGTTGCCCGGGCGGCGCAGTACGCACATTGACGACCGTCCCGGTCGAAGACACCGGCAAAAGTGGCCCGACTGGAATCGGTGACCGTCACCCGGTGAGCAACGTACACGTACTCGGCGAGCAGGATCGTCCTCGGCAGTGGGATTTCGACGTGCTTGGAGCGCACCGGAAATATCGGGGTCACGTCTTCGGTGGACTGCGCGGAGCCGGTGGCGATCAGGACGACCGCACGATCGGCGCTCACTTCACCGAGGTACTCGTACGTGGCGTTGAGTACCCGGACGGGGCGGTTCATCCAACTGTGAGCAAGTGCGCGGTTCGGGTTCCGCATGAGAGTTCTCAGTTCGTGTCGAGGAGTGAAACTCCTGGACACGAAGACGGGTCAGGAGCAAATGCAAGAAATGGGGAACGGCATATATCCAGCGCCGCTCTGTTCCCCGAATGCGGGATGGGAAATACCGCGGGGTGAGTGCCCGCGCAGGTGCAACGCTTGCTTCCAGTCGCGCATGCCTGTCCCCTTCCACTTCTTGTTCTCGTCACCGGCGATTGCCGACGCTCATCATCACACGGAAGGCATCCTCAGCGATATCGATTTATCAGGCCGGAAGAGCCGTCCTGGAAATACCGCGGTTTGACGCCGGAACACGCGGCTTGATCGAATGAGCCATGACTTCGTCGTACATCGACCTACGCTCGGACACCGTCACCAAGCCTGATGCGGAGATGCGGAAGGCGATGGCCGACGCCGAGGTCGGTGACGACGTCCTCGATCACGACCCGACCATGGCGGCGCTCGAGGAAGAGGTGGCGCACACTCTGGGTTTACCGGCGGCACTGTGGGTGCCGAGCGGATCGATGGGCAACCTGATTGCGCTGATGCTGCACCTTCACCGCGGCGATCAGTTCCTGGCACCGGAACACTCTCACGTCTTGGGCTCCGAATTGGGCACCGCGGCCTGGCTCGCCCAGGGAATGCCGATGGCGTTGCCGCACGACGGCGGACCCGGACGTCCCACCCCCGAGACGGTCGTGAAGGCGGCGGGCTCCCCCGGCCCGTACTTCGCGTTGAACACCACGCTGCTCTGTCTCGAGAACACTCATAACTTCGCCGGCGGTGCCGTCATGAATCCGACCGAATGGACGAAGCTGGTCGACGCAGCGCGATCACGCGGCTTGAAGATTCACCTCGACGGCGCCCGTCTCTGGAATGCCGCTGTTGCACTCGATGTTTCGCCCACCGAATTGACTTCCGGCGCCGATACCGTTCAGGTGTGCCTGAGTAAGGGACTCGGTGCGCCGGTCGGCTCGATACTCGCCGCATCACCCGAATTGATCACCGAAGCCCGAAGGATCCGCAAGATGCTCGGCGGCGGCGTTCGTCAGGGCGGAGTGCTGGCCGCAGCCGGCATCGTCGCGTTGCGCTCACAAGCTCGCCTCTCCGACGATCACGACAACGCGCAGCGCCTCGCGTCGGGGCTTCGTGAACGCGGTTGGGCCGTCGACGAACCTGCCACCAACATCGTTCTGGCCGCGACAGCCGATCCGTCGGTCACCGTTGCTCAGCTCGCCGCTGTCGATGTCGGCGCGGTCACCGTTGCCGGGAAGGTTCGGTTCGTGACACATCGCGACGTGAGCACTGCCGACATCGACGCGGTTCTGTCCAGAGTAACCTTCTGAACTACGCCACCAGGGGTTGAACCTCCTGCGCGACAAAGCGAATGAACTCGCGGACATCCGGCTCGTCAACAGTCGGTTGGAGTACCACGGTGGTTGCACCTGCTGCAACCCATCGCCGTGCTGCTGCCGCGACTTCGGCCGCGTTGCCCACGGCAATCGCATCCTCCGGCGACTCGCTACCGGACGCTGCGGCCTCGGCAAGGGCGCGCTCACGACCGCCGGAACCGAAAGCACAGATGACGTAGACGACGACCTCGTGATCCGACGCCCCGATGTGAGCGATCGCCCGACGCACGCCGTCCGGGGTCGTCCCACCCGAGAGCACGGTGCCCTGCGCCAACTCGCCACTGAGCGCCAAAGTCTTTGGCCCCGTGGCGCCGACGAGCAACTGCGGCACCGTCTCCGGTGGCCACGCCAGCGTGACGTCCGTGAGATTCACGTATCGACCGGACACCGTCACCGACTCACCGCCCAGTAGCCGCTCGACTGCTCCGAACTGCTCCCGCAGGAGGGTCAACGGCGATTCGGCTTTGGCCCCGATCTGCCGCATCCAACTCTGAACGCCGTGACCGAAGCCAACCCGTAGTCGATCCGGATGAACTCTGGCCAGCGCTGAAATCTCCATCGCCGTGATCGCGGTGTTGCGCATCGGCGTCGGCAGCACACCGATCGCCACACCCATGCGATCGGTCTCAGCCAATACAGTTGCAGCAGTGGCTATTCCTCCGCCGAAGAAGCAGTCTTCCCACAACCAGACCTCGTCGATACCGACTTCGTCTGCATACCTGGCATGTCGAACCAGATCTTCCGGAGATTGCTCCGGGCGCACGACGACGGCAATCCGTGCGGCGCTCATGCCGTCACCAGAAACGCGGCGATCTCGTCGGCGGTTCGACGGCCCTGTTCGCGGCCGAGTTCGGCTGCGGGGCGCCTGGTTGTCGGTGAAAGCGAGTTCGTTCCGATCGCTTCGACGACGGCGTCGTCGGCGAAGACAGGCAGCACGGGCAAGGGCGTCATCACGTCGATTTCCTCTCGTAGGCTGCCGCCAAGCAGATTCGGGGCGGGATCGGCAGCAGGTGAAAGAACCACGACCACATCGCAGTCGGCAGCCAGATGAACATTCGAGCCACTCGCCATTCCGCCGTCCATGTACCGGTGACCGTCGATCGTGACTACCGGCCACACCCCGGGGACAGCGCAACTCGCTCCGACTGCGTCGATCAGGTCGACGCCGGAGGCATTGCCGAACACCCTCAACTCACCGGTCTGCGCGTTGATCGCCGGGATGCGCAACTCCCGGTCGGGCCACAACCGATTGGGCAGCCGCGCCTCGATGACCGCACGACGCACGGCGGGTTCGACGGTATCGGCTCTCATCGCTGCCTCGCCGAGCAAACGGAGCTGCTCGGCCCGGTCCTGCGATCCTGCAATCGCGTCGACGAACATCTGACCGAGTACCTCGACATCGACCTTCGGGTCGATTTCGCCGGTAGCCTCCGCTGTTTGTGCGTCGAAAAGTTCTTGCAGTGTCACGCCGCTCGCTATCTGAGCGCTCACCGTGGAACCTGCGGAAGTGCCGATCAACACGTCCGCCGTCAGCAGCGCAGCGGCAGTGTCCGGTGATTTGTCCTGAAGGCCCAACAGAAAACCTGTTTCCCAGGCGATTCCCGCAACGCCGCCACCGGCAAGTACCAACCCCAATTTCACGCCGTCCACCTCTCGTCGATCGTGATCCGTGCCCGAAGTCGACGTTAGACCTACTCTGAAGTGATGTTCATGCGCAGCGCAAAGACATTTGTTCCCGACGCACTCCGTGGGTTGATCGCATCCACCGACGACATCGCGTGGAATCCCGATCCTGGGTACCTCACACGCGCAAGGCCACTTCCCCGCGGACGGGTCGCGCTCGTCTCCGGCGGCGGATCAGGCCACGAACCCATGCACGCCGGATTCATCGGCGAAGGAATGCTCACAGCCGTCTGCCCCGGATTGGTCTTCAGCTCACCCAATGCACTTCAGATCCACGAGGGGTCCAAGGCTGCCGACGCCGGCGGCGGCGTCCTTCACATCGTGAAGAACTACACCGGCGACGTGATGAACTTCGGTATCGCCCGAGAGTTGCTACGCGAGGACAAGATCGATACGGACGTCGTCCTGGTCGACGACGACGTCGCGACCGAACGCGCAGACGGCAGTGGCCCGGGGCGACGCGGTACTGCGGCAACCATCGTGGTGGAGAAGGTCTGCGGCGCATCCGCCGCCCGCGGCGACGACCTGGCCGAGGTGACCCGGATCGGACAACACGTCGCGCACTCCGCTCGGAGCATGGCCGTCGCTCTTCGCCCATGCACTTTGCCGGGGGCTGACGAGCCGTCGTTCGACTTGCCGGCGGGTCAGATGGAACTCGGTATCGGCATCCACGGCGAACGCGGCACAGAACGCGTGGATGCCCTGCCCGCACCGGAATTGGTGCGGCGGCTGACAGACCCGATCATCAAGTCCCTGAGTCTCGCCGAAGGCGACCGCGTCATCGCCGTCGTCAACGGTCTCGGCGCCACCCACCCGCTGGAGTTGCAACTTCTGTTCGCCGAACTCGGAGATTATCTGGACGAACAGGGAATTCACATCGAGCGGACACTGATCGGAACCTTCGTCACTGCATTGAACATGGCAGGCGCGTCCATCACCCTTGTTCGCACAGACAAAGAAATCCTCGAATTATGGGACGCACCAACAAAAGCGCCCGCCTGGCCGAATGCTATAGCGCGTGAGTACACCGGCATGGGCACGCGCGAATCTTTCGGTCCCACATTCACACCCGACACCTCACGCACCGCCGAAAGCAGCTTCGTCGGAAGCTGGATTGCGGACTGGGCCGAGAAGGTACTGGATCAGGAACCGGCACTGACCGATCTCGACCGACGAGCGGGCGACGGCGATTTCGGGACCAACATGGTGGCCGCACTGGATCAACTCGACATCTCGGCGATCCGTGACACGTACTCCACCGCAACGATATTCGATGCAGTCTCACAGGCGTACCTCGGCCACGCCGGTGGCACCTCCGGCGCATTGTTCGGCATCTGGTTCCGGCATTTCTTCCGCGTTGCCGCAGACTCGGCGGACTCCGAACTCGACCTCGGCGCGATCGCGGCTGCAGCGCGAGCGGGACTCGACAACATCACCTCGCTCGGCGGCGCACGCGTCGGCGACAAGACGATGGTCGACGCGATAGTTCCGGCGGTCGAGTCGTTGGAGCAATCCGTGAGCTCGGAAGCCGATCGAGATGCTGCGCTGGCGAGCGCAGCGGAAGCCGCAGCGGCCGGGGCGGAGTCGACCGAAACCATGCTCGCGAACCGCGGACGTGCAAGTTATGTGGGCGAAGCCGCTCGCGGAGTAGTCGATCCGGGAGCGCTACTCATAGCGTGGTTCTTCGCCAGTGCAGTGGGTCACTAGCGAGCACTTCGGGGCTGTGACTAATCTGGCAGCCACAGCACATCGTTTGTGACGACCCGTGGGCAAAAGCACCGGTCTCACACACCACACAGGAGCAGCCCATGCTGAGCACCATGCAAGACGCCCCCCTCTCCATTGCTCAACTTCTCCGCCACGGTGCCTCCGTTCACGGCGCCTCCGAGGTTGTCACGTGGACCGAGTCCGGCCCGCGCCGTGTGTCCTACGCTGACGTCGGCAAGCGCTGTGCTCAGCTTGCGCACGCCCTGCGCGGGCTCGGCGTCGAGGGTGACGAGCGAGTCGCCACGTTCATGTGGAACAACTCCGAGCACCTCGAGGCGTACCTGGCGATCCCCTCGATGGGCGCTGTGCTCCACACCCTGAACATTCGTCTGTTCCCCGAGCAGTTGATCCATGTCGCCAATCACGCCGAGGACCGCGTGATCATCGTCGACCCGTCCCTGATTCCGCTTCTCTCTCCGCAGCTTCCGTCGCTGACCACCGTCAAACACATCGTCGTCACCGGCTCCTCCACTGCAGGACTCGAAGCTCCCGAGGGAGTGCAGGTTCACACCTACGAGGGCTTGATCGCCGATCAGCCCACCGAGTTCGACTGGCCCGAGGTCGACGAACTGAGCGCTGCCGCAATGTGTTACACGTCCGGCACCACGGGTGACCCCAAGGGCGTCGTCTACTCCCACCGTTCGATCTACCTGCACTCCATGCAGGTCTGCATGAGCGACGGCCCCAACCTCGCGCAGGGCGATCGTGCACTCGCCGTGGTGCCTCAGTTCCACGCCATGTCGTGGGGACTTCCCTACGCCGCGTTCATGATCGGCGCCTCGCTGATCATGCCCGACCGCTTCCTCCAGCCTGCCCCGTTGGCTGCGATCATCGCCAGCGAGCAGCCGACGTTCGCCGCGGCCGTACCCACCATCTGGCAGGGCCTGCACCTCTACCTCGAGCAGAACCCGCAGGACATCTCCTCGATGCGTGAGGTTCTGATCGGCGGCTCCGCGGTACCGCCGGCCCTCATGCACGCATTCGAAGCCGACCACAACGTCTCCGTCCTGCACGCCTGGGGCATGACCGAAACCTCCCCACTCGGATCCGTCGCCCGCCCGCCGGCCGGTGTCACCGGCGACGCGATGTGGAAGTACCGCTACTCTCAGGGCCGCTTCCCGGCATCCGTCGAGGCACGTCTCATCGACGATGACGGCAAAGTTGTTGCACACGACGGCGTTTCCGTCGGCGAGCTCGAAGTGCGCGGCCCCTGGATCACCGGGTCGTACTACGGCGTCGATGCGGAAGACAAGTTCAACGACGGCTGGCTCAAGACCGGTGACGTCGGATCCATCACGGCCGACGGCTTCCTGAGCCTGTCCGACCGCTCCAAGGACATCATCAAGTCCGGCGGCGAATGGATCTCCTCGGTCGACCTCGAGAACGCCGTCATGGGTCACCCTGACGTCACCGAAGCTGCCGTCATCGGCGTGCCGGACGAGAAGTGGGACGAGCGCCCGTTGGTTGCGGTTGTTCTTCGCGCTGGTTCCGAAACCACCATGTCCGAACTGCAACAGTACCTTTCGGACAAGGTTGCCAAGTGGCAGCTGCCCGAGAACTGGGCCGTGGTCCAGGAAGTCCCGAAGACGAGCGTCGGCAAGTTCGACAAGAAACGCCTTCGCGCCGACTACCACGAGGGCGGACTCGAAGTTACGCGACTCTGACACCGAGTGAATGCCGAAGTATGAATACTGAAGGTGGGCAACAGGTTTTCACCTGTTGCCCACCTTCGTTCACGAGCGATGCACTTTACGGCCGATAGCCGACCGTGTGAAAAGCGATATCGACGTACTTCTCCGCCAATTGCGACGGTGACATCGGACCGCCGGTCTGGAACCAACGCGGCAGTGACTGCGCCATACCGAGTATTGCCCGGACGGTCTCTTCGGTATCGGTGACCGCGAAATCTCCCGATGCCACACCGTCGTCGACGATCCTGCGCATCAGCAACTCGAGCCGCTTACGACTGGCGGCGTATCGACTTCGGCTTTCCGGTGAGACATGCCGAATCTCGGTGTCCAACGCAGCATGCCGCGACCGGTGGGTCATATAGAGAACTATCGCCTCCACCACCAAGGCGAAGCGTCGTACCGGATTTTCGCCGGCCTCCGCTTCTGCCGCTTCGGTTCTGGTATTCAGCTCACTCATCGAGACCTCGAACAAAGCGACGAGAATTGCCTCTTTGTTCGCGTGGTGATAGTAGAGCGCGGGAACGGTTACCCCGACATGATTGGCAATCTGGCGCACCGTCGTGCCGTGGTAACCATTCTCGTCGAACAGCTCGAGCGAAGCCATCAGGATGTCGGTCATCACCAGCGGCGGGAAGGACCTCCAGTCCACTGCCACCGAGCTCACCGACTCCACCTCGCCAGTCATGTGATAGCCGAAATTACCGCGGTGCCATACGGATTGCACCGTCGAGGCGGATCGTCTCACCATTGAGCATGGGGTTGGAAACGATGTGCGCAGCAAGCGCGCCGTACTCGCTGGGATCACCCAGGCGAGAGGGGTGAGGCACCTGCTGACCCAACGACGCCTGGGCTGCTTCGGGCAGTCCGGCCAGCAACGGGGTCTTGAACAAGCCTGGTGCAATGGTGTTGACGCGGATCAGCAGCGACGCGAGGTCACGGGCGATGGGAAGCGTCATACCGACGACGCCGCCCTTCGACGCGGAGTACGCAGCCTGCCCGATCTGGCCGTCATACGCTGCGACCGAAGCGGTGTTGATGATGACACCGCGTTCACCGTCGATCGGCTCGGTCTTCGAAATACGTTCCGCAGCAAGACGAAGGACGTTGAAGGTGCCGATCAGATTGACGTCGATGACCTTCTTGAACGCGTCGAGCGGGAAAGCGCCCTTCTTGCTGACCGTCTTGACTGCGTTGCCGATTCCGGCGCAGTTGACTGCCACGCGCAGGGGTCCGAGGGATTCGGCCACGTCGAGTGCCGCGGTGACCGCAGCCTCGTCGGTGACGTCTGCAGCCGCGAAGCGGACCCGGTCGCCAAGTTCCTTGGCGATGGCTTCACCGTTGGACGACGGAAGGTCGATGATGACGACGCTGGCGCCGTCGGCAAGAAGGGCTTTGGTGGTGGCCAGGCCGAGGCCGGATGCTCCACCGGTGACGACGGCGACGCTGTCGTTGACGATCATGAGAGTTCCTTTCGAAAGGTTATGTGTTTCAGATGCGTTCGATGATTGTGGCGTTGGCCATGCCGGCGCCCTCGCACATGGTCTGCAATCCGTAGCGTCCGCCGGTGGCCTCGAGGTGGTTGACCATCGTGGTCAGCAGGCGAGTACCCGAGGACCCCAGGGCATGGCCGAGTGCAATCGCGCCGCCCCACGGGTTGAGCTTTGCCGGGTCGGCGCCGAACTCGTGAGCCCAGGCGAGCGGTACGGGAGCGAAGGCTTCGTTGACCTCGTAGGTGTCGATGTCGTCGATGCTCAGACCCGCGCGAGCGAGCACCTTGTGGGTGGCTGGGATGGGTGCGGTGAGCATGAAGATCGGGTCATCGCCCGCAACGGAGAAGGAGTGGAAACGAGCTCGCGGCGTCAGCCCCAGCTTCGACGCCATTTCTTCGCTCATGATCAGTGCTGCGGACGCGCCGTCGGTGAGCGGCGACGAGTTACCGGGAGTGATCGACCACTGCGCCTCGGGGAAGCGCTGCGCGTACTTCTCCGAGTAGAACGACGGCTTCAAACCGGCGAGTCCCTCGGCGGTAGTAGACGCGCGAACCGTCTCGTCGACGATATGCGAGACGGTCTCACCGGCGGCGTTGGTCACCGAGATCGGCAGAATCTCCTTGTCGAAGAGCCCCTTCGCCGCTGCCTCTGCTGCCCGCTGGTGGGACTGCGCGGAGAATGCGTCGAGAGCGTCGCGGTCAAGCTTCCACTTGGCGGCGATCAATTCTGCAGAGATTCCCTGGTTGACCAGGCCTTCGGGGTAGCGAGCCGCGACGCCCGGACCGGAAGCGTCCTTCCCCATCGTCGTGGTACCCATCGGGACACGACTCATGGATTCGACGCCTGCCGCGATCACGATGTCGTAGGCCCCGGCGATCACGCCCTGCGCCGCAAAGTGCGCAGCTTGCTGACTTGATCCGCACTGGCGATCAATCGTGGTGGCGGGTACCGACTCGGGGAACCCTGCCGACAGGACCGCGCTGCGGGTGATGTTGAGCGCCTGCTCACCGGCCTGGCCGACGCAACCGCCGATCACGTCGTCCACCAGGGCGGGGTCGAGGCCGTTTCGCGAGGTGATGGAACGCAGAACGTGGGCCATCAGTTCGACAGGGTGCGTCCCGGACAGTGCTCCGCCCGGCTTTCCCTTGCCGGACGCGATCCGGACTACATCGACGATCACTGCCTTGGTCATCTTCGTTCCCTTCGAGGACGTGCATTGCTGGGGCGGTCCGGCATCCGAGTTTCGTGGCGCCGGGTACCGGACCGAGATCGAGGGAGCACCCTGACTTAGCGCTCGCTAAAGAACTACCACCGACTTGATCCTCTCGTCAAGAGGGGACCTCCGAACTCGAAACAAATGCGGCCGACTAAAAGCTGGGCGATCAGTGACCTCGCCTGGCCCACGCCATTCATTAGTACTTTCGAATGATAGGTTTTCAATCTTCGCCCGAAATGTCCGGAATCGGATAACCTTCCGCCACAAGCAATCCAAGCCACAGGGGATTCGGGGCGTGGCACCAATCGATGACAACCGCAGGGGGACTGACCGGGAGGTTTGGCGTGGACCTGCGATACGTTGCCTTCACGCGTGCCGACCCGCATTTCTACGACCGAATCAGAACGGTCACCCGACCAGATACATCAACTGACCAGCACTTTATCCCCGCGAAGTCGGTGGATTGGTCGCTCTGGCGGCGCGGTCCCCAAAGTGGACCGTGGAACTACTTCCAACCGCCCGACGGTCTGCTGCCAGAACAAGGATGGAAGATTCACTGCTCCGCTACCCGAGCCAACGCGCAGGAGCTGCTCGATACCGTTTCCGTGTATTGCGGTCACAATCATGTGCCGTTCAAATTTCTTCGGACGGCAGCAGACCTCATGTTGTCCAACAGCAAGCAGGCCAATCGAACTTCCAGCGGAAAATTCATCACGATCTATCCGGCGGATGGTGTTGCCACACAACGTGTCATCACCGAACTGGACAAGCTTGTCGCCGGTGCCGACGGGCCGTACATCCTCAGCGATGTGCGATGGAACCGGGGACCGCTCTACTTACGGTACGGCGCGTATCTGCCCATGCAGACCTACGATTCATTCGGCGATCGCGTCCCCGCAATTCGGCGTCCTGACGGATCGCTCGAACCCGATGTGCGCGGCACTTCCTTCAGAACTCCGGACTGGGTACAAATCCCGGACTTCGTTCGCGCGCAGCAAGACAAGCTGAAATCACATGACGAATTCCCCTATTCGATCAATGAAGCCCTGCACTTCAGCAACAGCGGGGGGATCTACTCCGCATTCGACGACGCCGGCATCGATCTGGTCATCAAAGAAGGCCGTCCCTTTACCGCCCCGGACGCAAACGGCCGGTACGCAATCGACCGCATCCGTAACGAGTACGACAAGTTGACTCACCTTGCCGACAACCCGTACACACCTTCTGCGATCAGCTTGTTCGAGCGCGAGGGACACCACTTCCTTGTCACCGAGCGCGCTGCCGGCACTCCCCTGAATCAGGAAGTTGCGCTCCGCCACCCACTGATACGCGCGGACCAGACACTCAGTTCCCGAACGGAATACAGAACCTGGGCACTCGACATTGCACAACAGTTGACTACCGCAGTCGAGAGCTTCCACAACGCCGGAATCGTTCATGCCGATCTTCACCCTGGCAACGTCATGTGCTCACCGTCCGGTATTCGGATCATCGACTTCGAGATGGCCCACAACATCGACGAGCATCCGCCCCGGTCCACCGGAGCCCCCGGATACACAGCACCTCGACAGTTGACAGGAATCGCGGCGGATCGATACTCGTTGGGATGCATCGAGCTGGGACTCTTTGTCCCACTTACTACATTGTTCCCTCTCGATTGCAACAAGATTCCCGAACTCATCGACTATGCGGTGTCTCGATTCGATCTTCCTCGTGCCTTCGGTGCCTCGCTCTATTCGATGCTCGACGTACAGGCGCCGGAACCGGAGAATCGCCCGCATCGTTGGGGCACGTCGCCCGGGGAAAACCTGCAACGGGCGGCCGCTCTATTGCGCTGCGGCATCCTCGCCTCGCTTGATCTCTCCCGCCCTGATCGACTCTTTCCCGGTGACATCGCCCAGTTCGAAGTGAACGGCTACGGCATTGCTCACGGCTCGTGCGGAAACCTGCTCGCCGATGTACTTCCCGCAGACACCTTGGAGTCAGTTCTGGAATGGACTGAACATCAAGTTGATTCGGATACTCAACCAAAGTTCGGCTTCTTCGACGGGCTCGCGGGTGCGGTGCATACCTTTCGGCATCACGGGCGACATTCGACAGCCGACAGGTGGGTCGAGACTTTGCGTCGAGCCCCACTCGACGACATCGACTCCAGCCTTTTCAGCGGCCTTTCCGGAATCGGTTGCCTCCTACTCGAGGAATCGGTTTCACGACCGACTGTGTCACCCACTCTCGCTGTCGTGACCGAGACTCTGCGCGAACGAATTTCAGCTGCTCGCTTGCATGTCCGCGACGCCGGCGGAACACCTTGGGCAGTGGCCGGCCGAGGTGGGCTGATGCGGGGACCGAGCGGACAAGCACTGTTCTGGACTCGCCACTACGAACTGAGTGGTGATCCTCGATCGCTGGAACACGCACGCCAGCTCGTCGACATCGATCTGTCTGTGATGTCGATGTGCCCTGACGGGTCGATGCAGCTGAGAGAGGAGCGCCGGACGATGCCGTATCTCGGATCCGGGTCTGTCGGTGTGGGCCTGGTACTTCTTCAACTTGTTCGACATGTCGACGAACCGCGCTACGCGTCTGCGCTACTTGCCATATCCCGCGCTGCCGCCGTCGAATTCACTGCCCAAGCCGGACTACTCAACGGGCGAGCCGGGCTGATTCTGTTCCTCAGCGAACTCTCCAAGACTCCATACGCCGGCGCCGATTGTGAACAGACGCTTGCACAGCAGTTTCAGCTTCTGGGCTTGCACAGCCTCAATCACGCAGGAGGCCTGCACTTTCCAGGTGAACAGAACCTGAGACTCTCGACAGACTGGGCAACCGGATCCGCGGGAATACTGGCATTGCTCCGTCATGCCGGATTGCCAACTGTCCGACAGTCGTTTCCACTGATGTGCGCGTCGAACTGCCACATCTCCTAGTTGTTCGGAAAGTTATCACCCCGGAAGATTGGAGCACAGAAGCATCAGGCCAAAAATCTGAAATGGAGTCAGCACCGCAAGACAATTCGATCGATCAAATCCATCGGTAAACATGCCGATCAACAAAGGAAATGACAATGGACGCTATTCTCTCCCTTCAAGATCTGTCAGTCGCCGCCGGCAACGTCGGAGACGCAGGCCAGCTCGAGCAGAACGCGGCAATCAGTTCGCTCAGTTTCTTCTGCCTCTGACCTCAGGCCGATACCTCGGAGCAGGTCCGGGGTATCGGCTTTCGGAATCCGGCCGGATCATCAGACGAACAATATTGTTTCATCATGAGACGCATCCGCACTTCACCGAGCTGTATTCGCCGATGATGTGTGCGACCTGGCGGCAATGCCGAGGGTAGATCGCATGGTCACTGGCGACGATATTCCTACTGATCCTGACAGCCGCACTTTCGGGTTGGTTCGTTCAGCGTTGGGGCGAGAGTTGGGACTTCGGCGACATCTGCTCACGCTGGTACGACGGGGGTGGCGGTTGCCGTGCCAACACCGCTCTCACCTTGACGACGCTTCTCGTACTCCTACTACCGTTCGCCTCAGGAATGCTGGTCGGCGTCACCACATTCGCCCGAGACTTCGAGCGGAGGGTCTGGTGGTTTGAGTTTCAATAGCTGTCAACGACAAGATGAGGGAATCGGTACCATCCGCCCCCGATGTCTTCCAGCCGGAGCTGATTGAAGGTCTTGTCGGACACACCATCGGGTGCGTACACCCAGCCGGGATTGTCCAAGATGTCCAATCCATTTCGTGCGTCATAGAAATAGACGTGGCCTTCACTGCTGACGTTGGCATAGGAGATATCGAATCTGCCGATTCGTAGATCACGATGATACCCATCGGAATAGGGATCGTCAGGTTCTTGAAGTAGTTGCTGTGCAACGGTTTCGAAGTCTGCCCGATACTGATCGAAATGTGGCTGCCCCGCGGCCGCGATCCCGAGTGCGATCACCACGAGAACCGGAACAGCGACATCGGACCACAACCATCGGCGTCGCTGCCACCAGCACACTCCGAGCAGCACGATTGCAACACTCGCCGTGAGGACCCAGAGAACGACCGCACCGGCGATCGAGAGTGCACTATCCGCAGGTTCGGGCCAGGTGAGATGGCATTTCGCTGCGACATACATCGCCGACGCCGACGCTGCGATAAGTGCGTTTACCAAAACAACCCAACGAAGAGCACCGGACCTTCTCGTTGCCTGCGAGTTCGACACTGCCTGATCCATTCGATGAGAATAGCGAGCTGTTTGTCGCGGACTAGCAGTAACCACTTCCCCGATCTCACGATCGATTGTTTCTCGGCACGGAGAAAGTGTCCACGGTGCTATCTTTGCTGGCTATGGGAGGCAGGGCTGCGAGGATGGTCGATTTGAACTACCGATGTCAGGAGAGCTCGGCGACTCCCAAAGTCGACAGGTCAATTTTGAGCACGGCTGGATTCGGTGGATCGCAGCAACCAATACCATCGTCACCCCATGATGACGTGACTGTTGCGGGCGAGTCGTGAAGATTCGATTATTACGAGCAAGCCAAGCGTCTCTAGCAATATCGCTGATCGCACTAACCTTGGTCTATTTGTTGGACGCATTTTCTTTGCGCCTCCAACATCAGCCCAGCTGGTGCATTGATCACTATGGAATCCCATCACGATTCAATTATCTCCTTCCCGGCCGGGCGGAGAGGGTAGCGGCAGGAATTACAGACTTCTGGGGATGGTTCCCTCCAGGCATAAGCTGTACATTCACTGATGCAGTGACCAAAGAAAGCGAAACGGTGGCACCGGCCGCGGACAGGTCGTACATCGTCGTCGTTCTTGTGGCGCTGATCATGATCTCGACTGTCGGCGTATTGTTCGGCCGCCGGAAGCGCTGAAGATTGGTTTTGGCTCGGGACTGCAGATGCGCACTCGACACCAGACCGATGAGTAATAAATCGGTGTCCGTCGTGTCCGGCGCTTCCACCACTCGTCGATCTTCGCGAATCCACCAGCCTTGTTCGAGGGCATTTCTTGCGGGTCCTGGTGGTCTTCGTTCCCATCACGCTGGCGATGACACTCCTGGGCCTGGTGCTCGGCTGGACCCATGCGCTTGCCGGGGACAGGCGGCAACATGATCGACGCCGATTGCAAAATGTGCTGGGGCTCAGACAATTCCGACGTGATGCTGTTGCGCTCCGGGTTGATGGTGGCGCTCGCACTCGTCGGCGCACGTGGACTACGTCGGCGACCCGCCTATAACCGACTGTCCGAAATGTCGAAATCGATTTGATAGCAGCAATTTTCGATCCACATTCTCTTGTGTTCGAAACTTTGTTCGATTATGCTTTCGGCATGGACAGTCGGGATGCGTGGCAGCTGGATGGCGAGGGCCTCAAGGGGGAGGTTCTGGATCTGGTGCGTGTCCGGCACGAGTTGCAGTCGCGGTTGGTGTTGCTGATCGTGGAGATGTTTTCCCGGGAGGTTCTCGGTGGGAAGGGTTTTCGGGCGATCGCGCAGTGGTTGCATGGTTCGACGAATTTGGAGATCGGTGAGTGCAGTCTGCTGGTCGGGTTGGCGCGGTTGTTGATGCTCGAACCTGTTGTCGGCGATGCGTTTCACCGCGGGGATGTTGATGCGTTGAAGGCGCGGCAGGTGGCGTCGTTTTGTCAGCATCCGCCGAAGAACATGACCCTGGCGGATGTGGACAAGGCTCGCGGGATTTTGTTGTCGTTGGCGTCGAAGAACATTGCGGATTGCGATGCGGTGCGGGCGGCGATTCGGCGGATCGAGAAGCAGTACGGCAAGCGCGAGGACGGCGTCCCGGTCGGCGAGGATTCCGAACGTAACGAGTTCTACGCCTCGAAAGGCTTGTACGGGCGGGTCACTGTGAAGGGTGATCTGGATGCGATCAACGGGGCCCGGTTGATCACGTTGTTGTCGAGTCTGTCGGCTCCGACGCCGGAGAAGGACGGCGTCAAGGACACCCGCACGCCGGCATTACGGCGGGCGGACGGGTTTTGCGAGTTGTTGCGCCGGTACGAGCGGGCGGGGTTGGGCCCGATCGAAGGCGGAGTGAAACCGCACATCACGGTCACCGCGTCCGCGAAAGACATGACCGACCTTAAAGTTCTGAAAGACCTGTTGCCGTCCACCGAGGAGCTGGGATTTGCGTGGACGGATTGGGTGGGCCCGATCAGCATCGACACCGCCCGGATGTTGGCGTGCGACTGCACAGTCACCCGGATCCTCCTGGATGAGAGTGGTGTTCCGCTCGACTGCGGTAAGGAAGCGAGAATGGCGACCGTTCCGCAGCGGCGGGCTCTTGCGGTTCGGGATGGTGGGTGTGCGTTTCCGGGGTGCGGGACTCCGTCGGGGTGGTGCGATGCCCATCATATTGTTCACTGGAACGATGGTGGCCCAACAGATCTCGACAACCTGGTTCTGTTGTGCGGTCATCACCACCGGACGATGCACCACACCGAGTGGCGTGTCGAGATCGGCCCGGATCGGAAGACGGTGTTCTATCCACCCATGTCGATCGATCCGTATCAACAGCCGATCGGCGGGAACAGCCCACCCACAGCAGCCTGAACCGCGACAATCGAATACATCAGCACCGGGGACGAACCATGCCCCGGTGCTGGTGCACGTTTCTGGTCAGATCCCAACCCCTCAAATCCCAGCCCCTCAGATCCCGGCCCTTCGCACGAGAGCGTCAGTGGCAGAAGGGGATACAACGTCAATCGCTCGTAACAGCCCCGCGTACCGCGGATACAGCTCGACGGGACGCGTATTGATCGCCCTCAAGATCCACGATGCAGCTTGATCGGCCGTCAGCGCCGGCTGGCTCACGTAATCCGCCGTCGGCGCGATCATCGGTGTTCGTATGAGTGGGAACTGCACTGTGGTGACATCGACACCGGTGCCGTGACATTCCGCGCCGAGGCTTCGGCCGAATGCACTGAGAGCAGACTTCGACGCGTGATAGGCACTGAACCTCGGCATCACGCCCGCAGTGACTCCCCAGGTTCCGACGTTGATGATGTGTCCGGACTTCGCCTCGAGCATCGCGGGCAGTAGCCGCAACGTCAGTCTTGTCGGCCCGAAGTAGTTCAGCGCCATGGTGCGCTCGTAGTCATGGAATCGGTCGACCGAATCCAACGCGGTACGCCGGATCGAGCGACCCGCATTGTTGACGAGGATGTCGACCGACCCGAATCGATCCGCGATCGTCTCCGCGAGTTCGTCGACGGCTTCACCGCGGGAGAGGTCCGCAGGCACGATGTGTGCCCATCCTCCCCTGCGGTGAATCTCGTCCCGTACGTGTTCGAGGTTTTCCTCACCGCGCGCGACCAGGATCATCTCGGCTCCCCGACGAGCCAAGAGATGAGCTGTCGCCTCACCGATCCCCGAGGAAGCCCCTGTCAGAACGATCGTCTTGTCGGAGAGCGTGACGCCGCGTGACGGAACAAGGGAGCGCAGACGCGTCGGCGGACTCAATGCAAGATTGCTGAGAATCGATCTGATCACGTCGGCCTCGGTTCGATCTTCGCGTGCGATTCGGTGCGAACCCGTCCCTGAACAGCCCACTTCGGACGCACCGCGGAAATTACTCAAAAGTAAGTTATGGCGCCGTTTCGGCCGTGTCAAGAATTCGTCGGGATTCAGGAGTATCTGCCACTAGCTTTTCCTGATACCTCGGGTTACATTAAATCCAGACCGAGTGCCAGCGATCACACAACCGGCCCTCGATTCCACCGAACACCGCGAGAAATACCAGCGGTGACCGAAACGAAGAGGAGACGCCATGACGCTCACATCGCCGCTCGACAAGCGCGGAGAAGCATCCGACGACTCGTACAACGAGACGCTTCGACTCCTGTCCGAGGGCTCGGTGCACAAGCACTTCGACCCGTACCTCGACATCGACTGGGACTCCCCCGAGTTTGCCGTCGTCCCGAACGATCGCCGCTGGATCCTCCCGGCCGAGACTGACCCGCTGGGTGCACACCCGTGGTACCAGTCGCAGTCCGAGGCCAGGCAGATCGAAATCGGCATGTGGCGCCAGGCCAATGTCGCGAAGGTCGGTCTCCAGTTCGAGAACATTCTGATCCGCGGCATGATGCAGTACGTCTTCTCACTGCCCAACGATTCGGCCGAGGCGCGCTACTGCACGCACGAGTCGGTCGAAGAGTGCAACCACACGATGATGTTCCAGGAGATGGTCAACCGCATCGGTGCCGACGCTCCCGGGATGAGCCGTCCGATGAAGATGCTTGCACCCTTCATTCCCCTCGCTGCGGGTCCGTTCCCCGAACTGTTCTTCGTCGGTGTCCTCGCCGGTGAAGAGCCGATCGACCACATTCAGAAGAGCATCCTGCGCGCCGGCGGCCAGATCCACCCGATCATGCAGTCGGTCATGGCCATCCACGTAGCCGAGGAAGCGCGTCACATCTCGTTCGCGCACAAGCTTCTGAGCCGTCGCATCCCGCTGATGTCACGCCCGAACCGGTTCGTCCTCTCGCTGCTGTTCCCGATCGTCATGCGCATTCTCTGTGACGCCATCGTCATCCCGCCGAAGTCCTTCTGGAAGCAGTTCGACATCCCGAAGTCCGTGAAGAAGGACCTGTTCTGGGATCTGCCCGAG
This sequence comes from Rhodococcus sp. MT28, assembly GCF_058792695.1. Taxonomy (NCBI): domain Bacteria; kingdom Bacillati; phylum Actinomycetota; class Actinomycetes; order Mycobacteriales; family Nocardiaceae; genus Rhodococcus; species Rhodococcus sp. MT28. The sequence continues at coordinate 1,619,282 of NZ_JBXAFD010000001.1, forward strand.
TCGCGCCAGACCCTGCGCAACTACTTCGGTGACGTCCGCATGCTGGCCACCGACACCGGCCTGATGAACCGTGCCTCGCGCCTGGTGTGGAAGGCCTGCAAGATGGACGGCCGCGCATCACGCTTCCGTAGCGAACCTCACCGCAGCTCGCACAACGCCGCCGCGTAGCTCCCGGACAGTCGAGATCGGACTCATAGCGCCATGCCACACGTAGTCACGCAGTCCTGTTGCAGCGACGCCTCGTGCGTCTACGCCTGCCCGGTCAACTGCATCCATCCGACGCCGGACGAGCCGGACTTCCTCACCGCCGAGATGCTGCACATCGATCCGCAGGCCTGCGTCGACTGTGGCGCATGCGTCTCGGCCTGCCCGGTCGACGCCATCGTCCCCGAGTCGAAGCTGACCGACCCGCAGCGAGTCTTCCTGTCCATCAATGCGGACTTCTACAAGGAAGAGCGACCCAGGCCGCTTCTCGCCAAGGTCATCCCGGCAGCCCACGTCGACAAGGGCCGACCGCCGTTGCGCGTTGCGATCGTCGGTTCCGGACCGTCGGCGATGTACGCCGCGGACGAGTTGCTGACTCAGCCTGACGTGCAGGTCAACGTCTTCGATCGCCTTCCTGTGCCTTACGGCTTGGTTCGCGCCGGCGTTGCTCCGGACCATCAGAAGACCAAGCAGGTCACTCGCTTGTTCGACAAGATCGCCGCACAAAAGGGTTTCGAGTTCTACCTCAACGTCGAGATCGGCAAGCACATCTCGCACAGCGAACTGCTCGAAAATCACCATGCGGTGCTCTACGCAGTCGGCGCTTCGTCCGACCGTGGTCTCGGCATTCCGGGCGCTGATCTGCCTGGCACGGCCTCGGCCACCGACTTCGTAGCCTGGTACAACGGCCACCCCGATCACGCCGACGACGTCTTCGACCTCTCACATCGCCGCGCGGTCATCATCGGAAACGGAAATGTCGCGCTCGACGTCGCTCGCATTCTGACGGCCGATCCCGAGAAGTTGGCCGGTACCGACATCTCCGCTCACGCACTCGCCGCTCTGCGGAAGAGTCGCGTCGAAGAAGTTGTCATCGTGGGTCGACGCGGAATCGCGCAGTCCGCGTTCACGGTCCCCGAGTTCACCGGCCTGATGGCACTGCCGGACATCGAACTCTCTGTCGGACCCGACGACATGGTTCTCGACTCGGCCACCGAAGAACTGGCAAAACGCGGCGAACTCCCGCATGCCGTCGAGCAGAAGTTGCGTCTCCTCGAAGCCCTGAAGAACCGCGATCACGTCGACGTCGGCAACAAGCGCATCACGTTGCGCTACCTGCTCACGCCGACCTCGATCACCGGCGACGATCAGGTCAGCGGAATCGAGTTCGCTCGCAACGCTCTTGTCGACGCAAACGGAACCGTGCAGATCGAAGCAACCGGCGATACTGAGACCATCGATACCGGCTTGGTCCTCACCTCGATCGGCTACCGCGGAGTGCCCATCCCCGGCGTCCCGTTCGACGAGCGTGCGTCGGTCATTCCGAACGAGAACGGCCGAGTCCTCGAAGCTCCGAACGGTGATCCCGCCACCGGGGTCTACGCGACCGGTTGGATCAAGCGCGGACCGAGTGGGTTCATCGGCACCAACAAGTCCTGCGCGCAGGAAACGATCAGGATGCTCGTCGACGACTTCAACGACGGACGCCTGACCAACCCGGTCGCCGACGACTCCGCAGTCGATCGTCTGGTCCGGGCGCGACAGTCCGACGTCGTCGACCGCGAGGGCTGGCATGCCATCGACAAGGCGGAACTGGAACGCGGCGCTGCGCACGACCGTGTCCGCGAAAAGGTTCTGGATCAGGTCGAGATCACCTCCATCCTCGACGCTGCGGCCCGGGTGAAACCGACGCGTCGATTCGGTCGACCCGTTCGCGCCCGCTGATCCGCTACAGGTAAACAGCTACTTTCACGCACACGGCCCCGCCTGCAGACTCGTCTGCCCGGCGGGGCCGTCTGCGTTCCGGCAGCGTCCCACTCAGCGAAAATTTTTGCCCGTCAGCGGCCGAAATCGTGTAATACTGCAACCTGTTCCAGTAAGCGGCACAGCGGGCCCACGATCCCCCGGATCAGGCTCGCCAACCAGATGAGGATTGCATGAGCGAGACTGCAACGCCGGCGCCGAACGGGAGTGTGACGCCTGCAGTAGAGGGTTGGTTCACCACCGGCGACGAACCTGCTCTGATCGGCACGAAGTGCCAATCCTGCGGCACCATTTCCTTCCCTCGTGAGGCGACGTTCTGCAAGAACCCGAGCTGCTTCAGCGAGGAGTTCGACGACGTGGAACTCTCCCGCCGCGGCACTGTCTGGTCGTACACCGACGCGCAGTACCAGCCCCCGCCGCCGTACATCCCGCGCTCGGATCCGTACGAGCCTTTTGCTCTCGCAGCAGTCGAACTGCCCGAGGGCATCGTCATCCTCGGCCAGGTGGCCGACGGATTCGGCGTCGACGATCTCAAGGTCGGCAATACCGTCGAATTGGTTGTCGAGCCGCTGTACACCGACGAAACCGGAGTACGTACGACGTGGCGCTGGAAGCCTGTCGCCGCAGCTGATCAGGAGTCGCAGTCATGAGCAAGGACGTCGCAGTACTCGGTGTCGGAATGCACCCCTGGGGCAAGTGGGGGCAGTCGTTCGTGAAATACGGCGTTGCCGCCGCTCGCGCCGCGCTCGCCGATTCGGGCGTGAATTGGCAGGACGTCGACTTCATCGTCGGCGGCGAGACCGTCCGCAACGGGTACGGCGGATACGTCGCCGGAGCCACCTTCGCGCAGGCACTCGGCTGGAACGGCGCTCGCGTCGCCACGTCGTACGCCGCGTGTGCGACGGGAGCCCAGGCACTCGACACCGCTCGCGCACGAATCCTGGCCGGCCTCAGCGAAGTTGCCCTGGTCGTCGGCGCCGACACCACGCCGAAGGGCTTCCTCGCTCCCGTCGCCGGTGAGCGTTGGGACGACCCGGACTGGCTGCGCTTCCGCCTCATGGGTATGACCAACCCGGCGTACTTCGCGCTCAACGCGCGTCGTCGCATCGACCTCTACGGCGCCACCGCGGAGGATTTCGCCAACGTGAAGGTCAAGAACGCCAGGCACGGGCTGAGCAATCCGAATGCGCGCTACCGCAAGGAAGTCACCGTCGAGAACGTGTTGGCCTCCCCCGTGGTGTCCAATCCCCTTCACCTGCTCGACATCTGCGCGACGTCCGACGGCGGCGCCGCAATCTTGCTGACGTCGATGGAATACGCCCGCAAGATGGGCATCGCGGAACCTGTTCGCATCAAGGCTATTTCGACGGTCACGCCGACGTTCCCCCAGACGATCATGGACATGCCGAACTTCTCCACCGATTCCAGCTCCGCCGTTCCCGCTCCGGAGCGCACGTTCAAGGAATCCATCGGCTACGCCGCATACGAAGAAGCCGGGATCTCTCCCGAGGACGTCGACGTCGCCGAAGTCTACGACCTCGCTACCTCCGTGGAACTGGACTGGATCGAAGACCTTGCCCTCTGCAAGCGGGGCGAGGCCGAGCACCTCCTGCGTGCGGGTGACACCAGTATCGGAGGCCGCATCCCGGTCAATCCGTCCGGCGGTCTCGCGTGCTTCGGCGAAGCCGTTCCCGCACAGGCACTTGCGCAGGTGTGCGAGCTCACTTGGCAGCTTCGTGGACAGGCCGAAGGCCGTCAGGTCGAAGGCGCCCGCATCGGTATCACCGCCAACCAAGGTCTGTTCGGACACGGCTCCTCGGTAATCGTTTCCGCCTGACCCTGTTCTACTTTCGTGGCGGTCGCACACTCACCCGTGAGCGGCCGCCACGATCACGTCTGCCACTGCCCCTGGCTGGGAAACCAGCGATGCGTGCGAGGTCGGGAGTTCGCTGGTGTTCGCGCCCATCCGGTTTGCCATGAACCGCTGCGCCGATGCTGGGATCACGCGATCCTCACCGGCAACCAGATACCAGCTCGGTGTGTTCGCCCACGACGGTGGCCCGCCGAGCTCGAGGTTCGCCCACAAAGCCGCAGACTTCTGATGCGCCAACATCGTTGCCGCTGTCTCGTCGGAAACATCCTGAGCGAAGACGGAATGGAAATACTCGTCCGTGACGTAGCCGTCGGCGTTCTTCCCGCCGATCGCGTGAGGATCGTCGACGATCTTCAATCCCAGAGCCGGAGGAAGCAATTGGCTGCCAGGAAACCTGATGGGATCGATCGTGATCTGCACCGGCTCACCCTGAACCGGAGCAAACGCCGCGATGTACACCAACGACTGCACCTTCGGGTCGTGAACATTGGTGATCACCGCGCCGCCGTACGAGTGTCCGACGAGCACGACAGGTCCGTCGATGTCCGCAACCGTCTTCTCGATCACGGACGCGTCGTAAGCGGGCCCGCGTAGAGGATTGTCCGGCGTCACGACGCGATAGCCACGCGAGCGTAGGTCGGCGGCAACGCCGTCCCAACTGGTCGCGTCGGCAAAAGCGCCGTGGACGAGAACGACGGTTGGCTTGGGGCTCGCCACCGCAGCGCCGGAGCCGAAGATCACTCCAGCCGCGACTGTCATGAGTAACGCCAGAACTGCGGTGAATACACGTGAGATCTTCATGCGTTTCCTTCACTCTCGTCGAAAAGCGAGAAACTGCGGTAGGCCGGGACACGCCCGTTTCGATCCTAGAAATACCTGCTGCGACGGACGTGACTGTCCGTGCAGACTTTTGAGCTCACACTGCACAACTTCTGGTTGAGCGTCCGCATCGCGGGGTATCAGGGCTGCATGGCTTTGCTCCTGGATACTTCCGTGTTGGAGCCTGACCAACGCGCGGACGCCTTTGTCGACGCGATGGGTCGTGCCTCGGTCCCGTGTGCAATCCACTTGGAGAACCCGGAACGGGTGAGCGCGAGAATGAACGTGTGGAACCTCGGTGCAGCATCACTGTTCCGCTCCGAGTCGACCGGTATGCGGTTGACCCGAACACCACGTCACGTCCGGTCCGCGTCGATGCCCGTCCTTGCGATTGCCCTGCAGGAGATCGGGATCGGCCATCTAGATCAGCACGACGAACAACGCAGAGTGCCCGCCGGTGAGCTGTTGATGACGGACCTGACGTCGACCTACGATTTCTCCTGGCCGGGAACGGGCGCTTCCCAGTGCCTCTACGTTCCGATGGATCGGCTGGGACTGCCGATCGACACCGTGCGGGACGCAGCTACCCGGCCTCATCACAGCAATCTGTACCCCGTGATGATCGCGCACGTTCGTGAATTGTTCCGCAGCGCCGCTCTGTTGGAGACCGATCCTGCCGCCGAACAATTGGGCGAGGCCTCGATCGAACTCGCACGTGCTTTGGTCGCTTCGATCGCACATGCGAATCCTGACGCATCCGCTCCGAGATCGGCCCTTGCCATGACTTCGATCCGTCGATACATCCGTGAACACCTTCACGATCCGACACTGAATCCCGCACGAATTGCTCAAGCCCACAACATCTCACTGCGACAGCTGTACAAGATCTGCTCGGACAACGGCTTTCGGATCGAACAGTGGATCATCACCCAGCGCCTGCAGAAGGCTCGGGACGAACTGGCTCGACCCGCTACCGTCGATCTGCCGATCGCGACCGTTGCGCACCGGGCGGGGTTTGTCGACGCCGGACACTTCAGCCGACGCTTTCGACAGGCCTACGGGCTGAGCCCGACTCGTTGGCGTCAGCTCCGCGATTGAAGCAGCGCCACAACGTCCGACTGACCACGACTTTCGGCATTGTCCAACGCGGTCTTCCCCGATGCATCCCGGATCGAGGGATCTGCCCCCGCGTCGAGAAGCTGAGTGATCACGTCGATATAGCGCACCGAACCATCGCCGTACACAACGGCTTCGAGTAGCGCCGTCCACCCGGGATCGTTGACGTGATTGACCGGAACCCCGGCAGCGATCAGCATCCGGACGCTCTCGACATGCGCGTGTTCACTCGCCGGAATCAGCGCCGTACCGCCGTAACGGTTCACGCTGTCGACGTCCGCGCCGTGGGAGAGCGTGAGCGCCAGAATCTCGTTCAAACCCTCGGCTCCGGAATACAGGAAGGCCGAATCCTGCATGGAATCCTTCGCGTTCACGTCTGCTCCGGCAAGAATCAACGTAGAAGCCGCAGCGACAGCGTCGTTCTTGGCGGCCTCGACGAGTGGAGTCCGTTCGCCCTCGCCGCGAGCTTCGATGTTCGCGCCCGAAGCCAGGGCCGCGGTGATCGCTGCCGGATCATTGCGGTCCACCGCATCGAAGAGCGCCCGTTCGGATTCCGGCGTCGATGGCGGCTTTACGCCCGTAATCGATACAGCTGCCGCTGTCGTCGCTGACGCGGCGATCGTCGACGTCACCGGGGTGTCGGACGAACTGCAGCCGGCCAACGCCCCGGTCACTGATACCGCGAGGATAACGCAGACGAGGGCAGACCTACCCGGAAGCGCCGTCACAGCGGATTACTTTCTTGGACAAGAGTTTCAAGCGTCAGCCTAACGGCGTCGAGATGTTCGGCCATCGCTCTGGAGGCGTGGTCGTAGCTGCCGGATGCGATTCCTTCGACTATTCGTTCGTGTTCCTCGTTCGACCTTTCCTGGCGACCGGCAACAAGATTGAGTGTCTCGGACTGCCTTGTCAACGCTTCACGAATATCGACGATTACCGACTCGAAGACCCGATTCCTACTGGCTTTCGCGATCAGTCCGTGGAACTGCGCATCGAGTGCGACCCATACGAGCGGATCATCCTCGTCACGCATCTGCTGGACCAGTCCGCGGAGGGCCGTCAGTTCCTCCGCTGTGTGCCGTTGGGCAGCCCATCCTGCGGCCGGAATTTCGACATGCGGCCGCGCTTCGACCAACTCGTTGGCCGCGTAGCTGCCGAAGTCGAGGTCTCGCGCTATCGAATCGCTGACGACGAAGGTGCCGAGCCCGGATTTCGTCTCGGTGAGCCCGAGGGCATGGCACGAGCGCAGGGCTTCACGGATGACCGATCGACTGACCCCGTGTCTTTCGGCCAGGGACGCCTCGGACGGGAGACGCTCTCCGACTGCCAGTTCGCCGGAGGTTATTGCGGCACGGAGGTCGGCGAGAACCGCCTCGGCAGCACTCACCCGCGAGGCGACGGGTCGCCTGGTGGCCCAGCTGTCTGACAGGTTCATGCCGTCATTGTTGCGACTGCCGAAGTCCCGCGTCAAACATCGCACTTGATGAAGGGTTGACGTGCCGGAGTGAGCGAGGTAACAATTACACCTGTCAGACAGCCTGATAGCCCGATAGCAGGGCGGGACTATAACTCGACCGTCAGCGCTGCGATCCCGAAATACACCCACCGCGCAGAGTGATGCTTGCGCGAAGAGACACGAGGAATTGATCAAGTGCTCGAAACGCGAACAGAACACGATCTGCTCGGCGATCGCGAGGTTCCAGCCGATTCGTACTGGGGTATCCACACCTTGCGCGCAATGGAGAACTTCCCGATCACTGGTCGAACAATCTCCACGAACCCGCATCTGATCCGCGGCATCGCTTACGTCAAGTGGGCCGCAGCCAGCGCAAACGAAAAGCTGGGCATCCTCGACCGCCCGCGCGCGGAGGCCATCTCACAGGCATGCAAGGAGATCGTGGACGGGCGGTGGCACGAACAGTTCGTGGTGGACGTCATCCAGGGTGGCGCCGGCACGTCGACGAACATGAATGCGAACGAGGTCATCGCCAATCGCGCGTTGGAAATCCTCGGCCACCAGCGCGGCGACTACGAACGGCTTCACCCCAATGAACACGTGAACCTGAGCCAATCGACCAACGACGTCTACCCCACGGCCGTGAATATCTCGACGATCTTCGCGATCGATGACCTGCTGGATGCACTTCTTACACTCCAGAACGCATTCACGACCAAATCTCTTCAGTTCGCCGACACAGTGAAGATGGGACGCACCCAACTGCAGGACGCCGTGCCGATGACCCTGGGTCAGGAGTTCGGGACCTACGCGGTCATGATCGAGGAGGATCGGGCGCGTCTGGCTGAGGCCGCTCTTCTCGTTCACGAGATCAACCTCGGTGCGACTGCTATCGGCACTGGCCTCAACGCACCCGCCGGCTACGCCGAGGTGGCCTGTTCCGACCTGGGCGCACTGACCGGACTGCCGCTGGTGTTGGCAACGGATCTTGTCGAAGCGACCCAAGACGTGGGCCAGTTCGTCCACCTCTCCGGCGTCCTCAAGCGGGTCGCTGTGAAGTTGTCCAAGGTGTGCAACGATCTCCGGCTGCTCTCTTCGGGCCCGCGAGCCGGATTGAACGAGATCAATCTTCCACCGGTGCAGGCAGGTTCGTCGATCATGCCGGGCAAGGTCAATCCTGTCATTCCCGAAGTCCTCAATCAGGTCGCGTACGAAGTCATCGGCAACGACGTGACGATCACGATGGCTGCGGAATCCGGTCAGCTCCAACTCAACGCTTTCGAGCCGATCATCGTGCACTCACTGTCCGAAGGAATGCGACACCTCGGTGCGGCTTGCCGCATTTTGGCGGACCGGTGCGTACTCGGCATCACGGCTAACACTGAACTGCTGCGCGCCCGAGTCGAAGACTCCATCGGCCTCGTCACCGCGCTCAACCCCTACATCGGATATACCGCGTCCACTCGGATCGCCCAGGAGGCGTTGATTTCCGGGCGTCGCGTCGCCGATCTCGTAATCGAAGCCGGCCTGCTCGACCGCGAGGAACTCGATCGGTTGCTCAGCCCCGAACATCTCGCCAATCTCCGCGTTTCGGGGGAGAAGCCTCATGCCACCGCTGTTGCGGAGGAGGTTTGATGACCGTCGAACGGGAAGAGACAGGCCGCGCCGAAGTTGCCACTGAGGAGGATCTCGGATATCAGAAGGCGCTCGGCCCCAGACAAATTCAGATGATCGCGATCGGTGGCGCGATCGGAACCGGCCTTTTCATGGGGGCGGGAGGGCGACTACAACAGGCGGGCCCGGCCTTGGTTCTCGTGTACGCGCTGTGCGGATTCTTCGCGTTCCTGATCCTGAGGGCGCTCGGCGAACTGGTGATGCACCGACCGACTTCCGGATCCTTCGTTTCCTACGCACGCGAATTCTTCGGCGAAAAGATGGCTTTCGCTGCGGGCTGGTTGTACTGGATGAACTGGGCAATGACTGCCGTGGTCGACGTCACGGCTGTGGCGTTGTACATGAACTTCTTCAAAAAGTACTGGGCGCCACTGGGACACATCGATCAGTGGATGTTCGCCCTGATCGCGGTGTTGCTGGTTCTCGGACTGAATCTCGTGTCCGTGAAAGTCTTCGGAGAGTTGGAGTTCTGGTTCGCGTTGATCAAGGTCGTGGCCTTGACCGCATTCCTCGGGTTCGGTGTCTATTTCGTACTCTTCGGCACGCCCATCGAAGGGCATTCCTCCGGATTCAGCCTGATCGCCGACAACGGTGGGCTGTTCCCCAACGGAATACTGCCGGCAGTCGTGGTGATTCAGGGCGTCGTGTTCGCCTACGCTTCAATTGAACTCGTGGGGACCACGGCTGGAGAGACCGAAAATCCCCGGAAGGTGATACCCAAGGCGATCAACACAGTGATCATTCGGATCCTCGTCTTCTACGTGGGGTCGGTCCTGCTGCTCTCACTGTTGCTCCCGTACACCGAATACCACGCCGGTGAAAGTCCATTCGTCACATTCTTCGGTTCGATCAACATCCAAGGCGCAGATGCGATCATGAATCTGGTCGTTCTCACGGCGGCGTTGTCTTCCCTCAATGCCGGATTGTATTCGACCGGACGAATACTCCATTCGATGGCGACGGCCGGTTCGGCGCCTGCCTTCGCTGCCAGAATGAACAAAGCCGGAGTGCCGTACGGGGGAATCGCACTCACCGGCGTGGTCATCCTGTTCGGCGTCGGGCTCAATGCTGTTGTCCCAGCGCAGGCCTTCGAAATAGTCCTCAATCTTGCGGCACTTGGCATCATCAGTGCATGGGCGGTAATTGTGCTGTGCCAGTTGAGGCTCTGGCAACTTGCGAAACAAGGCAAAGTCACTCGCCCTTCCTTCCGCATATTCGGCGCACCGTACACCGGGATCGCGACACTGGTCTTTCTTGCGGTCGTTATCGTGTTGATGGCATTCGACAACCCCGTTGGAACGTGGACCGTCGGATCCATCGCGATCATCGCACCGCTCTTGATGATTGGTTGGTACGCCGCCAGGAATCGTATTCGCGAGTTGGCCATCCACCACCCCGCAGCTTGACGTGAAAGGACCACAGTGTCGAAAGTCGCAGTTGTCACTACCGGTGGCACCATCGCCAGCACCCGGGATGCGCATGGAATCAGCCGGCCCGCAATCACCGGTGCAGATCTGGTCGGCAACGAGCAGACCGACATCGAGCTTCGAGTCGTCGACGTGATGTCGAAGGACAGCTCGAGCATGACCTTCGCGGACATGGATCGTGTTCGCGACGCCGTAGCCGATCAATTGAAAGATCCCGGACTCGACTCGGTGGTCGTGCTTCACGGCACCGACACGATGGAGGAAACTGCGTTCTTGTTGGACCTGCACCACGACGACCAACGCCCGGTGGTCTTCACCGGCGCGCAGCGCACTTTCGACCATCCCGAATCCGACGCTCGTTCGAATCTCGCCGCGGCAATCTCAGCCGGACTGGACATCTCGTCACACGGGCGCGGTGTCCTCATCGCCTTCGGCGGTTCGGTCCATCCAGCCGCAGGTACGCGAAAGTCCGATACGACGGCACTCGATGCCTTCCGCCGCGTGCACATCGATCCGCTCCTGCTGCGTACTCCCGAACCATTGCCGTGGCATCCGATTTCGGACACCCGCGTCGACATCATCGCCGTGTATCCCGGGGCAGACCGCGTACAGATCGACGCCTGCGTGCACGCCGGGGCGCAGGGACTTGTTCTCGACGGACTCGGTTCGGGAAATGCCAATCCGACGATAGTCGAGGCCGTACGAGACTGCGTAGGCGCTCACATTCCGGTAGCCGTGACAACTCGGGTGCCCTCGGGGCCAATCTCCCCGGTTTACGGTGGCGGTGGTGGCGGGCACGACTTGATCGCCGCAGGCGCTGTATTTTCCACCGATCTTCGAGCCGGGCAGGCACGTGTACTTCTGGCAGCCTTGTTGTCAGATCCGGATCTCGTGGGCCTGGAAAAGGTATTCGACCGCTATTCGAGGTTTGCTCGCACCCCGCCGTTCGGGCGGTAGAACTGGCGACACCCTTCATTGTTCGAAATTCACTCCGCTAAATCAGGGACTTTGGTCCGAATATTCGACTTGGACGCTTATTTGGTGTCCGAATTGGGTAGTTTCACATCATCTAACTCGTTCAAAATTTCGATCCAGCGGTCACGTCCAGTGCAGCCAGTCGAACAGGAGTCGGATGAGCAGCCCATTTCGTGATGCCGCTGCAGTAACGCTCGACGCGTCTCACCGCGTCGGGCAAGCGCACGTGCCAGGCGCCGCACTCAACGGTCGTTTTCACCCGCCAACTGCCGTGAAAGGACTGGTCGCGCGTCCGCGCCTGCACCGCAAACTCACCGCATCCACTGCCACCAAAGGCTCAGGCCCCGGGCCTGTCGGGTTGCTCTCGGCTCCGGCCGGTGCGGGGAAGACCCTACTTCTGGCCGATTGGGCTCGCGAATATTCCCGAGCCTCCCCTGATGTTGCGCTGGCCTGGCTGACGTTGGCCGAGCGCGACAACAACGTGTCGATACTGTGTGAATCCCTCGCCGAGGCGATCGCGACCTCCGTCGATGCGGCCGGCCAGAGGCTCCCCGTGCAGACCGGATCCAGGCCGCCCGTCGAGCAGTGGCTCGCGCACTTTGCGGAAACCCTCGAAACGCACGAGCGCCGAACAACGTTGATCCTCGACGACGTTCACACCCTCCACGATCCGATGTCGATCGGTCTCCTCGATCGGATACTCACACAGACCCCGGGCAACCTGTCGATTATCGTTGCCGCCCGCTACGAACCACCGCTCACGTGGCATCGTCTGGCTCTCGACGGCCGACTCACCCGCTTTGCATCCACCGATCTCGCTTTCGATCGCTCCGAGATCACCGCGATATTCGGCGAGTACGACATCACGCTGCGCGACGACGAACTCGCAATCGTCGAGAACTTCACCAAGGGGTGGGGCGCCGTTGTTCGCCTGACCGCCGCGTTTCTGGCCGGCCGCAGTGACATCGGCGATGCACTGAACGAGTTCACGCACACACCCCGCCCGATCGCCGACTTTCTCGTCGACGAGGTACTGACGTCCTTGCCCGAACATGTCACCTCGTTCATGTTGCGAACATCGGTAGTCGATTCTTTCTCCGCCCAACTGGCGGAAACTCTGACGGACTCGAACGCTCGATCCGAGATCGACTCGCTGATTCAGTTCAACTTCCCCGTGACCCGTACCGACTCCGCCGACCACACAACGTGGTTCAGCTATCACCCTCTCTTGCGTGAGCACCTTCGGGCAGAGTTCCGTCGCGTCGATCACGTCGAGAGAAACCGCGTACACCTGCAAGCAGCAAGCTGGTTCGAAAGCAATCACTTCGAACTCGAGGCGCTCGAACTCGAGGTGTCGATCGGAGACCCATGCCGCATTCTCGCGTTTCTCGAACGCTGCGGGCTGGGCCTCGTACTCGACGGGCACTGCGGGGACGTCGTGCGAGTCCTGGAATCGGTGTCGACGCAGGTCTCGGAATCCCCGATCACCCGACTGGTGCTGGCGGCGGCCGCCCTCCATTCCGGTGACGTGACCTCGGCGACCACGTGCCTCGATCTTCTCGAGGCAACTCATCCACCGATTGCAGAAGATCCATTGTTCCTGGCGATGAGCCTGGAAATCTCCTGCGTTACGGCGACTTCCGACAACGAGCCGCTGGCGGCACGTCTGGAGCGGCGTCAGAAAAGCACCCACTCCGACATCGAAGCCTACGCACACATGGAATTGGCGACGGCACACTTACTGCGACGTGAGTTCGACAGGGCGACTGTCGAATACACTCAAGCCGTCGCACTCGGGACAATACGGGGCAGGGCGCGATTCGTCTTGAAGTCGCTGACCGGACTGGGCTACGTAGCTTCTCTCAGCGGAGACATCGGGGCGATGAGGGCTCACTCCGTCTACGCTCTCGACTACGCGGTCGAACATCGCATCACGACGACTGCGGAGTACGAGTTGTCCGCGTCGGTGGCCGCCTTTGCCACATATCTCTGCGCTTCGAGCGAACTCCCGTACCGCATCCCGACAATCGGAAACTACCGGAGCACAGACGTTCTCGGCGCCAGCGCGCCGGTGTTCGGGTGGCACTCCGTCGTAACCTTCGGCCTTCACAGTCTCGACGGCTCGACCGACCGACGCTCGACCGCCGCCGATGTCCGCGACGCGATGCTCAGCGCGATCGAATTACGTACCTTCGCGTTCGCGACCTTGGCTCTTCTACCACCCGTCGTCCACGCATGCCTTTCCGTCGGCGAGGTGGAATGGGCAGCGAGACTCGTGCGTGACGCAGCCGATCAATTCGGAGAAACGTCGGAGATACATCTCGCACGGGGTGCCGTCGCCTTCTCGTCCAACAAGTTCGCGGAAGCACTCGTCGAAGTTTCCGAAGCTCTCGGGTCCTCCGAAATCCCGTTGCTCGCACATCACGTCTACGCCTGGACACTCGAAGCCGGGATCCACGCTGCAACAGGTCACGAGCGCAAGTCGTTTCGCTCCCTCCACAAAGCGCTGCGCGCCGCGGAAGCCGGTAGCCTGCTACGCCCCTTCCTCGACTACGGCGCATCCCTGCGGCCGGTGTTCGACGAGTTCAGTGGACATTTCGGCGATCAGGAAGCATTTGCCGAACAGGTACGTAGCCGCATTCGCCCACAAGAATTGGTGAGTGCACCGATCCTCACGCCAGGCGAATACACCGTGCTCCGTGAACTGGCTTCCGGAGACACCACCGAGTCCATTGCCGACACGCTGTTCCTTTCCGTCAACACCATCAAGACGCATCTTCGCGGGATCTATCGCAAGTTGGAAGTGAGCAACCGACGCGACGCGCTCAAGGCTGCGCGACGCGGCGGACTCATCTGAGCAAGACTGCTTCCATGCCCCCGAAGCTGTATTCCGATACGCGCGATCGATTGACCGTGTGGGCGAGACGTACACCCAGTCGACGGTTGGCGACTGATGCAACCATCGGGGTCTTCGAAGTCGGGCTCGTGGACAGCGCCATGACTTTGGCGGCCCAGGCCTTTACGTCATTGCTCCCGGTCATGATTGCAGCGTCGACCTTGGAGAAGCTGAAGCCGTTGGCTGATGCCGCCAAAGACGACCTCGGCGTCCAACTCCCCGACACCGTATTGACCAGTACCTCTGCCGCGGCAGCGTTCGGGATTGTCGGCTTGCTCATGCTGCTGATCAGTTCCACGTCCTACGCTCGCGCTCTCGGCCGGATGTACGGACGGATCTGGAGCGTGCCGACGGCAACACTCCGTCAGGCGTGGCGGTGGTTCGCGGTAGTGTGCGTCGTGGCCGCGTCGGTGGTCGGTGCGGCCCTGTGCCGTGAACTGAATGGCGTTCCGGGAGTGGGCAGAGTCCTGGAATTCACAGCGGTCTACGTCGTGTGGGCACTCGTGTGGACAGCCGTGCCCATGCTGCTGACGGCCAATCGCATGACCACTCGAATGTGCGTCGGGTCAGGATTGCTCACCGCGACGGGCCTGACCGGACTGCACGTGGCCGGCACTCTTTTCCTCCCCCGAATGACAAAGACGTCGCAGGACGAGTTCGGTCTTCTGGGCGTGATGTTCACCGTCATCGGCTGGCTGTTCATCTTCTCGGCCATCGTGGTTGTCGCGTCGTCGATCGTCGGATCAGTGGCCAAAGATTCCGGTCCCCTGGGAATCTGGCTACGGACATCACGCTGAGGTGTTGTCTCGACCTGCAAGCGCTTGCGAGACGGTCGGATAGACGTCGACCTTCAGCGCGCCCTGGTCGGCACCGGACAGAACGTCGCGGAACTGCCCGATGTCGCGTGCCACTCGGAAGCTCACATTCCTGCGTGCCAACGAATCTCGAAGCTGAGCCAACATCTGCGCAGCGCTGACGTCGATGAACGGTGACGTCTCGGCGTCGAGAACGACCATGGTGGTGCCGGCGGTCACCCGACCGGTGATCTGATCACGCACGTGATCGGCATTGGCGAAGAACATCCCCGCTTCGACCCTGACCACTACGACGCCGTCGAGTGTCTTCAGATCAGGATGCCCACTGATGTCGACCCAGCGCGTGCCGTCCTTGGCCAGAGCGGCCACGTGCGGTTTGGAGACCCGATACAGGAGCAGCAACATCGAGACGGCGATTCCGATGATCAGACCGGGCAACGTGTCGAAGAGGAGAACCCCGAACATCGCCGCGATCGCCGCCGCGAAATCGGCCCGGGCAGCGTGCCCGTAGATACTGCCCAACCTCTTCGTCCACACCCGGTACAGCGCTGCGAGGGAGGAGAAATCGACCAGTTCGATCACTGCTGCGATGACCACAGCCGAGAGCGTCGCCTCTGGCAACTTCTCGAACAGGCCGGTGAGAAACAGCAGTGTCACCAGCGTCAGCGCCGCGACCACCAGTCCGCTGACCTGAGATTTGGCGCCCGCTCCTCCGTTGACGGCGGTCTTCGACAGGCTGCCGTTGACCACCATTCCCGAGCAGAGACCCGATCCGAGATTGGCCGCACCCAGTCCTGCCAGTTCACGATTGGCGTCGATGGTGTAGCCGGCTTTGGCCGCGTATGTCTTTGCAGCGCCAAGACCTTCGGCGAAACCGATGAGCAGAACGCCGACCGCAGGTCCGACCAGGTCGAGGTAGTCCTCGGCTCCCACACCACTCGGCAGACCCATCGACGGCAGGCCCGAGTCGATGTGTCCGACAATGTCGATGCCACGATCGTCGAGGCCGAACAACGCTACTGCGGTAATGCCCAGCAGCACGACGAGGAGCGAACCCGGTACGAGCGGAAGCCATCGCTTGACGCCCAGGACCATTGCCAGGCTGAGCAATCCGATGATCACGGTCGGTAGGTCGACCTCACCCAGTTCCTTCACCACTGTCCACGTCTGGACGAAGAAGTTTCCCTCCCCCTTGTCCACGCCCAGGAGTTTGGGTACTTGACCGATGATGATCGTGAGCGCCAGACCGACGATGAATCCCTTGAGAACCGGCTCGGAGATGAAGGACGCGATGAATCCGAGGCGCATGAATCCTGCGAGCAGTCCGACGAGCCCGGTCACGATCGCCAATGCCGCCGACAGCGCGATGAATCGGCCGTCGTTTCCTGAAGCCAATGGCGCAATCATCGCCGCGGACAACGCTGCGGTCGCCGACATCGGCCCGACGATCAGATGGCGCGAACTGCCGGCTGCTGCATACAGAATCAATGACGGAACCGCAGCATAAAGCCCGACCACCGGCGGAACTCCGGCGATGGTGGCGTACGCGAGCGCTTCCGGAACAAGGACAGCCCACACCGTAAGGCCCGCAATGATGTCGGGGCGAAGCCAAGCGCGTTGATAGTCGGACAACGATCCGAAGACCCACCAGGTCCGCGTGTGCGGAGCACTCATAGTCCTTGCACCCCTTTACTGATCTGCATCGCCGCGATCAGGACGAGGAGCCCGACGTTCAGCAAGTGCGTGTTGGTGGCTATCCAGGTGCGGATCTTCAGCAGCGGTTCGGTTGCCTCGTCCTTCTTGATCAGCAGGAGGGCAACAGGTACCGCGACCGAGGTCACGGACACCAACGAGAAGATCACGGCCGAGACGATCTGCGACGTCGGTGCCACGGTGCTGAGACGAAGGTTCATCGCTGCTGCGATGGCACACGACATGTCGATGGGGTTGAGAACGAACAGCGCGAAACCGAGCACACCGGATCGCATTGGTTGGAAGTGCTCAACCGATTGCAGCATCTTCGGCAGCTGAGGGGCCGCAGCCACAACGTCGCCAGGGGCAACTGCAGCCGCCATCGCCTGAACCCCGCGACGACTGCGTGAGTAGACGAACCAGGCACCCGCCAGCAGAGTTGCCCCGAGAACGAGATGGATGATGGGCACCCACAGCGGAGGGTGTGTGCGCTGATGAACCTGGAGTGCGGTCAAGATGACGTACGAACCGGCCAGCGCGACAACTATTCCGAGATACCACCCGATCAGGTACGCAATGCTGTTGATACGCGCTCGTTCGGAAAACAGTACGGCCACAACGGCGACAACCGCCAGCGGGCTCATGATGATCCCGAGCGCCAGCGGGATCTGTTGCAGTAGCAGCGATCCCATAACTACCTCCAGTTGTCAGAGACCGCCGATGCCCTTGCCGATGAGAACAACACCGATAACCAGGATCAACACACTCATCACCGTGGCGTTGTTTTCCTGCAACCACACCTTCAGCTTGGCCAGCGGACCACGCAGTCGCTCCGCGGCAACGAGGTAGCCGATCACGGGCACGCACACTGTGCAGGCCGCGATGATCGTGAAAACCAGAATGGCGACAACAACTTCTCCGGAGCCCAATGACGCGGATCCGATCGAGATTCCGGCCGCGATACACATCATCAGATTCTTCGGATTGATCGCAGCCAGAGCGAAGCCCAAGCCGAGGCCTTTGACAGCGGTCATGTCATCGATGGCGTGCATCCACTTCGGGGTTTCGTGCTCGCCTCCGCGTCCGCGCCATTGCTTGACTCCGAACGCAAGAAGCAATACACCCAACGCCAGCTTGATCCACGACACTGTCGCTGACGGATCACCTTCGGAGTCACCGAGCTTGCTGGACAGAAGCACGAAGATCACGGTGGCGACGACGATTCCCAGTATCCAGCCCAGCGCGAACCCGACGCTCGTGCTGCCGGCACGCTTGGACAACAACATCAAGATTGCCGCGATGATCGGGATCGGCGATACCGCAACGCCGACCGCGAGGGGTAACAGATCCCCGATGACAGATCCCATGCCGACCTCTTCTCTCTCCCGGTCGACACTAGGGGTGGCGACTCTACGGAGCCTCACACAAAAGGGATGAACGGACCCGCGACGACATTCACCCGTAGGGGATGACGCCCCGAGCGCGTACGGGAGTAAGACTGGATCCCACGGATGCGGAGTCCTGGATCGGGCAGCGACGCCGATTGCACTTGACGACATGCGATTTCGAGGCTCGGAGCGCTGCCTTCTCGAACCTCATGGCCCTACGAAATGGAGCGGATACTGATGAATGCTCCCACTCGGTATCAATTCCTCATCGACGGCGAAGTGTCGGACCGCGTCAAGGCCGCATTTCCTGAACTCAGTGTCGCCAGTGCCGCCGGCGGGTTCACCAGTTTGTACGGACCCGTCGCGGACCACACGGCTATGCGGAGCATCATGGCCCGTCTCGATTCCCTCGGCCTGACCGTCGCCGAAATGCGTCGACTCCCAGACTGATCCGAGCCACACCCTGTCGAAATGTCCCACGCACGAGCGATGGTCCCGACCGAGTCGACTCGGTCGGGACCAACTGCTCTCGGGTTGTTCGGTGCCTAGACTCTGTCCCTGTCCCAGGTCGCGACCGCCCAGATCACAACGACATCGAGCGCGATGACCAGGATCGACCACAGTGGGTAATACGGCATCCACAAGAAGTTGGCGATGATCGAGAGCGACGCAATGACGATTGCCGCCGCCCTGGCCCACACTGCACCGGTGAAGAGGCCGAGGGCCACCACGATCCCGATGATGCCCAAGATGATGTGGATCCAACCCCACGTCGTGATGTCGAACTTGTACGTGTAGTTGATACCCACGACAAACAGATTGTTGTCGGCAACGGCCGCGATGCCCTGAAGCAGAGCGACAATGCCTGCGGTGAGCAGCAGGATTGCTGCTGCAAACGTCGTACCTACCGCGAAACCCTGCCGGACAGGGTGATTCGCGGGTTCCCGCGGTGGAGCAGTCATCAGCGTTCCTTTCGACAGAATGCACTTCCCTTACTCAGTCTCGAGGGGCTGGAAGGCGAAAACATCACCCGTCGCGGATGAACCGCAGGTCACCGACCCGTACCCGCTTGCCGGGATCGCAAACCAATGTTGGCAGACTGGCACTGTGCAACACACCGTAGTCGTGATCACCGATATCTATGCTCCACCGGCGGTGATCTTCGATCTCGAACTCGACATGGACGAACACTCGGCCTCGCTCCGCGCAACAGATGAGGTGGCAGTCACGAGTACGGGTAGATCGACGCTGGGAGAGGGCGACGAGGTGTCGTTCACTGCTCGGCATCTCGGGTGGAGATTCTCGATGACAAGCCGGATCACGCAGTACAACCGTCCGTACTCGTTCACAGACGAGCAGGTCCGCGGCCCGTTTGCCGCAATGCGGCACGAGCACGTCTTCGACGTTCAGCCGGGTGGGTGGACGCGGATGCATGACCGCTTCACGGTTACGGCCCCCTTCGGGGCGCTCGGACACCTGGCACTGAGGTTGGCTGTCGGCCCGTATCTGCGGCGCCTTCTCGAGCAACGCGCCGCGCACGTCAAGGGCCGCGCAGAAGTCGGCACGCCTTTCATCGAGTGAACACCCGCTCTGACGCACCGCAGGGGGTGCTCACTCGACAAAACCTGTGTTCACTCAGCAGCAGTCGCACTCGTCACCGCTCGCGGGCGCAGCCACAACCGGGCAGCACGGATCACCCTTCCACGCGTTGATGCCTTCTTTCACCGAGATGACGGCGATGACCAGTGCCGCAATCGGATCCGCCCACGACCAGCCGAGCAGCGAGTTGAGCAGCAAACCGACCAACAAGACAGCAGAGAGGTAAGTGCAGAGCAGCGTCTGCTTCGAATCCGCGACCGCCGACAGCGAACCCAACTCCCGACCGGCTCGGCGTTGCGCATAGGACAGGGCCGGCATGATCGCCAAACTCACCGCAGCCAATACTATTCCGACGCTCGTGTGCCGAGCTTCACCCAGACCGAACAGCGACCGAATCGCGTCGAACGAGACGTACGCAGCGAGCCCGAAGAACGAGAATGCGATCACTCGCAGTGCCGTCTTCTCACGGCTCGTCGGATCCGGCGCCGAGAACTGCCAGGCAACAGCTGCCGCCGAGGACACTTCGATCACCGAATCGAGGCCGAAACCGAACAGTGCTGCGGACGACACTCGTGTGCCCTCCGCCAGCGCGATGATCGCTTCGACGACGTTGTAGCTGATCGTGATCGCCACGAAGATGCGAATTCTTCTCGACAAGAGCGCACGCCGGTCAGTCGAGAGCCCGACACCGTCAACGGGCGCAACCATCAGCAGCACCCCTCTGATTCGCTGTCCGGGCAGTACGACGGATCCACCGCGAGTACGACCCCGAGCAGGTCGTCGAGGGCCCGACCGATATGTACATCGGCGAGTTCGTATCTGGTCCGGCGCCCTTCCGGGACGGCCACCACCAAGCCACAACCGCGCAGGCACGCCAGATGGTTGGACAGCTTCTGCCTGGTCACAGCCAGCGTTTCAGCGAGGTCGGACGGATACCGCGGTGCGGTCTTCAGTTCGAGCAGTATCCGTGTCCGAGTCTCGTCGGACAGTGCATGCCCGAACCTCGCAAGCACCGCCACGTTGGTCACCACATCTACGCCCTCGATATCCATACGTGCGACAGTACATCGAAAACTGGATTCAGAAAACGATGAACTCCGATGGTTCAAGATCCCACCATCGGGTAACGCAAGCGTGAAGCCACCCAACCAGGCGAACACCGGGAGCCCACATCCGATGAACCGTACAAAAGTCGACGACCACGTAGCGATGGCCGAACTACCGACAACCGGAAGCATCTTCCAGGCCTCGTGGCCGGTGCGTACGGGTGACATCCACACCGACAAACAACTGCGCCTCGACGCGATCGCGCGCTACCTCCAAGACGCGGGCTTCGACAATCTCGTCGACCGCGGCGCCATGGATACACACCCGCTGTGGATGGTACGAAGAACGGTGATCGATGTACTCGAACCGGTCGTCTGGCCGGATCGAGTTCACCTGCAGCGCTGGTGTTCAGGCCTGTCGAACAAGTGGTGTTCGATGCGAGTTCGCATCAGATCCGATGGCGGCGGGTTGATCGAAACCGAGGCGTTCTGGATCAACATCGACCCGAAGACGGGAATGCCGGCATCCATCAGTGAGAAGTTCACCGCCGCCCTGGCATCGACGGCCGTGGACCAGCATCTTCACTGGCGTCGGTGGATCGACCCGACCCCGGACACGACGCCGTCAGCGGATACGCCGTTCCCGTTGCGCTCGAGCGATTTCGACCCCTTCGATCACGTGAACAACGCAATCTACTGGCAGCCCGTGGAAGATGCGCTGCCCGACAGATTACGAAGCGGGCCCTTTCGCGCGATCCTCGAGTACACCCAGCCCATCAAGAGAGGTGAGCAGGTGAGCGTGCGAACCGGCACGAACACGCTGCACATCGACGCCGGTGACGAGGCACGTGCGTCGGCGCGGTGGTTCGCCTTGTCTCCGAAGAGCAACGATCAGGGGTGAAGTTTTCCGAATCCCACGACGGCAGAGTCGGATTGCCAGTCCAGGTCATGAACCCGCACCTTGCCGAACTCGTTGCCGCCAACCGTGATCGCAGAGTTGCCGTCCACTGCCACAACGATGTTGGTGTGCTGACCGACCCATCTCGAACTGTCGTAGATCACCACATCACCCACGTTCGGGGTGTACCCGCTGCCGTTCTCGGCGTACGCGCCGATCCCTTGGTAATACTCCTGCAAGGTGTACACCCCCGGGATGCGCCAACTTCCGGAGTTCGGGTTGGACAACGGTCGACCCGCTTCCCTCATGATCCAGCTGACGAAGTCGGCGCACCACTCTTCGTCGATGCCGTCGGAATAGAAGGTGCCCGGACGGTCCTGCTCATGCTCGGATTGCAGTAGCTCGAGCACCCGACCTTGATCAGACGTGAGCGCACTCGCGTCCACCGCCGGGAACTCAGCCGTGTCCCAGGGCAGGTACCGCGATGGTGCGATCGCGACGACCACCACCCCAACCACGATCACGACGCCGAGCACCCCGGCAATCCAGAGCACGATGCGGCGTCGGCGGTTCGATTCGGCAGGACTCACCCTTACGAGTGTGCCAGCCTGCCGCGGACCGAATCGCCAACCACCCCGATGACCTGGCAATTCTCACCAAATTCACACGAATGTGCCACCAAACTATTGCGGTGGCACCAAAGTGGTGCCATAGTGATGCCATGGACTTGACACCGTACGTAGACAACCTTCGCCACGAACTCGCGGTGGCGGCCGAAGCAGGCGGAGAAGACGCAAAGGCACTCGCCGATCGTTTGACCGCACCGCTGGAATCAGCAGTGCGACTCACCCTTCTCGACGCATTGTCTGCGGCAGCCGCCGAGATCACGCGTGACCTCGCCCCGGGTTCGGTGGACCTGCGTCTGCGGGGTCGCGAACCCGAATTCGTGGTGGCACCAGCCATCAGTGAACCGGCTCCGGCCCCCGTCGAAGAGGACCCGACTCCGGCACCGCGCCCCGTCACGGAGTCCGACGACGCCTCGATGACTCGAATCAACCTGCGGCTGGGGCAAGACCTCAAAGACCGGATCGAGGCGGCGGCCCGGGAAGCCGGGATCTCCGTCAACGCGTGGCTGGTTCGCTCGGCTGCAACGGCTCTGGAAGGCGGCGCGAACAGAAGCACTCCGAGACAGCGCACGTCCCAAGGTTCCGAAAGCTTCAGCGGCTGGGTGCACTGACACCGGCTTCATCTTTCGCACCACCCTCTTTCATCAACCGAGACAACCTCATCGGGAGTATCACCATGCCTACATTCAGCACACCTGACCCCATCACCTTGAACTTCGACGTGGCAGTCGCACACATCCGGATCACGGCGAGCAGCCGCAACGACACTGTCGTGGAAGTGTTGCCCAGCAACTCGTCTCGCGAGGTCGACGTTCGAGTCGCCGAACAAACACGCGTCGAATTCGCAGGTGGCCGGCTGCAGATCAAGACTCCGAAACAGCGCGGCCTCGGCATCTTCGGGAAGACAGGATCTGTGGACATCTCCGTTCAGCTTCCCTCCGGCTCGGAACTCGAAGGCACTGCCGCAGTTGCCAACCTCCGTAGCGAAGGCACTCTCGGACGATCACGGGTGAAGGTTTCCGCGGGCGATTGCACACTGGAAACCACCGGGCCGCTCAACATCAGCACCGGGGCCGGCGCGATCATCGTCGAGCACGTGGCCGGTGACATCGACACGAGCACCGGGTCCGGAAGCATCCGCATCGGCCGCGTCGACGGCAACGCGGAGGTCAAGAACTCCAACGGCGACATCAACATCGGCACGATCACCGGCGCACTGAAGGCGAAGACCGCCAACGGAAGCGTCGCCGTCGAGCATGCCGAATCCGATGCGAGCGCCGCAACCGCCAACGGCGACATCCGCTTCGAGGCCATCGAGAGTGGAGTCGTATCCGCCAAGACGGCCGCCGGACGAATCCATATCGGTGTTCGATCCGGAACCGCCGCGCGATTCGACGCTCATACGTCCTTCGGCCGCGTCGACAACCAGATGAATGCCACGCACGGTCCGGCTTCCACTGAACGCCGGGTAGACGTCCGGGCACACACCAGTTACGGCGACATCGTCATTCGACGTTCGGAGCCTCGAGAAGAATCCAACAAGAAGATCTAGCGAAAGGAACGCTGATGTCCCGTAAACCAGCCATCACCGCGACGGGCCTGAAGAAGGCCTACGACGACAAGACGGTACTGGACGGAATCGACATCTCCGTCGACCGCGGAACCGTCTTTGCACTCCTCGGCCCCAACGGCGCCGGCAAGACCACCATCGTGGAAATCCTCTCGACCCTCGTTCCCGCAGACGGCGGCGACATCCGCATCGCCGGGTACAACCCTTCCGACGATCCCGACGCGGTGCGTTCGCGCATCGGCGTCACCGGGCAGTTCTCAGCAGTCGACGACTATCTGTCCGGTGAGGAAAACCTTCTCCTCATGGCCGACCTGCACCATCTCGGCAAGGACGAACGTCTAACGCGCACTGAAGAACTCCTGAAGAAGTTCGATCTGATCGACTCCGCGGACAAGCTGGCGTCGACCTACTCGGGCGGCATGCGTCGACGGCTCGACCTGGCAATGACGTTGATCGGACGACCGGAGATCATCTTCCTGGACGAGCCCACCACCGGCCTCGACCCCCGGAGCCGACGCACCATGTGGCAGATCATCCGGGAGTTGGTCGAGGGCGGTGTCACCATCTTCCTCACGACCCAGTACCTCGAGGAAGCTGATCAACTGGCCGACCACATCGCCGTCCTCGATCAGGGACGGATCGTCGCCCAAGGTACGGCAGCGGAACTCAAACGGCACATCCCCGGCGGCCACATTCGTCTTCACTTCTTCGACCGAGATCAGCTCGATTCTGCTGCAGCTGTTTTCGACGAATCTTCACGTGACGATGCCGCCTATGTCCTCCAGGTCCCCAGCGACGGGGGTGTCCGCTCGCTGCGCTCTCTTCTCGACCAACTCGACGCTCACTCGATCGACGTCAAGGAACTCTCCGTGCACACACCCGACCTGGACGACGTGTTCCTGACTCTGACCGCCACCGAAAGGACCGACGCGCGATGACCACCATGACGCTTGCCTATCAGGACTCGAAAACCATGCTGCGTCGCAGTATTCGACACATCCTTCGATATCCGTCGATGACGGTGATGCTCGTCGGAATGCCAGTCGTTTTCCTACTGCTGTTCGTCTACGTGCTCGGCGGAACGCTCGGGAACGGCCTCGGCCCCGGCGGTGGCGGTCGAGCCGAGTACGTCAATTACGTTGCACCGGCGATCATTCTGATGACCGTGGCATCAGCGGCACAAGGTACTGCTATCTCCGTCGCAACCGATATGACCGCCGGGATCATTGCACGATTCCGAACGATGGCGATCACGCGCACGTCCGTCCTGACCGGTCACGTTCTCGGCAGCCTCCTTCAGACGATCGTGAGCCTCGTTGTCGTCATCGCCGTAGCGATAGCCGTCGGCTTCCGGCCCACTGCAGGCTTCGTGGAGTGGGCCGCGACGTTTGCACTCCTCGTCCTGGTCTCCATCGCCATGATCTGGTTGTCGGTCGCCTTCGGCCTCGTCAGCAAGAGTGTCGAGACGGCCAGCAACCTTCCAATGGTGTTGATCCTCTTGCCGTTCCTGGGAAGCGGCTTTGTCCCCACCGACTCGATGCCGACCGTGTTGCGATGGTTTGCCGAGTATCAGCCGTTCACTCCGATCATCGAGACTCTTCGAGGACTTCTTCTCGGCGAAGCTATCGGGAACAACGCGATACTCGCGATCGGATGGTGCGTCGCAATCACCTTCCTCTCCTACCTCTGGGCGCGGAGTTTGTTCAACCGACGCCCGGTGCGCTGACCTCGAAACACACGATCTTCGAGAACAGGTACGGTGTCGCTGTCGTCGAGTTCCGAGGCGATGGCGACGTCGTGTGGAAACCCCATGACGATCAACTCGCGCCCTGAGGCGCAGTCCCGTAACCGTTCCTCGTACGAATCCGACACCGCCGTCCAGGCAGTCGCCGCCATCTGCGCCTCGGGCGATGGGGACCCTTCCCAACCAGTCGCGGTCAACGCCGTGACAACCGCACCGGCGCCCCACAGATCCTCCACCGCCGGACGCAACTCTCCACCGGGCCACTTTTCACCGGACGCGACTATCGCAACCCTCGATCTCGAACCATGTTCGTGCACAATCCAATCCGCGACGGCGGAAGCGTTCCTCAACGAAGCGCCGACACACACCGCAACCTGAGACGCCAACGCAAACGCGATAGTCGACCCGTTCGGCGACGGCAGCACCAGCCGACTCGACACCTCGGCTTCGCGAATCGTCTTGGGAGACAGACTGATCTGACCCTCCGCGGCTACGCTCCGCCTCACCGCCAGGACCGCATCGGCATCACGCGCGTAATCGACCGCGCGCTCGTCGTTCCAGGAAAAGGGAAGTACGTCGATTCCCGCGTCGGCGGCAACGCTCAGCGTCGTCGTGAACGAGAGAACGTCTACCACCACTGCCACATCGACGCCGGCAGCAATCGCTTCGGCGCCGCGCAACCCCCAGTCGAATCGAAGTCCGTAATCGAGTTGGCGATGCTCCGGATTCATCGCACCAGCATCTCAGAAACGAATCAGCTTGTCCGGCACGCGCAAGTCATCGTGCTCGTACAGTGCTCGCACGGCAACGGGATCGTCGGCGGCGCACACCGCGGCGACATCGTCCAACAGTAGGTCGTAGTCGGCGCCTGTCTTTCTGTCGTAGGCGGCCGTCATACGACCCCACTCGTCCCACGGCAGAGTTTCGACCTTGTTCATCGCGGCAAGATCCTTCACTGCGTTGCCGCGGATCTCGGCAGGCCCCCAGTTCTCGGTGCCGTACACCCCGAACTGGGACCCGTCGATAACGCCGCGTCGATACGCCAGCCACGCCTCACCACCACTGAGGAATTCTCCCGGCTGCAGGTTATGGGCGTGAGGAAGGACGTTTTGTCCGAGGATCTCCGAATCGATGCGGATCCACCGCTTGCCGGCGTCGTCCCAGTACTCGGTGATCCAGTGGTCCACGCCCTGTCCCGGTTGAAAGTAGGTGGCAAAACCACAGCGGACGCGAGCGGCAATTCCGCGATAGCGCGGAAACGCACAACTCAAAACAGCAAAGTGCCGACAGGTTCCGACGAGCCGCTTGTCGGGTTCACGGGCGGAGGTCACCGGTGCCGGATCGAGCGCAAGCAGGCGTTGAAGCAGAACGCTTGCCGGCCGGATCTGGTTTTCGTCGAATCGGTCGGTGGGCAGATTCAGCGACCGTGCATCGGTGGGTTGGACCACCAGGTACGGCACTACCCGGCATATTTGCATGGGGTCGGTGGGGAGCGACTCGAGGGCGAGCATGTCCACCCCGTCGATGCGGGTGAACGGTCCTGCTGATGTGTAGTCGAGAACCGCCGTCATGGGCGGAGGTTAACAAACACTGCCGACACAGCAACTCCACTATGGTTAGGGTCCCATAACCATGAAACCCGAGGTTGCCGTGAACCCTATGTTGAGCCGCCGTGCCATGCTGTCCGTCACCTTCGCAACAGCAGCCGGTTTCGCCCTTGCTGCCTGTGGCGACAGCGCGAAGGACGAATCCTCTCCCGGCACCGAAGGTGCTCACGCCGAGGCCAACGCCTTCCCTGTGACGATCGACCACAAGTTCGGCTCCACCACCATCGAGCAGGCACCCAGCCGCATCGCAGCGGTCGGTATCGGCGACGCGGACGTTTTGCTTTCCCTCGGGCTGACGCCCGTCCTGGTCCCGGTGTGGAAGGGATCGACCGACGACGGAATCGGCGTCTGGGCCGACTCCGCAGTCCAGGGCGCCGAGCCGACGCCATTGGCCAACGCCACCACCGATTTCGACATCGAAACGATCGTGGCTGCAGCGCCTGACCTGATCATCGCCGTCAACAACGCGATCGACGAGGATCTGTACAAGCAGCTCAGCGCCATCGCGCCGACGGTGCTGCACGCCGCCGATCAGACGGATTGGGTTCTGCCCTGGCAGGAAGTCACGACCCGCATCGGTACGGCTGTGGGCGTTCCCGCGCAGGCAAAGAAGGAGGTCCAGGAAGTCGAAGACCTCATCGTTCGCACCCGCGCGGAGAACCCCCAGTTCGAAGGCAAGACAGCAGCTCTCGTCATTCGCTGGAGCGACGGAAATCTGCGAGCGTTCAGCCCCGAGGCAGCGCGGGCTCAGCTGCTCACGCAATTGGGATTCACGGCGCCTGCCGCACTGAAGGATCGGTTCGCGGGCAAGCTGAACTACGAGATCTCCGCCGAGAACTACGACCTCCTCGAGTGCGACTACCTGCTCTTCGACAACTACGAGAAGGCTCGCGCCGAGATGGAGTCGCAGCCGGCGTTCACCAATCTGAACGTGGTCGAGACCGGAGGCCTGATCAGCTTGGACCCCATCGTCAGTGACGCGGTGTCCATGCCGAACCCACTCACCATTCCGTTTGTGCTGGAAGATTTCGTCGCAAAGATCAATCAGACGATCGCTGGTCGATAACTTTCGTTCGGCCTGACCACACCCACAACACCACAGCCGACACGGCCACGCAGAGCGCAACGAACACCCATGGTGACGCCGGCGCTGCGTGGCCGTTGTCGACGAGGTCGTACACGAATCCGACTCCCACGGTTCCCAGGAGCGCGAGCAGACCGCCGATCGTGTTGAGCATGCCGAAGTGCGCTCCGAGGTTGCTTTCACGACCGAGGATCGCGATGGTGTCTCGCATCGGCGGCACCATCAACATCTGTCCCAGGTGCAGCAGCCCGATCCACACCGCCAGACCGACTATCTGCGTCGACGCCGAAGCTGCGGAGTCGACGCCGGTGACCAGCGGAACCAGGAACGACACCGAAATGAGCACAAGCCCGAAGGTGATCGCGCGCCGATGCCCGATGCGGTGGGCAACCGCGACCGTCGGTCCCTGCCCGACGATCACCAACACCGCCGCGCCCACGTAGAACCATCCCAGCGCCGACTGCGAACCGATTCCGCGCTCGAGCTGTTCCGGAAGCATCAGGTACAGCTGGCTGTACGCAACCAGCTGAAAACTGCAGAGCGTCGCGAAGAGCAGAAAGTTGTTGTTGGTCAGGACACTTCGCCAGACGTCGCGCAGCGTATAGGTCGACACCGGGCCGTCGTGGGCATCGCCCGGTCGGGGGAACCAGATGAAGAACCCGACCCACATGATCGCGAAGAGCAACGCGGCGCTCGACGCCGTCCACGAGAACGGAAACATCAGGAGAGCAGCTCCCAGCGCCGGACCGATCACTGTTCCCAGGCGGCTGCACATCTGTTCCACTGCAAACAAATCGGTACGACGCATAACTCCGGCGGACTCGAGTTCGCGTCCGTACTCCGCGTTGGCCGACTCCACTGCGGGCGCGAAGAGCGCGGCAGCAAAGCCGACCAGGAGCACGCCGACGATCACGGCGCTCATGCTTTCTGCCAGACCGAGCATCAGAAAACCGACTACACGAACGGCTATGCCCAGCAGGATGATCGGACGCTTGCCGAACCTGTCGGCGAGGCTTCCACCGATGAAGAACATGCCCTGCTGACTGAACATCCGCAATCCGAGGACCAGGCCGACAATCCAGGCCGCAAATCCGAGGTCCTCCGAAAGGTGCACCGCCAGAAAGGGGACAACCAGATAGAACCCGATGTTGAACAGCACCATCGAGAGGAGGAGCAGCTTCACCACCGGCGGCAGGACACGAACCTTCGCGAAGGTCTTGTTACCGGGGAAACGCTCACTGAGTACCACGATCAGAAGACTATTGCCCGCACGGCGTTCTGTGGAAATCTGCCATTTTACAATTGGTTAACTGTCCGTTTAGGTAGCGATGGTAATTATCTTCCGGGGGTTCGAGCACACGACAACGAGAGCCGGGATTTGATGAATGGATTGACGCGCCGCCAGATGGTCAAGGCGATGGCGGTAGCCGCGGGCACAGTCACCGCGAGCGCATTTACATTGGGTGCCAATACCTCCGTCGCGGGGGCGAGCCCCGCGCAGGAGATCAAAGTGCTCTCCCTCAACACCTGGCACGGCGGAACCAAGATCAACGGTGGCCTGCAGCTGATCGCCGACATGATCATCTCGACACAGGCGTCGATAGTTCTCCTGTCGGAAGCCGGCACTGCGACAACTGCATTGGCGGACATGCTGACCAAATCAGGAACCACCTTCTACGGAGCAGCGTCCTCCGACGTGGGGATTCTCTCCAAGTTTCCGATCGAGGAAACAGCCGACCTGAACTCGATGATCAAGGCAGTCGTGACGGTCGACGGCAAACAAATCGCCGCCTACTCGGCACATCTGGCCTACACGTCCTACGCGACGTATCTACCGCGCGGATACGGCGCGGGTGTTCCCAAGCCCGGAGAGTTCTCCGAGTTCGGCTGGAACAAGATGCCGTCCGGTCCGGTCACGGACCCCGAGACGGTTCAGCGCGTGAACATCAATTCGGGACGACCCAAGGCAATTTCGACGTTCGTCGACGATGCGGCAAAAGAACGGGCCAAGGGCAGATCCGTCATCCTCGGTGGCGATTTCAACGAACCGTCGGCCCTGGATTGGACCGACGGCACGCGAAATCTGTTCGACCACAACGGTGTAGTCGTTCCTTGGGAATCCACCCGCCTGCTCGACCAAGCCGGATTCGTCGACGCTTACCGCAGTAAGTACCCGAACCCGGCCACACACCCGGGCTTCACCTGGCCGTCCGACAATCCCGACGTCGACACCTCACAGCTCACCTGGGCACCCGAGGCAGACGAACGCGATCGGATCGACTACATCTTCGCCGATCGCGCTTCCGACCTGAAGTTGGGATCTGTCGGGATCATCGGCCCGCGAAAGACGATCGTGCACAACAAAAGAGTGGAGGAGAACTCCCAGGACAACTTCATCGCTTCACCGACGCCGTGGCCGACCGATCACAAAGCCGTTCTTGCGACGTATCGTTTTGCCAGCTTCGGCGGCGGATCATCTACCGGTTCGTGGAGCGGTTCCTGACAGGGCATCTCGTAGCCAGTCGATCATCATCGGCGTCAACTCGGACAGCTTGGTCACTGCGCAGTGCCCCGCATCCGGGATGACGTGTACCTGCGTGTTCGGGCGCTCCTCGAAGAGAGTGGTGTCCGAGAGCGGGATGTGAACGTCGTCGGCCCCGTTGACCACAAGCATCGGGGTCCGGCCGTCGTCGGCGGTCATCAAGACACTGCGATCGAAAGCACGGAGACCCTGTACCAGCGCCTCTTTGGTTGCCGGGGCATCGAAACCCAGTGCGTTTCCGACGATGTCACCCATGCCGTAGACCAGGCGCTCCGCGTTCGCGGTCTCGAACGCGCCCTTGACCGGGGCGCCGATGTTGATCACCGCATCGACGGCGCCGGTCAACCCCGACCGCACGGCGAAGTTGCCACCGAAGGAGACTCCCAGGTGTGCCACCTGGCCATTGCCGAGGGCGCGAGCCGTCGCCACCAGTCCGTCGATCACCTCGTCACCGAAAGCGTCGAGAGGAACCGGTGATTCACCAGTTCCCGGCTGGTCGAAGGCAACAACAGTCACTCCGGCGTTCTTCGCGAACGCACTGACCAACGGATGCATGTCCATCTTCCAGCCGTCGACGCCGCCGCTGAGCAACAGGGCGGGTGCATCCTCGTACCTTCCGTCCACGGAGAGAATGTGTACCGGTAGCTCGATCTCGCCGGATCGGTAGGGCAGGGACAGGATTCGACGCTCGAACTCGAGCCCGAATCCCGGTGCTGCCTTGACGTATTCGTCCACCTGATTCTGCAGGGCCCGGCGCCGCGAATCGTTGGCCAGGACGGGGAACTTGGCGATTCCGTAGATCATCGCCGCGAGTGAATGATTGCCGTCGGCGGAGTACTTTGCTGCCAACGCCGACCACTCGTACGACCAACCACCCGGCGCGTCGGCCCAGGTCGAGTGGATGGACGCGCGCAGTTCCTCGAGATCCGAGACGGGGAGCCCGAAGCTCAGAAACTGTCCTGCGCGCTCTTCGAAGAGGCCTCGGTGATCGACAGGAAATTCGTATGACATGGGAAAACACCCCTCAATTCATCTCTAATGCAACGATAAGTTGCATTAGCTCAGTGAACCACGTGCCTCCAGCTAACACAACACCTTGTTGCGATAAGGTTGGCTCATGACTTCGACACCACAACGGCCCGGAGGGCGTAGTGCCAGGGTGCGCGAGGCCGTCCTGGCAGCCACGGCGGCCGAATTGTCCGAACGCGGATTCGCGGCGATGACTATCGAGGACATAGCCGCCCGCTCCGGAGTCCACAAGACCACGATCTACCGGCGGTGGAGCACGCTGTCCCAGTTGGTGGCCGACGCGGCGATCGAGGTATCGGCAACCACCGTCCCCATCCCGGATACCGGTTCCATCGAATCCGACCTGCGCGAGATGGCCAGATCGATAGTCGCACTGGTGACCAGCGAGTCGGGCGGCGCGTTGGTGGCTGCACTGTTCTCCGACGCGGTCCGCACGCCCGAGGTCGCGAGACTCAAGCGCGAGTTCTATTCCGCACGTTACGAACTGGCAGACATCGTCGTTCGCCGAGCAGTCGAGCGCGGGGAGATCTCCGAGAAGGTCTCGGCCGCTGATCTTCTGGCGGCCGTCGCCGCACCCATCTACTATCGCCTGCTGGTCGCCGATCTACCCGTCGACCAGTCGGTTGCCGATCGTGCTGCTGCCGGCGCGCTCGCTGCGGCCCGCGCCGGGGCACTCGATCAGGCCGAATGAGCCAGTGAATTCAGCGCTTCCACGATTGCCTCGTTGAATCCGCTGCCGCCATGCCCGGCGCCGTCGAGTACCACCAACTCACTACCCGGCCAACGCCGGTGGATCGCCCAGGCAGTGTCGAGTGGCCCGGAAATGTCATACCGTCCGTGCACGAGAATCGCGGGAATCTCAGCGAGACGGTCCATTCCGTCCAATATCTGATTCGGCGCCAGGAAGCAGTCGTTACCCCAGTAATGCGTAACCAGCCTGGTCATCACCCGGCGGAAGTCCGGATTCTGGTATCGAACACTCGGAGTCCACCCCGGCATCAGCGACACGTGCACGTCTTCCCAACGGCACCACTGCAACGCGGCATTCTCGCGCACAACAGGATCCGGATCGGCAAGCAGTCGCGCGTACGCCGCGGGGAGGTTTCCGTCACGCTCGTCCACCGGCAACGGCGCCACGAACTCTTCCCATTCACGCGGAAATACCCGGCCCATGGCACGGGTGATCCACTCGATTTCGACCCTCGTCCCGCCGGTGATCGCGCCCAGGGCCATCGCTTGCACCCGCGCGGGAAACGCCTGCGCGTACACCAGACCCAAACTCACGCCCCAGGAAAGTCCCGTCACGATCCATCGCTCGATACCGAGATGCTCACGAAGACGCTCGATGTCTTCCACAATGTGCGCCGTGGTGTTCACGGTCAGATCGACGTCCGGACTGCTCGCTAGCGGAAGACTGCGCCCACAGCCTCGCTGATCGAACAGAACTGCGCGAAAGACTTCGGGATCGAAGAAACGCCTGGCGCCGACAGCGCATCCCGAACCAGGACCGCCGTGGAGGTAGAGAACCGGAATGCCCGCCGGATTGCCGACTGTCTCCCAGTAGAGACTCTGACCGTCCGCCACTTCCAACAGCCCCGACTCGTACGGCTCGACGGGCGGGTACAGGACAGCAGTCATAGGCGGTGATTCTTCCATCAAGCTGCCTACTCGAGTAGGCAGCACGCGGCCGAGCAATGGCCTAGCGTGGACAGGACACCACTGCGACGGGAGTACACCAGATGCGTGATGGGTTCAGGTTGCCGGGATACGGCGGCGCCGCAGTCTTCCTTCGCAGTCATGCGGTTCCCGCCACTGTCTTCGAATCCGACGTGCCCACACTCGTTTTCGACGTCGGACTGCTCAGCCCCGACCGCTTCAATCAGTATCTCAGCCGACATACGGACGACGGATTCGTCGAACGGCTGGCGGCGTTCTTCTTTCACGCGGCCGCAGACTTCCATCCCGAGAAATCGCTTCCGGCGTTCACCGACGAACGACTCGGGCTGATGATCTCGGTCTGTTCCAGCACCGATCGAGAGGTGGAACTCGACTTCTCACTCGCCGAGGATCCCGAATCGGAGGACACCGAACGCGACGAGATGACCTTCGAGACAAGCCGAGTCGTCCTCGCGACCTCGGCGCAGACGGTTTCTCGACTGACCGGTGGAGTAACCACCCACTTCGACGGGGAGTTGTAGAGACATGGGTTTTCTCTTCGAGGTTCTCGATTTTCCCGAAGGCAGTCGGATGACCGATCTGTGGAACAACACATGGGCTGAGCCGGCAATGGGCGAGGAGATTGCCTCCGGCCACTTCATTCATCTGGGCGACGATCAACACGTCGACGTGGAGACCGATTTTCTCAGTAGCCACTTACCGTTCAACGTGGCAGGCTTCGGTGGAGTCTTTCCCGACGGCAAACCTTGGATGTTCGTCATGCAGAAGGCGCCGGCGGACCTCGCGACCAGGCTTCGCGGCGAGGACGATCCGCACTCACTTCTGCGCGGATCACTCGACCGCGCCATGTCTTTCAACCCCGATGCATTGGTGGCCGAGGAATTGTCCTGGAGGCACGCCGATCTGGTGAAGGTGTACGAGGAAGAGGGCATCCCAGCAGCATCCATCGCCGGCTGGTCGGCCGCGGACCTCCTGCGCGGCCTCTTGGCGCAGTGTTGCAATGCCGAACTTGCCACCGTCGTCGCCGGATACCCCGAATGTGCCTACCCCGAATCGGCGCATGCGTGCGAAGCGGACGTGTTCTCAGACGTGTTCGCCGGTTGGGTCAGCGGACTGCGGTGATGTGACGGAGGAGACTCCACCCTCCCGATATTTCGGAGTAGACTCATTTATGAGCGTGATCCGAAATGGAACGAGGTGAGCGGGATGACGAAGCCGGACCAAGAGCTGGGCCGTCGCGAACGCAACAAACTCGAGAAGCAGACACGCATCTTCGACGCCGCTGCCGAACTGTTCGCGGAAAAGGGCTACAGCGCAGTCACAACTCAAGAAATTGCCGACCGCGCCGATGTAGCCGGCGGCACTCTCTTTCGTTACGCCGCAAGCAAAGCCGAGTTGCTGCTCATGGTGTACAACGCGGAATACCGCAAGCAGATCGAATTGGGAGAAGAGCGTGAAGCCAAGTCGACCGGCACAGAAGATCGTGTGCTCGAGCTGGTTTCACCCCTGCTGATCGCAAGTCGCCGAAACGACGAGAACACCGGCATCTACCAACGCGAGGTGTTGTTCGGTGAGCCCAGCGAGTGTTTCCGGGCCGAAGGCCTGGAACTCTCGCAGCGCCTGCAAACGCGGATTGCGCAAATCTTGCACGAGGCACACCCCAACCACACCACCCGAACCACCACTGCAGCGCGAACGATTTCCAACGTGCTGCACTTCGAAATAGCCCGCGCGGCATTGGACCGGATCACGGCTGACGAACTCACGAACATCGTTGCCGCACAGGTCCGATTGACGCTTGCCGGACTACCCACCGAATAGGATTGAGGATCGAAAATGACTGAACTGAAGCAGATCACCGTTCTGGGTACCGGAGTTCTCGGCTCACAGATCGCCTATCAGACCGCCTATCACGGCTTCGACGTCGTCGCGTACGACATCAACGCCGAGGTCATCGAAAAGGCCAAGGCTCGGTTCGACTCGTTGGCCGCGGCCTACAAGGCCGAGAACGTCGAGGGTGCCAAGGAAGGCAAGGCTGACGAAGCGCTGCAACGTATTACGTACTCGTACGATCTAGGCGAAGCCGTCGCCAAGGCCGACCTGGTCATCGAGGCAATTCCCGAGGACATCGCCATCAAGCGCGACACCTACGAGAAGCTTGCCACGGTTGCTCCTGAGCACACGGTGTTCGCTACCAACTCCTCGACGCTGCTGCCGAGCGATCTCAAGGAGTTCACCGGCCGCCCCGAGAAGTTCCTCGCACTGCACTTCGCAAATCACGTGTGGGTCAACAACACTGCCGAGGTCATGGGCACCGAGTCCACCGACCCCGCCGTGTACCGCGAGGTCGTCGAGTTCGCGAAGAACATCGGCATGGTGCCGATCGAACTCAAGAAGGAGAAGGCGGGCTACGTACTCAACTCGCTCCTGGTCCCGCTCCTCAACGCAGCATCCGACCTGCTGATCGACGGCATCGCCGATCCCGACATGGTCGACAAGACGTGGCGTATCGGCACCGGAGCCCCGTTCGGCCCCTTCCAGATCATGGACGTCGTCGGGTTGACCACCGTCTACAACATCTCCTCCCAGGGCGGCGAGAAGCAGCGCGAATTCGCCGACTACATCAAGAAGAACTACATCGATGAAGGCAAGCTCGGCGTCGCTGTCGGCGAGGGCTTCTACAACTACAAGGGCTGATCAACTGCAAGGCTGATCAACTGCAGGGCTGATCAACCAACCGGCTCACCGCGCGGTGGTTACGACGTGAATTCACGTGGTAGCCACCGCGCGGACGTCTGTTGTCAGTAAGTCCGAAACCACCCTGAGCGATTGTGACGCAAGCTTCTTCACGTGCGAACCCATCATCAGGAGAGATCCCCACATGCGTCGTTCCGCCATCTCGGCACTCACAACACTGGCACTGCTCGGCGCCGGAACATTGGTCAGCACTCCCGCTGTCGCCGCTCCCCTCGCGTGTGGCGGAATCTCCACCGGTTCGTTCTCAGGCTCCGCCGGCGGATCGGAGTACCTGTGCGCCAAGGAAGGTGATCTCCTGGACGTGCGCATCGGCGACGTTCACGCGACACAACCGTCCCTCGGCTACGACGAGGTGTACTACAAGCTCGGGCGATACACGCTCGGAAAAGACACGATCAACAAGAAGTTCGACGACTGGTGTGAGGCGAACGGCCAGATCCAGGCCGCGACCGCTACTGCGGCGTCGACGCTGAAGGACCCGTCGTCCTTCACCTGCCAGCTCCCGGTGGGTCAGGAAACCGCGGAGAGCATCGCGCCCATGAAGACCGTGGTCGTCGGTCCCCGCGGCGATCTCTATCTAACCGACGGTCACCACACCCTCACGTCCTTCATCGAGACGGCCGACGGCGGTCCCGACCTTCACGTGCGACTGCGGGTTCTCGGCAACCTCAGCGGCTTGAGTGAAGGTGCCTTCTGGACCGAGATGGAGAAGAACAAGTGGGTCTGGTCGCGTGACGTCGACGGAAACCAGGTACCGGTCCAGGCTCTGCCGAAGAGCGTCGGCCTGGCCAACTTCGCCGACGACAAGTACCGCAGCTTGATGTACTTCTCCCGCGACATCGGATTCGCCGCAGGCACGATTCCGTTCCAGGAGTTCTACTGGGGCGCCTGGGTCCGCGACACCGCGCCCGTCGACCTCACCAACTGGAATCGCGATGATCTCTCCAGCTACCTGGGCACCGTGAAGTCGGTGACCAAAGCACAGACAGCGTTGACGGGCGATGCCGTCGTCGACAGCGGATTCACTGCCACCGATCTTGGCGTCCTGTCGGCCTGGAACGACGGCAAAGCCGAGTCCAAGGGCGAGTTCGCAAAGCTGTCCAAGCCGTACACAGACGACAAGCCGGGCAAGATCGCCTACGCACTTGCCTACAAAGCAACCCTCTGACCTGCTCAGATCCAAGTCACACCAAGTAGACTTGACTAAGGTAAGCCTCTACTCAGTAGTCTGATCCCATTCGGGTGCCGCTTCATCGAAGCAGCGACGCCCTGCCCTGACGGAATACATGCCGTCGTATCTGCCCGGTCGAACGATCTCCGGGCAACCAGGACAGGGAGAAGGTTGCTGCAGTGAGCACGTCCATCGTCGGTTTGTACGACCCCTCAGATGACAAGAGCAGTTGCGGGGTCGGGTTCATCACGCGCAAGGACGGCGTGCAGACCCACGATGTCCTGATCAAGGGGCGAGAAGCACTCTGCTCGGTACCGCACCGCGGCGGTATGTCTTCCGAGGGCGTCGGCGACGGCGGCGGTGTCTCGGTTGACCTCTCCCTCCGGTTCTTCCGCAAGGTCACCGGGCGCTCAGATCTCCGCGCCGGCCGCTTCTGCGTCGGCAACTTCTTCCTTCCGGACGACGATGCTCAGCATGCTCGTGCAGCCGCTCTGGTGGAACGCGAACTTCTGGACCGAGGCTTCACCACCCTCGCTGTGCGCAACGTGCCGGTCGACGACTCGGCGATTCGGCCGGCAGCCATCGCGCATCAGCTTCCGATCCGGCAGTGGATTTTCGAGGTCCCCACTCCGCGTCCCGAGCCTGCGGTAGTCGATCGCCTCGTGCACGAAGCTCTGCTCGCCATCGAAGCCATCGCGTACAACACCCCTGCACTACGCGGGTTGTACCCACTCTCGCTCAGCGCGAGGACTCAGGTTCTCAAGGGCCGCTTGAACTCCGACGAAGTGATCCCGTACTTCCGCGACCTGGTCGACCCCGATCACGCTGTCCACACGATGTACTTCCACACGCGGTTCTCGACCAACACGGACCCGCATCCCACGATGGCGCAGCCGTTCCGATTCATGGCTCACAACGGAGAACTGAACACCGACAAGAAGAATCGGCTCTCCGAAGCAGCGGTGGCAAGCGCAAAACGACGTGCGATCGTCCGTCCGCCCGGCCAGTCCGACAGTTGCCGACTCGATCAGACCCTGGAAGCACGCGTCATCGAGGACAGTGTCGACCTGGTGACGGCTGTGGTCTCGATGATGCCGCCTGCCTGGGAAAACGACACCACCCTCTCCCCCGCAGTGCGTGCGATGTTCGAGTACTTCTCGCTGTACGAGGAGAAGAACGACGGACCGGCAGCGCTGGTGTTCGGCGACGGCACCATCATCGGTGCGCGCCTGGATCGCCTCGGTCTGCGTCCACTACGCACGATCGAGACACACGACTACGTGTGCGCATTCTCCGAAGCCGGACAGATCGCGTTCGCGCCTGAGACGGTGATTCACCGTGGCCGCGTCGAGGCCGGCGGAATGTTGTACTTCGATCATCGAGACCGCCATACCTACACTGCCCGCGAAGCTCTGGAAAAGATTGCCGCTCAGCGCGACTACCAGTCGTTGCTGGAGCAATCGCGAATCCTGATCGAAGACATTCCCACCGTGCCAGCGGAGAAGGTCAGCTCCCCGACCCGCTACAACGGCACCTTCGAGGTTCATCAGCGCTACATGGCGTACTCCCTGGATCAGGAAAGTTTCAAATTCCTGATGGATCCGATGCTCACGCACGGAGCCGAAAAGGTCTCCGCCATGGGTTACGGCAACGCCATCAACGCATTCAGCGACCGCGAAGGCGGCGTGGCTCGTTACTTTTCGCAGCGATTCGCCCAGGTAACCAACCCTCCCCTCGACAGCATCCGGGAAGCGGACGGTATGACTCTCAGGGTCGCATTGGGTGCGAAGATGTCTCCCGGACAGGGCAAGCAGATCGTCATCGCCTCGCCGATCCTCGGGCACCTGGACATGCTCAAGATCCGCGAACAGAACCACACTCCGCACCGCCGCTTCGAAATGCTCTACCCCGCCGAGGGCGACGCGCAGGCAATGGTCGACGCGATGACCGCGCTCGGCGATGCTGTTGTAGCCTTCGCGGCCGAACAGGGCGGAATCGCGGTCCTGACCGACCGCCACGTATCTCACGAGCGCGCAACACTTCCCGCGATCATGGTCGTCGGAGCATTGAACCAGCGCCTCATCGACGCGGGCCTGCGATTGCGCGTCTCTCTCATCGTGGAGAGCGGCCAGATCGAGTCCTCACACCACGTTGCGGCCGCACTCGGTTTCGGTGCTTCCGCGGTCTACCCGCTGTCCGTTCAGTTGCGAGCCGAGGAGAAGTTCGCCGCTGACCCGGATGCCGCGTTCCGACGCTTCGCGAAGGCCGCCGAGAAGTCCCTCATGAAGACGATGGGGCGCGTCGGACTGTGCACCGTCGAGAGCTACATCGGTGGAGAATTCTTCGAACCCAACTTCCTCGACACTTCCGACCCTGTTCTGCGCCAGTGGTTCCCCAACATGAAGTCACCGGTGGGTGGCGTCTGTTTCGACACCGTCGCGGTGACCTCGAAACAGTGGCACGAGCGTGCGAGCGAAGTCGGGGGCGAGAAGGATCTGCCACTGCTCGGCCTGTTCAAGGAGCGTGCAGACGGCGCAGGGCATTCGTTCGGTACCACCGCGGTCCGTAAGTACGTCGAACTCACCGAGGAGAAGATCGCGTTCGACAGTCCCTCCGGAACAGAACAATTCGAGGCTCTACGTCTACTGCCGCTCGGACGGCTCGACGACGCCTTCCGCCTCGACGCCGGGGCATACCGGGCGACGAGCTTCGACCGGTTGACCACCGAGCAGATCGACGACTTCGACATCACCGCCGGGTACCGGGACTTTTCCACTGTCATGGCTGCGGAACGATCGCGTCGTCCCGCCGCGTTGCGCGATGTCATCTCCGTGCCCGGTGATGTCACATTTGCGGTGACGACAGCCGAGTTCACCGACCAGATCAGCCGATTCTCGGTGCGCGGCAATAAGACGATCGTGATGCGTGGAATCCGGTGTGAATCTGCCGCGGACGGCCGGTACACACTTAGCCTGGACGGTCCACTGGCCGACGACACCGCTCGGGTGGTAGCACTCGGCGATGCTCTTTCCGTCGCCTTTGCCGACGACGTCACCATCGAGGCCACCGACCCGGATCTGGTGCTGAATGCAACCGGTATTGCGGCAGAGTTCCTGTCCAAGCTGAGGGTCGCACCGGCAGGTGTACCTCTCTCCGAGGTACAGAGTGCAAGCGACATCACCCCGAAGTTGGCGTCGGGTGCCATGAGCCATGGCGCACTGAACGCTCCGGCGCACGAAGCCGTCGCGCACGGCACGAACATGGTCGGTGCGATGTCCAACAGCGGCGAAGGCGGCGAACACCTTTCGCGCTACGACACGATTCGTGCATCGCGCATCAAGCAGTTTGCATCCGGACGCTTCGGAATCTGGGCGGGCTACCTCGCCGATCCGATGCTCGAAGAGATCGAGATCAAACTCGGCCAAGGCGCAAAACCCGGTGAGGGCGGGCAGCTTCCGGCCGCCAAGGTCACCGTCGACATCGCT
Organism: Rhodococcus sp. MT28; assembly: GCF_058792695.1. Taxonomy (NCBI): domain Bacteria; kingdom Bacillati; phylum Actinomycetota; class Actinomycetes; order Mycobacteriales; family Nocardiaceae; genus Rhodococcus; species Rhodococcus sp. MT28. Next base: position 1,660,216 of record NZ_JBXAFD010000001.1, read on the forward strand.
GCCGCCCGCGGCGGAACGCCCGGCGTCGAACTGGTTTCGCCGCCGCCTCACCACGACACGTACTCCATCGAGGACCTCGCTCAGCTCATCCACGACTGCAAGGCAGCTCGCATTCGGGTGATCGTGAAGTTGGTGTCCTCGGAAGGAATCGGCACCATCGCCGTCGGTGTCGCCAAGGCCGGCGCCGACGTCATCAACGTCGCCGGAAATACCGGTGGCACCGGCGCCGCTTCGGTGACCAGCCTCAAGTACGCGGGCCGTGCGGCCGAGGTCGGTATCGCGGAGGTCCATCAAGCTCTGTGTGCCAACGGCCTTCGCCAGAAAGTCGTTCTGCGATGCTCGGGCGCGCATCAGACCGGCAGCGACATCATCACTTCCGCCCTACTCGGCGCAGACAGCTTCGAGTTCGGTACGTCGGCGCTGATGATGATGGGCTGCGTCATGGCCAAGAACTGCAACATCAAGTGCCCCGCCGGTCTGACCACCAACCCGGAACTGTTCGACGGCGATCCCCGCGCGATGGCGCAGTACCTTCTCAACATCGCTCACGAAACTCGGGAACTGCTCGCGAATCTGGGAATGCGGTCCCTTCAGGAAGCGCGGGGTCGAACGGATCTCCTGCATCTGCTCGATCACCCGTCTATTGTCGGCAATCTGAAGCTGGACGCGATGTTCGAGACCGCTCCGAACATCACCATCGACAATCCTGTGTACCTCGAACGTGAGTACGCGCTCGACGAGAAGATCATGGACGAGGTTCGCACGGTGTTCTTCAACCGTGGCGAGGCCTCGGTCGCCGTGTCCGGACCTGAATTCGCCGAAGGTGCACTGCACCTGGGTAACCGGAACAAGAGCGTCGGTGGTCAGTTGGCGATCGACCTCGAACGTGAACTCAACTACGGAGCGGCCGGGCTTCTCGCTCCGGGAGTACTGACCGACGAGCGCGGGCGACGGTATCTGGCTCCAGGCAGCGTGCGCGTCCTGACGACTGGATCTGCGGGCCTCTCGTTCGGCGCATTCTGCAATGACGGCATGCACCTGGAGCACACCGGGACGTGCAACGACGGTGTGGGAAAGAGTATGAGCGGCGGAGTGATTGCCGTGCGCAGCCCAGGCGGCGGCTCCAGTGACGCCGGTGGAAACGTGTTGATCGGCAACTTCGCACTCTTCGGCGCCACCGGTGGACGAGTGTTCGTCGAAGGTGAAGCAGGCGATCGCTTCGCAGTTCGTAACTCCGGCGCCAGTGCTGTCGTAGAAGGTGTCGGAGACTTCGCCGGCGAGTACATGACCAACGGTGCTGTCGTGAATCTCGGCGAGTTCGGCAAGGGTGTCGGCAACGGCATGAGCGGCGGGTTCTTCTACCAGTACGACCCTCGCGGCGAACTGGCACTGCGAGCAAGTGCCGATTCCGTACTGCTGGGTTCGATCACCGCTGCGACCGACCCTCTTGCCGCCGTCCACAACCACGCAGTGCAACTCCTACTCGAACTGCACGTGGAGGCAACGGGATCCGCGCTCGGAACCCGACTGCTCGAGAACTGGGAAGTCGAACAGCACTCGTTCGCCTACGCGATGCCCAAGTCACTGATGCTCTACCAGGACAGTGATGCAATCCTGGCTGCGAAGTCGCACAAAGAGCTTCTCGAAGAATTGGCGTCCGCCATCGCAGCACGTCAGGTCCGCACCTTCAAACTCGCAGTGCGCGACGGGCGCCCTGCACTGAACGGAGCAGTCCCTGCCTACGGCGAGACCGATACGGCGACGATGTATGCGCTGCTCAGTGAGTACACCGTGCTTCACTTCGCGCAACAACTCGCCACCGCCCGCACGCCGGGTGCGTCCGGACCCGACGATCCAGCAGTGCAGAAGGCGGCCCGAAACCTGGTGCTGACCGAGGACTTCGCCCTCGTCCAGCACTTGGTCAAGTACTCGAAAGAGATTCTCGCCGGCTACGACGACGAACAGTTGGCTGCGTTGATTGCAGCCAAGCGCGTCGACGACTACAAACAGGCGCTGAGCCTGCGCAACGTGTTGGCCATGGACAGCCCGGCGACGTACGGGTGGATTCTGTTTCAAGACAACAAGAATCGGGACAAGCTCGGATCACTGCCGAACTTCGACGAACTGTTCGCTTCGCGCACGATCCCCGACCTGGTGTCCTGACCTCCTACCCCGAACGTAGGTGAGCTTCAAAATGGAAATCCCGTACATCCCCGAATACGCACCGTTCACCGGCGACCAACGCGCGTGGCTTTCCGGATTCCTGGCCGGTCTACACTCACGAACTGTCATGCCCGGTCAAACCGGTGCTGCAACAGCGACAGTGGAGAGAACTGCCGGCGCAGCAGTGCACATCCTCTACGGAAGCCAGACCGGCAACGCGGAGTCCGTGGCCGAAGACGCGGCCGCAGCTGCTCGTGCCCACGGTCTCGAACCACTTGTCGCGAGTCTGGACACCGTGGATATCAATGCACTTTCCGCCATGCGCCGGGTGCTCGTCATCACCTCCACCTACGGCGAGGGCGAGATGCCCGACAACGCGCAGTTGTTCTGGGATGCAGTCGAATCCGAGAGTGCGCCCCGGCTGGAGGGTCTCTACTTCGGCGTGCTCGCACTCGGTGACACCAGCTACGACGGGTACTGCCAGTCGGGCAAGAACATCGACGCCCGCTTCGAAGCGCTCGGTGGGACCCGGGTGGTCGACCGCACCGATTGCGACGTCGACTACGAGGATCCGGCGGCCGAGTGGATCGTTCGGGCCGTCACTGCGGTGGCCGGTGTCGACGGTGATGCGGGGGCCGCTGCCTCGCCGGTTGCGCCCGCTCAGACGAAGACCAAGTCCCAGTGGACTCGCAAGAACCCCTATCCTGCAACCGTCCTCGCCAACCGGCTGTTGTCCGGCGAGGACTCAGCCAAGGAAGTCCGCCACTTCACCTTTGCGCTCGGCGAGGACGGTCTGGACTACGAGGCCGGAGATGGATTGGGCATCCGCCCGATCAACGACCCCGCTCTGGTCGAGGCGATCATCCTTCAACTCGGTGCGAGCAGTGACTACGTCGTCACCGCGAAGGACGGCTCGTCCGCACCGTTGGACCAGGTGTTGACCAGCGACTACGAGATCTCGATTCCCTCGCGCGATTTGATCGAAGACATCGCCCGACGCAGCGGCGACGCCGAACTGCGGCACATTCTCGACACGGAAGATCGGGAAGCGCTCGATGCGTGGCTGTGGGGCAAGGACGTTCTCGATCTCCTGCAGTTGGACAACAGCATTCGATTGAATCCCGAGGATCTGCTTGCACTTCTGCGCCCGCTGCAACATCGGGTCTATTCGATCTCCTCCAGCCCGCTGGCCCACGACGGCACCGTCCATCTGACGGTAGCGAGTGTGCGCTACCGCTCGGGCGAGCGGGACCGCGGCGGCGTCTGCTCGACGTACCTGGCGGACCGCGTCGGCGAGGGAGATCGGGTCGGAGTTTTTGTCTCCAAGAACAATTCGTTCCGCCTACCTGCCGATGACACTACTCCCGTCGTGATGATCGGACCCGGCACCGGTATCGCACCCTTCCGCGCTTTCCTGCACGAGCGTCGCGCGCGCAACGCGTCGGGGCAGAATTGGCTCTTCTTCGGCGATCAGCATCAGTCGAGCGACTTCATCTACGAGGACGAGTTGAACGGGCTGACCCGTGACGGTGTCCTGACTCGCCTCGATCTGGCCTTCTCGCGCGATCAGTCCGAGAAGATCTACGTCCAGACTCGTATGCGCGAGCAGGGCCGAGACTTGTTCGACTGGCTCGAAAACGGTGCGCACGTGTACGTCTGCGGCGACGCCACTCGGATGGCAAAGGACGTCGACGACGCATTGCACGAGGTCGTCGCCGAGCACGGTGGGTTGGATGCGGACGCCGCCGAGGATTACGTCAACAACCTCAAACGATCGAAGCGGTACCTAAGGGATGTCTACTGAGATGTGCCCGCACCGTGACGAATGTCGTTGCGCAGCTTTGGCACGCATGTCGGACCTGGACGCACTGCTTGCGCGTCCAGGATTCCGCGGCGGACTGATCGACACCGCACTGAGGTAGTCGGCAAAATGCTGCCACTCTTGGACGACGCCGTAGCAATCACCGTTGCAGGTCCGGTGGCTGTCAACGACTCGGGCAAGTACTCCGTTCCGACATTTCCCGGCGATCCGTTGGTCTGCGCGCCCGGGCTCGTCTCTCTACGTTTGAACGTTGCCTCCCTCGGCTCGGTGGTGACCACTGAAGCAGGGCAGCACCTACCGCCGACGCTCCGCATGTTCGACATCCACGGATCAAGTTCACACACCACGTATTTGACCCCGGCCTCGGATCGTCTCGCCTTCGAAGCGATGCGAACTGCGCCGAGCACTGCGAGGGAAACAAGCCCTCCCATCCAGACATCGAATACGCCCGCATTCTGGGCCGAAGCCGATCAGCTGACACAGCTCGACTTCATCCTCGCGGACGGCGGCAGCGAACGTCGTAGCGGCCTGGTCGCTCTGGGCGCCCTCGGTTACCGGCGAGTCGATCCTCACCTCATGGCTGCCGGGATGGAGCACCTGTCCTACCACCAACTGCCCGTCACGACCGTCGTCGCCGGGAACGGATGCCTGCAGATCCACCGTGGTGACCTCGACGCCGCAGCCATGTTCGGGGGGACGCTGACTTTGGCGTCCGACACCTGCCGGACGATGATCGACCTGAATGGTGTCTCGGAGTGCTGGCTGACCCGCACCCACGGCGTTCACGGCCTGACCAGCTCGATCGAGATGTACGACTTCCGCCGCAAATGCGTGGCAGTCTTCACCCAAACGGGTCCAACCGAACCCGCAGTCATGGGCGTGTGGGAAGACGTCATGAGTTCCATCTCGGCCGCATCCTGACACCGACGGATGCTGGGCAAGTGTAAGAAATCGGCGTACGGCGATAACCACATGGAGCCATCGACCCCTAACCTTAGGTCTCGGTCATTTGTCGTGCCTGCACTCTGACGCTGATTCAAGGAGTTATCCATGCCCCGCCCTCTCGTCGAACCGTCGCTGGTCCCGGCCTTGCGCCCGGCGCTGCCTGCATTGGCTGCCGGGGTCGTCGCGGCCGCAGCGTCGGGGGTCGCGATGCTCGGGGCGCTCTGGTGCGTCGTGCAACTCATCGGTGAACCGTCGATGAGCTGGGCCGGGTGGGCATGTGCGCTATGGCTCGTGGGCGTCGCGCTCGCTGCCACATCGTCGTGGCTCTCGCACCACGCGGAATCGCTTTTCGAGGCAAGGGTTCGCCGCCAACTCGCAGCCCACCTCGTTCGCCTACCGGCAAGCACGCTGTCCCGCTACAGCGGAGACGCGCTGAGGAGGCTCGTTTCGGACGACATCTCGGCGCTGCACCATATGACTGCGCACCTACCGGCCGAGTTCGCCACACTCATCGTGGTCCCCGCGGTCACGATCGCGGCGTTGGTTGCCTCAGCCGGCCCCGTGGCGCTTCTCGCTCTGGCTCCCGGCATCGTGGCAGCTCTGTTCTACCTGGTCGTGATCCCCCGAATGGCCGCTCGGCACAGCGCCGAAAGTGCAGATGTCATGGGCGACATCGTGACTGCCGTGGACGACTATGCCCGCGGCATCCGCGTCTGCCGGATCTACGGCGCGCAGACCGGCGCTGCCGCCGACTATGCAGAATCGACAGCACGGTTCACCCGGGGAATGCAGGAGCGCGTTCGACTCGTGGCTACCCCTGCGGCCGTCGCCGTTGCCCTCATGCAGGCGACAGCGACGTTCGCGATCGCCTATGCCGTCGGATTTCACTGGGATGCAACGACGTTGGCCGCCACCATTCTCTTCAGCCTCGCAATCGTGACACCGGCCCTGCGACTCGGGCACGGCCTCGACTACGTCGCGGCTGGACGCTCTGCTGCGGTCCGGCTCGCCACTGCCCTGAACGAACCCACTCTCCCTGCCGGTGAAGCACTCACCGTTCCGGCGGCGAGTCCCTCCGACCACCTGGAGATCGTCGACCTGACTGTCACGATCACGGACCGCAGAGTCGTCGACGGCGTCACGCATGCATTCCGCCCAGCCGCGATCACTGCGATCACGGGACCGAGTGGAGCGGGCAAGTCGACGCTCCTGAAAGCATTGGCCGGCTTCGAGATCCCGGAACTGGGTACCGTCCGCTACGCAGGTCGTAGCATCACCGCGATCGACGAGAACCTGCGGCCACCGTCCGTTCTGCTCACACCCCAGGGCGCAGACGTGTTACCTGCCACGGTGCGCGAGAACATCGCGCTGGCCGCCCCCGATGCAACGGACGCGGAATACACCGCCGCACTACGCCGGGCACAGATCGACGTCAGCCTCGACGCCCACGCAGCTTCACTCTCCGGCGGAGAACGTCAGCGAGTCGGGATCGCTCGGGTGTTCCTCTCGCCCGCAGCAGTACTGCTGCTCGACGAGCCGACCAGTGCACTCGACGATCGGACAGCGGCAGAACTGCTGAAAGAATTGCGGTACCTCGCGCACGACGAAGGAAAGACGGTCGTGATCGTCACCCACGACCCCGCTCTTGCAGACGATGCCGACGATCGACTCGACCTCGGCGGTCGAAACGTGAACGACGCCGCGTCGCACAATGCAGCCCTGACTGGAGCCGAATAATGAACAGCGCCAATGCAGTCCGACGACGCTTGATCACCATCGGACTCGGTTGGGTGTCCGTCGCTGTCCTCGAAGCGATCGCGTACACCACCCTCGCGCTCTCGATCGCTGATCACCGGTCGCCGGTTCTCGTCCTGGCCACGGCCACCATTGCTCTCTTCGTGACCGTCCTGGTCTCGCGGGGCGGTTACTTCACCGGGGCTCGACTCGTCGGCGATCTCTACGACGCTCTCGGCGATGCCTTCGCCCGTGCGAAACTGTCCTGGTTCACCGACGACAACCGGGCACTGCTCGCCACCGTCGCCGGGCGCGGAATCCCGTCGCTGATGAGTGTTCCCGCGCACCAACTTCAGACCTTCCTGGTTGCACCGCTGATCCCGCTGCTCCTGCTTCCTGGGATCGCGGTCGTCGCGGGGCCAGGTGTCATGCTGCTCGTCGGTGGACTGCTCGCCGTGTCGCTCGTCGCTCAGACGCTGGCCCAACGTGCGCTCAGCCGAGCGGACGAGCGTCGACACGAAGCCGAGCTCGCAGCAACTCAGTCGACGCTCGAGCTCACCGACCACCTCGAATTACTGCGTACGGCAGCCGGTCCCACACGTTCCGTCGAACGAATCGAGCGAAGCTGGCGGAATCAGGAAGCCGCGCTTGCACGGACAAATCTCGCCGCGGCACCAGCGACATTCATCTCGGCGATCGCCACCATTGTGCCGCTGGCAGGTGCAGTGATTTTCCTCGCCGCCACCGGATTCGACGATCCCGCAGCCGCTCTCGCGCTTGTCATCCTCACCGCCCGCGCCGCTGCGCCGCTCGACGAACTCGCCCTGGCCGGAATCGGAGTCAACGAGCTGCGCGCAACGGTTCGCGACTACCGCACAGCGACTTCGGCTCCCGCACTGGCCGAGCCCGCACCCCGGGACGCCGCGCGCCCTGTTGGAACTGACATCGAGGTCGCCGGGGTAGACCACGCTCCGGTTCTGCGCGGCATCACCGCGAAGATCCCCGCGGGTGAGCGAGTTCTCGTCGCAGGACGCTCGGGTACGGGGAAAAGCACACTTCTCGGGCTGCTCATGCGCTTCGACGATCCTGACCAAGGCAGCGTCACTCTGGGCGGAGTTTCATTGCGCGACTTGCCCTACGACGCTCTGGCGGCACATATCGGCTACGTGCCGCAGGACCCACTCGTGTTCTCGGGCACCCTCGGGGAGAACATCGGACTTGGAAGACCGGGCGCTACCGAAACCGAGATCGAGGACGCCGCAAGGCGCGCTGCCCTCGGCGCCGTTCTCGACCGCTCGACGCTCGGCATTCATCAGGACATCGGACACCAGGGTGCCGCTCTCTCCGGCGGCGAACGTCAGCGGGTGGCGATCGCTCGCGCCTTCCTCAAAGACGCTCCCGTCCTGGTTCTCGACGAAGCCACCTCGGCCCTCGACGAGGCCACCGAGCGCCGTATCGCCGGCGCCGTGCGGGAATTGGCGGCCACCGTCTTCGTCGTCACCCACCGCGACCCCGCCATCTGGGAGCCCACCCGCACGATCACCCTCTGACATCGCTTGTCTTACACGCGGGGATACATTGCCGGTCCCGTCGCACCCAGGTGATGACCGCAGTCGGCGATTTCACCTCAGCCGCTCGATGATGGTGACGTTCGCGGTCCCGCCACCCTCACACATGGTTTGGAGACCGTACCGTCCATCAATGCGGTCCAACTCGTGCAACATCGTGGCGAACAACTTGGTGCCAGTGGCCCCAAGAGGGTGGCCCAGTGCGATTCCACCACCGTTGGGATTGACCCGGGAGGGATCTGCACCCGTCTCGATCAACCAGCTCAGAACTACCGAAGCGAATGCCTCGTTCATTTCTACGGTATCCATCTGGCCGATCGCCATGCCGGATTTCGCCAGTGCATACTTCGTCGCGGGTATCGGCGCCGAGAGTTGCAGCATCGGATCGTCGCCGCGCACGCTCATATGATGAATGCGCGCACGTGGCTTCAATCCATGAACCTCGAGCGCCTTCTCGGAGACGATCAGGGCCGCTGATGCGCCGTCACAGATCTGCGAAGCCACAGCAGCCGTCAGCAACGAGCCATCCCTCAATGCGGGCAGTGCAGCCATCTGCTCCATGGATGTCTCTCGTGGGCATTCGTCAACGACGCATTGGCCCAATGACACTGTCTCACGCTCGAATCGGCCGTCTGTGATGGCAGCACGGGCACGCTGATGCGATTGCAGTGCCCATTCCTCCATGTCTTCACGGCTGATACCCCATTTCTTGGCAATCAGGTCGGCGCCGACGAACTGTGAGATTTCGGCCTCGCCGAATCGTGCTGCCCACCCCCGGGACTTACTGAAGGGCGTGTCGAATCCGTACTCGTTGCCGGCACGCATCGCCGCCGAGATAGGAATCGAGGACATGTTCTGCACACCGCCGACAAGCACCACATCTTGGGTCCCGCTCATGACCGCTTGCGCTGCGAAGTGGACGGCTTGCTGTGAAGATCCGCATTGTCTGTCGACTGTCGTTCCTGGGATGTCCAAGGGTAGGCCTGCTGAAAGCCAGGCGGTGCGGGCAATGTTGCCCGATTGCGGCCCGATAGCGTCGACACAACCGAAGATCACATCGTCGACGGCCATCGGGTCCAGTCGAGTGCGGTCGAGAATCGATGTGATCACGTGGGCCCCCATGTCCGCTGGGTGCTCTCCTGCGAGCGAGCCGTGCCGTTTACCCACCGGAGTGCGGAGCGCATCGACGACATAAGCCTGAGGTGCAACCATACGAACTCCTTCGAAATCGAGCTTTGTCGGGCTTTCGATGTCGCACACACTTTAGCGATCAAGCATTTGTTTGGTAGATGAAACGTGATTTCGAGACCCGCAGCTACCGACACAGGATTGGTCTCCGCACTTCTATCCAACGAAATCCACTGCTGTCGCAATCATTCGACAGTTCGATGCTCGACCCCCCCAACGCGACTTGGCTGCCCTCGCTGCAGACCCCTCACACCAGCGTGAAACGGCGAAGGATTCGAGAACAGCTGCGGGAGTGCATCTTCGAGCGGAACGAGTGCATCATCCAGATCCATTGCCTTCGCTGAGAAATCGTTCAGCCCGCCTTGCAAACAACACCAGCTTTGTCGAGCTACACCGCAAGCCGGCTGGCCGATGGCTGGAAAGTTAGTACTTTCGGTGGAGCCCAGCACGATTGGGCTATTCACCGCCCGATACAGGCTTCGTATACCGATACGCGTTGCAGGACAACGATTCTACAAACGGTCACGCACTCAGCGATTCACGAACCGCCGCTGGCTCGAAAACTGGATCCCCTTGCGGTAATTGCGCCCCGGGTAGAGCATGGGCACCACACCGTCTTCGATTACCGGAGGTTACCGTGACGAATCTCGTACGCCGACTATCTGCCTGCGTATCCATAGTGGCCGTATCGGTTCTCGCGCCCGCAGCCGTTGCCTCCGCTGCGGTCACCGTTCCGTTCCAGATCAACCCGGCGCCGTTCGGGAACCCAAACGGCAGCTTCGACGCACCCCCTGTCCACTGTGTGGCGGTAGTCGGCGAACAACCTGGCACGGTGACGATCACCGGCGCCAAAGAAGAGCGGTGGGGTTGCATGCTTTCGACGGAAGTGCGCTGGATGAACCTCTCGACAGGAGCCTCCGGCTCCGGTCGGCTTTCTGGCGACAACCAAGGAACCCCGGGAGAGGCAACCCTGCAGACTGGAGCCGGGCAAGTTGCCGTCGCCATATTGCCTGCCGCCGGACCTGTCACCCCGGGTTTCGCAACCTTCTTCGTCCCATAGGCAACCCCCAAACCCGGGACACCTGCTGTACGAACGACCCGTCGCCACACAATCGTGTGGCGACGGGTGAGTGCTTTCCGTTCTCCAGTTGTACGCCTACAGCTTCGCGCTGATGAGCGGCACGATATGTTCAGCCGCCCACATCGTTCCGATCGGGCCACCGCTCGTGATTGCCCATAGAACATCCCCGCCGTCTGCGGTACGCGGAGGCAGGGCGACCCAACGACCGGAGGACACCGCTCCCAGCGCTTGGAAGAGCTTCCCGCCGGTCAGCTTGTCGAAATCCTCCTCGCTGCCGGCGGCACTGCGGCCGATCAGCAGGAAGTCCGCATCGATGTTCTCGAGAAGTTCCTCGCCGACAGTGCTTTGGGTGACGAACTCCTGTGCACGCGGGTTCTCGGCAAAACCGAGCTCGCCCAAGAAAGTTGCCGGCGCCGAGCCGGGCGCTGAAAGGTACTGCAACCCGTTGCCGGTTCCGTAGAAGATCGCCCAGGTTGCGGTCAGGCCAGTGAGTTCAGGGTTCTCCTGACGCACCTTCGCAAAATACCGATCATGGTCCGCCACGATCTTTTCGGCTGCCTTCGAGAGGTCGAGTGTCTCGCCGAGTACGCGGATCGATTCCTTCCACGGCACGAGCATCCGCGACTTCGTGTCGGGGCTCGTCACCACCGGTGCGATGGAGGACAAACGTTCGTAGTAATCGCCCATCGACAAACCACCCAGGCCGTCGGCCCAGCCGACGGCGACGATGAGGTCAGGTTCGCTCGCGGCGATCGCTTCGACGGGAAGTGTGCCGCCCATCGCGAACTCGAAGGTGTCGAGATCCTCTGCGCCGTAAGGCAGCAAGTACGACTGGGAAGCCGACTCCTTGACCATCGACGAGGAGAGAACGGGTTTGACGCCGAGCGCGAGGAGCATTTCCGTGTCGACGGCATTGGGGACGATTGCGGCAACCCGCTCCGGGCGCTTCTCGAGAATACTTGTACCATATGGCGATTCCAGGGTCAGCGGGTAAGTAGTCGTTCCTTCCGCAGCGGGAAGGGCGTTCCCCTCCGAACCGGGAGTGGACGCCGTTTTCGAGTTTTCGGCCGAGGCCGAGCACCCGGACACAAGGAGCGCTGCGGCGAGCGCGGCCCCGATCAGTCCGATGATCCGTGATCGTCTGGTGCGCAGGACTGTCATTTCTGCCTTTCGGTGTTATCGAGCGCTTCGGTCTTACCGAGCGATGGAGCCGGGTCAGGAATCTGTGCGCACTGTGTCGCTGCGTTTCCAGTAGCCGGTGAAATCGATGTCGGTCTTCGCAATTCCTCGATCACGAATCAAATGACGCCGAAGCGAGCGAATCGTCGCCTGTTCGCCTGCAAGCCAAGCGAATACGCGTCCGTCAGGCCATTCGACTGCACTGACCGCGTCGAGCAACAAAGAAGTAGTGCCGGGCTCCGCCCCCTCGCGTGGCAACCACGTGACACTCACCCCGGGCAACTCGCGCACCGATTGAATGTGAGCCGAGTCCGCAATTTCGACGAACACATGCCCCCTGGCATCGGCAGGCAATTCCTCGAGCAGACGTGCGATCGCAGGTAGCGCCGTCTCGTCACCGACGACGAGCAGATACTCGCAATCTTCCGGGAGTCCCTGCGATACAGAGGGACCCGCGATGTGCATTCGGTCGCCCGGGCCGGCGTCGCGCGCCCAGGTGGTAGCAACTCCACCGCCGTGAACGACGAAATCGACGTCGAGTTCACTTGTTCGCGGATCGTAACGGCGCACGGTGTACGCGCGGGCAAGTGGACGGCGTCCCGCTGCGAAAGTCACAGTGCCGTCGACTATCACCGGCAAGACCGGATCGGTTTCGCCAGGATAGGCGAACAACAATCGGAGGTCGTCGTCGAAGCCGGTGCTGACGAAGGCGGGCTCGGCAAAGCCGTCGGCGTTTGTGAAGGTGTCGAGCTGCGCTCCGGTGAGCGTCACTCTCCGCATGCCCGGCGTCACGTCTGTCACCCGACGTACCTCGAGTTCACGCAAGGTGACTGAGTACGCCGTTGTCGGACGGGTGTTTCGGGGCACGGAAAGACTCCTCGGAAGCGCACAGACGGGGGGGTCGACCCACGCTCGATCACGGCGGAAGGGCCATTGAATAAAGCTAGCCTCCCCTAATCGGCTACGGTTATCCGTGCGTGCCGACTTCTTACACTCATCGGTGGCTGCGTGAGAAAGCATCTGAATCGGGAGGGCATACGTGGGACCACGGTTGGTGTTCTCCGCGGGCGAAGTCCCCGAGATCCCCGCGTCCCGACTCTCCTTGATCGCGAATGCACGTGAGCCACTGCTCTTCTGGGTACACACCGGACACGCGGAACTACAGATTGGCGACCGCACCCGCAGCGTGACCGCTGGGGCGGCAACCTGGGTGCCCGCGGGAATCGCCTACAGCATCCGAGTCGACCCGGGAGCGGTCGCGTTTCCCATTCCGATGCCCGCTGCCGACCTGCCGCCCACGTTGAACCGGATCATCGATTTCGAGATCCCGGCAGCCTGGCAGGACTGGCTCGTCCACCAGTTCGCGCACAACTTGGGATTTCTGCGCGGTGGGGCGACTGTGGGAGCCGGACTACTCGAGCTTGTCGCGGGGGCCCATTCCAACGACGCCGACGCTTCGGTGTCGTACGCCCCACCGAATTTGCCACGCTCGGCCGAGACCCTCGAGATCGCTCGCACGCTTCTACGGACGCCAGCCGACGACACGGAGCTTTCCCAGTTCGCCCGGCAACTCAAGATCGGCGTCCGCACCCTGCAGCGCCGATTCACGGAGGAGACGGGGTTGCCTTTCGCGCGTTGGCGCACCTCGGCCCGGATCGCGGCAGCAATCGCATACCTGAACTCCGGCCGCGAAATCGGATGGACGGGTGGGCAGGTCGGATTCGCGACGCCCGCGGGATTCACCCGTGCCTTCCGTGAACACACCGGTGTGACACCCAGTGACTACACACGTGCAAACCAAGGCTCAGCGCCGATCCATGAGAACGAGACCTTGGCACAGAGCGTCGCACTCTTGTCCGAGGAAGGCGCCCACTCAGGCTCGGCGCCGATACCGCCGACGATTCCCGCAAGCGGAACGTGGGCCAGGGTCAACAACTTTCACGTCATCGTCTGGATCTACCGAGGCTCCGCCCGGGTCGCTTTCGGCGACCGAACCTGGAATCTGAGGCGGGGCGACGCGATGTGGCTTCCCGCGGGAGTACGCAACAGCGTCGAGATCGCGGAGGGTTCGCTTTTACTTCCGCTCGGATCCCAGCCTGGCGACTCTCCCGTCACTGCACCGCCGCCACGAGTGCTGCACTTCGCGCGCGAAGCGGAGGCGTATCTGTTGCACACGGTCGTTGCGAATTACACCCTTCTGCGCCCCGAGATCCATGACCCAGCGAGGATCTCGAGGCTGATCCGAAACAGCGCGGCGACGCGGACACCCGGCGGCCGAACCAATCCTGTCGAAACGATCCTTACCGCACTCCGCGCGGACCCCACCGATTCGCGCACGCTGCCGGAGTGGAGCGCTCGACTCGGCGTCGACGAGGGCCTGCTCCACAAACGCTTCGTAGCGGCCACCGGCCAGAGCTTCCCGCGCTGGCGCGGTCAGTTGCGGATGACCCTCGCCCGCGCTTATCTCGAGGAGGGCTTCTCGGCCGGAGAGACCGCCCGTCGACTCGGCTACGCGCACGCGTCCGGATTCACCAAGGTCTTCATCGGTGCCCACGGCATGTCGCCCCGGGACTACCAGCGCCGCGGATGGCGGGGAACGGTCGAAGGACTCATCGACTCGTGAACCTCCGTCGGATTCACATCTACCGCTCGTCGCCGCCCTTGGATTCCGGCGACAGGGCCGGGAACCAGATGTCGGTCAGAACCTCGGCCGCCTGCATCCGAGTCACGTCGATCGTCCCCTGCACGGCCCAGCGTGTGAAGAATCGCTCCAACTGACTCACGAGCAGTTCGACGCGCAACCGTGCCTCGTCGTGCTGTTCCGCCGGCCAACGGCCCAGGTACTTGGGCATGGCATTCGGTAGTTGGGTCATACCGTCTCGCGCTGTCTCGCGGAACTCCGGTTCGAGTGCCACGGCCTCGTCCCAGGCCGGCAGCAGGCGTTTGTTCTCGTCGAACCAGTCGAAGGCACGCTCCAGCCAAGCCGTGAATTCCACGCGAGAGTTCGTGTCGAGAACCCGATCGAGATCGATGTAGAAAGCGAACGCACTCGCCGCCATCCCGGCCGCGCCGATCGTCTTGAGCATCTCCACCTTGCTGGCGAAATGCACGTAGAACGTGGCTCGACTGCATCCGACGACCGAGGCGATGTCGTCGACCGTGACAGCCGCGTATCCCCGTTCCTCGAACAGAGTGCGTGCGGCGTCCACGAGTTTGGCCCGCGTCGCTCGTTTCTGCTCGTCGCGAAGGGTTCCCCGCCTGTTCTTCGGGCCATCGGTAGTCGTGCTCACGTCGCCCACCTTGCTCGCATTTCGACTTCCTGGCAAATCACCGACTCACCGTCATCAAAAAACATTGCGTCATTCATTGACACATCGTCAGCGAATGGCGCACTATGACTCAAGTCACTTCTCGGGCTTCGATTCTTCTTCGCGCACGCCCGAGACAGAACAGAAAGCGATGGCGAATGAGCCCCTCCCCCTTGCCGAGCGTGTGCATCATCGGCGCCGGGCCCACCGGAATCACGACGGCCAAGCGAATGAAGGAATTCGGAATACCCTTCGACTGCTACGAAGCGTCCGACGAGGTCGGCGGAAACTGGTACTACAAGAATCCCAACGGGATGTCGGCCTGCTACCAGAGCCTGCACATCGACACGTCGAAGTGGCGCTTGGCATTCGAGGACTTCCCGGTCTCTGCCGACCTTCCCGACTTCCCGCACCACTCCGAACTCTTCCAGTACTTCAAGGACTACGTCGAGCACTTCGGACTGCGTGAGTCGATCATCTTCAACACCAGTGTTGTTGCCGCAGAGCGTGATGCAAACGGACTGTGGACCATCACGCGCTCGGACGGCGAAGTCCGTACCTACGACGTCCTGATGGTCTGCAATGGTCACCACTGGGATCCCAACATCCCGGACTACCCCGGCGAGTTCGACGGCGTCCTCATGCACAGCCACAGCTACAACGACCCGTTCGATCCGATCGACATGCGCGGCAAGAAAGTAGTCGTGGTCGGAATGGGGAACTCCGGCTTGGACATTGCTTCCGAACTGGGGCAGAGATACCTCGCCGACAAGCTCATCGTCTCGGCGCGCCGCGGCGTGTGGGTGTTGCCGAAATACCTGGGCGGCGTGCCGGGAGACAAACTGATCACCCCGCCCTGGATGCCTCGGGGGCTGCGCCTGTTCCTGAGTCGTCGATTCCTCGGCAAGAACCTGGGAACCATGGAGGGCTACGGACTACCCAAGCCAGATCACCGCCCCTTCGAGGCACATCCGTCAGCCAGTGGCGAGTTCCTCGGACGCGCCGGGTCAGGCGACATAACCTTCAAGCCGGCGATCACCAAACTCGACGGAAAGCAGGTTCATTTCGCGGACGGCACCGCCGAGGACGTCGACGTGGTCATCTGCGCAACCGGCTACAACATCAGCTTCCCCTTCTTCAGTGATCCGAATCTGCTGCCGGACAGGGACAACCGATTCCCACTGTTCAAACGAATGATGAAGCCCGGAATCGACAACCTCTTCTTCATGGGACTCGCGCAGCCCATGCCGACGCTCGTCAACTTCGCCGAGCAGCAGAGCAAGCTCGTCGCGGCCTACCTCACCGGTAAATACCAACTGCCGTCTGCGAACGAGATGCAGGAGATCACCAAAGCCGACGAGGCGTACTTCCTCGCCCCCTATTACAAGTCACCACGCCACACGATTCAGCTCGAGTTCGATCCCTACGTCCGCAACATGAACAAGGAAATCGCCAAGGGCACCAAGCGTGCTGCGGCCTCCGGAAACAAGCTACCTGTTGCCGCGCGTGCAGCAGCACACGAACTCGAGAAGGCGGATCGCGCATGAGTCTGGTGAACGGTCACTGCGACAACGAGTTCGACGCCGTCCGAGCGGCTTTCGAGGCTCAACTCGAATCCGGTGAAGAACTCGGCGGCTCCGTTGCCGTCACCGTCGACGGAGAATCCGTGGTCGATCTCTGGGGCGGGTACGCCGACGAATCCCGTACCACTCCATGGGGCAGCGACACCATCGTCAACACGTTCTCCATCACCAAGACCATGACGGCCCTGTGTGCGCTCCTGCTGGTCGAACGCGGCCAATTGGACGTGTACCAGAAAGTTGCTCACTACTGGCCCGAATTTGCGGCAAACGGTAAGGAAGACATCGAAGTTCGCCACCTCCTGTCGCATACGTCTGGCGTCTCCGGTTGGGAGCGCCCGATCGAACTGACGGACATCTACGACCTCGAGGCGTCCACCGCTCGCCTCGCTACCCAGAAGCCTTGGTGGACCCCGGGTACGGCGTCGGGCTATCACGCGATCAACTACGGCCATCTCGTCGGTGAGGTCATTCGTCGCATCGACGGGCGAACTCTCGGCAGGTTCTTTGCCGAAGAGCTTTCCGGTCCACTGGGAGCCGACTTCCATATCGGCACGTCCGCAGAGCATTTCGGTCGAATCGCCACCATGGTTCCGCCGCCCGCGTTGGAGTTCGACCTGTCCACGCTCGACCAGGACAGCATCTTCATCAAGACCCTGACCTGCCCACTGCTCGACTACCCCGAGGTCAACACCGCACCCTGGCGGGAAGCCGAGATCGGCGCAGTCAACGGCCACGGCAACGCACGTTCTATCGCTCGGGTCCAATCCCTGATCTCGAACGGTGGTGTGCTCGACGGCCGGAAGCTGCTCTCGCAGAGCACCATCGACCTGATCTTCGAGATCCAAGCCGACGGTATCGATCTCGGGATCATGACACCACTCAAGTTCGGCATCGGCTACGGACTGCCACATCCGGTTACCGCGCCACTGATTCCCGACGGGCGCGCCTGCTGGTGGGCAGGTATCGGCGGCTCGATGCTGGTCAACGATCTGGACCGACGGATGACCTTCGCCTACGTCATGAACAAGATGGCACCGGGTCTGATCGGATCCGACCGCAGCAACGCCTACCTGAGCGCCGCATACAACTCCGAGGTCAGCGAGGTCAGTTCATGAAGGCAGCCCAGCTCATGGGGCCCGGGCTCCTGGAAATCAACGACGTGCCGGTCCCGGAGATCGGCCCGTCGGAACTACTGATTCGGGTGGGCGCAGCGGGAATCTGCCACTCCGATCTCCATCTCCTGCACTTTCCGTACAAGATGCGCGAAGAACCGCTGACTATCGGCCACGAAATTGCCGGCACGATCGAAGCCGTCGGGAGTGGCGTCGACGGCCGTTCCGTCGGAGAGCGTGGCGTCGTCTACCTCTGTTGGTCGTGTGGACAGTGCCGAGAATGCATGAGCGGCAACGAGAATATGTGCCTCGCCGCTGGACGCACCGCGATGCCGCCCTGCCCCGGGCTTGGTCCCGAAGGCGGGATGGCCGAGTACGTCAAGATCCCGGCTCGCTCATTCGTACCCATCGGAGACCTCGACTTCCTGCAGGCCGCACCTCTCGCCGATGCGGCACTGACGAGCTACCACGCCATTCGCGGTGCCCGCGAACATCTCCAGCCCGGTGCCACCGCCGTCGTGATCGGCGTCGGCGGACTCGGTCACGTTGCAGTACAGATACTTCGCGCAATCAGTGCCGTGCGCATCATCGCCGTCGATGTCGGACAGGATCAACTCGATCTCGCCAAACGTTGCGGCGCCGACATCACGCTCGAATCGGGACCGGACACCGCGCAGCACATCCTCGACCTCACGTCGGCCAGAGGCGCAGAAGTCATCTTCGACTTCGTCGGTATCGACGCAACTGCACAGATGTCCGTTCAAGCGGTTGCGCCGAACGGCGCGTATCGAATGGTGGGCCTCGGAGGCGGAAACCCCGGAATCACTGCCGAAGCTGCCGGCGGACCAGGCTGGCCGTGGGGCGCATCGATCCGGAAGTCGTACGGCGGCACCAGAAACGACCTCGTCGATTCCATCGCCCTGGCACAGGCCGGTCTGGTAACGGTAGAAGTAGCCCGCTTCGACCTCGCTGATGCCCGCGACGCACTCGACCGTCTCGAACACGGCAAGGTCACCGGACGCGCAGTGCTCGTACCCTAATCTTCGAAAGGCACTTCACGTGACTACTTCCGCTGATACACAAGCATTCATCGCGTCCGTCATGGCTGGGCTGACCGGCCCCGGTGGTCCTTTCGAGATGCAAGTCGAGGATGTACTGGGCAGTTCGATGCCCGTCATGAAGAACCGTGACAAGGCACTCGGCGACGTGCTCGCTGCATCCTTCGACTTCGGATCACGCGACTATCTGGTGACCAAGGACCGACGCTTCAGCTACCTCGAGCACGGCGAGGCCGTAGCAGCATTGGCGACGGCGCTGCGCGAGCGGTACGGCGTCCGCAAGGGTGATCGGGTCGGCATACTTGCTGCCAATACGCCGGAATGGGTGATGACCTTCTGGGCGGCTCAGTCCCTCGGTGCCATCGCCGTCGGATTCAACTCGTGGTGGGTGGCCCGCGAGGTGGCGTACGGCATCGATCACACCACCCCCACAGTGGTGATCGCCGACGCCAAACGCGCGCAGATTCTTTCCGAACTGAACACCGATGTTCCCGTGCTCACGATGGAAGAAGATCTACCTACCTTGATGGAGAAGTATTCGGGATCGACACTGCCC
The DNA here is from genome assembly GCF_058792695.1 of Rhodococcus sp. MT28. Lineage (NCBI taxonomy): Bacteria > Bacillati > Actinomycetota > Actinomycetes > Mycobacteriales > Nocardiaceae > Rhodococcus > Rhodococcus sp. MT28. The sequence goes on from NZ_JBXAFD010000001.1 coordinate 1,679,513, forward strand.
CGTACTTCCGTCGACGAGGACGATCCGGCCGTCATCCTGTACACGAGCGGAACCAGCGGCCGCCCCAAGGGGGCTGTTCACAGTCACCGAAACGTGTTGGCCGTCATCGACTACCACCGCTACAGCGATCGCCTCGCTGCGGCGTTCACCGGCAAACCCAGAGACGGCCGACCCAGTGACTTGCGGTATCTGCTGACCGCGCCGCTGTTTCACATTGCAAGCCTGCATAACCTGGCGATCCCACGACTCGCGACGGGCGGAGCGGTGGTCATCCATCAGGGCGCCTTCGACGTCGACGAAGTCCTTTCCCTCGTCGAACGCGAGAAGGTCACAAACTGGGCGGTGGTCCCCACCATGGCAACCCGTCTCCTCGAGTACGGCAGTCTCGAGAAGTACGACCTGACCTCACTGAGCGCCTTTGCGCTCGCGTCTGCGCCGTCATCTCCGGCCTTGCAGGACCGACTGCGCGCACGACTGCCTTTTGCGCAGCACACCTTGGTCGACAGCTACGGGCTCACCGAATCCTCCACCGGCATTTCAGTTGCCACACCACCGGAACTTGCCGCGTTCCCCGGAACTCTCGGCCGGCCGATCATCGGGGTGAGCGTGGAGGTGCGCGACCCCTTCGGTGTTGCAGTCCCCGACGGCGAGGAAGGTGAGATCTGTGCGCGCAGCGCCTATGTGATGTTGGGGTACTGGAACGACGAGACCGCGACTGCAGCCGCTATCGGTCCTGATCGATGGCTCCGAACCGGCGACTTCGGAGTGTTCGAGGACGGCCGGCTCCGCCTGACGGGTCGCCGATCCGATCTGATCCTGCGCGGCGGCGAGAACGTCTACCCTCTCGAAATCGAGCAGACCATCGACGAGCATCCCGCCGTACTCGAATGCGCTGTGATCGGCATTGATTCGGCAGACCTCGGCCAAGAAGTTGCAGCCGTCGTCGTTTTGCGGAATGAGGGAGCCGCCGGCGAAGAAGAACTACGCGACTATGTCGCCGAACGACTGGCTTACTTCAAGGTGCCGGTGAAGTGGAAACTGAGCACAACTCCTCTGCCCCGCAATGCAACCGGAAAAACGATACGTGCAAAGGTGGTTCTCTCATGACCTACGACGCCGTGATCAACAACGGTCTGTGGTTCGACGGCACCGGGGCCAAACCAGCTGTCCGCAATCTGGGTATCCGCGATGGGTTGGTTACTGCCATCTCCCTCGATCCACTCGACGAAACCGACTGTCCCCGTGTAATCGACGCGAGGCGCAAGTGGGTGATCCCGGGCATCGTGGACATCCACACTCACTACGACGTCGAGATCCTCGAAGGCCCGGCGCTGAGCGAATCTCTCAGACACGGGGTCACGTCGATCTTTGTCGGATCGTGTTCCCTGTCCACCATTCACGCCAGCCCCTCCGACGCGGGTGATCTCTTCGGCAGAGTAGAGGCAATTCCGCGTAAGCACGTCGTCGACGCACTCAACCGTGCCAAGACCTGGAACTCTGCGAGCGAGTATGTTGCTGCACTAGAGGCGCTTCCGCTAGGTCCCAACATTGCAGCCTTCATCGGACACTCCGATATGCGGGCCGCCGAGATGGGACTGGATCGTGCTACCAGGAAGGACGTCCATCCCACAGACGCCGAACTCGCGTCGATGGAAGCACAGTTGACCGAAGCTCTCGACGCAGGATTCGTCGGGATGTCCAGTCAGCAATTGTTGTTCGACAAACTCGACGGCGAGACCTGCCGCTCACGCACGCTGCCGTCGACGTATGCAACCACGAAAGAACGACGCCGACTCAATGCGATCCTGCGCCGTCGGGGACGGGTATTTCAGGCCGGACCTGACCTCTCCAACCCGATGAGTACCGGAGCGATGGCGTTCTCCAGCGCGGGTATCTGGCGTAAGCGACTCAAGACGAGCATGCTTTCGGCGGCCGACATCAAGTCCAACAAGTTGGCCGTGGTGATACTCGGCCCACTGGCACACTTGGTCAATCGACTCGGCGGCGACCTGCGCTGGCAGCACCTGCCAGTTCCCTTCGAGGTATATGCCGACGGCATCGACCTGGTTGTCTTCGAGGAGTTCGGATCTGGCGCTGCAGCACTGCATCTGACCGACGAGATGGAACGCAACGTCCTCATGCAGAGCGAGGATTACCGTCGACAATTCCGCAAGGACTACGACCAGAAGTTCGGTGTCAAAGTTTGGCATCGCGATTTCTTCGACGCCGAGATCGTGTCCTGCCCCGACGAATCCCTGGTCGGCAAGAGCTTCGGGCAGGTCGGCCTCGAACGTGGCGGCCTCCACCCTGTCGATGCATTCCTGGATCTGGTCCTCGAACACGGCACGAAAGTGCGTTGGCGCACAACCATCTCGAACCACCGGCCGGAGGTTCTGGACAAGTTCGCCCAGGACAATGGCGTCCAACTCGGGTTCTCCGACGCCGGAGCGCATTTGCGCAACATGGCGTTCTACAACTTCGGCTTACGCCTACTACGACGTGTCTACGATGCCCAAAAGGTCGGCCGTCCGTTTATGACCGTCGAGGCAGCGGTGCATCGTCTCACCGGTGAACTCGCCGAGTGGTACGACGTCGATGCCGGGCACCTTCGATTAGGTGATCGCGCCGACCTGGTTGTGATCGATCCCGCTCATCTCGACGATTCGCTCGACACTTATGCGGAAAGCCCGGTTGTGGAGTACGACAACCTCTCCCGCATGGTCAATCGCAACGACCAGACCGTCACCGCAGTGTTCGTCGGCGGCGAGTACGTCTTCGGCGACGGAGAAGCAGCACCCGTTCTCGGCAACCGCCGAACCGGAAAGTTCTTGAAAGCAGGTGCCCATTAACACGTCCAGATTTGCCGGGAAAACAGCAGTCGTCACTGGAGCAGCATCAGGTATCGGTGCAGCCATCGCACTAAGGCTTATCGACGAAGGCGCACAGGTAGCTGGAATCGACATCGCTGCAGAGGGTTTGAAAGAGATAGCCTCCCAGCACGGCGGGGCCTTCCTCGCCGTTCCCGCCGACGTCACCAAGGAATCCGATGTTGCCGAGGCCCTTGCCGCGGCGGCGGCGGAATTCGGCGGTATCGATCTGGCTTTCAACGTTGCCGGTGCGTCGAGGGTGGGGCAGATCGTCGACCTCGACGAGGCCGACTGGGACTTCACCATCGACCTGGTGCAGAAGGGCGTCTTCCTCTGCACCAAACATGAAGCGCGGCATATCCGAGAGCACGGTCGCGGTGGTGCGATAGTCAACGTGTCCTCATTGAACGCGCACGTGCCGAGCCCCTACGGGAGCGCATACGCGACAGGCAAAGCCGGAGTCGAGATGTTCAGCAAGAATGCCGCGATCGAACTGGCTGCGTCGGGGATCCGGGTCAATGCCGTTCTACCCGGCCTGGTCGACACGCCACTGGTCGCGCCGGTCATGAACTACGAACCCGCCCGCGACATGTTTCTCAGCCGAATCCCCATGTCCCGAGCGGCAACTCCCGACGAGATCGCGGGCCCCTGCCTCTATCTCGCCAGCGACGACGCCTCGTACATCACCGGAACCAGTCTGGTCGTCGACGGCGGCTGGGAGGTCTCGAACTACCCGGATCTGACGACGCTGGGCAACTAGTTCAGTTGCCGGGCAACACACATTGAGTATCGAGGCCGAGGACGTGGTTGAGCCTGCCGAAGGCCAACCACGATCCGAGGCACATGCTCAACTCGACGATTTCTCGCTGGGAGTAGTGAGCTGTCATGCGTTCCCAGAACTCGTCGTCGAGCCCGTGGTGGTCGAGGGCGTATCTCTCGGCGTATTCGGCAGCGAGGCGTGTCCTGTCGTCGAAGGCATCGGTGGTGCGCCAGTCGGTGACAGCCTGATCGAACGTCGACTCCACAGTCTCGCCGTCACGCTCGGTGCGCCAGTCCTGACAGAAGATGCACCCGTTGATCTGAGCGATCCGGAGCCTGGCCGCCTCGAACTCACGGAGGCCGAGAGTTCCCTCCGTGTAGACCTTTTGGGAGAACCCGGCGGCTGCGGGTCCGATGCCGGGGACCATCTCTCCCCACACGTAGCCGATCGGGTTCTTGCCTTCGGGTATGTCGATATTCATGCGAGTACCTCCGAGTTTCGGGCACCGAGCTTGCCGACGCCGGGTGTGAGCGGAACGTCCAGCGCGTCGTAAAGACCGGGTTCAGCCTGACGTAGCCAGGGAATTGCGTTGACGAGACGTCCTACGGCCGTGGCATTTCCACCGGCCGCGCGGTTTCCACCTTCATCGGTGGCTTCGACGTTGATCTCGATTCGTGGTCGTCCTTCGACGATCACCTTGTGCGCGCCGTCGCCTCCGTCTGGCGGGAGCGGCCAGTCGCGGGCACAGGACGGATGAATACGCGTGACGTGTTCGATCACGATCAGTGGTTCCCCGCCGACGATTCCCTGAACCTCGAATCGCAGTGCGCCTTGGGTGCCGACCGCGAACTCCCCCATATGTTCGGTCGACACGGTTTCCTCGAGCGGGCGGCGCAGCAAGGTCTCGCGGATCTCGTCGAGTTCCACCCCGAGTGCCCGGGCGATGAGCCGAATCTGCCCGCCCCAGACCATGGTGGGTACGGTCGGCGCGACCATGGGAGGTTCGTAGTCCATCGGCTGACCCATCCCGATCAGGTAGCGGACAGAATCCGGCTGTTCGTAGGTCGTGTAGTCGAAGATTTCCTGACACCGGATCTGGTCGATTGTCCCCGCGAGCCCGCTGAGGAGAATCGGCAGGATGTCGTTGCCCCAGCCTGGGTCGATACCGGAGACGAACAGAGCGCCGCCGCCCGCCTTGGCAGCAGCTTCGACAGGATCACGGAGTTCGGGAGGCGCAGATTTCGGGTCGTACAGCGCATATACGGACGGCGTGACCACCACAGCTCCGGCGGCCAGTGCCCGCGTGATGTCGGCAACCGCGTCGTCGGGCCGAATGTCGCCGGACGCCGCGTAGACCACCGCGCCGGGAGACGCTGCGAGCACGGCATCGGCGTCGTCGGTAGCCGCGACGCCCAGGTGCACTCCCAGATCGGCGAGGTCACCGGCGTCTCGCCCGACCTTCTCGGGGTTCGCAACGATGACGCCGACAAGTTCGAGGGCCGGATTGGCTGTCACAGCGCGAATCGATGCACGCCCGACGTTGCCGGTACCCCACACGACAGTCGGAATCTTGGACTCGGCTTCATTCGAAACTGCACCCATCAATCGGACATTACCCAGCTCAGCGCGTCAGGTCAGCAGAACTGCAAGAATTCGTTTCACTTCATCCGGTCAAAAATGCCATTGCCTGCGCAGTCAGTGCGCCGTCACCCCGCCTCCGGTACGTCTCGGCGGGTCGGCCGTTACCTGGTCTGCTCATCTCGCCGGTACTTTCGAGTGCGTCGAACACCTGCCGGCGGAAGCTGTCCTTCTGGAACGGACGATCGAAGATCACCTCGTAGAGTCCCCGAAGTTCGGCGACGGTGAACGTCCCGCCCGACAATCCGTCCGGATCCACGTACGACGCATACCTCGTGCGTAGGTCCGTGACCGCGAGTCGCACCATGTCGGCGTGATCGAATGCGAGTCCGCTCACTGCCTCGTCGTCGTACACATCGACGAGAAGCGCCGAATCGGGCAGTGCCGATTCCGGTAGGCAAGCCGTGTGTGCGACCGACAAAACCCATCCACGGTCGTCGCGGTCCGGTCGGTCGAAGATCGCCAACTGGTGGAAGCTCGTCTGGGCCAACTCTGCCTTGACCGACAGGGCACGATCGGCTGCGGCCGTGAGCAATTCGCGTTCGTGCAGAAATGTTCCCGGTAGCGCCAGCGCACCGAGACGGTGCCGAACCACCAGAACTTTCAGAGATCCACCGCTGTACGTCAGCACCGCGACGTCCACTGCCACAGACGGACGCGGATAGTCCGTCAATCCCTTGCCGCTCGTGTCTGTCCATTTATTCACCCTTGCATGTTATCTCAAACATGATCTATGGTTAGCGCAAAGTTGATCAAACGATCATCGCGAACCGAAGAGGTGGCTATGAAACTCACCGCACAGCAGTCCGATCGAGCGGCCGGCGTTCTGCTCGGCACCGCAGCAGGAGACGCGCTCGGCGCCGGCTACGAATTCACCTACCCGAAGGCCGAGGTCACGATCGACATGATCGGTGGCGGCCCGTTCGACTGGGCGCCGGGAGAATGGACCGACGACACCTCGATGGCAGTTGCGATCGCCGAGGTGGCCGCTACCGGAATCGACATCGGAAGCGCTGACGGTCTCGATGCCATTGCAGCACAGTTCATCCGGTGGTACGACTCGAAGCCCGCGGACATCGGCAACCAGACGCGAGCAGTGTTGTCCGTCCGCTCCGAAAGCGCAGCGGCGATGGCGGATCGTGCGCGGGCGATCAGCGGCCGCAAAGCCGGCAACGGCTCGCTCATGCGGACTGCTCCCGTCGCCCTCTCCTACTTGGACGATGCAGAAGGTGCCAGGTCGGCAGCGCACCGGATCAGTTCACTCACGCACGACGACCCGCGTGCCGGACAGGCGTGCGAGTTGTGGACCCATGCCATCCGCCATGCCGTTGTCTCCGGCAACTTCGACGGTGTTCGCGGCTTCCTCTCCGTTGCCGATCAGGACGTCGCCGAATACTGGGGCCCGCTGCTCGATCAGGCCGAAACCGGGAACCCGCAGGACTTCTCCAAGAACGGTTGGGTGGTGCATGCACTTCAGACTGCTTGGTGGGCAATCACTTCCACGGACAATGGCGATGCTCGCCACCTCCAGTACGCATTGGAAGCAGCAGTAAGAGCCGGCGGGGACACCGACACGACGGCGGCCATCGCGGGTGGCCTCCTCGGCGCCCGCTGGGGAGCGTCGGCGGTTCCCGCCCGTTGGCGCCGAATCATGCATGGCTGGCCGGGATACCGTTCCTCCGATCTGATTCGCCTGGCAATAAAGACTGCTCGCGGCGGTACCGACGACAAGAACGGATGGCCGTCGACAGCAGAACTCGACTACTCGAGGTTTCGCGGAACCCACCACCTGACGACGCACCCGCACGACGACGGCGTCATGCTCGGCGGCGTCGATGCGGTGTCCACTGCAGACTACGACGCCGTGGTCAGCCTGTGCCGCATGGGAACACGACAGGTCGCCCCTGATCACGTCGAGTTCTGGTTGGTCGACGACGGTCACGATTCCAACGCCAACCTCGAGTTCGTTCTCGACGACGCAGCGCGCACCGTCCAGGCGTTGCGGGCCGAGGGAAAGCGCGTACTCCTCCATTGCGTTCAGGCGCACAGTCGCACGCCGTCGGTTGCAGCGCGATACTCGATGTTGATCGGACGTGATCCCTACGACGTACGCTCGGCTATGCCGTGGGCTCGCCCGAAGCGTGAACTCTGGAACACGGCAGTCGGAAACGCGTCCGTCGGACACACAGCCGTCGGATACACAGGAGGATCCATGCCCGCTATTACAGTCGTCGAAGGTGACATCACGACGCTGACCGTCGACGCCATCGTCAATGCGGCCAACTCCAGGCTCCTCGGCGGCGGCGGTGTCGACGGCGCGATCCACCGTGCCGGGGGACCGGAGATCCTGAAGGCTTGCGAGGTATTGCGCAACACCAGCCTTCCCGACGGCCTGCCGGTGGGTGCGGCCGTAGCCACCACCGCCGGAAAGCTGCACGCCAAGGCCGTGATTCACACCGTCGGCCCGAGGTATTCGCGCTCCGAGGACCGTTCCGGTCTGCTTCGGTCGGCGTACACCCGCAGCCTCGCCGTGGCCGACTCGATCGGCGCCCGTACCGTCGCCTTTCCGTTGATCTCGGCAGGGGTCTACGGCTGGCCGAAGGAAGATGCCGTCCGACAGGCCGTTTCAGCGATTCGCGCGGCGAAGACCGAGGTCGAGACGGTCACACTGGTCGCATTCAACAAGGAGACGGCAGACCTGATGCGCCGCGCGATCGCCTGACCGTTTACCGGGCCCACTTCACGCCACGTTAAAGCAGTGCAGAGCGGTCGGAGAAGTGGAGAAATTTCACCGGTTGGACGTTTGTCCAACAATTTGTCCGAATCGCATATTCTGCGGCTCGCTCTGTGTTCTACTCCTCTCCAGGGTTTGAGCTGGTGGTGAGCAAACGACGAGACGTATTCGATTCTCTGTCAGCTCGAGGCCGGTTCCCGGACCCGGCTTCAAGCCGAGAGCTCGATCTTGTCGAGCGCTACTCAAGGAGAATGTGAATGGTGTCGACGTTGATGCGCCGAGGAGTGGGGGTGGCCGCGTCGTTGACCGGATGCGTTGCCCTCGTGATCGGCGGAACCGGAGTCTCGTCCGCCGCTGATGTGGACCTTCCGTTCACGGCATCGTGCCACGGGTGGCAGTTCCCCGGACCGATCACGCACAACGAGACGCGTGATTCCGGCGTCACGATCAGTGCGCCGGCCGTGGTCCCGCCGAACTCCACCTTCACATACCGCCTCGCGCCCAAGCCGATGACGGTCCCCAAGGACGGTTACGACCTCAGGTCCGTCGTGAACTGGACGCGTCTCAAGTTCGATTTCGACATCCCCGCAGGCACCTCCTACGTGGGGGCGCAGATCGTGGCCGGCACCAGCTCGAATCTGGGTGGGGTCGCCCCGACGATCACGCGGGTGAACGATGCCGGTTCACCCGATCCGAATGGGACGCATCTTCGTATCTCCGGCAACAACATCACGGCGGGCAACGGACCCAACACCGACGACAACGGCGGCGGCGGAATCGAGGTCGGTGGAGGAAAGACGTTCCAGCTCCCGGCAGTCGACGTCACCGTCACGTCAGGGGCTGTCGGCACCCAGATCAAGCCCATGCTGCGCGTGTCCGACTCCAACTCGGGTTCCTACGACAGTGCCGCCAACTACCTGACCTTCCTGCAGCAGGAGACCCTGCTCGGCGGCGTCAAATACTGGCTGACCACCAATTGCTCACCACGCGACAATCGTTCGGCCGGATTGAACGCCGGCGGCCGGCCGCTCGCCGTGATCAACGTCGACTCCAGCCTCGCTCAGACACAGACGCGAATCGACGCACCCGGTAAGGCCGTCGTCGGTGACTCCGTGGAACTGACGGCAACGGTCACTCCGTGGCCGTCGGGAGGAACAGTGCAGTTCCGTGACGGAGGGGTCGACCTCGGCGCTCCGGTGGCCGTCGTCAACGGCGTCGCGAAGGCCAACCGCACGATGACAACAGCGGGCGACCACAACATCACGGCGTACTACGCGGGATCGGCCGGTTTCATGGAGTCGATGTCGGGCGCCGTGACGATCAACGTCGTCGAACCGTCCGAGCCCGAGCCTGGCACCGGTAGCCTCGGCAGCCTTGGTACCCCCGGATTCGGGTCGTGAAAACTGTGAACAGAAACCAGGATTCGACGATGAACTCGAAACTCCTACGCGGCTCTGCGATTGCAACCGTCTCGGTACTGGCCGGCGGCTTGTTCTCCATCGTCGGCGGCGGGATCGCCTCGGCTGCCCCCGAGACCAAGAGCGTGGCCTTCACAACTGCATGCCATGTGCGCGAGATGGACGGTGTGGCAAGCCCGATCACGTTCAACGAGACACTCGGCTCGGGAGTCACCATCACCGCGCCGACCACCGCGGCACCAGGTGAGACCGTCACCTACCGCGTGCAGCCGAACGAGATGAAGGCAAACAGCGGCGGTCATGCCAGCCGTGGAGTCGTACATTGGGCCCGGATCAAGTACGACTTCGACATCCCGTCCGGCGTCGAATTCGTGAGTTCCCAGCTTGTGGCGGACAGTGCGTACGGCCTCGGATCCGACAGTGCCACTCCGACAGTCACACGGATCGACGACGGCGGTAATCCATCGGCATCCGGTACGCACCTGCGTATCTCCGGATCGAATCGGACCACCGGAAACGGTCCGTCCTCCGCAGTTCGATCGAGTGACGGCATCATCGTCGGTGCCAACACCAAGTTCCGACTCCCCGCAGTCGACGTCACGGTCAAAGCTGGTGCGGCCGGTACCGAGATCAAGCCTTCGCTGAGGGTTTCCGATCCCGGTTCCGCCAACTACGACGACGACCGAAATGCGCTCACATTCGTCCAGCGCGAAAAGGATGTCTTCACAGTCAACTACTGGGAGCGCTACAACTGCTCCCCGCGGGACAACAGGAACTCCGGCCTCAACGCCGGTGGGCAGGCCCTGACCACCATCTACGTCAGCCAACCGACAACCACCACGATCCAAATGCCCGGCTCGATCCAAGCCAGCACACCGACCGAGCTTGTCGCAAAGGTGGATCCGGCCCCGGTCAACGGAAACGTGCAGTTCAGGGTGGACGGCGCCGACGTCGGTACACCGGTCACGCCCGGTGCCGACGGCACTGCCCGGCTACCGCATACCTTCTTCACCGCCGGAACCGCGCGGGTCTCCGCAACGTTCCAGGGCGTCAACGGATTCCAGAGTTCCAACTCGACCGAGGCAATGGTCACGGTGACTGCCGCACCTGTCGTCAAGCAGACCGACACGGCCGTGAACGTTCCCACCGATGCTAAGACGGGCGTTTCGGTGTCGCTGAGGGCGCAGGTCACGCCGACACCCGCCGGTGGCACTCTCCAGTTCAAGGACGGCGCTGCAGATATCGGCGCTCCGATCCCGGTGGGCGCTGACGGCAAAGCCACTCTGGAACATGCCTTCACCTCGGCTGGATCTCATGCCGTCTCGGCCTACTACTCCGGCGCAACAGGATTCATGCCGTCGATGGCATCCGCTCAAACGGTCACCGTGTCTGATCCCGCACCGTCCGATGTCACCACCTCGACCTCACTGGCAGCTCCCGCGACGACCAAGCAGAATGTCGCGGCAGAACTGTCCGCGACTGTCACCCCCAACCCCGGCGGGGGCTCGGTTCAGTTCTACGACGGCGACCAACCCATCGGACAGCCCGTTGTCGTCGGAGTCGATGGAGTGGCGCGACTGACGCACACTTTCGCATCGACGGGCGATCATCGGATCAAGGCGGCATACGCCGGGCGAAGTGGATTCACACAGTCCGCGTCGGACGAATCCGTCGTCAAGGTTTCTGCTGCGCCTGACGACGGCGGGAACGGCGGTTCGGGCAGCCTCGGTTCACTGGGCGGTCTCTTCGGTTCCTGATCGAATTCTTCTCGACACTGTTGCCGCTGCACCGATTCGGAGCAGCGGCAGCAGCATGTCGCGGCCGTGGTCATAGAACTGATTGATTTATCGATGGAGCACAAGTGTCCAGGAACTCTCTTTCTCGACGGTCGTTTCTCGCCGCCGGGGTCGGTGCAACTGCAGTCGCCGCTACTTCCCTTCTGCCGCCGTCGCTTCAACGTGTACTGGCGACACCCGCAAACTCCGGCGGGCTCGATTCGATCGAGCATGTAGTCCTCGTCATGCAGGAGAACCGATCTTTCGATCACTACTACGGCGCACTGAGGGGTGTTCGCGGATTCGGGGATCCGAATGCGCTGCGTCTGCGCGGCGGCCACAGCGTCTTCGAACAACCCGGGCCTACCGGTCCTGTGCTCCCCTTCCCTATCCGCGATTCGGCTGCGGCGCAACGCATGGACACCCAGAACGTGACCGGACTCGACCACAGCTGGGCGGGCGGACATGCCGCACTCGCCGACGGCTGGCACGACGGTTGGATCGCGGCAAAAACCGGCACGACGATGGCCTACTACGACCGGCAAGACATTCCCTTTCACTACGAACTGGCGGACGCGTTCACGATCTGCGACGCCTACCACTGCTCCGTACCGACATCGACGAGCCCCAACCGGAACTATTGGGTCTCTGGATACACCGGATACGAGCCACTTTCGCCCAATCCGACCGAGTCGGTCCTGCCTTCGGATCCGCCCGGCCCCGAGGGAAGAGCTGTAACCAATGCGGCCTACAACCCCTGGCACGCCGGCTACGGATGGACGACGGTTCCCGAGCGGTTGCAGTCCGCCGGCATTTCCTGGAAGACCTACCAGGAGTGGGACAACTTCGGAGACAACAACCTCGAATACTTCACTGCCTTCAAGAAAGTGGCGGCAGGGCTGCTTGGCCGGCCAAGCCTGCTCCCCTACGAACTGCAGACCTTGGCCGGGTTCTATCTCGCCCTGCCGTCGATGCCGGCGCCGGTCCAGGAAGCAGCGGTACTGGCCCTCGAGAATGCTGCAGACCAACTGTCGCCCGCTGATCGCCAACTCTACGATCGCGCACTGTACCGATCCCGGCCCGGCACACTGGCCGCCGAGTTCAGGAAGGACGTCGAGTCGGGCCGACTGCCGCAAGTCAGTTATCTCGTTCCGTCCGAGGTGGATTCGGAGCATCCATCGGGTTCGTCACCTGCGGCGAGCGCAACACTGCTCTATCAAGTGCTCGACGCCGTCGCCTCCGATCCCGATCTGTGGGCGAAGACGGCCGTGATCGTCAACTTCGACGAGAACGACGGGTACTTCGACCATGTACCGCCACCTCGACCACCGCGCTCGGTCGAAACCGAATGGGTCGGCAATCAGCCGCTCGGTCTCGGCCCGCGGGTGCCGATGACGATCATCTCGCCGTGGACTGTTGGCGGTTTCGTTTGTTCGCAGGTGTTCGACCACACGTCCGTCACGCAGTTCCTGGAGACGCGGTTCGGAATCACGCAACCGGAAATCGACCCGTGGCGACGCACGGTGAGTGGCGACCTGACGTCGGCGTTCGACTTCGCCAACCCGCGCAGCCGACCGACTTTGGCTCGCCCGCAACCCACTCCGCCGCTGGAACCGCGGTGGACACCGACCCCGCCCACCGAACAGAGAATGCCCCTGCAGGAAAGCGGCACTCGACCAGCACGGGCCCTTCCCTATCAACCCGACGCCTACACGACGGTGAACCCGGAAACCGGCTCGTTGGCGGTCCATCTGGCCAATACCGGCGCCGCATCAACGCACCTGGCCTTGTACCCGTACGCAGGTGAGTTCGACGAGCCACGGCATTACGACCTCCTGGGTGAGGTCGATGACACCGTTGCGCTCAGTGATCGCGTCTACAGCCTGACCCTGTTGGGTCCCAACGGTTTCAGGCGCGAGTTCAGCGGAGCTACAGACAGTGCGGCAGCCTCGCTCGACGTCTCGACAACTGTCGACGCAGGGACGCGCACGCTTGTACTGACGGCGACCAATTCCGGAAGTCGTGCACTGACGGTCAATGTGGACGGAAACCGACGCAAACTCGCTGCCGGTGCACACTCTCGGTGGACGGTGCGTTCGGTGGACGGCTGGTATCAGGCCGCCGTGACGGTCGACGAAGATCCTGAATTCAAGCGCGTGCTCGTCGGACACATCGAAAACGGGCGGACCAGCGTAAGCCAACCGACGTGAATCGACACCGAGCGTTCAAGCCCAGGGCCGAATCCCCATTCGGACAAGTCAATCCATCCACACACCCAGAAGGAGTTTCCGTGCGTCGTATCCCGCTCTCAGCACTGATAGTCGCGGGCTCACTGATACTGGGCGGCGGAATTGCCGCGGCTCAGGGCAGCCTGCCCACGTCGGGGAGCGCCGATGGCACGTCGGTGCCACCGTCGTACCTGACCGACGACGCCGGGCGCTCCTTGATCCTGCGAGGGTTCAACACGGCGTCGAGCGCAAAGAGCGCACCCGACGGCATGCCGAAGTTCACCGAAGCCGATCTCGAGCGCGAACATGCCGACATGGGAACAAATTTCGTGCGTTTCCTGATCTCCTGGCGTTCGGTGGAGCCAGAGCCGGGACAGTACGACCAGGAATATCTGGACCGCGTCGAGGACCGAGTCAGCTGGTACGCCGAGCGCGGCTACAAGGTCATGCTCGACATGCATCAGGACGTCTACTCCGGCGCGATCACACCAGAGGGCAACAGTGGCAACGGCGCCGGCAACATCGGCAACGGCGCGCCGGCCTGGGCGACCTACATGGACGGCCTTCCGGTCAGCCCTCAAGACCGGTGGGAGCTGTACTACGTCCAACCCGGTGTGATGCGTGCATTCGACAACTTCTGGAACACCACCGGCCAACATCCCGAACTGGTCGAGCACTACGCGAACGCCTGGCAGGTGGTGGCCGAACGTTTTGCAGGCAATGACACCGTCGTGGCATACGACCTGATGAACGAGCCGTGGGGCGGTTCCCTCCAAGGCCCCGCCTTCGAAGGTGGGCCCCTCGCTGCCCTGTATCAGCGAACCACCAACGCCATCAGGGAAGTTGATCAGGACAGCTGGGTGTGTGTGGCCCCGCAGGCCGTCGGCGTCAACCAAGGTGTCCCCAGCGGGCTCACGAAGATCAACGACCCACGAGCCGGCGAACAGCGAATCGCCTACTGCCCACACCTGTACCCGCTGCCCCTCGACCTCGGTGACGGATACTCCGGCCTCTCACGCACACTCACCGACGCGACCATCGACACCTGGCGCGACAGCGTCGAACACATCGCAGGCAACGTACTCGGCGGCGTTCCGATCATTCTCGGCGAATTCGGGCTCGACACAACACTGCCCGGCGCAACCGACTACATCGACCGCGTCTACACGACCGCCCGAGAACTCGGCGCGGGTGTCTCCTACTGGTCCAGTGATCCAGGTCCTTGGGGCCCGTACCTGCCGGACGGATCGCAGACACTCCTCGTCGACACCCTGAACAAGCCATATCCGCGAGCCGTCGCGGGCACACCCACCGAATGGTCCTCGACCGTCGACCGCCTTCAGCTGACGTTCACCCCGAACCCCGCAGTGACGGCACCGACCGAGATCTACCTACCCGAAAGCGGCTTTCCCGGCGGCGTCGACGTCGCGGGCGCCGACATCGTGAACTGGAACCCCCAAAGCCGTCTTCTCACAGTGGAAACCGCGGACGACGCGGGCCCCGTCACGGTCACGGTGACGCCGGCAAGCTGATCGCGAGCGTCGAGATTCCTGGATATTTGTCCGGTTCTTTCGTAACGTACAAGCGACGGGTGATCGGCCGACGGAAGGCGAGTATGTCCACGGAGAAGATGTCTGTCCAAGATCGTGTTGCGCGGGTGGTGCTCGATGTCGTCGGCGCCTTACCGACCGGCGCGCAGCGCATTCTCGGTGGCAAGCCGAAGGAGATCGACGGACAGACTCTGCACCCCGAGATCCAGCTTGCACTGCGATTGCTCTCGGCAGTGGAAGGTACGAGCTTCGAGCATCTTCCGGTCGAAGAGGGACGAGCTCAGATCGACGCCGAATCGCGACTGTTCGGCGGTACGCCCATCGACATCGAGACGGTACGTGACCTCGAGATCCCGGCCGGGGATCACGCGATTCCGGCTCGGCTGTATCGCCCGGCCGGAGTCTCAACGCCCGCTCCACTTTTGGTGTACTTCCACGGCGGCGGGTTCGTCCTCGGCAGCCTCGAGAGCGGCGACAGTGTGTGCCGCTTCCTGGCCCGCCACGGCGAGGTCAGTGTGTTGTCGGTGGACTACCGGTTAGCGCCGGAGTTCCCGTTCCCCGCCGGGGTCGATGACGCCGTCGCCGCATTCCGGTACTGCGTCGAGCATGCCACAGATCTGGGTGCAGATCCGAAATCCATTGCGGTAGGCGGAGACAGCGCGGGCGGGAACCTGGCTGCCGTCGTCGCGCAGTCCACGACCGAAGACGACGTCAAACCAGTCTTCCAACTGCTCTTCTTCCCCTGGGTGGACCTTTCGTCGAAGCGCCCTTCGCACAAGATGTTCGGCACCGACTTCTTTCTCACCGACGCCCAACTCGACTGGTATGCAGCCCATTACCTGTCGGGCGGCGCTTCGGCTCTCGACCCGCGAGTCTCACCGCTGCTCACTCCGGACCTGGCCGGCCTACCGCCCGCGTACGTTGCCGTCGCCGGTTTCGACCCACTACGCGACGAGGGTGAGGAATACGCGAACCGGCTGCGAGAGGCCGGAGTCCCGGTTGCACTCAGGCGTCACAGTGGATTGATCCATGCCTTCGTCAACACCACCGGTGTCGGCCATACCGGTCAAGATGCGATGTTCGAGGCCTGCGGCGCTCTGCGGGTTGGACTTTCGGGCCCGCACTGAGGGCAGGGTCACGAAACGGGGAGTGCCAGATCCGCCCACTCGACCATCGCTTCGAGCACGGAGCGCAGTTCCATCCCCGTCGCGGTGAGTTCGTACTCCACTCGCGGCGGCACCTCGGCGTAGGCAGTCCGGGTCACCAGATCGAACTCCTCGAATCGCTTGAGCCTGGCGGAAAGTGTCCTGGGACTGATGCCGGGCAATGCGCGTCGTAGTTCCGTGAAGCGCATCGGGCCGTGCGTGAGCTCACGAACGATCAGCGTTGCCCACGGTCCGTCCAGAACCAGCAGAAAGCGCGCGACGCCGCACTCCGGAAGCACGTGACCTGATTCACTCATCGATTCCCCATTAGTTCACTTGAAGTAACTGGTTCCCAATCTGAACTATAGGCGTCATGACTTACACAGTGCATGGCGCCACCGGCGCACAGGGTTCTCCCGTTCTCGCGGGATTGGTCGCGGCTCTCGCCGGATCTACAGGTGCCGAAGTCCGAGCAATCACCCGTAACCCTGACCAGACGTTCGAGGGTGCGAACACCGTCGTCGCGGACAATGCGTCAGCCGACTCTCTCGCCGATGCTTATCGCGGGGTAGACGGGGTGTTCTTCCACCTGCCACTCGCCGGTGACACCGAGACGCTAGCTGGTTACGCCCACAACGTTCTGGCAGCAGCAAGAGTGACACGTCCTTCGCGGTTCGTGATCTCTACCAGCGGCACGGTGACCGGCGACGCTACTTCGCCGCTTGCCGGTCCCAACACACCCGTTCTCTCCGAGCTCGTCGACGGACTCCGCGCCGAAGGTATCGCGGTGACCGTCCTGACCCCGCGTTTGTTCCTCGAGAATCTTCTTCTGCCCACCGTGCTGTCGGGGGTGAAAGACGAAGGGGTCCTGCGTTACCCACTGCGTGCCGATCTCGCGGTCGCATGGAGTTCACATCTCGACGTCGCTGATGCAGCCGTTGCGGCCCTGACTCTCGACGTAGCACCGGACGCGGTCGACATCGGACAGATTCCGGCGATCACCGGCATCGAACTCGCCGAGGCATTCGCCGAACACTTCTCGCGCGCGGTAACTTTCGAAGCCGTGACGCCCGATGCCTTCGGTGCGTCGATTGCGCCGATCATCGGAGCGGGCGCAGCAGTCGGGGTTTCCCAGCTCTACACGGGGCTCGAATCTGCCGACAGCGTCGCGTTCGACTCCGCGACGGGTTCTGCCGTTGCCTTGGGCATCGTCGCCCGCAGCACCCGGGCCTGGCTGGTAGATCTCGGAGTGAACTGACCGGAACAACGCAAACGGCCGGCTCCGCGAAGTATCGCGTGGAGCCGGCCGATTTCCGGGGTTACCGGTGCGTGCGGGCCTTCAACTGGCGGTTCAGCTGCCGACTCCCGAAGTCCAGACCGGCACCGTCACTGGTGGCCAGCACGGTGAGTCCAGCGGCGACCAGCAACGAAATAAGCACAACGCTCATGGTGAGTCACCTTTCTTCCTGTCGTGAAACGGTTTTGCGCCTCCGGGAAATGTCGACATATCCGGCACCCCACTTCAGCTGACCTCAAAGTATCTGTAACTATGGGTTACGCGCAATGTGTGGTCCCTCACCTGAAAGCGCAGGGTGATGCGCAGATCACGCTGCGTTCGACGGCGGACTTACCTGGCCAGAACCATGTTCACGAACTCGTCGGCGAGCGCGTGAGCGTCCACATCGCCGCGAGGAACCGCATCGGGCGCACTGTGCACCAGTTGCATCTGCCCCAGGTACATCGAATACGCAAGTACGCCACGATGTTCCGCTTTCTGCCTGTCCATCCCCAGATCGACCAACAACGTCACGATGTAGGTAACTCGACGCTCGGTGACACGTCGAACCGCCGCCGAAACCAAAGGATGGTCGATCCCGGCAAGCAGTTCCAACTCCGCACGACGATCGGCCAATCCGGTCGTGACCGAATCCACCAGACGACGCAACCTCACCTCCGCCGGTTCACCAGAGGACTCGACGGAGGAGATCAGTCTCTCGGTTGCCAAAACTTCCCACCGGCCTAGCGCAGCTTGCAGCAATTCGTCGCGGTTGGCGAAGTGCCAATAAAAGGAACCCTTGGTCGATCCGAGCGTGCGCGCCACCTTTTCCACTGCAACTGCATCAGGCCCATGGCTTGTCAGAGCCTGGAAAGCCGCATCGATCCACTGGTCGCGAGAGAGTCGGGCGCGGGCATTCGTCACCTCCGTACGGTACCGTATGGGTAAGTTCCATACGGCACCGTACGGAGGACGAAATGACACTCGCTTTCAAGGCAATGCCTGCACCGGACTGGGCAGAAGCCACCACGATCACCATCCCGTCTGTTCCGACCCATACATCCGAGGAGTGGGCGCAGGCAGTCTTCGACGTCAGGAATGTCCCCGCACCCGTCCTCGCGATGTTCTGGCTCAGGGAGCGGATAGTCGGACTGCTCGGCATCGCCAAGGGACGCCCCGACACCTTTGCCGTCGACAAGATCGCCGACGGCGAGGCCCTCATCGAAGCGGACGAGAAACACCTACGATTCGTCGCCTCGGTTCAGGCCGACAACGACGCCGGCCTCCTGCACGTCGTCACCGCCGTGGAGCTGAAGAACCGCGCGGGCCGAATCTACTTCGCACCCGTTCAGGTACTGCACGGCGTGATCACGCGGGCAATGATGACGTCCGCTCGAAAGAGACTGTGCACGTGATCAACCGTCCGGACCGCCCTTGAGTTCGAGGCTGATCTGATCGGCATCCAGCGCGGCAAGTGCCGATCCGAGCATCCGTGCGTCGAACACGCCATCGTCACGTGCGTCGAGCAGTGCCTGACGCTGCGCGTCGATCACGTCGAGGCGGATCCTCTTCTTCGACCGACCCTCTGGCGGAACGACACTCGCAGCAGCATCTTCGAGGAGGTCGAGCAACCTGCGATGCTCGTCTAGTTCGGATTCGGTGAGGTCCTGCGCTGCCGGACCGGTCGCCACTACGACGCGCTTCAACGTTCCTCCCTGAAGGATCAACGAGCCTGCTGCCACCAGGAACGCAACCAAGATCAGGAGCGATCGACTCGGGGTGTCTTCCGGCAGAGTCTGCGCTGCAGCCAGAGTGACCGCCCCGCGCATGCCGGCCCAGATGACGATCGTGCCTTCACGCCATCCCAACGGCGCAGCAAGGTAGTAGTCGATATCGGCAACCGTCCGCCGAACCCGAACCTTGAACCTTTCCATCTGATTCGCCGAAGGTGCCCGGCGCCTGCTGCGTCGTTCGTCTGGCGGGTAATCCTCGGGATTGTCGAGGCGATTCGCGATGTCGGAGAGTCTGGGTTTCATGCGTTCACGAAAATTCGCCCGCGCTTGGAGCGCTCGCAGGAGCGGGGCCACGTACAGAGCCCGCACCAAGATCGTGAGGAACAGTGCACCCGCCGCCACGAAGACCGCCGTGGATATGCCCTCGTGGTCGACCCGGACATCGTCGACTATCGACGAGAGTTCGAGGCCCATCACCAGGAAGATCGCACCTTCGAGGACCAATTCGACTGTGCGCCAGTTCTGGGAGTCGGACAACCGGTGTCGCGGTGACAGCTTCCGAGGAGCGTCGTAGCCGGTGACGAGCCCGGCCACGACTGCAGCAACCAACCCTGACGCACCCAACTCTTCGGCGGGGATCGCCGCCAGAAACGGCACCGTGAACGAGATGACCGTGTTGACCGTCGAATCGGTGACACGGGCGCGAACCATCAGGTTGACCTTGCCGACGACAACTCCGATGACCGCGGCCACGACGACGGCAAAAGCGAACTTGCCCAACACACTCCACAGCGACACCGATGCGGCGGCCCCGGCGATGGCAGTACGCAACAGAACCAGAGCGGTGGCGTCGTTGAGCAGGCTTTCGCCTTCGAGGATCGACACCACCCGCGGCGAGACCGGGAGTTTCTTGACGATGGACGTCGCGACGGCATCCGTCGGGCTCACGATCGCACCGAGTGCAATGCCCCACCAGATACCGAGTCCTGGTATCACCCAGGAGAAGAACACACCGAGAACAAGCGCACTCACGACCACGAGCAGAACGGAAAGCCCACCGATGGCACCGAACTCACGCCGAAACTCCATCGACGGCATCGAGACCGAGGCGGAGTACAGCAGTGGCGGAAGCACGCCTGCCAGAATCCATTCCGGGTCGATGTCCACTGCTGGGACAAATGGTAAGAGGCTGACAACGATCCCGGCCATCACCAGAATCAACGGTGCTGCGACTCCGATCCGCGCTCCGAGCGTCGAGGCCGCGACGATTCCGAGCAGTCCGAGCACCACGATGATCAGAGCATCCACTGCTTCCCCCTGTACCCCCGGATTTGTGTCTGGCTCTTTCTACACCTTTGCCGGAGACGGGGGCGAGACCTGCCAGGCAACGGCGATCAGAACAACCGTGAACGCCGATGCGGGCCACAGAGCGTGAAGACCGATCCACCGATGAACGAGCGCACCGACCACCGCGCCCGCGATCAACCCCGCGCACATCCCGAAGTGCTGCAGCCACGCCCACTTCGGGCCACCCAGAAAGGCTCCGGTCAGACGCTGGCCCATCTTGACCAGCGCACCGGTCATGTACGTGACACCGATCGTCACCTCGCCGTCGCGCTGGAACACCGAGTTGACGGCTCCCATCGCCAAGGCCATCGCCGAGATCGCGCCGGGGGTGACGTCGAGGCTGCTCATCACCGAACCGATGGACAGCAGCCCGGCTACAACCGCGAGCACCGTGACCTTGCGAGCCCGGACCGAATAGCGCTCCGTGAAGTGGGTGACGACGGTTCCCAGCGCGATTCCCAGGAGGAAGAGCACGATGATTCCGCCGGCAACTCTCGCGGTCGACCACACCCCGTCGGCAAATGCGACGCTCGCCTGCGTCATGTTGCCGCTCATGAACGAAACGAAAGGCCCACCGAGCGTGATGAATCCGAGCGCGTCGACGTAACCGGCCAACCCGGCGAGCGCTGTCGCCAGGCCGATCAGCGACCTGCTGTATCCCGTCACCCGACGAGCTCGGTTCAGCTCAGCTTGCTGGTGCGCAGCTCGTGGCCCTTGGACGTCTTGCAGCGGCCGGTCTCGAGATCCCACTGCCAGCCGTGCAGATCGCAGGTGAGGTTGGTGCCGTCGACAACACCGAACTTCGACAGGTCAGCCTTGAGGTGGGGGCAACGACGCTGAATCTCGTACCCGCCCAACTCGATAGACGCGCTGTCGTCGTGGGCCTCGGCGAACCAGCCGTCGGCGTACGCGATGCGCTCGTCGGTGAGGCACTTGAAGAACGTGTAGAGGAATTCGTTGTACCCACCGATGCGCCACGCCGTGAAGCGTGTCGACAGGAAGATGGTGTTGACCCAGTCGGGCTCGTCGTCGCGCAGAACGGTGCGAACCAGTTCGGGAGCGATGCGGAAGCCGTAGCGGTACTTACCTTCTCCGTCGATGGGCTCACGAACGATCCGCTTCGGGAAGTCGAGGACGACCGTCTCCTCTCCCATCACGAGTCCGACGGGGTAGCCGATTCCGTCGCAGATCAGATCGGACTGAGCCATGATCGGCTCGAACTTGGCCTTGAGACCGTCGAGCAGCGGCTCGCCTTCGGCCGGAGCCCACGTGGCCTTCTGCGCGGCGATGACCGGTGCCATCTTCTGCGCCATCTTCTCGATGTACTCGGCCTTGTTGGAGAAGATCTTGTCGACGTCTGCGTCCGGGATGGGATGCGTCAGCGCGACCTTCTCGCTTCCGCGAAGTTCGACGGCCGAGCCGGGGATCATCAGCAGACCACGATCGTTGCCGTTGATGCGCATCTGCTCGAGGAACGTGATCTGGTCGGGGAAGATGTTTCCCTCGTCGCCGTGATCGTCGTTGAGGTAACGCAGGTCGTCGTCGAGGAAGACCGGCGGGCCGGCCGACGGGACAACCCAGGCAGCGTCGACCTGGGAGATGTAGTTGCGGCAGCGGTCCATGCCACGCTGACGCTTCTGCTTGCCGAAGTTGCGCTTGGTGCCCTTCGGGATGTCGTAGACCATCGGGTACCAGATCGCGCCCGAGTACTGCAGCAGATGGATGTCGACCTTCCCGAAGGCGTCGGTCAGCGGGTCCAGGTCGACGGGCCTGGCGTCGTTCATGTTGAAACAGGTGGTTTCCCCGTCCGAGACGACGAGGCCCGAGTCACCGATCGGACCGTCCGCGGGAGCGCGCAGAGCGATGATCATGATGTCGAGATCGCCCTTGGGACCGCTGACGGTGTGCTTGACGGAGTCTTCCGTCTCGAAGAACTTGTGGAAGCCGAGCTTCTCGAGTTCACGCTTGAGGTCCGGCACCGGGTAATCGGGGAGCAGGACTGTGGCGTCCTTGTTGACGTGCGCGATCAGATTCTTCGGATCGAAGTGGTCCTTGTGCAGGTGCGAGACGTAGAGGTAGTCGCAGTTGCCCAGCGCGTCCCAGTCCAACTCTGTGTTGTCGGGGAACGGCACCCAGGACGCAAAATACGTCGGGGTCACCCATGGATCACACAGGATGGATCCGGCCTCGGTCTGGATGTGAAATCCTGCGTGGCCGACGCTGGTGATCTGCATTGCAACCTCCGAAATCGTACTGCTGGTCAACTCAGCATAGTCGGCGCGATCAGGGCCAAATCGCGATCGAGGAGGCGGCCGGTTGTGACGTCATGCACGTCAGAGGTCGAAAGTGGGTTGTGAATCAGACCTGCCGGTGACGCGGACAACACTCTCTGTGCTGGCGTGTTCGCCGTATTTCTTGGCGTTCGCGGGAGCTGTTTCAGCATTCCCGAAGACAGCCCCTAAGGCTAACCTAACAAGCATGACTCGACTCCTTTCTCCCTCCACGACCGATCGCGACTACTGGGCGATCGTGGACAACCTGACGCGACGCGGTTTCTTCGGCGTCGGCGCGGGCGTCGCTGCGGCCGCGTTTCTCGCCGCGTGCGGCAGCACGGAAAGTTCGACGCCCGAGAACGCGGAGACCTTCGAGTTCACGCGCGGCGACGAGAAGCTGATCATTCCGACGGACCCACAGAACGTCGTTGCCCTCGATCCGCGGGACGGCCTCGAATTGTCGATCCTCGCCGGATACCCGGTGACCGCCTACCCGACCGGCGCAGCCGAACACCTGCGCCGTGAGGTCCCGGATGCCACGGGTGTCGAGATCTTCGCCGAAGGTGCTTCCGATCCCAACTTCGAATACATCTCGACTCTCGGCGCCGACCTTCTCGTCCTCAGCGCCGGCTGGTGGGACACCGGGTCGTACGGCAACGACCGGATGCAGCAGATCGCACCGGTCCTGCCCGTCGGCAAGGACTTCACCCCGGAGTGGCGGAAGGTCATGTCGGACTTCCTCACCGGCATCGGGCGCAGCGATCGCGCCGAAGAAGTACTCGCCGAGTACGACGCCCATGTAGCTCAGGTCCGCCCGACCGTCGAACCGCTGATGGCCGGCAAGAAGGTTGCCTTCGTCGCCGCCGCGGAGGATCAGATCGCGTGGTTCCAGAACGATTTCCGCACCGCCGTCGCCGAGGACCTGGGATTCGAGGTGCTCCGTGAAGGCGCCGACCTTCGCGTGATGCTCGGATCGGAGCAGTTCAACCGTCTCGAAGAAGCCGACGTCATCTTCGCCTTGGATCGCAGCGCCTCCGGCAGCGTGTACACCTCGCCGACGTGGCAGCGTCTGCCCGCCGCGCAGGCTGGTCGAGTGATTCCCTTCGACTACTACAAGGCCGCGGGATACGCCTTGACCGCCAAGGTTCTCGTCGACGACTTGGCGGCCGGGGTCAAGCGGTAGAACCCGACCTTCGTCAACCCGACGGGGCCCCGATCATTCGGCACCGGCGGCTCGTCCTGTCACGCGGTCCCGAAACTCGCGGAACGCTTGGAAACCACCGGTGAGCGCCCTCGCCAGTTCCTCGGCGCTTTCAACCCAGACGACGTCCTCCAACTCGGAAACGTCGTCGGGCTCGTGATTGCGCTGGGGAACGAGAAACGTCGGGTCACCCTGAGGGTTGACGATCAGGAACCCAGCCGCCGAGCAGAGGTCGTAGACGAACGCGCACTCGGCAGGCGACAGCGTCGCGTGGAAGATTCCACCACTGAGTGGATCGCTCTGCTCGAGCGAGTCGAGATGAAGGTCGGAGAAGGCCCCGTCGATCGTCAATGCCCTGTCGTCACGGTCGACGATCTCGCCTCCGTACGGGCTCTCGACCACGCGCAGCCCGTGCTGATCGAGGAAAGCGGCGACCGCCGCCCGATCAACATCGAGTTGCACGTCCTTCGTCACCCGCATGAAGTGCAGCGAGAAACCCATCGATCCCCCTCGTCCATTCGCGACGCACGTGATGCGCTCGCCAGTACCTCGACAGCCGAGAAGCGTCAAAACTACCTCTCGAGTAGGGTCCGGATCGCCTCGACCACTTCGGCAGGCGCCTCTTCTGCCATGAAGTGACCTGCGGACAGCGTGCGGTGCTCGAGATCGGGCGCCCACGCTTTCCACAGGGCCTCGGCGTCGTAGCCGAGCATCGAGCCCCAGTCCTGCTGAATGACCGTGACCGGCATGTGCAGTTGGTTGCCCGCCTCCCGATCGGACTGATCGTGTTCGATGTCGATGCCTGCCGACGCCCGGTAATCGGCAACGATCGACGGCACCGCCTCCCGTGAGGCGCGCAGGTATTCCGCCCGCACGTCTACCGGAATCGCTTCGCGGTTCTGCGTCCACACGTCGAGAAAGTACTCGAAGAACGCATCGGCGCTGGCGCTGATCATCTGCTCGGGAAGACCAGGTGGCTGAGCCATGAGATAGAGATGGAACGCCACAGCAGCATTCGATCCATGCAGGATGTCCCACATATCCAGGGTGGGGAGCACGTCCAGCGAGCCGAGTTGCGTGATCACATCCGGATGATCCAGCCCCGCTCTGACGGCAACCAGTGCGCCACGATCGTGGCCGACGAGGGCAAACTTCTCGTGTCCCAATTTCCTCGCCACCTCGACGATGTCGGCAGCCATTGTTCGTTTGGAGTAGGTGTCCGGGTTTTCCTCGACCGGTTTGTCGCTGGCTCCGTATCCGCGTAGATCCGGGCAGATGACGGTGTGATCCGACGCCAAGGCAGTGGCTACGTGACGCCACATGAGGTGAGTCTGAGGGAAGCCGTGCAGAAGGACGAGTGGTGTTCCGCTTCCGCCGACCGCGACGTTGAGCCGCACTCCGTCTGCTGTGGAAATCTGCTGGTAGTCGAAGCCTGGAATGGTGATAGTCATCGATCGCTCTCGTTAGTCGGGGTGATGGCAGGTCGGGGTGATGGCAGGTCGGGGTGATGGCAATCAGCTTCGCCGCAGTCGATGAGCGTTCGATGAGCGCGATAGCGTGGGGAAATGCGAGACCACACATTTGAAGCCCCGGCTTTCGGAGTGCTCGGACCCGTGGTCGCGTGGAACGAGTCTTCACACCAGATCGATCTGAAGGGTCCACGACACCGAGCGGTCCTCGCTCGTCTCGTCGTCGCCCGCGGACGTGTTGTTCCCGTGGACGTGATTGTCGACGACCTCTGGGTCGATCCTCCGTCCGGCGCTACCAGCGCAATACGTACGTTCGTTTCCGCATTGAGGCGTGCGCTCGAACCGGATCGCGCGCCGCGAAAGAAGCCGAAAGTCATTGTCACCGAAGGGCCCGGTTACGCCTTTCATGCAGCACCCGACGCGGTCGACGCTTGGGAATTCGAAAGACTGGTGCGAGAAGCCGCAGATTCGACGCCGGCGCAATCACTCGAACTGCTCCGAACCGCGCTGCAGCTGTGGAGAGGGCCGGCCTACGCGGAGTTCGCCGACGAGCCTTGGGCCCGAACGGAGCGATCACGCTTGGAGGAACTGCATCTGACTGCCGTCGAACGCTTGGCATCCGCGCAGCTCGATCTCGGGCGAGCTGCCGAAGCGATTCCCGATCTGGATGCCCACGTGACGGAACACCCTTGGCGCGAGGAGGGTTGGCGACTACTCGCTCTGGCGCTGTACCGGTCCGATCGTCAAGGCGATGCTCTGGCAGTCCTACGTCGCGCACGGAAGTTACTCGCCGAAGAGTTGGGCATCGACCCTGGTCCACGACTGAACGACCTCGAGTCCGACATTCTCCGCCGGGAAACCCGCCTGGATCCTGTAGGGGCAGAACAGATCTTCAGTCAGGTTTCGGCAGCGTACGACCGGACCGTAGCGGCAGGATCGAAATCGAGACTGGAGTCAACCGTCGGCCTCCTCCGAAGTTTGGCAGTTGCGGGCGGAAGCGGACTCGAGACTGCCCGAAACCAACGACTGACAATCATCGGCGCCGCTGAACAATTGGACGACGTCGAACTCACCGCGCGGATCATCGGCAATTACGACGTGCCCGGGATCTGGACGCGATCCGACGATCCTCGGCAGGCTACGCAGATCGTCGAGGCCGCTCAGCGCACTCTCGATCGACTTCCGGCCGGCAACGAACCCGCTCGGGCGAGACTGTTGGCGACAATCGCACTCGAATCGCGCGGACTGCCCGGTCATCACGGTCTCGAATGTGCCCGTGCCGCAGTACAGATCGGTCGCGCTCTCGACGATCCAGGGCTCCTGGCCTTCGCTCTGAACGGATTGTTCATGCAGACGTTCTGGACTAACGGTCTGGCCTCCGAGCGCGACGACATCGGCCGTGAACTGGTCGACCTCGCCATTCGACACGGCCTGGCTACCTTCGAGATCCTCGGCCATCTGATCCGCATGCAAACCCTCAGCGCCCTTGGGCAATTCGATGCAGCCGAGCTACATGCCGAGACGGTTGATCGATTGGCCGGACGTCACGAACGCCCGTTGGCAGCGGTGTTCACCACCTGGTTTCGCGCTATGCGTACTGCCGCTGCCGGCGCGGAGGCCGCGCACTGCGAGAAGCTGTACGAAGCTGCGGCGGTCAATCTTTCCGATGCCGGCATGCCGGGTCTCGCGGACGGCATACTCCCTCTCGCAATTCTCGCCCTCCGCGTATGGCGGGGACTGCCGGCGGTTTTCGACCCGACTACGCAGTGGGGCCCCTACGAACCCTGGGCCCGGCCACACCTGCTCATCGCACAGGGGCAGACGAACGAAGCAGCGAAGGCCGTCGAGGCATTGCCGGACCCGCCCGAAGACCTACTCTCCGAGGCACTGTGGTGCTTGACTGCCGCAGCGGCCACTGCAGTCGGCGACCATCGAGTCAAGGAGCGTGCGCGAGCGGCGCTCCTACCTGCCGCCGCCGAAATAGCCGGCGCCGGAAGCGGAATGCTCACCGTGGGACCCGTCTCGCACTACCTGGCCGAATTGGAGCAGGGCTGAACCGTCAGGTGAATGCAATCACCGTCTCACCCCACGCCTCCCGGATCTCGCGGTCGAGATCAGCGACGACGGCATCGCGTTTGTCGATCAACAGTGTCGAGCGTGTGTCGGTGTCGTAAGTGGGCCACCCCGGGTCCGCACCCAGTTCGCGATCGTCCCCGGCGTCGTAATCGCCTGCAGCTCTGGCAAAGTCCAACCACCTCGCCTGCATGCGCTCAGAGACATGACGCGCCGCGCTCAATCCACCCAACTTGTAGGTGATGTCTCGTGCCCCGTGGTTGATGTTGCCGAAGACGTAGGCAAGTTCGGTGCCGTGGGTCGCACCGATCTTCAGCGCCTTGAGCATCGGCGGCGCGTAGTCGAAGCGATACAACCACGTCGGCGCAACCTTGCTGTGCGCTTCGGCGATCCACAACGTAGGCAGCCGGAATCCGAAATCACGGGTCAAACCGAGACCGGCGCCCAGCTTGGACAGTCCCGAATACGCGCCTTCGATTTGAGAATGATCCGGTAGCTCGAGTCCTGGATGCTCGTCGGCGATCTCCGCGAACATCGACGTGATCACGACGGGATCGATCGGCATCAACGGCGACTTCATCATCCGGAAGAGCGAAGATTCGTCCTTGTTGGTTCCGATGATCAGCGGAATCGGGTGTGCATTGCCGTGACGGAACGCGCGCACCGGGTAGTCAGGGAGCAGATCACCGTCGACGATCGGCGCGAACGCCAAAGTGCCAGGCGTCTCCTGGGGGACGCGAGCAAACAGTTCGTCTGACGGCCCGATCAAGTCTTCGGCAGACGTGGACCGCAACAGACCCAGATCGCTTCCGCCGCTGAAGATCTCGAGAAACAGCTTCGCGACGATCTCACCACGTTCACTACCGTACACCGAAGTGGCGGGCGAACTTTCGGCAATAGCGCGATGAAACAGGCCGCGAGCGGACGGGACGGTCATCAGCGTCGTCACCGCGCCGCCACCTGCCGACTCGCCGAACAACGTCACTTTGTCGGGATCGCCACCGAAAGCCGCGATGTTGCCTTGAACCCATTGCAGCGCTGCAATCATGTCGCGGAGAGCGACATTGGGCTCGAAGGTATGTTCACTCGAATTGAAGGACGAGAAATCGACGAAGCCGAACACACCGATGCGGTAGTTGATCGAGACGACGACAACGTCGCCGTTCTCAGCCAATGTGGTTGCGTCGAAAAGTGGTTGGCTGGACGCTCCGCGGAAATACGCTCCGCCGTGAATCCAGACCATCACCGGTTTACCCGGCGCATCAGAACCGACGGCGCCCGGTGCCCACACGTTGAGGAACAGGCAGTCTTCGTCCATCGGAACGTTCTCACCGAGCGGGATCATCGCGAGTCGACTTTGCGGCTCACACGGCCCGAATTCTGTTGCGTCCTGGACCTCGGTCCAGGGCTTCGGCGGAACCGGCGCGCGAAATCGCAGCGGACCGACCGGAGGTGCCGCGTAACGAATCCCCTTCCAACTCGACACCGAGCCTTCCGTCGATCCTCGAACCGGCCCGTACGTTGTCTCGACTACCGGCGCTTCGCTGGGTGTGATCGTCATTCGATTTCTCCTCGAAAACAAGTTGCTACTTCGACAGGGCTTCGACAACGTGCGAGAGTTCCAATGCTGCCAGCATCAGGAACAAAACGGTCATGATTGCCGCATTGTGGCGGATCAGAGTGCTTTTGGTGGCGCTCAGTGCATCGGTCACCTTCGCCGAGGGCACGGCAGCCAATGCTGACAGCACGATCAAGGCGATGGACGCCCCTACCGCGAACAGGACGGAGTACGCGACCACTGATACCCAGCCGAGGTGCCCGCCACCGATGATCGAACCTGCCTTGAGTTCGAGCGGCAGGTTCTTCGCGTTGGGTACGGTCAACAACAGTCCCAGGACCGCGGCTTTGGCCGGTTGCATCGAGTCGATCTGCGCCAGCCACGACGGCATCGCCGGCTCGGCATCGTCTTTCGGACGGCTACGCCAACTCGAGTATGCGAGCGCCAGAAAACCGACAGTGAACACGACGGCGAACACCGTCTGGACGATATGCGCGCTGCCGCTGGACTTCGATTCCACTCCGGTGGTCGAAAGTGCCGTCGCTGCTGTGATCGCTGTCGCGGCCAGCACGATGCTCGCGGTGTACGCGAATGCATTTGCCTTCGCCCGAGTGGACAGTAGGATCGCGATGATCGCAACCAGAGGAATCGGGCTGATGACGACGCCGGTGGCGAGTGGGATGAGCTGCGCAGTAATCGATTCCATTTCTGCGACCGTACAAGCGGCCAATCCGGCCATTGGCGAAACGTTCGGCCTCCACGACATCGCCACTCACGGTGTCACAGAAGCACGGCTGTGAGGACCACCCGGTCTTCCTCTTCGACAAGTTCGAGGGACGTTACCGTACCGGCGAGCGATTCAAGCCCGATCCCTGAGTCCCGTGCCACCGGCAGCCGACCCGGCGAACTGATCCGCACTACTACCGCCCGAGCATCGGCGAGTGTCACCTCGAGGAAGACGGGCCCTCCTGCACCGTGTTTCACGGCGTTGGTCAGTCCCTCCGACAGGATCTCCACCACGCTGTCGAGCCGAGCGGAGCCGGAACCGATCACCGCCCAGACTTCGTCGTCGACGTGACTGACGACCGGAATTGCGTAGCGCCACACCGTGACAAGATCATCGATACGCTTTCGGGCATCGGAGTCAGCCGGCTGATCGGATGACGCAGACAGGTCGCTTTCCAAGCCGTCGAGAATGTGGGCAATGGTTGCCGCAACATCGACTGGGCGACCGGCAACGGCGCCCGAAGACCATGCGGCCGCTACGAGTTCGCCCTGCACCGACGAGTGCAACAACCTGGCCAGTCCACGTCGGGTGTGCATGAGCTCGGCATGGATACGAGCTGCATCGAGCGCTTGCCGGCTCAGGGCACTGCGGAGTTGACGCTCCTCGTCCTGACGCTGCGTATCCGCAGCCCTGATCAGGCAGACGGACAGCGCAACCAACGGGTAGACGGCCATCGACGAGAAATAGAAAGTCGGGGTACGGCCGAACACCGTCAGGAGCAGCCACGTCGCGGTACTGCTGATCAGCGCACTCGAGCAGTACACCGCAGAAAGAGTCGCGATCCGTCTCAGAGGGCCGTCTCCGCTGCTGACAACTCGGCGAGCGCACGCATTGCCACCGACGAAGAGCCAGAAACCGACGCCGAGCTGGACCGCCGTGAACGTCACGCCGTAAGTCGTGAGCAGGTAGACGGTCACCAGTGCCGTGTACGCGAACACCGGTACGTACAGTGGCGCCGGTTCAACGCTGCGTACGACGCCGATCAGTCGATCTCTCGCCGTCAGCCGCACAGTCGGCGTCGGTGATTCGATCGGGGGAATCTCCCGGAACAGTCGATGACTCATCGGGCGAACCACGTCGTCGGAGATTCGCTTCAAGAGAGCTGCTCCTCGCACTCCCTCGAGTTCCGTTTCAGCAACCGCGTGCATGACCGTCTCGATACTGCGCTCGAGCTCTCGCCGACACTGCGCACGGGTTTGGCCGAGGCGGAATCGATCCCGGGTCTGTTGGAGTTGGACGGCGGCCCCGGCAACCTTCAAACTCCGTTGCAGCGCGAGGCGGTCACGGAGAGCGCTTACCAGTACGGCGGTCAACGACAAGAAGACAACGCTGCACGCGACGTTGAGGGCCACCCGGACGAGCATCGGTCTGGGGTCGACGGGGAGTTCGAGCGCGCGGGTGATCGCGTCGAGGACGAACGGGCGGATCGCGCCGATCACTGCGAACAGGGCCAGGGCTGCGAGCTGCGATCGGTGTGCTGCAAGAACAGCCCTCGCCATCAGCAGCATCACCCCGACAACGCAGTGGGTCGCGAAGGCGCCGACTGCCATCACGCCTACTTCGCGCACCCCGGTACACAGGTAGTAGTTGGCCATCACGGTCACCGCGAACGGCAGCGTCAGAATCCAGGACCACTTGGTGACGATGTTCCGATCACCGAGTCGAAGCCACCACTCGCGCGGGTTCACACCGAGTCGGTCACTTCGGGCACACCGAAATGGCGGATGAAGATACTCGCAGCAAGCACTCGCGGATTGGTGGACGAATCGTGCGTCAATCCCAGGCTCTCGAGAGTGCGCGCGATGAGCTTCTCCACACCTCGGATCGAGGACCCACGATGCGCTGCGATTGCGCTGTTCGACCACCCGAGCGAGATGTAACGCAGAAGATCGAGCTGTGATCTGGTGAGGCTCGACAAGGCGGAGTCCGGATCACTCCCGAGCGCCGGTGGCTCGGTTTCCGTCAACGCGGCCTCCACTACGCCGATCAACTGATCCGCCGACTGGACAGCCGCCTTGTCCACGAACAGCGATTTCGGCGGCACACCCGCAGAACCTGGCGCTGTCGATGCGTTGGGGTAGTTCGTCAGGAACACGATCGCGCAATGCGGAGCCTTCACGGTGACGATGTTCGCGAGATCGACGCCGTTCGGCCGCACGCCAAGGTCGATGTCCGTGACCAAGAGGTCAGGATCGAATCCGTCGAACTCCGTGAGCGCTTCGACCGCCGATCCGGCCGTATGGACCACGAACCCGGCGTGTGTGAGCGTGTCACCGACGAGCGCACGCATCAGTGGTTGGTCTTCCACCACCAACACCCGTCGCACCCACTGGCTGGTCTCCATGACCAGAGATTAACCGTTGGGAGAGTGCGTATTCGACCGAGCAGGTGGTGACGGATTCCGAGTAACACGGCAGTTATCAACCATGCGGGTTCCAAGCATTTCGCCCGATATGTCCCAAGCGTCGGGGCGCAGGGTGTTCCGAGTACACACCCCTTCGACCATCAGGACGGGCCATGACCGCACCGATCACCCCGAAGAACACCGCAGTACGACGAGCCACTTTGCTGGCAGTATG
This sequence comes from Rhodococcus sp. MT28, assembly GCF_058792695.1. Taxonomy (NCBI): domain Bacteria; kingdom Bacillati; phylum Actinomycetota; class Actinomycetes; order Mycobacteriales; family Nocardiaceae; genus Rhodococcus; species Rhodococcus sp. MT28. The sequence goes on from NZ_JBXAFD010000001.1 coordinate 1,711,924, forward strand.
CGTGAGCACCGCAATGCTCATGCTCGACATCGCCGTCGTCAACACCGCCCTGCCGTCGATCGCATCCGATCTCGATACCGGAGTCAGCGCCCTGCAATGGGTGATCGACGCGTACACGCTGGCATTGGCGACGGTGGTTCTCAGCGCCGGATCGTGGGCAGACCGACGGGGTCGACGCCATGTTTTCGTCATCGGCATTCTGTGGTTCACCACGGCATCTCTGATCTGCGCTCTGGCGCCGAACATCTGGGTGCTCGACCTCGCGCGGGCCGCTCAGGGTATCGGCGGTGCCGTACTCTTCGCCTGCTCACTTGCCTTGCTGGCGGACGTGTTCGAGAAGGGTCCCCAGCGCGCGACTGCTCTGGCTGCATACGGCGCCACGATCGGGGGCGCGTTTGCCGTCGGCCCACTGGTGGGCGGGTTGCTCACCGAGTTGTTGGATTGGCGCGCAATCTTTTTGATCAACGTTCCGATCGGGTTGATCACACTGGCGATGACGGTGCGGTGGGTTCCCGAGTCACGCGATCCTCGACCTCGCGGCGCGGACGTGCCCGGGCAGATTCTGGTGTCCACCGGCCTGGCAGCTCTGGTGTTCGGTTTGTTACGCGGTAACGAGGATGGGTGGTTCGAGCCGCAGCCGATGATCGCCGCGGTGATCGCCGCGGCCGCCATGATCGGTTTCTCCCTGCACGAGCTTCGTACCACCGAGCCCATGCTGCCCCCGCATCTGCTCGCCAATCGGGCCTTCGCCGGAGCGCAGATCGCAGCGTTCTCGATCTCCGCCTCCCTGTTCGCGGTGTTCGTCTACACGACCATCTACCTGCAGAACGTGCTGCATCTGTCTCCCGTGGACGCCGGCCTGGTGTATCTACCGGCGACGATAGCGATGTTCGTCGTCGCGGGCGCCACCGCGAAATTGGACGGGCGCATCCCCGTCTCGGTCTCGTTGACGTGCTCGCTTCTACTCGTCTCGGTGGGGCTGGTCATGATGACCGTCGTCGACGTGACCAGTTCGCCGTACGCGATACTTCCCGGATTTGTTGTCGCGTGCGTGGGGGCCGGGGTGTTCAACCCCGTCATGAGTGGGTTGGTTCTGGGCGAAAGCACTTCGAACCATTCCGGATTGGCCGCAGGGATCAACGACGCGTTCCGGCAGACCGGCATCGCAGTCGGGGTTGCCGTGCTCGGCGCCTTCCTTCCGGCGCAGTCGATGCTGCCCGGCGGACCACCGGACGACTTTGTCGGTGGACTTCGGTTGGCTCTGTTTGTCGCAGCCTTCATCGCAGCTCTCGGTGCGTTGGTCTGTGCGGCGACGCTGCGCACTACCAGCGTCAACCAGACTCTTTCCGAGGAATCCGAGCAGATGTTGACGAGAACTAGTTGACCGTTTTGTCCTGCATGTATGAATTTCGCTCCTTAGAATCGAACCGTCCTGCGTCCGCAGGTACGAGGGGAAACGGATGATCTATCGACTGCTCGGGCCGTTGGAGGTCGCACGGGGTCCGGCGACGAGCGACGTGATCGATCTGGGCCCTCGAAAACAACGAACGGTCCTTGCCGTTCTACTGCTCAACCGTGGTCGCGTCGTCTCCACCGACCGGCTGATCGATGCTCTCTGGCACGACGACGCACCGGCGAGTGCGATGGCAAGCATCCAGGCGTATATCTCCAACCTGCGCCGAGCGCTACGCGTCGAAACCGGTACGGCGTCACCGATAGTGCGTCAATCGCCGGGCTATGTCCTCGAGGTCGCTCCGGCAGACGTCGATCTGTCGGTGTTTCTCGACGACGCCGAAACGGCGCGACAACACGCTGAGAACGAACGGTGGCAGGAGGCTTTGACGACCGCTGACCGTGCCCTCGCCTCGGTCCGGGGGCAGCTTCTGGACGACCTGAACGACGCGCACTGGGTGGAGGTGGAAGCCGCAGCCTTCGAGGAAGTGCGGACCGAGTGCCGGGAGACCCGGATAACGGCGCTTCTGGCTCTCGGGCGCCTGGCACCCGCGCTGGTCGAAGCTGCTCAACTCTGTAGCGAGTACCCGTTCCGCGACCGGACCTGCTGGCTGCGAATGGTTGCCCTGCATCGGGCGGGCAGGTCACCGGAAGCGTTGGAACAGTTTCGATTACACGCGTCTCGGCTCGACGCCGAGCTGGGACTGGAGCCCGGCGGGGAGCTGACAGCATTGCAAGGCGCGATCCTGCGCCACGAACCCGGCCTGGCCGCCTGGCCGCGCACTCCGGGATGGACGGGGGCCGAACAAGTGTCGGTCCCGGCTTCTCCCCCAGCCGTAGCAGCGATGCCCGAGACGGATTCCTCACGCTTGTTCGTCGGGCGCGACGCTCAGACGATTGTCGCCGACAAGATGCTCGACGACGTTCGCCGTGGCTCACCTCGCTGGTTGATCTTGACCGGCCCCGCCGGCATCGGCAAGACACGATTCGCCGAGGAGTGTTCGTCGAGAACAACGTCCATTCGAGGAGCCACCGTCTGGGCACGTTGCCCGGAGGACGACGGAACGCCGCCGTGGTGGCCGATCCGCCGACTGGTTCGGGAACTCGGAGCCGACGCCGATTTCGTACTGACGCCGCCGACGGACATCGATCCGGACGAAGCGAGATTTGCCGTCTACGAACGGGTTCGCACCACCATCGAAGCTGCGGCGAAAGATGCACTGTTGACCGTCGTCATCGACGACATTCAATGGGCCGATCCCACGTCCCTTCGTTGCCTGACCTACCTGGTCGGCGCAATGACCAGTGCCAGAGTCTGGTTCGTGTCGACGCTCCGAGACTTGGAAGTCGGGCCGGCAGTGCGCAAGTTCGAAGAAGCCGTACTCCACGGCGAAGGAAACCGAACCATGATTGTGCCGGCGCTCGCGCAGGGCGAGGTTGCAACACTCGCAAGGTGCGTCTCCGGGGACACGCTCGACGACGCGGAGGCGCGAACCCTGGCGGAACGAACCGGCGGCAACCCGCTGTTCGTCTCGGAGTACGCCAGGCTTCCCCGGAACGAGCGACTGGGCGACGGCATCCCCGTCGCCGTTCGATCTGTCCTCGGTCGACGCCTTGCCGCAGTCGAACCGGCAGTGTTGCAAGATCTTCGGGTTGCCGCAGTTATCGGCGACGCCATCGAGGTGTACACACTGGCCGCAGCCACCCGTCTCGATGTCGACACTCTCGCCGACCATCTCGACGCGGCTGCTGATGAACGAATCATCGTCGCGGACTCGGCAAACGGCGGTTACGTCTTTGCTCACGGCCTTCTCCGAGACGAAGTCCTCGAGGCGATACCCACGCTTCGTCGCCAGCGGATACATGCCCGAGTTGCCGAAGTGCTCGAAAATTCCTCCGATCCGGACCGGCTGAGCCGCCGCGCGCAACATCTGATGTCGGCACTTCCCCTGGTCGATCCACTCGTCGTTCTGGAGGCATGCACGGCTGCAGCTCAGGATGCGACCGATCGGTGGAGTTCGGAGACCGCGGCCGAGTGGTGGGAGGCAGCTGTCCGCGCGTTCGACTTACTTCCGGTGTCCCAGCAATCCGCTGACGATCGGGACGACCTGCTGGTGGCCAGAGTCGAGGCCCTCGCCCGCGCAGGTCGAGGGCAGACAGTTCTCGACGTCGTCAATGCCGGTCTCCTCGAGGCTGTTCGGGAGGGGCGAACCTCCGCCGTCGGACGATTGGCAGGCGCATTACTTCGGGCCGCCGGTGCGTGGCCGTGGGTTTCCTACGGTACCGATCCGGGACCACTGCTCGAACGGCTCGCGGCGGTCGAGCCCTTGGTCGAGAACGACAGGTCAGCTCACGCACGGGTTCTTGCTGCGCTGGCGGTGGGAAGTTGCTACCACCCCGAAGCCGAGATCCCGAATCGATGGAGCGCCCGTGCTCTCGACATCGCCCGCGAACTCGACGATCCGGATGTGATCGCGGACGCGCTGCTCGGACGGATTCTGCTTTTCTCCGGAGTCGCGGTGCACAGCGCGGAGTCCATGCGCCTACTGCGCGAGCTTTTCGAACTGCCGCACCAACAATCGCGTGTCGACAGCGTCGTCGCACACGCCGTCGCGAGCATGACGGAGATGAATCTGGCCAATGTCGATGCTGCCGTCAAACACGTCAGGCAGGGGATCATCGGCTGCGAGCTACTGAGACTCCCGGTGGTTCGGGTCCAATTACGCTGGATGGAAGCAACTCTCGCCGAATGGTACGGAGACTTCGCGCAAGCCCGCCGGCAGTACGAGACGGCCAGGCAGATCCATCTGCAAACGGAGTTGTACACCGCTGGCAGCGCAGATCTGGCGTTCAACACTCTGGAATGGGAGCGAGGTGCGTTGGCCGAATCTGATCCCGGTGTCGTGGAACCTGATTCGTGGACCATCGCCATCGACGCCGCCCGAGGCGAGCGCGAGGCCACTTCCCACGGCATCAAGAAGTGGCTGATCAATCGCGGGCCACAGACGTGGACGACATTGGGACACCAGACACTACTTGCACGCGTCGTGGCAGATCTGGAACTGGTCGAATACGCCGACACCTTCATCGAACTTCTCTCGCCACACACCGGCTGCATCGCAACGGTGGGCCATGTCGGTGAACTGGGCTCGGTCGCCGAAGCCTCCGCTCGGCTGCACGCGCTTCTCGGTCACGTCGAGCAGGCATCGACTCTCCTGGATCAGGCCGAGAAGATCGCAACTGGCTCCGGTGGAGCACCAACACTGCTGCGCTGTCGACTGCTTCGGGCGCAGCTTCGAGAGCCGTCCGCCGAACGTGAACGGGAGCTGACGGAAGTGGCGGCCGAATCGGAGACACTCGGCATGCGGGGCGTAGCTGAACGAGCGCGATCGACATGGCCCTGAACTGCGAGAATGCGCTTGGATAAAACTTGGATCCGCTCGGGATACATACGTCAAGAACCACCCAAGCCTGTTCGGACATCCTTCCCTTGACCGAAAGACGGATAAGGAAAGGAAGACCATGAACCTTCAGACCCCCACGCTCGACGCCGCGGTCGAATCACTGCGCGCAGAGGTGACCGGCTCCGTTTCCCTGCCTGGCGAAACGGGATACGAGTTGGCGATTCCGTGGAATGCAGCGTTTCCCGTCGCGCCTGGCGCTGTGGTGGCAGTCGAGAGCGCGCAAGACATTGCCGCAACGGTGCGATTCGCGGCGAAGTTGGGTCTGCGCGTCGGTGTTCAGCGCACCGGCCACGGCGCGGTCCCTCTCGGCAGTGACGTTCTCCTCGTCCACACCGGCAGGCTCACGGAGTGCGTCGTCGACCCCGAAAACCGCACTGCCCGAATCGGCGCGGGCTTGATCTGGCAGGACGTCATCGACGCTGCCGCACCCCACGGCTTGGCGCCACTGGCAGGTTCTTCACCCACGGTCGGAGTCGCCGGCTTCCTCACCGGCGCCGGCATCGGCCCGATGGTGCGCACGTACGGGCTCTCGTCGGATCACGTTCGTTCGTTCGACATCGTCACCGGCAGTGGCGAACTCATTCATGTCACCCCCGACGAACATGCCGAATTGTTCTGGGGACTGCGCGGCGGCAAGGCCACACTGGGCATTGTCACAGCCATCGAGATCGACCTACTACCGGTCACCCACTTCTACGGCGGTGCACTCTATTTCGACGGCGCAGATGCAAGTGCGGTCGCGCACGCCTGGCTGGACTGGGGCGCCGACCTGCCTGAGCACAGCTCGACCTCTCTTGCCTTTCTGCAACTTCCACCCCTTCCACAGGTTCCGCCACCGCTGGCCGGCAGGCTCACCGTCGCGGTCAGATTCGCAAGTCTTGCCGAGGAATCCGATGCCAAGTCACTGATCGACCGAATCCGTTCAATCGCAACGCCCTTGATCGACGCAGTCGGTGTGCTGCCTTATGCCGCCCTCGGGGCAGTGCACGCCGATCCCGTCGACCCGATGCCGACGCACGAATCCACGGCATTGACCAACGAGCTGTCACACGAGGCCGTCGACGCATTGCTGGCCGCTGCCGGCCCCGGATCCGGTTCACCCCAAACCGTCGTCGAATTACGTCTCCTCGGGGGCGCCCTCGCACGGGAACCTGAGCACCGCAGCGCCTTCTGCCATCGGGACGCTGCCTTCTCGCTGTTCACCGTCGGAGTTCTTGCCCCACCGATGGTCGACGCGGTAGTCCCGCACGCCGAGACTCTCGGACGAACGATGGCGCCATGGACGAACGGGCATGCACTGCCCAACTTCGCGCCGAGCGTCGACCCGGAGAAGATCGCCCGCACCTACGACGAGGACACCGCTCACTGGCTGAGCGCTTTGGCGGACACGCATGATCCGCAGGGAGTCCTGGCCGTCGGTCAGGTCATGCGCCGGATCTCCTGAACTTCGCCAACTCTCGCAACCGGACCAGATCCCAGGCGTGCCGGGGGCGACGGATACCCGGTCGATCTCGGGGGACTCTGACCCTCAGCGCCTGCGGACTGACCGTGCACCTGACCGGAGTTGGCATCACCAGCGCCTCGCCGTCGACGCCGACCGGAATCTCGTCGGTGTCGGCGTCGACGATCACCTCGAATCCGGTGCCCTGAGCCAGACCGTGTTGATGCGCCCTATGGAGCAACCCGATGGCCTGACGGGCACTGCTGACGGAGATCGCGACGATTCCGAGAGTGCCCCTGTCCAATCGCGGCCGATGACCGAGCCCCGCCAGGTCGTTCATCTCGTACGGGCCGTTGCTGACCAGCACAGCCTGTGGACCCACCGCGGACACGCTCGGGGAGCGCGCGGTCAGCACCGCTCCGGCACGTCCGGCGAGGAGATCCGGGAGCATCTGCAAGAAGGTGCTGGTCTTGGCATCGCGGTACTCCGGACTCTGGACTACCTCGGCGTACGCCCCGAACGATGCGTTGTTGACGAAAGTTCGACCGCCGACGTTTCCCAGATCCACCGTGACCTCGACGCCGTCGACGAGCGCGTCGAGGCACCGTGACGGATCCTCGAGATCGAGCCCCAGATCCGCGGCGAAGTGGTTGCGCGTTCCCGCACTGACGACGAGGAAGGGCAGGTCGTTTTCGGCCGCGACAGCAGCAACCAGTGCCTGCGTTCCGTCGCCACCGGCAACACCGAGTAGGTCGGCGCCGTCCGCGACCGCCTGCCTGGCCAAGGCCGTCACGTCGATCTTCTCGGGCCCCTCGAGCAGTGCGACCGTGGCCCCCCGTTCCTCGGCCTTGCGTTTCAAGTCGAACTTCTCGACCTTGCCACCGCCGGAGTTCGGGTTCATCACGAAGAACGGTTTGACGGGCGGCGGTGCAGTTCGCTCGACAACCGGCAATTCCTTCTCCTCCCCCTCCAAGGCGGTGCGAGCGAAGATACCGGCTACGACGAACAACCCGATCGCAAGGAGCACCACCCACAGGAGGCGTTCTCGGACCAGGAAGGTGAGCACCACGATCGGCGTCAGAACCGCCACGGCCAACGAGAGCCAGCGGAGGAATCCGCGGGTGGTCAGAAACCAGTACACGGCTACGACGCACACGACCACCCCACCAATCCCCAGGATCAGCATGGTCAAGGTTTTCAGTCCGGCGAAGATCAGGAGCACCGCGACTGCAAGAACCAGGGCCGCGAAGGCTGCGCGCGCCAACCAACTCTGTTTCGACGAGGGCCGATCCGTGTGGGCAGAGGTCGTCATCGAGCCACCTCCCCGCGATTGTCATTTCGGCCGGTACTTCGACGCTATCCCTTCGAAGCAGGCCAGTCACCTACCGGCAAGAATCTCGCGATCACGCACTGCTACTTTATGACGACACCTCGTCATAAAAAGGAGTAGCCGTGACAACACCGACGTCCGAAGCGTGGGAATCCGCCGAAGGAACCCTGACTGGCATTCGGAAAGCCGGACTCCACGGACTACGTTGGACGGCCTGGTTGGCCGGCGCGACAGGTCTCGCACAGTTGGTGTCGATCGGGCTGAACTTCACCGACACTGTCAGCGGAATCGTTCCGGCCACGTACCCGCCTGTAGATGTGGCGTGCAGCGTCGTCGCGCTCGTTCTTCTGGTCGGCCTGCTTGTCGGCCGCCCCAACGGTCCCGCGATGTTGTCGAGTCTCGCCCTCCTCATGGCCATGCTGATGGCGCCCACCCTTCACAAACATGCACCCGAGTCGCTCTGGCTGGCGGCGGCACACGCCGTCTCGGTCGTCGCCGTCATCACGCTGTCCGTGATGACTTCGCGGTTCTCCAGTGCCGAGTTGGATCGGTCGTGACACCGGATTCACCCCTCTCGCTTGCAGCCGAGGAATGGATCACTGATCTCACTACCGCGGAGATGGAGCGATTGCGCAAACGCACGACGCTCACACTCGCCGAAGAACAAGAGGTCTGCCGATCCGTACGCTCGATCGCGCAGCAGATGATGCTCGCACCCGTCTCGATGTGGCAAGGTGATCCGCGCCTTGTTGCGGACCTGTTCGACCTCCCCGTGACCGTGAATCAGACCCAGGAGGATCGACCATGCCGAAGTTGACCGGTGGCGCGACAACCGCAGAGCACAAAATCGCCACCCGAGAAGCCATGTTGGACGCATTCATTCGCGAACTTCACGAGCAGGGCTGGCAAAACCTGAAGCTGCAGACCGTGGCCCAGGCGGCCGGCGTCTCGCGGACAGCGGTTTACAACTACTTCCCCGACAAATCCGCGTTGCTGCTCGCCTGGTCCACCCGCGAGATGGATAGATTCCTACTCCTGGCCGAGCGTGAACTCGCGGACCGCGAGAATCCTGTGGACCGACTCGAAATCCTCGTCAAACTGACACTCGTCGAGTTCTCACTGCAACGATTCACAGGAATCGCGTTGGTCGAATTGTTGTCAGCGCAGGATCGCGAAAGTTTCCTCGAACATATTGTCCCGCTGTCGGTTCTGGTCGAACAGCTCGTCCAGGAAGGTGTCGACGCCGGTGTCTTTGTCGATTCCGATGCTGCCGCATCCGCGCAACTCATCCTCGCCTGCGTGGAAAGCCGACGCCCGATGCTCATGGCCGGCGACCGAGTGGACGCCGTCGTAGCGACCACCGTCCCGTTCATCATGCGCGCGTTGGGCGTTGCGTGGCCGACTTCCCTCGCGGCCGAACCCTCCGATCGCTCTGCTCACGATCGGTAGGATCGCAGATATGCATTTCGACCTCCCGCCCATCGATCAGCAGGCCGAGCGATTGATCGAACTCGGTGTTCACGAGTTGGCCGGACTTTCTGCCGGCGAAGTCAAGGAGGCCGCAACCGGGCACGGTGATGTCGGACTACTCACCGTGCACGAAAAACTGGCTCCGGCTTCAGTTCTGACTCCGCTGCTCGAGCTCGAGAACAAGCGCGGATTCATAGTTGTCGACATGGCGGACGTCGATCTGTTCGCCCCCACCGAGCAGGCAACGCTGCCCGAAAGCCCATTACATCTGCTCAGTGGAGTCGACCGCGGGGATCACCTGGCCAACTGGAGCCCGGACGAAGCATTGCCCGCAATCGTCGACGCAGACCGTACGCCGCTGACGCTTACCGAAGGCATCCACTGGCTGTTGCAGCGCCCCGACATTCTCGAACGCGGAAAGTGTTTCATGACCATCGGCTCCCGACTGCGCAAACCTGACGGATCCTTCGACACCAGAACTCCCGCCGTGTGGATCAGCAACGGAACCGGTCGCGACGGCAAAGACAACCGCAACGCCCCGAAAGTCGGGTGGTGCTGGTGGGGTAACCGCCACACGTGGTTGGGGTTCGCATCGGCGAGCGACCGGGTACCGCTCCCGAACTAGAGCACGGTTGCGCGGTCGAATCGGTACCGATCCTTCCACGGCATCTCGGCCTCGAGCATTGCAGCGGCAGAGAGTAATTCCGCGTCGCAACCCCATTTCGCCGAGATCATGATGCCGAGTGGAACGCCGTCTTCCGTCCAACCGAGTGGCAGACTGATCGACGGGAAACCGGTTGCATTGGCGACGACGGTGTTTCCGGTGAAAGCGACCATGTCGATCAGTTCGGTCGCGGGATCTTCGTCGTTGCGCAACTCCCCGATCGCAAGCGGCGGCTTCGTCACAGTCGGAGTGACAACAAGGTCGGCGTCGGCGTAGTCGAGACTCCATCGCCGCGCCCAGGCCTGAACAATTCCGATTGCCGCGGCCAGCTCGCCCGAAGGCACCTCGTTTGCTTGAACTCGCAAGTGTTGCACTATCGGACGCAGAAGGTGTTCGTACTCCTCCGGGATCGGCTTGGTTCCCGCCAAAGACGAGAACATCTTGACGAAAGCATCGATGAAAATGTCATCGCGAGCCTGCGGTCGCTCGAACACGTTGTGGCCCAGACCCTCCAGCACAGACCCAACCTTCGATACAGCAGCCGAGAGCTGCGCATCCACGGCTCCGCCGGAGACCGATCCGTGAGCAAGAGCGACGGTCAAGGGGCGAGCCCGAACTCCCCCGGCCTGTACGACGAACTCTTCGAACGACTTCGGCCGAGGCGGGTGGATAGTTCCGGCGCCGGGTCGCGTCGCCAGAACGTCCAGCAGCGCAGCGGTATCGCGAACTGTCCGGGCGATCGGCCCCTTGCTCGCAAATCCGAAGTTGTCATGCCCCGCCACGCCCATCGTGATCAAACCGCGGCTCGGCTTGAGGCCGACGACTCCGCACGTACTTGCCGGCGAACGCAACGAACCGGCGGTGTCACTTCCCTGTGCAAACGGCACCAGACCAGCGCCGACGGCGGCAGCAGCGCCGCCACTGCTGCCGGCGGCACTCCGCGTGCGATCGAACGGGCTGCGAGCAGGCGGAGCGACTTCCGGCTCGGTGTAACAGGCTGCCCCGAACTCGGGCACCGTCGTCTTCCCGATGTCGATCAACCCACCTTCTCGGATCGCCTCGACGATCTCGTCGTCAGCGTCCGGCACGAAGTCGCGAAAGAGCGCCGATCCGAAGGTCGTGCGAATGCCGCGCGTTGCATCGAGGTCTTTGATTGCCGTCGGAACGCCGAACAGCCGCGGAAGGGGCCCGGCGTCCCGCTCGTCCAACCTGCGCTGCGCTTGTTCGGCGAGGGCGACAGCGTGCTCCCCGGCGATCGTCGTGAAGGCGCCGACGTCATCGGCAGTGGTCGCACGGTCGACGAAGTACCTGGTGACTTCGGGAATCGAGACCTGCTTGGCGGCGATCACACCGGCAAGTTCGACGGCGGACAGTTGATGGAGATCGGTCATCGGGCAGCGCTCCTTGGAGGTCGATGGACACTTGTAATTTCGATACGCGTATCGCTATTGTTGTCAGCATGGTATCCGAATCCACCAACTCTGCAAGGGCTGGTCGACCAAAAGCATTGAGTCACAGACAGATTCTTGATGCCGCGGCAGAGATCGCCGATACGGACGGCCTGGATGCGGTGTCATTTCGAGTGCTCGCCGAACGACTCGGCATATCGCCGATGTCCGTCCACCGCACAACCGGCGGTATCGACGCCTTGAGGCGAGATCTGATCTCGACTCTCGTAGGCGAAGCCGTCTCGTCGATCGACTGGCCGACCGACTGGCGCGGGGTTGCCCGCACGTTCGCCTACGGCCTCCACGATCTCCTGATGCGCCATCCCCTGGTCCTGGAAGCCCATCGGCAGGCATCACTGGAAGCACCCGGGGCCGACGATACCGCCCACCGAGTCGTGAGCGCCCTTTCCTTGGCCGGCCTCGAGGACGAGCAGGCCACGTACGCATACGGCGCGCTGCATGATTTCGTCACCGGACACGTCGCAATTCAATTGGGACGCGGCGCTTTCGACAGCGCACCTGCCGATCGACGCGAGGCATCGGTGTTCGCACTTCATCACGATCCCACCCGAAGGTTCGAGTTCGGAGTCGCCCTCATCCTGGACGGTGTGGCGTCGATCGCGCAGCAAGGAACCACATCATGACGAGCAGCGTGACCACAACCGAAATTCGCGACGCGTCGGGGCGTCGTATCGCATTCTGCGAGTACGGCGATCCGACTGGCAACCCGGTAGTCGTGGCCCACGGATCACCTGGCAGCCGATACGAAGGGCTCTCACTCCACAACGCGTCTTCGACGGCAGGCATACGGCTGATAGTCCCCGATCGACCCGGCTTCGGACGCACGGATCCGTACACGGACAAGGGATTTCATTCCTGGGACGACGACTACGTCACCCTGGTCGATCACCTCGAGTTGGACTCGGCCACACTAATGGGTTTCTCCGGAGGCGGCGGTTACGCGCTCGCAGTCGCTGCAGCCGTTCCCGAACGAGTCTCGAAACTGGTGCTGGCGTGCGCCATGATCCCCGGGGCACCGCGAGATACTTTGCGACGCAGAATAAAACTGGTATCTGCGTTGTACTTTGCCGCCAACTGGGCTCCCCGCGTGGCCGGCGCAATGCTCGCAGGAACCGGAGTGTTCTCCAAGCTACGCAGCGACTCAGTCTCGATCTGGCCGGCCGCCGATCAGGCCGTCATGACCGACGAGGTACATCGCCCCGCTCTCCAGTTGGATTCATCCGAAGGGATCGCACAGGGTGGATCCGCAGGGGTTGTCGACTTGGCTCGGTATCGCCACGAGGTGCCTGGACTCTTCCAATCGATCTCGGTACCAACGGTTTTCCTACACGGAACCGACGACGGAAACGTACCCGTCGAAGTAGCCCGCTGGGCACACTCGTTGATTCCCGACTCTCGCTTCGAAGAGATCAACGGAGGCGGCCATCTGTTCGTCGTCGCCGACCCCACTCCACTCCTTCGCGCCCTCGCCTAATTCCCTCTTGACTCGAACGTGTGTTCGAGTATCCTTTGGGGAGGGGATCGGGGGATTCAATGAGTGTCTTGTTGTCGGATGTGGTGTCTGGTTCTGCGGTGGGGTTACGCGGACGGTTGTGGCAGTTGTCTGCTGCTGAGTTGCGTGCTGCTGCTGTCGAAGCGAGTGCGGAGATTCTGCGCCTCGAGGCCGTTCGTGTGGCGGTGGTGGACGAGTTGTCGTTGCGCCCGGATGATCAGGTGATTGCGAGCCGCGGTGTGGGTGCGTGGTTGGCGGCGAACACGATGCTGCAGGTTCGGGACGGGAAGAAGATCGCCGCGTTGGGTGCAGCTTTGCGGCCGTTTCCGGCGGTGGCGGCAGGCTTCGATGATGGGGATTGCTCGTTCGAGCACGCGGTGTTGATCGTGGCGTTCTGCGAATCACCACCGAAAGGCATGCCGGACGCCGCGCTCCCTCGCTGTATCGATTTGTTGCTCGCTGCTGCGTCGGGTGTGGAGGCGACGACCACGAAGGTGCGGAACGTGATCGCGACGTTGGAGCGGTTGTTCGAATCCGATGAGATCCCGCCCGCCGAGGATGTCGATCTCAATGAGTTGCGGATTGCTTCGACGCTCAATGGTCGGGTGGTGGTGCGTGGTGATTTCGATGCCCTCACCGGGGAAATGTTGTTGTCGGCGTGTCAATGGCCACGAAGTTCTCCCCGTAGGCGGCCAGTAGTTCTCCCCGCTGGTGGCCACGGGTTCTCCCCGGTGGCGGCCAGTTGTTTTTCCCCACCCGCTTTCTGATTTGGGTTAGCTGAAGGGCTTCACCCCCTTGCCGGTGGTGGCTTCGGTGAGGCGGAAGGAGTCGCCGTCGGTGACGACGACGTGCGCATGGTGCAGGAGCCGGTCAACGGTGGCGGTGGCCAATGTTTTGGGCATGATCTCGTCGAAGCCGCAGGGGTGCAGGTTGCTCGAGACGGCAATCGCTCGGCGTTCGTAGGCAGCGTCGACGAGGCGATAGAATCCTTCGGCGGCGTCTTCAGAGACCGGGAGCAGACCGATGTCGTCGACGATGATCAGGTCGGAGCGGATGATCCTCGTCAGGGCTCGGGCGATGGAGTCGTCGGCACGGTGCCGGCGGACCAGGGCACCGAGGTCTTCGATGGTGAACCAAGACACCGCCAGCCCAGCTTCGACTGCGGCCTGCCCGAGTGCCTCGGTGAAGTGAGACTTGCCAGTTCCCGAAGGCCCACAGACGCAGAAACATTCACGCCGCCCGACCCACTCCAGGGTGCGGAGCGCGTCCTGGGTGGCGCGGGGAATCGACGATTTCGTTTCGTCCCAGTCGCCGAAGGTCTTGCCGGTAGGGAAACCCGCGCGTTTGCGGCGAGTGTGCAGGTTCGCCCGGTCCCGGCCGGCGGCTTCCTCAGCGAGGAGAACCCGCACGACTTCGGCGGGGTCCCAGCGTTGGGCTTTCGCGGTCGGGATGATATCGCTCAAGGACCTGCGGATATGGGGCAGTTTCAGGCGTTTAGTCAGGTCGATCGCCTCGGCCAACGGGTCGCCGTTAGCGCTGGTAACAGTGCGCAAAGGGGTGCTCATCAGGCGTCATCGCTTTCATCGTCAGTAGTGGCTGGGCTGGCCGGCGCTGGTGTCTGGCCGAAGGTGGACCAGGCGGCGGTGCCCGGTTGCAGAGTGTGGTTCTCGCTGCGACGGACCGGATCAGCGTGTTCGTGGGTGACTTGGTAGTCGAGGATCGAGATCAGGTCCCGATCGGCGAACCGGCCGGTCATCGCCGCCGTCCCCAACGCTCTGTCGACTGCGTCCGGGGAGTGCAGCTTCGAAAGGTCCACGGCCTCGGCCATCTTCGCCCTGATGCGGCGCGCTCCCGCGGCGGCAGCCTCGACCAGCCAGCTGTTGGCACCCTGGCCCAACTGTAGGAAGGCGAGCTCGGCGGCGGTACGAGGCTTGGGCACCCGGTCGGCGGCGTCGCGGTCTGGGCGGGGTGGGTAGTGGTCGTTGTCGAGGACCGGTGAACCGGGTTGGCCGCGGCGGTGCCGCGCGACTTCGACTGCACCGCCATCATTGTCGACGGCGGTCACGATCAGCTCCTCACCATGGAAGCGGGCCCAGACCCGAGTGTCGATCAACGTGTGCGGCACCGAATACCGCACCCCTTCCACCGAGATCGTCGACTCCCAGTTCACCCGCCGGGTAGTGCCGAACACCGCGGTGAACGGAGATTTCGGCAGCGGATGCAGCCGCTGCAACTCTTCGGCCAGCCGCTCGACCGGCCGCCGCCGAGTAGAGCTGTGGACGCGGGTGTTGACGTCGGTGCAGAACTGCCGGCAAGCCGACTCGAGCTCACCGAAAGAGTGATACTGCTCGCGCAGGTTCACCTCCTTCGGCAACAGGTCGGCTTTGGCGATCCGCACCGTCGCCTCACTTCCTCCCTTCGACTCCGGATCAGCAGGTAAACACGTCCGCAGCGTCGTGCCGTAATGCCGTGCCACCTCCACGATCTCCGGATTGCGGACCGCGATCCCGGCCACGTGATCGATCGTCGCGGTCTTCTCGTTGTCGGTGAGGACATAGACC
>NZ_JBXAFD010000002.1:0-249155 GCF_058792695.1 Rhodococcus sp. MT28
GCAGAACAACGTCGTCTTCCGGCCGGAAATCGTTGGCCCGTCACCGAAGTCGTACTGTAACCACAGCCCAGGTTCGGTTACCCACGGCCGATACACTCGCCGCCGACCAGCCCGAAACTGGGCCTTCGCCTCCGCGACCGTCCGGCGCGTGGTCCGCTCACCGCCGGTGAACCCCAGCGCGACGATCCGTTCGTGGATGACATCCGCGCGGACCTTGCCCTGCGAGCGGACCACCAACTCCTCGATCTTCGGCAGAAAGTCGTCGATCGCCCGCGCTCGATGCCGCCGGCGGTCCGGCGGCTGCCCCGCAGCGCGCATCTGCACATACCGGGCCACCGTGTGGTGATCACACCCAGCCAGCTCCGCCGCCGCCCGATAACTACCCGTGAGGTCGTACGCCTCCAAAATTTCCATGATCTCCCTGCTCGATTTCATCCACCCAGCGTTGCCGGGACCGAATCTGACTCACAGCAGGTGGGGAACTATCTGGCCGTACGCGGGGAGAAACCATGGCCACAAAATGCGCCATAAATGGCCGCCAGTGGGGAGCTTACGATGGCCGTCGACATCGGCGTTGTCGAATCTGACGAAGCTGACCCCGGCACCGGACGGGACGCCGGATTCTCGGTCGGCGGCGAAGCGGACTGCGGACGGGTTCACCGAACTGATCCGGCGTTATCTGGACTGCGCCAAGACCGGTACCGATGGTGGTCAGCGTCCGCATGTGAACGTGCACATCAATGCTCGTGATTTGGCTGAGCATCGGGATTGTGCCGCACAGTCTTCGGATTCGGGTGATGACGGCTCACTGGAGCTGTCCGATCTTGATGTCGGGCACATGCCCTGGCTGGGACCGCTGTCGGTGTCGCAGACCAGGCTTCTCGGGTGTGATTGTTTCCTCTCCACCGTCCTGCTCGACGATCACGGCGCGCCGCTCGATGCGAAACCAGGGAAGAGGTTGGTCACCGCCGAACAGCGAGTGGCGTTGATTGCCCGAGACAGAGGCTGTGCGTTCCCGGGTTGCACATGTGTACCGGCGTGGACCGATGCGCACCATATCCGGCACTGGGCGAACGGTGGCCCGACGGTGATGAACAACCTGGTCCTGCTGTGCCGTTCACATCACCGGCTGATGCACCGCAAATCCGGGTTCGTCGGGAAGTGGGCGATTCGGATCGGAGTCGACAACAAACCCTGGTTCATCCCGCCACCCTCGATCGACCCGCAGCAGCACCCGCGACCGGCGAACACCACCTTCAAAACCTGAGAGGTCAAACCTCTTTGGCGACAACAGAACACGGACCAGCGCCGCATCGAGGAGACCTCGATGCGGCGCCAAAAGACATGCTCAGCCCAAGTCGGCGACAATCCGCTCGGCGAGAGGCCGTGACGACGCCGGATTCTGACCGGTGTAGAGCTTGCGGTCCACCACGACATAAGGCGACCACGCCTCAGCCTTCGAGAATTTGCCGCCCAATTCGCGTAGGCGAGTTTCGAGCAGCCACGGAGCCTTGTCCGCCAGACCAGCCTGCGTCTCCTCTTCGTTGGTGAACGCGGTCAGCTGATAGCCGTCGAACAGCCAGCTTCCATCGGGTCTCTGGGCCGGCAGGAGTGCCGCCGGCGCGTGACAGACCGCCGAGACCACCTTGTCCGCGTCCAAGAAGTTCACGAGAAGCTCACCGAAGGATGCCGACACCGCAAGATCCTCCATCGGTCCATGTCCACCCGGTACAAAGACCACGTCGTAATCGGCAGCATCGGCGTTCTCCAAAATCTCCGGCGAATCGAGCACCGGCTGCAGATCGGCGATGTACTTGCACATACGGTCGGCGCCTTCTTGCCCGCCGTTCACCTCGGGCGCCAGGCTTCCCTCGTCCACAACGGGAGCTTTACCGCCAGGCGTCGCGATCACGATCTCGTAGCCGGCGTCGACGAAAACGCGATGCGCCTCGACCAGTTCTTCCGCCCAGTACCCGGTCGGGTGGGGTGTTCCGTCCTTCAGCGTCCAGTGATCTGCAGAAGTCACCGCAAACAACAGCTTTGTCATCGCGCAACCTTTCGTCGGTAAAAGGAACCCATTGGTGACAAGACACCATCTTCAAGGCCCGATCAATGAAATAACGTCCAGTCAGTGCAACACGCTGCCCTTGTGAGAATTCCTCACCACCGCAGAATCACGTCACCCGTCAGGTCCCGATCGGCTTGCCGAACAGGCCTGCGACGAGTTCACCGACCGCATCCACCCAGACTGGCCAGGTCCTCTGATCAAGCGCCATGGATCCAGCGTCGAAGGTGCTGCATCCCTGCCGAGCAGGCACACCAGCGAACCGATCGCGAAGCCACAGTAGAGCACTCGGCAAAGCGACGACTTCCATGCTGACATGCTCACTGAAGTGGTCTCTGGTGTAAACGACACTCGCAGAAGGATCTTGGCAATAGGTATCGACAAGTTTGTTCACCGGGCCAACAGGCACCAACCAGTCGGGATTCGACTGATAGATGTACATCGGCACGTCAGGAACAGACTTACCCATGGCAGCTCGGGAGAGCGCAGCTCTCACCGTGGGGTGTTGGACCGGATCTCCCGGGACATCGAGGAAGCCCTTGATGTTGAGGAAGGGCACTGCAGCCGACGTCCAGAGCATGCACAGGTTGTCCTTGGCAGCGAAAAGCGCTCGGCCGGCAGGGTTTATGTGCTGATCGATGAAACCTGCAAGTTCAGGATCTTCTCGGCTCACTCCGATTACACCGGCAGCGACGATCCCGGCCCCGAGAGCGTTGTTGGCATTGTCGAGCAAAGCGCCGAGATCCGGGGCAACACCACCTTCGGCGACTCCGACGATATTCAGTTCCGGCGCGTACGCCTGCCGTATTTCAGCTGCGTGACCGGTAGGAATCGATCCACCCGAGTAGCCGAGCAGCCCTACGCGAGTTGACCGCCCTTGCAGCTCCATGGGTTCGAAGTTCTCAGCAGCACGAATACCGTCGAGCGTGATCCGGGCCGCGACGGGGCCGGAGGCGAAGGAAGAATTGGGTCCCTGATGATCGGGCACCGACAATGCCCAACCCTGCGCCAGTGCCGCCTGCACTTCGAGGAATTGAGCCCCACCGGTCGCAGCGCCCGTCACCAGCCACGGCAACGCGCCTTGCTGCATGACATACGAAGGTGCGCAGTAGTTTCCGAGTGAATCCTCTGCCATCTGAAAGGACAGCAGCGGGCGCGGGCCTCCATCGCGAGTGTCGCCACGCGGCTTGATCACTGTGGTGACAGCAGGAATTGCCTCGCCCGCAGCATTATTGGATCGATACGAGATCTGCCACGCATCCACGTTGGTCGGAATCAGGTTGAGAGTACCGAGATTCACCGCACGAGCGGCGATGATCTCACCCGGTTCCCTGGATTCGACGACCTCGACAGGCGGTTCATAGAAGGCCTGGTCCAGTTCAGGCAAAGGCGGTGCAACCGCAGGCGGCAGGGCAGGCTGGACCTGAATTTGGGCGGGAACACCTTCGTCCGGTGCCGCTGAGGCAGGTGCCGAAAGTCCGATCTGCCCGATTACTGCAATCACGGCAATTGCGAGGCCCCCGCATTGTCGGTCAGTTGTCCAGCGTCGTCCCATACCAATTCCTCCCCGGAAAAGCACAGATTGCCTTGTGTTGCCGCAGTTCTCATCACTAGCACACAAGTTAGATGCGAGTGTCTAACACATTGAGGACGAGAGTAGAGCGTTGTGGGCTGGATTACAATCCCCTGGTGTTCGTGACCTATTCGTCGGCGTGAAGGGGCGCGTCGTCGATCAACGCATTCAAGAGCACCGTCATCAGATCGACCAGTACCGACACGGGAGGACGAGGCTCCGCAGTGCTCCACTGGTGCACCAGCGCGGTAAGCGCGCCGATGAAGGCGGTGGACGCCCACCGGTAACCACCTGGCGGTTCGTAATCTTCGCCCACGATCCCTTTGATGATCGACTCGAAAAATGTTGCCCAGACCGAACGTTGGTCCACACGATGCTTTTCCACCCGGGGACTGACACCTACGACGTCGATGAAGGCAACGTGTGCGCGTCGTGGGTCACTTCCGACCGACTCGACGAAGGCGGCCATGGCCGTCGCTGCCTTGTCACGGAGATTGACCGAAGGCTCTGCATCGAGTGCGTCGACCATTGCAATTCTGGCGTCGAGTTGGATCTGGTCATACAGCGCGAGGAGTAGATCCTCGCGACTACCGAACTCGTCGTAGAACTGCCTTCTGGCCAGACTCGCGGACGCGCAGATATCCGCCACCGAACTTCCGGCATACCCCTGGTCTGCAAACACGCTGAGAGCAGCATTCAAAAAGAGAGAACGGCGTTCGGCCTTGCGAGCCGCGACCGACCTTCCGCCGTAGTTTCTGTCTGTTTCAGCAATTGCCACGTCTGCCAGAGTATGCGGCATCGCGCCGCACACAAAACGCATCTGACCTGCTGCAAAGTTCCTTCACCACCACTACCGGCGCACCGGCACTGCAGCACGATCAGGCCAATACGAAGGCCACGGCAAAAAGTGTCCAGGCGGCAGCGAGAACCGTTGACGCCGCAGTAACTGCCCCGGTCACGGCAGGTCGAGTGCTGCGGTTGCGCGCGGCGATGATCCCGACCGTCATCAAAGTCAACGCCACCAGGAACGACAAAACCACGATTTTCACCAGCAACCCCTTCGACGACGGTCAACAGAACCGGAGACCATTTAGATAGTACACAAATAAATCGTGCATTAATTAAACTCAAAGTCCGTCAGGGGAATCTTGACAGAATTCAACAGCGCCTGTCAGGCTAGTCCTGACGAAAGGAGAACTTCTCATGGAAGACCTGATCGAACGCGCCCTGACTGCGAAGATCGAGACCGCCGCGATCACCACGGTCAACGCCGCGATCACCGAGGCCGGCACTCAGGCAGACAAGATTGTCGGAACAGATCCTTTACCTGGCAGCCCTGAGTGGGAGACAGAACAGGACACCGACATCCCGGCGCAGCGTCAGATGGCGTGGCAGTTGGCCTGTTTCCGGATTCAGCTCGCCGCGGGTATCGATTCGACGGCAAGCGTCATGAGCCTGCGTAGATTCGGCGCAACATGGTCAACCATCGGCCGCGCAGCGGGAATGACCCGTCAGTCCGCGCATGAACGGTGGGGTCGACGTGTATCGGACATGCTCGATCCCTACGGAGTCGGGATGCCGCCCATGGTGCCCAATGATGATCCGACTCAGCCCTGACTATCAATCGCACGACTAACAATCGCGTCACTACCGATCCGGCAGCAGCGCATCTGCTTTCGCGACCAGCACAGCGCGCTCACGCTCGTTCCCGGTCAGCCGAGCCGCTTCGAGGAGTTCGGTTCTAGCCTCCTCGGATCGGCCGAGCTGACTGAGCAACTCCCCCCGAACGCTGGGAAGCAGGTGGTAGTCGGCCAGTTCACCTGAAGCGACAAGCTTGTCGACGAATTCGAGCGCAGGGCCAGGACCGTATGCCATGGATACCGCCGCCGCATGATTGAGGTCGACCACGGGCGATGGCGCCAGTTGCGCCAGAGCCTCGTAGAGGATGACTATTTTCTTCCAATCGGTGTCTTCGAAAGTTGCTGCTCGCGCATGACATTCGGCAATCGCCGCCTGCAGGCCGTACGGGCCTCGTCCACGCCCGACGGCGTCAGCTCGTTCCAGCGCGGCAAGCCCACGCGAGATCTGTAGGCGATCCCACCTCGTCCGATCCTGGTCAGCCAGCAGGATGGGTTCACCGGTCGAGGTTGTCCGAGCGCCGAATCTCGAGGCTGTCAGCTCCATCAAAGCGACAAGGCCGTGTACCTCGGACTCCCTGGGGACCAATTCGGCGAGTATTCGCGCGAGCCGCAGAGCCTCAGCACTGAGCTCCGCCCGCATCCACTCGTCCCCGGAACTGGCTGCATAGCCTTCGTTGAACACCAGGTACAGCACTCCGAGGACGGCGCTCAATCTGCTCGAAAACTCTTCTCGCCCTGGAACTTCGAAAACCGCTTTCGAGGCGGTCAGCGCCTTCTTCGCGCGGACTATCCGCTGCTGCACCGTCGCCGTCGGCGTGAGGAACGCTTTCGCAATCTCTTCCGTGGTCAAACCGCCCACCACTCGAAGCGTCAACGCCACCTGCGCTTTTCGATTCAACACGGGATGGCAGGCGATGAACATCAGGCGAAGGACATCGTCGTCGATGCGGTCCGGATCCCAGCTGACGTCGTCGAAATGTGAAGCGTCGTTCTCGAGTTCACGCGCAAAGTGGGCGTAGCGCTCGTCCAACCTCTCACGTCGTCGCCACCCGTCGATTGCTCGTCGTGTCGCCACAGATGTCAGCCAGGCAGCGGGGTTTCTCGGAACCCCCGTCGCGGGCCACTGCTCGACGGCTTCGAGCAGAGCCTGCGCGGCCAGATCCTCGGCGAGATCAAGATCTCCGACGGTGCGAGTCAACGTGGCGACAATCTTCGCGGATTCGATACGCCAGACCGCGTCGACAGCCTTTCTCGTTTCTTCTCGCACCGCCTCGTCGGTCATGGTTCAGCCTGCGACCGGACGATCGGTACCGAGCTCTTCACGCCAGCCGGCCTCTTTCTGGATGTACTCGTTGTCCTGATCGAAGTCCGACATCTCGCTCACGCGGCGTACCTCGAGCTTGCTTCCCGGCCCGAGCGGGCAGCGCTTCGCCCATTCCAAGGCTTCGTCTTTGGTCGACGTCTGAATGATCCAGAATCCCGAGAACAACTCCTTCGTCTCCCCGTACGGGCCGTCGGAGACCAGCGGAGGATCGGACTCGAAATCGACGATGAATCCCTCCTCCATCGCCAGTCCCTCACCGGCCAGCAAGACACCTGCCTTGATCAGGGACTCGTTGTACTGCCCCATCGCCGCGATGATCTCGTCGAAGTCCATGTCCTTGGATGCTTCGATAGCCTCATCGGTGGAACGCATGATCAGCATGTACTTCATGAGAATCTCCTTCGTTCGTGGACCGCTCTGTTCGGTCCCTCTGCTTACACGTCGAACGGCGCACTCACCGATCGACAAACTTCCGAAACAATTTTTCCGAGGACATAACCGCCGGTCGCGATACGCTGCCCACGGTATCGGCGGACGGGCCGTCGGGCCGGTCAGAAGTCGAGAAATCCCGGCACAACTTCGCGAACGAGCCCGGTCGCGTCAGAGCTCCCGTAGAAATACACCGACCCGTAACCGAATAGGTACTCCTCTACGAAATCGGGGTGGGACTCAGCAACCACCGGCCACCCCTCTTCGTTGATCTGGAACAGGAAGCTGTGTCCATCTGCCTCGACGGCATCGGCGTAGGACGGTTCGTTCTGAATGAGCACCGGTTGCGGAGCTATCAACACCAACGGCATCACCTCGTCGTCCGAGGGAATCCTGATCAACGCCGCGCTGCCAAGGCCCGCATGGCTGCCCGCCGATTCCGCACTTCGTGACGACGAGGGGTGCAGGACTGCCCTAACCCCGATGTCCGGGTATTCGAGGTCGTCGTCGCCGATGGAGAAACCTCGACGGATGAAGATCGAAAGCTCTCGCACGCCGAGCCACGGCGCCGTGTGTGCCTCGAGCGTCAGAAGGTACTCGTGCGACCGCAGAATCGCCTGACCAGCGAAAACCTGCGGAGGTCGTCCACCAATCCGTGCCCCACTATTCGAATCGCTCGAACCCACCCCGAGATGCACCCTGTCCACCGGCGTCATCCTAGGGAGATCCGACGGATGTCGGAGGGAGACTCTCCGATTTCCTACAATCCGCTGGTGACGTAGGCCACAATCAGGCTCGATGATGGGTGCATGACAACATTCCCGACTCTCGACCCCGAACTCGCCGCGGCACTCACCATGCTCCCGAAGGTGGACTTCGCTGACCTCCCCAACGCACGGGCCACCTACGACGCTCTGGTCGGCACCATGTTGGCCGACCTGTCATTCGACGGAGTCACGCTTCGTGAACTGTCGGCACCCGGCCTGGACGGCGATCCGGAGGTCACGATTCGTTTCTTCACCCCGGACAACACTGCCGGCCCTGTCCCCGTTCTGCTCTGGATCCATGGCGGCGGATTCGCAATCGGCACCGCAGAATCCAGCGATCCATTTTGCGTCGAGGTGGCGCGGGAACTCGGATTCGCCGTTGCGAACGTGGAGTACCGCCTCGCCCCCGAAACCCCCTTCCCCGGCCCCGTCGACGACTGCTACGCCGCACTCCTCTACATCCACGCCCATGCCGAGGAGCTGGGGGTCGATCCACGCCGCATCGCAGTGGGAGGGCAGAGCGCAGGCGGTGGACTGGCCGCAGGCACTGTCCTCAAAGCCCGTGACGAGGGCGTTGTGCCCGTGGCCTTCCAATTCCTCGAAATCCCTGAACTCGACGACCGCCTGGCGACGGTCTCGATGACGAACTTCGTCGACACCCCCTTGTGGCACCGCCCTAACGCCATCCTGTCGTGGAAGTACTATCTCGGCGGGTCGTATTCCGGTCCCGAAGATCCTGACGTGTCCATTTACGCTGCGCCGTCCCGGGCTACCGACCTCACCGGTCTGCCGCCGACCTACCTGTCCACCATGGAACTCGACCCGCTCCGCGACGAAGGAATCGAATACGCCCTTCGGCTGCTGCAAGCGGGAGTCAGCGTCGAATTGCATTCCTTCCCCGGAACCTTTCACGGGTCGGCACTGGTCGCGACCGCCGCGGTCAGCGAAAGAGGTGCCGCCGAAGCCCTCACTGCGCTCAGGAGAGGGTTGCGTTCGCTCTCGCCGGTCTCGTAGCGTTGCGAGATGCAAGGACTGATGTACCGGCTTGCCGAGCTCGATGCAGACTCGGCAGGCCTGGTACGTGTCATCGATTACTTCGACGCCCTCGTGCGGCACGGCTCCGACACCGCGTCTTTGCTTCGTGCGAGCGCGCAGTTGGCGGACTGCGTCGTGGGTATCGAGATCGTCGAGCGCGGCAGAAGCAAGAAGAATTTGCGCCGTTGCGATCCGCGCGGCCGATGGTCACCCGATCCTCAGCTCCCACCGAGCATGACCAGAAACATTGCCGTAGACGACGAGGTTCTCGGAACGGTATGGATCGAACGACCCGGGGCCAGCTTGCCACTCGACGAAATGCTCGTCGACCGGATGGCCCTGACCGCAGCGATAATTCTGCAACCGCGACGCCTGCCTACCGAAGCCGAGCACACTCGAAATCTGTTGTTCCCGATGGATGAACTCGCGGTGCTCACCTCCTGCGCCGGTCTCGGTATCGAACCCCATACCCCAGTCCGTGTAATGGCAACCAAGGCAGTCTCAGGCACGGCCGAAGGTGCTGCACACCTTGTCATTTCGCCAGATTACAAACCTGGCAAAGCCACTGGGATAGACGCTGACGGCGAGTATCTGAATCTCGTGACGGGTTCGTTCGCGGCGACACCCGAGCTGTCCGAGGCCGCGCTGTCGTCATTCATTCGCGCCGGAATATCTTTGACTGCTCCCGCTTCCGAAGTGAGCACAATACTGAGCACTGCACGATTCGCTCGTACACAGGCGTCGGCAACAACACCGATCGTGAACGCCGACGATCTCGGCGCCCTCAACCTCTTGGCGCCGGGACCACACATCGATCACTCGCGAATACCGGATCTGGTTCGTGCCGAAGAGATCGGCGATACCAAACAGGGGTTAGAACTACTCGAAACCTTGAGGTCATACCTGCAGTCCGGAACCTTGAGGGCCGCAGCAGATTCCATGCATCTTCACCACAGCAGCGTCGCGCACCGATTGGCGAAACTGTCCCAGCACGTCGGATTCCACGTCGATTCCATCGAGAACCGAGCACGCGCAACGGCCATGATGCTGGTCCTCGATGGCGGATAGGACCCACCGCGCATCACAGGTACTACACAGTGGTTGACGATCTTTCGCGTTCAGCGAGCGCAACAAACGGCGCAAGCGCCGGATTCGGATTATCCGGCCGGTAGGTCACTGCCACGTCGAGAGTTGGTTGCTCACCGGCGATCTCACATAGATGGACACCCGGGATGCGGAGCATCCGCGCTCTGCCCTGGGGGATCGGCGCAATACCCACCCCGTCCGAGACGGCATGCAGCACCTGCTCGTCGTCGGCCTCGAATCGAACGATGCTGGGCGCCCCGTTTGGCCAAAGTTGTTCGAGCGTACGCAAATACATCCCCGGGGCGTTGGCCTCCGGCCAGAACACAACGGGGACATCCACCAGATCTCCGAGTTCGAGCGTCGCTCGACCACCGAACGGATGATCCACGGGAACAGCGACCAGGATAGGTTCGGTATCGAGGACGATCAGGGGAAGTTCTCGATCGTCTTCATCGAGCGGCGGGCGAACAACCGCGATGTCGACGGCTCCGGTTCGGACGAGGTCGACAGTCTGCGCCGAAGTGCCACGATGAACGACAACTTCGACGCCCGGGTAGAGCCTTCGATAGGTGCTGACCAGATCCGCGACTGCGCCGCCCGCCCACGAACGGGTGTACGCGATGCGCAGTTCTCCGTCCACACCGCGCGCGGCCAACCGAATTCGTTCGACCGCCCGGTCCGCACACCCGATCAAAAAGCGCGCCTCTCGTACCGCCACCTTGCCGGCTTCCGTGAAGGTGAACTGCGGACCCCGACGATCCACCAGCGGAACTCCGAGTTCGCGCTCGAGAACCTTGATCTGCTGACTGAGGGCCGATTGCGCGACGTGGACGTTCGCAGCGGCTCGAGTGAAGCTCCCATGATCCGACAGAGCGATCAGATAACGGGCACGCTGCAGGTTCATACGGCGATTATAAGAAAAACAGATGGTGGTGTCACTACTTGGTCTTGGACACGGCATCACCTGAGGTCGGAGGATCGAGTTCACGTTGATCCACCGTCTGTCTCCCGAAAATTGTCACCCGAACGATCACAAGGTTGCACATGAACCCCCGAACACTCACTGAACCTGCAACAGACGCGAGGCTTCTCGACGCCCTAGCTGAGATCGTCGGCCACACGCATGTCCTTACCGATCCCGAACTGATCGAGGGCTACACACGTGACTGGACGGGACGTTGGATCGGCGACGCGATCGCGGTCATCCGCCCCGGCAACACTTCCGAAGTGTCTGCGGTTCTTCGAGCATGCTTCGACGCGGGGGTTCCCGTCACACCGCAAGGCGGCAACACCGGACTGGTCGGTGGTGGAATCGCCTCGACTGGGTCCGTGGTGCTGAGTACCAGACGTCTGGAGACGATCGAAGCCGTCGACCCGATCGGTCGGACAATCGCAGCCGGCGCCGGCGTGACCGTTGCTCGCGCCGACCTGGCCGCATCGGCACACGGTCTCCGCTTCGGAATCGATTTGGCATCAAAGGAATCCGCAACACTCGGCGGCATCGTCGCAACCAACGCCGGTGGGACGCGCATGGTCCGATACGGAAATACACGCGCACAGATACTCGGTATCGAAGCCGTGCTCGCGGACGGTTCGGTACTGAGTAGATGGACTCCACTCGTCAAAGACAATGTCGGATACGACATTCCAGGACTTCTCGCCGGCAGTGAGGGAACGCTCGCAGTCATCACCAAGGTCCTGATGAAGCTGGTCACCCCGGCGACCG
The DNA here is from genome assembly GCF_058792695.1 of Rhodococcus sp. MT28. NCBI lineage: Bacteria > Bacillati > Actinomycetota > Actinomycetes > Mycobacteriales > Nocardiaceae > Rhodococcus > Rhodococcus sp. MT28. The sequence continues at coordinate 11,646 of NZ_JBXAFD010000002.1, forward strand.
ACACCCAGGTCGTGCTCGCGGGTGTACGCGACGTCGATCAAGCGCTTCATTTGTGTAATCGCGTGCGTCAGAGCGGATTGACCGTCGAAGCCGCCGAGATCATGACCGACGACGGCATCTCCCTCGTCTGCGCACACACCGATGCCCGTCGCCCGTTCGGAACCCCTTCACCGATGTACACACTCATCGAGGTGTCATCACCGCGTGAAACGGAAGAGTCGCTCCTCGAAGTACTCTCCGACTCTGCCGACCTCATCGAGGACGCGACGGTCGAGCCTGGGCCGGCTCGAAAACTGTGGACTCTGCGGGAAAGCCATACCGAAAGCATCAGCGCGTCGTCGACGACGCCGGTAGTCAAACTCGACATCTCCGTCCCCTTGTCCGTGATGGGAATGTTCATCGACAACCTCCGAGAAAGCCTGGCACAACGATTCCCCCTCGTGCGGCCAATCCTGTTCGGGCACTTCGCCGACGGAAACATTCATGTGAACCTTCTGGACGCCGAGCCGAGGGTCGCACACGAACTGACCGATATGGTGTTCCGACTCGTCGCCGCCCACCATGGAAGCATCAGCGCCGAGCACGGGATAGGCCGCGCGAAGTCGCCGTGGATATCGCTGGGGCGCACTGAAACCGACATCGCCGCAATGCAGTTGATCAAATCCTCCTGGGATCCCCGTGGAATCCTCAACCCTGGAATACTGTTGCCGGAAAAAGTCGGGTAAGCAAGAGGGGTCTCATGCAGGATCTTTACGTCGTCACTCATCCTCATGCCGAACACACAGCGCAGGACGTAGTCGGCGGTTGGCACAATTCGGTTCTCACCCCCGCTGGTCGACGCGATGCAGGTTTGATCGCCGAAGCACTGAAACGACGACGCACCGGAACTTCGCGCGCGGTCCGCATCACCTCGTCCGACCTCGAACGGTGCACCGAGACATCCACGATCATCGCCCGGACACTCGATGCTCCGGCGACAACAGACACTCGATTGCGCGAAATCAGCTTCGGAGAAGCCGAAGGACGCCCGAACTCGTGGCTGGCCCAGCGCCAGGTCCCGGCCCCTGACAACAACCGCCTCGATCACCGTGGCCCCGTTGCCGGTGCCGAGACCCGCCGCGACATCGCAGCAAGGGTTCACGAATGCATGCGCGAACTGATGGACGATCTCGATCACGATCACATCGTCGTAACCCACGGCTTTGCACACACATTCGTCGTCTCCGCCTGGCTACAGATTCCCGTCGACGCCGCAGGATTTGCGACCTTCGCGACCGCCCCGGGTGCAATCACACATCTCCGACACGACGACTACTGGCGCAACCGAACCCTCGCGCAACTAGCTGATACGACGCACCTGGACTGTGGCACGATGGCCTGATGCGCCATGTCTCCGACGACGAACGCCGTGCTCGCATAGGAGTACGTCATGCGCTGGAGCCAATGTTTCACGTCGATTCGCCGGAAGCTGCCACGCGGGCGATGACGGTACTGCACGCCACCGAGTCAGCGACGGTCTATCTGTCTTGCTGGGCGAGGGTTCGGTCCGTGGACGCCGCCGACGTCGACCGCGCCCTGTACGACCAACGCAGTCTCGTGAAGCAATTGGCAATGCGCCGCACACTCTTCACCTTTCCCTGCGACTTGCTGCCGGCCGCGTGGTCGAGTGCGTCCGCCCGCGTCGCGAACACCGAGCGGGCACGAATGGCCAAGGATGTCGTCAAGGCCGGACTCGCCGTCGACGGCAACGACTGGCTCGATCGCGCACGGACGGAAGTGCTGAAGTTGCTCACCGATAGGCCTGAAGGGCTTTCAGCGGTAGAGATTCGTCAGGCCGTGCCGATGATAGACGTCAAGGTCGAGGGTTCGGCAGGTGAAATCTGGTCGGCACCCAGGGTTCTCACGCATCTCGGGGCGACCGCAGACATCATGCGCGGCACCAACACCGCACGCTTCCCCGTCTCACGCCCACTGTGGACTCTCACTCGACACTGGCTCGACGACGCCCCCGTCGATCTCGAATCTGCAGACGGCTATCGAGAAATAGTCCGCCGTTGGCTCTACACCTTCGGACCGGGCACGGTAGACGACATCGTCTGGTGGCTGGGCTCGACGAAGACGGTCGTCCGGGCCGCCCTCGCCGAACTCGACGCCGTTGCAGTCTCACTCGACGGAGGCGACACCGGCTGGTTGCTACCCGATGACGTCGCCACGGTGCCTGATCCAGGTCCTTGGGTGGCACTCCTACCGGTGCTCGACCCGACGATCATGGGGTGGAAGAACCGTGACTTCTACCTCGGCCCGCACCGCAACCAACTCTTCGACACCCGCGGTAATGCCGGCACCACCGCTTGGGTCGACGGTCGCGTCGTTGGGTGCTGGATCCAAGACGAAACCGGTGTGGTGCACGTTCGATTGCTCGAGACCGTGTCAGCGTCTGCGCGACGTTCTCTCGATGCCGAGGCGGCGCGCCTCACCGAGTGGCTGGGCGGCGTCAGAATCGGCACGGGGTACGTCTCACAGGCGATGAGGCACGACGTTCCCGAACCTCCCGCCGGCACTAGTGCCCGGTGATAGCGTCAGATACCGATTGCCAGATCGTCGATGTCTGCGAGCGTGCCGCCGTTTTCGAGGATGCTCGTGTAGTTCCGAAGTCGGTTCTGATCTATCTCGGTAGTGCTGACCCCTCGCTTCCAGTACCCGAAGACAACTACATCGTCCTTCGCCAGGCCGACTGTCTTGCGGAAATGCGCTCGAATGGCTCGCATCTCGTCCCGTTCCCCGGCACCCCACACCGCGTAGTCTCCTGGGTTTTCGAGTTCGACGGCGTACCCGGCGAGGCCATCTTCGACATGGTGCAGCTCGAGGCCGGGGATCACGGGTAGTTCCGCGAAAGCCTCGGCGTCACCGGTGGCGACCCAGCCGACGCCGGTCAGTCCCTCGGGCCACTGAAGCAGAATCGAATAGAGGGCAGGTATCGCGGTGTCGTCGGCGAACAGTGCGACGCGGCGCCCGGCGATCTCGGGAACGAGGAAGTGCGGGCGAGGACCGGTGAGTGAGAACGTGTCACCCACACGCAGGTCGGCGGCCCACCTCATCATCGGGCTGGTGTGGCCGTGCAGCACTACGTCGAAGGTCATCGAACTGCTCGGCGCGTTGCAGGTGCGCACCGTGTAGACGCGAGAGACGTCGCCGTACTGCGGACCGAGCTGGATGCGAAATGCGACGTTGGGCCGCAACCAATTCGGGTCGTCCGCCGACGAAGTCAACTGGACGGCGATGCGCAAGATGCTCTCGGTCGGCCGTTCGACGCGTTCGACGACGGCAACCACGTCGTTGAGACCGCGGTCGTGGTCTTCTCCGCGTGGCGCCTTTGCCGACGCAGACGTTTCAGTTTCTTCAGGTCGAGATGCGGTAGTCATTGATATCTCCTGATCGGTGGTTCAGTTGTGGACGGGTAGCTGACTGACAGGTCTTCGATCACGCGGAACAACAAGTGGCCGTCCGGTTTCCGGGTCTTCGAGAACCAGCGCCTCGAGGTCGAAGACTTCGCGCAGTAACTCAGGGGTGAAGACGTCCGAGGCACTGCCTTGCATGACAATTTTTCCGGACCGCATGGCAACTACGTGCGTGGCATATCTGGCCGCGAGGTTCAGGTCGTGCAGGACCGCGACCAATGTTCGACCGGACTGGTGGAGTTGGGAACAGAGGTCGAGAACCTCGATCTGGTGGGCGATGTCGAGAAAGGTGGTCGGTTCGTCGAGCAACAACACCGGGGTGCGCTGCGCAAGCGTCATGGCGATCCATACCCGCTGACGTTGTCCCCCACTCAGCTCGTCCACCAATTGGTCTGCTGCATATCGCATTCCGACTTCATTCAGGGCCTCGGAGACAACATGCTCGTCTTCGGGTGACCACTGTCGCAGCATGCTCTGATACGGATATCGGCCGCGGGATACGAGGTCTGCGACACTGATCGCTCCAGGCGAGAGCGGGGACTGTGGCAACAGGGCGATTCGCCGGGCGACTTCTTTGGTTCGATAGGACCGAATATCGTTACCGTCGAGCACAACACGACCCGATCGAGGTGTCAGCATTCTGCCGAGCGCACGCAACAATGTCGACTTGCCGCACCCGTTCGGTCCGACGACGACGGTGAACCCTCCCTCGGGGATCTCGAGACTCAACTCGTCCACGATGGTTCGATCGGCGTACCGTAGTTCGATCTTCTCGGCGCGCAGCCGCGATGTTGGGGTGGCAGTAGTCATGAATCTCTTTCGTAGCGAGTTTTTTTCAGGCCTGACGAGCGAGCAGCCAGATCAGATAGGCACCACCGAGCAGACTGGTGACAAGACCGACAGGAGTGCGGAGACCGACCTCGACCGCTTGCGCGATCAAGTCGGCGCCCGCCAGCAGAACTGCGCCTAGCAGGAAGGAAGTCGCGACAAGAACACCGCTGCGCCGTGCCAACCGTCGTGCGATCTGGGGAGCGGCGAGCGCCACAAATGCGATGGGGCCGGTGGCCGCGGTCGCCGCGCCGGTGAGCGCGACCGCAAGCAGAATGCCGGCAAATCGGTATCGCTCCGCGGAGATCCCGAGCGAGGACGCTGCGTCGTCGCCCATCTCCATCATGGTGACGCGCCGGGACACCACGACGAGAGCAGGAACGAGAACACCGACGGCGATGGCAACACTGACCGCGTGTGGCCAACCGCGCCCGGTCAGCGAGCCGGCCGTCCACTGCTGCACAACGGTGGCGTCGTCGATATCCGCACGCACCACCAGGAACGACATCACGGCGCTCAGCATCGCGCCCACGCCGATACCGACCAGGACGAGTCGAAGACCGCCGCTGACTCCGTCTTTGCGTGCCAGCGCGTACACCAGAAGCGCCGTCAGCATGCCGCCGAGAACAGCGGCGCCCGCGGTCTGCAGTACCCCGCCTCCGAAGAAGACGATCTGAACCACGGCTGCAGTCGCAGCGCCGGTGGTGAAACCGATGATGTCCGGCGAGCCGAGAACATTGCGCGAAAGCGTCTGGAAAACCGCGCCGGCCACACCGAGGCTTCCGCCCACACCGATCGCCGTGATCAGTCGAGGCAGTCGGCGATTCTGGACGGACCGAACCGCCGCTGGGGTGCCTTCGCCGTGCAGGGCACGCCACACATCCCCCAAGGACAGATCCAAGGTTCCGTACATCAGCGTGGCAAACGAGAGCGCCGCCAATGCCGCACTGATTGTCACGGCTACGAACAGCACTCGCGGAACTATCCGCCACGAGTACGGCCCGAGTCGAACCACCCAGCCGCGGAACAGCGGTGGAACCGGCTGCGCCGCAATCGCGTTCACAGCGACGCCACCCGACGCGAGCGAACGAGCGCAACAAACAAGGGTCCACCGAGCACCGCCACGGAGATCCCCGTCTGCAGATCTCCCGGCGCGGTGGCAACGCGACCGAGAACGTCGGCCAAGAGCAGAAATGCCGGGGCGACAACGAGCACGCACGGCAGAAGAAATCGCAGATCCGGCCCGACGACGCCGCGCACGATGTGCGGCGCAGCCAGGCCCACGAATCCGAGCGGTCCAGCCGCCGCAGTTGCGGCCCCTGCCAGCAGAATGACTGCGACAGCGGATCCGACCCGTGCGGGTCCGGTGCTGGCACCGAGCCCTTTGGCGACATCCTCGCCGAGCGCGATTGCGTTGAGTGGACGAATCAGCAACAACGACAACACGATACCGACGATGACGAAGGGCAGAACAGTGACGATCACGTCTCCGCCGCGGCCTTGCAACGAACCCACTGCCCAAAATCGGAACTGATTGAATGCGGCCTCGTTGCTGATGAGAACCATGCTGGTAAGAGCCGTGATCGCCGTCGCAACAGCCGCACCGGCAAGCGCCATGCGCGCTGGGGTCGCGGCGCTGCGATGCGCCGACCCCAACATGTACACACCTACCGAGGCAACGGCCGCCCCGACAAGCGCGAACCACAGATAGCCGCCGACCGAAGTCACCCCCAGATAGGCAATCGCAATCACGACTGCTGCTGATGCTCCGGCGTTCACACCGAGTAGTCCCGGATCGGCCAGAGGGTTGCGGGTGATCGACTGCATCAGCGCGCCGGCAAGACCGAGCGCGGCCCCGACCACAAGCCCGAGAATTGTTCGAGGCAAACGTGATTCGATCACAATCAGGTGCTCGTTGTTACCGGCGTCGTAGGAAAGAACTGCATCGAGGACAGTGGAGACGGGGATGTTGCGTGAGCCGATGACGAGTCCGCCGACGGATGCCAGCACGATTACAACGATGGAGACGAGGACCAACAACCCCGCACGCGCGGCCGTCCCGGACCGCAGTGGCGCTTCGGTCCGGGACTGCACAGAAACACCCACGCGGTCATCCACCGAACGTGGACACCAGCGACTCGACCGTCTGCTTTGCACTGAAGTAGTCGAGACGGAAGGCTGCCGTTCCCATCGCGTATACCCGATCACCCTTGACCGCAGGTTGATTCGCAAGGAGCGGGTCGGCCGCGAGTTGCTTCTCCACGTCCTTGGGCCCCATCGAGACGGCAAACAGCGTCTGCGCCCCGTCTAGTGCGGCAGACATGTTTTCGGAGCTGACGATCGCGACGCCGGAGGCACCCCGCTTGTCCGGAGCGACAAACTGCTCGGCGGGCTCGGCATAGGTGAAGCCGAGCGAGGCCAGCAGATTGCCCTGCGGGCTGTCCGCTCGGAACGTCCAGACACCGTCGGCACCCATGTAGACCAGTGCCGTCACCGGCTGCTCGGGAAGTTTGATCTTCGCGGCTTGGGTGGTGACCCAGCTGTCGTATTCGTCGACGGTTTTGGCGGCCTCGCTCTCGAGTCCGGTGACAGCCCCGAGCTGATCAGCGAGCTCCTCCCAGGAGCTGGCGCCGTAGTCGAGAAGAACAGTGGGTGCGATGTCGCTCAGCTGTGAGTAGGCATCGAGTGTCGAGTCGCCGCCGTTAGCGGAGCCGATGATCAGATCGGGCTCGAAGGTCTCGATCGCGTCGAGGTCCAGCTCGAGATTTCGGTAGAGCACCGCGACGCCACGATCAGCCGCCACGCCCGACCACTGGGAGAAAAACCCCTGGTCATCGGTCATTCCCGACGGCGTTGTCGCCGCACTCGCGACCACCGGCGCTCCGATCGCAAGCAGCGTGCCGGTCAACGACGGCGAGGTGGACACGATCCGAGTCGGCTTTGCAGTGATCTCGGTACTGCGGCCGCCGTGATCGACGGTGCGCGGCCAGCCCTCGGTGGCCCCGGAGGTTTCCTGGGTGCCCTCGGTTCCGGTGTCACTACCTGACGAATTCGAGCAGCCGGCAAGAGCGAGGGCGACGACCGCGGCGAGTACTGCCGCCGTCGGGCGTAGAGATCTGCGCATGAGTATGTGGCTTTCTGAAGATACGAGAGTGCGCCGCTGCGAACGCAGTCGGCAGAGGTAAAGTTAGCCATACTTAAGTCGCAAGGGTTGTCCAGGAGCGCCAACGTGTTACCACTATCGGGAAGGTCGGACGCAATCGACTTGGGGCCGATCCGCGCCTGCCGCACCGAGCCAAGCATCGGCCGCTCACCCCTGTTGTTCTGGGTTCTCGCAGGCAGTGGACGCGTCAGGACCGGATCGACCGTCTACGAGGTGCCGGCAGGCGAGTTGCTGTGGATCCCGGCGGGCGTGCGATATTCGATGGAGACGGACTCGGAATCCGTCGCGTTTCCCATCCTGCTTCCGCCCTCGAACGGCGTCAGCGCCGGGCCGGCTACCGTGACGCGTCTGCGCGTTCCGCCCGGATGGGAAGACAGACTGATCCACGAGTTCGTTCACAACCTGGGCTATCTGCGCGGCGACGCTGCACACTCGTCGTCCTTGTTCGAAATGATTACCCGGGCCGACGACGGGGCCACCTCGCTGCCGCAATTGCCGCAATCACGGGAAGCGTTCGAGATCGCGCACGCCCTGTTGCGAACACCTGGCACCGACGACACCGAGGCACAATTCGCGAAGCGTGCCGGGATCAGCATTCGAACGCTCCAGCGATACTTCGTGGAAGAAACCGGCCTCACCTTCACGCGCTGGCGGCTTCGAGCTCGGATCGCCGCGTCGTTGGAGTACCTGAAGCAGGACCGCGAGATCGGTTGGATTGCAAACGAAGTCGGCTTCGAAACGGGCAGCGGATTCACGCGTGCGTTCCGGTCCCAGATGGGAGAGAGCCCGAGCGACTATCGCCGCCGGGCCCTCTCCGGTCCAACCGATCGCAGCGTGGACACCGACAACGATCAAGCATTGGTCCGCATGCTCGCAGAGCCCAGGCAGCCCGGGGAAACAACGCCGCCGATACCGGCCAATGCGACGTGGCCGCGCGTCAACGGCGCCCACGTCGCCGTGTGGGTCTACCGAGGCCAAGCCCGGGTGGACGTCGCGGACCGCAGTTGGGAACTGCGCACCGGAAAGGCCATGATTCTTCCTGCAGGCGTCCTCAATACCGTCACGGTTCCGACTGGTTCACTGCTTCTGCCGCTCGGCTTCCGTTCCTCGAACGGGTCGACCGTATCTGCCGACGCCCTCGAGACCGTGCAGTTCTCCCCCGCTGACGAGTTGGCATTGCTGCACACTTTCGTCGCCGCATACACGCCCTTGCGCCCGCACGGCCACGACAGTTCCGCAGCATTCGACATCATCGCCACCGGCCCTCTTGCACAACCGGTTTCGAACACCTCGCCCGCCGATTCGATTGCCACACGACTGGCAGCGACGATCGCCGCCCGGCCGGCCGACCCTCGCACTCTGGGCGAGTGGGCGCAAGAGTTCGGTACTGACGCGGCCAGGCTGCGCCGGGAGTTCCGTATCGAAACCGGCACCACGTATCCGCAGTGGCGATCGCTTTCACGGATGACCCAGGCACGCACCCAACTCCAACTCGGGGTTGCACCCGGCACGGTGTCGAGGAACCTGGGTTACGCGCACCTGCCCGCATTCAGCCGAGCGTTTCGCACTGCGCACGGGATCTCACCGCAGCGCTTCCAAGCCCAGTCCGTCGAACGCGCCCTCTGGTTACGTTCTGTGCCGCGCGCCGCGGAGCCGAGCGCTCGGGTTCTTCACACCCACTGAACGAGTTGCCACACGATTCCGTTGGGGTCGACGAACTGGCAGTAACGCTCACCCCACGGTTCCGTCTCCGGTTCGGTGACGACGGAGGCACCTTCAGCAGCGATGCGGGCGAACTCGGCGTCGACATCGTCGACCACGAATGCAATGAGCAAGCCTTGACCGGCCGGACCTGCGACGAAGTCGGGCTTGAACGTCCCGAGCCCGGTGCGCAGGAAGACCACGTTGACCCCGGCATCCGGATGATTCAGGGAAACGAAGCCGTCATCGGCCATGGCCTCGGTGAAACCGAAATGGGTTTTCGCGAAGTCTGCCGATGCGTCGGTGTCGGCGACGTTCAAGGACAGAGCAGTGCTGGTGATTTTCATCGTGGGCCTCCCATGATCGATAAACCTTATGCAGTGCATACAGTATGCACCGTATAAGGTATACCACCGTTGAGGTATTCCCGATTTCTGGAGACGACTGATGGCCCGCGAACTGATCGACCTGCTCTGGCGCGATCACCCCCTCGCGCCGAAGGGTGGCACCCGCGGCCCGCGAGCGAAGGTCACCACCTCACAGGCGGTCGACGTCGCGATCTCCGTCGCGAATACCGACGGCCTCGACGCCGTGACGGTCCGCCGATTGGCCGCCGAACTCGGAATCTCGGGCATGGCGGTGTACACCCACGTCGGATCCCGCGACGATCTGCTGGTGCTCATGGTCGACGCCGTACACGGACACAGCCCACTCCTGCCGTACGGGAACATGACCTGGCGCCAACGTGTGCGTCGGGTCGCCGAGGAAGAACTTGCCCTCTATACGGAGCATTGGTGGCTCCTGGACATCTCCGATCAGCGCTCCGCGTTGGGTCCGGGAACTATCGCGAAGTACGACCACGAACTTCACGCCTTCGACGGCACGGGACTGAGCGACATCGACCGGGACTCCGCCCTGACATTTGTCGCCGACTTCGCCCGATCCTCGGCGCAAGCGCGGCGCCCTGACCCCCGAGCAGCCGACATGGCCGAGGTGTGGTCGTCCTGGAACCAGCGTCTGGCTGCCTATCTCGGCGACGACTTCCCGCTGGCGCAGCGAGTCGGAGGGGCGGCCGGCGAGGCTAAGAACTCCCCGTACAGCCCCGAGGCGGCCTGGGAGTTCGGGCTGGACCGGGTACTGGACGCCCTGGACGGCCTCATTCACATCGAATGACATTCCTGCAATTCGTGGGAGACAATGTGTCCGTGCAGCGTTTCGGTTGGTCTCGACGGTCCGACGGCGACCCTTCGGTGTTCGAACCGCGAGAGCTGTTGCACGCCTACGAGAATCGATCGACCCGAGAGGTACGAGATTCCGGCGAGCTTCTCATCGAGATTCCGCTGAGCGACGCAAGCATCGTCGAGATCACCGTTCTTGATGCCTCTGCGGGCTGGATCGACTCCCGCGTGCGAGGACTCTGCAGTTCCCTGGACAAGATCGACCGCCGGGCTCAATGCGTACTTCGAGGGGGATTCAGCATCGGCTGGATCGAACTCGAATCGGAGCGCCACGGCGTCATCGACTACTGGGAAAACGGGGTCAACAACGAATACCCCATCTCCATCGTGTGGAACGGAAACTCCTGGGAAGAAGCGGCAAGCACCTAGCCTCGAAATCGGCGGCATATATCCGCGAAGACGGGGTAGACGAGTAGATACCAGCGGCACATCGACTCAACTCCAGGCGTGGTGGACAATGTTTCTCAGCGACCAGTCAATTCGTCACCACACCCGCCGTTTCGGAGCAGCTCTCTCGCCTTCACACAAGTGGCCTCCGCCCACCGAAACACAGCGCATCGCACGCTGGAGTGAGCGGTCTGAGATGCTCGGCGCGCTGTCGGTACTCCTGTTCTGGGCTTTCGGCTTCGGCATCCTGCTGGGCGTCGGCGCGATCACAACAGGAATCTTCGCGCTCCGACGTCACCCGAAGAAGTCTGGCGGGCATCTGCTCTCGAATGCCCGCCAGCTGCCATGGGATGCAATAGTCGGCCTCTTCACCGGATTCATCGGTCTGGCACTGAGCGGCTGGTTCTTCGTGGTGGTCCTACCCAACATGTAGCCCTCTGCTAGCCGAGTCCGTTCGCGGAGGTGGCCAGCGCTCGGAGTTCACGTCGGAGGATCTTGCCGGTAGTGGTGAGCGGCAAGCTGTCGATGAACGTGATCTCCCTCGGGTACTGGTAGAAAGCAAGGCGACTTTTCACGTGGGTCTGCAACTCCTGACGGAGGTCCTCCGAGGAGTTCGACCCCTCGGACAGTACGACAAAAGCGTGAACCGCTGCGCCGCGCAACGGATCCGGAACACCGATGACACCTGCCATGGCTACCTCGTCGTGCGAGAGCAGGCACTCTTCGATCTCTCCGGGGCCGATTCGGTACCCCGCGGACGAAATGACGTCATCGGCACGTCCCTGGTACCAGAAGTTCCCGGCGTCATCAGTCCGACCCAGATCACCGGTGTGAATCCAACCGTCGTACACCTTTTCATCGGTCTTCGACGGCTGGTTCCAATATCCGAGGAACTGTCCGGGGTTGCCTGCCTTCACACAGATCTCGCCTACCTCACCAATCTCGACCGGCTCGCCGAGTGGATCGAGGAGGGTGACTTCGAAGCCGGGGAAGGCGCGGCCCATCGAACCGCTGGCGGGACTCCACTTCGACCGCGACGTGCCGATGGTCAGATTCATTTCCGTCTGCCCGTAGAACTCGTTGACAGCTACGCCGAGAGTGCTCGCAACCCAGGCTTGCAGCGCGTCACCGAGTGCCTCACCACCGGTTCCCAATGCCCGCAACTGAATACCACGCGCAGCAGTCTTGTCGACGCCGATGCTTCGCATCTGCTTGAGGGCAGTGGGAGGAATGAAGGCGCCCGTCACCTTGTGACGGCTCAGAATCTCGACCGCACGCGAAGGCGTGAATTTGTCGGGCGTCGCAACTACGGGGCACCCCAACGCAAGTGCGGGGAACAGTACGTCGAACAAACCACCGATCCAGGCCCAGTCTGCCGGCGTCCAGAAGACGTCTCCCAGCTGCGGAGCATTGTCGAACGCCGTCCGCATACCGGGCATGTGCGCCAGGAGAATTCGGTGCCCGTGGAGCGCGCCTTTCGGATTCCCGGTCGTCCCTGAGGTGTAGATGATGATGGCATGTGAATCGGGGCCCGTGGCTACCAGTTCACTACTTTCTGCGGCATCGTCGACGAGGCTGTGGAAATCGAGGATTTGCACGGGCGTCGAATCGGAGAGCCGATCGAGCCTTCCGACCACGATTACGGCTTCGAGACCCGGCATCTCACCGATTCCGTCGGCAACTCTTTCATAGCAGTCCTTCTCGACCACAAGAACTTTCGCGCCGGAGTCACGCATCCGATGTACTAACGCATCCGATCCGAACTTGACCGAAAGTGGAACGGTGACCATTCCGGATCGGAAGGCGCCCAGATGTGTCGCCAGAACCTCGATTCCCTGTGGGACCATCACACCGACGCGATCGCCTGAGACCAGGCCGAGATCCGCGAGCACGGTCGCGAACTTTCGGCTCATCGTGGCGACTTCACCGAATGTGTACCGCGCCCAGTGCCCACCGGTGTCTACGACGAGGGCCAGATCATCGGGATTCTGTACATCGACACATGCGTGCGCAATGTTGAAGTGCTCTGGCACAGCCCATTCGAAGTGTTCTGCTTCGAGGTCCTGCCACCATGACATATGCCGCCGAGAACTCACCGAGCACCCACTTCGAGGTCGAGGGAATGGGTCTCGCCTACCAGGAATGAGAATTCGCCGGAGAAGACAAGGTCTCCGTCTTGGTTGACGAGTGAGCCTTTCGACGTCACGATCGCGGTCTCACCGTCCGAGCGAGGGCGCACCGACAGCACTTCCGACACCGCATGCACCGAGTCGCCGAGGTAAGTCGGCCGGTGGAATCTGACCTGATCGAGCCCGTAGAAGCACTGCAGGTAACGGGGGTCCAACTCCACCAGACCGAGCAAGGTGGACAACATGAGGGCACCGTGGGCGATCTGGCGACCGAAGCGCGTCTGCTGCGCGTAGTCGGGGTCGAGGTGAAGGGGATGGCGGTCCCAGGTGAGGTCGGCGAAACTTCGCACATAGTCTTCGGTGACGACCCGCGGGTCCGTCACCGCAATGTCTCCGACAGAGATCTCTTCGAAACTCTTTGTGATCATTGAAGTTTCCTCTATTAGTTGACAACCGTGGAGCGTTGATCGACCGGCGGCAGATACGCCCCGTTGTCATCGATGTACATGTCGCGACTTCCTTCGTCGAGGTCGGTGTCACGGACGAAGTAGACGCTGATCAGCGAAATAACAGACAGGGCAGCGATATACACAGCGACCGCAAGCGATCCACCGGTTGCGCGAACCAACATGGCGGCAACCATCGGCGCGATTGCACCACCCAAGAGCACCCCGATCTGAAAAGCGATGGACGCTGCGCTGTACCGCACCCGTGCGTCGAACAGTTCCGCGATGAACGTCGCCTGCGGCCCGTACGAGATGCTGAGCATGAATGCGCCGACTGCCAATGCGCCGGTGGTGATCCAGAAGTTGCCGGTATCTATCGCGGCGAATGCAACGAAGACCCACACTCCCATGCCGGTGATGCCGACCATCAGGATCCGGCGTCGGCCGAATTTTTCGGACAGTTGACCGAAGATCGGAATGAAGATGACTGCAACGAGCGCGGACACCATGACCGCTCCGAGCATGAGGTTTCCGGACAGCAGATCGAACTGATCGGCGTAGGTCAGGCTGTAGGTGTTGAGGATGTAGAAGTAAGCGCCCGTGCTGATCATCGAACCTGCGGCAAGAATGATTTGACGAGGGTAGTTCTTGAACGCGTCGACCATCGGAATCTTGACCGCAGTGTTCTGCTGCTTCACGCGAGCGAATGCGGGAGTCTCTTCCAACGCGGTGCGAATGTAAAGCCCGACGGCGACCAACGCGATACTCAGCAGGAAGGGAATTCTCCACCCCCACACCAGGAATTGGTCCCCGGTGAGCGCCTTGGTGCCGAACATGACGGCCGTCGCCAGCAGAAGGCCAGCAGGCACACCGACCTGCGGCATACTGCCGTAGAAACCGCGGCGGTTCTTGGGTGCGTATTCCACAGCAGTCAGAACTGCACCGCCCCACTCACCCCCGACGCCGAAGCCCTGAATCAGTCTCAGCAATACGAGAAGAATCGGGGCCCACACACCGATCTGGGCGGAGGTCGGAAGGACGCCGACCAGGAAGGTCGCTGCTCCCATCAAGAGAAGTGCGAGCACCAAGACCTTCTTGCGTCCGATGCGGTCGCCGAAGTGGCCCATCACAACACCGCCGAGTGGCCGCGCCAGGAAGCCGACAGCGAAGGTGGCGAAGGAAAGAATTGTCGCCAGCGCGGGGTCTGCGCCCGAAAAGAACAGCGGCGCAAAGACCAACGCGGCGGAGGCGCCGTAGATCTGAAAGTCGTACCACTCGATCGTGGTGCCGACCAGAACCGATCCGGCCACACGCCGCAGGGCAGGCCTGTCGACAGTTGCGGGAGATGGGGGATTCGCGTCGTTCATGTCATTGCTCCTTGTATGGAGTGCCCTGTTAGCTCTCGCACCGAGAGGGAGGCTCGACAAGGAGACTATGCAGTGACCCAGGGCACAGTCAAGCGTATTTCAATCGATCGATTGATTAGTTGATATGCAATTTGCCAGTACACAAACAGCTATCAATCGACTGATTGACAGCCGGTCGATTTCGGCGGCGATGCTAGCATGATTGGGCAACCAACCGAAATGAGGATCATGGACCTGGGGCGCGTTCAACGGGCGGCAGTCACGCTGTTCGCGACGAAAGGATTCGCCGCCACCGGCATTCGTGAGCTCGGAGCCGAAGCCGGCATCAACTCGGCAACGCTCTACCACTACGTCGGCAGCAAAGAGTCACTGTTGGCCTCGATCATTCGGTCCTGCCTCGACGAGCTGACGCAGTCGGGAGAGCGGGCAATGCGCCGAAGCGCCGATCCCGTAGTCCAGCTCGCCGGCCTGGTGTCGTCACACGTCGGCATTACCGCCGTCAACCAACTGACTGCCCGCGTCGCCGAGTACGAGATGCGCGGGTTGACCGGAGACAACCGCATCGAGTTGCAGACCCTGCGCGACGAGTACGAGCAACTTTTCGGACAGATCCTCGAACGCGGACAACGCGTGGGCGCCTTCGACATCGAAGATCTGGCATTGAGCCGACTCGCGATACTCGAGATGTGTACCGGGGTCGCGCATTGGTACCGGCCCGGTGGGCGTCTCGAGTTGGAAGATGTCCAGCGATTCTTCGTCAGCACCACGTGCAAGCTTCTGTCGGTTCCGTCCGACGAACTGCACGGTGTGGAGTTCATTCACGACGTCCGAAAGCTGGACAGCGAGCCCGAGACTCAGTCCTCCGAGATCTGGGGAACCACTGCACAGAGCGAATTCGCGCGACAGTCCGAGCTTTAACCGCCCCTCGAAACTCCCGGCTCTGGTACGAACTGAACATGCAACTACCCGCGGACAGTCATGTTCACAGCGAGTGGTCGTGGGACACCGGCGGACCGCTGTCGCACGCATCCGGACGAATGCAACAGACTTGCGCGCGCACCGATCCTCGACGTCGGCGGCTATCTCGACAGCATCGAACGATGCCGACACCGTTTTCCTGAATTGCGGATACTCACCGGCGTCGAGTTCGGACAACCGCACCTGCACGAAGCGCAGGCGTCGCACCTCCTTGATCTCGGTGTCATCGACCGGGTATTGGGTTCCTTGCACACGCTCGAGGTCGGCGACGATCGGAGTGAACCGAACACTCTGTTTCGAAAGTGGAGTGCCGACGAAGTCATGTGGGCATACCTCGATGAGATCCCGCGTATGGTGGCTGGCTCTCGGACCTTCGAGGTGTTCACCCATATCGACTACGCGGTGCGTGCATGGCCGATCGAAAGTGCCGGACCTTTCGATCCCCGTCGATTCGAAGAGGGATTCCGAAATGCGATGCGCGCCATCGCCGACAGCGACCGGATCCTCGAGATGAACACCCGTCGGCTGTGGCCCTGGATAACCCAATGGTGGAGCGAAGAGGGAGGTAAAGCGGTGACATTCGGCAGCGATGCACATGTGCCCGAAGCTCTGGCAGCCAATTTTCCGGAAGCGACCGCGATGCTCGCGCACTACGGATTCCGTCCGGGTCAACGTCCCGAAGAGTATTGGACCCGCTGATCCGCCTGATTCCCAGACCGATATTTCCGTGAGCTCGGGTTGTCGGAGACGGATCAACCCGCAATAGTCGATGTATGGATCGGTACAAAATCACGATGCCCGACGGCTCTTCGACCGAGGAACCTTTCAATTCCGACAAGGAAGCAATCACTTGCGCAGTGGATGCGAACCGAGGAGTCAGCAAGAACCTCGTAGTCGAAAAATACACGGCCGACGGTCATCTGGTTCCAACCGCGCAGGCGCCTGCGAAACACACAGGTCGTCACAAGAAGAACCGTTCGAAGAGTTGAAAACTCGACTAGTTCACAACTCTCGAACTCGGTGTGTGGCGACCGGATGCGTGACGCAGAAGTAGTTGGATCGCGTGCTCGACAGTTGCACCGAGGACAGCTTCGGGGTCGCCCGAGAAAACCTGCTTCTCCGTTTCGGCGGTCCCATGGTCGACGACTCCGAACCACACAGTTCCGGGTCGAACGTTCTCCTGGGTATCAGGACCGGCTTCACCGGTGACGGCCAGCGTTAGCGACGCACCCATCAGTGTGGCGGTGCTGTGCGCCATGACCCTGGCTGCCTCTTCGCAGACCACTGGCCCGTCCGGAACATGAAGTACGGAATGTTTCACCTCGCGGGTGTACGCGACGATCCCACCACAAAACCACGATCCGGCGTCCGGCGCCTTTCCCAGATGTGCGGCGATGTTCCCGGCAGTCAACGATTCCGCCGTCGCCACCGACAGACCGTTTTCCTCTACTGCCGCAGCCAATTGCCTGCACATATCGTCGAGATCCTTGTCCGACGGAAGCTCGGGTCGTGGATCGCCATTCATATGTTCCTCCTCCTGCAGTCCGATCGGTGACTTCGACAAGACATTGAAAGTTCTCGAATGCCCATTCCAACCGTGCCTTACAGCTCACTGCCCCCTTGCGAACTGCACCCTTCGAAAGTGCGTCGAGCGCACTCGTCGATCACATCAGCTACACGTGACCGACGCGTGAGTTGACGGCGCTGCACGATCGCCCCGTTTCCGTTGCTGAACACCTTGTCCAAGGAGGCCGTGACCTGCTCGAATTCTCCGAATGCAGTCAACGCAGGTTCGACGTGATCCACCAATTGCCGAACCGCCTGGTGTGCAGTCAGCAAGCGCACGGATTCCACGTCCAGCGACCTCCCGTCGAGTCCGTCACGCGCCGCCCGCCAGCAAGCCGCGCGGAGTAGCTCGTGATCGACAGCAGGCGCTGCTTCACCTTTCGTGATCGCGGCGGATGCGGTACCGACGAGTGCCTGCACCAGTGTGGCCAGAGTCATCGTCTCCTCCACGGTGGCGGGCACGTCGCTGATCCGAATCTCCACGGTGGGAAGGTGATCCGACATGCGCACATCCCAATAGACCATGTGTGGATCGAGAATGACCCCTGTCTCCAGCATTGCTGCAACAGCATCTTCGTAGTGCGCCACGGACTCGAAGTAGGGCGGCGGACCCGAACTGGGCCATCGGCCGAACAGAACGTAACGCCAACTCGCATAACCGGTATCGCGACCGGCGCTGATCGGAGAGTTCGCCGTCAGTGCCAACAAGGTCGGTAACCATGGGCGCAGATGGTTGATGATCTGGACCGATCGTTCTCGATCTTCCACACCGACATGAATGTGGCAACCACACATCACACCTTCGGTGATCGCTCCGAATTGACCGGCCATTCGCTGGTATCGCGACGTTTGAGTGATCTCGTCTACCGGCGGATCGTAGAACGGCGTCCCGACTGCGATGAGTTGACAACCCACACGGGCAGCGGCGTCGGCGGTGACGGCACGCGACTCACAGAGTTGATCACGAAGATCACGAATATGGTTTCCGATCGACGTGGACGTCTCCACCTGACAGCGCGTGAGTTCGAGTTGCAGCGAGATACCGAGTTCCCGCCCGGCGGCAGCAACCTCGGAGTTGCGCAGAGCGGGATGTCCAGTCTGCGGATCGCAGAGCAAGAACTCCTCTTCGACACCGAGAGTCGGTGTACCTACCGAGAATATGTCGGGAGTCGGCTTCGCGTTCATAGGCCTTCCTCGCACCGGTTTTCATCCACTTCCGATACTTCGAGCGTACGACCTTCTACCCCTTTCGGCACTACTCCAACCGTTTCATCCAGTCACCGATCGGGTAGTTGCCCTGTGGACCGCGACGAGCGAAGAATCGCAAGTCTTCATGAGCTCAGGATGGAGTGTGCCGTGACAAACGCGAGCGAAAGTTCACCGGTAGATGACGAACACACAAATCGATCGCACGTAGGGGAGGCAATCAGCGACGGTCGCAACTATCCCGGATACCTGCTGATCGGGCTGGGTCTGGCAACACTCGGATTGACCTTGGTGGCAGCAGGTTACGGATTTCGTGGTTGGGCAGTCATTGCCGGCGTCGTGTGCGTGGTGTCCTTCATCGTCGGAACACTGGCCATCTTGATGGAACACCGACGGGTCAAACGACTGGAAGGTCAGGAACTCTTCGATCAAGAAGGGCACTGAACCGACCGCTCGAGTCGTATTCTGCACAAGCAGAATACGACTCGAGCAGAACACAGCTCAGTGAGTGCGGAGTTGCTCGATCAGCTCACCCTTGTTCAGCTTCGAATAGCCGTGCAGATCGAGTTCCTTGGCACGTTTCTTCAGCTCGTCGACTGTCCACTCCTCGTACGGCGAGGATTGTCCGCCGGACTTGGCGACATTCGACCGCCCTCGATTGGCGGCCGCATTGGAGATTCGGGCCGCCTTCTCCTTGGAATCGCCCTTCTCGCGTAGCTCTTCGTAGAGTTCTTGATCCTTGAGTTGAGGTTGTGAGTCCTTGCGAGCCACTGTTTCGTCCCTTCACTCGTCTTCACTCCAACGGTGTGGCCGAACTGGCAATTCGGCCACACCGCAGGTTCGAACGTACGTCGGCACTCAGGATGTAGGCGGCACCTCGAAACGCCCCCACACGCGGTGCGTCTTCAGAAGCTGAGCCAGCGAGGCGAGCGCTCCTTCCGCGTCTGCATCGACGACGACTCCCAATGCAGACTCGTCGATACCGGCCGCAGCCAGCGCACTCATGCTCTCTCCCCAACCACCAATTGCCTTGCTGTGACGATACATTTCGTTCAGCAGAGTCTCCACCCGTGGATCCAACTTGCCCTCGCCGATCCGAGAAACGTCGCCGCTCAGCAGGATTGCATCGAATTCGATCGAACGAGCTGTGAGGTACGTTCGCTGCACCGTCACCGCGTCGTCACCGTCCCCGATGGTTCCGCCGTGCGGTCCGAGGATCAGCGGCACCATGCCGGCGTCGAAGATCTTGTCTCGAACGGCGACAACCGTTTCGAGATCGGAGTTCTCATCGACCAGTAGTGCGATGATCCTTCCGTCTACCGGCCATTCCGCACCAACCTGGGACAGTGCAGGGCTGAGCTCCGGATCACTCAACGGCTCGGTCGGTTCGGGAACCGGAAGGCCAAGCCCCCCTGCGACGATCGACACGAGACCCGCGTCGATATTCGCCAAGATGCCCAGATTCCGGGTCTTGATGTTCTCCTCGTAGCACTTACCCAATTCGAAGGTATACGCCTGCGCGACGTGCTCCTGCTCGACAGGGGAGAGACTGCGATAGAAGAGTCGAGCTTGCGAGAAGTGATCGTCGAACGATGCCGGCGCCTGCCTCACCTTTCGCCCTGAAACTTCTTCGGGCACCTCGATATAGGCCGCACTCTCCGCCGAGGCCAAGAACGGGCACCCACCGTCCAACGAATTGGGATGGTACGGCGCAACTCCGGTATGTACACCGTCCTGATGAAAGCCGTCGCGAAGCATGTCGTTGACAGGCGCGTGAGGCCGGTTGATCGGGATCTGATCGAAATTGGGGCCACCGAGTCGCGTGATCTGGGTGTCGAGGTACGAGAACAAACGTGCCTGCAGGAGACGATCGTTGGTGATGTCGACACCCGGAACCAAGTGACCCGGATGGAATGCAACCTGCTCGGTCTCGGCGAAGAAGTTCGTCGGATTGGCGTCGAGTGTCATCGTTCCGATGACCTGAACCGGCGCGAGTTCTTCGGGCACGATCTTGGTGGGATCCAATAGATCTATGCCTTCGAACATTTCGTCTTCGGTATCAGGGAACACCTGCACGCCCAGATCCCAGGACGGATATGCGCCCGCCTCGATGGCGTCGGCAAGATCGCGTCGATGGAAATCCGGATCCACACCGCCGGCGATCTGCGCTTCCTCCCACACGAGTGAATGCACTCCGGCGGCCGGCTTCCAGTGGAATTTCACCAGATTCGTCTCGCCGTCGGCATTCACGAGCCTGAACGTGTGAATACCGAAGCCCTCCATCATGCGATAGGAGCGCGGGATGCCGCGATCGGACATGTTCCACAATGTGTGCGCCGTGGCCTCGGTGTGCAGCGACACGAAATCCCAGAATGTGTCGTGCGCGCTCTGCGCCTGCGGGATCTCGCGGTCCGGGTGGGGCTTCGCGGCATGGATGATGTCCGGGAATTTGATGCCGTCCTGGATGAAGAACACCGGGATGTTGTTGCCCACCAGGTCGAAGACACCTTCGTCGGTGTAGAACTTGGTGGCGAAACCGCGTGTGTCGCGTACGGTGTCCGCCGAACCTCGTGAACCCAGCACCGTCGAGAACCGCACGAACACCGGGGTTCGAGCACCGGAAGCGAACACCGATGCTTTACAGATGTTTTCGGCCGCGCCATTCGCCAGGAACGTTCCGTGTGCGGCCGCCCCGCGGGCGTGGACGACGCGCTCCGGAATTCGCTCGTGATCGAAGTGTGTGATCTTCTCACGCAGGTGGTGGTCTTGAAGAAGAGTCGGGCCACGCTCGCCGGCAGTGAGTGAGTGGTCGGTCTCGTAGAGACGTGTACCGGTTGCGGTGGTGAGGTACTCCCCCCGCTGGCCGCGACCATTTCCCTTCACCTTCTCCTCGGCACCCGCGACGGTACGCACCTCCGGCTGCCGCTGGTCATCCTTGGGCGGCAACGGCTGTCGAGGCTTGACCGGCTCTTTCAGGTCCGGCGCTTTCGGGGCCGGTGCACCTGGGACGGACTGAGATGAAGGCATCGAACAGCTCCTCTTGATCGTCATGCTGGGCGCAAGAATCTTGTTACGCCTTATGTAAGTAGAGATTTCAAACTGAACGCGGAGCCACGACTCACCCCCGGCTGGGATCAATCCCAGGCCGAGGGTGACGAGTGCGTCAGGGCTATTGCTCGGACTTCTGTCGCGCTTCGTCCGCGGCCGCTTCTGCGCGAGCCTTCTCGGCTTCTGCCTCTTTCTTCGCGACTTCTCGCTGGCTTTCGGCCTTGTCCTGCTGGGCGCGGCCCTCTCGGGTCAAACTGTCGTTTCCGGAAACCGCACCCACGGCTTCCTTGGCCTTACCCTTGACGTCCTCTACGACGCCTTTGATTCCCTCGCTGGGACCGCTCTTGTCATCTGGCACGTTGACCCTCCAATACGTTTCGGATTGTTGCTCCGGGATCCCACACAGGTAGGAATCCCCCACAGAAGGCCCTACCCCGTCGAAATTCGCATAAACATCCGTGCACCGACACGCCGCAACGCGTACAAGAAGCGGCCACCGAGGGGAGTGCCGTTCACTCTCGTGTGTTATTCAGTGCTCATGAGCCAGTTACAGACCGATCCCCCCGTGGGCGGAACGCTGTCCACGATTCGCGCGCTTGCGCCCAACCTGGCTCCGAGCGAGCGATGCGTCTCGAACATCTCAAATAGCAAACAGCATTCTCAGAAACTGTTTACCGGGCACAGGAATTGGCGGGACTCGTTCCAGAAGGGGAAGAGGTCGGTGGTGGTGGCCGTGGGGTGGTCGATCTCGGCGAGAGTGTAGAAATCGAGAATCGTCCGCCCGGCGGTTGCGCTGACCTCGCATGCCTGCAAGCTCAGTTTCGCCTCCGCCACGAAGCCGATACTGCGGGCGAAAGGTCCGAGGGTCCCGGCATTGACAAAACCCTCGAGGTTTTGTCCCCACTGGTTGTAGTCCGACTGCAAAGCAAAGCTGCATGTTTCACCGAACAACTCGGTGCAGGTTGTCGGCTTCCCACCGATCGTGTGAACCGTATCGGCGAGCTCGTGCGAAGTACCTTCGCGCGGTGATCCGGAAAGGAGAAGCAAGACGGCGACGGCCAGGGCAACCACCAGAAGGATGCTCGCGGCCGTTGCCAGTATCGCCTTCACAATCCCTCGATCCACGTAAGTTCATGAGGGGAACCGATTTTGGAACACCGGTCACTGGATTTGTACCCGTGACACTCGGGGTCCAAACATCGACCAGGCTGGGAGCCGTGCATCAGGCTGGGGGGGTCGCGAGAGGATCTGTGGGAAAAAGCCGGGGGAGGATCGACACTCCCTTCCACTACCAATGTATATCGCACCGGGGGCCTTGCGGCAAGGCCCGGGTAGTGCCGCAAAATGGCTCTTCCGATCCCGCACGACCCACTACGGGATCGGAACAGCCAGCGGAAGTGAGGGCACGTGCCAACCCAGGGATACGAAGAAGAACTGCGGTCCGAGCGGAACTATGTGGAGGGGCTCTACGCTCGCCTCGATGCGGAGCGCGCCCGAGTCAAGGGCAGGTACAACACCGCTCTGCGCGGAAACGGCGAAGCACTCATGGAACGCGACGCCGAGGTGCGCGCGCTCGCCAAAGAGGTGAAGAGGCTGGACGTAGCCGACAACGGCCTGTGCTTCGGCCGGTTGGACTCGCTGTCGGGTGAGACTTCGTACATCGGCCGAATCGGCCTTCTCGATGCGGACAACGACTACGAACCGGTGCTGCTCGATTGGCGGGCGCCGGCATCTCGCCCGTTCTACGTTGCCACCGCTGCAAACCCGGAGAACATGCGTCGACGCCGTCAGTTCCACACACGCAGTCGACACGTGGTCGAATTCACCGACGAGGTACTCGGGCGCCCTGACGGCGCAGAACACGACACCCACAGCGATTCCGCCTTGCTCGCTGCGGTTAACGCACCGCGAGGTGAGGGCATGCGCGACATCGTGGCCACGATCCAGGCCGAGCAGGACGACATCGTCCGACTCGAACACCCCGGGGTTCTGGTGATCGAAGGTGGCCCCGGTACCGGGAAAACCGTCGTCGCCTTGCACCGCGTCGCCTACCTGCTCTACACGCAGCGAGAGCGAATGGAACGTCACGGCGTTCTCGTGGTCGGGCCGAACCCGGCGTTCCTGAACCACATCGGCCGCGTACTGCCCTCGCTGGGCGAGTCCGACGTGGTGTTCATGACCACCGGTGATCTCGTTCCGGGTTTACGCGTCACCGCCGAGGACGCTCCTGAGGCCGCTGGGCTCAAAGGCTCGCTGAAGATCCTGGACGTTCTCGGCGCAGCGATTGCCGATCATCAGCGATTGCCCGAGAACCCGTTGTTGATCGAATTGGCGGACGTCACAGTGCGAATCGACGCCGAAACGGCGGAGTGGGCCCGAGAAGAAGCTCGTTCGAGCGGACTCCCCCACAACGACGCTCGCACTGTGTTCACCGAAATCGTCACCTGGGCACTGACCGAGCGGGCGATAGCGCGGATCGGCAAGGGATGGTTGACACGCAGTGACCGTGAAGCCTGGGAACAAGTGCGCGCAGATCTGACCGCAGAGTTGGCGGAGAATGACGCGTTCGCCGCCGCACTCGACGCACTCTGGCCGATCCTGACACCGAAAGAGCTACTGACACAGCTGTTTACTTCGCCGGAACGCCTACGCAAGGCAGGCGCAGACGAGACACTGTTGCGCCGAGAGGGCGATGCCTGGACGGTGTCCGACGTTCCGCTTCTCGACGAATTGGTGGACATGCTCGGCCGGGACAAGCCCGTCGACCAGAGTGCCGAACGTGAACGCCGCGACGAGGCTGCGTATGCAGCGGGCGTGCTGGACATGATGATCAGTCGTGAAGACTTGATGGACGACGAGGATCATCTCCTCGCCCAGGACATGCTGTACGCCGAGGACCTGGCGGATCGTTTCGTCGAACGCGATACCCGGGAGCTCGCCGAACGCGCTGCTGCTGACCGAGACTGGACGTACAGGCATATCGTGGTCGACGAGGCACAAGAGCTGTCCGAGATGGACTGGCGAGTCCTGATGCGCCGCTGCCCGGACCGGTCTTTCACGGTGGTAGGTGATCTCGCGCAACGACGTTCACCCGCAGGTGCTCGCTCGTGGGCGACGATGATGGAGCCGTACGTCCCCGGCCGCTGGATCTACCGATCCCTGTCGGTGAACTATCGCACCCCCGCCGAGATCATGAGCGTCGCCGCCGCCTTGCTCGCCGAGTTCGCGCCAGACGTCCAGCCACCCGAGTCCGTCCGCGCCTGCGGGGTCCAACCGTGGTCCAAGCGAATCTCCGCCGACGAACTAGCCTCCGCCATCGACGAATTCAATCAGGACGAGGCCGGACGCGAGGGTACGAGCGTCGTCATCGGACCTGCGAGTGTGCCCGGCGCTGTGCCGGTTTCGGAAACGAAGGGCCTCGAGTTCGATGCCGTGCTCGTCGTGGAACCGGAGCGAATCATCGCCGACGGCCCACGCGGTGCGTCTGAACTCTATGTCGCCCTCACCCGCGCGACCCAACGTCTCGGCGTCCTACACGAGGGGCCATTGCCGCACGCATTGACCGGGCTCGTCCGGGTCGGGACGGCCAGATCACCGCAATCGTTCGCGGCGAGCGATCGTGCTGTGTAGGCCTTCGGCAGCAGCGCGCACGTAGGACACCTGGCTCTCGGGGACGAAGCGACTGGTGGGACCGGTGACACTGATGGCCGCGACGGGTTTGTCATTGGTTCCGAATACCGGCGCCGCAACGCATGCGAGACCCGGCGCTGATTCCTCGCGCTCGAACGCAATACCGGTCTCGACCACTCGGTTCAGTTGGGTGTTGAGAATGCCGGGCGCAACAATTGTGTGCGGGGTCCGGCGCGTCATCGGCTCCGACAGCACCTCGCGGCGAAACTCGTTGTCGGAGAATGCCAGGAGCGCCTTGCCGATTGCGGTGCAATACAGCGGTATCCGGCCACCGGTCCGGGACGGCGAGTTGGCTTGCCGGTGTCCGCCGATCTTCGCGACGTATACGACGTCGTGGCCGTCACGGACCCCCAGGTGGACTGTCTCGTGGGTCCGCTCGTACAGGTCCTGGAGGAACGGCATCGCCATCTCCAGGAGGCTACGTTCGAGAGAGGCGAGCATGCCGAGTTCGAAGAGGCCGCCGCTGAGCCGGTAGCCACCGTCGATACGGTCGAGTAGCCGGTTCGCGACCAGTTCGTTGGCCAGGCGGTGCACCGTCGCCTTGTGCAGGCCCGTCCGCTGGACCAGGGTGGCCAGAGGCAACACGTGGTCGTCGGCCCGGAAGGCGCGCAGGATCGTCACCGCCTTGCCGAGCACGGTGTCGAGGTTTGCGCTGCCAGTCACCTCCCCAGCGTATCGCTGAGTGAGACAGTTCCCTGGCGCAATCTCGGTGCCGCGGCGAAAGTAGTGGCCATGAGCCAGCCCACGAATACCAGTACAGCTAGCGAGACCGACATCGCAGCTGCTGCGGACCGCCTCGCAGCCGCCATCGCGAGCGGCACTCCCTGCGCGCCCGTGCGCGATCTGATCGGCGCCGACGACCTCGTCGCCGCCTATGCCGTCCAGCGCCGCGTCGACGAAATCCGTCGGCAGGCGGGGGCCGTGGTCGTAGGCCGCAAGATCGGCCTGACCTCGGTGGCAGTCCAGCAGCAGCTCGGTGTCGACCAGCCCGACCTCGGCGTGCTGTACGCCGACATGGAGTTCCCCGCCGGCGGCGCCATCCCCATGAGCCGTTTGATCCAGCCCAAGGTCGAAGCGGAAGTTGCCTTCGTGCTCGGTGCCGACCTCGTGGACGGACCGCTGGACAGTGCGCAGGTGCGCGGTGCGATCGACTACGCCGTCGCCGCGATCGAGATCTGCGACAGCCGCATCGAGTCGTGGGACATCAAGTTCGGTGACACCGTCGCCGACAATGCGTCCTCGGGCGTGTACGTCCTGGGAACCGAACGACGCACCCTCGACGAGGTGGAACCCGCCGGCGTCGTCATGTCGATGTCCGTCGACGGCACCGAGGTGTCCACCGGCGTCGGAACCGCCTGCCTGGGCGATCCGATCGAAGCCGTCGTCTGGCTCGCCCGCACTGCACGTGAGTTGGGGCAGCCGCTGACCGCAGGGCAGGTGATCCTGTCCGGCGCTCTCGGCCCCATGGCACCGGTCACCGCAGGCAACGTAGTCACCGTGACCGTCTCCGGGCTCGGTTCCGTCACCACCAGTTTCTCCAGCGAAGAGGACAACGCATGAGCAAGGTCAAGGTCGCGATCATCGGATCGGGCAACATCGGCACGGATCTGATGATCAAGGTGCTGCGCAACTCCGACTACCTGGAGATGGGCGCGATGGTCGGTATCGACCCCGCGTCCGACGGCCTCGCTCGCGCCGCGCGTCTGAACGTGCCGATCACGGCAGAAGGCGTCGAAGGCCTTGTCGGTCTGCCGAACTTCGACGAGATCGAGATCGTCTTCGACGCCACCTCGGCAAAGGCTCACGTGGCCAACAACGCGCGGCTGGCTCCCCTCGGCAAGCGCATGATCGACCTGACGCCTGCCGCGATCGGACCGTACGTCGTACCGGCTGTCAACGCGGACGAGCACTTGGACGCACCCAACGTCAACATGGTGACGTGTGGCGGCCAGGCCACCATCCCGATGGTTGCCGCTGTTTCTCGGGTCGTCCCGGTGGCGTATGCGGAGATCGTCGCGTCCATCGCCTCCAAGTCGGCCGGTCCCGGAACGCGCGCCAACATCGACGAGTTCACCGAGACCACGTCCGAGGCGATCGTGGCAGTCGGCGGCGCTCGTCGCGGCAAGGCCATCATCATCCTCAACCCCGCTGAGCCGCCGCTCATCATGCGCGACACGGTCTTCTGCCTCGTCGACGCACCGGACCCGGCTGTTCACGACGAGATCCGTCAGTCGATCGAGAAGATGGTCGGCGACGTGTCCGCGTATGTCCCCGGCTACCGGCTCAAGCAGGAAGTCCAGATCACCGAGATCCCGGCCGACCAGCCCGTCGAGACGTTGCTCGTCGACGGCAATCGCCCCACCCATCAGGTGTCGGTGTTCCTCGAGGTCGAGGGTGCTGCACACTACCTGCCTGCGTACGCCGGCAATCTCGACATCATGACGTCCGCCGGAATGCAGATCGCGGAGCGCATCGCCCAGCAAAAGGAAGCAACCAAGTGAGCAACCGCAAGATCTTCGTCCAGGACGTCACCCTTCGCGACGGCATGCACGCTGTCCGCCACCGCATTTCGCCCACCGACGTCAAGCGGATCGTCACAGCTCTCGACGCTGCCGGCGTCGACGCGATCGAAGTAGCACACGGTGACGGCCTCGCCGGCGGCTCGCTCAACTACGGCCCCGGCTCGAACACCGACTGGGAATGGATCGAAGCAGCGGCCGAGGTACTCGAGCACGCTCGTCTCACCACGCTGCTACTTCCGGGTGTCGGCACGATCAGTGAACTCAAGCATGCCTACGACCTCGGTGTGCGCTCGGTTCGCGTTGCCACGCACTGCACCGAGGCCGACGTCTCCGCGCAGCACATCGAAACCGCCCGCGAGATCGGCATGGACGTCTCGGGCTTCCTGATGATGAGCCACATGGCGCCTGCCGAGGAACTGGCGAAGCAGGCCAAGTTGATGGAATCGTATGGCGCGCACTGCGTCTACGTCACTGACTCGGGTGGACGTCTGGTGATGAACGACGTCGCGGATCGTGTTCGTGCATACCGCGACATCCTCGACGAGGGCACCGAAATCGGTATCCACGCCCATGAGAATCTCTCACTCTCGGTTGCCAATTCTGTTGTGGCCGTGCAGAACGGCGTCACCCGCGTCGATGCTTCGCTTGCCGGTCACGGCGCCGGTGCCGGCAACTGCCCCCTCGAGGCCTTCATCGCCGTCGCCAACATCGAGGAGTGGGAGCACGGCTGCGACCTGTTCGCCCTGCAGGATGCCGCCGACGACATCGTCCGTCCGCTGCAGGACCGGCCGGTCCGCGTCGATCGAGAGACCCTCACACTTGGCTACGCCGGCGTGTACTCGAGCTTCCTGCGCCACGCGGAGGCTGCGTCGGAGCGCTACGGAATCGACGTTCGCACACTGCTGCTCGAAGCTGGACGCCGCCGTCTGGTGGGTGGTCAGGAGGACATGATCGTCGACATCGCGCTCACCCTCGCAGCGCAGGCGACAAAGGAAGCAGTCTGACGCGCTGCCGAGTTCGCTGACACCCGAGTCCCGCTCTCGTCTCCGGACGGGGGCGGGACTTCTCAGTTGGACTGAGAGTTTCCGCCGCGACGCCGCTCAACGCTGAAGCTGTTGTTGCCCAATAACGGCGAGGTGCCGATCTTCGCTACGGTGGATGACATGACCGAACCTGACAGCGACAAGCTGATACACCCGACTGCAACGGCGGGTTGTGCCGGCGTCGACGTTCCGGACAGCCGGGGTCGCACCGGCCTCGACCGAACAGGTCTCGGGCTGCACGGTAATCCGAACGTCGAGGTCGAACGAGTCGAGGTCACCTCAGACGGTTGGCATGTGTTGCGTCGCAGCACCTTCACGTACCGGCGACGGGACGGCACTGTCGAGACACAGCAACGAGAAACCTACGACCGTGGGAACGGCGCGACGATCTTGCTGTACGACCCCGAACGGCGCACCGTCCTGTTGACGAAGCAATTCCGCTTTCCCGCTTACGTCAACGCACACCCCGACGGAATGCTGATCGAGACCGCAGCCGGTTTGCTCGATGCCGACACGCCGGAAGTAGCCATTCGGCGAGAGACGAGCGAAGAGCTCGGCGTCGCGATCGGCGAGGTGCAGCATCTTTTCGATCTGTACATGAGCCCCGGATCCGTCACCGAGAGAGTGCATTTCTACGCCGGCCGATACAGCCCGGCGGACAGAACCGGCAGTGGTGGCGGGGTGCCAGACGAAGGCGAGGACATCGAAGTCCTGGAGTTGCCGTTCGACACGGCACTCGACATGATCTCCGGCGGAGAAATCGTCGACGGTAAGACGGTTATTCTTCTTCAATGGGCGGCCATGTCGGGGGCGCTGACTTCGAAGTCGATTGCCTGAATTTCTATATCCTGTGCCGATGGAACCTGCTGAGTACAGCGACGCGCTGAGGTCTGTCCTCGATACCGTGTCGGCGGTAGTGAGCGATCGACTGGCTGCGATTCACCACGCGGCAACCCCGCGCACCGAAGGGATCGTCATCGATGTCTCGGTCGATCAGGACGGCGAGGGAACATTCGGCGTATGGGCACGATTCGAGGGTCCTGACGCATTCAGCCTGAATCAGCAAATCGGTGACGAGAGAGAGCTATTCGGCGTGATCTGGGGTGAGGAAGGCTGGGAGCCACCGGTTCCCCCTCGTCCGCGAGAGTGGTCACGCACGGAACTCGAGAAAGTTATCGTCGGTGTCGTTGCCGAGTGGATCGGCGCGCTCGTTCCCCCGACTGCATCCGAACTGCACTGGGAAGTAACAACTCCCGACGGAGCGACCGACCCGATACCTGTGGGCCCCGATTTCGGTAGCGGACATTCGCCTCAATGAAGCGCGGAAGCTGTCGGCGAGACGGACGACTTCGAACCACTGTTGTGATCGATGTTGCGATGTCACCGACCGGTCGAACCGTCGATAAGTTCGCGGAGGATGTCAGCGTGCCCGGCATGGCGCCCGGTCTCTTCGATCATGTGCACGAGCGCCCAGCGGACACTGGGAGCGGGTCGTTTCGCCCCCGGTCGCGGGATGGGCGCGGCAAGATCTGTGCATCCGTCGAGAACTGCGTTGGCACGCTCGACCGTCTCGCGATAGCGACTGACGACACCGTCCACGCTGTCTTCCGATGACGGCTGAAACGTCGCTTTCCAATCCGCCACGTTTTCTGCGAGAAACATCGATCGTTCGACAAAGGTCAAGTGAGTGACCAGCCCGAGCAAGGTTGTCCCCGACGGAACAATTGTGGTGCGCACCTGAGGTTCCGGAGCACCCTCGACCTTGGCAGCGATCGAATCACGCAAGTAGTCGAGAAACGCGCGTAGCGTATCGACCTCGCTATTTCCGGACCGGGGTGGTGGGGCATCACGGCGGCTGCGACGCGACGCTGCCATGGTGGTTCTCCTTACTCGGTGAAGAACGACATAGAGGCTTCATTCCTGGGTGGGCAGAACCGATCCTTCCGAATTCACTCCGATCCCGCATCAAATTTTGCCGTTGCGGCAAAGGCAGGCTTCATCGCCGGTATCACCGCGCCGAATGCAGGTCGTGCACAAGTTGGGGCCTCCGCAACTTGCCGACCTCGAAAGGCCACCGCTGCAGCGGGTAGGCGAGACGAGCCACGAAGTAGTTGGCGTACTCGGCGACGCCGAAAGCCCACACCGCCACCACGCCCACGGCCGCGCCGGAGTGATCTGGTAGCCAGATGACAACGCCGAGAAGAGCTATCGCCAACAAGAGAACATCGAGGACCCGAAACACGCGGTAGAGCGCTGCGAGGCGGGCCGGCATCGGCGCCTGCTCGACCCAGCCTCGGGCAAGCAGCCAATAGACACCCGCTTGTACGAGAACCACGAGCAGTGGGGCCAGCGCCGACCACAGCGCCGCGGAGTCGTGCGGACCTTCGAGCCGAGGCATCACGACACTGACAGCCACGGCGGCAAACACTCCCGCGGCGGCCAGTTCGCCAAGACCGAGGCTCAGGTACCTGCGTCGCAAACTCATTCGCCGTTGATCCACCACGTGAGAAACCATATCCGTTGATCACCGCGCAGCGGGTGCGCAGCAGCTTCGAGGCTTTGCCTGAGATCGATCAGGCTCGCAGCCAAAGGAATACGGTTCACCTCGACTTGATTCGGGCGGATCATCCGGCACGTGTTGGCGGATCCGGCGGGAAACCTTTTCTGCCTAGGCAATCCACACTAGGGCTTGTCTGAAAACTAGTCCGAGATCGAGTCCACTGCTCATCCGACAAAGCCTGAAAGTGCGTCACCCGATCAGCAGTACATACATTCGTTCGCATACAGTCGGATGTGTCCCAGCGGCACCCCAGACTGGAATGTCCGCTGCGTCAACATCTGCCGATTGGGGGCTGGACGGATGGAATCGCCTGACTTACTGGGTCTGACGGTCTCACTGACGTCGTCGACGCTTATCCTCGCGTTCGTTGCTGGGCTCATGCCGCGACTCGTCGGTGATGAACCGAATCCCGTTGTCGGCATACGCACGAAGGCGACGATCTCGAGCCCCGAGGCGTGGCAATTGGCCCATCGGATTGCGTGGCCCCTTCTACGCCGGACGGTGTGGACAGCCGTAGTGGGACTGTGCATGCAGGTCGCCATCGGTGTCGTGACAGGTTTCGGATCTGTGGTGTCGGCTGTCGCCTCAACAGTCGTGTTTCTAGCGGTGCTCCTTGTCCTGCTCTGTGCAGCGTTGAAGGGCAACGCCGCGGCAAAATCGTTACGGCGCTGACCACCCGGGCCCGCATTTGTCAGAGGTGCCCTAGTTCTCCGATTTCAGTTCCCGATACGCGGTCGTTCGCGCCGGCGTGGTCCACGGTCCCGCATCTCGAGGATCGCGGCTGCCGTGGACGCGACCGTCTTGTCGTCGTCGCGTGTCAGCCGGGCGAGCGCTTCCCGGGCCGCCGCGCCGGGAATCTCAGCGAGTGCCTGCGTGATTCGCAACCTCGTCGGGGCGTCGTCAGTGCCGTCGAGCCCTGCCTGCACGGCATCGACGACCTCACCGCTTGTCGGTGAGTGCTCCGCGAGAAGACCGAGCACCTCTCCGGCCTCGACGTCGCGTCGCCCGTCGGCGACCATCTCGAGGAGAGCGGGCATCGAGACGGCCTCTCCGCGAGATCCGAGGGTGAGAGCGGCATCAGCGCGGACTATCGCGTCCGAATCATCGAGAGCTCGCTTCAGCGCCCGAGTTGCTTCCTCGGTGTGGATCCCGGAGATGGCCGACGTCGCGCGGCGTCGAACCTCGACGTCCTCCGATTCGAGGCCCTTCGTGAGACCTGCAAGGCCCGCACCTTCGGTCCTCGCCAACGCCCACTGCAACGCTCCGGCCACGTTGGCATCCTTCTCCGACAGGATGGCCTCGACGAGTGCGTCGACGGGCAACGCCGCATTCAGCTCCTGCGACAGGATCGCTTGCTGACGGTGGGCAGCGAACTCGGATTCGAGTGCACGCAACAGCGAGACCATGCGCAGGACGTCATCCCACTCCGAAGGGGCGGATGCGTCGACCCTTTCGAGTTTGGTCAGCAATTCCTCCTCCGCCGCGATCCGTTGCCGAGTGTGTTGCATGAGTTCACCCACCAAATCGGCCGGCGCGAAGTCGGGTTCGTCCAGTGCACGCTTGGCCTCGTTCAACGAGAGCCCCAACGTCCTCAAGCTCTCGACGTGGAAGAGTCGACGGATGTCGTCGGCGGAGTACTCCCGGTAACCGCCGGACGTGCGGCCCGTCGGCTTCACCAGTCCCAAGGTGTCGTAGTGACGCAGCATCCGTGTGCTGACACCACAACGCCGCGAGACCTCGCCGATCAACATCCGTCTCCCCT
The DNA here is from genome assembly GCF_058792695.1 of Rhodococcus sp. MT28. Classification (NCBI taxonomy): domain Bacteria; kingdom Bacillati; phylum Actinomycetota; class Actinomycetes; order Mycobacteriales; family Nocardiaceae; genus Rhodococcus; species Rhodococcus sp. MT28. The sequence continues at coordinate 44,738 of NZ_JBXAFD010000002.1, forward strand.
TCCTACGCGTCCGGGCCGATTGCCGCGACGCGCTTCGCCAACTCGTGTGAGAGTGCGAACCCACCGTCGGGGTCGTGCCAGAGTTGCTTTGTAGCATCAGCATGCGCCCGGACACGCGGATTCGGGTTCATTCCGGCCGCGTCGAGCACCGGGAGTACAGCCTCGCCGAGCCCGGTCAGAGCACGGCTCAGACTGAGCTGCATCTGCAGTTCGCCCCGCCCGAGTTCGGTCGCCAGATCCGCTGCGAGTGCACCCTCGACTCCTGCCGGCACGAGTGCCACTGCGGCGCGCCACGCACTGCGCGCGACCTCGTCGTCCTGGTCGTGCACCAGCGCAGAGACCTCGGGCCACGCGATCGGATCGCCGATCTTGGACAAGGTGTGGAGCGCCTGACTGCGGGCTTGCGAACCATCGGACCCGAGCTCACGGATCAGCCTCGGCACCGTAATTTCGGCCGGCAAGCGGCACAATGCCCAGGTCAGCATGTCGCGGACGAAGAAGTCCGGCTCGACGGCGCACCGATCGATCAGGGCATCCGTCAGCTCAGGGTCCGGGCGCGTGCCGACAGCGAGCGCGGCGCGCAGCCGAACCGAGGGATCAGCCGCGGCCAATGCGTCGACGAGGTGAGCATTCTGCCCACCATGGTTGGTTGTGTTCACGACAACCACCTCCTTCGTCGACCATTGGAGTCCTTGTCACTGTGTCAAGGTCAAGCGTCGCTGTCTCCGACACGGGAAATATCGCCTCGGATCACACGCCGGTTGTCGATCCTGGCCGAAAGATCATCAGCACGACGACAACGACCCAGAGCAGATTGAAGATCCCCGTCGCTGTGCCCAGTCGACGGGTGAGCCGCGTTGCGACATCCACAACGGACCCGGTTCCTTCGATCGCCGCCATTGTCAGCCGTTGGGCGGAAAGCACGACCGCGGTGAGTATCACGGCGGCAACGACGGTGAGTGCGATCGAGGTGAGGATCCACAGGTCACCGAGCACTCCGAGATTGACGGCGGTGGCGACACCGAGCATCGGAACGACAACGCCGATCGTGGCATACACCCGAACGATGCGATGCAGCATGCCCGTCGTCGCAACACTGGCGCTGTCCGGATCGGCGAGCGCGGCGCGGCTCGCCACCGGGAACATACTCGCCGCCACAGCGACGGGGCCGATGGCAAGAATGGCCGCAATCACGTGGAGGGACAGCAGGATTCCGGTCATGGGATTTCTCGCGTTTCGGTACGCACAAGCGTATTCACGCAGCGTCCGGGGCGAAGGTGATTACAGGCTCGGCGCCCTTGGCCGACCACACCGTTCCACGACGCTCGTAGTCGAAGAGCGCTTCGACCTCGAGACTTATCCGGGGCCCGAGGCATCGTTCCAACAGGTACAGGCCAAGGTCGAGACCGGATGTCACACCGCCGGCGGTGATCAGGTCACCGTCGTCGACGATTCGCGCCTGGATCGGAATAACGCCGCCGGCCGCCAGTGCGTCCACGGCAAGATGGTGTGTCACGGCGCGGCGCCCTTCGAGAAGCCCCGCCATCGCCAGCGCCAAAGATCCTCCACAGACGGTCGCAACAAGAACACCAGGATCGTCGAGTGCACGCCGCATCATGACAGGCAGTTCGGTTTCCGTTGTGGCCGCGAGTCTTTCCGGCAAACTGGTGCCCGGCTGGTCCGCATCGGGTTCGAAGAGACCCGATGCTCCGGGAACGATAATCAGATCCGCGTGTTCGACATCGAGGGTTGCAGTGGCGGTCATAGCGAGTTCACCACTTCCACTCAGGACGGTCCGAGGCCCCTCCGCGCTGACGAGTTCGACACTCAACGCCCCACCGCTGGCGAGACCCCCGGCGTAGAGCACCTCGTACGGACCCACGACATCCATGGGATCGAATCCGTCGAACAACACGATCTGCGCGTGCACTGCAACCTCCGATTTTGTGCGACGCGCTCCTGTGCGCTTCGCTGTTCCTACGACAGTAGGAGGAAGTTGACCCCTGCGGCGACGGCTGAAAGCCAACCTTCGACGGCTTTCAGCCAACCTCACATATTCTGTGAAATACCAGTTGAGAGGATATTTCACGACACGAGATCACAGAATCTCGCGCCACATACGCTACGTTTCAGACATGCATGACGTTGCAGTTCTCGCGTTGCCCGGAGTGGTGCCGATGGACCTGGCAGCACCCCTCGAAGTCTTCGGACGATGCAGGCTTCCCTCAGGCGCACCGGCCTACCGGACCGCCGTGTGCGCGCTCACCGAGGAGGTGGAGACCGGAACGTTCACGATGCGCGTACCGCACGGACTGTCACGTCTCGCCCAGGCCAGCACGATCATCATCCCGGGCACCGCCGATCTCGATGTGCCGGTCGACGCCGAGATCATCGACGCCCTCAGATCAGCCGCGGATCGCGGCACACGCATCGCATCACTGTGCGTCGGCGCATTCACGCTCGCCGACACCGGCTTGCTCGACGGACTTCGCGCGACGACGCACTGGGCGGCCGCCGCAGAGTTGGCGCGTCGGCACCCGGCTGTCGACGTCGACGCCGCCGTTCTCTACGTAGACAACGGGCACGTCCTGACTTCCGCCGGCGCCGCGGCCGCACTCGACCTGTGTCTGTACATGGTCCGTCAGGACTACGGGTCCGCGGTCGCCGCCGACACGGCGCGGCTGAGTGTGATGCCGCTCGAACGTGCCGGAGGGCAAGCACAATTCATCGTTCACGAGCCTCCCGTACCCAGCGGGACAACCCTCAGGCCGCTACTGAACTGGATGGAAGAGAACCTCGGGGAGCAACTCGACATCACGACAATCGCGGCCAAGGCAACGATGAGCACTCGCACGCTCAACCGCCGATTCCAGGAACAAATCGGTACGACGCCGTTGCAGTGGCTCCATCACGCGCGGCTCCGCCAAGCGCAATTTCTGCTCGAGACTACCGACCACTCGATCGAACGTGTTGCGGGACAAGTCGGATTCAATGCCGTCACGACATTCCGCGAACGCTTCCGAGACCTGGTCGGTACCAGTCCACAGCGATACCGGACGCAGTTTCGAACTTCCCGCTAGCGGGCCGGGTCAGCCCTTGACGTTGCCGGCAGCGGTGTTCAGAACTGTGGCGACGTCGTCGAGGATGTACGGGATGGTCAGGACCGTCAGTCCGCCGAACGCGAAGTTCTTGTCGACGCTGAAGTCCTTGGTGGATGCCGTACGCCCATCGACGATCACCGGCTGAGCTGCCACCAGTGGCTCGGCGAGGAACGCGTTCAGAGAGTCCTTGTCGTAGGCCACCACGAACAGCACGTCAGACGCAATCAGCGGCGCCTGCTCGGTGCTCAGCTCGAAGTACACGGCCTCCGGATCCTTGGCGGGATCGGCCTGCTGGATCGTCGGCTCGTTCTTCAGACCCAGCTGCTCGAGGAACTCGACACGCACGTCGGCGTTCTTACTCACCGCGAACGTGCTCGGGCTGTTCGGGAGTGCGATGGTGACGGTCTTACCTTGCAACGCAGGGTTCTTCGCAGCCGTCGCGCTGATCGCGGCGTTGGTCTTGTCGATGAGCGTGCCGGCCTCGGCCTGTTTACCCAGCGCCTGACCGGCGATGGTCACCTGGTCCTGCCACGACGCGGTCCACGGCTCGTCCGGGAAGGAAACCACCGGCGCGATCTTCGACAGTGCGTCGAATTCCTGCTGAGTGAGCCCGGAGTACGGGGCGAAGATGAGATCTGGTTCAGCCTTGGCGAACTGCTCGACAGGTGCTTCGCCCGTTCCGTCACCCGACAACAAGGTGGGCTGCTCGCCACGGAGCTTGTCGAGTGCCTCGGCGTCCCACTTCAGAATGCCCTGCGCGTCGGCCCCGTACTGAGGTCCGGAAAACGTGGGCATCGCGACCGGGACGACCCCGAGCGCCAGAAGGGCATCCTGGTTGGACCAACCCCAGGTAGCAACCCGCTTGGGCTCGTCCTTGATCTCGGCCGTGCCGAGAGCCGACGTGATCGTCACCGGGAACGCGGCGTCGACTGCGGATGAAGTCCGGGTGCTGTCTTTGTCGTCGGTGCTGTCTTTGTCGCCGTTGCTGCTGCAGGCCGCCATTCCGGCCGCCAGCCCGCACGCCGCCACGACGGCTACCATCCGGCGGACACGGCTGCCACCACTTCGTCGCTCTGACAGCCCTCGTCCCAAAATTCTCGCCACGCCAGGACCTCCCGGTCGATCGACCTGCTCAGACACCCCGAGCGGGTGACGGCGCCTAACGTAGCACGAAGGTAACCCTATCCTTAGTTGTCGTGCGCTCTACTTTGCCCTCTGTCGTCGCACCATCTCCGCGATCCAGATGGGCGCAAACGGCGAGGTGCAGTTCGGTGGAGTCGGGTAATCCTCGAGCACCCGCAGTCGCTCACCGATCTCGATTGCCCGGGCGCGGTACTCAGCATGTTCGATCCCGATCTGAGCCAGGCAGTGATTCATCGCCCATTGCAGGCGGTCAGGAGCATCCTTCATCTCCGCCTCGATGACGTCGAGTAGCCCTGAAAGGTCAAGTCCCTCGGGCTTCTTCGCGACACGTTCGGTGGTCAGAGCCCACCCGGCGCTAGCGACCACAGGATCAGGGTCAGCGGTCCAGGCCACCCGCAACTCCTCGGCATGCGGGTTCTTCTTCACCACGTAATTGACGAGCCAGTCCTGCACCTTCGGAGTGCGGGCCTCTCGCAACATGACATCCAACTCGTCACGCTCGAACACCTTCGGGCGGCAGATCAAAAGGGCCAACAATCGCGCCGCGGTATCGCCCGTCGCCCAAAGCTGTTGTGCGAGTTCCTGCTGAGTCTTCAATCGCTTCGCAACAGCGCGCAGTTTTGTGAGGTTCACACCGTGATCGTCACCGTGCTTCTCGTTCACCGCACGCGCCTTCGGATCTTCGAGAGCAGCCAACTCGTCCATCACCGCGGCAACCGTCGTTTCGGCCACTTCGTCCTCCAGTCACTACTTCTGCGATTCCCCTACAAGCAAAGCACGGGAAGGCGGGCGACCTACGTTTGAAACCTCGGCCAATGGGTACATGACTGCTCCTGAGGTGGCGGCACGCCACCATGAAGACAGGACGAACCTTGCATATGCGACGCGCCGCGGGTGCTGAGAACGTGGACGAAACCGCAGGCGGAGATGAAGACGGCGGTAAGAACATTCTCACTCGGGCTATAACCGGCCCACTCCTTTTCGTGTTCATCCTCGGAGACGTTCTGGGTGCCGGCATCTACGCGTTGGTGGGCGTCATCGCCGGTGAAGTTGGTGGAGCCGTCTGGGTACCACTGCTCGTAGCGCTCGTCATGGCATTGCTGACAGCAACGTCGTATGCCGAACTGGTCACCAAATATCCGCGAGCGGGCGGCGCAGCCGTCTTCGCCCAACGGGCGTATCGGAAACCACTGATCTCGTTCCTTGTCGGCTTCTCGATGCTGGCGGCCGGCGTAACCAGTGCGGCGGGACTCGCCCTCGCATTCTCGGGCGACTATCTCAAAGCCTTCATCGACGTCCCAACCGTTCCAGCGGCGCTCGTCTTCCTGCTCCTGGTGGGACTTCTCAATGCCAGAGGCATCAAGGAGTCGATGCGCGCCAACGTCGTCATGACAGTCGTGGAGGTCACCGGGCTCGTCCTCGTTGTCGTCCTCGCTTGCATAGTTCTCGGGCGCGGCGACGGAACCCTGAGCCGCGTCGTGGAGTTCGACGACAGCCGATCGCCTGCACTCGCGGTGCTGGCTGCGGCACTCCTCGCGTACTACTCTTTTGTCGGCTTCGAAACGTCCGCGAACGTCGCCGAAGAAGTGAAGAACGTGAGCAAGGTCTACCCACGCGCACTGTTCGGAGCATTACTGACAGCCGGCGCCGCCTATGTCCTTGTCGGCCTGGCTGTCTCGGTGGTCCTGCCCGCCGACGAACTTGCCGCATCCTCCGGGCCACTGCTGGAAGTTGTGTCAGCTGCCGACGTCGGCGTTCCGCCTCGCCTGTTCAGCCTGATCGCGTTGGTCGCCGTCGCCAACGGCGCACTGCTGACAATGATCATGGCGAGCAGGCTGACATACGGGATGGCATCGGAAGGCTTGCTCCCGAGCGTCTTCGCTCGGGTACTGCCGCAGCGACGGACCCCCTGGGTGGCGATTATCGCGACCACAGCAGTTGCCATGGCTCTCTGCGTCACCGGATCGCTGTCAGCCCTGGCGGAGACGGTGGTACTCCTGCTGCTTTTCGTATTCATCAGCACCAACATCGCCGTCCTGGTTCTGCGCCGTGACGCAGTGCAACACAAACACTTCCGAACGCCGATCATCTTCCCGATCCTCGCTCTCGGTACGTGCGTTGCGTTGCTCACCCAGCAGAGCGCTGCGACGTGGTTACGCGCATCATTACTCTTGGCCGTCGGAGTAGTGCTGTACGCCCTCTCCCACCGCCGATCCACGAAGTGAGGTGCGATGTACAGGAGCCGGTGTGATGACCGACAGTTCTGACGCGTCAGATGTAATTCAGCGTCGAGAGCGAAAGATCAACAGGCGAACCCTGACGTACGGCGTGTCAGTCGTTCTGGCTACCGCGGTTTTGGTTATCGCGATCGTGTGGTTGGGCTCCCGGCGGGGCGAATGCTTCGGTACCGACACCTTGCTGTGCTCACAGAAGGATCGCCGACTGGCGGTCTTCGTCCCGAGCCTGATGTTGCTGCTCGGGACCGTGGGCGCGTTCTTGCGAGCCTCCCTGCGATTGCACCGCCTGCGGCGCCTCTACATCCGGCCGTACATGGCGTGGGCCTTGGCGGGCCTCACCCTGACGTATCTGACCGGAGCTTACTTCTTGATCGGGGTCTAGATTCTCTGAATACGTCTGTTCAGCAACCAGATTGAGTCGACAGCCGCAAATCAGAATCGCGGATCGTCGATCGCAGTGAGGACTACTTCCCGCACTGACGTCGAAGACGACAAACTCGAGATCGAGCGCACCGTATCCACAACGTCATGTACCGGGACCAGAGATCCCTCTCCCCTGGCGGCAGCGACGTCTCGGGGCACGTCGAGTCCGTCTTCTGTATTGAGATATCCGAGATGAAGGACAGTCACTGCGAGTCTGTCCTTCCGGTAGCCCTCTCTCAACGCGTCGGCAATGCCGTTGATCGCGAACTTCGATGCACCGAACGCAACCTCCGGCCTACCGCTTCGCGGGAGTCCCGAGGTGGACCCGGTCAAGATGATCCGAGGTCGAGGACGGCCGATCATTCTCGGGATCAGGCGCTTGAGCAGGAGAATTGTGGCCGTGATGTTGGCGTTGATCATTTCGAGCATTTCGACATCGGATTGATCTGTGAACGCATAATCGGAAGTGAAGGCATCCCCTTCCCAAATTCCGACGTTGCAGATCAGGGTATCTACACCACCGACAAGCTCCTGATCGATCGAATTCGCTGCCGTAACAGGATCGGTCAGGTCGGCTTCGATCCACTCGGAGACGTCGAACCCGTCAGGACGCCGACGCGATATGCCGAGAACTTCGTCGCCATCGCTCCTCAGACCCTCGATCAAAGCACGACCGAGACCTCGGCTCGCACCGACAACAACCGCCCTCGCCACAATTACACCCTTCGTCGTCGCTCGAACCGATCCTATCGATCCAGCCGTCGCCGGTAGTTTCGTCGAGAAGCGAGAGACTCAGATTCGCACCGTAGTGCAGCTGGACAACTACGGGCTCGCCAATATTTCAGCCAGGGCACTGGCGAACTCGCGTGCTTGGTCAGAGGTGATGGTGGAGGCGGTCACACGAAGTGCCCGGTGGCACTGACCCGGCGTCGCCGAGAACTGACTTCCGTCCCGCACGAGCCAGCCAGACTCGGCGAGTCGCTCGACAATCGGTTCGGAATCCCGATCCAGCGGAACCCAGACATTGAGTCCGTCGAAAGTGTCAGGAACCTCGATATCATGTTCTGACAGTGCAGATTTCAGAAGGGTTCGACGGCGCTCGTAGACAGCGCGAGCATTGGCGAGGCCGTCGATCACCGTCGGATCACTCAGCAGTTCAGCACTCAAGCGCTGCTGCAGGTGACTGACCCAGTTGGCGCCCGACCGGAGATGAGTGCTCAGCCGAATGCCGGTGTCGAGGTCCGAGGCGACCACTGCCACGCGCAGGTCGGGCCCGAGAAATTTCGACACGGAACGAACAAGCGCCCACCGCGTCGTGCTCATCGGAGCGAGCCGACAGTACCGATTGCTGGACACGGCAGAGAAGTGATCGTCCTCGATTACCAGAACGTGAGGGAACTCGGCCAGGATGCTTCCGAGAATCGCCGCTCGGTCGGCGCTCATGCTGACCCCGGTGGGGTTGTGCGCACGAGGGGTGCAAATAATCGCGCGCACACCACTTTCGAGAGCACGCAGCAGCCCTTGCGGGGTAATACCCGAAGTGTCGATGTCCATCGGTACCGCTCGGAAGCTGTTGGCTTTGAGCGTTCCGATGCTCGCCAGGAAGCACGGATCCTCGATCGCGACGGCGTCACCTCGGGTCAAATGAGCGGTCAACAGTCGCTCGACCGCGTCAACGGCACCGTTGGTGATGGTGATCGAGCACGGCCTTGGAACCTCGTCCTCGATCGAGGAACGTGCCCAGGAATCGAGTAGAGGCTCGGTGGCTGCGGCGCCGTACAACCGGGGCGTGTAAGTGGTCCGGTCCAACGAGGCTCTGAGATCAGGCAGCAATGCCGGATCAGGATTTCCGCTGGCGAGATCCACGCTGCCAGGAAGAGCGATACCGCCTTCTCCTTCCAGGAACGGTATGGCTCGCACGAAGCTGCCGCGCCGGCCCTGTGTCTCCACAACTCCCGCCGCCACGAGCAAGCGATAGGCTCCGGCAACTGTGTTCCGGTGAACCTCGAGATCGTCGGCCAAGGCCCGTATGGGCGGCAACGCATCCCCTGGAGCCAGTACCCCAGCACTGATGAGATTGCGGATGCCCTCGGAAATCTCGCCCGCTGTCCCGCGGACGACATAGAGCCTCACCTGGTCCGCCACAGTGCTGGTCACAGGCTCACTCTATTAGCACATGACAAAACCTCCACGCTGTGACACATTGTCACATGACAAAAAATCTGTGAGGAGACACATGATTCTGCCCGGACAATTCCGCCTCTCCGACGACGCGGTCGCCGACTCTCTCCACGCCGGTGGATTCGGACACCTGGTCACACCGGGCCCCGAGACCCTCGAAGTCACGTCGATGCCACTGCTGTACAACGCCGAAGGAAACGTGTTGGAGGGGCATCTCGCCCGGACGAATCCGCATTGGCGATACACCGGGACATCGGAGTCTCTGGTGATCCTCCCCGGCGCCGACGCCTACGTGAGCCCCGAGTTCTACCCGAGCAAGAGCGTCCACGGGAAGGTCGTCCCGACGTGGAACTACGAAGTTCTCTACGTCTACGGCCAACTGGTTGCGCACGACGACGAGCAGTGGCTGCGTGCGCACGTCACCGCACTGACAGCTCGACATGAATCCGGCCGTGAGAACGAATGGAAGGTCACCGACGCGCCGCCGCAGTTCGTCGATGCGCAGCTGCGAGGGATTGTGGGGATCGAACTGCACGTGGCCCGTGTCTACGGAAAAGCGAAGTTGAATCAAAACCGTTCCCCCGCTGATCGCTCCGGCGTCATCCGGGGTCTGGAGAAGGGCTCATTCTCCGAACGAGAGACCGCCGCAGCGATGGTCGCCGCGGGCCTCGACAACGGTTGACCGTTACGCCGTCGTCGTACGCCTTGTCTAGTCGCACATTCAGGTGAGCGGTTTTCCACCCGTCACGCCGATGACTTCCCCAGTGGTGTAACTGGATTCGCCAGAGGCGAGAAATACATAGGCGGGAGCAAGCTCGGCCGGCTGACCTGCCCGCCCGAGCGGAACGTCGTCCCCGAACGTCTCGAACTTCTCCTTGGGCATCGTAGCCGGAATCAGTGGCGTCCAAATCGGTCCAGGTGCAACGGCATTGACCCTGATTCCCTTTCGTGCGACATCGGCGGCCAGTCCCTTGGTGAAGTCGATGATGCCCGCCTTTGTCGTGGCGTAATCGAGCAGCTCGGGCGACGGGGACGCACCTTGGATGGACGAGGTATTCACGATCGTCGATCCGGGCTCCATCTGCGCGATCGCTGCTTTGGAGAGCCAAAATAGTGCGTAGAGGTTGGTTTTCATCACACGGTCGAATTGTTCGGTGGTGATATCGGCGATGCCGCCCATCTGCACCATCTGAAACGCGGCGTTGTTCACCAAGATGTCGAGTCCGCCGAGTTCACGCACCGCGGTTTCGACCAAAGCAGAACAGTGTTCCTCGCTTCGGAGATCTCCCGGCACCGAGACGGCTTTGCGACCTGCCTCCTCGACCCAGCGAGCGGTTTCCCGAGCGTCCTGTTCTTCCTCGTCGAGATAACTCAGGACAACGTCCGCGCCTTCTCTGGCAAATGCAATCGCGACCGCACGTCCGATGCCCGAATCCGCTCCGGTGACAATCGCACGCCTTCCTTCGAGTCGACCGCTTCCTCGATAGGTGTTTTCACCGTGGTCGGGAGGAGAAATCATGTCTGCGGTGAGACCGGGATGTGCGATCTCCGCCTGCCGCTCACGCACAGGAGCGGGGAACCGCGTGGTCGGGTCCTGCATTGCGTACTGGTCCGGCATATCGATACTCCTCAGGTGACGCAGTTTCTCGTGGGCTTCTGGATGGATGCACTGCACATGCCTCCTTCCCGCCGAATAGAAATCGAAACCTCGGGGTGGCCGGGATCTCACTCGTCCTGGCGCCGACGATCTCGGTGCGTCGACCCCACTTGTTCGTTGTGGTTACTACGCGGTAGGTCGGGGTAGCCCGCGTAGCGGCGGTGGCTCCGCGACCCGCGGAGCACTCGTCGAGCAGAAGCTGAACATCACGTAAAGCACGCACCGACGAAGGGACGACCCCGATATGAGCAACTCCGAAACCACGTCCGCCTTGATCACCCAGTTACGCATCCTCCTCGGTCTGACGCACACCGAGATCCAGGTCGCCGAAACGCGCGTCGCACAGGCCAGAACCGAGGCTGTTCGACGCGAATTGACGGAAAACGCAGAGAACGGCCGTGAAAGGGCGAGTTCCATAGAGTCCACTGTTCGCGATCTGGGGGGCGTGCCGGAATTGGTCGGTCCGTTCATCGGACGCGCGACAGCCGGAGTGAAAGCGATGGTCGAACAGGCTCAGCCCTTCGACGAAGCGGTATTGGGAGACCTTGCGCTCGAACATCAACTCCTCGACCGCTCCCGCTACCTCAAGGCCCTGGCCACTGCCGGCGGCGATCAGACCGTCGCGGCGTTGGCCGACCGCCTCATCGCTGCACACTCCGCGACCGTGGACTGGCTCACGACTGTCTTGGCCGAAGAGGCACTCGGTGGACCGGCAGCTTTGCGCCGCACACCGATGCAAGCTGCCACCGGCGCGGCGATACGGCTGGTCAACGTTCCGGTCTCCTGGTCCACCCGCAGTCTCGACCGTGCCATCGACGCTGTTCGCACCTCACCGCCGGTACTGGGTGAGCTGATCAGCTGGGGCGCATATGCCGGTGACGTGACTGTGAAAACACTCTCGGCCAGTAGGGATGCGGCCATCGCCACGGCTGAGAAGGTCACTCGCCGAGAAGGTGCTGACGGTGCCGCCGACGTTTTCCGTTCGGTACGGAAGTCGAGTGGGCTACTCGACCCCACTGAACTTCCCATCGAAGACTTCGACGAACTCAACGTCACCCAAGCCGTCTCCGCCGTGAAGGAACTGACCGACGCCGCACAGGTGCGGGACATCGTTGCGTACGAGGAAGCGCACAAGAACCGACACGGCGTCGTATCCGCTGCCCAGGCAAGACTCGCAACGATCGCCCAGGAAGTCGTCGGAATCAACTAGAGCGTTCAATCGACATATCGAGAGTCCGACTCTCGGAACCGCGAGCACTGGACCTCGTGAAAGCGGGATTCGCGGCCAGGGGCACCCGAGACCGTCAAGAAGATGACAGCGGCTCTCGAAGCCCTCTGATCAGTTCGACGCGCGCGGAATCGAGAATTTCCTCGGAGAGCGGGGAACCCTTGGTAGCTCGCGAAAGAACCAGTGCACCGAGCATGGTGGAGAGCCGGAGGAGACCGACAGCTTCGTCGTCGGCAAGAGCTGCGGCAAAATCCCCCACTCCCTCCGTGTAAACCCGACGGGCCTCGCTGTCTGCAGGCTCGCGCGCCATGTCGGCGGCGAGCGCAGCAGCGGGGCATCCGTCTGCCGGGTTGTCGCGATGCGCCACCGAGAGATAGGTATCGATCAAAGCTTTTCGGGCGGAGTCACGTTGCCCTGCATGCTCTTCGAGTTCCGCAGAATGCAGCTGAGCCAGTTCCTTGAAGGCGTGGGTGGTCGCTTCGTCGATGAGAGCGTCCTTGGACGCGAACTGCTTGTAGAAGCCACCGTGGGTCAGCCCCGACGCCTTCATCAGGTCGGCGACGCTGAGGTGAGTGCCCTTCTCTCGGAACAGTCGGGCTGCGGTTTCCACGACGCGCCGACGGTTCTCTTCCGCTTGTTGCTGCGATACGCGGCCCATCACAACGCCTTCCAGTTTGGATTTCACTTGACATCTATCCTAGCCGACACTTAGATTTGATTCATAATCTAAACGTCACGAGCAATCACAACACTGGGAGAATCATGGACCTGAACAAGACGGTTGCGGTCGTCACAGGAGCCAATCGCGGGCTCGGACGCCATCTGGCTGCGGGACTCGTCGAGCGCGGCGCAAAGGTGTACGCGGCTGCGCGCAATCCGGAAACTGTCGATCTACCCGGCGTCATCCCCCTGAGGTTGGACGTGACGGACGCCGAATCGATAACCGCCGCCGCGCAAATCGCATCGGATGTGACCTTGCTGGTCAACAACGCAGGTATCTCTACCTCGGCGCCCTTGATCGGGGGCGACATCGATGACATTCGACGAGAGATGGACGTCAACTTCTACGGCCCGCTCGCCGTGACCCGGGCGTTTGCTCCTGTCATCGAAAACAACGACGGCGGAACAATACTCAATGTTCTGTCGGTGCTGTCCTGGTTCCATCCAGCCGCGCTCGGGTCTTACGCGTCGTCGAAAGCAGCGGCCTGGGCGATGACCGACGCCGTTCGAGAAGAACTTGCGCCGCGCAAAATCTCCGTATCGGCACTGCATGTCGCATACATGGATACCGACATGGCCGCTGGCGTACCCGCCGAACAGAAGATCGATCCTGCCGATGTCGCCGCGCAAGCACTGGACGGTATCGAAAGCGGGCTCGCCGAGATCCTCGCTGACGACACCACCCGGTACGTCAAGGGGAGTCTGTCCTCGTCGAACTCCGAGTAAGCAAGGGACTGCAGACTAGTGACGCTTACCCCACCGTTTTGAGGCTGGCCAATCTGCTCAGGATCGGTGCCCGCCAAGCTGCGAGGTCTTCCGGACCGTTCTCTTCCCACAACTCGTACAACTCCGAAGTGTCGCTGTCGGAAACTGCACGCTCGAGTGCGGCGAGGACCCAACTCTTCTGCTCCGGGCTCAAGGTGCTGACGTACCCGGCGGCGCCAATTCCATCCAGCTGCACAGGCTTCGGCGCAACGCCGTGCGCAACCGCAAGAATCTCGGCGACGGCGATTGCTGTTTGAGCATCATCGGCATCGAGATAACCGCCATCGGGGTGGCTAGCGTAATCGTCGATGTCGTAGTCACCCGCCTGTACTGCGCTGAGCAGGTCGCCCGCTACGTCGTTGTCGAAAGGTCCTGAACCCCAAGTCCCCATGCTGTCTCTCCGATCCGTACCCGGCGCATCTGTCGTAAAGATATTAGTGAATCACAGGCTTCGGCCAGGACCCTCGGGCTGGAAGTACTGCGTTCGCCGGAAATCGACATCAGCGCAACGGCACGCGAAGGATGCGGTCATCACCGGGGTTGGGGTCGCCACGACCGTCGGTGTTGTTCGTCAGTATCCACAGCGACCCGTCCGGTGCGACTACAACGTCACGGAGGCGCCCGTATACGTCGACGAACTGCTCATCGGCGGTCGCGGGGTCAGCCAACGGCACAATGCGGAGTCGCTCACCACGAAGGTTGGCAATGTAGATCGAGCCGTCGTGGATGGCGATTCCGCTGGGGCTGGCATCATCCGGTGACCATTGTTGGAGCGGGTCGATGAATCCGTCTTCACCCGTAATCCCTTCGACCTCGGGCCACCCGTAGTTGCCACCGGCTTCGATCCGGTTGAGTTCGTCCCAGGTGTCCTGCCCGAACTCGCTGGCGTACATCGTGCCGTCCTCGGTCCAGGCAATGCCCTGGGAGTTGCGGTGGCCGTAGCTGTAGACAAACGAGTTCGGAAACGGATTATCTTGCGGCACATCACCATCCGGAGTCATGCGCAGAATTTTCCCGGACATCGAGTCGAGGTCCTGAGCTCTGTCTCGACTACCGGCATCACCGACGGTCACGTACAGCATCCCGTCCGGGCCGAACGCGATGCGACCACCGTTGTGGTAGTTGGCCGAAGCGAGCCCGTCGAGCATCGTCTCGGCCGGCCCGAGCGCGAATTCCCCCGGAGCACCGATGATGTCGAAGCGTTCGATCCGGTTCTCCCCGTTCGCGGTGAAGTACGCGTACAGGCGGTTTTCACGTACTGCGATCCCTAGTAAACCGCCCTCACCTCTTGGGCTGACGCCGTCGACCACTCCCACCTCGCGGCTGTTTCCGCCGGCGTCGAGTTCGAGGATTCGCGCGCTGTCGCGCTCACTGACTAGTGGTGTATCGCCGTGGAATGCGATCGACCAGGGCGCGTCCAAGCCGTCGGCGACGGTCTCGGGTTCACCGAAGGCCGCGGCGGGCGCCGATCGTGTTGTCGTGCTTGCCTGTGGACCGGGCCCCTCAGCGTCCTCGGTACTGCAAGCAGTCATCAAGGCCGAGACAAGCACGGCGGCGCCGAGCCCCCGGATCTGTCGTCGTGTCATGGGCGCGCCTCCCGGGTTCAGGCAGTCTTTGCGCCGACGGTAGCGCGCAATCGGTCACACCGGGAGTCCCTTCGAGTACCCCCAACGACCGGGACTCCCTCGCAGGCGACGGGCGTGATGCCCTGGACGGGTGCGCCACGACATGCGCGTCGTCAACAGAAAGAGAACTGACCACCTCATGATTTCCGCCCCGACCGTCGAAGAAACCGGCCGCCTGCCGCTCGTGATCTACGTGCTGGCCGTCGGAGTTTTCTTGATGGGTACAACCGAATTCGTCGTCGCCGGCATTCTTCCCGAGATCGCGGGTGACCTCGGTACGTCGATCGCGAACGTCGGCCTGATGATCACCGTCTTCGCGATCGGAATGATTGTCGGCACGCCGGCGATGGCGATCTTGACACTCAGGGTTCCTCGACGCGTGACCTTGAGCTCGGCGCTGGTTGTTTTCGCGATCGGACACGTCATCGTTGCGCTCTCGTCCAACTTCGGACTCATTCTCGGCGCCCGCTTCCTCACAGCCGTGGCGACGGGCGCATTCTGGGCAGTCGCTGCAGTGGTCGGAGCAAAAGCGGCCGGCCCGGCGTCTTCCTCGCGCGCGCTCGGCATCGTCTTGGGTGGAGGCATGCTCGCGAACGTCATCGGTGTTCCGCTCGGCGCTCTGGCCGGTCAGAGCATCGGGTGGCGTGGTCCTTTCTGGGCCCTCGCCGCCCTCGCACTCGTTGCCGCGGCCGTCGTCCACCGATTGGTACCCGCCGACACCGACTCCGGTGCGGTGCCGTCCTGGCGAGCGGAGATCGCGAGCCTACGGGACGGACGCATCTGGCTCGTTCTGTCCGGTTGCGCCGTCGTGTGCGGGTCGTCGCTGGCGGCGTACAGCTTCATCTCTCCGCTGTTGACCGAGAACACGGGACTTGCTGCGTCGGCAGTGCCGCTAGTGCTTGTCGGCTACGGACTCGGTGCGTTCGTCGGCTCCAATCTCGGCGGTCGACTCGGTGCGAAGCATCAGTACGGGGTCTTGTTCGTCTCGGCAGCGATGACGTTTCTCGTACTCGGGGCGCTCTGCCTCTTCTCGCACAACGTGATCGTGACGGTGATTCTCGTAGTCATGCTGGGACTGTTCGGCATGTCGACCAATCCCATCCTGATCGGGATGGCTGTGCGTTATGCCGATCAGGCGCCGACGATGGCTTCTGCTCTCAGCACCTCGTCGTTCAATCTGGGCACGGCGGTCGGCTCCTGGATCGCCGGGTTTGCGTTCGCCTCGAGTCTCGGTGCCACTGGGCCGGTGTTGGTAGGCACCGGCGTTGCCGCTCTCTACTTTCTGCCGCTGATGATCCTGTTGCGCAAGGAACGCACGAAGCGCACCACCGTCGAAGTCGTCAACTGACGACCCGATCAACCGTCGCGCAGTTCGTCAGCCGTCCGTCAGCGACCGCTCCGACACGTGAGGAGCAGAGTCCGCATTCTCACTGGCTGCCAACGAGGCGAGTAGCTGCATCCGTTCCGCGGACGGCGATCCCGGCTCTGCGGTGTAGATCGTGAGCGTCAACCCCGGCTCGGCGGCCATCTCCAAACCTTCGAAGGCAAGCGTCAGCTCCCCCACGGCGGAGTGGTGAAAAGTCTTGAATCCGGTGCCGTGATGGCGGACGTCGTGCGCGCCCCACCGACGCCGGAATTCCTCACTCCGAGTGCTGAGTTCACCGATCAGATCGTGCAATTCCTTGTTGTGAGGATCTCGCCCAGCCTCGGTTCGCAGAATCGAGACGGTCACCTCGGCAAACGCGTTCCAGTCCGGATAAAACTCGAAAGCCCTTTCGTCGAGGAACGTGAAGCGCGCGATGTTCGGGGGCTGCCCCGGCATGTCGTACAGGTCCTTGTAAAACGCACGCGCGAGTGGGTTGACAGCAAGAAGATCCATGCGACCGTTCCGCACGAAAGCGGGTCCCGCGGTGACTGCATCAAGCGCCCACTGCAGGCTCTGATGGGGCTTCCAGCCCTTCGCATTTCGCCGACGCGGGGGCCTGGCTACCGGGCTTGCCGCGTGCGCGAGATCAAAAAGGTGGGCGCGCTCGGCGTCGTCGAGTCGTAAGGCCTTCGCGATACTGTCGAGTACACCCGGCGATGCGCCGCTGATCGCTCCGCGCTCGAGCCTCGTGTAGTACTCGACGCTCACGCCGGCGAGGGTTGCCACTTCACTTCGACGTAGACCGTCCACGCGGCGGTTCGATCCGGCCGGAAGTCCAACTTGTTCGGGCGTGACTCGGGCGCGCCGCGAGGTCAGGAATTCGCGTACTTGCGCTCGATCGTCCATGCCATCGAGCCTAAGTCAGTGACCGGTAGCGAGGGAGTCCCTCGCAGTACCACTATCGCGCGGGACTCCCGCACGCCGCCGAATCGTGATCAGGTTGAAGTGACACGAGAAAACCGATGGTGAGGAGCCACGTCATGCGCGCTGTCGTCATGCATGCCCCCGGCGACGTCCGGGTCGAAGAGATCGAAGCGCCGGTGATCGTCGAACCGACCGACGCGATCATTCGCGTTACAGCCACCTGCGTCTGCGGTTCCGACCTCTGGCCGTACCGCGGCATCGAAGAGCTGAATGGCCCGACGCCGATGGGACACGAATACGTGGGCGTCGTCGAACAGGTCGGCCCCGACGTCAACGACATCGAAGTTGGGGACTTCGTCGTGGGCTCGTTCGTCGCGTCGGACAACACCTGCGAAATCTGCGAGGCCGGCTTTCAGTCTCGCTGTATACACCAGGTCATGATGGGCTCGGTCGGCACCCAATCCGAATACGCTCGCATCCCGCTCGCGGACGGCACCCTCGTCCCTGTCCACGGAGAGCCGACCGAGCGGCAGGCCCGCAGCCTCCTTGCAGCCTCCGACGTACTCGGCACCGGTTGGTTCGCCGCCGTAGCTGCGGAAGCCGGACCTGGCAAAACGGTCGCCGTCGTCGGCGACGGCGCAGTCGGACTTTTGGCGATCCTCGCTGCCAGACAACTCGGCGCCGAGCGGATCATTGCCATGTCACGTCACGCCGACCGGCAGGCACTCGCCACACAATTCGGCGCCACCGACATCGTCGAAGAGCGGGGCGACGCGGGCATCGCGAAGATCAAGGAACTCACCGGCGGCTACGGCGCCCACTCGACCGTCGAAGCCGTAGGTACCCAAGAATCGATGATGCAGGCTATCGGAGCTACCCGCCCCGGCGGACATGTCGGCTACGTCGGGGTATCCCACGGCGTCGAACTCGACGGCATGAACCTGTTCTTCGCGACGGTGAGCCTGCTCGGCGGTCCCGCGCCGGTCAGGCGATTCCTACCCGAACTGATCGAGCTCATCATGACCGACCAGATCGACCCAGGCATCGTCTTCGACCTCACTCTCCCGTTAGAGGACGCCGCCGCAGGCTACCGGGCGAT
This sequence comes from Rhodococcus sp. MT28, assembly GCF_058792695.1. Classification (NCBI taxonomy): domain Bacteria; kingdom Bacillati; phylum Actinomycetota; class Actinomycetes; order Mycobacteriales; family Nocardiaceae; genus Rhodococcus; species Rhodococcus sp. MT28. The sequence goes on from NZ_JBXAFD010000002.1 coordinate 63,207, forward strand.
GGACGAGCGGCGCGCCACCAAAGTGCTACTCACCCTCTGACCGATACCAAAGGCTCACGAGACAGAACTGGGCTCTACACGCCGATCGAGAAACGTCTCGGCTACCAACGAGAGGCGCTCTTGGTTTACCGAGCAGCATGTTCACTGATCACAGCGAATGCGTATGACGCCGAAGGTGAGGACGGGTACTTCTATTGGTGCGCAGTCGCTTCGATCCCAGAGGATGCTACGCGACTGATATGCACCCCCACCGGCGGAAACCGATTGTACGAGTGAATGTTTCAATGAGAGCGACTCGGCGCTACTTTGCAGCAACGAAACTCGTCTCTACCTACGGTTGCGTACTGAATTCCTTGTGGGGCAGGCTTTCTTGTGTACTGCTGACGAGCCGTATCTGCTGACGAACCGTATTGCTGACGAACCAAGGTCGGAGAACAATGGGTCACTACAAAAGCAACGTGCGTGATATCGAGTTCAATCTGTTCGAGGTGCTCGGGATCGGCGAACTGTTGGATGCCGGCGCTTACGGGGACCTCGACACCGACACTGTGCGCAACATTCTTGCGGAAGTAGCGAGACTGGCAGAAGGCCCGGTCGCCGCGTCCTTCGCCGACGCGGATCGGAACCCTGTCGAATTCGACGCACCCAATCACGCAGTTGTGGTCCCGGAACCTCTGCGCAAGACGGTCGAGGCGGTGAACGAGGCCGGTTGGTCGCGACTCGGCCTACCAGAAGGCATGGGTGGTGTTCCTGCTCCTGCACCGTTGGTCTGGGCGATCGGCGAAATGTTGGTCGCGGCAAACGGATCCGCAAGCTTTTTCAACATGGGTCCACTGATGGCGAGCGTGCTCTACACCATCGGAAACGAACAGCAAAAACACTGGGCCAAAGAAGGATTCGAGCGCGGATGGGCCGGAACGATGGTGCTCACCGAACCAGACGCCGGATCCGATGTAGGCGCAGGCCGAACAAAGGCAATCGCGCAGGACGACGGTACCTGGCACATCGAGGGCGTCAAGCGGTTCATCTCCGGCGGCGACGTCGGAGACACGGCCGAGAACCTCTTCCACTTGGTGCTTGCCCGGCCCGAGGGCGCCGGTCCAGGAACCAAAGGTTTGAGCCTGTTCTACGTTCCGAAGTCCCACTTCAACTCGGACACACTTGAACTGGGAGAGCGCAACGGTGTCTACGTCACCGGCGTCGAGCACAAGATGGGCCTCAAGTCTTCCCCAACTTGCGAGCTCACCTTCGGAGCGACGGACGTTCCTGCCGTCGGCTGGCTCGTGGGTGACGTCCACAACGGTATCGCCCAGATGTTCCAGGTCATCGAGAACGCTCGAATGATGGTGGGCACCAAGGCTACCGGAACACTGTCCACCGGCTATCTCAACGCCCTCGAGTATGCGAAAGAACGAATTCAAGGTGCAGACCTTACCGAGCTGACAAACAAAACCGCGCCCCGCGTGGCCATTACGCACCACCCCGACGTCCGACGCAGCCTGGCGATGCAGAAGGCCTACGCCGAAGGCCTCCGAGCGGTCTACCTCTACACCGCTGCACACCAGAATGCCGATGTCGCCGAGTTGGTTTCGGGGGCGGATGCCGAACTGGCGGCGCGGGTCAACGATCTGCTGCTGCCGATCGTCAAGGGCGTCGGTTCCGAAAAGGCCTACGAACTGCTCACCGAGAGCCTGCAGACCCTGGGCGGCTCCGGTTATCTTCAGGACTACCCCATCGAGCAGTACATCCGCGATGCCAAGATCGACACCCTGTACGAGGGCACCACGGCAATCCAGGCGCAGGACTTCTTCTTTCGGAAGATCGCACGCGACCGCGGCGTTGCACTCGCTCACGTAGCCGGTCGCATACGAGAGTTCATCGACAGTGAGGCCGGGAACGGTCGACTCAAGGCCGAGCGAGTCCTACTCGAGATCGCCTTGACCGACGTGCAGGAGATGGCCGGGACGCTCACCGGGTATCTGATGGCTTCCCAGGACCAACCCTCCGAGTTGTACAAGATAGGCCTCGGCTCGGTGCGCTTTCTGTACGCGGTAGGCGACCTGCTCATCGGATGGCGCCTGTTGGTGCAAGCGGAAGTCGCGTTGGCAGCCTTGGACCGTGACGCGTCGGCAAAGGACCGGTCGTTCTATCGGGGCAAGGTGGTCATCGCGTCATACTTCGCCAAGAACATCCTGCCCGTCCTGGCGTCGACCAAAGAAATCCTGGGTTCCCTCGACAACGAGATCATGGAACTCGAGGAAGACGCATTCTGACAACGTGCCACGCGCGGTATGGGTGGTGCGCAACTCGGAATGCTTGCTGCGTGATTCAAACGCGGTCGTGAACCGGCGACGGAATCTTGTTGGAACGATAAGAGTCTGCGCTCCGGTTCGGCCGCCAGAGACGCCAGTGTTTCGCGGACAACCGGAACGGGAGATGGTCTTGTAGGTGACGAGCACCGGACGACAACCGTTCGTCTGCAGGCAGGTTGAGCCACAGGGACAGTGAGGATGCCGCGTTGCCAAGGGTTGCGCGTATGCCTGAGTCACCCAGAGTCCGGCCGTATCCATCCACGGCAAAACGGCCGAACGCGTCGGGGGTGATGTCGGGGTACGGCGCGCGGGTGTTGGGGTCGATCAGGCGTACGGGCGCGCTGCAGGTCAGCGCCGCCACAGAACGTCCGTGGGTTGTGACCGCATCGCAACCAACGAGGGCATCGAGCGCTTCGTTGACAGAACCAGGTGGGACGTTCCATTCGGTATGGGTTTGCGCTTTGTAGCGGGGCCCACCGAAGAGCTCGGTAGCGAACGATGACAACTGCGCGGTCGGCTCGGATGGCCCCCTCTGGTAGATCTCGAACGTCCACGACGGCAACGACACTGGTTCGGTGCAGGATTCCAGGAATGTCTGCAGCCGCTGAAATGCAACATCGGGACGCTTGACTCGAAGCGAGTGTGCACCACCGGCGGACCCGGGCAACCCGTCGTATGTCACTACCTCGGGCAATGCGGCTTCCGGTGTCCGCGCCGTCACAGGTTAGCCAATCGCGAAAGCACTACCCCGGCTGGTTCCTCCGTCGCGTGGCGATAGCCGGTGCCGGCCCATAGGTGCATGCGCTCGGGATCTGCCTGCGCAACAGCGGCTTTGCGCATCGGGTTGGTCAGGTGATGGATGGCCGGGTACCCGATGGGCGCTTGTGCGTCGTAGCGATCGATGAACTCGTTCCGAAGTGCTCGTGCAGGACGTCCCGTGAAAGCTCTTGTGACGACCGTGTTCCCGCGTGACGTGTCGGCCAGAGCCGCCTTGTGCGGAGCCGAGGCACCACTCTCCTCGGTGCGCAGCAGTACGGTACCGACCACTGCCGCGTCCGCTCCGGCACGTAAGGCTGCAGCGACGTCGGCGGAGGTCGCCAGTCCACCGGCCGCCAATAGCGGAACCGAGGTGCGATGACGGATTTGTGCGATCAGTTCGGTGATCGGTGTTTCTGCCGGAACCTGCAGGGGAGTGAGCGTTCCGGAGTGGCCGCCGGCAGCCGACGATTGCACGACAAGCAGATCGGCACCGGCGTCGACGGCAAGGAGCGCCTCTGCCTCCGAAGTCACTGTGAGGACGACAAGTGAACCGGCAGCGCGCAGCGCCTTGATGACGCCGGGTGCGGGAAAGCCGAAGGTGAAGCTGACCACCGGAACCGGGCTGGCCAGGAGCAGATCGATCTTGTCCTCGAAGTAGTCGTCGTCTTCGACCGGCTCACCGTCAGCCAGTGTGATGCCGTAGCGATCCGCCTCGACCTGGATCGCCCTGGCATAGGCACGGTAGGCATCGACATCGACAGGCACCGGGTTGGGCGCAAAGACGTTGACACCGAAGGACACTCCCTCGGCGCGCACGGCGTCGATCTGGTCGGACAGAGCCTGAGGCGTCTTGTACCCGGCGGCGAGGAAGCCGAGACCGCCTGCGCGAGAGGCAGCAGCAACAAGTGCCGGTGTGGAAGCGCCGCCGGCCATGGGGGCTGCGATGACAGGGACCTTCAGGTCGAGATCGGTTGTGAGTGCGCTCATTCGAACATCTCCAGTCCTACGTCGGGTAGTGCTCCGGCGGTTTCGTCATCTGACATCAAAAACTACCTCCTCAGTCGAGGTGGCCGTCCGAGGGTCCGCATCGAGATCGGAAGGGAATCGGAACCGCAAAACCGCGGCGGCCACTGCCGCGCCCAGGACGACGGCCGCACCCAACAGCAGAGCGTCGCGATACCCGTCTCGCAGCAACGGAGTGACAACGAGTGGGCCGAGAATCTGACCGACGCTGTATCCAGCGGTCAGCAACGCCACGGCGCGTGTGAACTGCAGGTGCGCGCCGATTGCCAACACAATTGACCCGATACCAAGGAAGGTGACACCGAACAGGAAAGCTGAAATCAGTGCGGGGCCGACGCCTCCGATCACAGCAGGAAGCGCTATGCCCACCGCCTGAATCAACAGGGCAACGAGAAGCAGAGTCGGCCTCGACCAACGCAGGCTGAGCCAAGCCCACAGGGCGCACGAGGGAAATGCGGCCAGACCGACCACTATCCAAGCGCCGCTGCCGACCCATTCTGGAGCGGCGAGATCGATTGCGGCAACAAGGAACGTGCCCGCGATGATGTAGCCGATGCCTTCCAGGAAATAACTGATGAACAAGGCAGTGAACCCGCGTTGGGAACTGGGAGTTCCCGGCGCGTCCGGTGTGATGACCGGACGCGGTTCCGGCGTCAATCCCCAGGCTGCGACCGCACACACCACTGCAAGGGCCGCAGATGCCAGCCAGGCAGTACCCCAGGAACCGATGAAGCGGACGACGAACACGAGGACCCCGGACAGGGCGATACCCAGCCCAACTCCGCCGAATCCCCATCCGGCCAGGAATTGGGACTGCCCCCGAAGGTGCGCGTGCAAAGCGCTGACGGCGATCATGAAGACGAGGGCACTGGCAATGCCTGCGATGAGCCGCAGGGCGAACCAGATGGATCCGTCGTGGGTAGTGGGCATGAGCGCCAAAGTCGCGATGAGGACCACCAACGACGTGCGCATCACCGCTGCCGAGCGCACCGCGCCGGGAATGAGGATTCCCGCGAGCGCGCCGATGAGGTACCCGACGTAGTTGGCCGTCGCCAGGGTGGCGCCGAGCGAGGCCGACAGACCGGCCTGCGTGTGCATCAACGGCAGAATCGGTGTGTAGACGAATCGACCGATTCCCATGCTCGCCGCCAGCGCAGCGGCAGCTTGGACAGCGTGCGCTCGCGAGGAGACGCCGTTTTGGATTGTGGTCATGGTCTTATCGTGTGCCCCGGCCGCGCCGGACCGCCACGACCGCTTTGCTCCTGACTGATAGGCGCAACCTCCCACCGCACGTAGCATGAAGGATCGTGGAGCTGCGTCAGCTGAGATACTTCGAGGTCGTCGCCGAGGAACTGCACTTCGGCCGAGCCGCGGCACGACTACTGATAGCCGGGCCGTCATTGTCGCAGCAGATCATGGCACTCGAGCGCGATCTCGGCGTCAAGCTGTTCGTCCGCGACCGCCGTTCCGTCGCTCTGACGCCAGCCGGCGCGGCGCTGCTCCCCGATGTCCGTGCGCTACTCGAGAATGCCGAGAATCTGCGGCGCCGCGCGGAGCGTCTGTCCGGAGCGGAGCCCGTCCGGATCGGCTACGTCAATTGGCTCCCCACGGATCTGATCGCGCGCACTTCAGGGGTCGCGCAACTGCACGTCGACGCCTGGGTGGTGCCATCACACGCACAGGCCGCGCGGGTGGCAGACGGCAGCCTCGATCTGGCGATCGCCTGGGTACGTAAATACGATGTCGCCCAAAACGGTTTGAACGCCAGACTGCTCGGTGCGGATCGGCTCTACGCCGTCTCCACCGGAGAGGACACCACACCGGTGCGGGCACGCGACGTCGTCGTACTCGTCGACGACGACACCACCTCCTGGTATTCGTGGAACGTCTACGCCGAAGAATTCGCTCGCGATACCGGCGCACAGATCCTGCGCATCAACGACGGTGGTATCACCGGTCCGGCATTCTTCGATCACGTCCGTGCCGTCGGCCGTCCGGTCGTCAACTCGCCCAAAGGGCAGACCATCACGCTGCCGAGCGATCTCACGGCACGCCCGATGATCGACCCGGCGGCAATCTGGACGTGGTCACTCCTGTGTCGTGAGAACGAAACGCGCCCTGCCGTTCTCGCGGCCGTCGACGCTCTCACCGGCGGTGCCACTGATCTCGGAATCCACGAAGACGGGATATGGCTACCCATGGACGATCCTTACCGGAGGACTCGATGACACGGCGCGCTATTCGAGTTTTCTGGGGACGACGGCCGGAATCGGTGCCGGCCGTGGCCTCCCGGTGGCGTCGGACGTTGGAGCAAGTCGAATTCCTGTTGCCCGAGGTGGTCGGCGGGTCGTGGCAACAGATCCATTCCGCTGGACCTGCTACTGCCGTGACCGTCGACCAGTTGGCGCAGGTCCTCGAGAACGCGCAGGCCGCCGAAGACTGGTCGGATCGTCTGGGAATCGGATTGAGGCTCGCATCCAGTGGAGGGCCCGAATGGGGGTTCGAGCTATCCGGGTTGGCGGGCGGCGAACCTGAAATCGTCCTTCAGTCGATGATTATTGCCGTCAGCGCGCCGGACGCCGCCGAAGTTCCTGAGACAGAACTACTTCGGATGCTCGCCGCGGTGTGGGAACCGGACTTCGGGGACGTCACCGACGACAACATCCTCGACGCTCTCGAAGACGAGTCCGACTATCGCGTCGGAGATCCCGTGATCGGCCGCGTCGGCTACCTCTCGTCCGCTCGCGCTGACGCGATCCCGGATGACCTGGCCGTAGGCGTTGCCGCGTTACCGGGCGGCGTGTTGCTACAGATCGGGGCCGTCGATGGGGTCGTTCGGGCGTACGAGCGCCTGCGCGAGACCGGCGCACTCGATCCGCTTCCACGTCCACTGGACCGCGCAGTCTTCTGAAGGCGGTTACCGTTCGTCGAGTTTGGGTAGCCCGGGCGTCGGAACGAAGTCTCGCCTCGGCACTACCGCCGAAAAATGAACCGAAAGGCCCACCGCATGGTTGACGTCACCCGCAAATTCACCGCCGAGGTACCGATCGAGAAGGCTGCGGCGTTTCTCCGCGACTTCGCCAATGCGCCGACGTGGGATCCGGGCACCGAGAGTTGCACGCAGATCTCCGACGGTCCTGTCGGCGTCGGAACCCAATGGCACAACGTGTCGAAGCTGTTCGGCGTCACCACGGAACTGACGTACACGCTGGTGACCGACGAGCTGAATCACGTTGTTCTCGAAGGAAAGAACAAGACTGCCACCAGTACCGACGACATCACCTTGACTTCAGTGAGTCCGAACTCGACCGAGATCGAATATCACGCGAACGTCGAGTTCAACGGTGCCGCCAAGATTGCGTCGCCTCTCCTGAAGGCGGGATTCGAAGCCAAAGTGGCACCGGAGACGGTGAAGAAGATGACGGAAGCCCTCGAAGCGCTCTGACCGTCCGTCAGGTTCCTGTCACTATGGGTTGCCGCCGCTCGCGCCACCGTTGCGAGCTTCGATGGCGTCGATGGACTTCGTGAACGACTTTCCCAGCACTTGGGTGCCGACGAGTCCGAGTACCGACGCCAGGAGCTTTCCCTTGAGGTTCTTGCCGTCCCGGACCACGACGGCATCGACATCGGTCAGGCCCGTCGGCTGCCGGGTCAGCGTGTAGGTATGGCTCGACGCCCCGCCCCACAGGTTGGAGTCGGTGGTTGTCATCACGACGCGGTGCGGGTCGGTCCAGTCGTAGTGCAGACGCTCCCAGATACCACTGGAGCCCTCGGTGACATCAGCATCGTGGGGTCCTTGTTTGTGCACTTTCAGGTAGCTGTCCGCACTGCGGCCGAAGATTTCCTCACGGCCCGGACCGAAGTCGGTCAGGCCGGCAAGGACCTGTTCGGGCGTCGCAGTGGTCGTCTTGTGAAGATGAATCGTGGTCATGGCGCCTTCTTTCAACTGTGGATGATCCGGTGCTGAAAAAGCCGGGGAGTGACTCATCCAGCACACCACTCACACGAAATGAATGAAAGAGAATTGCTCGCCCTGTCTCGATCCGCTGTCTCGATCCGCTATTCGACGCCGCGCCGGTTGGCAGTGATTGCGCCGTGCGGCCTGTAGCCGCTCCCCGTCCGGGTATGGGTCTCGATCACGTCGAAGCCCGCTGTGACCAGCACCTCGGCAAGTTCGGTCACCGGCCATCGATAACCAGTCGTCGCGGCATGATCAAAAGGCTCTACCGTTGTGCCTTCGAAGAAGCCCACCAGCAACCCACCACCTGGGCGGATCACGCGCGCGAATTCAGCGAGCGGTGCCTCGATATCTTGCGGGTGATGGTGAATGAGCGAGTACCAGGACAGCACGCCGCCCAGTGAATTCGTTTTCGCGTCCAATGCCTCGAAGCCCCCGACCTCGAACGAGAGATCGGGGTATCGGGTGCGGGCTCGTTCGACGAACTCGGGCACTAGATCGATCCCGCTCACAGCCAGCCCGCTCTGGCCAGGAAGTCTGTCCACTGCCCCGGCCCGCACCCGGCGTCGAGTACGGGGCCGGTCAAAGTGGCGGCCCAGCTGGTCACCAGTGCCCGATCAGATACGTGCGTCGAATCCATCGAGCCGAAGAGGTCCGTGTACTCCTGGGATCTGGCCGAATACGACTTTCGGACTACGTCGCGGCGCGTTGCACTCGAATTCTCCACGCCGTCAATAATTATCGATGTGCACCATTCCTTCGCCGCAACTCGCCGAACCGAAGGTTCATACTCTGTTGAAGGCCTACGGTCACGACCGGAAACTGAGGTCATACGGTGGAAGAGAAAGAACTGGCGGCGAAGATCCGCGAACTACTCAGTGCCCGATCGGCCGAGTCGAGCATCTGCCCCTCCGACGTGGCCCGCGCAGCGGCACCCGACAATTGGCGTCCGCTGATGGAATCCGTCCGAGAGGCTGCCCGCCACATGGTGGCCGACGGCGAAGTGCAGATCACCCAGGGCGGCGAAGTCGTCGACCCGGAATCCGTACGAGGTCCGATCAGGATTCGGTGGGCTCGTTGATCAACCGCGTGACTTCTGGCGGCGCTGCTCTCGCAGCGTGAATCAGCGGAAACGGTCCAGATGCTCACGCAGGAACGCATCCAGGCTTCGTGGCTCACGCCCCAGGACACGTGCCACCGTGTCGGTGGGTGACTCCGGGCGCGAGACGGCAAGTTGCTGGATCTCCAGAATGTGCTCGGCCAGCCACGGAGGCATGTGGGCATGATCGACGAGGTTTTGCCGCAGTTCGTGCGGTGGCAGGTCGATATATTGGACGGGGCGATCGAGCATGCGGGTCAGAGAATCGGCGATGCCGCCGTAGCCGACTGCCTCGCTACCCGTCAGGACGTAGGTACCGCCGGCGAGGTCGGCGCGTGTGAGCACGGCCGCGGCGACGTCACCGATATCTCGGCAGTCGATCCAGTTGCACGGCGCGTCCCGCATCGCGCCCAGAATCACCCCTTGCGCAGCCACCGCCGGAGCCAGGAGCAACAGATTCTGCATGAACGCATAGGGGCGGAGCAGAGTGTGGCGGATCCCGGATGCGCGCAGGTGTTCGCCGACGGCATGGTGGCCACGGGAGAGAGCGATGGGGGAGTCGGTCGCGGCGGCGGGATCGGAGATCTTGACGATGTGTTCGACGCCGCTCTCGGCGGCGATGTCGATCACACGCGTTTCGAGCTCGACCTGTTCGAGTCCGTTGGCCATGGCAAGGAAAAGTTGTTCAGCCCCTTCGAAAGCCGTGCGTAGCGAAGTTGAGTCTGCGGCATCGGCCGACACTACTTCGACCAAACCGTCGGCCAAGTCGCCGAGGTGGGCGCGCAGCCTGTCCGGGTCGCGGGACAGCGCTCGGCTCGGCACACCCGAGGATGCGAGACTGCGTAGCAACGCGCCGCCTGTGGTTCCGGACGCTCCCATGATGACGATCATCGTGTTCCTTTCGGTCTTCCCCGGGAAGCCGGGGATCTTTGACATGTGTTGTCGGTCAGGGATTCTGACGGCGCCATCGCCAGCTCACGATGACGGCAGCGACCGCGGCAGATATCGGCAGATCGAGTTGCAGGCGAGCAAGCCAAGCGGCATCGACGATGCTCGTGTGTGCTGGTAGCCAACGGGAGGCGAACCACCCGACGAGACCAGCAATCACAGCGGCTCCGACGGCAAGAATTGCCGCCACCATGACGCGAGGCAGTGTCGTGGTCCACGGTCGTGACCCTGCGCGGCGCTGCAACCAGGAGCCGATCAGCAACGCCACCACTGCCGACGTGCCCGCAATGGACGTAAATGCCGCCGTCGTGAGGCCCGATTGGCCGGATGCGACTCCGCCCGCACCCGCCATCAGCGCGGGGGCAAGGTAGGCGACCAGCACCTCTCTCCACAGGGTGAAAGGTCGTGCGGCGCGACGATCGGCAACCGGGACGCGTCGATTGGAATCGGTTATCTCCCTTTTGTTTTCGCGACGGATCGGCGGGGTGAGTCCGGACATGAAGGAGACCAACTTTCCGATTATAATTAGGTGGCTAACTATTTGGGCATGAAGAGAGAAGCCTTTGTCGAGAATTGACGACGATTCGAATCGCTACACGAATGCCTGGAATCCCAGCCGACTACTCCGCAGTCAGCGCACCGATACCGCGAACGACCCGCGAGAGCAGATCCAAAAAAACCGCACGCTCGTCGACAGTGAGCTCGTCGACCATTTCCTCGAGACGAGCAAAGTGTTCGGGCGCCATGTCACGTAACCGCTGAGCGCCACGAGCAGTCAGGACGACCACCGCACCACGCCCGTCCTCCGCGGACGGACGTCGAGCGACCAAACCCTCCTGCTCGAGCCCATCGACCAAGCCGGTGACCGTGGCTCGCGAGACGCCGAGATCAGCGGCCAGTCGCGAGGGAGATTTCTCCCCGTCGTGGTCTTCCAGATCCGCAAGCAGTCGGTAACGGCCGGTCGACAGTCCATACCTCGCGAAGTGAACCTCAGTCGCTCGACCGAGTCGCGCGCCCGCCGAGATCAGCCGCACCGCAACCAGCACCGCCTGCGGATCGGACCCGAGGCCGTAGTGCTCCAACTGCCGCCGCGCCTGATCCAACGTGGGTGAGTCGTGATCGGTTCCGTCCACTGCCATGCAACTAATATGGCACCTAACTACATTTTGGTCAACCCTCCACCAGAGCTAGCTTCAAACGCCGAACAATACCTGCGGGGCCGCATGGCAGTCCGGGCGATTGCCGGGATACGGCAGGACCTTCTCGAGGGCGAGCCCAATCGCAAAGGCCGTCTGGTCGTCGTACGGTCGCGTAACTATCTGTGTGCCCGTGGGGATTCCGTTCCGAGCGAAACCTGTGGGGATTGTCAGCACCGGGCAGCTACTCAGGATGTTGAAGGTGATGGCCGGTACAGCCTCGAGGTAGAACTCCAATTCTGTTCCAGCCACATTGATTCCGTGCCCCACGTAGTCGTCGCCGGCAAGAAAGCCCTCCGTCGCCACTGCCGGAGTGATCAACGCGTCATAGGTGTCGAACAGGGATCCGATCGACGAATACAGTTCGGCTTCGATCGCGAGTCCGTCGAGGAAAGTCGCGTCACCACGGGTGCGGCGTGCCCATCGCGCGAATTCCTTCGCGTACTCCGTGACTTTGTCGGGGTGCGCGGACGCTTCGGCGGAGATCGATGCACCGAACACGTGATCGTAGTGAATGGCGGCCGCACGCATGATTGCAGCGCGTGACAAGTCGACTTCGATGATCTCCGCGCGTGCGCCCAGCGCAGTGAGGGTGTCCACCAACTTGGCGGTGTTGGCGGCAACGTCCGGATCAACCGGCCAGTCACCCAACGCGGGGATCACGGCGATACGCATTCCTGTCAACGAATGCGTTGCGAGGCCGGGCAGCGGCGATGCCGGCACATGCGAGGCAATGTCAGTGGAGCTCGGTCCCGCGATGACCGACTGCAGTGTGAGGCAATCACTTACGGTGCGCGCCATCGGACCGCAGTGGCAGTAGCGATCGAGATTGAAGGGAGGATCGACCGGGACACGGCCGTGTGGTGGCTTGAACCCGACAATTCCGTTGAACGACGACGGAGTTCGGATCGATCCTGCAACATCGGAACCGGTAGCCAAGTGCGTCATCCCCGTGGCAAGTGCGACTGCCGATCCACCGGAAGACCCGCCGGAGGAGTATTTCGTGTTCCACGGATTGCGAGTGACGCCCCACAACTCGGACTGTGTGAACGCGGCCGAGGAGAATTCGGGCGCCGTCGATCGCGCGTGGACGATGGCACCGGCGTCGATGATTCTCTGCACGAAAGTCGAAGTGTGAGTGGCGATCACATCCTCATAGACCTTGGACCCTTGAGTCCAAGGTTGTCCTTGCACCGGTTCATCCTCTTTCACCACAACGGGAACACCGGCGAGCGGAAGGCTGACATCCGAGCCGCGGGCGTAGTGGCGTTCCGCTGACTTCGCTTGCGCCCGTGCCGCATCGAAGAAAGTGTGTCCCACTGCATTCAAGGTCGGGTTGAGCGCCTCGATACGTTCGATGGTGGACTCGAGTACCTCCACCGGAGACAGCGATTTATCCCGGTAGCGTTCGAGCATCTCGGTCACATCCATGAAGGTTGAAACGGGTGTCTGGCGCATATCTGTTGTCCTGCCTCTATGAAGGTTTTGTGTAGGCGGCTAGGTTGTCAGTTCATGCTTTGCCACGACGGGATTGCGGAATGTGGTGAGCAGCATTGCGAGAGTGGCGATTCCCGCGGCTGTCCAGAAGACCGTTTCGGAACCGGAGTGGTCATGAATGCGTCCACCCGCGAACGCGCCGAGGGCGATGCTTGCATTGAAGACTGCAACCCACAGAGCCGCAGCGGCCTCTCGGTGAACGGGAGCGGCTTGTGCGATCCATGTTTGAGTACTCACCGATACACCACCGTAGAAGAGGCCCCAAGCCGCCATGAGCAGAGCAGCTGTGATCAAGGTGGTAGCCGAGATCGGAAACAGGGCGAGTGTGACCGCTACTCCCGCACTGAGGATGACGACCACAGTCTGCGGAGACTTGGCTGCAGATGGCCCGGCGATGAAGTTGCCGACGACGCCCAGAACCCCGTAGATCAAGAGCATCGTGCCGATCTGTGCAGGGCTCAACCCTGCGAAGAACTCCAGCCCCGGACGCACATAGGTGTACGCCGCGAAATGAGCGGTGACGATGAGCGCGGTAATCGCGAATCCGACCCGGACTCCCGGGTTCCGAAAAGCCACCACGAGACTGCCGAGCGACAAAGCTTGATCAGCTGGCATCACGGGTAGGACAGCGAACATGGCGAGCGCGATCAGCGTCGCGGCGCAGCTGAGAGTCCAGAATGCCACGCTCCACCCGGCCGCTGCTCCGATATACGTCCCCGCGGGGACACCGAGAACTGAGGCGACCGCGATTCCGCTGAAGATGATCGTGGTCGCCAACCCGACGGAACTGGAACCCACCAATTTGGGTGCCAGACTAGCGGCGAGTGCCCAGACTCCACCCATGCTCACGCCTAGAAGGACGCGAGCCACAGCGAGGAAAACGAAGCTCGGAGCAAGGGCCGTGAGGGCGTTCGCCGCGGCGACTACAAGCATCAGAACGATAAGCGTCGACCGACGATCGAAGCGCCGGGTCACGATGGGCACAAACGGGGCAGTGGCCGCTGCCACCAATCCGGTAATGGCCAGTGAGAGCCCGATGGTCCCTTCACTTTCCACCAGAGCAGCACCGATCGGGGTGAGTAGCCCGACCGGCATCATCTCTGCCGCGACAACGATGAAGGTGGACGCTGCGATCAGCGCGACCGCAGCCCAGTGGTTCTCAATGGTGTGTGCGTGGGTTGAGGACGTGGACGCAGGGCTGTTCTGTGCAGATGCGGAGTGGGGCATGTAACCAGAGAAGCTCCTGCACGCCGATGGATCAACGGCGAATCGCTCATCCAACCATTAGCTCAATTCATCGATGAGCCATGATGGAGTGGTCGAATGAGTCCAGGGTCGGAGTGAAAATGTCGGAGCCCCCGATGCGTGAGATCGAGTGCTTCCTCGTTCTCGCTGAAGAACTGCACTTCGGTCGCACCGGCGAGCGGCTGTTCATCTCCCAGAGCCGAGTGAGTCAGCTGATCAGCGCGTTGGAGCGTCGTATCGGCACCAGCCTGGTGGCGCGCACCAGTCGCCGCGTGCACCTGACTGAATTCGGTGCCGATTTTCTTGCGTCGTTGGCTCCCGCGCATCGTGCGCTTGTCGGAGTAATCGAGGACGCTCAGTCAAGAGCACGGAACATGCCGGCGCCGCTTCGGGTGGGTTTCCAAGGAGCAATTTACGATTCGATCGCGGCTGCTGTCTCTCGTTTCGAAATACAACATCCGCAAACATGCGTGACCATCAAAGAATTACCCCTGGGTGATCCGTTCAGTGATGTACTCGCCGGGCGAATCGATGCGGCAGTGGCCCTTCTCCCCGTAGATGAGCCGGAACTGACAACCGGGCTCGTCTTTTCTCGACAGCCCCAGACCCTCGCCGTCTCAGTCCATCACCCGTTCAGCGAACTGGGCGTGATCGACGCCGAGCAGTTGGCGCAGATCTGCCTGGTACCCATCACCGGCCCCGCCCCCGACTATTGGCAGCGTGTGAATTCCCCGAGCACAACGCCGGGCGGAGCCACGATTCCCACGCAGGGTGGGGCGAGCACCGTTCAGGAAGGCCTGTCGCAGGTCGCATTCAGTCAGGTCGGCCTCATCCTCTGCGCTGCGACCGCTGCATACAGCCAGCGCTCGGACATCACATTCGTACCGATCAACGGATTACCCGAATCTGCTTTGGGTCTCGTGTGGCGTACCGATCTCGAAAGCCCACGACTTCGCGCTTTCGCGAAAGCGATCGAGGAAGCGCACACCTGTCCCTCCTGACGTCGATCAGTAAGTCGCGGAAGGAGTCCGGGGCATTGAGATGCATCGTGTGTGAGATGATCGCGCCATGTCTGCGATCACCGACTACTTCACCGCGCGCACGGATGAGCATGCCACCTCTGCCCTCGCGGGACTCGTCGACTTGGAACCAGAGGTGATGGAGGCGAACGCAGCTTCTCGCCCGCGGGTCCAGTTGGCTGCGAGTGGGACTCCAGTTCTGCAGGCGAAAGGCGTCGATCCAGTTGTCGCGCTCGGCCGACTGGAAGCAGCCCTCACCGCTCGCCCCTACGACGAAGTTGCAAAAGGTCCACGCTGCGGGAAACTCGTCGCGATGAGCGACGACGGCGACACCCTCGTGCTCACGGTTACCGACGAATTACGCGATGCACTAGCGGAATTGAACGCTGACGGTGTCGCCGCCGCTGCGGCGGCCTGGGCAATCGACGAGACGAGTGAACCGTCGGAGGACTCAGTGCCGTTCCTGACCGCCTTCGCCGAACTAGCGACCAGAGCTGTGGCTCAGGGCGAACGGATGTACGGCTACGTCGTCATCTGAGCTTCGCAACTCCGCCGACCTGATTGGAAGGCTGTTCGTCTTCGACAACTCCGGATCTGACCGTCACCCCGGGATCTGCATGGCCAGATCGTTGCGGTCGAAATCGGAGAACTGCTGGGTGTCAGTGCAGTATCCACAGCTCGCTCCGAAGAACTCGGTGCGAGCGTTCGGATCGTCAAGTAGCCAGTACCGCAGCCACGCCGTGCTCGGCCCGCGCATATCGCCGCCGTTGATCGCCGTACCGAAGTGCGTGGCGCCGCGCAGTTCCAGATACTCGGCAGGCACGTGGTCTGCGTCCTCGTACATCGCCCGCACGATCGCCGGCCAAACGATTGCGTCGGCCTGGCCGGCCAGATAGAGAACGGGCTCGTCGATGAGATCGACATCATTGAGCGGGCCTGGTTGGATCGCGACGGCGGTGTCGACGCGGTCGTCGATCGCCGCGTTGATCGCCGCAGACCCGCCCTGCGAGTGCCCCACCGCACCAATATGTTCCAGGTCGACTTTGCCGAAGAAGACGCTCGACGGGCTGGCCGCTTTGTCCGCGATGAGGTCGATTCCCGACCGCATGGTGATGGCGAAATTGCTTGCCGGGGTATTGGCGGCGACCACGATGAATCCGTGGCTGGCGTAGTGGCGCAGCAAAGAGGTGTACGCACCGGGGAGCACACCGGTCCCGTTCCCCCAGATCACAACAGGGTGCTTCTCGCCGCGCGCGCCGAGCTGGCGCGGGTAGTACAGAGTGTGCACCAGCCCGATCGAGACGTTCGGCGTGTACGGCCCTGCACTCGCCCAATCGTGCCCGACGCTCGGGATGCCGGGCGCATCGGCAGCCGCTGTTCCGGTTGCGCCCGTGAGTCCTAGCGTCGCGCACAACGCAACCGCCGCTGCAGCATTCACGAAATGTTTCAGAGACTTTCGCATGAAAGTCAACCTTTCGAAGTTGATCCGGAGTGACGTGTATTACATATTCACGGGAAGGCAACCCGTCGGCTTTGTTTCAGGAAACGGACTATCCCAGAAGTGTTGTGTCTGTGGACAAAATCATCGTTCTCGGTGGACGCCCGGCCGACGCGAATACCCAGAGCGCAAGGTCGAGATCGCCTCGGCCTACGGCTTCCGCGCGGATTGCTCGGCACACAGCCGTAGGAAATGTTCGACGATCTGCGTGTTCGGGCCGTCCCTTGCCACGGCTGCGATCTTCCGTGGGGGCAGTTCGAATATCTCGCCCACAGTGCACCCGCGTTCGGATGCTCGCTCGGCACTGGAGAGTTCGAGGATGACAGCACCGATCCCTTCGTACGCGAAATCCGCGAAGGCATCGCGGTGCTGTGACCTCATCACGAATGCGTGGTCGATTCGCGGTTCGATCGACCGCAGATGGCGATAGACATCGGAAGTTTCGAACCGTGGTGCGACAACCAAGCCGATGCGCATGAGATCTTCGCCGATGAATACCCCGTCCACCGGTGGCGGGGTACCGGGCGGGCAGACGAGCCGCAACTTGTGGTCCGGAAGGCGCACCGTGCGCGTCCCGGGAACACCGGTGGGCAGCGACTCCATTATTGCCACGTCAGCGGTGCCTGCCATGACCGGGTGAATCGCATCGGCCACGGACGACCCAGGCGGATCCGAGATGGTGATCCTCAGGTTCGGCACCTCCGTGCGCAGCGCTCCGAGCAGTACCGCTGCGGGATCGTCCGCAAGGCTCGCTGTCGTGGCAACACTGAGGTGGGGGACTGCTGACAGTAAGAACTCGCGCTCGACCACTAATCGGTCGAGCGCGGCCAGCGCTTCGCGTGCTGGATCGATGAGATTCCGTCCGCGCGCAGTCAGCGTCGCGCCGGTCCGGCCTCGATTGAAAAGCCGTCCTCCGACGCGTCTTTCGAGCCGCGCAATTGATTGAGAGACGCTCGATGTTCCCGTGAACTGATTTGCCGCTGCCGCCGTGATACTGCCGTGTTCGACGACGGCAAGGAAGTCTTGTAGCTGCCGCGGATCGATTCGCGGGGTTGCGGACTCTCCGAACTTGCTCATCCGGCGTTCCCCATTCCACCTTCGTCACGTAATCGACTGGTCGTCTCGATAAACGCTTGTGCCGCAGGCGATGGCGTCGAACCGTGGAACATCCAGATATCACGAGTGAGCGGGGGCCGAGTACGACACAACACCACACCTTCTCCGACTGTATCGGCGACAGATTCGGGAAGGAAAGCGACGCCGACTCCCGCGCGTACAAGTGGGATCATCGAAGCCACAGAGATAGTCTCCGCAACCACCGCCTCGTCCACAGTGCCTTCGCCCAGGCGTTCCGCCAACAGTCGCCGAGTGACATCGTCACGCGGGCTGGTGATCAATCCGATTCGCAACAGATCCGTCAACGCCGCTGCCCCCTCGCCTTCACTTCGTGCGGCCGGCACCAGCGCAACGATTTGTTGCCGGCCGAGAAGGATACGTTCAACGCCCTCGTCGAACACCTCGTCCACCCCGAGCCCAATATCAGCCTGACCCGAGGCGACCACCGTTCCGATTCCGTCGGTGTCGTTGCTGAGCATCGTCACCGCAACGTTCGGAAACTTTCTTTTGAACGCACCCAGGGCCGTGGCCGCTGGATCACGCGCCAATGTTCGCGGACACACGACCGTCAGCCGACCCCGCTGCACGACGTTCAATGGATGCAAAGCGTGATCCAAATCCCGGTATGCCCGAAGTACTTGGGCCGCCGGACCTGTGAGATCGCGTCCAGCGTCGGTCAGGGTGACTCCCCGCGATCCACGGCGGACGAGCGTCAGGCCGCACTCTTTCTCCATCCTGGCCAGAGCCTCCGAGATTGTCGGCTGGCTGACCCCCAGTCCGCGAGCAGCAGCGGAAATGCTGCCCCGATCAGCAAGGGCAAGAAAGTATTCCAGATGACGCCGGTCCATTGGGGTTCCCTTCTCGTGGAAGTCATCGCGCGCGCCCGATTTTGCGCCCGTCAGGCATAGGGAAACCCTATGGCATACCTCTCGAATGTGGCGTAGACGGGAAGAAGAATCCCGTGATCTGCTTCACATATGAACGCAGTGAGCAACAACCCGGGGAGCTTCGACCAGAGGCACCCGTCTGCTTTTGTCGAGCACCAATCGCCGCCTGCGAGCACAACGGAGGAGGCGCCGAAATGACCGAAACCATCACCGCAAGTTCGCCATCCGGTGCTACGTCGCTCCGTTCCGTGAGGCGGGCGCGCTCTGAGCCGAAGCCCGCTCGACAGCGTCGATCCGGTACGCGACTCACCATCGGGGTACGACTGGCCCAGGTCGCGCTGCTTCTGGTCCTACTCGGAGCGTGGCAGCTCGTCGCATCGCAAGGTTGGATCGAGCCAGTTCTGGCCAAAACGCCAGGCGAGGCCTGGGCCTACTTCACCGCAGCGGTGCAGTCGGGCGAGATTTCGTCGAACTTGCGTGCCACGATGACTGCCGTCGTGATCGCGTGGATCCTCGCTAGCGCAGTCGGGGTGGCGGTCGGACTCTCTCTCGGACTGCTTCCGACCCTCGAACGCATCATGAGTCCGTTCCTGGATGCGGCGAATGCCATGCCACGTCTTGCGCTGGCGCCTCTGCTTATCGTCATCTTCGGGATCACGATGACGGCGAAGGTCGCTCTCGCGTTCACACTCGTCTTCTTCATCGTCTGCTCGAGTGCACGAGCCGGTGTGAAGTCGGTGGACGACGAATGGCTCCGACTTTCCACTGTCCTGAATGCCAGTAAGACACAGGTGTTCTGGCACATCCTCCTCCCCGTCGCAACACCTGGCATTTTTGCCGGTCTTCGGTTGGGGCTGATCTATTCGCTACTTGGCGTTGTCGGTTCGGAACTGATCTCGTCACGGGACGGGCTGGGCCAGCTTGTGTCGATCTACTCGGCCCAGTTCCGGATGGAAGCGGTCTACGCGATCCTCATACTTCTCGCAATCGTCGCAGTCGTCCTCAACCAGGTAATGAACTTCGCCGAGCGCTACCTCCTTCGGTGGCAGCCGCCGGCTCGACGATGACAGGAATCATCATGGATACCAACGTGATTACACCCGCCGTACAACTCGACGGACTGACGATATCCTTCCCCTCACCCGACGGGTCGACGAAAACTGTGGTCGACAATCTCGACCTCACCATCCCTCGCGGACAGTTCGTGAGCTTGGTCGGCAGGAGCGGTTGCGGAAAGACCACTCTGCTCAACGCGCTCGCTGGATTGGTGGACGCGACGGAAGGCAAAACCGAGGTCCTCGGCACAACACCATTCGACGCTCGTTCTCGGATGGGCTTCATGATGGCCCGAGATGCGCTGTTCCCGTGGCGAACAGCGCAGAAGAACGTGGAGTACGGTCTCGAATTGAGGGGAGTACCCAAGGCGGAGAGACGAACTCAATCCGCGCGCTGGCTTGCGGCCGTTCAAATGTCCGAGGCGTCACAGCTGTGGACTTGGCAGCTGTCCCAAGGGATGCGCCAGCGTGTCGCGTTGGCCCGGACGTGGGCTCTGGATCCGGACATCTTGTTGATGGACGAGCCGTTTGCCGCCCTCGATGCGCAAACCCGCGTCGAAGTACAGCGCGAATTCCTCGAGCTTTGGCAGTCCGAGGTCGGCCGGACGGTCATCTTCGTAACCCACGACCTCGGTGAAGCCATCTGTCTCTCCGACCGCGTTCTGCTGCTCGGGGCCGGCCGAGTGATCGACGACGTCAGCATTGACATCGAACGCCCCCGCGAACTCGAAACCCTCACCGCCGAACCTCGATACATCGAAATCTTCAACCGGCTACGTGGTCAGCTCGACCACTGATGTGCCCAGCCAACTCAGCTTGATTACTGATGCGCCCAGCCAACTCAGCTTGATTTCTGATGCGCCCAGCCATCAAGGAACAGGAATCCCATGAAACTTCGACCTTTTGTCGGCACAGTCATTGCAGCGGCCCTACTGCTTTCCGCGTGTGGAGAGGGAGGGCGGCCGAACGACGGTAGCGTCGCCATCGGGGTCTACCCTGCGAGTGCTTTGTCCCTGCCTGTCTACGTCGCTGTCCAACAAGGAATGTTCGACAAGGAAGGCCTCCACGTCGAGCTCATCGACGGAAAGAACGGGCCCGAACTCATCAGCGGTCTCATCGGCGGTACAACCGATCTCGCGGTCGGTGCACCCGGAACCGTCGTGCCGGCCATAGAGCAAGGGCAGAGTCTGCGGCCACTGTCCCCCTACGGGTCGATCGATCTTGCCATCGCCGTGACGAAAGACAGCGGCATCACCACCATCGAGGATTTGCCCGGCAAGCGGATCGCCATACCGTCACGTGGCGGCGCGGCCGAGCAATTCGTCAATCAGCTTCTCGCAGAGAGAAACATCGACGCCTCCACGGTGCAATTCATCGCAGCGGCACCCACCGCGAGTCAGATACCACTCGCACGAAAGGGCGACATAGATGCCGCCGTTCTCACCGCTGCCAGCCAGGCCGTATTCGATGCTCAAGGAATTCCGATGACGGCGATTACAGAAGTAGACCCGGTGGGCTCTGACGGCGTGAGTTCATACGGCCTGGGCACGGTGCTCGTCACGACAGCCACATTCGCTGAATCCGATGCTGCTGCCCCCGTGTGTGCTGCGCTCGAGGCCGCAGCAGGGTGGATAGCCGATCCCGCGAACGAGCAAGCAGGAGCTCAACTTCTCACCGAGCGAATGAATGTTCCTGCTGACAAAGCCAACCAGGTGTGGGCTTCGCAGAAGACCCTCTGGCCGGTCGAGATTTCAGCCGACCGATGGACCCAGAACGTCGCATGGGTGAACAACCAGACCTCGGGCAAGTCCGACGCAGACGTCCCTTTCGACCCCCTCTGCTGACCAACGCCTCCCATACACAATCCAGTTCGTCTACCACGAGAGAGAAGAAAAGATGACACAACTCGCTGACCAGTCAACACAATCCGAATCCCAGCACGATCGCCGGCAGCTCACCGAGGCTTGGTCTGCAGTCACCGACAGCCTTGCGACATTCGGTTCGACCGCTGCCGCTACCGGATCGCCGCTGGACAGCGCCGAAGGTGTACGGCACGCACTTCGTCTGTTCGGATACCTCGCCGAGATGAACATCGAGCGCCAAGACGTACTCCGGCCTGAACTCTTCACCCTGATGTCACCGATGCGAAAGTTCTGGGGAGACGGCATCGACGTCGACTACTGGACTGCGATGATCGACCCCAACGAGACATACCGTATTCACGGTAACCGTGGCACAGTGCCGTACGTCGCCGTTCTCGCCAATCGTGTCGGCGCGTCTGGGACCGACCGGGTCGCCGACAACATCGTCATCGACGACAAGGTGTGTGACGCGGACGGCAACTTCGAGATCTTCGTCGCACAAGAGCTGGAGGGGCGCAGCGGCATTCGGCTGGATGAGCGCTGCTTCGACGTTGTAGTGCGTGTGTATCACAAGACGCGTAACGCGGAGATCGATCCCGTTCTCCACATCGAGCGCCTCGGTCCGCCGCCTGGTGCACGCCCCGATCTCGACACGGCGTGGCTGACCCAGCGCCTCACGAAACTTGCTCGTGGCATGGACGTGAGCCTTCGACGCAGTCTTCAGCTCATCGAAACACTCAGTCAGTCTCCCAACGAGATTCGCGTGACCTCGGAGCAGCGAGGGTGGGGAGACTTCTACGGCACCAGCTCCAACCAATACGTTGCCGGCTGGTGGTCACTGAAAGACGCTACTGCTGTCGATATTACATTCACTCTCCCGGACTGCACCTACTTCGGAGTGATGCTGTACAACCACTGGTTCGAGTCCTTCGAGTACCGCGACCACACCGTCAATCTCAACGACGCGCACTTCGAGCGCAATGACGATGGAACCGTGACAATCCGAATCGGGGGAGTAGAAGGTGACAGAAATCGATTGAACCCCTGCAACCACACCGAAGGCATCTTGTTGGCGCGCTGCCTGGAGCCCGCTGAGGATGTCACTTCGCCTCATGTGGAGATCATTCGATGACCGACGAAGTAGACCTGCCGTTGGCAGGTGTCCGAGTAGTGGAGATCGGTCAACTGATCGCAATACCCAGCGCCGGGCAGCAGTTGTCCGATCTCGGCGCCGAGGTCATCAAGCTCGAGCCTCCAGGTGGTGAACCGGCCCGACAAATCGACGCCGACTACGCGCGCGGCATCTTCTACGGGTACAACCGTGGAAAGCGTTCAATCTGCCTCGACCTCAAAGACTCCGCCGATCTGCAGCGAGCTCGGGATCTGATCGCGTCGAGCGACATCTTGCTGCACAATCTTCGCCCGGGAACCCTCGATCGATTGGGATTCTCCTCTGCCGAACTCCAACGCCTGCGACCGGAAATCATCGCCGTCTCGGTGAGCGGGTACGGGGCGGAAGGCCCGTCCGCCACCCGCGCGGGGCTCGACATCGCTGCGCAAGCAGAGAGCGGACTGATGTCGGTGACGGGTGAGGCGGATAGCCCGCCACAACGTGTGGGCGCACCGGTCATAGATCATGCAACGAGCTACGTTGTCGCTCAAGCGGTACTGGCAGCGCTACTGCGGCGCGAACGCACCGGCAAAGGATCGTCCGTCCGAGTTTCCCTGCTGGACGTCGCAATCCACTTGCAGACCGCCAACTGGATCGAGTGGCAGGTATCCGGAAAGCCCATGAGTCGCAAAGGGAACGGACAACCAAGCGTCGCACCGGCGGCAGACGTCTTTCGCGCCGCCGACGGCGAGCTGGTGATCAGCGGATACCAACCGCGCGCATGGATCGAACTGTGCAAGGCGATCGACCTACCGGAGTTGGCCGACGACCCGCGGTTCACCACCAACGCTCTGCGCGTGGAAAACCGTGTTGACCTCGTCGCCACGATCGAGAAGCAGCTGTGCCACCGTAGCGCCGCGGAAGCGGTAGAGCATCTCACTGCGGCCGGAGTGGTTGCCGCAGTTGTGCGTGACTACGACCAGGTAATTTGCGCCGACGATGTGATTGCGAACCGTACCTTCATCCCCGGCACCAACGAACATGGCGAACAGTATTTGACGCCTGCCATGCCCTATCGCGCCGAACCTCCGATGGCACGAACTGAACTTTCACAGGTTCCGGCCTTGAACGAGTGGACAACATCGACGCGCTGAATGCGCCGTTCGGGTCGAAATTGACTTTGCACCAACGTAACTGACAAACAGATTGCCATGCACCATCGAGGAGATGTCCAGTGCTGACCACCGCATTTACCGAGACATTCGGAGTTCGCCACCCAATCGTGCAGGGCGGCATGCAATGGGTGGGGAGAGCAGAACTCGTAGCGGCAGTTGCAAACGCCGGCGCGCTCGGCATGCTCACTGCCCTGACACAGCCGACACCTGACGATCTTGCCCGAGAAATATCCCGAACGCGCGAGCTCACCGATCAACCTTTCGGGGTCAACCTCACAATCCTCCCGACGATCACACCTCCGCCCTACGATGAGTATCGCAACGTGATCATCGACTGCGGAGTGGAAGTCGTCGAGACGGCCGGCTCGTCTCCAGCACCCCATCTGCCACACTTTCACGGCGCAGGCATCAAGGTTCTCCACAAGTGCACCAGCGTCCGCCACGCGGTCAAAGCCCAAGTCCTCGGCGTCGACGGCATCAGCATCGACGGGTTCGAATGTGCCGGGCATCCAGGGGAAGACGACGTACCGGGTCTCGTCCTCATCGCTGCAGCAGCAGAGCGGATCAGCATTCCCATGATCGCGTCCGGTGGATTTGCCGATGGGCGAGGATTAGTGGCGGCCCTCGCGCTCGGCGCCGACGGCATCAACATGGGTACCCGGTTCATGTGCACCGAGGAGTCTCCGATTCACCGCAACATCAAAGAGGCGATAGTCGCTGCCTCGGAGGTCGACACGGAACTGATTTTCAGGTCACTACGCAATACCGCACGGGTAGCACGCAACAGCATCAGCCAAGAAGTTGTCGAAATTCTCTCCAGTGGTGGCAAATTCGAAGACGTTCGACATCTTGTGGCCGGTGCGCGGGGCAGAGCGGTGTTCGACAGCGGCGACCAGGAGGCTGGCATCTGGACGGCTGGGACTGTGCAAGGATTGATTCGCGACGTCCCCACTGTGGGTGAATTGGTGGAACGTATTGTCGCAGAGTCCGAAGCACTGATTGCCGGACGGCTTACCGGCCTCCTGGACCCGGTCAGCGCCTGACTACGTCCGAACCCGCTGAGCGCTACAGTCGGCCAGTCCTTCGCGCATGACCCCTGCCGTTGCGCTCGTCGACCCGCATGCCGCCTACACCTCGTCCTCGATGCGTCGTGCGGTGACGACAAGCCCTTCCGGATCGCCTCGCGGCTTCTTATCGCCACTCGATCGTTTCGGGTGCATCCAGACGATCATTGACGTCGGGACGAGGAACGCATCGGAAGGAGCCACGAGACTGACAATCGCGCCACCGTCCTTGAGGACCATGCGGTATCCAGTCGGTTCTCGAGGACGGTGGCAGGGAGCGTCGAACAGCATCACCGTGATCTGCTCCTCGATGACACCTTGCGCATGCAAATAACGTAGTACCTCCATTCCCGGACCCACGGTCGACGGACGATGGAGAGCTAAGACTCATGTCGCGTGGTGCATGGCCAAACACCTTGATAGGTAGGCATCCACACGACTGTGCAGCTATTCGTCGTCATCGAAGGCCCGAGTTGGGTATCAGATGAAGGCGGACAACGGTTCTCGGCTACTTCAGGGAAGCAGAGCCGTGGAACCCATGCGAATCGCACCAGTCGGGCCCGGATGACGGAATGCTCGTCGACGCGCTACGCTGCCCCTAACCCGACACGACCACAGATCCGAACACCATGACCGCATCGGCCGAACCGACACCTGACGACGTGGTGTCGGCCGCAAAAGCGCTGCACGCGCTCACCGCGATACCGGACCACTCACCGCGGTGGTCGAACACGGCAGAACCGACTCAATGGACTGCGACGCACACGATCGAGCACATCAGCGACGCGCTGCTCTTCTACAGCGGACAGGTAGCGAGACGGGCCGACGCCAAACTACAGGTCCTGCGCGACGGTCGCGATGCCCCCGTATCCGAGCATCTCGACAACGTCCTTTCGTCCGCACATGTACTCGCCGCTCTGCTCCGCGACCTCGCGGAGGAACGTGCGTTCCACCCCAGCGGAGCAGCTGACGCGCCAGGGTGGGCTGGCATGGCTGTCACCGAAATACTGGTTCACGGCACCGACGCAGCACGTGCCGTGGGTGTCGGGCTGATTCTTCCCGAAAATGTTTGTGCGAGAACAGTGTCGCGGGTTTTTCCCTGGATCGATCTGACTTTGGGCAGGGCGCCCGAGTTACTGCTGGCCATCGCCGGCCGATTCTCCATCGACGGCGTTCACTCCGATCCCGATTGGTGGTGGCAATCCGCTCCGCTCGTCGAATGGGACGGCCTCCCCAGGCGTCGCGATGTCAAACCGGGGTGGGCCTGACACTTACCTGACCCCGCTCATGCCGTCGACCGAAGCGGTCCCCTCACTCGCGTGCAGCCCGATCGTGGCCGGCGTAGGGTCTTTGGTTCGCTGACCACGAGCTGAACTCTGAGTTCAACAGCAGCCGTGGATGACCCGACAATCACGGAAATCGATTCGCAATGGCCACGATGATTTCATCGGGCGCGTGCTCCTGGATGAAATGCCGTGCATGAGGTAGTTCGACGACGTCAAGGTCGGTGAACGTCTCGCGTATCCGCGGGATACACGCTTTCGGACGGAACACCCTATCCCGCATCCCCCACACTGCAAGAGCCGGTTTGTCCCCCAGCAGCGCGGGCACGTCCTGGGCGAGTTGGGCCAACTGTGTTCGTGCGGCACGGATTTCCTTGGGCATGACCGCGAGTCCACGCCGCGATTCCTCTGTAGGTTGCACATTGCGATAGTGGTCAGCCTCCTCCTCGGTTAACGTGCGGCCAAGTTCCCCGAGCAAGAAACGCTCCACAAGGAGATTCTGCTCGAGTATCCGGCGTTGCATGGGTCGGCTACTCATGATCACGCTGAATGCTTGATTGGCCAGTGGCTCGATCGGCCAGAACACCGTGTTGCCAAGCACGATCCCTCTGACTCGATCTGCCCGCTCAGTTGCCGTGCCCAGCCCGATAGGTCCACCCCAGTCCTGCCCCATCAAGACAAAGCCGTCCAATTGAAGATGGTCGATCAGTTCACCTAAAATCGTCGTGTGCTGTGAAATTCTGTATCCGAAATTGTGCGGCCGCTCGGACAACCCGAAACCCAGGTAGTCCACCGCAATGCACCGGTACCGGTCGCGCAGCCCCGCCACGACTTTCCGATAGAGGAAACTCCATGTAGGGGAGCCGTGGCAGAACACAATCGGCGGACCCGTCCCCTCGTCGATGTAGTGAACTCGACCGGCAGACGAGTCGAACCAGCGCGACTCGAACGGGTACACAGTCTTGTCTGGAACGAAATCGATCATCACGTGGCGCCTCCTTGTCCGACCTATCTCCCCATGTCGCGCAATAGACCCAGCGCGTATTCGAATATCACGCACGACATTCTCGCTACACCTGTAGCAGCAGCATGTTTGCTACGCTACACCTGTAGCATCGAATCGTGTCTACACAAGCGGCTGGCAGCCATGACCGTCGAGAGCTGATCGCCAACAGCGCCATTCGTGTCATTGCCCGTGATGGAGTTCGCGCGCTCACTCACCGAGTGGTCGATATAGAAGCCGGAATCCCCCAGGGCGCGACCTCGCACCATGCAAGAACTCGACTCGCGCTCCTCGAACTCATCGTCAACACCCTTGCCGAACGCGCGATAGCTGACGCCAAACAAGCTGCAGCCTTTCTCAATGCAACGGCACAAGGTGAGCACCAACTGAGCATTTCTGATCTGGCAGGCGTGATCACCGAACTTGTCGAGACACTTTCGGACCGCCGCGACGACATGAAGGCGCGCTACGCCCTTGTTCTCGAACTCGGTGACGAACCACTGCTTCGAAGAAAGCTGACAACACAGTCCGAGGTTCACGCCATAAGCCGAGAAGTGACAGCGATACTTTTCGACAGAGCAGGTCTGCCGAGTTCCGACGAACGAGTCGACGAGTTGATCACCCTCACGGATGCGCTGGTCTTTCACCGAACGATCATCCAAGAGAACACATCCCCTGAATCCATCCTCGCCGCCTATTTGCGAGGCATAGCCTTCCCGCCGGAGATTCGTGCGACCCGATCGACGTAACCGAGGCGCCTTAGACCGACCCGTCGTCGATTTTCCGCCACGGACCAATGCCTACCAGGACTAATGGAGC
This sequence comes from Rhodococcus sp. MT28, assembly GCF_058792695.1. Taxonomy (NCBI): domain Bacteria; kingdom Bacillati; phylum Actinomycetota; class Actinomycetes; order Mycobacteriales; family Nocardiaceae; genus Rhodococcus; species Rhodococcus sp. MT28. The sequence goes on from NZ_JBXAFD010000002.1 coordinate 91,136, forward strand.
CGAATTCGCACAATGCCGGTGCCAAGACCTATGACCGTGTAGTCGTGCTTCCTCTCGCAGGATTACGTCAACGACAGAAGGCCGTAGGTTCCGGATCTACTTTGCCCGATCGGCCTGTACTTTTCGACAACCTCCGCGCCATTCACCACCGAATTTCCTGGCGATGATGGTGTTTTCAGCAACTGAACAGGCGTAGTGGATGCGGTGAGGTCCCGGCCTTCAGATTGGAAGCCCGGGAGCACTTGGTATCCCACGGTCCTCACAGCCCTTGTCACTACTGGTTGGTGGGTTGAAATGTGTTCGTCGTATGGCCACGAATCGCGTCGGCATCCGACTGAGACCGGTTCTCTGGTGCAGGTTCTGTGCCCACCTGAACACCGTGTCGGCACGGTAGTCATGTTTCGTGACCCGACGGCGAGGCGTCTGGTGAAATGCCGCAAACCGAGATCTGCCTCGCAGCACAATCAACCACACCGCGAGCGAACTCAGCAGCACCAGAAGATAGTTCGCCTGTTTGGCGCGCGGCACGTCGACCAAGCAACGGTCAATCTGCTGCCACCACGAACCAGCTGGATCAACCCGCGGCATACCTCGCGATAATTGTTCACCTCGGTGCCACTGTTCCGACCAAGGCGAGTTCGAGGCGTTTCTCCACGGCGAAGTCGATGCATGCCGCGCCGTCGACACCATGCACCTGAGTGTCGGGAAGGGTGCCGCACTGGATTCGGCGTCCGTCACCAGAGTGTCAGTGATGGCTACATCATCCCAGTACTCAACCCTCGCGCCATCACACAATTGGTTCCAGAAACAGACAACCAATGGTTAGGTAGTTCGATAATTTGCGGATCGAATCCACCGTAACCGATTCTCGCCCTCCACTGGAGATGCAACGGCGCGCCGCCGAGAGCCATGAAGATTTCTGAAAAACTGCAGATCAAGTCAGTATTGACGCCCACGGACTAACCTCGCCCTCTGGTTCCGCTGGCCAAAAGACAAATGATTGTGGCGTGCGCCACAAATCTCCTATAGGGTAACCACTGTTAGCCTGCGACGGGGTGCGAGACATTTCCCAGCGCCGGATCCACGCTCTATCCCACTCCTGAACAGACCGAGCGAGAGCTGAGCGCTCTTGACGACGTCGTGGTGGATTGAGGATCAAGAAAGAAAGATGGTATTGCCGTGCAGTCATCACTTGTCTCTCTGCCGTCCATGGAGAGAGTCCGCATTGGCGCTCCGGTCGCGGAGGCCGCGGCCCAGGAAGCAGAGTTGCTCGGGGCGAACCGAGTCTTCGTCGTATGTAGCGGGACGCTCAACTCGCAGACCGACGAGATCGCTCGGGTGATCGAGGCATTGGGTGATCGATTCGTGGGACTGTTCGATGCGGTTCGACCTCATGTACCGCGCGAAGACGTCATTGCTGCCACCCGAGTTGCTGCCGACGCCGATCCGGACATGCTGTTGTGCGTGGGCGGCGGATCGGCGACGGACCTGGCGAAGATCCTTGCAATCACTCTGGAGCACGGAGTTCGCGAGGCATCGCAAATGGACGCCTACCACCTGCAGGTCAATCCCGACACATCGGTGACCGCCCCCACCTTCTCCGCCCCGAAGATCCCGGTAGTGGTGGCGCCCACGACCCTGGCGGGAGGTGAGTTCAACGCGTTGGCCGGGTCGACGGATGAGACGAGCAACGTCAAAGAGGGTTACTTGCATCCGGCGATGACCCCGAAGGCTGTCATCCTCGATCCTGCACTCACGCTGCACACTCCGGAGTGGCTGTGGCTGTCGACCGGGGTTCGCGCACTGGACCACGCCTTCGAGACCCTGGGCTCACTCGAATCGAACGGGTACTACGACGGGATGGCGATGAATGCCATACGACTGCTCTCCGAAGGACTCGTCCGAGTGAAGGAGAACACCGACGACGTGGATGCGCGGCTGATGTGCCAGGTCGGTGCGTGGTCGTCAATGGTCGCGATCGTCGCAGGCCTCGACATGGGCGTCAGCCATGCCGTCGGGCATGCACTCGGCGGTTCGTTCAACGTCCCACACGGGTACACCTCCTGCGTCATGGCGCCCTTCGCGCTCGAGTACAACCGCGAAGTCAACGAGCATCGCCAGGCGCTGATCAGTGCGTCCTTGGGTGCGCCGCAAACGCCCGCACACGAGTTGGCGGACTCGCTCATCCGGCGGCTCGGCATGCCGAGATCGCTGGGAGAAGTCGGGCTGACCGAAAACGACCTCCCCAGTCTGGCTACGTACACGTTCAAGGACATCTGGTGCGGGACCAATCCGAACCCCATCGCGAATCCGGATGCTTTGGTTCCTTTGTTGCGGCGGGCACTCTGATCGAGCTCGAAAACAAGTGATCCCCCTCCACGTCGGGTGGAGGGGGATCACTTGTTTTCGGGCTGAACGGGCGTAACCGTCAGCTGGGCGTACCGCCGTTACCACTCTGCGTTCCGGGACGGTGACGGAGAATTCCGACGACGATGTAATCCACGTAGGTTGCCACCAGCGCCTCGATATCGTGGTCGTCTCGAAGCCACCAGCTCACGCCATTCATGAGGTCGAGCACCGCAACAGCCGCACGCTGTGGGTCGGCGATCTCGAACTCTCCGGCGCGGACCCCGGCAGCAATCACATCGCGCACACGCCTCTGGTAGTACTTGCGGTACTCGAGCACCCTCATACGGTGTTCGTCGGTAAGCGCCGAGATCTCTCGTAGGCTTACCAGATGCTCGACCCTGTTCATCGCCAAATACCGCAGATGAACATCGATCAGCGAGGTGAGTCGCTCGACCGGAGTTCCAGTCTCGTCGAGGACAAGTAGATGCTCCTCGACCGGGTCCCGGGTCATCTTGAGCGCGATCGCGTAGAGGATCTCCTCTTTCGAGGTGAAGTGGTTGTAGAGGCTCGCGCCCTTGATTCCCACCGAATCTGCGATGCCACGCATGCCTGCCGAGTGGTAGCCCTGATCAGCGAAGTATTCGGCCGCCGCGGCCAGTATGTCGTCACGTCTGCTTGGAAGCCCTTCAAGCCGTGGTCGACCGGATCCGGGTGTCGCGCTGCTGGCAGGATCGATGTTCAGCGTTTCAGTCCTTTGCATACAGGCGGCGTAGTTCTCTCTTGAGCAGCTTCCCCTGAGGGTCCGTGGGCAGCTCATCCACAATCTTGATCGCCTTTGGAACCTTATAGCCTGCGAGCACGGTCTTGCAGTGGTCTCGCAACTCCTGGCCGGTGAGGTCGCTGCCGTCTATGACGATGACGAAGCCTGTGACCGCCTCGGACCAGTATTCGTCCGGAAGTCCCACGACGGCGGCGCGCGACACCTCGGGGTGGGCTTGTAGTACGCGCTCGACCTCCTGCGAGGACACGTTGTAGCCGCCCGTCTTGATCATGTCCTTGCTGCGATCGAGGAAGAACATGTTGCCCTCCGAATCGCGACGTACGATGTCGCCGGTGTGGACCCAACCACCGTCGAGGACAGCGGCGGTCTTCTCGGGATCCTTGTAGTAACCCAGCATCACCGACGGCGTGCGACAGAGGAGTTCACCTCGCTCTGCTTCATTTCCGTCGGCATCGACCACCTTGACCTCGAGATGGCCTACAGGCTTGCCGATCCAGGTCGGATCCTGATCGGGAATGTCCTCGAGTCGCTTGAACCAGCCGACGGAGCCCAACTGCGTCAACTCGGACTGACCCCAGTAGGTGCCCCACACCGATGCGGGCGCCGCGTGGTGCCATGCGTCCACCGTTCGCGGCGAGACCTGACCTCCATAGGTCAGGCAGCGCTGGATGGTCCCGACAGTCTCAGGACCGAAGTCAGGATGATCTGCGAGCGAGATGAAGAACGTCGGGGTTTGAGCCAGGACGGTGATCTGCTCCGCTTTGATCATGTGCAAAGCGTCGGCAGGCGCGAGGCTGGCTGGGAGCACGAGCGTCGCTCCCAACAGCAGGAGCGAGGTCAGGGAGCCGATTCCGGCAATAGTGTGGAATGGCATGACGTAGAGCCAGACGTCATCGTCCAGGCATCGCAGTCCCCATGTGTACGCAGGTGCAGTGGAGACCAGGTAGTTGCGATGCGGCAGCATGACGCCCTTCGGAGCCGCCTCGGTTCCACTGGTGTACACGATCATTGCGAGATCGTGCTCGTCGACATCGCAATCCGGCTCTGTCGGCGACGAGGACTCGAGGAGTTGATCGAAGCAGTGGCCGCCGAACTCGTCCGTGCTGTCGAGAACAACGATTTCGGGGCGGGTACCGAGTCCCGCCAGCGCTTCTTCCAGTACCGGCAGGAATTCCGCGGCCACGACCACAACCGCGGGCTCGAGGTGCCCGATCTGTTGAGCCACTTCGTTCGGCCCGAAAAGGACATTGATGCCGGAGTACACCGCCCCTATTTTGAGAGCACCGTAGTAGGCGACTACCGACTCCACGCGATTGCGGGCCATCACGGCGACCCGGTCACCGCGGGAAACACCGAGTCCGAGGAACATGTGGGATGCCCGGTTGGCATCCTGATTGAGCGCACCGTAGGTGGTCACGGTGCGTCGACCACCTGGGGCATACGACACGATCGCCGGCTTCGAGTGTCGACTCTGCGAGTGGCGGCGAAGCTGGTCGCCCAACGTCGCTCGCCCTAGCGGTGACGACTGGGTCGCTGTGAGGGATCGGACAAGCGGACCTGAACTCCGTCGCATATCAGTGGCATCCGATTCGACACTTGTCGACAGATCCATGGTTCCTCAACTTCCTGAATGCTTACCGCGGTTAGTATGATGTGGCTCATACTGTCATCGGCATCCACGCGGGTCAAGCAGAGTTTCCAAGCAACAATGGGAATATCGAAATCACACTTGGTTGTGTCGCTAACTGCTGTTAGCCTGCATGACATGACTATCGTCACTGACCTGGACCGTGACCACCTGCGTTCGGCGGTGTTACGGGGCAACGTTCCGACCATGCTCGCCGTGTTGCTGGAGCTGACCGCCGATGAGCGGTGGGTGGCACCCCGCTATCAACCCACGCGCAGTCGGGGCATGGATGACAACTCCACGGGAGGACTTCCGGAGGAAGTTCAGTCCGAAATCCGGAGCGCGTTGATCGACGCAGTGGAACGCTGGTGGACGCTGGACGAGCCGTCCCGGCGGACGCTGGACAGCTCGGAAGTCGAGCGAATCCTCAACTTCACCTGCAGCGAGACCGTGCCGCCGGACTTCGCGCCGATGATGGCGGAGATAGTCAATGGTCCGCAGATCAAGCCTGCCACCGCCGAGTGCGACGAGCGACTCCACGCCATCGTGATCGGAGCCGGCATCGCGGGGATGCTGGCCTCCGTCGAGCTCACCCGCGCTGGAATCCCTCACGTGATCCTGGAGAAGAACGACGACGTCGGCGGATCATGGTGGGAGAACCGCTATCCGGGCGCCGGAGTTGATACACCGAGCCACCTTTACTCGATCTCGTCGTTCCCTCGTAACTGGTCGACCCACTTCGGCAAGCGCGACGAGGTTCAGGGATATCTCGAGGACTTTGCGGAGGCCAACGACATCCGGCGCAATGTCCGCTTCCGCCATGAGGTGACGCGCGCCGAGTTCGAGGAGTCGAAACAGAGTTGGCGTGTGTCCGTCCAGCGACCAGGTGAGGCGCCGGAGACCCTCGAGGCTCCCATCCTGATCAGCGCGGTCGGTCTGCTCAATCGTCCCAAGATCCCGCATCTACCGGGAATCGAGACCTTCCGTGGTCGCCTCTTCCACTCCGCCGAGTGGCCGAACGAGCTCGACGATCCCGAGTCGCTCCGCGGAAAGCGAGTGGGCATCGTCGGTACCGGAGCCAGTGCTATGCAGATCGGCCCGGCCATCGCGGATCGTGTCGGATCGCTGACGATCTTCCAGCGCTCACCACAGTGGATCGCACCGAACGACGACTACTTCACGACCATCGACGACGGCGTCCACTGGCTGATGGACAACATCCCCGGCTATCGCGAGTGGTACCGGGCGCGTCTGTCGTGGATCTTCAACGACAAGGTGTACTCGTCCCTCCAGGTCGACCCCGACTGGCCAGAGCCGAGCGCCTCGATCAATGCGACCAACCATGGTCATCGCAAGTTCTACGAACGCTATCTCCGCGATCAGCTGGGTGATCGAACAGATCTGATCGAGGCATCTCTTCCGGACTATCCACCCTTTGGTAAGCGAATGCTGCTGGACAATGGCTGGTTCACGATGCTTCGTAAGCCCGACGTCACACTGGTGCCCCACGGAGTCGACGCCCTGACACCTTCTGGACTCGTCGACACGAACGGCGTCGAGCACCAGCTGGACGTCATTGTCATGGCGACGGGTTTCCACAGTGTGCGCGTTCTTTACCCGATGGACATCGTCGGTCGATCCGGCCGGTCCACCGGAGAAATCTGGGGCGAGCACGACGCGCGCGCCTACCTGGGAATCACAGTTCCTGACTTCCCCAATTTCTTCGTCATGACCGGACCGAACACCGGCCTGGGACATGGGGGGAGCTTCATCACGATCCTGGAATGTCAGGTCCGCTACATCATGGATGCCTTGAAGTTGATGCAATCGGAAAACCTCGGCGCGATGGAGTGCCGGGCCGAGGTCAACGATCGATACAACGAGGCCGTCGACCGACAGCACGCACAGATGGTCTGGACCCATCCGGCAATGGAGAACTGGTACCGAAACCCGGACGGTCGCGTCGTGTCGGTCCTTCCGTGGCGGATCAACGACTACTGGGCCATGACCTACCGAGTCGACCCGGCAGATTTTCGTACCGAGCCGGCACGCTCCGAGTCGGTCCCGACTCCGACCGCGCGAGGGTGATCATGCAGGAAGAAGCCACCGGCGGAGTGCACGGCGGGCCGCTGTCGGGTATCCGGGTCATTGAAATGGAGGCCATAGGGCCGCTACTGCACGCCGGTCTGATGTTGGCAGATCTTGGCGCCGATGTCGTGCGCATCGTGCGCCCCATCTCGATGGGAGCAGATGACGGAATCGACGATGCGAATGCGGGGATGCTCCGAGGGCGGACCGAACTCACTGCAGATCTGACCAAGACCGAAGATCTCGCCAAGGTGCGCAGGCTGATCGGCCGAGCGGACGTCCTGATGGAGGGCTCTCGGCCCGGCACGATGGAGAAGCTCGGCCTGGGCTCCGAGATCTGCCTGCAGGACAATCCGGGGCTGATCTACGGCCGAATGAGTGGCTGGGGCCAGAAGGGACCGATGGCCCGAGAAGCCGGGCACGACCTGAACTACCTTGCGCTTTCGGGCGCGCTCGAACAGCTCGGACCGGCTTCCGGGCCGCCGTCACCGCCGCTGAACTACGTCGGGAACTTCGGCGGCGGATCGATGTTCCTGCTCGTAGGAGTACTTGCCGCGCTGCACGAAAGAGAACGCACTGGCCGAGGCCAGGTGGTGGATACAGCGATGGTCGACGGCGCCAGTTCGTTGACTGCGCTCGTCCGATCGTGGCAGCATGCCGGCCGCTGGTCAGCCCGTCGTGGAACCAACCTCCTCGACGGATCTGCCCCGTTCTACCGCGCGTACGAGTGCGCAGACCACAGGTACATGGCGGTAGGGGCCCTCGAAGACGTGTACTACGACCGCTTCGTGTTCGGACTCGGATTGGATCCCGCCTCGTTGCCGAATCGCTGGGACCAATCGAACTGGGACGACTTGTCCGAACGCTTCGGCAGAACCTTCGCCACACACGATCGCGACGCCTGGGTCGAGGTCTTCGACGGCCTGAACGCTTGTGTCACACCCGTGCTCACACTCCACGAGGCAACACTCCACGACCATGCAATACAGCGGACGGCCTTCGTCGATGCAGGAGGCTTTTCGATGCCCTCCGCCGCACCACGGCTGGACTCGTCACAGGGAGCAGCCCCACCACGGAGAAACGACGAACTGGACGCAACCGTGTCGCGATGGGAGATTGCCTCAGAGCACCACGGGGGCAATTCCACTCGACATCGGTCCACTCGCATGGCTGTTGGTCCACAGACGTGGTGAGCGAGAGAACCGATGGCGCCAGGCGGGCTACGATTTCGGTATGCGCAGGCTGGCTGGATCGTTCGATCGTGACCTCCCCGGGTTGCCGCGTGGCCGCGGCCGACTGGCTGTGGACGAGGTCCAAGACGCGCAACGCGATCGCATTCTGCGTGCGGTGATCTCGTCGACGGCGGAGAAGGGGATCGCCTCGACCACGATCGCCGATGTCGTCGGGCGTGCCAGGGTGTCTCGCCAAGCTTTCTACAAGCAGTTCGAGAGCAAAGAAGCGTGCTTGATCGCGGCGATCGACGCCGGCATCGAGGTGATCGTCGCCAACATCACCTCGACACAAAGCTCGACCGCCAATTTATCTCTACACGAACAGCTTTCGGCTGTCATCGAGAAGTATCTCGAGACGTGTTCGTCCGAACCGGAGTTCGTGCGAGCTTGGGTGGTGGACCTACCTGTGGCCGGCCCGGCCGGGGTGGCGAAGCGCAACGAGTACGTGGAACTGCTCGCCGATGCATTGCTCGTCGGCTACTCGTCCAAGTCTTCAGAAGCCCCGGGGCGTGAAGTGTTTCTCGCGGCGATCGGCGGTTGCAACGAGTTGTTCTACCGCCAGGTGGTTGACGGGTCGAATTCGTACATGAATCTTCATGCGCCGATCATGTCCTTCCTTGAACGGGTACTGGATCTCTCGTCCAACCCTTCGTAGTCCGGTGTTGACAAGCCAAGGGTAGATCGCCATGCTCATTCAAAAGTACTGCTGCGTACTTATGAATGAGGAGTGGTCATGCGAATTACGAGTGGACTGACACAGAGTCCGATCGCACCGCCCGGCCGGGTAGCGATCCGTCCGCGGCGAGTCGATTTCGACTGGGAGAAAGCGCCTTTGGTGTGGTTGCCGAACGAGCCGATCGCCTCATACCTCCTCAGCTCGATGAACCTCGTCATCCCGGAGGGCGAACGGATGATGATCCAGGCCTTCGAGCAGGCCCTCCCGGACGTGCACGACGAGAAGCTTCGCGAGGACATGCTCGGTTTCATGGGTCAAGAACTGCTGCACGCAGAGGCGCATGACGAGGTCATGAATCAGGTGTTCACACGGCACGGGATCGACCCGGCCCCGTTCAACCGCCAGATGCAGTATTTCTTCCGTAGAACTTTGGGCATCGGTGACGACTCCGATCCGCAGGCCGTCCGGCAGCGCCTGATCGAGCGTCTCGGGATTTGCGCGTCTTCGGAGCATATGTTCGCGTTCGTGGGCGACTGGGCGTTGAACGCGGACTTGGAGAAATTCGGCGCGGATCCGCAGATGCTTGACCTCTATCGGTGGCATGGGGCCGAAGAGGTCGAGCATCGTGCCGTGGCACACGAGGTCGCCACGTACTTCGGAGTCGGCTACTTTCGCCGCTGTATCTCCATGATCATCACGTGGCCAATCTTTTTGGGGTGGTTGCTCCGTGCTGCGATGTATCTGAGCCGCAACGACCCCAACACGCCGAACATCGGTTATCCACGATTGCTACTGGAATTCGTCCGCACCGGACGCCGCGGACTGGTGCCTGGTGTATCGAAATGGTTCTGGAGCGGTGTGTCGACGTTCGTGCCGGGATTTCACCCCGACAGTGTGGGGTCCACCGCCCAGGCCCTCGCCTACATCGCGCAATCGCCAGCGGCCAAGCGGGTCAACACATGACACCCAACGCGCCCGAACTCACACAGCGGTGGCCGGCCCCCCGCGAGATCCCGGTCGACCTACGTCGCGGCAAGCGCCGCGACTCGATTCTGCGCATTCTGGATGTCCTGGTCTCCACGCAGGTCAAGTTGGCGGTCTTGATTCATCGCGACGAGCCACCGGAAAACCGGATCGACGAGTACAAGACAACGCTCACGGTGTCGGAGCGCACGACGGTGGCCACCGACAACGACGTGGTCAGTCTCGAACTGCGAGCACCTGACGGCAGCGACCTCGAACGGTGGTATCCCGGGGCACACCTCGACCTGTACCTGCCCTCGGGACGGATACGTCAGTACTCGCTGTGCGGCGATCCCGCCGATCGACGCTGCTACCGGATCGCGGTACGCCGGATTCCTGATGGTGGCGGCGGATCGAACGAGGTGCACGACGAGTTGCCAGTCGGTACCGTCGTCGGCGTTCGCGGTCCACGCAACGCGTTCGGGTTCGTCGAACCCGGGCGAATCGAGCGCGCGAAGCGCGTTCACTTCGTGGCGGGTGGCATCGGCATCACACCGATACTGCCGATGGTCCGCGAGGCGGAGCGCATGGGCCTGGATTGGTCGCTGATGTACGTCGGTCGCGAGCGCCGCACACTACCGTTCCTCGAGGAATTGTCGCCGTTTGGTGATCGGGTCACCATCCGCACCGACGACGAATACGGCCTACCCGCAGCGAACGATCTTCTCCCGCCGAATGTCCGCAGCGGCGACGCGATCTACTGTTGCGGTCCGGTCCCGATGATGGACCTGATCACAGCTAGTGTGCGCAACGAGCCCGGTGTGGAAGTGCACGCCGAACGCTTCTCCGCCGCACCGGTCGTCGATGGACGACCCTTCCGCATCCAACTGGCTCGCACCGGTCAGGTCATCGATGTCGCCGCCGACCAGACCGCACTGGACGCGGTCCTGCGTGTGAACCCGAAAGCCCCCTATTCATGTCGTCAGGGCTTCTGCGGCACCTGCATGGTCCACGTCAGCGACGGCGACGTCGATCATCGTGACAATTCGTTGAGCCCAGCCGAGCGCGCCGCCGGCAAGATGCTCCTGTGCGTTTCGCGGAGCAACAGTCCCTGCCTGACGGTCACCACATGAATCCACCGATGAGAAAACACAATTCCAGACGACCGGAGTACCTGTTGAACGACGATCAACTGACATCGCGAATGGTGGACCTGCTGATCGCACTGGAGGAAATGGACGCCGATGCCGTGCGCGCACTCGTCGATCCCGACATCGAATGGCGCAACACCGGCCTGCCCAGCGTGCGTGGAAGCGAACGCGTCGAACGGGCGCTCACGATCGTCTCTCGCCTGATCACCAGGTACGAGGTCGTGGAAGTGCTCACGATGACCACCGACCACAACACCGTGTCCTCCCGGCGAAGAGAGATCATCCGCATCGGATGGTTTGCCATGCACCTCGACGTAGACGGCCACTACACATTCGCAAACGGCCTGCTTCGCATTTGGGACGACCGCTTCTCCTACCGCCGACTGCTCCGCGGATTGCGATTCGGCCCAACCACCTGAAGTAGCGACGTTTTGTGTCGCATTTTGCCGGGGAGTCCTCACCAGATGCTGAAATCTCCCCCTGCAGCTTCTCGACTGCATCCTCGGTTCAGGAGTTCGGCCGCTGGTGCGGAGAACTCTCGCCGAGTCTACGTTCGCGCATGTGACCAGCTCGTTGTTCCTTTGGACTGCAACGGGATTGGATACCGCTGATGGATTCTCGACAATTGTTCGCCCTCGGCGCGCTCGGTACCGGGATGTTGTCGCTGGCCTTGCAGCTGACCCCGCTGTGTCTCGGCGCCGAGGATGCGGAGCAGTACGTCTTTGTTCGCGCCGCCAATGCCACCGCGGTCCTCAGCCTTGCTCTGCTGTCCGCCGCGTTTGTCTTCTGGCCGACGGCTGGATGACCTTCCGGGCGCAACATGTTCACGAATAATGGAGTTTCGGTGAATCCACCCATAAACCACTACCGCCGGCGATCGGTGGAATCGATCCTCTTCGGCGGAGCCCTTGCAGCACTGCTGCTCTCGGGATGCACGATAAGTTCAGCAGATCCCACTACCGAGGGCAGGCAGTCGTCGAAGATGCCCACCGACTCCGAGCAGATCACCACGGTGATCCGATCTCACCTCGATACCCTCAGTACGACTCGACCGAGGTGCAACGAGAATTGTCGACGGGTCGGGGCATCCAGGGGTCGGTGTCGAGCCGGCGGTCGACGGGTGCTCAACTGACGGGTAGTTCCGTAACTTTCTTCGAGAGGGTCCCACTAATGCGTATTGGAGTATCCGGCCCGCACGGGACCGGCAAGAGCACGCTGGTCGACGAGTTGTGTGGCCGCCTCGCGGGGCACATTCGGGTCGATGAACCGTATTTCGTGCTCGAAGAGGAGGGGCGCGAGTTCGAGTTTCCACCCTCGGCTGATGATTACCGTGCGCAGCTTCGTCGTTCACTGCGATTGCTGACTACACCTTCTTCTGGTGTTGTATTCGATCGCACGCCGCTCGACTTCCTGGCGTACTTGTCGGCGTGTGGTGTCGATCCGGAGGCAGAAGTCGAGGCGGCGATTGTGAGGTCCGCGCTACGTACTCTCGACGTGCTGGTTGTGGTGCCGATTACCGTCGAAACAGTGCAGAAGTTGCCTGCGGTGGGGATGCCGGAGCTGCAGCGCGCGGTGAACGACGCGTTGCTGGATTTGGTGTACGCCGATCCGATGCAGGTGTGTGACTCCCTGGTAGTTGTCGAGCTTGACGGCCCACTCCGTGGGCGGGTCGACACGGTTCTCTCGGCTTTGCAGTGACACCGGAATCGTCGAGCTGGGTGCGTTCGAAAGATGCTGGCACTGAGTGTTACTCGTGATGATCGACCTGATGAAACTTCGGTTTATGGCTGGCCGGTCTCTAAAATCGCAAGGGATGTACGTCTTCTCGGGTGAGCTGGTGCTGACGCCCCTTCAGTTTGCCGCCCCGCAGTGCGCTGCTCACCAACGCGCGTTCCCGGGCTCACTCTCTGGCGGAAGGTATCGAAAACAGGCATCTCGTGGCTCAGAGTGAATTCCGAGAGCCGGTTGTCCTGGTAAGTTTCGCGAAACCGAGGAAACGGAGTCCAGCGTGACAGTCGCCGCGTACCCATCCTTTCTGTTGCGATTCTCGCTACGGTCGCACTTGTCGTGGCCGGATGTTCGTCGGGCTCCGAGACTGATTCGACAAACACCGTAACCGCTCGGCAGCCGCCCAACATCGACATAATCGCTGGTGCTCGCCCCGAATCCCACCATGACCGATTCTTGTCCAACCTTCAGGCGATGGCGGCTGTAGATTCCGATCTATTTGTCAGATCAACCTGCGACTTTCGAAAAACTACGCGACAGTTGGCGCTGAAATTCCGGGCAAAGATGGCCTTTTCGACAGCTGAGAACAATCCACCAGCAGTCGGTCAACACTGCCCCTCTCCCTGGACTCGACGGGATGAAACCGTTAGCAACGGAGCTACGAACGAGGCACGGGGCGTCAGGATTCACCAGTGTGTCGACGACCGGGAGTGACTGCCGACGGAAACTGTTGACTAGGTTCGAACCTTTCCAGCACCAGGCACCGACCCGACAGGTGACCTATCGCCATGGTTCTGTGGCAACAGGTGTGGCCGCGACTTCCCACGAGCATTCCGAGCGCTCCAAGGGGCACCCACCACCCCTTACATAATTTGCCAGCGGAGATCGTCCATGTCGTTTCCAACCTCAGCCGTCGTTGATGCCAACAAACACCTACTGGCGCTTTGCAACAACGGCAACATGATATGGTCGGCAACCAACAAAACCGCACACAACAAGATCGCATCAAACGGCGAACAGCTAACGACTGCAACAATATTCAGTCCACGGCAATCCGGGCTCACACCGCTCCGACGCCAACCACACGGGGACGCGGCATCACCGCTTTTCAATCCTGAAACAGCCACCCGAAAACCACCCCCTCACTTAGGGTGTCGGTTTGTCCAACAAGAACACGGACAAACCGCGGCAGGTCGAACTCATCGGTTTCGCCGCCGGGATGATGACGTACTCGATCGACCGGCCGTGTAGTGGGGAGTCTTCACCCTCCCGATCGGAATCGGGCTTGCAGTCAGTACCTATGGATGGCGCTGGGAGGAAAGCGATTCCGGGCCGTCGGTATTGCAGCGACTGCAGAAATTTTCGCCGTCAACCGCATCCGGGACCTCAACGAGGGCCAAGACACCGCCGAACTGACCGTCCGTATCAGCGGCCCGGGTTTGGACACGTTCGACGCTGACTGCGAGGCACCCAAAGGTAACGTGCTACCCCAGGTCGGTGACCGGCGCACGGTGATGGTGAATCCATCCGACCTCACCTTTGCCATCGTCTATGACCATCTTTCCAACAGGACTAGCACCAATCGTCCTTGCTCGATGATCCGTGGTGTTCCACTAAGCCCTCCTCCAAGAACAAGGAGTCCTACTTCACTCCAGGCAGGTCACCTCAAACTCGAAACACTTTGCAATGAAACGAGTTTGAAATGCTCTTCCTACACGGGTAGCGAGTTGGCTCGACTGAGTGCCCTGCTCGTGATCTACCGATACCTGGGCGGAAGCGAGCGACGGACAGTACGCCACAGCCGCGCACGCCGGCAAAGCTACCGTGATTCGGGTATGGCTGTGGCACAACTGTATTCACAACCGAATGTGACCGCCATCGACAAGACATTTTCCAGTCGGTTGTTCAGACTTTTTCAGCGAGAACGTCGAGGTAGCTGATTTCGGGCGGCGCAGCGAAGAGTTCGTCGGCGCGTTCGCCGAGGGCCTTGCCGACCGGACCATTGAGATGTGTCTCGCGGGCAGCTTGGTCCGGGAATGCGTCGATGATGCCGAACGACGAGGGCCCGAACCGCACCGCGAACCAGGGTTTCGTGCCGGGCTCCTGCTCAACGAGCGGCAGTGCCGATCGGAGGAATTCCTCGACCGCTCCTTCCTTGCCGGGCTTCGCTTCAAGTCGGACCAGCAGCGCCTTGGTGGCCATATCGGATCTCCTCTTCGAGGTGGTGAACACTGTCAAGCATCACACCATCCATCGGTTAATGGAAGGTACCCAAGCCCGCCGTTCGAGGAAACCGATCCCAACCCCCTAGCGATCGTGGAGCCGAAGGAGGAGACTCCATGGTGAGGGAATGCGATGCCTGGATGCAGCCGCAGTTGCGTCGATGGCAGGAAAAATGTTGGTGCGCCGACATTTTGGTGCGGTCTTCACTTCCGCGCGCCGTGACCTTCCCCGAACAGCACGATTCATTCGGTCGGTCGCTCACGCGTGGACGCCTGCGGCCGGCGAGATCAACCGGAAAGCCGCAGCTACAAGACAAGGGAGTGCCGCGATGAAAGCGCTTGTATACGACGGGCCTCGAGAGGTCCACGTCAAGGACGTGCCCGATGCGCGGATCGAGAATCCGACAGATGTGCTGGTGAAGATCACGAGCACCAACATCTGCGGGTCGGATCTACACATGTACGAAGGCCGCACCGATCTGGAGCCCGGAATGGTCCTCGGTCACGAAAACTTGGGCATCGTCGCCGAAGTCGGCAATGCAGTGGTCAAAGTATCGCCAGGGGATCGAGTGTGCTTGCCGTTCAACATCGGCTGCGGCTTCTGCCGAAACTGCGAGGAAGGGTTGACCGCATTCTGCCTGACGGTGCACCCCGATCCGAAGATGGCCGGCGCTGCATTCGGTTTCGCGGGGATGGGCCCGTTCTGGGGCGGACAGGCGGAATATCTGCGAGTGCCGTTCGGCGACTTCAACTGCCTGCGACTGCCCGAGGATGCCCAGGACAAGGAAACCGACTACGTGATGCTGTCGGACATCTTTCCCACCGGATGGCATTGCACCCGCCTGGCCGACATGCAACCCGGCGATTCGATGGTGGTCTACGGCGCTGGCCCAGTCGGTTTGATGGCCGCGTATTCGGCGATGATCCAGGGAGCGAGCAAGGTGATGATCGTCGACCGCCACCCCGACCGACTACGCCTGGCCGAAGAGATCGGCGTCGTCCCCATCGACGACTCGAAGGGCGACCCCGTCGAGCAGGTCCTCGAGCAAACCAACGGGAAAGGCGCAGACAAGGGGTGCGAGTGCGTCGGCTATCAGGCACACGACCCGCAAGGCCACGAGGACGCCGCCATGACGATGAACCGGCTCGTGGATTCGGTGCGCTTCACCGGCCACATCGGGGTGGTCGGCATCTTCCTTCCCCAGGACCAGAACGGCCCCGACGAACTCGAGCGCAACGGCAAGATCGCCTTCGACATGGGCAAATTCTGGTTCAAGGGCCAGAAGATCGGCACCGGACAAGCGAACGTCAAACACTACAACCGGCAACTGCGCGACCTCATCCACGAGGACCGGGCAAAGCCCTCCTGGATCATCTCCCACGAACTCCCGCTCGCCGAAGCCGAATCCGGCTACCAGCACTTCGACGCTCGCGACGACGGCTGGACCAAAGTCGTCCTGCATCCCTGACACGGCCAGAACCGAGAGGAGCACAACGATGCCAATGCCACTGCAGGGCAAGCAGATAGCGATATCGACTGCCGACGGGGCCGGAGGAGTAAAAGTCGTAGACGAACAGGTCGCGATCGACGAGAACCTGATCTCGAGCCACTCGCCCGACGAGCTTCCTGCGTTCTGTCCGGCCATCGTCGAGCAGTTCGCGAAGCTCGGGGCAGGTGCGTCATGACCGTGAACCAGACCTCGGTATCCCTTGACGATGCGCAGCGGGTCATCGCCGCAGGACAGGCCAAAGCCACCGAGATCGAGTCGCCGTCGAACATTGCGGTGGTCGATGCCGGCGGCAACCTCGTGGCTCACGTGCGGATGGACGGTGCCTGGATCGCCAGCATCGACATCTCGATCAACAAGGCGTTTACCGCGCGGGCATTGGACGTCTCGACCGAGGACCTCGCGGCCAACGCGGGCCCGGGCGAGCAGTTCTACGGGATACACGCCTCCAACGGCGGGCGCATCATGATCTTCACCGGCGGTGTGCCTCTGCGGCACAACGGCCAGGTCGTGGGCGCTGTCGGCGTCAGCGGCGGCACCGGGGAGCAGGACAAGACCGTCGCCGAGGCGGCCGTGGCGGCGCTGTGAGCGGTGGACTGCGTCGTCAGGTCAGAGAACGCATCGACAGGGCAACGTCGAACATTCCGACGTTGCTTTAAAGCTAGTCGCGGCCCCGCGACTGTGACTGGACCGAAGTCGTCCCGCATCCTTGACGCGGCCAGGACCGAGACAAACATAACGACGAGCGGACGTGCACATCCGCGCGCCGTGTCAGGGGCAAACCGAGCCCTCGGCCGAATGATGCCGCAAGGAATAGACGATAATTACGCAAGTCCAGCGATATCGGTGTCCGAAAAATGTTGATTTGCAATAAATTCCGCCTGAGCGGTCTGTTGACCAGCCTCAGAACGGGACGTTGAACTGCGCAGCACGCGGGTGCACGCCGCCTACTCGCAACCAATTGGAACCGACCAGTAGTGACCCATTGCCTTTCTGTTACAAGGAGATTCGATAGAATTACAGTGAATCTCGTCCGGGTTCAACGGAGCTGCTGTTCGCCGACTGGGAAGTTCTTTCGCAAAGGTGTTCTCCTTATGCATGCGCCGCGGTAGTGTGGACGTACCGCAGTAGCGGCCGACACTCGAGTTTTCGTGTCGAAGCCGATACTCGGAGTTTCATGCGATGGCCGCTTCGATCGGGTTCCGGCGGGCATCTTCGATCAAGGGCAGGTGTGGTCGCCACTGCCCCGTTGCGCCCCGCCCATCAGGCGAATGTTGTTGACGCCCTTTAGGTGGACGAAAAGACTCATCATGGCTGGGTGGTTCGTGAGCTCAACCGGTTGACCGGCGGTCGGGCCCTGTCAGTACACACAGGCCCGGCGAACCCCACAACATCAACGCTGAGGGGCGTGATGTCAAAGCACAGTGGCGGAAACCCTTACCCTCGGCCGCTCTCGAGCCTCACGCCCGCCATTCACGGATTGGTGTCGGGCGCCGTTATCGGCGCCCTGCTCGGTCTCCGTGACTTCACCCAATCCACTCGCCAAAACCAGGGAACTACGAAGTCCTTGCCGACATCGAGCGAAGTTGCGGGCGGAATCGCACTTGCTCAACGGCCGGGCCGATCGAAAGGAATTGAGTCATGACAACTGCTGTAGGCATCGACTTGGGCACAACCAACTCGGTCATCGCAAGCTGGCAAGGCGGCGAGCCGGTGGTGATCTCCAATGTGGAGGGAGCACGGACGACGCCTTCGGTGGTGGCGTTCACCGAGAACGGTGAGCGTCTGGTGGGCCAGCTTGCCCGACGGCAGGCGATCTTGAATCCGAAGGGCACGATCTACTCGGCGAAACGCTTCATCGGACGCCACTACGACGAGATCTCCGAGGAAGCCAAAGCGGTCAGCTTCGACGTCGTAGCGGGTGACAACGGTGAGGCCCGCTTCGACGTGCGCGGCAAGAAATACGCACCAGAGGAGATCAGCGCTCTCGTGCTGCGCAAGCTCGTCGACGACGCGAGCAAGTTCCTCGGTGAGAAGGTGAAGGAAGCGGTCATCACCGTTCCTGCCTACTTCAACGACGCGCAACGAAACGCCACCAAGGACGCCGGCCGTATCGCAGGCCTCGAGGTTTTGCGGATTATCAACGAACCGACCGCTGCGGCACTCGCGTACGGCATGGACAAACAGACCCACGAAACCGTACTGGTCTTCGACCTCGGCGGCGGAACCTTCGATGTGAGCCTGCTGGACGTCGGAGAGGGGGTAGTCGAGGTTCGTTCCACGGCCGGCGACTCCCACTTGGGCGGCGACGACTTCGATCGACGCGTGGTGGACTACCTCGCCGACGAATTCCAGCGCGCGGAGAACATCGATCTGCGTAAGGATGCGCAGGCGTTGCAACGACTGTTCGAAGCCGCGGAGAAGGCAAAGGTTGAGCTGTCCTCGGTGACCCAGGCCCAGGTAAACCTGCCTTTCGTTACCGCTGACGCGAATGGTCCCAAACATCTCACCACTACGATCATGCGATCGAAGTTCGATGATTTGACTGCCGATCTGGTGGAACGGTGCCTCGGCCCGGTGAAGCAGGCCATGAGTGACGCCAAGGTCGCCGCCAACGACATCGACGAAGTGATACTGGTCGGCGGTTCGACACGTATCCCGGCTGTACAGGCGCTGGTTCGCCGGCTGACCGGCGGCAAGGACCCCCACATGGGCGTCAACCCGGACGAGGTCGTTGCCCTCGGAGCCGCAGTCCAGGCAGGCGTGCTCAAAGGCGAGGTTTCCGATGTGTTGTTACTCGATGTCACCCCACTGTCCCTCGGCGTCGAGACGCAGGGCGGGGTGATGACGAAGATCATCGAGCGGAACACGACGATCCCGGCACGGCGCAGCGAAGTGTTCTCCACGGCGGAAGACAATCAGTCCGCCGTGGACGTCGTGGTGTTGCAGGGCGAACGCGAACGTGCGGCCGACAACCGGGTGCTGGGCCGGTTCCGGCTGGAAGACATCCGCCCCGCGCCACGTGGCGAGGCCCAGGTGGAAGTCATTTTCGACATCGACGCCAACGGCATCCTGAACGTCACCGCTCGCGACAAGGATACCGGCAAGGAACAGAGCATCACGATCAGTGAACAGGGCAACCTGGATCAGGGTGAGGTCGAGCGCATGTTGGCGGAGGCCGAACGGAACCGGGGTGAGGACGAGGCGCTGCGCAAGGCGGTCGACGCGCGCAACGGGCTCGATTCGGTTGCGTATCAAGTGGAGCGGCGACTCGCCGAACTCGGTGACAGTGCCCCGCCGCATGAGAAGGCGCGGGCCGAGATGCTGGTTGCCGACGCCCGAAAGGCCGTGCAGGACGGCGCTTCACCCGCGGAGGTTCAGCCACTCACCTCGGAGCTGCAACAGCTGCTCTACGGACTTGTGCCGGACCAGTCGGACGACGGCCAAGCAGGCGGCGCTGATGCTGCGTCGTCGGATGACGGCGACGTGATCGACGCCGAATTCGATCGAAGCTGAGGCGCACGATGGAAATGTCTGCAGATCATTCGACGACTGAGCCGACTACCAACAGCGCCGACACGGATCAAAGCAAGACCGAGTCCGATCGCGCCGAGACGGCAGACGAGCTGTCTCAACTCGAGGACCGTTGGCGCAGGGCCGTCGCAGATCTGGACAACCTGCGCAAGCGATACGCCAAAGATCTGGACCGTGAACGCGCCGCGGAAGTAGCGAAGGTTTCGGCGGCGTGGCTGCCGATACTGGACAACTTGGAGCTTGCGCTTGCACACGCAGGCAGCGATCCGCAGGCCGTCGTCGAAGGTGTGAAGGCGATCCGGGACCAGGCGGTACAGGTGCTCTCACGACTCGGCTTCGAGCGCCACGACGAGGCCGGTGTGCCGTTCTCCCCGGAACTCCACGAAGTGGTCAGTGTGGTAACCCGACCCGACCTTCCATCCGGGACCGTGGTCGAGGTCTTGCGCCCGGGTTATGGAGAGGACGGGCGACAGTTGCGGCCCGCCGCGGTGGTCGTCAGCCGCCCAGAGGGGTGAGCACCGATGGCCCGTGACTACTACGAAGTACTCGGCGTACCGAAGGGCGCCGGCACCGACGAAATTCAGCAGGCGTACCGCAAGCTGGCCCGCAAGTACCACCCCGATGTGAACAAGGATCCCACTGCGGAGGACAGGTTCAAGGAGGTCAACGAGGCCTATCAGGTGTTGTCCGACCCGGACACCCGGAAACGCTATGACCGATTCGGTGACGACTTCCGGCATGTACCCGAGGATTACGACGAACGGGTGCGGGCAAACGCCGCCGGGTACGGCGGTGGCGGGAGACGGGTGCACTTCGGCCACGGTGTCGGTGGTGAGGGTGCCGTCGACTTCGAAGACCTCTTCGGGCAGATGTTCGGCGGAGGCGGTGGGTTCGGACCGATTCCCGGCGCCGATCAGGAGGCCGAACTGGAACTGGCTCTGGAAGAGGCCTATCAGGGCGGAAAACGCACTCTCAGACTGGACGGACGGCAGTATGACGTCGACATTCCAGCCGGCGTCCTGGACGGCCAGCGAATCCGGTTGGCCGGGCAAGGAGGCCGAGGCAACGGTGACGCGCCGCCTGGGGATCTGTACCTCGTGGTGCGGATCAAACCGCATTCACGGTTCCGCGTGCAGGGTCGGGACATCTACGTCGATCTGCCCGTATCGCCATGGGAGGCGGTTCTCGGGTCGACAGTCGTCGTTCCCACACCGGGCGGAGAGGCGAAAGTCAAAGTGGTGCCTGGCTCTTCGACTGGTAGGAAGCTGCGCTTGCGCGGAGAGGGAATGCCGAATCCGCGCGGTGCCAACGGCAACCTCTACGCCGAAATCAAGGTGATGGTTCCGTCGAAACCGACAACACGTGAACGCGAACTGTTCGAGCAGTTGGGCGCCGAATCGAACTTCAATCCGAGGAAAGAGACATGAGCACCTCAACGCCGATCACTCAGTACGTATTGGTTCGCCGTACCGGATTGTCGCCGGACGCCTTCGCCGAATGTACTGGCCTGCACCCGGATCTGGCACGAAAACTCGTGGCTCTCGGACTGCTCGACGCCCACCGCTACGCCGGCGGAGAGATGTCGTTCGACCCATCCGAAGTGACCCACGCCGCACGCATCCAACGACTGCGGACGGGTCTGGGTCTCAACTACTCGGCAATCGGGCTCGTGCTCGA
Source organism: Rhodococcus sp. MT28 (assembly GCF_058792695.1). Taxonomy (NCBI): domain Bacteria; kingdom Bacillati; phylum Actinomycetota; class Actinomycetes; order Mycobacteriales; family Nocardiaceae; genus Rhodococcus; species Rhodococcus sp. MT28. Next base: position 112,672 of record NZ_JBXAFD010000002.1, read on the forward strand.
TCTGCTGGATCGAATCGAAAGGCTCGAAACAGCGGCCCGCAGAAGGAGGACATCCTCATGGACACCGGCAGCTTGACCGAAAAGTCACGAGAAGCCTTGCAGGAAGCCCAGAATGTTGCGACCAGAATGGGCCACACCGAAGTCGACGGAGAGCACCTGCTGCTCGCATTGGTCGATCAGCAGGATGGGCTGGTGCCCCGACTGCTCGAACAGGCCGGCGCGAATGTCGAAGCACTTCGATCCGATCTGGATCGTGAACTGTCGCGTAGGCCGAAGGTCAGCGGCCCCGGCGTGACCCCCGGTCAGGTGATGATCACCCAGCGTCTGGCCAAGCTGCTCGATGCCGCAGAGCGGGAGGCGAAGAGACTCAAGGATTCCTACGTGTCGGTGGAGCATCTTGTGATGGCCCTTTCCGAGGAAGGATCGGCCAGCGCGGCCGGGCGGGTCCTCGCCAGTCACGGGGTCACACGGGACGCCTTCCTCACAGCGCTGACGAAGGTGCGCGGCAATCAGCGTGTCACGTCGGCAACCCCGGAGGGGGCGTACGAGGCATTGGAGAAGTACGGGCGCGACCTCGTCTCCGAGGGGCGGGCAGGCAAACTCGATCCGGTCATCGGCCGGGATGCCGAGATACGCAGGGTAACTCAGATCTTGAGCCGGAAAACGAAGAACAACCCGGTGCTGATCGGCGACCCCGGTGTTGGTAAGACTGCGATTGTCGAGGGTCTCGCCCAGCGGATCGTCCGCGGCGACGTGCCCGAGGGCCTACGCGACAAGACGATCTTCTCGCTCGACATGGGTTCTCTGGTGGCCGGTGCGAAGTACCGCGGCGAGTTCGAGGAGCGACTGCAGGCCGTGCTGTCCGAGGTGAAGGCTGCCGAGGGGCGCATCCTGTTGTTCGTCGACGAGTTGCATACCGTGGTCGGAGCGGGCTCGGTCGGCGGCGAGGGGTCTCTCGATGCCGGCAACATGCTCAAACCGATGCTCGCACGCGGCGAACTGCACATGATCGGTGCCACCACTCTCGACGAGTATCGCAAGCACATCGAATCCGATGCGGCACTGGAGCGTCGATTCCAGACCGTTCTCGTCGACGAGCCCAGTGCCGAGGATGCGATCTCGATTCTGCGCGGACTTCGAGAACGCCTCGAGGTGTTCCATGGCGTGAAAATTCAAGACGGTGCATTGGTGGCCGCCGTGACCCTCTCGCACCGGTACATCACCGACCGCTTCCTTCCGGACAAGGCGATCGATCTCGTAGACGAGGCATGCGCTCGGCTCCGCACCGAAATCGATTCGATGCCTGCCGAACTCGACGAGCTCACCCGGAAGGTGACCCGTCTGGAGATCGAAGAGGCCGCACTGTCCAAGGAAACGGACGCGGCCAGCAAAGCGCGCCTCGAAGAATTGCGCAAGGAGCTGGCCGACCTGCGGGCCGAGGCAGACGCCCGGCACGCTCAATGGGAGGCGGAGCGGCAGGCGATCCGGCGGGTGCAAGAACTGCGAGGAGATTTGGAACGGTTGCGCGTCGAGGCCGAGGCCGCCGAACGCAACTACGACCTCAATCGGGCAGCCGAGTTGCGATACGGCGAGATCACCGAGCTCGAACGCCGGCTCGAGGCGGCGGAGGAGCAACTGGCCACCAGACAAGGCCGAAATCCGTTGCTGCGTGAAGTGGTCACCGAAGACGAGATCGCAGAGATCGTGGCCGCATGGACGGGTATCCCGGTCGCCCGGCTGCAAGAAGGTGAGCGGGAGAAGTTGTTGAAGCTCGACGAGATCCTGCACGAGCGGGTCGTCGGTCAGGACGAGGCGGTGCAACTGGTCGCGGACGCTGTGATCCGGGCGAGGTCCGGTATCCGTGATCCTCGTCGACCGATCGGTTCGTTCATTTTCCTGGGCCCGACGGGCGTCGGAAAGACCGAGCTTGCAAAGACATTGGCCAGCGCCCTATTCGACAGTGAAGACAACATGGTGCGCCTCGATATGAGCGAGTACCAGGAACGGCACACGGTGAGTCGGCTCATCGGTGCACCTCCCGGATACGTCGGGTACGACGAAGGTGGCCAGCTCACCGAGGCGGTGCGGCGTAAGCCGTACTCCGTGGTGCTCTTCGACGAGATCGAGAAGGCCCACGCCGACGTCTTCAATACCCTGCTGCAGGTGCTCGACGACGGCCGGATCACCGATTCTCAAGGGAGGCAAGTCGATTTCCGGAACACGGTGATCATCATGACCTCCAACATCGGATCCCAGCATCTCCTCGACGGGGTCACAGCCGACGGCGAAATCAAGCCGGACGCCAGGGAACGGGTGATGGCAGAACTGCGCGGGCATTTCCGCCCCGAATTCCTCAACCGGGTCGACGACATCGTGCTGTTCTCCCCACTCACCCTGCCCCAGATCGAGTACATAGTGGAACTGCAACTCACCGACCTTCGAAACAGGTTGTCGGAGAGACAGATACACCTGGAAATCACGCCGGAGGCACGCCGACTGATCGCCGAACACGGGTTCGACCCTGTCTACGGTGCGCGGCCGCTGCGCCGATACATCGCACACGAGGTCGAAACCAAGATCGGCCGTGCACTGTTGCGCGGCGAGATCAAACCGGACGGCACCATCAGCGTCACGGTGGACGGCGGCGAGCTTGCCGTCGCGTATGCCGAACCCGCCTTCGCGGCGGCCTGAGAAGAGGTAACTGGTCATGGGATCCGAAAAGGTGAAGTGCCCGAACTGCGGCAAGACCAACAACATCCCGGCAGCAGGGGAAGGAAAACCTCGCTGCGGCAACTGCCACGAGCCGCTGCCCTGGATCGCCGCGGCGGGAGACGGTGACTTCGCGGAGATCGTCGAAAAATCCTCGGTGCCTGTGCTCGTGGATCTGTGGGCGACGTGGTGCGGCCCGTGTCGCATGGTCAGCCCCGCGCTCGAGCAGCTCGCCAGAGAACACGCCGGCCAGATCAAGCTGGTCAAGGTCGACGTCGATGCTGCACCCCGGACGGCTGAACGATTCACCGTCCGCGCCGTGCCGACTCTGCTGGTGATGGACCGGGGTGAGGTTCTCGCTCGCCAGTCGGGCGCAGCTCCGGTCCCCCAGCTGCGCACGTGGCTCGATCAGGCGCTCTCGGAAAATGCCGGCGAGGAGGCGAAGTCATGAGTCCTGTCCATGCGGACCCACATGTAACCGCGATCCGGGCCGTGGTGCCCCGTACCCCGCAGGGCTGCGAGGAATGTCTTCGCCTCGGCACCCCGTGGGTGCATCTGAGGCTGTGCCTGACGTGCGGACACGTCGGTTGCTGCGACTCTTCGCCGGGCAGGCACGCGAGTGCTCACGCTCACGCCATCGGGCATCCGATCGTCCAGTCGATGGAGCCCGGCGAGGATTGGCGGTGGTGTTATGTCGACCAGAACTTCGTCTGAGGGCGCCTCACCCATCGGGTACAGCCCGCCGGTCGACGACGAGACCCCGGACGAGGAGGGCGCCTTCCCGCGGCTGACGGACGACCAGGTCGCAAAGCTCGAGGTCGGTGGCTCGCGTCGACCGGTTCACGCCGGCGAGGTGCTGATCCGAGAAGGCGCGCCTGACAACGATTTCGTCGTCGTCCTTTCCGGAAAGATCGTAGTCGTCGACGAAGGCGACGCGGACGGCGAGCGCCGGATACTGCGCGTGCACGGTCCTGGGCGTTTCCTGGGCGAGCTCGGACTCCTGGAAGGTCAGGTGGCGTTCTTCACCGCCGAAGCGATCGAGGACGGCGAGATACTCGTCGTCCCGGCCGAGCAGGTACGCGAGCTGATTGCCCACGATCCCGTGCTCAGCGATTTGATCCTGCGCGCCTACCTTGTGCGTCGGCACTTGCTGATCGGGCTCGGCTCCGGATTCCGGATAATCGGCTCCTGCTTCTCCCCGGATACGTTGCGACTTCGTGAGTTCGCGATGCGAAACCGTCTGCCCCACAAGTGGTTCGACTTGGAACAGGACGAACGAGTGGAGCAGCTGCTACGCAGCCTGAACGTCGCACCCGAGGACACACCCGTCGTGATCTGGCACGGCGAGAAGGTGCTGCGCAATCCGACGAATGCGGAACTCGCACGCGTCGTCGGGCTTCCTGTCCCGGCACCCGTCGCGGACGCAGCCAAGGACGTCTACAACCTCGTCGTCGTGGGTGCCGGACCGGCCGGCCTGGCCGCATCGGTGTACGGCGCCTCGGACGGGTTGAACACGGTGACGTTGGAGCGGATCGCTGCGGGCGGCCAAGCCAGTACCTCATCCCGGATCGAGAATTATCTGGGATTCCCCGCCGGGGTCTCCGGCTCCGAATTGGCCGAGCGAGCCGTGCTCCAGGCCGGGAAGTTCGGCGCCCGAATCCTGGTGTCGGCAGAAGTGACCGGTTTGGGATCCGAGGCCGGGAACCATGTGCTCCGACTGGCAGACGGCGGGTCGGTGCACGCCCGGGCCGTTGTGCTCGCCGCCGGGGCGCGGTACCGCAAGTTGGCCGTTCAGGGGATCGAGGCGCTGGAAGGAACAAGCGTGTACTACGCCGCAACGCATCAGGAAGCACGGATATGCGGCACCGACCCGATAGCCATCGTCGGTGGCGGCAACTCCGCCGGCCAGGCCGCCGTCTTCCTCGCCGAGCACGTCTCACAGGTGCACCTGCTCATCCGCGGCGATGACCTCGGGAAGAGCATGTCCCGATACCTGGTCGACCAGATCGAACACCATCCGCGGGTCACCGTGCACCGGCACACCGAGATTCGTGCGGTCCACGGCGAGAAATACCTCGAAGCAATTGCGGTCGAGGACAATCGCTCCGGCGACCAGGACACGATTCGGGTGCGCGCCCTGTTCGTCTTCATCGGGGCAGTACCGCACACAGGGTGGCTTGCCGACGCGATCGCACTCGACGACCACGGCTTCGTCCTCACCGGTGTGGACGCGATCCACGCACGAGCGGACGGCAGCCTGCCAATCAACGGCGGCCTGTCCAGGACGCTCGAAACCAGCCTGCCCGGCCTGTTTGCGGCGGGCGACATCCGCCGCGGTTCGGTGAAACGAGTCGCATCCGCCGTCGGTGAAGGAGCGATGGCCGTACGCCAAATCCATGAATACTTCGAAAGGAGCTGACGACATGCCAGTAATGGGCACCGTGAAATTCCAGCGGTTCTTCAGGGCAGCGGCCGGACTGCAGGTCGACCGGAACGATCTCAAGCGCTATACCGATTTCATCGACGACAAGATCTACGACGTGATCCTGATCGGGAAAGCCTCCGCGAAAGCAAACTTGCGCGACGTGATCGAACCGTGGGACCTGCCGATCACCAAGGGATTACAGGAGAGCATCCACCGGTTCGAAAAACTCGACGAGGAGATCGAACTTCAACCGCTGCTCGATCAGCTCACGGCCCGCCCGCCCTTGGACGTGGCCCTCTCAGAGGAGACAGAGCAACGACTGCCGCTGATCGCAGGAGGGTTGAGCGTAGCGCTGGCGCAAACCTTCGCCACGGTCGAACCGGACCGCAAGAACCCCGGCACAGCCCAATGGACAGTCGCCTTCGACATCTTCCACCTACTTCTGTGATTACCACCCGTCCCGGCTGACAGCGCGTCTGAGTTCGAATATGCTGTCCGGCTGCGAAAATACCGGTGCGATTCAGAACTGCCTGTCAGTTGGCGTCGACGACGGAGGATTTCCGGCGAGAGGTGCGGTTTCCGCGCTCGATTCTCGAGCAGCGAGAACTCCAGTGAGGGACTCGATTACAGCCCTCAGATCTTCTGCCGTGAGCGAGTTCGGCTTACACGCCGAACCTCTGACACCGGTAGTCCGCGTGGCCAGGCGGCGAGCAGAACTTGTCGATCGCCGATCACTCCTTCGGCTCATCTGAGAACCTTTCGTCTTCACTTTCTCGATCCCCGCATCGGGCGGGCCCTGAGCACTTCTGGGCGCGCACAGCTCAAGGCCCGGCAAGGAGACCAGTGAGGGTGGTATGGCCTTGCCTTGACGAACACCCGCCCGATTGTTTGCCCCCTCGAACGGAACGGGTGCCCCCGACCCGACGAAGGTTATTGCGCACTGCTTGTAGACGACAGGGTCGAAAGTCCCAGTTCCATTGTGATGAGCAAGCTTTGACGGTAGCCGAAGTGTTCTCCCTTACAGCCGGTTCGGTGTGTGCACGAACACCGACATCGTTCGCAGCGACTCCGACGAACGAGCACCCGCGATGTTCGATGCCCGATCCACCCGCAAACATCGGGAAAAGACCTATTTTGCAAAAGCATTCGGAACAGACGTCTGCAAACCAAATACCAGGCACGGGCCACCTTTCCAGGCACCGCGGCTACTGCGCCGCTAGCGTGACGACCAAGATGTTCACCTTGCCATGCAAACGGCCATGTCACTTCTTGGCATCGAAGGCGACTGAACATGATTTATACCGATCGCACTGTTTATGGTTGAAGATGTGCGGACGACATGAACGTCGACTTCGCACGGATAGTGGGTCATCGGTGTTGTGTGCTCAATGCCGACGTCGGTCATACGCCCCGACTCGCACACGCAGAGTCGGGGCTCCGGCGGATCCGTTGCCGCACCGCCGCTACTGACGAAGTGCCGTACCGCGCCGCCCGCTTCGAATCGAGGCCGAAGGCGGCCACCGCTTTTGTCGGGACCAGGCAAAGCAGCGATCTTCAGGGACCGGAACACTTCCCCAAAGCTTCTGGCACTCTCGGTTGCAGAGTGCTAATTCGTGTGGTTATCATGTTCTCGCACAGTAAGTTCGGTCAACCGCCACAGTGGCGGTGACCTTTCTTTTCACGACATGGGAGGTGTGTTGCTGTGCTTCGTTTCGATCCTTTCACCGACATCGACGCGATCACCAAGTCCGTACTCGCCGCGGGAACCGGCAACGGACGCAGTCCACGGTTCATGCCGATGGACCTCTACAAGGTCGAGGACCAGTACGTCCTGCACGCCGATCTTCCCGGCGTCGACCCAGGATCAGTGGACGTCCGCATCGACGGCTCGACCCTGACGTTGACCGCGCACCGCACCGCCCTCTCCGAAGAGGGTGTGAGCTGGCTGGCGAGTGAGCGTTTCGCTGGAACATACAAACGGCAGCTGTCCATCAGCGACGACATCGACGCCGAACAGATCGAGGCCTCGTACGACAACGGCGTGTTGACGGTGACGTTGCCGATCGCAGAGAAGGCGAAACCGCGGAGGATCGAGGTCTCCTCCGGACCACCCTCCCGAACCGATAACGCCGGATCGACAACACAGGTGCAGATCGAAGCCTGATCCGCCTGGCCCGAACACCGCTTGATGGTGGGGTGACTCCCGAGGACACGCGATGGGTTCTCGGGCCTCACCCACCATCGCTTCGATCTCCCACTGCACACCCGTGGCGCACACCGGTACATCCACCACACGAAAGAATCAGCGCGAGAACCCTTTAGCTGCCATGACTGCATCCACCATCCCCCCGCACGAGCAATCCGACAACACCGACAACACCGAATCCCGCGCGCACACTCCACCCGATTGGTGGGATCACCATCGTCCTATCACCAGCGATGAATACAGCGACATGGCGTTGATGCTCGGTGCACTCTCGATACTGACGTTCTGGATGTTCGGCCTCGGCATCCTCCTCGGTGCCGCCGCCATCGGAACCGCCCTGGCAGCGCGCCGACCCGACACCCCCGGACGCGATCTGGGCGACAACACCGCCGGCGTGGTCGGGATCCTCACCGGCATCGCCGGAATCGCCTTCGGCGCCGTCTTCCTCACTGCAGCACTACCCCACCTGTAGAAAAACCGAATTTTGCACTAGTGGAATCGAATTGGTGCTTGTAGCAAGATCTCACAAGATCTGAAATCCGTCCCACCTTCAGGCGATGGCGGCAGCCACTATCCCCGGGCCATGTCCACAAACTTGGACAGGTGAAGCTGGTGCGCCACAGTGATTGTCGCGGTCGGGCCGTTACGGTGCTTACCCAGAATCAGGTCGGCTTCACCGCCACGGGGATCGTCTCGCTCGGTCGCGTCGGGGCGGTACAGCAGAATCACCATGTCGGCGTCCTGCTCGAGTGAACCGGACTCACGAAGGTCGGCGACCTGGGGACGCTTGTCGGTTCGCTGCTCGGGACCACGGTTGAGCTGACAGATCGCGACAACCGGAACTTCGAGCTCCTTCGCCAAAAGCTTTAGGCTACGGGAGAATTCGGAGACTTCCTGCTGACGGGACTCGACCTTTTTACCCGAGCTCATCAGCTGGAGGTAGTCGATCACGATCAGGCGAATGTCGTGTTTCTGCTTGAGCCGCCGCGCTTTTGCGCGAATTTCCATCATGGTGAGGTTGGGGGAGTCGTCGATGAATAGCGGCGCCTCACTGATCTCACTCATGCGACGCGCGAGCTTGGTCCAGTCGTCGTCGGTCATCTTTCCGGAGCGCATGTCGCCGAGCTTGATCTTTGCCTCTGCGGACAGCAGACGCATGACGATCTCGGTTTTGCTCATTTCCAACGAGAACATGACGCTGGCCATGCCGTGCGTGATGGAGCAGGAACGCAAAAAATCCATTCCAAGCGTCGATTTGCCCACACCAGGTCTAGCCGCGACGATAATCATCTGACCAGCGTGAAGACCGTTGGTGATCTCGTCGAGATCCTTGAATCCGGTGGGCACACCGAGGGAAATTCCGCCGCGGCTGGCGATGGAGTCGATCTCGTCCATCGTGGGCTGGAGGAGCTCGGTGAGGGGTACGAAGTCCTCGGTGGTTCGACGCTCGGTGACCTCGAAGATCTCGGCCTGCGCGCGGTCGACAACCTCGGCCACGTCCTGACCCTCGGTGCCGGCGTAGCCGTACTGGACGATGCGAGTACCGGCGTCGACCAGACGACGCAGCACGGACTTCTCGGCCACGATCTCGGCATAGAAGGCGGCGTTGGCGGCTGTGGGCACTGTCTGGGTCAGCGTCACCAGGTAGGCAGCACCACCGATACGGCGGAGCTCACCTCGACGGTCGAGCTCGGCGGAGACCGTCACCGGGTCGGCGGGCTCGCCACGGCTGTAGAGGTCCAGGATCACGTCGTAGACGGACTGGTGGGCGGGCCGGTAGAAGTCACCCGGACGCAGTACCTCGAGGACGTCAGCGATGGCGTCCTTGCTCAGCAGCATGCCGCCGAGCACCGACTGCTCGGCAGTCATGTCCTGAGGTGGCTGGCGTCCGAACTCCTGGTCGGGCTCGGCCTCGGGAGGGCCCGGGTAGTCCGGCCCTGAGAAGTCGGAAGGTCCTCGATCATCTACAACAGCCACAAGCGAGACCTTCCCGTAAAACACTCGACGACACTGCCAGAAACCGCAGCGCCCTCATCATTTGTACCTGCCCCCACCGACATCCCCTAGCCGCATTCGGCCGGGCTGTAGATAGACGCCGAGATGACGTTAGGGACTAGTAGGTCCGCATACAAACCGGACTGTGGATAAACCTGTGGATGCTTTGTGGAAACTCCCGCCCCACGGTGTGCACCGCCTGTGGAGCATTTGGGGACTACTTTGCCTAGCAACCACAAAAGACCAGGTAGATGACTATCCACAATTTCACAGGCCTGTTGATGAAAATAGTTTTTCCACAGTCGGCGCGTCGGCGTGTCGGGCGTGTTGCCTCGCCCGATTCGTCACTGATCACCAAGTCGAACATCACAGTGTGAGAGTTATCCCCAGGTCCGATTCGGGACGCTGTCAGGCGGCACACCGCACCCCGAAACAAAACGTCGGGCCCCGCACACCGAAGTGTGCGGGGCCCGGCGAGACGAACAGTCGACTATGCGCCGACGACGTTCAGGTTGAACTTGGCAACCACATCGGGGTGCAGGTTCACGACCACGGCGTGCTTGCCCGTGTTCTTGATGTGAGCCTTCGGCAACACGATGGAGCGCTTGTCGACAACCGGTCCACCGGCAGCCTTGATCGCAGCAGCGACGTCAGCGACGGTAACCGAACCGAAGAGCTTGCCCGAGCCACCGGCGGTCTTGACCGTCAGCGTTACGGACTCGAGGCCCTCGATAGCTGCCTTGAGCTCCTTGGCGTGATCCAGGCCGCGCACAGCGCGCGCTTCCTGTGCACGACGGATGCCCTCGACCTGCTTCTCGGCGCCACGAGTGGCGACGATTGCCAGTCCGCGGGGGAGCAGGTAGTTACGGCCGTAGCCGTCCTTGACCTCCACGGTGTCGCCAGGCGCACCGAGGTTGTCCACGTCAGCGGTGAGGATGAGCTTCATGTTCTTTCCTCCCTTTCCTTAGCGAGCCACGGTGGCGTAAGGCAGCAGTGCTACCTCACGTGAGTTCTTGACGGCAATGGCAACGTCGCGCTGGTGCTGGACGCAATTGCCGGTGACACGGCGAGCACGGATCTTTCCGCGATCGCTGACGTACTTACGAAGCAACGTCGTGTCCTTGTAGTTGATCTGCGTGTTCTTCTCTTTGCAGAAGGTGCAGACCTTCTTCTTCATAACCTTGTCGCGCAAGGGCGGCTTCGGCATGTCTTTGCTCTTTTCTGGATGTTCCTGATCAGGTACGGATCAGAAGGGCGGTTCGTCGCTGCCCGCACCACCGAAGGAGCCCGAAGCCTGAGGCGCACTGCCCCAAGGATCGTCTCCACCCGAAGGTGCAGCGCTCGGACGTCCGCCACCCGATCCGCCGGAGGAACCGCCGAAGTTGCCGCCTCCACCGCCGCCACCACGGTTGGCCTTGTTGACCTTTGCCGTGGCGTACTTCAGTGAAGGACCGATTTCATCGACTTCGAGCTCGACGACAGTTCGCTTTTCGCCCTCGCGAGTTTCGTACGAACGCTGCTTGAGCCGGCCGCTCACGATTACTCGTGAACCACGGGTCAAGCTCTCCGCGACGTTCTCGGCTGCTTCGCGCCAGATGTTGCAACGCATGAACAGCGCATCGCCGTCTTTCCATTCATTGGAATTACGGTCGAAGGTGCGGGGCGTGGAAGCAACCGTGAAGTTTGCAACCGCGGCACCCGCCGGGGTGAAACGAAGTTCAGGATCAGCCGTCAGGTTTCCGATGACGGTGATGATGGTGTCGCCAGCCATGTGGTTCCTCCTGCATTGATGTAAGACCGTTGGGCGCGAGAGTAGAGCTCGCTACCGACAGTAATTACTTGTTGTGGCGCAGAACCTTCGTGCGCAGAACCGACTCGTTCAGACCGAGCTGACGGTCGAGCTCAGCGACGGTGGCGGGAGTGGCGTTGATGTCGATCACCGCGTAGATACCTTCAGCATGCTTCAGGATCTCGTAGGCGAGACGACGCTTACCCCAGACATCGACCTTGTCGATCGTGCCGCCGTGCTGGCGCACAACATTGAGGAACGTATCCAGTGAAGGAGCGACAGTGCGCTCGTCCAGGCTGGGGTCAAGGATGACCATCAATTCGTAATGACGCATAAGACCTCATCACCTCCTGTGGACTAAGTGAAAACGGCCACGGACTATCCGTGGCAGGAGGGTCGTTGCGTCAGCAACCCTCGTAGGTTACACGAGGGGCCTTGACCAGGGAAATCGTCCCAGCCCTCCGGGGAGACCGCCAGGTCGATGCGCGACGCGTGGCGCAGACGCATCACCCCGCGAGCCACTGCGCCCCCTAGGGTGAGAATCATGCGAACAGACCGCAAGACCCCGGCGTCGATCCTGGCGTTGGTCGTCGGATTGTGCGGGCTGACGATGGCGCTGGGCTATTTCAACAAGGCCAGATGCGGCGGTGCACCGTTCGCGCCCGACGGCCGAAGCCTGAACTTCGACGTCAACAAGAACATCGACGTCTGCTACTCCGATATCCAGTTGCTCTGGCTCGGACGAGGAATCGATCAGCATCTGTTCCCCTTCGTCACCGGAGGGATAACGCCCGAAGGATTCCTGACCGGCGGAACCGTCGAATACCCGGTGCTCAGCGGAATTCTGATGTGGCTGGGCGGTATCGGCTCACACACCGACACCGATTTCCTTCTGCACTCGGCCCTGATCCTGGCTCCTTTCGGACTGCTCACGGCGTGGATGCTCGGCAAGATGAGCGGCGCGTACGCGCTCGTGTGGTCGGCGACTCCGCCCCTGGTTCTGTACGCATTCCACAACTGGGAGCTCCCGGTGGTGGCCACCAGCGTCGGCGCGATCTTCCTGATGACGTTCGAGCGGATCCCGCTGCGAACTCGCGCGGTTCTGGCGGCCGTCATCCTGGCGATCGGTTTCTGTTTGAAGCTGTACCCGGGAATGTTCGTGCTGCCGCTCATGGCCTACGTGCTTCTACGCGGCACCGAAGGCAAGCGCTACGACGTTCGTGGAGCGCTGATGACGGCAGGCGCGGCGATCGTCACCGTCGTCCTCGTCAACCTGCCGTTCGCCCTCATCTCGTACGAAGGCTGGCGCGCGTCGTTCAGCTTCCAGGAGAAGCGAAGCGCCGACATCACCACCAATTCGGTGTGGTTCTGGGGTTTGCGCCCCTTCTACGGTTTCGGAGTTCGCGAGCTCAACGCCGACTACGACGCACTGGTGAGCATCCTGTCTCCGGTGATGATCCTGTTGTCGTTCGCGCTCGCGATGTATCTGGGTTGGCGCCGCTACGTCCGCGACGGCTACTTTCCGTGGATTGCAGTCAGTGCCGCGATGCTGTGCGGATTCGTGTTGCTACACAAGGTCAATTCACCGCAGTACACACTGTGGATCCTGCCTTTCCTCGTACTGTTCAAGATCCGGTGGTTCTGGATCGTCGCCTATCTGATCGCCGACGCAGCGTTGGGTATCGGCATCTTCCGGTACTTCTACCAACTGGACATGAATCTCGATCCGAGCAAGTACGAGGCCGTCGTCCAGGCGAGCGTGTGGGGCCACGTCATCCTGCTCGCCGTGTTCTTCTTCCTGTTCCTGCGAGTCCCGTTGCGGTATCCGCTTGCCGGTGGGACCGATCAGATTGCCAACTCCGACAACAACCTTCCGACTCACTCACGGGAGCACGCCTGATGACTGCATCATGGTTCGAATCACCGACGCTGACCGGTGATCGTGTCCGACTCGAACCCCTGGGCGTCGCGCACACCGACGCTCTGCTCGCTGCTGCCGACGACCCGGCGATCTTTCGTTGGACCGCATCGCCCATCACCGATCGGGAACAGGCACAGAAGTACATCGCTGCAGCAACCGACGACCCTAATCGGATCGCCTTTGCGCAGGTGAACATCGTGACGAACGCCGTGGTCGGCACCACGTCCATGTACCAGATCGACCCGGTAAACCGCAGTCTTGCAATCGGATACACGTGGTTGTCGCGATCGGTTCAGGGAACCGGGATCAATCCCGAATCGAAGCTGCTCCTGCTTCGTCACGCCTTCGACCAGCTCGAAGCCGTACGCGTCGAGTGGCACACGGACGAGTTCAACGATCAATCCAGGGCCGCGATCGCAAAGCTCGGCGCTCAGTTCGAGGGCCTGCTGCGCAAGCACCGACGCCGTGTCGACGGCAGTTGGCGTACAACAGCGCTGTTCGCGATGACCGACGACGATTGGCCGACCATCGCACCTCAGCTCGAGACACGTACCCGAAACTAGCCATCACCTGCACTCTTCGACGAAGTCCATGCCAAGATTCACCTCATGAGCGATCAGGGTGGGTACGGGTACCAGGGCAATCAGAATTGGCAACCGGCTCCGTACGGGCAGCCCGATCCGTACGGCAGGCGGCCGACGAACACACTCGCGGTACTCGCCCTCGTCTTCGCGTTCCTCATCGCGCCGTTGGGGATCGTCTTCGGGCACATCGCTCGCGGCCAGATCAAACGGACCGGCGAAGAAGGCGACGGACTCGCCCTTGCCGGACTGATCATCGGCTACATCTTCACCGCACTCGGCATCCTGGCCGTGATCGTGTGGATCGCGTTCTTCGGGCTGCTCGCCGCCGCTTTCGGCAACGCCGCCAATGAAGCGAGTTCGCGGAGTCTCACCTATACGACGCCGTACTCGTACTCCACGACCACGACTCGGGCGCCGAGTGCACCCACCACAGCGCCGAAAACGACGACGCCCCCACGCGTCACAACCTCGATCGGACCAGCGCCGACCGTCTCGGGCACCAACCGTCAGGGCTTCATCTCCGGCGGCCCCAGTTGCAACTCCACCAATCCCGCCGTCGCCATCGCCGTCACGACCGGATCACGAATCGTCATCTGCGAAACCGGAGTCGGGCGTTACTACTACAAGGGTCAACGGCTGAGCGACGGCGCCACCATCGAACTCGACGATCCGACGCCCACGGGCAACGGATTCACCGTCACCAACAAGGACGTGACGTACAAGCTCACCTCCGCCGGACTGGTGATCACCGGCAGCGGAGGCGAGCTGGGTCGGGAAGCGGCGCTCGAGTTCTGGATGAACTGAAGCGCGTCAGCCGGCACACGGATCCTGGTAGGGAACACCGGGCAGGTACCGCTCCCATTCGGCTTCCGTGATGGGAGATCCTGCGGTGCGGCACAATCGATCAACGACGCCGTCGGGGTCGATTCCCCACAAGCGAACGGTCTTGTCCGACCCACTGCCCGCGATCATGTCACTCTCGCCGGCGAACTGAGCGTCGTTGACGCGACCCGGGTAGGCGGACAGCGTCGCAAATCGTGTTGACCGCGAGGGAGTCTCGATGTCCCAGAGCCAGACGGTTCCGTCGCCGACACCGGCAGCGAGCCGATCACCGGCGCGGTTGAACGAGATCGAATAGATTGCGCCCTCGGGGCCGACGAGACGAGCGAGTTCCTCGGGTGCCGACGGTGTGCGTACGTCCCACACGGCGACACCGTGATCCGCACTTCCGGCGGCCAACAGCGTTCCGTCGGCGCTGAAAGACACTGCTAATGCGTAGCTTTCGAATCCACCCACCGTCGCCGCCACCCGGGGCGACGCTGCGTTCGACACGTCCCACAGATCCACTTCGTTCTTGGCGTTCGCGATCGCCAAGATGTCGGTACCTGGCTGAAAGGCCATCATCTGCGGGTAGGAGCCGACATCGGTCAACGACAACAGTTTCGGAGCCGACGGGTCGGAAACGTCGACCAACGCAATACTGTTGTCGTCCTGCGAGGACACCGCCAGCAGATCTCCGGCGGGATTCAGCGCGACAACCGCCACGATGCCCTTCACATATACCGCAGGCTCGCCGTAGATACGTGGCGACGCCGGATCACTCAGGTCCCAAAGATATGCACCGCCGCCGCCGGTGCCGCTCACAGCCAGGTTCCCGTCTGCCGACACCGCCGACGCACCGCTGAAAGAGTCGTCCCCTTGCGGTTTCAACTCCGGCATCACCGCGGGGCGATCGAGATCCTCGGTGTTCCACGCCAACATCGCGCCACCCCTGGCACCGACGCCGGCCACCAGACGCGAGCCGTCCGCGGCAAAGGGACTGGTGAAGATCGTGTCCCGAGCTCCCGCCCAGACCGGACCCGGAAGAGCCCACACGCGAGTCACACCGTTGAGTCCCCCGGTGACCAGATTGCGGCCGTCATCGCTGTAGTCGACTGTGGTCACCGCCCCACTGTCCGGAAGTGTTTCGATCAATGCCCCGGTTCGGGGGTCCCACACGCGCACGGAGTTGTCGGAACTTCCTGCGGCAAGACGTGTTCCGTCTTTGCCGTAGTTCAGTTCGTTGACGTAGCTGGAAAATCCCGTCAGTGCCTGCAGGGGAGTGGGGCGCGCCGGATCGCTCATGTCCCACCGAACCACCTCCCTGCCAGTGGTTCCCGCCGCAAGCTCGCGTCCGTCCGGACTGAAGGCGACGCCGAGGTAGTGGACGGTGGTGCCGTTCGGCTCGGTCGCGAAGATCGGCGCCGATTCCTCACCCCACTTTGCGACGTCCCACACGCGCAGAGTCGCTTGACGCCCGCCCGCCACGAGGAAACGTCCGTCAGGACTGAACGTCGCGGTGACAATGCCGTCAGCTGGATGCGGAAGAGCAGGCAAAGCAACGGCATTCGTGGAGGTGTCGATGTTCCATCGCAGGACGTCGGGCGTCGAGGTACCGGCGACCAGCTTGGTTCCGTCTGGGCTGAACTCCATGTCCTGCACTACGCGTTCACCGTCGACGGGAAGTGTTCCACGGACCGGATTCTTCGGGTCCGACACATCCCAGAGTGCAGCGCCGCCGGCACCACCGGTCGCAAGGAGCCGTCCGTCCGGGCTGTAGGCGACGGCAAAGAGGGCCGTGCCCTCCGAGACTCCGAGGAACTCCGCCTGCGGAACGGCTGAGGCAACACCGTCCACCATCGGATAAAGCCTGACCTTCCCGTCCGAACCACCCACCGCCACAACAGTTCCGGCTGGGTTGATCCGGGCCTTCATCGCGCCGGGCGGCCCGATGATGCGAGTAGCCGAATGAACGCCCGACGCATCCAGCAATGCCGAGCGGGCTTCGGTCGTTTCGTTGACCGCAAATGCCGCCAGAGCAAGCTGCGACGCCAGCGACGGATCCCGCTCACGCATCCTGATCGACTCGGTGGCCACCTGACGCGACATCGCCTCGTCGCGCGCAGTATCTGCTTGGACACGTTGACGATTGGCTCCGATACCGGCGACGGTGGCAACCACCGCCAACACCAGAGCGATCACCGACGCGGCTGCCAGCGCAGTCACGAGCCGTCGTAGCACGCGTGTACGTCGGCGATCGGCAAATTCCTGCTGATCACGATGCTCGATGCTCGCGGCGAGGTACTCCCGCTCGGTGGCATTGAGGTCGGCGGCGCGGGTCCGACTCGGTTCCAGTGGGAGCCCGAGTTCGCCCGAACGCAGCCATTCTTCCGTCAGATGAAGACGTGCGGGTCCGAGCAGCGCGCCGGGGTCGCGTCCACTGTCTTCCCACACCTGCGCCGCGTAGGTGAACCGGCGATGCACCGCCAGACCGGCGCGGTCCGAGTCGATCCAATCGCGAAGCCGACTCCACGCGGACAGCAAGACCTCGTGCGAAACCTCGACGGTCTCCTCGTCGACGGTGAGAAGGCGGCGTAAGGCGAACCGGTCGATGACGGTATTCACGTCGTCGACGTCGTCACCGAGGAAGAGTTCGGTGCGCGGTGCCCGCCGACGCGTCTGCGTCACTTCGTCGACGTTGACCAACCGGAGGAAGATCCTGCGCGCCAACTGCTGCTGCCGCTCTGTGAGCTCGCCGTACACTTCCTCCGCGCTTTGCTGGACGGCCCCGGCAATCCCGTCGGTGGCGTAGTAATCCGAGACGGTCAGAGTTTTACGCGTCGACCGTTGCCAGGTCCCCAACAGTGCGTGTGACAGCAAGGGCAAAGCTCCGGGGTCGCTCGCCGTACGCGAGCCGCGTGGTGTCAGCTCGGAGACCAGAACCTGAACCAATTCGCTCTGCACGGTCATCCCGGCCTTGATCGCCGGCTCGACGATCACCTCGCGCAATTGTTCGTCGGTCAGCGGCCCGACCACCATCGGCGAATCGTCGAGCAGCGGTACCAAAAGCGGTTCCTCCGCCGCGAGCCCGTAGAAGTCGGCGCGCATTCCGATGACTGCGATGGTGTTCTCACCGAGTTCCGCGAGGGTCCGCAGTATTTCCTCGCGCCGATCACCGTCGCACTGCGTCCACAGTTCCTCGAACTGGTCGAGGATCAAGACGGTTGGTTCGTCGGAGATCGACGACGGAATTCCTCCCGTACCCGGCTGCAGGGTTTCCACCCGCCAACCGTCGAACCGTGGATCGTCCCCGGCGATCTTGGGGGCGAGCCCGGCCCGCAGCAACGACGACTTACCCGATCCGGAGGCACCGATCACCATGAACTGACGGCGACCGACACCTCGTATCGCCGACGCCACCCGCTCAACCAAGTTGGCAGTGAGTTCGTCTCGACCGAAGAACCACTCGGCGTCCTCTTGCCGGAACGACTCGAGACCTCGATACGGAACGGTGGCGTCGCCGCGTCGTCTGGCCGTCAGCTGTCTCACTCGTTGCACCGCACTGATCCAGCGCTGCCGCTCATCCTCGGAATCGACGCCGCAGGCCTCGAGGAGCGCGAAAAACATCGGGGTACTCGCCGGCGTCGGCAGGTGTTGGCCGGCAAACCATCCGCTGACGGTTCCGTGCAAACCACCCGAACGCTCGACGGCTTCGCGGACCGTCAGTCCGGCTGCGTTCCGCAGTGCAGTGAGCGTCTCAGCAAACTGCCCACGCGACTCGATCCGGGCGGGATCGACCTGATTGTGCGTACCGGCTTCCGCCTTCGAGTTCATAGCGACGCACTCTATCGGAGCAGGTAGGGGATTTGTCCGTTGTATGGACTCTGTATCGAGAGAGTTGCACCCGTTCCACTGAGACACCTCGATCGAAATACTCGTCTCAGTCGCACCCTGAGCCAGCAGCCCTTCTGCAAATACGGCAGTCGACGCCCATCCCCTCCGTCGAAAGGCGCTACTCGCATGTCTTCAATCGGCATTTCTCCGAAGATCGAGGCAAACGTGTCCCGAGTCGGCAACCCCAAGCACGGCAAGCACAAGCCGAAGCTGAGCGTCCGTGAGATCGAAGTACTTCTTGCCTGGCTACGTTCGGATTCCAAGTCCGAGGTCGCCGAGACACTCGGCCTACGCGTCTGCACCGTCAACACACACATCACTCGGATCCGCACGAAGTACAGCGACGTCGGGCGGCCGGCTCCCACGAAGGCAGCGTTGTTCGCCCGCGCGGTTCAGGACGGGTACACCACCCTCGACGAGTGGTGACCTCAGACCGCGACGGGTTCCGGTTCCTTCGCCTTGGACGGCTTCAACCAACCGGGTAGCCAGGCGGGTTGTTTGTCCGGTGCTTGATCGAGAACACCGCCCGCCGGATCGTCGATGAACCCGTACCGCACGAGATCCTCCGACGGCCGGTAGATCTGCCGGAGCACCAGCGCGCACAGAACGAGTACCGCGATGTCCCGGATCACGATGGTTCCGGTGAACCACTGCTCGGGCAGCCCCTTGTTGGACACTCCGAGGTAATACATCATTCGTGGAACCCAGACCAGGGCGTCGATGGTCATCCACGCGAGCAGGAGTCTGCGGTGCGGCAAGGCCAACACGGCCAGCGGCACCAGCCACAGAGAATACTGCGGGCTCCACACCTTGTTCGTGAGCAGGAAGCCCGCCACCAACAGGAAGCACAGCTGCGCAACTCGCGGACGACGCTGCGCCGTCAGGGCGACGTATCCGACACCGATGCAGACGGCCACGAACAAAAGCAGAGAGACGGCGTTGAGATTCGACGGCGACTCACCCTGTGCGAGAGGACCGTCGAGGCCCTTCCACGACGTGAACGACGCGATCACGTTGTAGAGCGAATCCGGATCGGCCCCGCGTTCGGAGTTGAGCCGGAAGAACTCGTACCAACCATGGGGGTACAGCGCGGCAATGGGCAGGTTCACCGCAAGCCATGCCGCGACCGCGCTGAGAGCGGTCACCAGCCAGTCCCTCGTCTTGCCCGCGCGCAGACACAGGACCAAGAGCGGTCCCAGTAGGAGCAGCGGGTAGAGCTTTGCGGCGCCGCCCAGGCCGAGCAGGATTCCCGCGAGCACGGGCCGCTTGCGTGCCCACGCCAACAACCCACCCGCCGCGAACGCCGTCGCCAGAGGATCGAAGTTCGTGAACACGTGCACGATCACCAAAGGGGAGCACGCGATCAGAGCGCCGTCCCACACTCGTCGTCCGGCCAGCAGGGTGCTCGCCCACACGGTGACCAGCCACGCCAACGCCAACCCGAACGCCACGACGTTGAAATAGAGCGCCACCTGAATCGCGCCCGGCAGCCAGGTGATCGAATCCCACGCCTTCGCGACTTTCATTGCGCCGTACTGGTAGAGCCCCGAGATGACCGGATACTCCATGTACCGCATCTGGATCGAACCGTCGCCGCGTACTTCTTCCCACGACGTCTTGTACGGGAATGCTCCCTGATCGAGGCGCTCGGCTCCGTACAGCGGAACGGTATCGGAGTAACACATCGCCACGTACTGACGGCTGCCACTCCAGTCGAGGCCGACCTGCCCGCTCTCGCCGACCGGCGCCTGCTGAATACAGCCCGCCTTGGCGAACCAGCCGAAAGCCAAGAACACCACGGCGAGCAGAAGGATCACTCGCATCGGTGTGAAGAAGCGAGTGCGCCCGATCAGTGCGTGACGACCTACCGGACCGCCGACGGTTCCCGACAGCGCAGACACCATCGCGTCGTTGCGACTGGGAACGTCCCGCCAATCCGCCGAACGAAGATCTTCGGCCAGCGGAGCGGGGGAGGTCGGTTCGGCATCATCAGCATTCGCGGCCACTCCGCGAGGTTACCGTCTTTCGAACCGACCACCCTCCAACTACTGGCCGGGGCTCACACCTGCCGGTTCTTCCTCGGTGGTCTCGCCTGCCCCTGGTACCTGTGGCGTGGTTGTCGTCGGCCGGGAGATGCCCGGAATCGGGATCGTGATGCCCGGCAGAACCTCGACCTGCGTCGTTGTCACCACGGGCGGCGGAGTGGTTTCCGTCGTCGTCGGTGCGGTGGTCGGCGGCGCCGACGTCTTGGGCGGTGCGGGAGCCGTGTACTCCGGAACACCACCGGCTTGACCGTTGATCTTGCCCGGCGTCGGGAACTTCTCGTTGTCGGTGCCCTCGAGGGCGCCGTCCATCGTGTCCTTCCAGATGTCCGAAGGCAGACCCGAGCCGTAGATCATCGCGCCACCGGAATTGGTGATCGCTTCACCGTCGGGAGTTCCGACCCAGACCGCGGTCGAAAGCGACGGCGTGTAGCCGACCATCCACGCGTCCTTGTTGGCTCCGGTGTCACCGAGCTGCGCGGTACCTGTCTTCGACGCCGACAGACGTCCGCCGGCCAGGTTGTGACCGCGCGAGTACGCCGCGATCGGCTGCATCGCAGCCGTCACGTTGTCCGCCACGGCAGCGTCGATGCGGTCTTCACCGGCGGGCGCGCCGCGGTCCAGCAGCACGGTGCCGTCGGCCGCGACGACCTTCTGCACGAAGTGCGGTGCGTGATACGTACCGGACGCGGCGAGTGTCGCGTACGACGACGCCATGTCGAGCACGCGGGCCTGGTACTGGCCGAGCACGATGCCGTTGTTGGGGCCGGAACCGTCGGCCTCGGTGAGCGACGGGCCGACGCCCGGGATGTCCTTCGGGATGCCTGCCTTGTGAGCGATGTCCGCGATTTCCTGCGGGCCGTTGCCGTCGAGGCTGAGCATCTGACGGTAGAAGCTGGTGTTCAGCGAACGCTTGAGCGCCTCTGCGATGGTGCAGGTGCCGCAGCTTTCACCTTCGACGTTGCCGATGGAGATGCCGTTGACGGTCAGCGGTGAGCTGTCGTACATCTGCGAGAGCGGGATTCCCTGATCCAGGGCGGCTGCGAGGCCGAACACCTTGAACGAGGAACCGGTCTGAAGTCCGGCATTCGCGAAGTCGTATCCCGCGCCGTCCTCACCGCCGTAGTACGCCTTGACGGCTCCGGTCTTCGGATCGACCGAGACAACTGCGGTACGCAGGTTCTCCGGCTCACCCTCCATGTTGGAACGGGCTGCCTCGACCGCTGCGGCCTGAGCCTGCGGGTCGATGGTCGTGGTGATCTGCAAGCCCTCGGTGTTGAGCAACTGCTCGCTGATTCCAGCGTCGCCGATCTCCTTGAGCACCTGACGCTTGATCAGGCCTTCGGGTCCGGTCGAGCCCTGGCTGCTGTTGTCGACCTGGGCGAGCGGGATGTAGGCGGGGTACTGCATCGGCGTGCGCGCGGCCTGATCCAGCGTGCCTGCAGACACCATGCCGTCGAGCACGTAATCCCAACGGGACTTCGCGCCGGTCGGGTTGGTCTCGGGATCGAGGAGCGACGGAAGCTGGATCGACGACGCCAGGACGGCGCCTTCTTCGATGGACAGCTGGTCGACGGGCTTACCGAAGTAAGCCTTGGATGCTGCGCCGATGCCGTATGCGCCGCGACCGAAGTAAATGGTGTTCAGATACGCGGCGAGGATGTCGTCCTTGGACCACTCGTTGGCCATCTTCGAGGAGATGACGAGTTCCTTCATCTTTCGCGTCAGCGAACGCTCCGAGCCGACAAGCGCCTTCTTGACGTACTGCTGCGTGATGGTCGAGCCACCACCGGCGCTGTCGCGACCGAGGACGTTGTCTCGGGCCGCGCGTGCGAAACCGGAGATCGAGAAGCCCGGGTTCGAGTAGAAATCGCGGTCCTCTGCGGCCAGAACAGCGTTGCGAACGTGCGGCGGTACCTGATCGAGCGAGACCTCGACGCGGTTGCCATCTGGCGGGACGACAGTGCTGATCACCGTGGTGCCGTCGGCGGCAAAGACCGTCGCCACCTGATTGGTCTTGAGGTCACCGGGTTTGGGGACGTCCTGCACGATGTACGCGGCCATGAAGGCAAGGACGGGCAGAACAAGACCGAGCGCCACCAAGACGTAGGCCGAGCGGCGAACTGTGCGCCACTTGGACTTCTTCTTCACGGTGCTCTTTCTTCCCTTCGGGGGTTGTCCGTCGTTGCCACCGCCACCGGAGCCACCTGTCGGCGGCTTCGTCGGCGGAGGTCCGACCGGCGGGCGGGTGCCCGCGTTGCTACGGGTGGTCGCTGCTGCTGCCGCGACGCGCTGGGTCGGTTCGTTCGCCTGAGCGCCTACGGCGCGATCTCGAGGCGGCGGGCCGGCAGGTCGGCCTTGCGGCGGACGACCCTGAGGAGGGGGACCGGCGGGGCGGCCCTGAGGAGGCGGGCCCGAAGGTCGGGCTTGCGGCGGACGACCCTGGGGCGGGGGTCCCATCGGACGACCTTGCGGCGGACGACCCTGAGGGGGCGGACCCATCGGAGGGCGTCCCTGCGGTGGTGGGCCCATGGGACGTCCCTGCGGCGGACGACCCTGAGGAGGTCCGGCGGGACGGTTGGGACCGACGGGACGGCCACCCGGGTTGTTGCCGCCCGGGTTGTTGTTGCTGGGGGAACTCACGAATCAAATCTCCAGTGGTCACGGACCGATCACGTGCAGACTTCGATCGGGCCCTTCTTCGGGTGTGGCGTTACTCGCTGGCGGTGCGCCGGCTTGGTGGGCGTGCTCGCCGCGGTCGCGGCGGCGCAGGTACTGCGCCGAGCACATAGGACTGCACCAAGTGGTTCCAACTGCAGGTACGGCACACCTCTACAACGTGCACCGTGAACTCCTCTGCTGTTTCCGCAAGCCGAGCGAGCTCGTCCGAGGTTCGGGCCGATCCCGAAACCTGACCGAGCTTGTCGCCGAACACCCAGGACACGAGCGTCAACTGTTCCTTGCGGCAAATGGGGCAGACGACGTCGCTGCCCCGGCCGTGGAACTTCGCGGCTCTGAGTAGGTACGGATCGGCGTCACACACCTGCTTGACGTCGGTCCGACCCGCAGACACTTCGGCCAGCACAGACCGACGCGCGAGCGCGTAGTCCACAACTTGCCGCTGTATCCGCACCTGACCAGCGTACGTGCGTCCGTGCCGCGACGGACGGTTCGGGAGGGTCACGATGAACACATTTCGGGGGCTGGGGGCATGGCGACCAGCCATTACGATCACTTCCTGTGAAGTCTTCTCGTTCTCCGATGACGCGTGCTCGTGATCTTGATCGCGTCGAAACGTGCAATGTGTTGGACGCCGCGTACGCCGAAGGGCAGTTGAGCGCGGAGGACTACTTCGACCGGACCGAGAAGGCGAAGTCCGCGAAGACCCTGCTCGCACTCGCACGCCTGGTCAACGATCTGCAGGTGCCGAAGATCGAGACCAAAACGGTGCCTCGGACGTCGACGGCACGAAAGGCCGTGTTCGTCGGTGCTGCTGCTCTGATCGTCGTCGGAGCGATCGCAGCAGTGGCGTGGAGTCGGTCACCGTTGACGCCCTCGGAAGACATCACTGCCAGTTATGCCAGCACTACTTCCCTCGCTCCGCCGTTGCCGACCACCACCCCGGTGCCGGAGCCGACCGTCGAACCGATCCTGATCGCACACATCGACACGTTGACCCCGGAAGGAATCGGCGCATTCATCGAGAGGTATCGAGACGAGTACGGCGACATGTTCGTCGACAGCGCGAGCTTCCACGAGAAGCATTCTTCGGTCCAACGCGCAGCACCCGGTGCACCGGCTCAGACCCAGCGCATCAGCTTCTGGGGTGGATTCCAGATCGAGCCGAACAACACCCCTCGCAGAAGCGATCAGCCGACGTTCGACCTCGGCTCCATCGAGATCGACAAACTCACGCCGTTCATGGAAAACATCGGCGAATTCATCAAAGTGCCGGACGCGACGATCACCGCCGTGATCCTCGACGCGAACTACGGTGTCCCGGAGATCGCGATCTACGCGGAGAACATCCGCGGCGAGGATGGACGCATCGAGGTCACCCCGTGGGGCGAGATCTCTCGTTCCTACCCGTACGGGAGCTAGGGTGAGCCGGTGAGTGGGTCCCCGACTACTACCTCTACGCGCACCCGTGCGCGCGACGTCGACCGTTCCGATACCTGCGCCGTTCTCGATACGGCTCTGTCCGACGGCCAGATCACGGTCGACGAGCACGCGAACCGGACGGCTGCGGCCATGACCGCGACCACGCTCGGACAGCTCGATCTGCTGGTCCGCGATCTGCAGAAAGCAACGCTGCGCAACGCCGTCGCCAAAGTTCGCCGTATCGACAAGATCTGGTACCTCGCAGCCGCATCGACTGTCTTCGCCGGCCTGATCGGGTACCTCACCTTGTCCGCCGACCCTTCACCCCCACCGCCTCCACCGGCTGCAGCCGAACCGGTCGGACCGCTTGCCCCCATTGTGAGTTCGACGCTGAACACGGTCACCGCTAGCGGGATCGGGGAATTCATCACCAGATACATGGCCAAGTACGGCACGACGATAATCGATTCCGCCAACTTCTACGACGGCTATGCAAGCGTCACTCGCGCCGCCGCTGTCTCACCGAACCTGGAGGAAGACATCGACTTTCGAGGCGGTTTCACACCACGCGACAGCACGTCGACTCGAGCAGCCAGCACCGTCACCTTCGACCTCGCTGCCGTCGACATCGACAAACTCGCCGGATATCTGGCAGGAGTGTCCGCAAATCTCAACGTCCCCGACGCCGAGATCACACACATCAGCATGAGTTCGTCGAGCGACGATCCACGCGTCTCCATCTACGCCAGCAACAACCTCGGCGCGAGCGGGTGGATGGATCTGACGCCTGACGGACGCCCGATCCGCTTGTCTCCCTTCACTCCTCGATAGGCCCCGGACATGCCGAACGATCTGACCAGGACCACCCGCGCTCGCAATGCCGATCGCGAGGCTACCTGCGCAGTGCTGGACTCCGCCTTCGCCGACGGACAACTCACGGCGACCGAGCACGACGAATTGACCGAACTCGCCGCGGTGGCAGTCACTCTCGGCGATCTCGAAGATTTGACGTTCGATCTGCAGACTGAGGCGTCCCTACCCATTCTTCGGAAAGAACCTTCGCTCGACACGCGTTGGATTGCTGTTGTGATCATCGCGCTGTCACTGGTCTCGGCTGTCGGTTTCGGAATCAAATACGCCGCGTCCGACGTCACGATCTTCTCGAGCCCCGAGCCACAGTTACACACCGTCGACGGCCTGGGGGCGATGTTCCATGCCATCGAAACGGAGTACGGCAGCGGACTGGTCGACGAGATGACCATCTATCCCACTTATGCACGCGTAACGCGCGCCGATCCTGCCGCGCCGCGCAAGAGCCTGGACAGCTACTACCGAGGCGACCTCGAGGACACGACTTCAGGAGGATCACGCGAACCCGACGTGACACAGATCGACGTCAGACAGCTCGATCCTCGCATCGTGATCGCCCTGCTCGACGGCGCCGGAACCACCACCTCCGTGCAGAATCCGGCCACTCGGTACGTCTCTGTCGACAGCACCGAAAATGTTCCGACCATCCAGATTCACGTCGGCAACGACCTCGACGAGAGCGGGTACCTGACCGCTGCCCTCGATGGCGAAATCATGTCGATCTACCCGTTCACCCCCTGATCTAGCCGTGACACCTTGGTACACGTATCGGGCCGCAGTGTGGTTTTATATATCGGCGCGATATAGTTGGTTATCGCATCAAGCGGTTAGGTTCAACGACTCGGGAGGTTTGTCAGTTGCTCGAACTCGCAATCCTCGGGCTGCTCCTCGAGTCACCGATGCACGGATACGAGCTGCGTAAGCGGCTCACTGGTCTGCTCGGCGCATTCCGCGCGTTCTCGTACGGATCGCTGTACCCGGCACTGCGGCGCATGCAAGCCGACGGATTGATCTCGGAAGACGTCGACACTGCCACCGGCACGCTCAAGCGTCGGGCGCGTCGCGTCTACCAGCTCACTCCGGAAGGTCGGCAACGGTTCACCGAACTGGTCGCCGACACCGGGCCGCAGAACTACACCGACGACGGTTTCGGCGTTCACCTCGCCTTCTTCAGCCGCACCCCCGCAGAAGCGCGGATGCGGATCCTCGAAGGCAGGCGACGCCAGGTCGAGGAGCGCCGTGAGGGGCTCCGCGAGGCCGTCGGTCGGGCCAGCGGATCGCTGGACCGCTATACCCGTCAGCTCCATCAGCTCGGACTCGAATCGAGTGAACGCGAAGTGCGTTGGCTCAACGAATTGATCGCAGCCGAGCAATCGACAACAGGAACATCCCGGAAAGAAGGAGAACCCGACCATGGGTGAGAACAGCACCGCGGTGCGCGTAGCCATTGTGGG
Organism: Rhodococcus sp. MT28; assembly: GCF_058792695.1. Lineage (NCBI taxonomy): Bacteria > Bacillati > Actinomycetota > Actinomycetes > Mycobacteriales > Nocardiaceae > Rhodococcus > Rhodococcus sp. MT28. Next base: position 139,481 of record NZ_JBXAFD010000002.1, read on the forward strand.
CGTGGGTAACTGCGCCTCGTCCCTGGTTCAGGGCGTCCACTACTACAAGGATGCCGACGAGACCCAGACGGTCCCCGGCCTCATGCACGTCAAGTTCGGCAAGTACCACGTCCGCGACGTGCAGTTCGTCGCTGCGTTCGACGTCGACGCCAAGAAGGTCGGCTTCGACCTCTCCGAGGCGATCCTCGCGAGCGAGAACAACACCATCAAGATCGCCGACGTCCCGCCCCTGGACGTTCCCGTTCAGCGTGGCCCGACCCTCGACGGCATCGGCAAGTACTACGCCGAGACCATCGAGCTGTCCGACGCCGAGCCCGTCGACGTCGTCAAGGCACTCAAGGACGCTCAGGTCGACGTCCTCGTCTCCTACCTGCCCGTCGGTTCCGACGACGCTGACAAGTTCTACGCACAGTGCGCGATCGACGCAGGCGTGGCATTCGTCAACGCTCTGCCCGTCTTCATCGCTTCCGACCCGGAGTGGGCTGCCAAGTTCAAGGACGCCGGCGTCCCGATCGTCGGTGACGACATCAAGAGCCAGGTCGGCGCCACCATCACCCACCGCGTGATGGCGAAGCTGTTCGAAGACCGCGGCGTCGTGCTGGACCGCACCTACCAGCTCAACGTCGGTGGAAACATGGACTTCAAGAACATGCTCGAGCGTGATCGCCTGGAGTCCAAGAAGGTTTCCAAGACCCAGGCCGTGACGTCCAACCTGACCGGCGCACTTGCCGGCAAGGTTCACGACCGCAACGTCCACATCGGTCCCTCGGACTACGTGGAGTGGCTCGACGACCGCAAGTGGGCATACGTCCGCCTCGAAGGCCGCGCCTTCGGTGACGCTCCCCTGAACCTGGAGTACAAGCTCGAGGTCTGGGATTCGCCCAACTCTGCCGGCATCATCATCGACGCCGTCCGCGCAGCCAAGATCGCCAAGGACCGCGGCATCGGTGGACCGGTTTACCCGGCTTCCGCTTACCTGATGAAGTCCCCGCCGGTCCAGATGGCCGACGACAAGGCTCGCATCGAGCTCGAAGCGTTCATCATCGGCGCAGACGAAGCTTAATTCGACTCACACTGATTCGGGGTCTTGCGCCAACGGCGCAAGGCCCCGATTCTGTTATCCGCAGGGTGTTTCCGCATCCGCGCGGGTAATCACGCCTGCGGCTGCCGAATTGCCGTGCGGGTCCGGGTGCCGCTCAGCGTGGAATGATGGACATCAGAACCATCACACGGATCGAGGACCCCATGTCGATTACGTCGCTGCCAGTGCTCGATCTGTCGCTTGCGCAGAACCCCGACACCGCCGAGCAGTTCCGCACTCAGCTCCGCGAGGCCACCCACGAGGTCGGATTCTTCTACCTGGTCGGCCACGGAATTCCCGACGAACTGCAGCGCCGCCTCCTCGCCGTCGCCCGCGAGTTCTTCGCGCTGCCGACTGCCGAGAAGCTCGCGATCGAGAACGTCCGCAGCCCGCACTTCCGTGGGTACACCCGGCTCGGCGGCGAACTGACCGAAGGCAAGCAGGACTGGCGCGAGCAGATCGACATCGGCGCCGAACAGCCCGCGGCCGAGCGCACCGACACCTCACCGGCCTGGGAGATTCTGCAGGGCCCCAACCAGTGGCCAGACGCCCTTCCCGAACTTCGCGACGTCATCACCGAGTGGAACGACACACTCACCTCGATCGCATTGAGCCTCTTACGCGAATGGGCGGTAGCCCTGGGCCAGGATGCGAACATCTTCGACGACGCGTTCGCTCACGATCCGTCGATCCTCATCAAGGTGGTGCGTTACCCGGGCCGCCCGAAAGGTGCCGGCTCCCAGGGCGTCGGCGGACACAAGGACGCGGGTGTGCTGACTCTGCTCTATGTCGAACCGGGCAAAGGCGGTCTGCAGGTCGAGCACGACGGCGACTGGATCGACGCGCCGCCGATCGACGGGGCGCTGGTGGTCAACATCGGCGAACTGCTCGAGGTCGCTACCGGCGGCTACTTGAAAGCGACTGTGCACCGGGTAGTTTCACCCGAGGGCGACGGTGAACGTATCTCGGTGCCGTTCTTCTTCAACCCGAACTACGCAGCGCAGATCCCGGAGTTCGACCTACCTCCCGAGCTGGCGGCGCGCGCCACCGGCGTCACCGTGGACGCGAACAACCCGATCCACGATTCCTACGGGGCGAATGCCCTCAAGAGTCGACTACGTGCGCACCCCGATGTCGCGGCCCGCTGGTGGCCGGACATCGTTGCGGCACAAAGCGCTACCTGACGCTGAACTACAGATCCATCGCGACTTTCCACGCCGTGTGCATCGCGCCCTCGATGTAGTCGACGTTCACCGCGTCACCGACCACGTGCACGTCGGAGACGACGCCGATCAGAGAATCGGCCAGTGGCGCCTGCGCCGACACTCCCGAGGCGACGACAACCATGTCGGCCGGAGCGGTCAGTGTCTTGTCACCGGAACGGAATTCGACGTGCTCCTTGGTGATGCGCTGCACCGTTGAATTGCGGTGAATGTTCACACCGACATGCTTGGCGTGGCGCACCGCCGTCCAGCGGCGCGGCATCGCCATCGGAATGCCCAACTGCTGGCCTTCTTCGATCAGCGTCACAGTGCGACCTCGCTCGGCCAGGAACTCCGCAAGCTCGAGTCCGACAAGCGAACCACCGATCACGACAACGTCCTTACCCATGGGCAGGAACTTGCGGGTCACAGCTCGGATCGCCGCGGGGCTCTTGGTGATACCGGACAGCTTGCCCAACTTGGCCATCGTCCGCAGGAACGGCGGTACCTGTGAGACGTCTCCCGCTCCGGTCATCAACGCGCGCAACGAATCACCGGTGTGCACGTGCGGGAGATCACCGCCCGGAACGCTAGGCCGCTCACGAACCGCACCGGTGGCCACGACTACGGCGTCGGGGTTCAGTGCCCGGATCGAAGCAACCGAGGCTTCGGTCTTCAGTCGAACATCGACACCGAGACGCTCGATTTCCACTTTCAACCAGCTGAGCAGACGCCCGTTGTCCGGGGTAGTGAGGCTCGAGAACCACAGGGTGCCGCCGAGGCGATCGGATTTGTCCAACACCGTGACTCGGTGCCCACGTTCAGCGGCCACGCGAGCCGTTTCGAGACCACCGGGGCCCGCTCCGACCACAACAACGTGTTTCGGAGTGCTGGTCCGAACGAAGGGGAGCAGCGCTTCGTTGCCCAGGGCAGGGTTCACCGCGCACAGCGGGGTCTCGTCCCAGAAGTTCTCCTGCACGCAGACGTAGCAATTGATGCAAGGCCGAACCCGCTCGGGTACACCGTCTTTGAGTTTGTTCACCAGCTGTGGATCGGCCAGGAGCTGACGGCCCATTGCGGCGAAGTCCGTGCGACCTTCCGCGATCATCTTCTCGCCGACCTCGGGGAGCATACGTCCGACGGTGATCACGGGGATCGATATCGCCTGCTTGATTCGCGTTGCATTGTCGGTGTAGTAGCCGACCTTGTCGGGCAGTGGTCCGTCGGTGAAGTTGGCAAAAGCATTCAGCGCGGTACCGGTGACATGAATGGCGTCAGCTCCGGCCTCTTCGAACATCTTCGCGGCCGCAGCAGCCTCGTCGACCGTCAGCCCGTCGGTTTCGCCGTACTCTTGACCGGCCAGACGCACGATGACGGCAAGCGCACCACCGACCTCCTCCTTGACCGCCCGAATGACCTCACAAGCGAGGCGAGCACGGTTCTCCATGGAACCTCCGTACTCGTCGCCGCGCTGATTCGTGTACCGACTCAGGAACGCTCCGAGGACGTAGTTGTGGGCACAGTGAATCTCGACGGCGTCGCCGCCCGCCGCCTTCACCCGTCCGGCAGCCTCGGCGAACATGCGAACCAGCCAATCAAGATCTTCCTTGGTTGCCTCGTGGTACGTAGCCCTCTTGCCCTCGTTGATGGCAGCCATCTTGCCCAGTTCTTCTGGCGTGCAATCGGCCATCGCGCTCATGTCACCCGGCGGCTTCGGCGTGGACGGGACCAACTGCGGTCGGCCGTCGAGGGTATCGATGCGCGCCACCTTGCCGTGGTGTGTCATCTGCACACAGAGCTTGCTGCCTGCGTCGTGGACTGCGTCGGCCAACGCCTTGAGACCGGGGATGAACCGGTCTTCCGAAAGCCCCGGTTCCTTGCGGCTGGTGCAGCCCAGCGGATACGCAACAGCGCAGCAACCGGTGATGATCAGACCCGTTCCACCAGCTGCACGCGCCACGAAGTGGTCGATGTCGCCCTTTTCGATTTCCCCGTCTTCACACAGGTTCATGTCCATCGCAGGGAGAACCACGCGATTGGGCACGGTCATCGGGCCGATGGTGCCTGGTGCGAGCAGGTGCGGAAAGGTCTGGCTTCGGATCGTCACGAGCAGACGCTAGAACTGGACCACGCCCATCCGTTGCGGCACTCCCGATCAACGAGACTTCACGCGCTGTGACGTTCGAGGCACTCGGCTATCACCTCGAGCGCATATTCGAGGTCCGCGGATTCCACCCGTCCGTAGCCGATGACCAATCCGCCGGGGTCTCCGTGCGTTCGGGTGGACTCGACCAGGGTGGGCACTTCGACGCCGTATTCAAGTGCCTCGCGAGCGACGGTGGCTGCCAGATCCGCGTCGAGCATGAGCGTCGTGTGCATGCCGGCGCCGAGACCCCGCAGTTCACCGAACGATGACAGCGCTTCCTCGACCGCCCGATCACGCTCCCGGTACCTGCGCCGGGCGGTACGCACCGCTCGATCCCATTCGCCGTCACGGAGCAGGGACAGGAGTGCTTGCTGCAGCGGAACCGACGGGAAGTCGCCGATTCGCTTGCGGTGTACTGCTATGCGGTCGACCAGGTCGAGGGGAGCCACCAACCAGCCCAATCGAATTCCGGCGCCGAGCGTCTTGGCAACTGTTCCGAGATACACCACCCGATCAGGAGCCAACTGGGCAAGCGCAGGCAAAGGCGCTACGTCGTAACGGAATTCGGAGTCGTAGTCGTCCTCGAACAGGACGACGTCGCGGGCGCGTGCGAACTCGATCAACTGGTTGCGCCGACCTACCGGAAGCAGCCCTCCTGTCGGATACTGATGGGACGGTGTCACATACACACCGCGGACGCTCTCCGACGCCGTTTCGAGTTGGTCGACACAGAGACCATGAGCGTCGACGGGCACGTCGAGCAGCGACCATCCACAGGCTGTTGCGGCCGAGGACGCATACCGGTATCCGGGATCTTCCATCGCCAGAACAGCACCACGGGTACGCAGAGCCGACAGGGCGAGGCCGAGACCATGCGTGGCACCTGAGGTGATCAGGATTCTCTCGGGTTCAACCGACATTCCGCGGGCTCTTGCCAGCAATTCCGATAGTGCCGAACGCAATTCGTAGTCACCCGCAGGATCGGGATCCTCGAAAGGTGGCGGTTTGGACCCGACGTCACGCCACGCCCGCCGCCACGCTGCCGATGCACGCGGTGGCGTCCACGGCACGCCCGGCCGGAGCTGCACCCTGGGTGACATCTTGTCGGCGGCCTTCTTCGGTGTAGTCGTGGGAGTGACCATGGGGGAGGGCGCCTCGGCAACGAAGGTGCCTGAGCCGTGCACAGCGACAAGCCAACCCTCGGCGATCAACTGCTCATACGCCCGTTCCACGACGCCCCGCGCCACCTCGAGCTCCGCCGCCAGCTTCCGGGAACTGGGTAACCTCAGACCCACTGCCGCCTTACCACTGCGGATATCAGCTCTGAGGTGGTCGGCAATCTGGACCGGGAGCGCCCGCCGATCTGTCCGGTCGAGGACGACGGCTACCGCCGAAGGCAGAAACATTCAGAACCCTCCCGGAAGTGGCAAATCGAAGTGGCCTATCGAAGTCTCCACTGATTGGACCATGACTTGAAGCCACTTTGCCACCAGCATTGTCTGCATGACAGATTCCGTTGTCTTTGCTGCCCCTGCTCCTGCCCCCACTGCACCTATTCCGCTGTCCCCGACAGCACGTACGACGCACAAGCGCGCCCGCCACCACGGCGTCGCAGAACGCGCGGCACTCGTCGACGTCTTGCAGTCCGCGAAGCTGTGCCACATGGGTGTGACCGTCGGCGGAGTTCCCATGGTGTTTCCCACCGCCTACGGGTTCGACCTCGACGGCCCCGACCGCGGCGGATCTATTTATGTTCACGGTTCAGTCGCTTCACGGAGCTTGGCTCCCGACAGCGAAATCTGCATCACCATCACGATCCTCGACGGGCTCGTGTTGGCTCGGTCGGGCTTCCACCACTCGATGAACTACCGCAGCGGCGTCATCATCGGATCACCTCGAGTCGTGACCGACGGCGACGAGCGCGTGAAGGCTTTGAATCTGATCGTCGACCAGGTGGTTCCCGGACGTTCCCAACACCTTCGGGATCACACGCGCAAGGAAATGGCGGCAACCATCGTTCTTGCACTGCCGTTGTACGAGGCTTCCGTCAAGGCCCGCACCGGCGGCCCCGGTGACGATGCCGCCGACATCGGTATCGAAACCGTTTGGGCTGGAGTAGTTCCCGCAGCTACGCACTTCGGTGAACCGATCCCGTCCGAGGATCTCGACTCCGGTGTCGCGCTGCCGGACCATATCTCGACGATGCTCTGACCGCACACGCCGTACACACCGGGGCATGGCTATGCCCCGGTGTGTACGTATTCAGTTGCGCCCGTTCAGGCTGCTGTAGGTGGGCTGTTCCCGCCGATCGGATGCTGATACGGATCGATCGACATCGGTGGGTAGAACACCGTTTTTCGATCGGGGCCGATCTCGACCCGCCATTCGGTGTGGTGCAGTGTCCGATGATGGTGACCGCACAACAAGATCAGGTTGTCGAGATCTGTTGGGCCGCCATCGTTCCAGTGAACAATATGGTGGGCATCGCACCACCCGGATGGTGTTCCGCACCCCGGAAACGCACACCCGCCATCCCGAACCGCAAGAGCCCGCCGCTGCGGAACGGTCGCCGTTCTCGTTTCCTTACCGCAGTCGAGCGGAACACCATTCTCATCCAACAAAATTCGCGTCACGGTGCAGTCGCACGCCAACATCCGGGCGGTATCGATACTGATCGGGCCCACCCAATCCGTCCACGCGAAACCCAGTTCTTCGGTGGACGGCAGGAGGTCTTTCAGAACTTTAAGGTCCGTCATGTCTTTTGCCGACGCGGTCACCGTGATGTGCGGTTTCACCCCGCCCTCGATCGGACCCAACCCCGCCCGCTCGTACCGCCGCAGTAATTCGCAGAACCCGTCCGCCCGCCGCAGCGCCGGCGTACGGGTGTCCTTGGCACCGCCCTTCTCCGGCGTCGGAGCCGACAGACTCGACAGCAACGTGATCAGACGCGCCCCGTTCACCGCATCCAGATCACCCTTCACAGTTACTCTGCCGTACAGGCCTTTCGAGGCGTAGAACTCGTTACGCTCCGAATCTTCCCCGACCGGAACGCCGTCCTCACGCTTGCCGTACTGCTTCTCGATCCGCCGAATCGCCGCCCGCACCGCATCACAATCGGCAATGTTCTGCGACGCCAACCCCAACAGAATCCCGCGAGCCTTGTCCACATCCGCCAGGGTCATGTTCTTCGGCGGATGCTGACAGAACGACGCCACCTGACGGGCTTTCAACGCATCCACGTCACCACGATGAAACGCATCGCCCACAACGGGTTCGAGCATCAACAACCGCGCCAACCCGACCAGCAGACTGCACTCACCGATCTCCAGATTCGTCGAACCATGCAACCACTGCGCGATCGCCCGAAAACCCTTCCCACCGAGAACCTCACGGGAAAACATCTCCACGATCAGCAACACCATCCGCGACTGCAACTCGTGCCGGACACGCACCAGATCCAGAACCTCCCCCTTGAGGTCCTCGCCATCCAGTTGCCACGCATCCCGACTGTCCATGCTCAAAGTTTAATCGAACAAAGTTTCGAACACAAGGGATGGTAACCGAAACTAGATGCTAATCAACAACTTTCGCATTCCAGACGAAACGGGCAGGTTCTTGGGTCGCGGGAGTTGCCGCAACTCCGCCACCGATAAAGGGCCGGACAAGATCCAGCGGCAAGGGGAAGACAACGGTGGAGTTGTTCTCACTACCGATCTCGTGAAGCGTCTGTAGATAACGCAACTGCAGGGTGGTCGGATTGCGGCTGATCACCTCGGCCGCCTCGGCGAGCTTGGCCGAAGCCTGAAACTCGGCGTCGGCGTTGATGATCTTGGCTCGCCGCTCTCGTTCGGCCTCTGCTTGCCTGGCGATGGCGCGCTGCATGTTGGCCGGAATCTCGACGTCCTTGATCTCGACGGTCGTGACCTTGACTCCCCACGGCTCGGTCTGCTGATCGATTACCTTCTGCAAGTCCTCGTTGAGCCGTTCACGTTCGGAGAGCAGCGAGTCCAACTCAGCTTTACCGAGAATGGAGCGCAGTGTGGTCTGGGCGATCTGTGAGGTGGCGGCCAGAAAATCCTCGACCTCGACTATCGAACGGTCAGCGTCGACGACCCGAAAGTACGTGACGGCGGTGACCTTCACGGGGACGTTGTCGCGAGTGATCACTTCTTGGACCGGTATCTTCAGCGTGACGGTTCGCAGACTGACCCGCTCCATGCGATCGATCGCCGGCACCAGAATCACCAGACCAGGACCCTTCAAGGTGATCAGTCGACCGAGGCGGAACACCACCGCGCGCTCGTACTCGCGCAGAACTCTCACCGACATGCCCACAAGGACTGCAATCAGCACGACAAACACGGACAACACGACAAGCACGGTGGTCATAGCGGCAGCTCCCACGGTTCACGACGGCGCACTTTCAGAGTCAGGCCTCGAACCTGCTCTACGACGACAGATTCGCCCACGGCGGGCACAGAATCGTCGTACCCGAATTCCATTCGAGCACGCCATAATCCGCCGTCGAGCTCGACCTGACCCTGCGCACCGGTCCAACTGCGAACGGTCGCGTCCGAGCCGACAAGAGATTCCGTCCCCGTACGCACGGGAGCGCGGCGCGCGGTAAGCGCTTTTCGACTCGCTACCGCCACCACGCCCAGGCCGACTACCGCGACCCCCGCCGTCACCGGAATCGCAATCAATTGCCCGATACCGTCGGACGTGAAGAGCATCCACACGCCGGCACCGATCATGAGTGCTCCAAGCGCACCGAGCACCCCCGCGGTTGGGGCATGCGCCTCGACCACGATCAACAGGACGCCCAGCAACAGGGCAACGACACCGATCGTCGTCATCACTCGTCTCCACGCTCGCGAGGACGCGGTCACGTCGCGTAGCCATTGTGCGATCGCGCCCTCGACTTCAACGGTAATCACGTTCGGCCGGATCTGCCACAAGCGCTTTCACATCACGTCAGAGAAGGACCTCACCGATCTGTCGTGCAGTCACCTTGGCAAGGTCGGCGAGAAACGGAATCCGTTCGTCGATCATCAGCTCGACCGGACCACGAAGCCCGAGAGCGTAACGCACAGTGCCGGATCCATCGATGATCGGAATTCCGATCGTTCGAAAATCCGGGGTCAACTCCTCGTCGTTGAATCCGTATCCTCGCTCACGAGTCAGTTCCAGTTCCCGGCGGATACCGGCGACATCGGTAATCGCACGCTGAGTGGTCGCTTCACGTGGCAGAGCAGCAAGTTCGGAGTCGTCGACATCGGACCAGGCCAGAAAGGCTTTCCCCAGTGCGCTCGCATGCAAGGGAAGGCGGACACCCTGGAGCACGTGCCCGTCGGCCTCGCGCCACCGACTGAATCCGAGCAACACCACCTCACTTCCGCTTCGCACTGCCAGGGAGGCGGATGCTCCTGTCGTCGCGGCCAATTGCTCCAAATAGGGCTCGGACAGATAGATCCGATGCTGCCGGTAGGAGACCTGTCCGTAAGCCGCCAGCGCCGCGCCGATGCGATACCGACTGGTTGCGTCGTCCTTCTCGAGAAATCCCGCGTCGACGAGCGACTGCAGCAATCGATGCGTGGTGCTGACCGCAAGCTCTTGTCGCCGCGCAACTTCCGAGACTCCCAGTTCTTCGCCACTGCGAAAACATGTGAGCATGGTCAGGGCACGGGTTACCGTCTGAACTCCCGCGCCGCGTGCGTCCGTCACGAACGATCCTTTCGCTGTGGCCTGATCGACCTGAGAATCGGACGCTAACACGGACCCAGCAGTCCGGCCATCCTTTCCATCAGATGGAAAGGAACCGAACGTGGACCTACAAAAGCCCAGATGAACAGACTTCCGATGTTGTCAAGATTTCCAATCTCCAGAAAACAAACGGGGGTAAAACGGACAAGCACCCAATAGCGTCATCGTCGTCAGTTCTGACGATTCAACGCCTGAAGGAGCCACATACATGTCCCGCTTCCGCCGACTGCCACGAGCTGCCGCTGCGCTCGCCATGATCCCGCTGGCCGGGTTGGCGGTGGCGTGTGGGTCTTCCGATTCCAACAGCGCCGCAGGCAATTCCAGCGCCGACTTCACGCTCAAAGTTTTCGATCCCGGAAACTCCGGTGCCATCGCCGTCGGCAAGCGTGACGGAACCTACGACGAGGCGCTGGCACCGCTGGGCGCAAAGATCGAATGGGTCAAGACCACACCGGGATTCAGCTCCAACCTCAAACTCTTCAACAGCGGTGAACTCGACATCCAAACCGGCGCATACAGTCCCGTCGTCGGCGCACTGTCCAAGGACGTGGGTGTCCGCATCTTCGCCACGTCCGACCCGTACAACAAGGACCAGGCCGGCATCATCGCCACTCCGGAGTCCGGCATCAAGACCGTCGCAGATCTGGCCGGCAAGCGCATTGCCGTCAACCCTGCAGGCAAGGGCGAGTACATCACGCTCAAGGCTCTGACGCAGGCCGGAGTGCCGATCGATTCCGTCGAACGTGTTCCGCTGCAACAGGCTGACGCGGCGTCGGCGTTCTCCACCGGGCAGGTCGACGCGTGGGCATCGTTCCTGATTCCGTATCAGGAGGCCAAGGCCAAGGGCGCGGTCGAGATCGCAACCGAGGCGAGCATCGACTCCGTGGACAGCACCATCATCGCCGGCCGCACCGCAGTACTCGAAGCGCATCCCGAGGTGGTCCAGAAGTTCCTCGAGGTCACCCAGGAACTCACCGCGAAGCAGCAGGCCGACCCAGCAGCCTTCGAGAACGTCTTCGAACAGACCGGTCCGCGTGCACTCTCCGGACAGCGACTCGACGACGCGATCACCCTCGGCGGCCAGATCACCAACTTCCGCTACCCGACTGCAGCGGATGCTACCGACCTCGAATCCATCTCCACGCTGTTCGCCGACAACAAGGTGATCCAGCAGCCGATCAAGGGCAGTGACGTGATCTTCGACCTCCAGGGTGCTGTGGCAGGTTCGGCAGCGGCAGCACCCACCACCGAGGGGAAGTGACCCGATGGTGACGCTGACCCGGCCCGCACGAACTGCGTCGCCGTCAGTGGAGCATCCACAACTCGAAACGCCCCGCTACCGCCGCAATCGCAGCAGGCCCAAGTGGGTCTCGATCCCACTCCGCTTCCTCGTGCCCGCGCTGCTGGTTGCCGGATGGTGGATCGGATCCGCTACCGGACTGATCCGAGAAGAGATCCTGGCCGGACCTCCGGCGGTGTGGACGGCATTCGCCGAGCTGTACCAGTCGGGTCAGTTGGTCGACTTCGGTCTCGCGTCGCTTCAACGTGCTGCACTCGGTGTTTCGGTCGGTGTGATCGTCGGATTGGTGCTCGGGGTTCTGTCCGGTCTCTCCTCGCTCGGTGAAGAACTGATCGACTCGACCATGCAGATCAATCGCGCGGTTCCGTTCCTCGCGCTCGTTCCGCTGTTCATCGCCTGGTTCGGTATCGACGAAACCTTCAAGGTAGTCCTGATCGCCGTCGCGACCGTCGCCCCCATGTACGCGTACACCTACCTGGGAGTGCGCGGAGTCGATCGCAAGATGGTGGAAGCGGCACAAGGTTTCGGCCTGACGGGTTGGCGACTGGTGTTCGGAGCGATTCTTCCGACCGCCCTCCCCGGTGTTCTGATGGGGCTTCGAATCTGCCTGTCGCTCAGCATCACCGGATTGATCGCCGCCGAGCAGGTCGGCACACGTGAGGGCATCGGGTATCTGGTCACCCTGGCGCAGGAATACAACCGCACCGACTACATGGTTCTGTGCATCGTCATGTACGCGGCACTGGGACTCATCTTCGACGCAATCGTCAGACTGATCGAGCGGTACTCCATGCCGTGGCGGAGATTGTCGGTGGCGCGATGACGAATACAACCATCGGCTCGCTGCCATCCACCGAAGCACCTCTGCCGCCGTTGGCAGCCCGTGAGCGGACCGGCACCACTGCGGCCGAGCGACGTGCCGGATCACCGGTAGCAGTCTCACTCACCGGAGTGCGTAAGTCATTCGGCGACAAGACTGTTCTAGGTGGTATCGACCTCGAGATCACGCGCGGCGAGTTCGTCGTTCTGCTCGGCCCCAGCGGAACCGGCAAGACGACCCTGCTGCGAGTGCTCTCTGGTTTGGAAGCACCGGACAGCGGTGAGGTGCTGGTCCCGCGCGACCGCACGGTCGTCTACCAGGAACCGCGATTGATACCGTCGAAGCGAGTTCTGGCTAATGTCACGGTGGGACAAAAGCGATCGCGCCAGGTGGCCGACAACGCACGCAACGCACTCTCCGAGGTCAACCTCGCGGACAAGCACCGCGCCTGGCCGGCCACGCTCTCCGGCGGTGAGGCCCAACGCGTCGCATTGGCGCGCGCTCTTGTTCGCGAACCTGAACTATTACTGCTCGACGAACCGTTCGCAGCCCTCGACGCTTTGACCAGGCTCCAAATGCAAGACTTGGTAGGCGATCTGGTCGCCCGCCACCGTCCGGCTGTACTACTCGTCACGCACGACGTCGACGAAGCCGTACGACTTGCCGACCGTGTGCTCATCCTCGACAAGGGCGGGTTTGCCGTGGATGTCGACATCGACCTGCCACGCCCCCGCGATCGGAACGATCCCGAATCTCTGCGCTACCGAGCGAGTTTCCTGAAGGAACTCGGCGTCGGTCGCACCTTCCCCGACGGACAGGACAGTCATGACATTGATCGCTGATTCCGCAATCGACACACTCTGGTACACCCGCTGCCCCGTTCCCACCGCCAGCGGCCTCGCCAACAGTCTCGGTTGGCTCGACCGGACGGCAAACGAATCCGGAGTGCGTTTCGGCGTACTGCAAGATGCCGGACCGGAATTGGCAGTGCGCCATTTCGATCACCACCTCTCCGGACTCATTCGTGAAGGCGGCAACGTCCCCGCACTGGCCGCGCGTGCCGGTGGTTCTCCGACGAGGCTCATCGGGCTCACCTGGATCGACGAGGCCCAGGCAATCCTGGTGCGCGGAGACTCCGACATCCGAGAAGCCGGTCTTCTGGCAGGCGCTCGGATCGGCATCCCGGCCTGGGCGGCAGATCAGGCCAGGAGCTTTCCCCGTGCCATGGCCCTGCACGGCTTCGCCTCCGCACTTCGACTCGGCGAGTTGAGTTTTGCCGACGTCACTCTCGTCGAGGTTGCGACGACGGCAGCCCCCGAGGTCCGCACCGCCTCGTCCACCCGCAACACGACGTGGGGCGTCGAATCCCTGCTACGCGGCGACGTCGACGCCATCTACGTCAAGGGTGCCCGCGCCCAGGAAGTTGCCCGCGAACATGGCCTCGCCGTTGCCGTCGATCTCGATTCCACTGCATCGCTACGTGATCGCGTCAACAACGGCACCCCACGACCGATCACAGTTCACGCCGACTTACTCGAACAACGCCCGGACATCGTCGTGGGTTTCCTCGCCGAGAGCCTGAGAGCGGCGGACTGGGCCGCAGCCAACATCGACGAGGTCCGAGCCGTTCTGCAGACCGAAACACAGTCGGGGCCCGAAGGTGTGGTGGCAGCGTACGGCGAGAACTTCCACACCGGACTGCATTTGAGCCTGTCTGACGAGCGTGTGGACCTGCTCGGCGTGCAGAAACAATTCCTGTATGCGCACGGCTTCCTTGCCGCCGACTTCGACCTGCAGTCCTGGGTGGCGCACGAACCACTGGAACAGGCACGCAACCTCGTTGCGCAGAAGGGCACAGCAGAATGACGGACGTCTACTGGGAGCTACCGTCTCGCGGTGACGGACGCCGCGCGGTGGCCGCACTGAACAGTCGCGGCGGCTTCGGGCCGCAGCGACCGACTACCGTCGCGACCGATGTTCGTCCCGGAAACTTCGGGCCCTTCGACGAATTGGCACAGATCGTTCTCGCCGCCGAACTGTCGGGCGTCGACGGCGTTGTCGCACCGTACGATCCGAATGGCGAAGAATCCTGGATCGTTGCTGCCGCCGCCCTACGTCAGACGCGTCATTCGCGAGTGGTCGTGGAGTTTCACCCCACTTTCGGCACCCCCGTCTACGCCGCCAAAATGTCGGCGACACTTCAGCGCCTGTCAGCAGGTCGTCTCGAATGGCGAGTGAAGGTCGATACTGACGCTGAAGATGCCATAGCTCGCGGCGACGTGGTTCGAGGAGCCGACCGCTACGCGCGCGCCGCGGAGTTCCTGACCGTGGCCCGTGGCGTATGGAACGAGGAGCAGATTCTCCCTGGCGGATTCGGCGGCACGGGTTACGACTTCGACGGCGAGTACTACGACGTACTCGGCGGCGGATTCCGAGGCATCTTGTCGGGACTCCGCTTTCCCCGAGTGCATCTGACCGGGGACTCGCCGGAAGCTCTGGAACTCTCGGCCCACCATGCCGATGTCCATCAGTTCACCCTTGCCGGCGGCGAGTTGTCGACACGGATCACCACCCTCGACGACCGAGCATCCGAACTCGGCAGGACCGTCGAGAAGGTCCTGCGCATCCCGATCATCGCGAGGGAAACAGCGGACGAAGCCTGGGCTCGCGTCGAACGGCAACTGAGAGAAGCCGATTCCGCTGCACTCGAGATCGATCGGGGCGGCATCCTGTGGTCCGGATTCGACCGCATCGGCTACGAGCACAGTATCGGCCTCGTCGGAAGCTACGAGGAGGTGGCGCAGCGATTGTCGTCGTATCGCGATATCGGCGTGGACGGTTTCGTCCTGTCCGGTCGGCCACACATCGAAGAGCTGCACCGGGCGGGCGAGCATCTCCTGCACCTGGTCGATCCCGAGGGTCGGATCCGCAAGGAAGAGAAGGCCACCACCGAAGAGAAGGCCACCGCATGAGCATCGATTTCTACTGGCGGATCGGGATGGAAGGCGACCACGCGTCGCTGCGTACTCCGCGTCGCTACAACCGCGGCGATGCCGGTGGATACGGGCCGGGCAACATTGCTCCCGCGATCCGCGGCGGCGAATTGGACGGATACAGCTACATCGACCACATGGCCGCGGTGGCAAAGGCTTCCGAGTCCGCAGGGTTCCTCGGTGGACTGCTGCCGTCTTTCCCGATGACCGAGGATCCGTGGGCGACCGCAGCAGCGTTGGCCGCCGAGACCACCACCTACCGTTTCATGGTTGCGTTCCAACCAGGGTTCCTGCACCCGGTACAGGCAGCGCGGATGTCGGCCAGTCTGCAGCGAGCAACCGGCGGACGTCTGGTTTACAACATCATCAGTGGTGGCGGTGGAGCGCCTCAGCTGTGGTGGGGCGACAAGGTCGACCACGACGATCGCTACACCAGGACGTCCGAGTTCCTCGATGTGCTCAAGGGTGTGTGGGCCGGTGAACCTTTCGACTTCGACGGTCGCTTCTTCCAAACCCACGGCGCTGCATTGCCACCCGGGCTTGCCGGCCAACCGTTTCCCGAGGTGTACTTCTCCGGGTCTTCGGCCGCAGCCGTCGCCGCCGCCGGACTGCACTCCGATTACTACCTTTCCTGGCTGGAACCGTACGCCGATCTGAGAGCCAAGATCGACGGTGTGCGGGAGAACTCGGCCAAGCTGGGACGCACCCCGAAGTTCGCCGTACGCATCGACGTCGTTGCCCGGCACACCGAAGAAGCCGCGTGGGCCGAGATCGAGAAAGGCTGGGCCTTCGTCGACAAGGGGGCCGCCGACCGTGCAGCCCAGGGTGATTCGGTGGGCGCCGCCCGCATCAAAGGCTGGGTACCCGAACACATCACCGGCTACCGAGATCTGGAAGTGCAACCCAACGTGTGGTGCGGCTTCAGCCTCATCCGCGGCGGACCGGCGTTCGGACTGGTCGGCAGTTACGAGCAGGTCGCCGAAAGACTCGACGAGTTGCGCGAACTGGGTGTCGACGCCTTCATCCTCGCCGGTAACCCGCATCTCGAAGAGGCATACCGCGTCGGCGAAGAAGTTCTTCCCCTCCTGCAGCGCACCCCGATCACACCTTCTGGACTGGAGACTCGATGACCACCACCGAAACTCGACTCGACGCCGATACCACAGCATTCGTCGAAGAGGCGCGTAAAGCAGCAGACAAGGCATTCGACGTCTTCCGCAAGACCGGAACGGTTGCAGCCAACGGGACCGTCAACTTCGTCGAACGCGTGCCCGGCACCGAAATCGCAGTTGCACTGAACGATCCGGGACCGTGGGCGGATGACCCATCGGTGTCACCGGTTGTCGCCACCTTCGATGGAGAGGTGCTGTCCGGCAACGGATCGGCCGGTTTTGTCACCGGCTACGCGTCAGTCTTCCGTCAGCATCCGGAAATCACCAGCGTTGTCCACATCCACACACCGTGGCTCGGCGGTTGGGCACAGACACATCGGACGCTACCCATCCGCTATGCGGCTTCGCAGAGGCTGACGCTCTCCCGAGAGATTCCGCCGCACGTCGATCGGTCTCGTTCTGCAGGCGAGTTCATTCTCGAGCGTCTCGAACATGATCCCGATCTGGTGGCGATCTTCGAAGCCAACGGCGGGGTCAACGTCATCGGCCGCAGCGGGTTGCTCGACCTCGCGAAGTTCGTCGTCCTCCTCGAGGAAGGCGCCCAGTTCCAGGCGATCGCCGAATCCCTCGGCGGTTCGGTCGAATTCGATCCGTCCAACCTCGCCGTGCAGTGGGGCCGTAGCGGACTCGCCGACGAGGCGCGTCGACGCGGCCTCATCTAGCCACCCCCATCACTGATTCAGAACAGGAAACCGTAGATCTCATGACCGTTCGCGTCGGATACTTCCCACACAACAATTCGCTGTTCGTACTGCGCCACACCGGCATCCTCGAACGCCGTCTCCCCGATGTCGAGTGGGTGGACCTGCGTGAGCTTCCCGCCAAGCCTGCAGTGAACCCGGAAAACGCCTTGCCGACCCTGCACTCGGACTGGCTGTTCGAGGAGGGCGGATACGACGTGATCGGAACCGGATTCACGCCGCCCGTCACCGGATTGGCCCAGGGCCGCGATCTCGTCTACATCGGAATCTCCGGCCCCCGCGTGGAGAACGGGCGCCTGGTAGTCAAGGCAGAGTCCGAGATCAACACGGTTGAGGACCTGCGCGGCAAGCGCGTCGGCATCGCGCACGGATCGTGGCAGACCACACTTTTGTTGTTCGCCTTGGATCAGGCGGGGCTGACCTGGTCCGACATCGTCCCCGTCGACACCGACGTACGCGGTGGTGGAGCGGACCTCGTCGACGGCACCATCGATGCCTGGGTTGGCGCGTACCCGGGGCTGACGGACATCGAAGCGAACCACGAACTGCGAACGCTGATCGCCACCGACGGACTCTTCAGCCACCCCTCACTGTGGTTCACCCGGCGCGATTTCGCGGATACCAACCCGGAGGCCCTCCAGGCGATCATCGAGGCCCTGCAGGAATCCGACGCCTGGATCGAAGCCAACCCCCGCGAAGCCGCCCAGGTCTTCGTCGACGACGTCGAGAAGCGTGGCGGGTCCGCGAGCCTCGATGCCTGGGAAGCTGCACTGCGCGGACGTCCTTTCGGTGTCAACCCTGTCACCGACGAGTTCCTGGACGAGCAGCAGCGCGCGGCCGATCTCCTGCTGAGCAACGGACTACTGCCGAAGGCGGTCACCGTCCGCGAAGCAGTCGTGCCGTGGATCAGCGAGTTCGTCGGTTCGGATCGTTCGTCGATCTGAGGACCCACTCCTGACAGATCCGCTTCACACGTGACAGATACCGAACGGTCTGCCATTGTGAAGGAATGCGGCGGCGCGTGGGTGAGAGTTGGTCCACGCGACCAGTCTCAGGGGTAACCCCTGGGTCGGCCAGAAGAATTGGATACTGCGTCCACCGGCGTTCGGCACGCTCCGCGTGCTTGCCGCCGCACCGGACAAAGGATTTGGTCACCCCGCCCCGTCGCATCCCGGAGTCGTATCATGCGTGACTTCGAGCTCGATCCCGAGTTGGCGCGTCGTCTGGCCGTTGCGGCCGCTGACGCTCCGTGGACCCTCAGCGGCCTCGAGGAGGCATTCGGAACCGTCTTCGGCGTTTCCCCGACGCTCCTGGCCGTGCGCGTTCTCGACCTCATGCCCGCTCCACCGTTCGAACCGCAGACTCTGTATCGATTGCTTCGCGAACTACCTCGCCTGCGGCCTGTTCCTCTCTCACTGGACACCAATGAAACCTCGGTGTGGCGGTTCGACGTTCCCCGCTACAACACCAGTGTGGACCTGGCTCGTTCACTGGATCTGACGATCTCCGAACTCGAGTGGTTCGCCGACCGAGGGGAATGGCTCCGCACGAAACCCCGACCGCTACGCCACTACCGGCCGATGCAGATCAGCAAGAAGGCCGGCGCTCGCCTCCTCGAGGTACCGAAACCCCGATTGCGCGAAATTCAACGGAAGATCCTGCGCCGCATCCTCGACCTGGTGCCCCCGCACGACGCGGCACACGGATTTGTCCGTGGTCGAAGCCCTCTGACTTTTGCAGCGCCGCACGCACAGTCGGAAATCGTGATCGGCGCGGACCTCGCGCAGTTCTTCCCTTCGATCAGCGGCAGCCGCGTTCATGCCGTCTTCGCCGCCCTCGGCTATCCACCCGCAGTGGCAGGCGTTCTCACCGGATTGTGCACTGTTGCAACACCTGCCGATACCCTGCGCGGCCTACCGTATGCACAGGCATCACAGCTACGCACCGCGCATCTTCCGCAAGGCGCACCCACTTCTCCTGCACTGGCGAATCTCGTCGCACGCAAACTCGACATCCGCTTGAGTGGACTCGCACAAGCGAACTGGCTCACCTACACCCGATACGCCGACGACCTCGCGTTCTCCGGAATCGAAGTAGCCGACGTCGGCACCCTCCTCTGGACGGTCGAGCAGATCGCCGGGGACGAAGGGTTTGCCATCCATCCACGAAAGACCAAGGTAATGCGCCCTCATCGACGCCAACACCTCACCGGGTTGGTGATCAACGACCAACCCTCGTATCCGCGCGACGACTACGATCGCTTGCGTGCCCTGCTGCACAACGCCGCCAGTACTTCTGCGCAGGAACAGAATCGGGATGGCGTGGAGAACTTCCGCGCCCACATCTACGGCCGGATCGCGCACATCGGCGAAACCAGCACTACACGCCGACGCACATTGCTGCGCCTGGCTGAACGTGTGGATTGGGACGGTTAGTGCCCGCGAGCAGTCAGACCCGCGGGGTGTAGGCCATGCATTCGACTTCCATGTGCGCACCCAGCGCCAGTCCGTCTGTTCCGAACGCACTGCGGGCCGGCAGTCTCGACGCCGGGAAGTACTCGAGGTAGACCTTGTTGAACTCCTGCCAACGTGACATGTCGTCAAGCATGACAGTGCATTTGAAGATCGCTTCGACACCGGAACCGTAAGCGATCAGCGAAGCCACGATGTTCTCCATGGTCTGACGAGCCTGCGCTTCGAAGCCGTCGGCCAAAGTCCCGTCCGGGAGCATGCCGATCTGACCCGACAGATACAGAACGTCTCCGACGCGCACTCCGGTGGAGAACGGCGTATCGAAAGCGGGTGGGATGAACTCGACGGTCTGAGATGAATCCATTAGATCTCCTCGGAGTTGGAATATGCGTGACGAGTTGGCGTTTCAGCGCACTGGGCGCGCACGAACATCGGCCAGGAAGTGCGCCACCAACTCGTTCCACGCGTGTGGGTCCTCGAAATAGGGGGAGTGGCCGCGGTCGGCAAGTTCGACCACTTCGGCGTGGGGCAGGAACTCGGCGGCGCTGCGAATCCGCTCGGGTGTCATCAAATCGTCCAGCTCACCCGCGATCAGCAGAACCGGCGCCGTCACCGCGGCAAGATCGCTCGGCGAGTAGTTGTGGGCCTTGAGAATTCGGAAGAACTCGGTGTCAGGTGGGCGATGACCGAAGGTGCCGAGAGCTTGGTACAGGTATGCCCTCGCCATGTCCAAGCTCGGCAACCGTCCGCCCACAGCGGGATGCTCCCCCAGGGGCCGCGCGGTGACGGGTGCTGCGGTGAGGGGAGGTGCGCTGTCCGGACCGAATCCGACGGGAATGCCGCCGGTCGTGCAGGCCAGGACTACCGACTCCACCCGGTCCGGAACAGCGATCGCGGTCCCCAATGCGGCCCAACCGCCCATCGACTGGCCGACCACGTGCGCTCGATCAACCGCCAACAGGTCCATGATTTCGATCAGATCAGAGACTGCCGCTACCGGGCCGTGGTTGCCGTTCTCGTTGGTAGAGCGGCCGAATCCTCGCTGATCCCAGCTGATCACCCGATAGTGCTGAGCGAAGTAGGGCACCTGCTGGTACCAGACGGCCGCATTTCCGCCGAGACCGTGCGTGAGAATCAGATCCGGGCCCTCGCCGGCAGTCTCGTACCAGACCCGTTCGCCGTCTGCGACGGTGATGAAGCCCTCGGTCCGTGAAATCATCCTTGTTCTCCTGTGTCGGACGGGCGCTTGCCCGAAGTGTGGTCAGTGAGGAGTTGCTGCACTTCATCGGTGGCCCGCAGCAGGTGTTCTTCGACCATTCGCGTCGTTTTCGCATCGAAGTCGGTATCGAAACCGATCACCGTCAACGCACAGAGCGGAGACCCCTTGCGGGAAGACACTGCACGCGAGACCGAACCGATGATGTCCTGAGATCGTTTGTGGACAACGGCGAATCCGGTTTTCTGCGTCTCGGCGATGTCGGCGAGAAAGCCGGTGGGTCCTTCCAGTGGATAGCCACTCTTCTCCACCATCGCCAGGTAGGGCGCCCGGGTGTTGTCCTCGAGTGCCGCCACCAACGCGAGCGGACCCGCGAACCGGTGCGGCGGAAGCAGATCCCCGAGCATACGAGTGATCATCTTGAGTCGCTCGGGACGCAGCGCCGCGATGATCCGCGTCCCGCCGCTCTCGAGAACCTGCAGATTCACCATCATGTCCGTGCTCTCGGACAGCACCCGCATGGTCGGATCGCACAAGGCCGCCAACGAATGCGCTGCCGCTTCGTGGGAAACCTGCAGTGCAGCCGGGCCGGGGAGATAGCGACCGTCGTAGCGGAAGACCCAACCACGGTTCGCGAGTTCTCCGAGCACTCGGTGCGCAGTCGGGCGGAGCATCCCGACTTCTTCTGCCAGTTCGCTGAGCTTCATCGGCGTGGTCGAGCGCGCGATGGCCTCGAGTAGATCCAGCGCTTTGTCGACGGCGGACGCAGAACCCTTCGTCATCCGATCCCCTCCCGGTGCCGTGGATGTACCCGGCGATCCGAAATCTCGTGTTCTTGGAAAACCCTTGGCATTCGCCTAGGAAATTACTATAGTCACAACAATCGTTCCGGCGTACGGAATTCTTTGAGCGTCTTCACCTTCCCACCGGATTACCGGCAAGGAAGTCATATCTTTCCCAGCGAGAGGTTTTCGGACATGACGGTTGGACTTACCCTTCGGTCGACACCACGGTTCAGAGTTGTTGCCCTGGCCGCAGTCGCGACCGCGGCATTGGCACTGACAGGCTGTTCGAGCGACGCCACGGCCTCCGACGACGGGGGCACCCAGACCACCACGATTCGAATCGCACCTCAGCCGATCGCGGACTTCGCACCGATTTGGCTCGGCATGGAGCAGGGGTACTTCACCGATGAGGGACTCGACATCCAACTCGTGGAGGGCGGCGCTAGTTCCTCGGCTCAAATTCCGTTGTTGCTCAGCGGAAATGCAGATATGGCAGCCACGACTGCCGCTGCCGCAATTCAGGCACGGAGCCAGAACATGCCCGTCACCATTGTCGGCGGGCTCACGAATTTTGCCGCAAATGACAGCGTCGACCAGTCCGGTCTCGTGGTCGCCAAGGACAGTTCCATCAGCGGCTTCCGTGACCTCGAAGGCAAGACCGTCGCGATCAGCGGTTTGAAGTCCGTCAGCGAAGCAGTCATCTCTGCCGCGGTGGAGAAGTCCGGTGGCGCAGCGGACAAGATCTCGTTCATTCAGGCGCCCATGCCCAACCTCGGCGACCTGGTTTCCACCGGCGGGGCCGACGCGGCATTCCTCATCGATCCGTTCCTGAGTAAAGCAACCGACTCGGGGCTGAAGATCCTCGGCCGCCCCTTCCCCTTGGCCGCACCCGGTGTACCGGGGACCTCGCTGGTCGCTTCGGAATCGTTTGTCAATGCGAACCCTGACTCACTCGCGAAATTCCGTACCGCGCTTGCCAAATCAGTTGACTACGCCAATCAGAATCCGGGCGCGGTCAAGGCTGCACTCTCGACACAAGCCAAGATTCCGCTCGAAATGCTGGCCAACAGCAAGAATCCTCAGTTCGTCGCAGTAGTGGAACCGGGTGCTCTCGGCACGGAGATCGAACTGCTGGTCAAGTACGGGGTACTGACGGATTCGGTCGAGGCCGAATCCCTGCTGACCCCGGCCAACTGAGTTGTCCGCCTTGACAACCCTGCAGACTCGCCGCAGGCAGGTTCTGCTCGGTCGGCTGCTGACGCTCTTCGCATTGGCAGCCGCCTGGCAGATCTTCGGAATGCTCGGCGACGAGGACGTCAAAGGTATTCCGAAGTTCAGCGACGTGGCAGTGGCCCTTGTGAACGAACTCGGCACATCCTCGTTGTGGACATCACTGGGACAAACGGTGACCACCACAGCGATCGGTTTGGCGCTGTGCCTGGTGATCGGAATCCCGGCAGGACTGCTGCTCGCCGCGCACCCGTTCCTGACGGTCTCCTCCCGTTTCGTCATCGACTTCTGCCGAACCGTTCCGCCGCTCGCAATCATTCCGCTCTTTCTGCTGATCATGGGCCCGACGCAACGGATGGCGGTGGCACTGATCGTGGCAGTAAGTGTGTGGCCGATTCTGCTCCAGACGATTCACGGTGTGCGCAACGTCGACCCGGAACTGCTGGCCACCGCACGATCCTTCCGACTTCCACTGTGGCGCAGGCTCGCTCTCGTCGTCGCACCGGCATCGATGCCCTACATCTTCACCGGGATTCGCATCTCGGCAACACTGAGCTTGCTGCTGACCATCGGTGCAGAATTGATCGCCGGCGTGCCGGGACTCGGTAAGGAGATCCTGCTGAGCCAATCCGTCCCCGATCGAATGTTCGCACTGATCATCGTCGCCGGACTACTCGGAATGCTGCTCGCCTTCGCCGTGATGGCGATCGAGAATCGTTTACTTGCCTGGCATTACATCCCGAGGAGGATGACGACGTGAAGATGATGTCAGGACTTCGACTCCTCGTGTGGGAGTTGTGGCTGCCGATCTTGATCGTCGTCGTATGGTACTTCGGTTCGGAGTCGAGCAAGTCGCCTTACTTCCCGCCGCTGTCGCGTATCTGGAAAGCGTTTGTGGACAACTGGTTCGGTCCGGGATTCGCCCACGATGTCGTACCGAGCTTGACCAACCTTGCCTTCGGTCTCGCCGTGGCACTGGTGGTCGGCGTCGGCGCCGGTCTCCTGCTGGCACTGTTCCCGCTGGCTGCCGACATTGCCGATCCGTTTCTCCAGTTCTTCCGCGCTATTCCGGCGCTGGCCGTATTACCCGCTCTTTTCATCGTTTTCGGAACCGGTTCGACGGGTAACGTTGCCGCCATCGCCTTCGGCGCGGTCTGGCCGATACTCCTCAACACCCTCGACGGCATTCGCTCCATCGACCCGAGTATCCGATTGGTGGCGCGCAGCTACCGGATCCGTACACCCCTCCTGGTGACGCAGGTACTCCTCCCCGGAGCGATGCCGCAGATAACAGTCGGTATCCGCACCAGTCTCGCGATCGGTGTCGTCATCATGGTCGGAAGCGAAATGTACGTCTCCACTGCAGGAATCGGTCACTTCGTGATCGTCGCGCAACAGACCTTCGCGATCGCCGACATGTGGTCCGGAATTCTCCTGCTGGGAATCATCGGATACGTGCTCAACCTCGGATACGGCGTGATCGAACGATGGTTGCTCAGATGGCAGCCGCGGACCCACGACGCTCTCGCAGTGAAAGGAAACTGATGTCATCCACAGAATCTGCGGCATCGATACCCGCAGTCGAACTGAGCGGCCTCGGGGTGACCTACGGCGGTCCCACCGGCCGCGAAGTGCTCCGCGGCATCGATCTGTCCGTTGCACCCGGAGAAATCGTCTGCATCGTCGGCCATTCCGGCATCGGCAAGAGCACGCTGATTCGTTGCATCGCCGGTCTGCAGAAGCCGACCACCGGTGAGGTCCGCATCGCCGGGATCGCGATCGATGCACCGCCGGCCACGCTGGCTCTCGTGTCACAGGACTACGGACGCACACTGATGCCGTGGCTTCGAGTGGGCGAGAACGTTCGCCTGCCGCTACGGGGCAACGGTCTGGCGCGGAAGGTTCAGAACGAGAGGGTTAGCGATGCACTTGCCGTTGTCGGTCTAGGCGGTGCTGCGCGTTCCTACCCCTGGCAGTTGTCCGGCGGAATGCAGCAGAGAGTGGCGATAGCTCGCGCTCTCGCCTATCGGCCGCAGGTACTCCTCATGGACGAACCCTTCGCGTCGGTCGATGCGCAGACCCGCGCGGAACTCGAAGACCTGCTGCTGACGCTTCAGCGTGATCTTGGCATCACCGTCCTCCTCGTCACCCACGACGTCGACGAATCGGTGTACCTGTCCGATCGAGTGGTCGTCCTCGGCGGAACTCCGGCATTGACGCAGGACATCGTCGACGTCCCGTTGACCGGAGCTCGAGATCAACTGACCACCAAGGCAGACCCACTGTTCATCGAGTGCCGTACCAGGGTCCTGTCCGCGATCCAGCAGTCGAAGGTGGTGGCGCCCGTGTCGTAAGCGCCTCGCCTAGGCTGGCTCCGTGATCCTTCTCCTCATCGGCCTCGCGCTGCTCGGATTCTGCGGCTACCGGTTCAGGCAGGATCGACGGAGGCTGAGCAACGGCGTCTACCTACTTCTCGGACTGATCTTCACCGGTCTGTGGATGTTGCAGTCGGGTGCGCCGGGAACCGAGGTCCCGTCGTTCGTCATCGCGACGATCGCTCTGCTCTCGCCGTTGCTGGTGCTCATGCTTGCAGGATTCCTGATCGTCAACGGAGTCACGATGCTGCGGCGCGAGGGATTCAGCGTCGCGAATCTGCTCTCACTCGTCGCCGGACTCGGCCTGCTCGTTCCCTACGTGTTGCTCGCATCAGCGCTGCTGACGCAGAGATATTGGCTCGCAGTCGTTCTCGGTTCGTTCAGCCTGGTCGCGTCGTACCTGGGGTTTCTGTTCACGAGCTTTCTGCTCTACTCCTACGTCTACGGACGCCAGAAGTACCAGCCCGGGATGGACGCGATAGTGGTTCACGGCGCCGGGCTTTCGGGCGCCGACGTGACACCCCTGCTTGCCAGCCGTCTGGACAAGGCGGCCGACGTCTTTCGCGCCGAGGTCCGCGAAGGACGTTCACCACTGTTGGTCGTGAGCGGTGGGAAGGGTTCGGACGAGGTGGTCAGCGAGGCGGAGGCAATGTGCGTCTACCTCGTCGATCACGGGATACCGCGCGAGAGCGTGATTCTCGAGGACCGCTCGACCACCACGCTCGAGAACCTCGAGTACACCAGGGACCTTCTCCGTGCCAACACCACGAAGCCTCGAATGGTGCTGGTCACCAGCAACTTCCACATCCTCCGAACTGCGACGTTTGCCCGAAGCCTCGATCTGGATGCGGAAGTCATCGGTTCCCACACCGCCCGGTACTACCTGCCGAGCGCCATTCTGCGCGAGTTCGCCGCCGTCACGGTGGAGCACAAGTGGCTCAACGGAACGGTCTGCCTGATCCTGGCCGCCCTGCCCCCACTGGTGGTCTGGGCGGCAGGAGGCATTTCGTAGCCGGATTCAGCGAATCAGGCTCTCGACGGCCATCGGTCGGCGACCCAGAAGCAGTTCGACGGCCGCGCTGCCGGCAAGAAAATCGTGGTGGTTGTAGAACTCGAACATCGCCGCCAGACGCGAGCTGGCGTTGACGTCAAGGCTGCTGCCGATCTGTTCGCGCCATTGATCCACGCTGATCTGATCTATCGCGACGGTGCGTGACGTCTGCTTTTCCACCATCTGTGCCACCTCCATGACGCTCAGAGCTTGCGGGCCGCCCACCTCGTACGTCGCTCCGTGATGTTCACCCGAGCCCTCGCTCAGTACGACCGCGGCAACAGCCGCCACGTCCGCCAAACTCACGAACGAGAACTTCGTTTCCGCGCTGTACGGCAGGACGATGGTGTCAGATCGGCCCGTGAGTACCGCCTCGAAATTCTGCGCGTACGCACACGGTTGCAGCACAGTCCATTTCAAGGGTGAACGATGCAGCTCGTCCTCACACCTGGCTTTGTCCAGGTGATGCGGCATGGACGGGCTGAACGGCCACGCGACGGAGTGATAGACAAAGTGCTCCACTCCCGCCGATGCCGCTGCCGTCAGCGCATTGCGAAGCAGTGCGGGCTCGTCGGGATGGACGTTCGGGGCAATGAAGTACACGCCTCGGCACCCGGCGAGCGCCTTGCGCAGTCCGCTTCCGGTTTCCAGTTCTACCTCGAAGTCCCCGTCGACACGCGCCTTTCGCACCAGTCGCCGAACTGTCACGCTCGGCGGCAGTGCGGCGACGACGGCCTCACCGGTCTTACCCGCGGCGCCGATCACCGCGATGTCGGCGCCGCGAGCAATTCCGTTCTCCATGAGAGTTTTCCGTCCTAGACGTAGTCGTAGACCGCTGAGGTGGCGCCACCCGAAAGCTGCGCGTAGCCCGGACCCCGATCGAAGAAGGGCTCGTTCTCACCGCGTTCCGAGCGCAACTGATCCCGCAACTCCGTGGTAGCAGCCTCGTCGACGGACGGCTCGTCACCCTCGATCACGACAACGCCGTAGTCGTCGCGTGCGCCCTCGACGGAAACCTTGCGCCACTGAATGTCTCGCAAGACCTCTTCAGTCGGGCGCTCCAGGGGATCTCCCCAACCACCACCACCGGTGGTGCGAATCCGTACGACCTCACCGGCCTTGATCGGCTCGGCATCGGTCAGCGCGTCGAACTCACGCTCGTTCGGTCCACCCGGATCCAGGACGACGGAGAACGGCCGACCGGCCTTGCCACCCTTGACTCCCCAGCAGGCGAGAATCGAACGGTCCGCGATGGACATGAAGTGAGCATCCTTGAGCATGCGGATGTGCTTCTCGTATCCCAGACCGCCGCGGTAGCGTCCGGCTCCGCCCGAATCCATGGCCAGACCGAGCTTTTCGACGATGAAGGGGAAACGGCTCTCGGTGAATTCGGTCGGCAGGTTCCGTGAATCGGGAACGACGTGAATCGTGTCCTCGCCGTCGGCGTAGTAGCGTCCGCCGGAACCTCCGCCGAGCACCTCACGCATGAGGTACGAGTGACCCTCGAAGTCCTCACCGTAAACACCGGTGTACCTGATGGTCTCCTGATCGGCGGGCATGTTGCCGTCCACAGCCTTGGCCACGACGCCGGCCAGCACTCCGAGCAGACGGAGGATGACAAACGTGCGCGCGTTGGTGGGAGCGGGGAAGATCGGGGTGATCAGTGTTCCCTTCTCGGGGAACTTCATCTCGATCAGCGGTACGACGCCCTCGTTGACATCCAGTTCGGCCATGCGCTCCGGGGTGTCCGCGAGGTTACGCAGAATCGGGGCCAACCACTTGATGAGGAAGTTTCCGTCCGCGTAGTCACCGCAGTGGTTGATCGGACCCTTTGCCTGCGGTCCGGTTCCGTTGAAGTCCAGGATGAGTCGCTCGCCGCCCTCGTCCTCCGGCCGCGTCTTCGTGAGCGTGATCCGCTGGATGTGGAGCATCGGTTCGTCGACGCCGTCGTGCTCGGCGTAGTCCTCCCACGTGTACTCACCGACCGGGATCTTGCTGAGGATCTCGCGACGGTACGTCTCGGTGGTCGCGTCCATCATCGCGTCGAAGCACGACTCGACGGTGTCGACGCCGTAGCGCTCGAACAATTCGGTGAGTCGACGCGCACCCATCAGGCACGCCGAGCACTCGGCGTCGAGGTCAGCTGCCAACGCATCCGGCATACGGGAGTTACGCGTCATGATGCGCAGTGCCGCCTCGTTGGGAACTCCCTGGTCCCACAGTTTGATCGGCGGAACCATCAGTCCCTCTTCGTACACCGTGGTGGCGCCGGACGGCATGGAGCCGGGGCAGCAACCGCCGATGTCGTCGTGGTGACCGAATGCCTGAACGAACGCAACAACCTTCGGCTCGGCATCGGGAGTGACGCGGGCGAAGACAGGCACCGTGACGCAGAGGTCGGGGAGATGGCCGATGCCACCTTCGGACAGGTAGACGTCGTTGTGGAAGTACACGTCTCCCGGCTTCATCGTCTCGAGTGGGAAGTCCCGGGCGATCGGATGAACCAGTGCGGAATACGAACGGCCCGTGAGCTTGCGGAGGTTCCGGTCGTGAATACCCGCGCGGAAGTCGTGAGCGTCACGGATCATCGGCGAACGCGAGGTGCGCGAAATGGAGGTCTCGACTTCCATTTCCACGCTGGCGAGGTAACCGGCGACGATCTCGACCAGAATCGGATCAGGTGACGCGCCGTCGGTAGCGGTGAGTCGGTACGGCTTGGCCGCGGTGGCAGCAGCAGCATCGAGAATGGCGGTCATCACTTCACTCCGTTCGAGTCGGAAGACTTCGAGATACGAATGTTCCCGAAGGTGTCGATACGTGCCGAGAATCCGGGATGGATCGGGACAGTCGAGCTGAACTCCTCGATCACGGCTGGTCCTTCGATGACGTCACCCGCACCGAGCAGTGTGCGATCGTAGGTGGCCGTTTCGACCCAGCTGTCGAAATACGATTGACGCGAACCGGTTCGAGCGGTGTCGGCGCCGGTGCCGGCCGGGATCTCCTTGAGCGTCGGACGCTTGATCGGGCCGATGCCACTCACGCGCAGGTTGACCCATTCCACGTGCTGCGACGGGTCTCCCCGGAAGTCGTAGCCGTACAGCTCGCGGTGCGCCTGGTGGAACGCCTCGGCCGCGTCGTCCATGATCTGCGTCGTGACGGTACCTTCCGCCACCGGGACGCGTACCTCGAAGGCCTGACCGAGGTAACGCAGATCCGCAGTGCGAGAGTACTTGCGCTGCGTCTCGTCGAAACCCTCTTCGGCAAGCGCGATCTCGGCTTCGCCGGCCAGCGCGTCGAACTGGCTCTGCAGGTCTTCAGCCTTCAACCGGTCGTGACGACTGACGTGCGTCTGGACGTAGTCGTTGCGGACATCGACCGTCAGCAGACCGAACGCGGAGACGTTACCCGGATTGAGCGGGACGAGAACGTCTTTCAGACCCAGGATGTCGACGAGACGGCAGGCGAGCAGGGAGCCGGAACCGCCGAACGTCACGAGGGTGAAGTCGCGAACGTCGAGGCCACGCTTGACGGTGATCTGACGCAGGGCGTTGGCCTGGTTCCATGCCGAGACCTCGAGGACGCCGACCGCGCACTCTTCGAAGCCCAGACTGAGCTGTGTTGCAAGCTCTTCGAGGCCCTTGCGTGCCAATTCCGTGTCGAGAGGAATCTCGCCACCGAGCAGGTGGGGTGGGATGCGACCGAGCAGGACGTGCGCGTCGGTGATGGTCGGTTCGCTGCCGCCCTTGCCGTAGCACAACGGTCCGGGATCGGCGCCGGCCGACTGAGGGCCGACTCGGAGGGTGTGTTCCGGCGTCATCCACGCGATCGACCCACCACCGGCGCCGACGGTCACGACGTCGATCATCGGGATCTTCGACGGGTAGTTGCCCACTCGCCCTTCGGTGGTCAGCGCGGGCTCGCCGCGAACCACGACGGTGACATCCGTCGACGTTCCGCCGCCGTCACAGGTCAACACCTGCTCGACGCCGGCGGCGTCGGCGATCAGCGCAGCACCGAGGGCTCCGGCGGCCGGTCCCGACAGGACTGTCGTAATAGGCTGGTGAACAACCTCTTTGGCCGACAGGACACCGCCGTTGGACTTCATGACGTAGAACGGGATGTCGCGGGGTTCACCGTCGGTGGTCGAGAACTCACGCAGACGATTGGCGATGTTGTTCACGTAGTTGCGGATGTTCGGCTTGACCGCGGCGTCCACGAGTGTGGTGATGGACCGCTCGTATTCGCGGTACTCACGCAGCACCTGGCTCGAGATGCTCACCGTCGCATCGGGGAAAACTTCGAAGAGGATGTCGCGTACGCGCTCCTCGTGCGTCGGATCGGCGTACGAGTGCATGAGGCAGACGCCGATGGTCCGGATCCCGCGGTCCTTGAAGAACTGCGCTGCGCTGCGAACGCTCTCTTCGTCGAGCGGACGAATCTCGCTGCCGTCGAAGGAAAGGCGTCCACCGACGGTGCGTACACGATCGGCGGGGACGATGCGTTCGGGCTTGACCCAGAAGTACGAGTTGCCGTAACCGTCCGGCACCGACTGACGAGCGATTTCGAGAACGTGCTCGTAGCCCTCGGTGGTGATGAAGCCGAGGTTCTCGACCTTGCCTTCGAGCAGCTTGTTCGTCGCTACGGTCGTGCCGTGGCTGACCGCACCGATGGAGTCGCCACTCTCACCGAGCTTGGCGAGTACCTTCTCGATACCGGCGAGAAAGCCCTCGGCGGGGTCCGCCGGGGTGGACGGGGTCTTGGTGGTGACGATGGCGCCGGTTTCGTCGTCCACTGCCACGATGTCGGTGAACGTTCCGCCGGTATCGATACCGACCCGAATCTTCCTGGGTTCCACGCTTCCTCCTGAGATCTTTGGCTCGTCTCGTCTGGTACCGATCGACGGTTGCGGCCTAGCCGGTAAGTGGCTCGTACCTGACGTGTAGAGCTATTCCACAGGTTCGGAAGAGCGGATTCTTTGTCACAATTCGCCGAATCGGGGGACCAAGGTTCGGCGCACGATCACGAGCGGATCTTCGCCGGCGCCCCCGTGGGTTACGCGGACGTGAAAAACGCCCCGAACCTGGTCGGTTCGGGGCGTTTCCCTCATCGTGAATCAGCTGTTGACACCTACGCGAACTACTCGCGACAACCAGAACGCGCCAGGAATCCGCCTATAGCAACACCTGACAAAGCAATGGCTGCGCCGACGACGGCGCTGACCATCACCGTGCGAGCATCTGTGCCGCCCGCTGTCGGTGCAGCGGCCGGAAGAACCGCCGGTGCCGCGACAGCTCCGGAAACTACCGGCGCGCCTTCGACCGCCACTGCCGGTACCGCCGCCGCCACGGCGGCAGTGACTTTCTCGGGAATGCCGTTGGCAATGACGCCGTCGATGCTCTTGAAGAACACCCCGGCCATCTTCTTGGCTACACCGGTGATCATGCGCTGCCCGACGCCGCCGACCATCCCGCCGACCACGGCGTCGGCGTCATACGAAAGCAGCGTGCCACCCTCGTTCTCCGTCAAGGTGACCGTGACGTCCGCCTTCACCGTGCCGGGAGCACCCGCCCCCGAAGCCGTCATGACAAACGAATTGGGCCGATTCTGTTGCGACAGAACAACCTCGCCGTCGTAGACGCCCTTGATCGACGCAACTCCCGCCATGATGGAGAGCTTGTAGTGATTGTCCGTGAGCTGCTCGAGCGACTGCACACCGGGAATGGTCGCGGCCAGTACACGACCGTCCTGGAGCTTGTCGTAGACCTCTTCGCGAGGTGCCGTCAGCTGCGCGGTGCCGGCGATTCTCATGCATTCTCCTCTGATGACGAACCCGCGTGTGCGAGTCGAAGTTCGAACAGTTCGGACGGTGAAATGGGCATGGACGTGATCGAGATTCCTTCGGCGTCCTCGATGGCAGCCGCGATGACGGCGCTAGTGGGGATCACACCCGCCTCACCGGCACCCTTCATTCCGAGTGGGTTGAGTCCCGACGGCGTGACGGTGTGATCCATCTCGAGCGAATCCGGCATCTCGGTGACGAACGGCATCAAGAAGTCCATGTACGACGCGTTGAGCATCTGCCCGTGCTCGTCGTAGACGATCCGCTCGTAGAGTGCGCCGCCGATACCTTGCGCGACGGCGCCCATGACCTGACCTTCGACGATGCGGGGGTTGATCACGTTTCCGCAGTCGTGGATGACAACGTAACGACGGACCGTGATCTCGGCTGTCACGGGATCGGTTTCGACGATCGCCGCGTGCACTCCCGAAGCGAAGGTGGAACTGGGCGGCGAGTAGTAGCCGGTTGCTTCCAGACCGGGCTGCTCACCCTCGGGAATCGGCGGCTTCGACATGTCCGTGTCGGTCTTGGCGAAACCGGTGGCCAGCTTCGACTCACGGTCGAACGCATATCGTAGCGGGTTCGACAGCACGGCAACAACACTCAGCGGTACGGACGTACCCTCCACTCCGGCTTCGGTGCCGATCTTGCACACGTGCCCTTCCCGGAGTTCCAGTTCGGTTTCCGGCAGATCCAGGATTCCGGACGCGATCTTCTTCGCCTTCTCCGCGACCATCTGCGCTGCGACGTGGAAGGCCGAACCTGACATGACCGCACCACGCGAGGCGAAAGTGCCGACGGCATAACCGAACCGGCGGGTATCACCCGTGACGATCTCGACGTCGGAGACCTTGACTCCGAGGTCGTCCGCAACGATCTGGGCGAACGCGGTCTGGTGGCCCTGACCCTGCGTCGTCAGGCCTGTTGCGGCCTTGACCTTTCCGGACGTCTCGACCACGACGTGCGCACCCTCGTAGGGTCCGGGTCCGGTTCCCTCGACGTACGCGCCGATACCGATGCCGACCGACCGACCTTCGGCACGAGCCTTCCTCTGGTACTCGGGAAATCCGTCCCAGTCGATGAGCTTCTTGAGCTTGTCGATGCCCGCCTGGTAGTCGCCCGTGTCGTAGATCAACGGGCGTCCGTCCTGGAACATCAGGCCGAAGTCGTACGGCATGTCCTCGGGGCGAATGAAGTTCGCCTCCCGCACCGCGATCTTGTCCTTGTTCAGGTACTTGGCGATGGCGTCCATGGATCGCTCCATCGCGAACACGGCCTGCGGACGTC
Organism: Rhodococcus sp. MT28; assembly: GCF_058792695.1. Lineage (NCBI taxonomy): Bacteria > Bacillati > Actinomycetota > Actinomycetes > Mycobacteriales > Nocardiaceae > Rhodococcus > Rhodococcus sp. MT28. The sequence continues at coordinate 172,913 of NZ_JBXAFD010000002.1, forward strand.
CGGCGCCGCGGTACGGGGTCACGATCACGGTGTTGGTGTACAGCGAATAGGCGTTGACCCGGAACGACTTCGGCTTGTACGGCCCGAGAACCTGCGTCGCGGTGTTGATCATGACGATGATCCCGTACGGCAGGTAGGCACCGTTGTCGTGCCAGAACGTGAAGTCGAACGCCAACAGACGACCCTCGTCGTCGAATCCGATGTCGACCTTCTGGATCTGCCCGCGCTCGTGTGCGCTCGAGATGAAGTGCTCACGGCGATCCTCGACCCACTTCACCTCGCAGGAGATACCGGCCTGGCCGAGGCGTCGAGCGGCCCACGTGATCATGACTTCTTCGGGCCACGGGTGAACGATCTTGACGCCGAATCCGCCGCCGACGTCAGGAGCGATGCAGTGAACCTTGTTCAGCGCCATCCCCAATCGCGCGGCGATTGCGGCGCGGGCGGACGTGGACGTCTGGGTGGAGGTCCAGAACGTGAGGGTGTTCTCGTCACCGTCCCAACGTGCGTAGACGCCCTTGCCCTCCATCGGCATGGAAGCCGAACGCTCGATTTCGAGATCCAGCGTCAGTCGGTGCGGCGCGGCGGCCAGTTCGTCATCCAGATCTCCGAACCCGTGCTGCAGGTGAGCGGCGACGTTGTCCGGAACGTCTGCGTGGACGGCGTTCGCGGCGGTGCGAGCGACGTCGATCCCCACTACAGGCTTCAGCGCCTCGTAGGTGACGTCGATCTTCGCGCAAGCGTCCTCGGCGATGTACCGGTTGTCCGCGACCACCATGGCGATGGCTTCTCCGACATGCTTCACCTCGTCCTTCGCGAGGGGATACCCGTTGCGCGGAGCGATGATTCCCGGATGCGGAATGAGCAGTGGCAGGTTCTCCGCCATTTCCGGCGTGTCGGCCAGGAGATCTTCGTAGGTGTAGATGGCATGTACACCAGGCACTTCCAGCGCCTGGTCGATGTCGATGTCGATGATTCGCGCATGAGCGTGCGGCGACCTGACGAATGCCGCGATCAGCGCGTTGTGGCCCAGATCGTCGAGGTATCGCCCCTGACCGCTGAGCAGACGCGTATCTTCCTCGCGCGGAATCGGTTTACCGAAGAACTTGCCGTCGTCGGCAACCGAATGATCGGCCGTCGAATGATCGGAAGCGGGGTGCTTCGCCCCGTTGCGCTTTGCTGGTTTGACCGGAGTACTCATGCCTTACCCGCCCGTCCTCCGACAGGATTCGTTGTTCCCCGCACCTTGCGATCCAACGCCTCCCGAGTGGACGCGTCGTCGATTCCGAGCGGGAACTGCCCGGCCCGTTCACGCTTGATCTCGGCTGCGCGCAAAACCGACGCCCTGATGTTCTGGTACCCCGTACAACGGCAGAGGTTTCCCGCTATCGCGTCGGTAGCTTCCTCCCGCGTGGGGTTGGGGTTCTCCTCGAGAAATGCCGCGATGGTCGTCACGAATCCCGGAGTGCAGAATCCGCACTGCAGACCGTGACAATCCTTGAACGCCTGCTGAACCGGATGCAAAGTGCCGTCCGGCTCGACGAGGCCTTCGACGGTGGTGATCGATCGACCTTCGAGGCTGGCCGCGAGGACGAGACAGGATCGAACAGGCTTTCCGTCGAGCAGCACGGTGCACGCACCACACACGCCGTGTTCACAACCCACGTGCGTGCCCGTCTTACGGAGGTGGTGACGAATGGCATCCGAAGCCAGAGTGCGGGAGGGAAGAACGACGGTGTTCGTCACCTCGTTGAGCGTGAACGTGACAGCTACATGGTGCTCACCGGTGTCTGCTGCCAGCTCGGCAAGTTGATCATCGATGGAGCGATCGTTTTTGGACATTGTCACCACTTTCCTGCCAGTACTGCGTTCTCACTGAGAGCATCCGTTGCCGCTGCGAAGCCGACCCGCGCGGTGAGCGCGGACACCAACTGCGAGCGGTACGCCGCCGTCCCGTGAATGTCTGCCTCGGTATCTATCTGCGCGCGGGCGCATTCTCCGAGAGTGCGCCACCGCGGATCCCGCTGATCCGTCGCCGACGCCCCCGCCAATACGTCCGTGTAGTCCACGACCTGTCCCAGCTCTCCGGCGGACACGTACGTCATGTGCGCTTCGGCCACCAGACCGTCGACCACGCGAATCCGTGCGACGACACCGACCAGTGCGTAGTCACCGTGACGGCGCGCGATCTCGTCGATGGCGGTTCCCACGCCGGGTTCGGCGGCGGGCACCGACACCGACACCGCGATCTCGTCTGATTCCAGGCTCGACTCGAGAGGGCCGGCGAAGAGATCCGTCGACGCGATCTCGCGGGTGCCACGCACCGACTGGACGGTCACGCTGCCCCCGAGCAGCGTCAGGACTGCCGGCATCTCCGCCGACGGATCGGCATGGACGATGGAGCCGACGCTCGTCCCGCGGTTACGGATCGTGGGGTGCGCTACCAACTGCAGAGCACGGTTCAGCAGAGGCTGGACTCGACGAGCACCTTCGTCGGCCGCCAGCACCGAGTGCGTGGCCAGGGCCTGGAACCGCACTCCTTCGTCTTCGGACGAGGTCACCGAAGCGAGGTTCGGGATCGATCCGATGTCGACGATGTGGGCGGGCGCGGCGAGGCGCATGGACAGCAGCGGCACAAGCGATTGCCCACCGGCGAGCACCTTCCCCTCGTGAGAGACCTCGGAGAGGATTCGGCACGCGTCCTCGACCGAGGACGGTCGGTGATAAGTCAGCGGCGACGGTTTCATTACTCAATCCTGCCTCTATGAGTCACTTCACGTTTTGTGCAGATGTGACAACGGTCACGGGTCATACCTGGCATACATTCAACTTGGCATCACGTGAGCTGCGCCACGGGCTCTTCAAGTTCGTCATCTGACGCATTCGCCCCCGGCGTTGCGCCCGGCCGCCTCCCGGACTTCGGCCTGTTCAGTTCAGGGTTCCAGGACCCCACGAGCCGGCAGAGGTGGTACATCGCGATCAAGACGATGGTGCCGAGCGCGATACCTCCGAGCGAGAACGTGTCACTGAACTTCAGCGCCGTGTCGCCGATACCGATGATCAGACCGGCGGCAATCGGCATCAGATTCAGCGGGTTCCCGAAGTCGACGCCGTTCTCTTTCCAGATCTTGGCGCCGAGCAGACCGATCATGCCGAACAGAACCACAAGAATTCCGCCCAGGACGCCGCCGGGCGTCGCCGCCATGACTGCTCCGAACTTGGGCGAGAAGCCGAGCAGGATCGCGATGAAACCCGCAATCACGTACGCGGCGGTCGAGTACACCCGCGTGGCAGCCATGACACCGATGTTCTCGGCATGAGTCGTCGTAGGGGAGCCGCCTACTGCGCTGGCGATGGCGGTGGCAAAACCGTCACCGGCAATGGCGCGTCCGATGTACGGGTCGAGGTCGTCGCCCGTGATTTCGGCGACCGCCTTGACGTGTCCGGCGTTTTCCGCGACCAGTGCGATGACACCGGGAAGCACCAGAACGATGAACGTGAGGCTGAACGAGGGAGCATGAATACCGACGATCCCGTTGGCTTCGTCCGAGAACGGCGGCAACCCGAACCAGGACGCCGAGTGCACCAAATCCCAGTTGACACGAAAGTGCTCGGTGGGTGCGCCACTACCACTGGCGGACGTGATCGGACCGGAGAGCCGGTCGAGGACCCACGAGAAGATGTAGCCGAAAACCAGCGCGACGAGAATGGCGATACGTCCCAGGAAGCCGCGTAGCGCAACGCTCATCACGATCAGTGCAACCATCACGATCAGTGCCACCCACTGATCCTGCGGCCAGTACAACCCCGCGACCACAGGCGCCAGGTTGAAGCCGATCAACATCACCACAGCGCCGGTCACCACCGGCGGTAGCGCTTTACTGATGACGCCACCGCCGAGAAAGTGGATGGCGATGCCGACGAATCCCAGAACCAACCCCGACACCAGAATCGCACCGGTCACTTCGGCCGTCGTTCCACCTTGGGCACGAATGGCGGCAACGCCACCGACAAAAGCTGCGGATGTTCCGAGGTAGCTGGGGACGTGCCCCTTGACCACCAGCAGGAAGAAGAGCGTACAAAAGCCCGACATCATCACGGCAAGTTGAGGATTGAGGCCCATGATGATCGGGAAGACGAACGTCGCGCCGAACATCGACACGACATGCTGGCCGCCCAACCCGATGGTTCTCGCCCAACTGAGTCGCTCGCCGGGAGCGACCACTTCACCGGCTCCGATGTTCTTTCCGTCTCCGTGCAACGTCCAGATCGGCATGACGAGACCTTTCGCAAAGGAGGAAGGTGTTCGAAATGCTTTGTGCCCCAGCTCACAAACACCGTGTCTGGAGTGAAACGCTAATGCAGGACCGAGATTTGGACGTGATGACAATCTGCCAGAACCCACTCACCGAGATTGGCAACAATGGTGGCAGATGATGCGGGCAGGGGTCATCGTCAGTGCTGGAGGCAGTTTCGACCGAGATGAGGACCACGCCACAAAGGGCCCAAACATTTTCTTCGGCTTAATGATTCCGTAACACGATGTCTGTCAACGGAAAACGAGGTACCTAGCCGAGGGCTGCGAGGATTCCCGCTGCCATCTCCGCGACCTGATCATCGGTCATGACGAACGTCGGCGAAATCTGCATCGCACCCTGACCCGCCGCGCGACCCGAAATACCGTGCTCACGAAGCGTCTTCACAAACGGCAACGCCTCCGCCGGATCAGCCAACTGCACCGCAGCAACCGCACCGAGCCCACTACGAACCTCCGCCACCCGCGGATGCTCCGCCAACGGCTGCAGATGCGTATGCAACGACGCCTCCAAACGCTTCGACTCCGCGAGCAAATTCTCACGCTCGAGAATGTCGAGGTTCGCCATCGCCGCCGCAGCAGCACCGGCATGCCCGCCGTAGGTGTACCCATGGCGCCACCACGAACCCGCATAGAACGGCTCCGCCACCCGCGGCGCGATGAACACCGCACCCATCGGAACGTAACCCGACGTCAAACCCTTTGCCGTGGTCATCATGTCGGGCTGCAAATCGAAACGGGTGGACGCGAACCACTCACCACCGATCCGGCCGAAACCGGTCACGACCTCGTCGACGACAAAGAGGATGTCGTGCTCACGGCAGATGTCACGCACCTCGGCCAGATACCCCTCCGGCGGCAGATACACCCCACCCGCACCGATGATCGGCTCCGCGAAGAACGCAGCGATCTTGTTCGCACCGACCCGCTCGATCAACTCGAGCAGACTCTTCGCATCATCCCAGCCGACGGTCGCCGCATCCGCCATCAGCTCGCCGTACCCCTCACGGTTCACCGGAATACCAGCGAGAGCTGTTCCCGCAACGTGCATTCCGTGATACGCCTTCTGACGACCGACGATGATCGTCTTCTCCGGCTGCCCCACCTCGTGCCAGTACCGGCGAGCCAGCTTCGCCGCAGTGTCCACCGAATCCGAACCACCCGAGGTGAAGAAGATCTTGCTCCCGGCAACCGGCGCGATGGCCGCCAGACGCTCCGCCAACACCTGCGTGGTCTCGGGAACAAAATCACCGAAATTCGAAAAATGAGCGATCTTCGACAACTGAGCCGCCACCGCATCCGCGATCTCGGTGCGCCCGTGCCCGACATTGGTGAACCACAGGCCCGCCGTCGCATCCAGATACCGCGTGCCCTCGCGGTCCCAGATGTACGCGCCCTCACCGCGAGAGACGACAAACGCGCCGTTCTTCTCCACAGCGCCCATGTCCGCGAACCCGTGCCACAATGCCGAAGCCATCGTCTTTCTCTCCCAACTGGATACGTTCGAAATAGATCGGTCAGTTCACGCGGAGTGCGGGCGGAAGAACCCGCTCGACCCACTGCGTTGCCTGCTCGAATGCGTAGGCGAGTTGGAGTACGTCCAAGTCGGCTCCGTGCCGACCGATGATCTGGATACCCATGGGAAGCGAACGATCGTCGAAGCCGACCGGCATCCCCGCAACCGGAACCCCGGCCATCGTCCAGGGAACAACCGTCTCCATCCACCGGTGATACGTGTCCATCGATCGGCCGTCGACGGTCTCGGGCCAGTGAGTGTTCTTGTCGAAAGGAAACACCTGGGCACTCGGCGCGAGAATGTAGTCGTAGGTTTCGAACATCTTGGTAATGGCCGACAGCCAGCCGTTGCGGGCCTCCGCGGCCTTGGTCACGTCGAGAGCCGACAGTGTGACCGCGTGCTCGAGTTCCCACAACAGTTCGGGCTTCATCAACTCGCGCAAGCTCGGATCGTTGTACTGATCGATCAAGCCGAGCTGTGCCCACCAACGCCACCGCAAGAACAGTTGCCAGATGTCCTCGGGTTTGAAGTCGGGAAGCGCCGCCTCGACGCGGCACCCCAACTGTTCGAAGACCTCGAACGAGGATTCGCACAACTCGAGAACTCCAGGTTCGGTTGCCAGGTAACCGTTCCAGTCACCGACCCATGCGATCCGAGAGCCCTTCAGATCACGTGCGAGGCTTTCGGTGAATACCGCGGGATCCTCACGAATCCCCAACGGTGCATAAGCATCCGGCCCCGCCATCGTGGAAAGCAGGTGAGCCACGTCGGTGACGGTTCGGCCCATCGGACCCACAACAGCGCCCTGAGCGATGAATCCCGTCTCCGGTATCCGACCCCAGGAAGGTCGAAACCCAACAACGTTGTTGAACGCCGACGGGTTTCGGAGCGAACCCATGTAATCGCTTCCATCAGCCACCGGCAGCATGCGAAGCGCCAACGACGCTGCGGCGCCACCGCTGCTACCGCCGGCAGTGCGCGAATTGTCGTACGGCGACACCGTCGTACCCCACACCGGGTTGTACGTCTGGGATCCGAGTCCGAACTCCGGTGTGTTCGTCTTGCCGATCACAATGGCACCGGCAGACCTGATCCGCTTGACGAACAGTTCGTCATCTTCGGCGATTCGATCCGCGAACATCGGCGACCCGGACGTGAACGGCAGACCCTTGGCTGCCGAAAGATCCTTCACCGCATGCGGAAACCCGTGCATCCAACCGAGATACTCCCCACTCGCCAACTGCGAATCACGCTCGCGCGCCTCCGCCGTCAACGCTTCCCGATCCCGCAATGCGACGATCGCGTTCACCGCCGGGTTATGTAATTCGATCTGATCGAGGAAGCTGTCCATCACCTCGACACACGACACTTCACGCCTGCGTATCAGACCACTGAGCGTGACCGCATCGGCCATGACGAGTTCGCGATTCTCGGGCGCACCGGAAACGCTCTCGTCGACAGGGTCAGCAGCATGAACCATCGTGAATCCTTTCAAGCAGTGAAGTGGGGTACGCCGCGGCGGACTCGCCGACACCGGCAACTGATTCGAGGACGAATTGCCGGTGGCGGCGCGACTGTCGAGGTTTCCAGCGAGGTTCTTGCCTACTACTGACCGAGATCGACGATGGCAGCGACTGGGCCGCCGCCCTCGGGACCCTGGTGCGCTGCCGATACCGAGACGAACACTGCCGGATCGCCGGTGACAGCTGCCGTGACTCCGCCGACACACGACTTGATCTGGCGGTGCCAGTGCACGTCGGAGTCGTCGAGCATCGCATTACGACGGCCACGGACCGTTCCGTCCTGACTGGCCTCGCACTTCAAGAACACGTTGACGAGTTGACCGTCCAGGTCGCTCGAGTGCGGCCGCTCCGGAAGTTCGAGTCCGGCGTCACGGATCGCCGCCCAGATGCCGTCCTGGTCGAGCGGATCCTTCATCACGCTGTGGCCGATCCGGTAGCGTCCGCCGACGCCGCGTGCGTTACCGACGACGACGATCTGCGCGCGGTCCAACTCGACGCCGGACGAGCAGGATGCGACAGAGGAGAAGAGTTCGCGGCTGTGCATGACATCCTCGTCGGTCGGCATGTCGATTTCGCCGAGCGCAACCGCGATCCCCAGAGCCGTTCCGCCGTTGGACAGGTCCATCGACTCATGAGTCTGTTCGGTCCACACAGTCTTGCCGCGGCTCTTGGCGTCACGGATGGTGTGAATTGTCAGCAACGGAGTCTTGGTCTGTACGTAGTGCACGTCGGCGGGATCGGTGATGCCGGCATTGGCCATCGCGTCTTTCACTGCCGCAGCAACTTTGGTGATCATGGCCGTACGGCCGATGTCCTCGGGCAGCAGTTGCTCACTCATGGCGACACCCACGGTCAGTCGCGGCTCGTCGGTCTTGGTGACCTTGTCTGCCGGCACGGTCGCGAAGATCGTCGCGTGCGGGCTGATCACGCCGTCCGTGCCGCCGGACCAGACGATCGGCACCTCCGCCACTTCTTCGGGGCTGCGATTACCCTTGGCGGAGAGAACCTCTCGGAACGCTCGGTCCGCGATGATGCGCGTGTAGTCGTTGACGCCGCCGTTACCCTCGGTTTTGCCGATGACTGCAATGACGCGGTCGGCCTCGAGGACACCGTCGTCGATCAGCTTGGCGAGCTCACTGGCGTCGGAGACGCTGTGTAGCGGAACCTTACGGACCTCGATTGCTTCGGGCATTGGCATCTCCTTGTATAGGGAATCGTGGAGGCAAAATTGGGCCTTGACAGCTCCGGGCGCCCAGTCCAGCCGAGCGGTTCGGAACTGCCGTGTCGACCACGCTATGACGACTCGAACCCATCGGCATCGTCAATACTTGCCCAAACGAAAACCGCGATTGGTTATTTCGACTCCGAATCACCGGTTGCGCGCCGCCCCATCGGTTCTCACTTACGATTCGACCATGGACACCACTGTTGTCGACCATCCGCTGGCGGCATCGCTGCTCACGACCATGCGCGACGCTCGCAGCGACAACGCAACGTTCCGGTCCGCCTTGCGCAGACTGACCCATATGTTGGTCTACGAGGCCATGCGCGGCGCAGAACTGGAACAGTTCGACATCGAGACGCCAGTTGCTCCGACGCTGGGGGTGCGGTTGGCGAATCCACCGCTCCTGGTCCCGGTCTTGCGAGCGGGCCTCGGGATGGTCGAACAGGCGAGTGCCCTCATTCCGCAGGCAGGCGTCGGTTTCGTGGGAATGGCACGAGACGAGAAGACACACCAGCCGGTTCCGTATCTGGAGTCCCTGCCTGCTGATCTGTCGAGCACCCCCGTCTACGTCCTCGATCCGATGTTGGCGACCGGTGGATCCATCGTCCGCACAATCGATCTGCTCATTGCACGCGGAGCCACCGATGTGACTGCAATATGTGTCGTCGTGGCTCCGGAAGGGATCGAAGCACTGAAGAACTCCGGACATCCGGTCCGGCTCCTCACAGCGAGCATCGACGACGGCCTGAACGAAAATGCTTTCCTGATACCTGGACTCGGAGACGCGGGCGATCGCCAATTCGGGCCGCGGTAGTTGGCAGACATACGGAGAACCGCTCATTCCGAGAGGCTATTTTCGTCAACTGTTGACAATGTTCGTCGCGTGATCGAGCGTAGTCTCGCGACATGGATAGATCTGCCAAATATTCGAGCGAAGAGCTTCAACATTTGCCAGAAGGTGGCGACTACAGACTCACAGTTCGGGATGTCCTCGAGCTGCCCAGTCTGCGTGGAGCCGAAGTCCTTGCCGGGCACGGGGGCTTGCGCCACCTCGTTCAATCGGTGAACGTGATGGAAGTACCGGACATCCTCGCTTGGGTGAAGCCGAACGAGTTGTTGGTGACAACCGGGTTCCCGCTGCGCTACGGGCGAACCGGCGAGCTTCTCGACGACACAGATCTCAGTGACCTCGTCGACGGTCTTGCACGTCGAGGAGTCGCGGCACTTGCCGTGAAAACGGGCCGTTATCTCGACGAGCTGCCCGAGGCGATGCTGCACATGGCAGAGCAGCGAGGGCTTCCGCTGTTGGTTCTTCCCGTCACCGCGGGATTCGACGAGGTGATCTCGGAGGTCTTCACCAAGTTGGTGGCGAAGCAGTCCGCGGCACTCGATATTGCCGATCGACTTCACCGCTCGTTGACGTCGATCGTCTTGGAAGGTGGCGATCTACCTCAGATTGCCGCAGAATTCGCCGCGCTTTTCGACGTCAGCGTTCTGATCTGCTCGCCGGACGGAAGGGTATTGACCGAGGCCGGGGATTCAGCCGCGCTGAATGCGCTTCCGTTGTTCGAAAGCACCGGTCGGTTCCTGACCGAGCGGGTCGCCGTCGGTTTACAGAACGCGCCCAAGGGATTTCCCGGCCAGTTGGCGCTCACCCGAGTGGTGGCCGGCGGCACCGACCACGGCCGGATGGTGGCGTACGCAGGCACCCACGAACTCGGCGCAGTTGTCGTTCAAGCGCTGGAGCGAGCGGCCACCGTTGCCGCGCTGGCCGTCACCAAACAGCTGGCAGTTGCGGCAGTGGAATCCAAGTTCCGCGGCGACTTCCTCCGCGACGCACTGATAGGCGAAGCCGGCTCGCCTGCGGAAGTGAGCGCGCACTTCACCCAGTTGGGGTGGGATGTCACTCGTCCACTTGCCGTTGTGGTTGCAGAACTCGACGTCGATCACCCGGAATCCCAGCACGCGAATTCCACTCGCACGGACCAAGATCGACTCAGCGACGGCTGGCAACAAGTGGTACGAACACACGAGCGGACGGCGCCGTCCGTCGGGTTTCGACACGAGGTGGTCACGCTTTTCCCGACCAGCACCGACCGTGCGGTTCGGGACATCGAAGGGTTGGTGCGCAAGGTTGCCGGCGATCGCACCAGCGGCCGCCGATCCTTCAGCACGGGAGTGAGCCGGGTGATCTACTCCCTGGCCGATCTACCCGCGGCCTACGACCAAGCCTGTACAGCCGTGGTCGTCGGCCGACGTATCAACGGGCCGGGGCAGATCGCACACTTCGACGAACTCGGTGTACACCGACTCCTCTCGCTCCAGACGGACAAGAGCGAACTGCGTTCGTTCACCGATGACGTTCTGAAGTCCTTGTCGGCGGACAACGCCGAAGCCGCTGACCTGCGTCTGACACTCCAGACCCTGCTCGACTGCAATTGCAATGTCGCCGAGGCCTCCCGGGCGCTGCACATGCACTACAACACTTTGCGTTACAGAATCGGAAAGCTGGAGAGCGTCGTCGGATCGTTCACCGACGACCCCGTCCTTCGATTGAACGTCTCACTCGCCCTGCAGGTCATGAAGATGCACGAAATGTCATGACTTCGCACGATATGAGCTGACAGAACGTCCCGATAACGGTTCGATACAACCGCAATCGCGCCGCCCGGTGAGCGTTCGTCACTTCTTACCCACCACTGACACCCGTCGTCGGCAAGGTTACCCATGTGCCGTTCACCGGTGCCCGCTTACGGTTCGAAAGACGGGCCGCACATACCTCCTTCAGTGGCCCTGGCCGGTTTCTCGGTCCAGCGGACCGGAGTCGACCGAACTACGGAGGCCTCAACCACCAACTGGCTCAGCCAATTACACCAGAACACGGCGGTGCGACATGAACTCGACTTCGAAGCCTCACAACACAAGTGCTCGTAGTGGTCCGTTACACGACGTGATAGTCGTCGACCTCACGCGCGCACTCGCGGGTCCTCACGCGGCAATGATGCTCGGCGATCTGGGTGCCGACGTGATCAAGGTCGAATCACCTCACGGCGGCGACGACACCCGTGGGTGGGGGCCGCCTTTTGTGGAGCCCACGTTGGAACCACCGAACACACAACGGGAATCGACGTATTTTCTGTCCACGAACCGGAACAAGAAGTCGATCACGCTCGATCTGAAATCCGACAGTGGGCGCGCGACCCTCGAAGATCTCGTCTGCCGCGCCGATGTTCTCATGGAGAACTTCCGCACCGGAGTTCTCGATCGACTCGGATTCTCGACCGAGCGGCTGGCCGAACTCAATCCTCGACTGATCGTTCTGTCCATCAGCGGTTTCGGCCACGACGGCCCGGAAGGCGGTCGCGCCGGCTACGACCAGATCGCCCAGGGGGAAGCCGGACTCATGTCGCTGACCGGCTCGAGTCCGGACGACGTTCAACGAGTCGGAGTTCCGATCGCCGATCTTCTCGCCGGAATGTACGGGGCGTTCGGTGTCGTCGCGGCTTTGAAGGAACGCGAACAGACGGGGAAAGGCCGCGTTGTCCGAACGTCGCTCTTGGCCAGCGTGGTCGGTGTTCACGCGTTTCAAGGAACGAAGTGGACCGTCGCCGGTGAGGTAGGCACAGCGCAGGGCAACCACCATCCCTCCATCGCACCGTACGGGCTCTTTCGTACCGGCGATGGCGCAGTGCAGATCTCGGTCGGCAGCGAAAGCCTGTGGAGAAGATTCTGCGAAGGATTCGACCTCGACCCTGACGCCCCGGGTATGGCAACAAACGCCGAACGCGTCGAAAATCATTTCCAGGTCGTCGAATTGATCGAACGTACCTTCAAGCCGTACTCGCGTGACGAGCTTCTGACCGAACTCGACCGCATCGGAGTACCGGCAGGACGGGTTCGGACGATCTCCGAAGTGTACGAATGGGAGCAGACCCGATCACAGGGATTGCTCGTCGACGTCGACCACAGCACGCTCGGAAACATCACACTGCCCGGTCCACCGCTACGATTTTTCGATCCGGACGGAACCGAGGTGACGGAGACCCGCCACACTGCACCTCCGGTTCTCGGTGAAGACACTGACGAAATCATGTCATGGCTACAAGGATTCACCCGATGAACCGCCTGACGGCTCGCGACTTGCTCGACCTGGTAATCGATGCCGGCACCTGGGAGTCGTGGGATACCCCTCCGATTCCCGTCGCGACCGACTCCGACTACGCCGAAGCACTTCTGCGGGCCCAGGAGAAGACCGGGCTCGACGAGTCCGTCCTGACCGGAAGCGCCTCCGTCCGAGGCCGCCGTGTGGCAATCATCGTCTGCGAGTTCGGTTTTCTCGGCGGATCGATCGGCGTGGCGGCGGGAGAACGCCTCGTCGTCGCCATCCGTCGAGCCACCCAAGAGCACCTGCCCCTTCTTGCGCTTCCCACGTCCGGGGGAACGCGCATGCAGGAGGGGACGACGGCGTTTTTGCAGATGGTCAAGATCACCGCGGCGCTCATCAAGCACAAAGAAGCGCACCTGCCCTACATCGTCTATCTCCGAAACCCCACCACCGGAGGCGTATTCGCGTCCTGGGGATCACTCGGTCACGTGACGATCGCGGAACCGGGGGCCCTCGTCGGATTCCTCGGCCCCCGAGTGTTCGAGGCCTTGTACAACTCACCTTTCCCCGCCGGTGTCCAGACAGCGGAGAACCTTCACGAGCACGGACTCATCGATGCAGTGAGGCCGCCAGACCAGCTCGCCGAAATCGTCGAACGCGCATTGCGCATCATCACCGGGGCGCATCGTGGGCACCTACTGCCCAGTGACCCGTGCTCGTACGATTGCCCACCCGATACGTCAGCCTGGGAATCCGTCGTCGCATCCCGACGCGAAGACCGACCTGGGATTCGTGAAGTGCTGCTCAATTCCGCTTCGGACATGCTCCCGCTCAACGGAACCGGCCAAGGCGAGAACGATCCCGGCATCATGCTCGCACTCGTCCGCTTCGGCGACATGCCCTGCGTCCTTCTCGGACAGGACCGGCGCGGACAGACTGCTCACTCCCCACTCGGCCCCGGCGCTCTGCGGGAGGCTCGGCGAGGTATGCGGCTGGCCGCAGAACTCGACCTGCCGTTGGTGACGATCATCGACACAGCGGGCGCGGCACTGTCGAAGGAGGCCGAAGAAGGCGGACTGGCGGGCGAGATCGCTCGGTGCATAGCCGACATGATTTCACTCGAGGTCCCCACCATTTCCCTCCTGCTCGGGCAGGGCACGGGCGGCGGCGCCCTGGCACTGATTCCGGCCGATCGAGTGCTGGCGGCCCGCCACGGTTGGCTCTCGCCCTTACCTCCCGAAGGTGCGAGCGCGATCATGTTCCACGACGTCACGCACGCGCCGGACATGGCAGCCAGTCAAGGGATCAGGTCCTTCGATCTGCTCGCGGGCGGCATCGTCGATCGGGTCATCCCCGAATTTCCCGATGCCGCGGACGAATCCGCCGCCTTCTGCACTCGCGTCGGAGCGGTACTGCACTACGAGCTGAGCGTGCTCAGTGCTACCGATGCGACTGAACGGCTCAACACCCGCACCGAACGCATCGACCGTATCGGCCTGGTCGAAGCCAGTACCTCCGTCTGATCGATCAGTACCCAGAACACCGGAAAGGCCGGACATCCTCCGCGGAGGATGTCCGGCCTTCGTCGATCGAGCACACTCAGCCAAGCGTCACGTGAGTTGCTTGGCGGGTTCCTCCCGATCGCCGCCGGGAGTCTTCGAATCCGGCTTGTTCGGTTCCGGATTCTTCGCATTCAGCTCCGGGTTCTTCGAACCGATGAACTGGCACAGGTGGTACATCCCGATCACGACGATGGTGCCGAGCGCGATACCGCTGAGCGAGAACGTGTCACTGAACTTCAGGGCCGTGTCGCCGATACCGATGATCAGACCGGCCGCGATCGGCATGAGGTTGAGCGGATTGCCGAAGTCGACGCCGTTCTCCTTCCAGATCTTGGCGCCGAGAAGGCCGATCATGCCGTAGAGCACCACGGTGATTCCGCCGAGAACACCGCCGGGCGTCGCCGAGATGACGGCACCGAACTTGGGGGAGAAGCCGAGCATCATGGCGACGATGCCGGCAACCGCGTAGGCGGCGGTGGAGTACACACGGGTCGCTGCCATGACACCGATGTTCTCGGCGTATGTCGTGGTGGGCGAACCGCCGACGCTGCTGGCGATAGCGGTGGCGAAACCGTCACCGGCGAGCGCACGTCCCATGTACGGGTCGAGGTCGTCCCCGGTCATCTCGGCCACGGCCTTGACGTGGCCCGCGTTCTCCGCGATCAACGCGATGACACCCGGAAGGACCAGGATGATGAACGTGAGGCTGAACGACGGAGCGTGGATGCCGACGATTCCGTTGGCCTCGTCCGAGAACGGAGGAAGCCCGAACCACGACGCCGACTGCACCGAATCCCAGTTGACGCGGAAGTGCTCGGTGATCTGACCGGTGCCTGCGTCGTACGAGGTGATCGTGCCCGAGACCCGGTCGAGGATCCAGGAGAGGACGTAGCCGAAGATCAGCGCCAGGAAGATGGCGATGCGCGCCATGAAGCCGCGTAGCGCGATACTCATGACGATCAGGGCCACCATGACGATCAGGGCCACCCACTGGTCCTGCGGCCAGTACAGCCCCGCGACGACGGGTGCCAGGTTGAATCCGATCAGCATCACCACTGCGCCGGTCACCACCGGGGGAAGAACCTTGAATACGACCCGGCCACCGAGGAAGTGGATCGCGATACCGATGGCTGCCAGGACCAGTCCGGACACCAGGATCGCGCCGGTCACCTCTGCGGATGTTCCGCCTTGGGCACGAATGGCGGCGATACCGCCGACAAAGGCCGCCGACGTACCGAGGTAGCTGGGAATGCGTCCCTTGACCACCAGCAGGAAGAAGAGCGTACAAAAGCCCGACATCATCACGGCAAGTTGAGGATTGAGCCCCATGATGATCGGGAAGACGAACGTCGCGCCGAACATCGACACCACGTGCTGGCTGCCCAGCCCGATGGTTCTTCCCCAGCTGAGCCGCTCGCCGGGAGCGACCACTTCACCCGGTCTGATGTTCTTTCCATCTCCGTGCAACGTCCAAATCGGCATGATGGGACCTTTCGTGCAGAGGAAGGTGTCCGAACGCTGAGTGTGCTCCAGCTCACAAAACACCGTGACTGGAGTGAAACGCTATTACAGCGCAGGGGTATCGACGTGATGACAATCTGCCAGAACCCACGGACCCGGATTGGCAATATTAGTGATTGATGCCGCGCATCGCGGTTATCTTCAGTGCTAGAGACAGATCCAGCCGTAGCTCGGGTTGCGCCGTGAAGGGTCCCAGCATTTTCTCCAGCTTAACGACCCTGTAACGCAGTGTGTTGTAATGGAAGTGGAGCTTGCGCGCTGTCTCGGCGATGTTGATGTTGGTCGCGAGCAAGACTTCCAATGTCTTGCGCATGTCCTGCGCTTCGGCAGTTTCCTCCGTCAGTTCCCGCAGTGTCTCCCGCGCGAACGTCTCCAGCTCGTTTTCGTCCTCGACCAGACTGAGCAGTCTGTACACACCGAGATCGTCGAACTGAGTCACCGTCCACGGACCGGAGATCCGGCGTCCGACGGTCAGTGCGGTGCGCGCCTGACTGTAGAGCGCGGGGACGGCGTCGATCGCCGCTGTCGGCCGGGACACCCCGACACTGAACGGCCTTCTCCCGCCGCCACCTTCACCGCGAACGACCGTGACGAGGTCCCGCACCAATGCCATCGTGTCGGTGCCGACGCCCATGACGATCACCGTCTCGCCCGTCAGCGCGGTCACCGCCGCACCGGGATCGCGGTGGGCGATCGCCCCGGAGAACGCCATCGCCTGGCGATCGACGACGGGCAGCCGAGCGGGCGCCGCAGAGGCCGGTTCGTCGATCGGGTCCGGCTCGATCGAGACGATCACCAGCGGGCGATCGAAGTCCCAACCGAACGTCTTGGCGTGGGAGACAACGTGATCGTGGTCCCCGGCCCGGCCGAGGAGCAGGTCGTGAACGAAGTTGGCGCGATGGCGTTCTTCCACCGACGCAACGGCCTGCTCACGGGTGATGACCAACGCGCACACCGACGCCGCTCGCTCGACCAGGTACTGGTCGTAACTCGTCATCACGCGCTCACCGGTGAACAACGCGAGACGCCCATGGTCGATGTGATTGGCGGAAATCGCGGACACCGCGATGAATTGACCGTCGAACTCGTGCAGACCCAACCCGCCCTCGACGGTGTCGGTCCGCAGACGACCGGTGGAATCGACGGCGGGACAGGCAGACAGATGCTTGCGCTCCGCGGCATCCCCGGCGCGGCAGATCTCGCGTCCGTCCGAGGTGGTGATCAGGGCGGCGCCCTTCATCTCCCGTGCGATGACCTCGGTCAATTGTGGGAGGCCGCCGCCGCCCATCACGACGTCGACCAGCAGCCGTCGCAAGCGCTCGGCCCCGAACATGGCGTCGATCTGGGCCGACTCCGTCTGCTCACGGTCTCTCGCCGCGGGGTGATCGCACGCACCGTGAAAAACCAGGAGCGGGAAGCCGGCGCTTTCGGCCGCGTCGACCAGCTCCGGCGCGAGAGTGTCCCCGTCTGCGCCGAATTGGACGGCAAGTGCCGCAACACCTCGCGTCGACAACCGTCCGACAAATGCTTTGAAGGTTTCGGTGACCCTGGCGAGGGTTTCCGGCGTGGTGATCAGCAACTGTCCGTGCCGCAGCCACGGTCCGATGTCCGGAACCGCCATGAATCCCACCCGGGCTACCGTCGGGTCTTCGCAGCCGCCGGCGACCTTTCGAACACCAGGAAGGAGCGGGGTTCGAAGAAGTTCGGAGAGAACAGCATTCACCTCGGATGCCGGTACGGCCGGGTTTGCCACTTGGCAGGCACCTCGATTTCATTCGGATCACGGAAGATGGTTCACGAAAGAAACGATCCTATCCCCACCGAACACAAGATGTCCGAATTCAGCGCAGTCGACTCAGGCCGTTCGATGCAGGGCGGTCGGATTCTCCTGAGGTGGCGGGTGGATCGGCCCCTGCAGATCCCGCAGTTCCAAACCGGAGGCATTGCGCAGGGTCTTGGTCATCTCGGCGAGGATCGACACTGCAGTCTCCTCCGGTGTCCTCGCGCCGAGATCCAACCCGATCGGTGAGTGCAGACGCCCCAACTCGACGTCGGTGACGCCTCGCTCCTTCAACAGCGCCACCCGACGCTCATGCGTCGCACGACTTCCCATCGCGCCGACGTACGCAGCCGGCGAACGCAGCGCGATCTCGAGCAGGGGGATGTCGAACTTCTCGTCGTGCGTGAGCACGGCCAGGACGGTTTTGTTGTCGATCGGTGCGGTTTCGAGGAACTTGTGTGGCCACATGACGACCAGATCGTGGGCGTCGGGGAAGCGCGCCCGTGTCGCGAAGACCGGCCGTGCGTCCACGACGGTCACGCGATAACCCGCAAAGGCGCCCAACGTACACATCGAGGCCGCGAAGTCGATGGCCCCGAACACGTACATCCGCGGTAGTGGCGCGAAGATCTCGACCAGCAGGTCGTGCTGCGAATCGATGAGAGTTCCCGCCGGCGCGACAAAAGCGACGGACTCACCGGTGTCCATCGTGCGCAGCAGGATGGACACCTCGTCCTCCGTGGCATCCAGATCTCCGCTGCGTCGGCCGTGCTCGACGACGAGGTGCCGTGCCGGTGCTCCCGGACGCACTTCGGTGACCACGACGACGGGCGTATCGGCCTCGATCCGTTCACAAACCTGACCGAACTCGACGAAATCGGCTCCGACGGCCTGGACGAACACTTCGATGGTTCCGCCGCAGGTCAGCCCTACTCCGATGGCGTCGTCGTCGGAGACGCTGAAGACCTCGACGCGACTGGTGCCGTCGGCGAGAACCTCCTGGGCGATCTCGTACAGTGCACTCTCGATACACCCACCCGAGACGCTGCCGACCACCTCGCCGGAGCGTGAGACGGCCATCGAAGCACCGGGCATGCGCGGTGAGGATCGCCAGGTACGGACAACCGTCGCCAGTGCAAAATCCTCGCCGCGGGCGTGCCACTGCGCCAGCTGAGTGGAAATGTCGCGCATCGCCTCGCCTCTCGCTTGCATCGCCGTCCGTAGAGAGTTCACGGTATCGGCCCACCGCAATCCTGCCTGTCACACAATGCGCCTAAATCCGGGCCCTGCAGTTGTGCAATGTCGCCGTCGCATCACCTTGCGCTCTCGACCAGTGTTGTCACCGAGCCCAGCCGAAAGCAGGCCTGACCTTCATTCTTCCCCTCTCCGACGATCACTGCAGCGGCAATTCACGCAGATGGTGCGACGGATCGAGTGGGCGACGTTGCACACCACAGAACCGAGGTTTCCCCCATGGACCAATTGCTCAGCGGTATCAAAGTTCTCGACCTCACCCGTGCTCTCGCGGGGCCTCTGTGCACGTCACTACTCTCGGATTTCGGCGCCGACGTGGTCAAGGTCGAAACCCGTGGCTCCGGCGACAGTTCGCGTCAGTGGCCGCCGTTCGACGGCGATCGAAGCCTCTACTTCGCTTCCGTGAACCGCGGCAAACGGTCGATCGCCATCGACATGCGCAGTGACCGCGGGCGGAAACTGCTTCGCAGCCTGGCCCTCGACGCGGATGTGCTGGTCGAGAACTTCCGTCCGGGAGTACTGGCCGACATGGGGCTCGATCCCGACTCGCTCGAGCAGGAGAATCCCGGGCTCGTCGTGATGAGCATCAGTGGTTTCGGCCCGGTGGGCCCTGACCAGTTCGCGCCCGGACTCGATCAGGTGGCCCAGGGCATGTCCGGGCTGATGTCGGTCACCGGTGCCGGGGAACAGACCCCGATGCGGGTCGGTATCCCCATCATCGACACGGTCTCGGGCATCTACGCGGCACTGGGAATCACGGCGGCACTGGCTTCGCGCGGACGCGACGGTCGTGGGCACCGCGTGCAGACCTCGTTGCTGGAATCCGCGATCTCGATCATGACCTTCCAGGCGCAGGACTACCTGAGCACCGGGCGGGTTTCGACGCCGAACGGCAATACGCACCCGACGATCACGCCGTACGGCGCTTTCGACACTGCCGACTTCCCGATCAACATTGCCACCGGCTCGGACAAGCACTGGATCGCACTGTGCTCGGTACTCGGTGACCCCGAGCTCGCCTTCCGTACCGAATATGCCACGGGTAAAGAACGTTTGGCGCACCGAGACCAACTGACCAAAGAACTCGAGGACCTACTGACCACGAAGGGCGCGGCGCAATGGATCTCCGAGATCCGCGGTGCCGGAATCCCCTGCGGCCCGATCCATTCGATCGATCAGGTGTTCTCCGACCCGCAGGTCGAGGCATTGCAGATGGTCGAGCAGACCCAGAGCGCCGACGGAACGTCGATTCCCGTTGTCCGCGGACCGTTCTGGGTGGACGGCAAGACTCTTCCCGTCAGGAATGCGCCACCCATGACTCTCGGCGGTGACGCCGACGACGTACTCACCGACTTCGGCCTGCGTCCGGAGGAGATCGAGGATCTTCGCGCAAATTCGGTGATCTGACCGCAGCCTAGTAACAGAGCAGACGCTCTGTTACTGTGCGTTCATGCCTCGGCCACGCGTCCACGACCTCGACACCCTGCTCGACGCTGCCGAAAAACTTGCCGCCACTGCCGGACCGAGCGCTGTCACGGTCCGGGCAGTCTCCGACGCCACCGGTGTATCCAACGGGGCGATCTATCACGCATTCGGCTCTCGCAGTGGACTGGTCGGTAGCGCGTGGCTGCGTGCTGCGCGACGATTTCTCGCGCTTCAACAATCGAGAGTGGACGACGCTCTCGCGGACCCGTCGCCGACTTCGGCGGTTTCCGCCGTCGTCGCGGCCGCCGAAGTTCCGGCTGTCTTCGCGCTCGACTACCCACAATCCGCGTTGCTGCTGTTGACGATCCAGCGCGACGAACTGCTCGGCACCGACGTCCCTGCCGACATCGCCGAGCAACTCACACAACTCGACCGGTCTCTGGTCGAGTTGTTCATCCGGTTGTCGACCGCGCTCTGGGGCCGCAAGGACGGCCGAGCCGTCGAGGCAATCGAGGCCTGTGTTGTCGGCCTGCCTACCGGATTACTCATTCATCCCGCCAAACGCGCCGACGGTTGGCGAGTCCCCGACGCCGCAGCACGCGCGCGGTTGGATGCCGCCGTTCGAGCGGTTCTGCATCTCGACCCACCACTGCCCAAGCCACGCAACAGGAAAGGCCAATCATGACCGCAACTCTGCGCTTCGAAGACAAGATCGCCGTTCTCGATCTCGGCGAGGACGAGAATCGATTCTCGCCGGAGTGGCTCGATTCCGTCGACAAGCTACTCGACCAGGCTTTGAGCGAAAGCGCACATGCCCTGGTCACCACGGCGACGGGCAAGTTCTACTCCAACGGACTCGACCTCGGCTGGCTGGGCGCGAACGGCGACAAGGCGAAGTGGTATGTGCAGCAGGTGCAGTCGCTGTTCGCTCGGATGCTGACGTTCCCGATGCCCACCGTCGCGGCGATCAACGGCCACGCCTTCGGAGCCGGCGCCATGCTCGGCATCGCGCACGATTACCGCGTCATGCGCGATGATCGCGGCTACTACTGCTTCCCGGAGGTGGACATCAACATCCCCTTCACCGAAGGAATGGCAGCTCTCATCCAGGCCAAGCTCAGCCCGGCGTCGGCAATCGTCGCCATGACCACGGGGCGGCGATACGGCGGAAGTGACGCATTCGCAGCCGGTTTGGTGGACTTCACCGCATCCGTCGACGCTTTGACCGCCAAGGCCATCGAAATGGTTGCACCGATCGGCCCGAAGAATGCGGGCACACTGGGGGCAATCAAGTCGACGATGTTCGCTTCAGTGGTCACCGCTCTGAACACCGACGGCTAGAAGCGACGGACTGTGTTCTCGCAGAGCCGCTTCCAGATCGTCGGCAACACTTTCGGGATCGCGGCCTTCGGTGCTCAGAACCACGTCGACTCCACTGAGCGTCGGCATCGAACCGGCCAGCAGTTGTGACGCCTCCACCAACTCGTCCAACCCGGCCCAGCCGGTCGGTTCACGCTCGATGATTCTGGTACGCAATGTATCCGGATCGGCCTCGAGGCGCGCCAGCAGGTGCCCCTCGGCGCCGGTCGCGGCCAGCAGGGCGCGCCCGTAGTCGTCGTCTTCGACGGTCGCCGTGAGGAACAGGAGTTCGTACCCCGCTTCCCGGTACGACGCGCACAACATCCCGACGTGTGCGATTGCCCGCTCGGTTCCCAGCGGCGGGTAGCATCGCTCGAGTTCGTCCACCTCGATCATCGCGTTGCTCACCCCGGCCTCGCCGAGTCGATCGTGAAGCGCGGCCAGCACGGAACTCTTCCCCGCGCCCGGCGGGCCTGTCAGCAGCAGTACGAACACGTCCTCCACTATGGCAGAGCCGTAAGCACGTCCAGAACCTTGTGCAGGCGCGGGGCGGCGAGAAGGCTGGAGAAGACAGATTGACGTGTACAACAGGCCTGATCGGAGCACAGCGATGACCACCACGATCACCGAAATCGCGCCGGACATCTACCGACTGTCGACCTTCGTGGACGAAGCGAACCTCACGATGAACCAGTTTCTCGTCGACGGCGAGGAACCCTTGCTCTTCCACACCGGGCAGCGAGCGTTGTTCACCTCGGCTTCCGACGCACTCTCCACGCTGATCGACATCGACCGTCTGAAATGGATCACGTTCGGTCACGTCGAGGCCGACGAATGCGGGTCCATGAACTCCTGGCTTGCGGCGGCCCCCGAAGCGCAAGTTGCACACGGTGCGATGGGGTGCTTCGTCCAGGTCAACGATCTGGCCGATCGGGCGCCACTTCCCTTGCAGGACGGCGACGTACTCGAAACCGGCAGCCGCCGAGTCCGGCACATCGACACCCCACACGTCCCACACGGTTGGGACGCGGGTCTGATGTTCGAGGAGACGACGTCGACGCTGTTCTGCGGAGATCTCTTCACTGCGTTCGGGCACCACCCCGCGACCACCGAGCACGAAATCGTCGGTCCCGCTTTGGAAGCCGAGGACTTGGGCCACGCCACCTGCCTCACCCCGGATCTCGAACCCACGATCCGCGCCCTGGCCGACCTCGAGCCGCGGATTCTGGCGACCATGCATGCACCGACGTACTACGGCGATTGCGTCACCACTCTTCACGACCTTGCCGACTCGTACGCATCACGTTTCGCAGCCGAAACCGAAAAATGGAAGTCAGACTAGAGCTTGCGCCTTCGACGTGATTCGCGCCGCCACGGACAGCGCAACGTGCTCGCGGAACGGTCTCGCCACCACCTGCACCCCGATCGGTAAACCGTTGCGGGAGAGTCCTACCGGAACCACGACCGACGGAAGGCCGAGCACACTGATCGCCCGGCAACTCGCGAGCGCATCCATCCATGTGAGTTTGCGACCGTCCACCTCGAAGCTCTCCACACCGAGCGGCGGAGCGAGCACCGACGCAACCGGCAGGATCAGTGCGTCTCCCATCTCGCCGAGGAATTCGCTGATCAACACCGCGCGATCCGCCCACAGCGCTTCCACCTCGGCGGAACTGCGATCACGGCCTGCCGCAAGCATGGCGGTGATGTCCGCGTCGAAAGCGTGCGCTGAACCTGCTGCGAGAGAGTAGATGTCCGCGTGGGTCTCGACCGATCGCAACGCACCGAAAAGCGCGTTGGCCCGCGACAGGGCCAGACCGTCGTACTCGCTCGCGTCCAGGCTGATCGCCACCGTCCGAACCG
This sequence comes from Rhodococcus sp. MT28, assembly GCF_058792695.1. Taxonomy (NCBI): domain Bacteria; kingdom Bacillati; phylum Actinomycetota; class Actinomycetes; order Mycobacteriales; family Nocardiaceae; genus Rhodococcus; species Rhodococcus sp. MT28. The sequence goes on from NZ_JBXAFD010000002.1 coordinate 196,361, forward strand.
CTGACCGGATTTCTTCGTCGACGGGAATCGTTCCCTCGCCGGTGGCCCAGCGGATGTCGAGGTCGTCGACGTCGACCGAATCAGGCTCGCTCCACGAGAAATGCGGCATCGACAGGACGCGCAACGCAAGCGCCGCATCACCGAGGTTGCGGGCCAGTGGGCCGATGGTCTGGATCGTGCCGTGCATCGTCGCAGGGTTGGCGAGTACCCGTCCATCCGAAAGCACGCCTGGATACTGACCTTCCGGATCGACACGTCCGAGCGTCGGGCGAACCGAAGTGAGGCCGGTGCAGTGGGCGGGCCAACGCACCGAGCCACCAAAATCCGTACCGAGTCCGAGCACGCTCATCCCGGCAGCAACCGACGCGGACTCACCGCCACTCGACCCGCCGGGGGACCGGACGACGCCGTCCGGTCGCACCGGACTGGCCGTGGTTCCGAACAGTTCGTTTCGAGTCAGGCCGCACGCGCCGAATTCCGGGGTGTTGGTCTTGCCGATCAGAATCGCACCGGCAGCCTTGAATGCCGCGACGGCCGGGGCGTCGACGGCCGGGACGTTGTCCGCCAGAGTGCGAGAACCGGCAGTGGTGCGCACGCCGGCAGTGGCGATCAGGTCCTTGACCGTGAACGGAACCCCGGCAAGGGGGCCGAGTGTCTCACCGAGAAGGCGTCGCTCGTCCAGGGCATCCGCGGCCGTGCGAGCCTCCTCGGCGCACACGGTGACCAGTGCGTTGAGTTCGTCATTGCATTCGTCGACCCGTGCAAGGTGGTCTTCGACGACGGTCCGCGCCGACGCCTGACCCGACCGCACGGCTTCGGCGATGGATCGGGCATCACGGCCCACCCAGCTCTCACGACTCATCGCACGCCTCTCCTTGCCAGTACCCTCTGCCGAGCCTAAGGACAGCGAGTGAACCGAGAAACGACCACAATGCACATACCGACGGCTCCGGCGATGTGAGGTTTTGCCACAACGTTGGCAGCTCCCGAGGGATCGGTCAGGTGCTGGTATCTACAAACCCTGCCTGATGAATGCTGCAAGCTTCTCGATCTGTTGCTCGTTTCGTTTGTAGTGCCTCCACTGGCCAATTCGTGTGGTGGTCACCAAATCCGCGGCCTGGAGTGCGGCCATGTACTGAGACGCCGTCGATTGCGACACCTTCGCCCTCGCTTGAATGTGCTTGAGGCACACTCCGACCTCCTCGGCAGGCTCGAGCTGAGGGGGAAAGCTCCCGGGGTCTTTCAACCACTGCAGGATTTGCACACGCATCGGGTTGGCCAGCGCCTTGAACGCCGTTTCCCACTCGGTTGTTGCGTCTTCCATGTTCGTGAGCATACCGCTAGATCGCGAAATGCCGATATGTGTGGTTCACTCCCTATATCGCAACATCGCGATATACCAATGGGAGGCTGAAATGGTGCAGCACGACAAAGTGGCACTCGTGGTCGGAGCCCGAGGCGTGATCGGTGGGAACTTGATCGATCACCTCGAGTCGACCGGAGAATGGAAGATCATCGGACTCTCGCGGCGAGGCGGTACGGACACCGACCGGGTCGAACACATCGCAGTCGACCTGCTCGATCCTTACCGGACTGCAGCGGCACTGAGCGGACTGGGCGACGTCACTCACGTCTTCTACGCCGCCTATCAAGACCGCCCGACATGGGCCGAGCTGGTTCCGCCCAACTTGGCGATGCTGGTCAACACTCTCGACGCCATCGAGCCCGTTGCGGGCGGACTCGAGCACGTCAGCCTGATGCAGGGCTACAAGGTTTACGGGGCACACCTCGGACCGTTCAAAACTCCGGCCCGCGAGAGCGATCCACCGCACATGCCACCCGAGTTCAACGTCGACCAACAGCAGTTCCTCGAACGCAGGCAGCTCGGCAAGTCGTGGACATGGTCGGCGATCAGACCCTCGGTCGTCTCCGGATTCGCACTGGGTAACCCGATGAACCTCGCGATGGTCATCGCCGTCTACGCGACCATCTCGAAGAAACTGGGTGTCCCACTCCGATTCCCCGGCAAACCCGGCGCGTACACCAGCTTGATCGAGATGACCGACGCCGGACTCCTGGCCGAAGCGACGGTCTGGGCCGCGACCAACCCCGAGTGCGCAAATCAGGCGTTCAACATCAACAACGGCGACCTGTTCCGCTGGCAGGAGATGTGGCCGAAGATCGCAGCCTTCTTCGACATGGACGTCGCACCTCCGCTCCCGATGTCCCTCGATGTCGCAATGGCGGACAAGGAGTCGGTGTGCGATGAACTCGTCGAGGAACACCAACTTGCTCGGACCCCGTATTCCGATGTCTCGTCCTGGGGGTTCGGTGACTTCGTATTCGGATGGGACTACGACTTTTTCGCTGACGGATCGAAAGCTCGGCGGTTCGGATTTCACCGCCACGTCGACACCGAAGCGATGTTCCTCGACATCTTCGCCAATCTGCAGGCTCGGAAGATAATCCCCTGACTGAAACACGGTCACTCGGATCCTACGAACACTGTCACTGTCGGACCCCACGACTAACGTCGTAGGCGGGGTTTGAAAAGCAGGGGTTTCGGCGAGTCGTCGGTAGGGCCCCATGCGCCCCCCGGACCAGAGGAGCGACGATGTCGGACAATACTTTCGATCTGGAAATCCTGAGTGCCTGGACTACTTTCGAGACTCATCTCGCTCGCTACATCTCCGTGATGGAGGACGACGACACCCTCGTGGTGGAGTCGCATTACGACAGCATGGACGAACTGGCCGACGCACCCGCGTGCATCCAGTTCTTCGCATGGAACCAGACCTCCGTGCGCTGTGAAGTTCCTTCCAACAGGTTTCTGCATCCACTGCGGATGCTCGAACCGGAAGACCATTCAGCGCTGCTCGACATGGGGTTCAACGCTCCCGATCTGTGCGAGCACGTACCCGAGGGCAATGGGTCCATGTCCTTCTACATCGACGTCGACCGCGCTCGTCCCGAGGAACTGGTGACAAAGGTGTTGCGCGTCTTCCGTGAAATGTGGAGCATTGCGCACCCGTCGTTCCTGCGTGCCAGCACCAGTGGGCGCGAGTCGACGCCGGCGTTCGCCACGACGCCGTCTCACGCTCCCTCGGGTTCGGGCGACATGCTGCGGATCCTGGTCGACGGGGCCGTCGAGCGCCTTCTCGGTCATCCGCCCAAGCGTGACGACGACGGCGATATCCCGCTGGTCCGCGGTGAGCAGGTCACCTATGTTCGTGTCCTCGAGGACGACGAGTACGTAGAGGTGTTCTCGCGGGTCGTGCATTCGGTGGAGAACCTCGAGAACGCTGCTGTAATTCTTGCTCAGCTCAATCGGCAATGGCCGACCATCAAGCTCATTCTCGTCGAGCAGAGTGTGCTGGGCGTGGTCCGCGTGGACGGCGCACCCTTCGTCGCCGAGCACCTGCTGCGGGCTCTGCGCTCGTTCGCCGAACTGGCCGAAGCATCCGACGAACTCGCCGAAGAACTGGGCGGGCAACCCATCCGCGCAACCGGAGACACCGCCTTCAACGACGGCATGGCCTCCGAGCACGAAGATCCCGGTGCCGAATACGAGTCACACGAGTGCCACGAATTTCCGCCGGCTCTCATGGCGCTCCTCGAACTCGACGCAGACGGAACGGGCGAGCTCAGCGCCGAAGAGGTTGCCGTGATCTGTGAGCACGACCGCGACACCATTCTCGACTACCTGCGGATCAGCCAGGAGCAGGAGACTGCCTGGCACGAGGCGTTGACCGAGTCCATCCGCCGCAAGGACGACGACACCGACCTGTGTGCGGGCGAGAAGCGCGCGTGGACGCACGCGATCCGCAACCTCAGGCGCGGACTGCGCGTCGTCGTACTGCCCGCCAAAGATGCAGCGCCCACCCAACTCGGTCTCTTCGACGATCAGGCCTGAGAACCGGAAATCGAGCGCTGCTTGTCAGCCCGGTAGTGGGATGACGATGCCCGGCAGGATCTCGATCTGACGCGGCAACTGGGGGAGCGGCGGCACTTCGATCGGCGGTAGGCCGGGCACCTCGATGGGCGCCGGGGGAGCGACCGCGCCCGTCGTGGGCGTGCCCGTCCCGTCCCCCGAGGTCACACCGGAGTTCGCGGGAACGCCGGCCTGCCCGCCGATGGGGTCCGGCCACGGGAAGCTCTCCCAGTCGGATCCCTTCAGCGCGCCGTCCATCGTGCTCTTCCAGATGTCCGCAGGCACTCCGGAGCCGTAGATCAAACCACCGTAGGAGTTGGTGATGGCCTGAGCGTCGGAAGTTCCGATCCACACCGCGGTGGACAGCGACGGCGTGTAACCGACCATCCACGCATCCTTGTTCTGGCCCGTGTCACCCAACTGCGCGGTACCGGTCTTGGCTGCAGACGGGCGTCCACCGGCAAGCGCGTGACCGTTCGAGTACGACGCGATCGGGAGCATTGCCTGCGTGACGTTGTCGGCAACGGCAGCATCGAGACGACGCTCACCGGGAGAGACCGGGCGATCGAGCAGGACTTCACCTTCGGCCGTCACGACCTTCTGGATGAAGTGCGGCTGCTGGTACACACCGGAATTGGCGAGCGTCGCGTAAGCGGACGCCATGTCGATAACGCGAGACTGATACTGGCCGAGCACGATTCCGTTCTCCGGCGGACCACCCTCCTGTGTGAGCGTCGGGTAGTCGAGTCCGGGAATGTGCTCGGGGATGCCGGCCAGGTGGGCGGCGTCGGCGATCTTCTGGGGACCGTTCTCCATCGAGAGCATCAACCGGTAGAAGCTGGTGTTCAGCGAACGCTTGAGTGCCTCGGCGATGGTGCATCGACCACAGGATTCGCCGCCGACGTTTCCGATGGTCACGCCGTTGATCGTGAGCGGTGAACTGTCGAACCGTGCGGACAGCGGAATGTCTTCCATCAATGCTGCGACCAGACCGAAGACCTTGAACGCTGAACCGGTCTGCAGCGGCGCCTGGGCGTAGTCGAAGCCGGCTCCGTCGTCACCGCCGTAATAGGCGTCGACGCCACCGGTCTTGGGGTCGATGGACACTACTGCGGTCCGCAGGTCTTCCGGCTCGCCCTCGAGATTCCGCCTGACGGCGTTCAGCGCAGCTTCCTGCGCAACCGGGTCGATGGTCGTCGTGATCTGCAGACCAGCGGTGTTCAGCGTCTGATCGCTGATACCGGCCTCGGCCAGTTCCTTGAGTACCTGGGTCTTGATGTGGCCTTCGGGTCCTGGCGCCTGGTTCAGATCGGTCGGCCGATTGGCGGGGGCGACGACCGGGAACTGCATCGCGTCGCGATCCGTCTTGGTCAGGCTGCCCAGTTCCACCATGCCGTTGAGAACGTAGTCCCAGCGCGCTTGCAGCGCGGACAGATTGGTCTCGGGGTCCAGGAACGACGGGCTCTGGATGACGGACGCGAGAACTGCGCCTTCCTCGACACTCAGCTCACTGACCGGCTTGTCGAAGTACGCGTTCGACGCGGCGGCGATGCCGTACGCACCGCGACCGAAGTAGATGGTGTTGAGATACGCGGCAAGAATGTCGTCCTTGGACCATTCGCGCGCCATCTTGGCGGAGATGACGAGCTCACGCAGCTTCCTGTCGATACTGCGCTTGTCACCGACCAAGACGTTCTTCACGTATTGCTGAGTGATCGTCGAGCCACCGCCGGCGCTTTCCTTGCCCATCACGTTGTCGCGGGCAGCGCGAGCAAATCCGGAGATCGAGAACCCGGGGTTGGTGTAGAAGTTACGATCCTCCGCCGAGAGCACCGAATCGCGGACGTGAATCGGGATGGCCGACAACGCGACCTCGGTGCGGTTTCCCTCCGCCGGCACTACCTTGCCGAGCACGGTCGTGCCGTCGGCCATGTAGATGGTGGACACCTGATTGGTCTGCATGTCAGAGGGGCGCGGGACGTCGGTCCGGCTGTACGCGACAGCAAAAACCGACGCGGGCACGATGACCATCAGGAGCACGAGCACGTAGATGGTCCGCCGGACGAACCGCCACTTCGAGCGCTGCTTTTTCGCGGGCTTGGCCGACTTGTTCGACCGGGGCGAATTAGCCGACTTGCCCGATCGCGCCGACGACTGATCGCCACCCGTCGCACTCGATCTGTTCGATGGACTCACTCAACACTCCCGGTCGTGGATCCGGACTTACCGGCACCATTCCACCAGGGTGATATCTCGATCAGATAACTCCCGGCAACTGCGATACCGAAATGTCACCCTACCGGGCTGGCTACTCGCGACGTTCTGCTCGGACCGCGTTCCGATATCCGCGGAACGCCAGCCCGAGAGCGACGACGCAACCGAGCAGCACCAAAGACGGCATCACGCCGGGGTCTCCCTTGACGATCGCGACCACAGCGCCGATCAACGCCATGAGGGCGAAGACCGAGATGAAGCCGGCAATCAGCTCCATACGCTGGGCGCGCGAAGCCCGCCTCATCGAAACCGTGCGCAAGCGCGCATCACGACTTGACGCCGCCTGCGGTCAGACCGGCGATGATGCGTCGCTGGAAGATGAGAACCATGATGACCAGCGGGACCATCACGAGGGTTCCGCCGGCCATGATCGAGGTGTACGGCGTGACGAATGGGTCCGTTCCGGAGAACTTGGCCATCGCCACGGTGACGGGTGCGGTCTTGTCACTCGAGAGTTGGAGCGAGAGCAGGTACTCGTTGACCGTTGCGATGAAGGCGAGGATCGCGGTGGTGAACAGTGCCGGCGCGGCGAGCGGAAGCATGATCAGACGGAAGGCCTGGCCACGGGTGGCGCCGTCGATACGCGCCGCCTCCTCGAGCTCCCACGGAAGTTCGGAGAAGAACGACGTCAGCGTGTAGACCGTCAGCGGCAGCACGAACGAGATGTTCGGGATGATCAGCGCTTTGTAGCTGCCGATCCAGCCGATGTCGGTGAACAACTGGAACAGCGGGGTCACGAGGGCGACGACCGGAAACATGGACGCGCCGAGGATGATTCCGGTGACGAAGTATTTGCCACGGAAATCGAAACGCGAGAGCGCGTACGCCGTGAACACGCCGATGACCAAGGCGATCAGCGTGGTCGCGCCCGCGATGATGAGGCTGTTCATCAGTGCACGGGTGAAGTTCACCTTGGCATCGGGATCGAGCGCCGCGGTGAAGTTGGACAGCGTGAGATTGGTGGGCCACAGCGACGTCGAGAACGTGTCCGCGGGGTCGCGCAGCGCCGTCACGATCATCCAGTAGCAGGGAGCGAGTCCCCACACGATGATCAGTACGACGCCGATGTAGGTGCCGATCTTGCCGCGTAGTGCCTTGTTCATACCGGCTCCCCCTTCCGCTGCTTTTCCTGCGTGCTGACCGCATTGGCTCCGAGGAATCGGACCAGGATGAAGGCCACAGCGAAGATGATGAGGAACGTGATGGTGGACAGTGCCGACGCCGAATTGGCGCCGACGCGCATCTGATCGACCACCAGAACCGAGATGGTGGAGGTGGCGGGATTGGATCCCATCATGATCGCGGGCAGGTCGTACATGCGCAGCGCGTCCATCGTGCGGAAGAGCACCGCCACCATGAGTGCGGGCTTGACCAGCGGAAGCGTGATCATGCGGAACCGCTGCCACGCCGTCGCACCGTCGACCTTGGCGGCCTCGTAGACGTCGGCGGGAATCATCTGAAGACCCGCGAGGATCAGCAACGCCATGAACGGCGCGGTCTTCCAGACGTCGGCGACGACGATCGCGAATCGCGCCGGCCAGGGGTCCGCCGTCCACAGGATGTTGGTGCCGAGGATCTTGTTGGCAATGCCGTCGTTGGCGAAGATGAAGAACCAGAGCTTCGCGGTGACGGCGGTGGGGATGGCCCAGGGAATCAGCACGGAAGCGCGGAGCAAACCGCGTCCGCGGAACGTCTTGGCCATGATCAACGCCATCGACAGACCGATCACCGTCTCGAGCAGGACGGTGACGACGGTGAAGCCGAACGTATTTCCGATCGACTGCCAGAACTGCGATCCGAGTGTGCCGGGCGGGCAGGGAATCGAGCCGTTGGCGGTGTTGCAGGACTGGGTGATCCAGTTCTTGTAGTTGTCGAACCACGTGAACTGACCGGTGACGAACATGCCGGTCTCGGGATCGAGCTTCTTGCCGTCGCTGTGCATCGACATCCAGATCGCTCGTCCGAGCGGATACAGAATGATGACGGCGAGAACGATCAGCGACGGTGCGACGAACGCCCACACCGGAACTCGTCGACGCTTCTTCGGCTTGTCCGCCGACGCAGGCGGGGGCGAGGTCGGCGGGGGTGGAGTAGCTGCAAGGTCAGGCAGAACCTTGGTCAGGGATGTCCCTGCTGCCTCGGATGCCGACGGCTCTTCTAGCGGTTCCGGTGCACGGTGTCTCCCACCAACGCCCGAACGGTCGGGACCGGTTGAACCGGCCCCGACCGTGGGGTTGGTAGGCACAGCCGCGGAAGGATCCTGCGGTTCTGCCATTGCTTATTGCTCCTGGTAGATCAGTTACCGGCGGTTTCGATGCCGGCCTTGGTGTCCGCCAAAGCCTGCTCGACGGTCTTCTCGCCGCGAATAGCAGCGTAGGTGTTGTCGGAGATCGACTTCGACACCTGCGTGTAGTACGGCGTGACGGGGCGCGGCTGAGCGGTGGCGAGTGCTTCCTTCAGGGTCGCGAAGTACGGGAACTGAGCGAGCACTGCCGGATCGTCGTAGACAGCCGAGAGGACGGGTGCGCCGCCGACCTCGGTGAAGTACGTCTGCGACTTCTTGGTCTGCATGAACTCGAGGAAGTCACGAGCCGTGGCGGGTGCGTCCGAGTACGCGCTGATGCCGACGTTGTAGCCGCCGACGGTCGAAGCGCCCGGTCCGTCGACACCCGGAAGAACGGTGTAGCCGTACTTGCCGGCAACCGAGGTCTTCTCACCGTCGACCGAGAAGCCGGACCACGTACGCATGAAGAGTGCCTTGCCGTCGCCGAACGCGGTCTGCGACTCGCCCTCGGAGTAGGTCAGCGCTTCCTGCGGGATCGTGTTGTCGGCGAAGTTGTCGACGATCGACTGAACGCCTGCCTTCGTCTTGTCGTCGATGGCCGGGGTGAGTCCGTCCGGGCCGACCCACGGTCCGTCGAAGGCGTTGGTGATCTCGGTGGTGTTGACCGTCAGGCCCTCGTAGTTCTTGAACTGACCGATGTAGCAGGAGATGCCGGCTTCGACAGCCTTCGGGCAGTTTTCCTTGAGCTCGGCCCACGTGGTGGGGGCCTTCTCGACGAGGTCCTTGCGGTAGTACAGGAACGCTGCGTTGGTGTTCTTCGGCGCTGCGTAGAGCTTGCCGTTGTAGGTGCCCGAAGCGACGGTCGACGGCAGGAGGCCGGACTCGTCGATCGCGAGGTCACCCTCGAGCGGCAGCAGCCAACCGTTTGCGGCGAACTGGGCGGTGTTGACGACGTCGACGCCGATGAGGTCGTACTCGTCGCTCTTGGCCTGCATGCGCTGGGTGATGTCGTCGACCTGCGCGTTGGCTTCCTTCGCCAGCGGCTTGAGCGTGACCTTCTCGTCCGGATGCTCGGCATTCCAGTCGGAGATGATGTTTTCGAGCGCCTCGTTCAGGGCATCCTGCCCCTCGACGATCGTGATGGGTCCGCGGCCTTCGCTCGAGGACGATCCCCCGGATGCGGCCGTGGTGCTGGTTCCGCTGTCCTTGTCCGAATCGGACGAACAGCCTGCCAGTACCAGCATGGACGCTGCCGTGGCTGCAATTGCAGCGCGGCGCATCGCCTTCGAGTTCAGAACCATGGATTCGCTCCCCGTATGTGTATGACAAATAGACGGTCACCGAGAGCCTGCTCACGGCATGCGCCATGAGTGCCGGCTCCCGGCATCGGCCCCTACTGTGGCACGAGACACCCCTACTTGTGGGTATTACGCCGAACCTGAATCGGTCATGTGTCGTTTGACAGGTCCACCTAACCCAGGCGACGCCCGTCGGTGGTGGCAAAAATGTGCACCTTCTCGGGGTCGACGCGCAGGTTGACGCGCTCGCCCTTCTGCGGCGGATTGCGCCAGTCACCACGCGAGACGATCTGCTGCAACCGTCCGCCGATCGTGGTCCGGCCGTAGACGTAGGCGTCCGAGCCCAGTTCCTCGACGACGTCGACCTCCATCGGCAGGCCTTCGGCGGCGATCTCGAGGTGCTCGGGGCGAATACCCAGAACAACCTCGGTTTCGACGACGCCGTTCATCGTCTCGCGCGGAACCGGAACGATCCCGTCACCGAATGCGACGCCGCCGTCGACGACGGGGAGGGTGAAGAGGTTCATCGCGGGTGAACCCATGAAGCCGGCGACGAAGACGTTCTTCGGCTTGTTGTACAGCTCGCGCGGCGAGGCGCACTGCTGCAGGATTCCCTTTTCGAGGACGGCGACGCGGTCACCCATCGTCATGGCCTCGACCTGGTCGTGGGTCACGTAAACCATCGTCGTCGCGAGGCGTCGTTGCAGCTGAGCGATCTGCGTACGTGTCTGCACACGGAGTTTTGCGTCGAGGTTCGAGAGCGGCTCGTCCATCAGGAAGACCTGCGGCTGGCGGACGATGGCGCGGCCCATCGCCACTCGCTGACGCTGGCCACCGGACAGCGCTTTGGGCTTGCGATCGAGGTACGGCTCGAGATCGAGCATCTTCGCGACCTCTTCGACGCGGGCGCGGATCTCCGTCTTGTTGGTTCCGGCGAGCTTGAGCGCAAAACCCATGTTCTCGGCCACCGACATGTGCGGGTACAGCGCGTAGTTCTGGAAGACCATCGCGATGTCGCGCTCTTTCGGCTCCTGACCGGTGACGTCGCGGTCGCCGATGAGGATGCGTCCGCTGTGGACGTCTTCGAGCCCGGCGAGCATGCGCAGGGTGGTCGACTTTCCGCAGCCGGAGGGTCCGACGAGGACGAGGAACTCGCCGTCCTCGATCTCGAGGTCGAGCTTGTCCACTGCCGGAGTGTTCGATCCGGGGAACAGGCAGGTGGTGCTCTCGAAAGTCACTGAAGCCATGACGGGGTTGATCCCTTCTACCGGCAGGAACGTGCCGGACGATCCAAGTCGAGGGTGAGCGTGTGCGCTAGCAGCATAAACGTCCGTGTCGGCGCGCGAGCGTAGTCTTTCACGGTGAGTTCGGAGAAGATGCTGACCCGCATCGGTGCGCTGCTTCGCCAAGCGGAGTCCACCGACAATCCACACGAAGGTGAAGCCTTCATGGCTGCCGCTCAGCGGTTGGCCACCAGTTCCGCGATCGACCTGGCGGTCGCGCGTGCGCACACCGCGTCTTCGGAAAAGCGTGCGACGCCCACTCAACGGCTCATCACCATCGGCGAACCGGGCAAGCGCGGACTGCGAACGTACGCCCAGTTGTTCATCGCCATCGCCGCTGCCAACGACGTGCAATGCGACATCGCGCAGACGTCGGCCGTCATCTACGCCTACGGCTTCGCCGGCGACATCGACGTGTGCGAGGCCCTGTATTCGAGCCTGCTCTTCCAGATGGTGCGTGACTCCGACGCGTACGTGCGTTCCGGGGCGTACCGCGGCGAAACGTCCGTGCGGACCGTCGTCGAAACTCGTGGACGACGACGCGTCAGCACGCAGGTCCGCAAGCCGGTCGCCGGAGTGACGGCGCGCCTGAACTTCCAGATGGCGTACGCGTCCCGCATCGGCGCTCGGTTGGCCGAGACGAAGCAGGAGACGGAGAAGACCGCGATCGCAGAATCTGCCACGTCGTCTTCCGAAACCGCACTCGTGCTGCGTAACAAGGAAATCGAGCTGAAGGACTACTACTCGTCCAACTCCAAAGCGCGTGGGACGTGGCGGGGCGGCGGCCGCGCAAGCGCCGGGCATTCCTCGCATGCTCGACGAGCGGGTGATCGGGCTGCGCGCTCCGCACGTCTGGGGAACCTTCCGGAGATCGGCGGGGTGCGCGGGCAGCTCGACTCGTGAGGGATACGCAGCGGAGCGCCGTCTACGAGGCAGAGACGTTGGTGCGCACCATGTTCGATCGCGCCGACCAGCGCGGACTTCGGAGCGTCGAGGTCATGGGTTCCACCATCACCTTGCCGGTCGAGCGCAAATTCGGTTCCGTGGAGTCGGTCCAGGCGTACTGCGATCAGCTACTCGGGCTGAATTGGGTACGGGAGACCTGGACTCGCGCAACCATTCCGGTGTCCGTACGCTCCCGCGGCGGCAATGCCGCCGCTCACTACTCGAACGACGTCATCGCCGTCCCGGACGACCGTGACGGCCGGTGGGCGCTACGCGAATTCGTTGTCTTGCACGAACTTGCGCACCACCTCGGCGACCCCGCCTCCGACGAGGCTTCCCACGGGCCCAAGTTCGTCGACCGCTACACGAGCCTTGTCGGCGAGATCATCGGGCCCGAGGCGGCCTTCGTTCTTCGAGCGATGTTCCTTGCCGGTGGTGTTCGAACGGACTAGATGTCAGCCCTCGGCGAACCCGGTGGTGTCCGTACCGGTCGGCTGGAATACTCGGCCTATGGATGCGCCGCGCAGACTGGTCCTGGTCAAGGGTGAGTCGGAACTCCCCGATCCGACTGTTGCCGTGCGCAAACCCCCGCTGATTCGTGAAGCCTACGGACGAGTGCTGCGGGAGGTTCGATGCGATCAGGACCGAACTCTCGACGACGTAGCCGCAAAGGTCGGGATGTCGAAGCAATACCTCTCCGAGATCGAACGGGGCAAGAAGGAACCGTCGTCGGAAATTCTGCGCGCAATCTGCGAAGCGCTCGGGATGCCGCTCGAGCATCTACTGTTCCGAGCGGGCAACAGGATCGTTGCACTCAACTCCCTCACCTTCGGGCACTCTCCCTCACCGATCTCGGGTCCCGTCCTGATGGCGGCCTAGTCAGTTCCCTTCGATGAGGGTGTCGGCCAGCCCGTAGGAAATTGCGTCGTCGGCAGTGAAGATCCTGTCGCGATCGGTGTCCTTACGCAATCGCTCGACGCTCTGACCGGTGTGCTTACTCAGAATCGCCTCGGTCTGCTCCCGGATTCTCAGGATCTCGGCTGCTTGAAGTGCGAGGTCCGAGATGGTGCCGCTACCTTGCGTCGACGGTTGATGCAGCAGCACCCGCGAATGGGCGAGAACATGCCGATGGCCCGGAGTGCCGGCGGCGAGAAGCACCGCAGCAGCCGAAGCCGCTTGACCCATGCAGTACGTCGAAATCGTCGGCTTCAAGAACTGCATGGTGTCGTAGATCGCGAGCATCGCCGTGGTGGAACCGCCGGGAGAGTTTATGTACAAACCGATTTCGCGATCCGGGTTGTCGGCTTGCAGATGCAGCATCTGAGCCATCACGACGTTGGCAACGCCGTCGTCGATCTCTGTGCCGAGAAAGACGATGCGTTCGTTGAGCAGCCTGCTGAAGATGTCGAAAGATCGCTCACCCGTTGGTGTTCGCTCGATGACGCTGGGAATCGTGTACTGGGACATGACGTCACAATCCGATCTTGGGGAAGGTGGCTTGCGGTGCGATCTCGGCGAAGGACGTAACGACGCGGTCGACGATTCCGTACTCGCGCGCCTGCTCGGCGGTGAACCAGCGATCCCGATCGCTGTCGGTCTCGATCTCTTCGACGGTCCGGCCCGTTTCGACGGCGAGGATTTCCTGCGATTGACGCTTCATCAGCTCGAGGCTCTCGGCCTGGATCGCAATGTCCACCGCAGTGCCACCGATACCTGCCGAAGGTTGGTGCATCATGATGCGGCTGTGCGCCAGGCTGATTCGCTTGCCGTGGGTGCCGGAGCAGAGGAGCACCTGGCCCATGCTGGCCGCGAAGCCCATCGCGACCGTCACGACGTCATTGGGGATGAGCTTCATCGTGTCGTAGATGGCCAGGCCGGCAAACACCGATCCGCCAGGTGAATTGATGTAGAGCACGACGTCGCGCTTGGGGTCGGTGGTGGCGAGGAGCACCAGTTCCGAACACACACGTTCGGCCATGGCGTCGTTGACCTCGCCGGTGAGCAGAATGGTTCGCTGTCGGAAGAGCCTGTCTGTCAACAGGTCACGGTAGCCGGTATCGGTGGGAGCTTCAGTAGTCATGAATCCATTCCTACCGGCGCGGCAGTGCCGCGGCCCCGCTTGTCTGCTGTGGGCAGACCGTGCGCACGCGACCAGATTCGGACCAGCCTGAACCAAACCCCTGAACTGGGCTTTCCTGCCGGAACAACGGCACCGACGATTGCCCGACACCATCCGTGGGGGTTATATGGGGTTATGCACATCAGTGCAGGTCAAGCGGTCGAGATCAGGTAGAAGAGGAAGAATCGATGCCGAAGGTCAACATCTATCTCCCGGATGACCTCGCTGCTGCTGTACGCGCACGCGGACTGCCTGTCTCGGCAATCTGCCAGATGGCACTCCGCGGAACACTCGATCGCGAAATTCCTGATTCTGCCGTGCGTATCACCGAGCATATCGACACCGATCTACCCTTCAGCCCACATCTTGCGTCGGTAATTTCTCTGGCACCCGCGGCAGCTGCTGGAAAAGGCTCACGGACAGTCGATTCCGAACACTTGTTGCAGGCGCTGCTAGACGAGGAAGAGAACCTGATATTGCGAGGCCTCGACCACCTCGGCCTGACACGGACGTCGATCCAGAAGACTCTCGACCTTGTGGTGCCCGACGGTACCCCACTCGACGACAACGACGTGACGTTCGGCCCCGAGGCGAGAGCCATCCTCGAAGCGGCTGTGACCGACGCGCAACTCGTCGGCAATTCCATCGTCAACGGAGCAAATCTTGTGTGGGCGTTGGCCAACGCGACAACGGGATACGCGGCGGAAGTCTTGGATCAGCTCGGTTTCTTCCAAGTAACCACCCATCAAGCCTTGGGGTTGATCGAGGTCGGCGTTGCACACGCCAATCGGTACGCACCGGCCGGGCAAGCCGGAATCCTCACGGAATTGGCAAAGATCACCGACCGACTCGAACGCCTCGAGGCCTCCCTCTCACCGTCGTGTAGCTAGAGCGAACATCTCGTACTTCTCTCTCCCAACGCATTCCAGATCGGAGGTGCGCTGTCATGGCGCGCTCACTCCCACGTTTTCGCGGGCACGTGGCCACTGACGACGTCGAAAACCTTCTCGTGTCGACTGACGTCCTCGTCGTCGGCGGGGGTCCGGCCGCTACGTGGGCGGCCGTCGCCGCCGCCGAATCCGGCGCGGCCGTCACGTTGGTGGACAAAGGCTATGTCGGTGCCAGCGGAGTCGCCGCCACTGCAGGAGTCGGCCATTGGCTCGTGCCGCCGGTGGCCGAGCGCCGCGACGAGGAGATTTCGAAGCGTGAACGCTCAGGTGGATACATCACCGATCGCATCTGGACTGAAGCGGTACTCGACGAGGCTTGGGCGCGAACCGCTCTCATTCCCGAATGGGGTTACAAACCCAGTACGAAGCCGCGCGGTTCCGGAACACTTTTCGGCGCCCGCCCCGGTGAGCGATCGTTCTCCGGTGCAGCTCCGGACTACCTTCGATTCCTTCGGGGGAAGGTGAAGAAGTCCGGTGTACTCGTACTCGATCACAGTCCGGCACTGGAACTTCTCGTAGATGCCGGTGGGACGGTGTCCGGTGCAACGGGTTACCAGCGCCAAGTGAAACGGCCGTGGCGTGTCGATGCCGGTGCGGTGATCCTGGCAACCGGCGGAACGACGTGGAAGAGCCATTCCCTCGGCGGAGACGTCAATACCGGAGACGGGCATCTGATGGCCGCGGAGGTGGGCGCGCACCTCTCGAGCATGGAGTTCTCCAATTTCTACGGAATGGTGCCGTTCGGAACCAGCATGGACAAGAATGGATTCTTCGTCACTGCCTCGTACTGGGATCATCTCGGTGAACCGATTCACTATCACGATTTACATCAAAGCCGCGCAGAGCTTCTCGGCGCATCGCTGAGGGGCACGATCACCGCACAGTTCACACAGTTCGGCGAGGAAGTGCAACCGGCATTGCGAGCCGCCATGCCCAATTTCTTCATGGTCACGGACAAGTTGGGGGTCGATCCGTTCAACGAACGCTTCCCGATGGACTGGGTTCAAGAAGGAACGGTCCGAGGCACCGGTGGGATACATATCCTCGACCATGACGCGTCCACCGGAGTTTCCGGACTCTACGCCGCTGGAGACATCGCCGCACGGGATCGCATCGTCGGCGCAGCCACCGGAGCGGGTGGCCCCAACCTGTCGTGGGCCATTGCGACCGGCACCTGGGCGGGACGAGCAGCCGCGTCCTTCTCCGATAGCCGAAGAGCGACAGACCTATCCGACACTCGATCGTCAGGAACGCTCGGTGTGAGAGATCGAGGTTTCGACGACGTACGCGGCTCTGTTCGCGCCATTCAGTCCGAGATGCTCCCGATCGACAAGTCCGTGTTCCGAAGCAACGGCGGGTTGATCGATTCGGCTACTCGACTTGATCGTCTCTGGGAGAGCGCATCTCGCGACCTCGACCACACAACCGCCGGAACAGAGGCTATCGCGCAACGCGAAGCGGCCGGGATGCTCGCGATGAGCCGCTGGGCGGTTCGTTCGGCCTTGGTACGGACCGAAACTCGCGGCATGCATACTCGCATCGACTTTCCCGCCACCGACGTGGACCAAACCCATCGCTTGCTCAGTGGCGGCTTGAACGACATCTGGGTTGCCCCCGATACCGAGTTGCCCCGCGTCGGCAGTGCATTGGCTCAGCAGGGAAGTGCATCATGATCGAGTTGATCAGCATCGACCGGTGCACGACGTGTGACATCTGCGTCCGCATCTGTCCGATGAACGTCTTCGAAGCCGTAGCGGATTCACCACCCGCGATCGCGCGGCATTCGGACTGTCAGACATGTTTCCAGTGTGAGGCGTACTGCCCCGCCGACGCCATCTTCGTCTCACCGTCGCGTACTCCTGAGCCTCAGGACTCCGAACTACGCGACGAGGAGCATCTGATCGGGCAGAACCTGCTCGGGATGTACCGCGAACGGGTCGGATGGCGCAAATCGTCCCCTCGTCCGACCCAATCCACAGCCGACTATCACCAGCTCGCCCAGAACGCCAGGAGAACACCATGAAAACCCGATCTCGCGCCAAAGGCTTGACAGCCCTACTCACAATTGCGCTTTTCGCGACGACAGCGGCATGCTCGTCCACCTCCGCGGCTTCCGACAGCAGTTCGAAAGACCTTGTCCCACTGACGGTCGGGGCGCCCTGGAACGGGGCTGCAGGCAAGAGTCCTACCGACACCACCTCGTTCGGGTACGCCGTGCACGAAGGCCTGGCGCAACCCATCCTCGAGAAGTACGGCTTCGAGTACAAAGCCTTCGTGGGCTTCAACAACGGCCCTCCGGTGGTGCAGGCGCTGCAGACCGGTGACGTGCAGGTGGGATTGATCGGGGATACCCCCGCGGTTCAGGCCAAGGCCAGCGGAATCGACGTGCCGGCCCTCGTGATCGACAAACCGTCGTCGGATATCTGGTTCCTCGGCCGTGAGGGCGGAGTATCCAAGATCGAAGACTTGGCAGGCAAGAAGGTAGGACTGCAGTTCGGGTCGAACTTCGACAAGTACGGCCGGGCGGTCCTCGAACGAGCCGGTGTCGCGGACAAGGTGGAGTTGGTCAATCTGCTCTTTGCCGATGCACTCCCCGCTCTGCAACGTGGTGACATCGACGCCGTGCCCCTTCCGGCCACGACAGCCGGCATCTGGAGGAAACAAATCGACTTTCCTGTCCTGTCCAAGGCCAGCGTCGACGACCCGGATCTCCTCGCGACCAGCGTGGCGCTGACGTCGCGGGATACGCTGAACTCGAATCCCGATCTGGGCAAGGCTGTTTGGGAAGTCATTCAAGCAGGCGACAAGGCGATCGATGCCGATCACGACGCCTACGCACAGTTCGTTTTCGACGCAACGGGATCACCGGTGGACGTTGTCAAGGAAGCAACGCTTTGGAACTTTCAGAGTGAGCCTGTCGACCCTGACGGATTGAACACCGTCCGTTCGACTCTCGACTTCTTGGTCAAGTCCGGAAAGGCCCCCAACGCATTCGACGTCACGACCTGGGCTGTCTCGTGAGCGTCGAGGCACCCCAGTTACCTGCAGCGGCAGCGGCAGGCTCGGATGCAGACAGAATCGCGCCTCGCACTGCCAAGCGTCGACGAAGCCGGCTCTCCGATACTGCGCTTCGCGCGAGTGTTCCGGTCGCATTAGTCACCGTGTGGGCACTCGGATCAGCGACGGGCCGAATCGACGAAAAGGTCTTCCCGTCTCCCTGGTCCGTGTGGTCGGCGTTTGTCGAACTCGTGACGACTGGTGTTCTGTGGGAGAACCTTTCGGTCTCACTTGCGCGGGTAGCCATCGGGTTTACCATCGGCGGTGCCCTCGGACTCTCGCTCGGTATTGCGTCAGGATTGTTCGCTCTCGCCGACAAGCTTGTGGACCCCACGCTCCAGATGCTCCGCACGATCCCGTTTCTTGCGATCACACCGCTGTTGATTCTGTGGTTCGGCATAGACGAGCGTCCCAAAATCATCATCATCGCGGCCGCAGCACTGTTTCCGCTGTACATCAACACTCACAGTGGAGTCCGCAATGTAGACCGCAAGGTCATCGAGGCCGGACGTGTGTTCGGACTACGGGGTCTCGGACTGATTCGTCAGGTGATTCTGCCGGAAATGATTCCTTCGGTGCTCGTCGGATTGAGGGTCTCGTTGTCGGTGTCACTTCTCGCACTCATCGTCGCCGAATTAAGTAATGCACCAAAGGGTCTGGGATTTCTCATGACTTCTGCGCAGCAATACTTCCAGACCGACGTCCTCGTGGTCGTCGTCATCATCTACGCAATCTGGGGGTTGTCGGTCGACCTCCTCGTTCGGGGTATCGAGCGAATCCTGATGCCCTACAAGCAGTGGGGGAAGAGCGCATGACCGTCCAACATACGGATTCGGGTGTCCATGCTGTCGACGTCGTGAAGACCTTCGGCGATCGGACAATTCTGGACGGTTTCTCACTCGACGTGAGACCGGGGGAGTTCGTGGCACTTCTCGGAGCCAGTGGTAGCGGCAAGACGACCTTTCTGCGGATCCTTGCAGGACTCGAGGATTTCGATGCCGGTGAGGTCCGTGCACCGGAAGCCCGGACCGTCGTCTTCCAAGAGCCTCGTTTGATTGCGTCGAAGCGAGTCCAGGACAACGTCATCCTCGGACAACGCTCCACCCGGAAGAACCGCGAAGCGGCCGCGGCCGCGCTGGCAGAAGTGTCGCTCGCCGGGCGTGAACGTGCTTGGCCCACGACCCTGTCCGGTGGTGAAGCCCAGCGCGTGGCCCTGGCACGAGCACTGGTACGTAACCCGCGGCTTCTTCTGCTGGACGAACCTTTTGCTGCACTCGATGCGCTTACGCGTCTCCGCATGCAGGCATTGGTTGCGGAGCTGTGCCGCAAACATCGCCCCGCGGTCCTTCTGGTGACTCACGACATCGACGAGGCAATCCTGTTGGCCGATCGTATTGCGGTGCTGCGAGACGGCCGGGTCAGCATTCTCGAGACCGTGTCGTTCGTGAAGCCGCGCAGTCCCTCACAGCCGGGATACGCCGCGCTGCGCACTCGACTCCTCGAAGAGTTGGGAGTACACGAAGCTGTCGGCGCGTGATCGTTTCGCCGACCCTGCGGCGGTAGCGGTACCGCGCACACCCGGCCATGATGGGAGAAGACAACCATTCCTCTCGTCAGGAGCGTGGCATGACTCGTCCGGTACGCATCGGTGTTCAACTCCAACCCCAGCACGCACCCGATTACGGGTTGATACGCGACGCCGTCTTGCGGTCCGAGGACGCCGGGGTGGACATCGTCTTCAACTGGGACCACTTCTACCCGTTGACCGGCGATCCCGACGGCGCCCACTTCGAATGCTGGACCATGCTCGGCGCCTGGGCCGAGCAGACCGAACGCGTCGAAATCGGCGCCCTGGTCACCGGTGGTGGCTACCGCAATCCGGATCTACTCGCCGACATGGCGCGAACCGTCGACCACATCAGCGGTGGGCGCCTGATCCTCGGTATCGGTGCCGGCTGGTTCGAGAAGGACTACGACCAGTTCGGATACGACTTCGGCACTCCCGGTTCACGGCTGAAACTGCTTGGCGAATACCTCCCCCGCATCACGGGCCGCCTGGCGAAGGGCAACCCGCCGCCGACGCGCAACATCCCGGTCCTCATCGGCGGTGGCGGCGAGAAGAAGACCCTGCGCTTGGTCGCCGAGTACGCCGACGTCTGGCACAGCTTCGGCGACCGTGAGACACACCTGCGCAAGTCAGACATCCTCTCCGACCACTGCGCCGACGTGGGCCGGAACCCGCTGGAAGTAGAGCACTCGGTTCCGTGGCCTGGGCTCGAAAATGCAGCCGACCTGGTCGCCGACGGTGTCTCACTCTTCACCGTCGGCGTCAGCGGACCGGACTACGACCTCACGACGCTTGCCGAGGCCATCGGTTGGCGCGACGACAACACGCCGCCTGCGTTGAGCGGGCTGGCCTGAGCGGTACCAAGGACTTCGTCGTTGTCGGCGCCGAGAACGGGCGGCGCCGACGTCAGACGTGGCCTCTGGCCGGAGAAGTTGACCGGAAAGGCCACTTGCTTCAACGGTCCGAGCGTCGGATGGTCGACGGTTCCGACCATGCCGAGCGCGGCGGTGTGGGGATCGGAGTAGATCTCGTCGAGATGCCGGATCGGTGAGACCGGTACGGCGCGTTCGGCGAGAAGAGCGCACCAGTGTTCGACGGTCTCCGATGCGAAGGCGCTGGTGAGTTCTCGTTCCAGACTCTCGCGGTTCTCCACCCTGTCGCGGTTGTGGGCAAAACGCGGATCGGTGACCAGTTCACTCCTTCCGATGGCCTCGCACAGCGACGCCCACATCGCGTCGTTGCCGACAGCGACGACGAAGTACCCGTCGCTGGCAGGAAATGCTTGATACGGAGCAAGATTCGGATGACCGGAGCCCAACGCAGTCGGGCGCTCACCGGTGGCGAAGTAACTGGTCGCCCAGTTCACGTGCATCGCGAGTTGGCACTCGTACAGCGACGTGGTCACGTACTGTCCGCGTCCGGTCCGGCCTCGTTCGACCAACGCGGCCAGGACACCGACCAGTCCGAAAAGCGCTGCGCCCAAGTCTCCCAACGCAAACCCGGATTTCATCGGAGCACCACCCTGTTCACCGGTGAGCGACATGAGCCCACCCGCGGCCTGCGCGATCATGTCGTACCCCGGTTCGTCGCGCAGCGGTCCTTCTTCACCGAAGGCAGAGATGTGCAGGGTGATCAGATGCGGGTATCGCTCGGACAGTGCCTGGTAGTCGAATATCTTCTGTAATCCGCTCCCCGGCTTGAAGTTCTCCACGACTACATCGGTCTCTTCGAGCATGCGGTGGATGATCTCCTGCCCTTCGGTGGACTTGAGGTCGATCGTGACCGACTTCTTACCGCGGTTGATCGCGAGGTAGTAGGCGGCATCTACCCCGACGAAGGGAGGCCCCCACGAACGCGTGGGGTCGCCGCCTTCAGGGTGTTCGATCTTGGTGACGTCGGCACCGAGATCGGCAAGCGACATGGTTGCGTACGGCCCGGCAAGGATCTTCGACAGATCCAGAACACGGACACCGGCGAGGGGTGTGGGGCCTGTTGGAGAGTTCACCGATGACCACCTGCTACAGAGAGGAACTCGGCTACGACGTCACGTGCATTATCCACCTCGACGTCACCGCCGTCGGTGATCACGTCGAGATTGCCGAGCGCAGCCGACGGCACCTTCCCCACAAGACCGGCCAGGTAGGAATTCGCCACCAGCAGTGACCGGTACCCATTACCGTGTCGGATGCCGTGATCCGCAAGATCGAAAAGCAGGGTCGCCATGACGGCACGAGCGAGCTCGTCGGCATACTTTGCGCTGGCGGCCTGGGCGGCATCGTCAGATCCGGAGATCAGACGATCTCCTTCCTCTACCAGTTCCTCCCAGCGCCGCAACAGAACTCCGGCCCCGGCTTCGCAATCCGGTCCGACGGTGGACAAGATGTCCGTCATCGCTTCCGCGACCGTGCGGTGCGAGTTGAACTTGCGTAGGCACCGAAGTACGTCCAGCGCAATGACATTGCTCGAGCCCTCCCAGATCGAGCCCAAGTGGGCATCCCGCACTAGTCGCGCGTTGGCCCATTCCTCGATGTAGCCGTTTCCTCCGCGCACCTCCATGGCCTCGCCGGTGACCACCCGCGCGCGTTTGCAGACAAAGTGTTTGGCGATCGGTGTCAGCACCCTGATCAGTGCGCGCGCCTGTTCGTCGCCGCCGTCTGCTGCCTGAAGACACTGTGCGCTGTACGCGACCAGGGCCAGCGAAGCCTCGGCATCGAGTGCAAGGGGAAGAAGCGTCGCCCGCATCAGCGGCTGGTCGAAGAGCTTCTTACCGAACACGACTCGACTCTTCGAATGTTCGACGGCTTCGCGGACTGCTCGGCGCATGAGAGCGCTCGAACGCATCGCATTGGACAGGCGAGACGTGTTGACCATCTCCGCCATCTGGCGGAATCCTCGATCGAGTTCGCCGACCTGGAGTGCGTGCGCGCGGTTCAGCGTCACCTCGCCGCTCGGCATGGAACGCGTACCCAGCTTGTCCTTGAGACGATCGATCGTGAGGTTGTTGCGCTCGCCGGATCCCAAGGTCTTGGGCACCATGAACATTCCGACTCCACGCGTCGAACCATCCTGTCCGCCCGGGAATCTTGCGAGGGTGATGATCACATCGGCATCCGGGTTGGAGGCGAACCACTTCTTGCCCGTCAGAACCCATCCGTCACCGTCGCGCTCGGCGCGTGTTTCGGTGCAGGCGATGTCGGTGCCTGCCTGAATCTCGGTCATGAACATCGCACCCGTCTTCGCCTGCCCGGGGTCCGTCGACGTCAACGCGTCGATCCAGGGCGAGAACACGGCCGGATCACCGAACATACGCAGGGTCCGCGCAGCAGCATCTGTCATCGACACCGGGCAGGCCAGCCCGAACTCTGCCTGCACGAAGATGTACGACGCGAGATACTTCGCGAGTGGCGGATGCACGGAGTCCCATCCGTGCAACCCTTTTCGGTGCGACATGGCGGACAGGCCGTACTCGTTGTACGCCGCCCGGCACAGTTCCAGGTAGGCCGGGTGATAGGAAATCCGGTCGACGCGGTCACCGGCCTTGTCGAATTGCTGCAGCACCGGCGGGTTCTTGTCTGCGATGTCGGCAAGCTCGGACAAACGGCCGGCGGCATCTCGGCCCAGTCGGTCGAGCAATCCGTTCAACGTCTCTCGGTCCGCCCCGGCGGTCCATCTGTCCACTACCGCTGTCAGAGCGGGGTCGGTGTGTGCAAAGTTCATCAGTGGTCAACGCCTTTCAGGGTGGAAGCATCGGTCATGTTCGAGGAGCTCGTCGACTCCGGCCCGGGCGCTTGCGCATGCAGCGCACTCCTGCGCAACAAAGCAGTCATACAGACAAGGGAGAGAACGACATACACGAGCCCTAGAGCTACGACCGGCCAGATCGAGTTGGTTCGCGTCAGCAGATACTGGCTGACCATCGGGGCCGTTCCGGCAAATACGGCGGTCGACAATTGGTACGACAGAGAGATGCCGGTATACCGAACATTGGTGGGGAAAACCTGCGCCAGGATGCCGGCCAACGCGGCGTAATACATTGCGTGAGGCGCCGTCGCGAGGACCATCCCCAGAATCGCCAAGGGCACGGAGCCCGTCTGAACCAGCACGAACATCAGTGGTAGGAGCACGATCTCCGGAAGCAGCATCCAACGGACCGCTTTCGACGGATCGATCCGCGTGGCCAGCACAGCACCGAAAGGCTGTACGAGCGCCTGGGCTACCAGTGCCACGGTGATCACGAGGAGGAAGTCACTACGCTCGAAGCCGAGATCCGTTGTCGCCCAAGAGAGCGCAAAGGTTGTCTTGACGTACGTGATGGCAACACCGGCAACCACAGCGCCGACGCCGAGAGCAAGTTCGACGGGATGCGACCGCAACACTTCGACCAGCGGCATCCGTGTACGCTCCTGTGCCGCAACAGCCTTCTTCATCTCGGGTGTCTCGGAGATGTGCAACCGGATGTAGAGAGCGACGATCACCAAAGCTGCGGATCCGAGGAACGGCAGACGCCAACCCCACGACTCGAACACGGAATCCGACATCAACGTCAGGCCGAGGAAGGCCAGCGTCGCGAGCAGGTTGCCGACCGGTGAACCCTGCTGCGCAAACGCGCCGTAGAGCACCTTTTTCTTCGGGGGAGCGAACTCGGTGGCGATCAATACGGCGCCACCCCATTCGCCGCCCATGGCAATGCCCTGGAGAACACGCAGTGCCACAAGCAGTATCGGTGCCCAGATCCCGATCTGGGAGTACGTAGGGAGGAGGCCGACACCGACGGTTCCCAACCCCATGAGCGCGAGGGTGATGATCACGGCGTTCTTGCGACCGAACTTGTCTCCGAAATGACCGAACACCACTCCGCCGACCGGACGCGCCACGAATCCCACGGCAAAAGTCGCGAAGGCTGCGAGTGTTCCCACCGCCGGCGACGCATCAGGGAAGAACAGCGGGCCGAGCACCAAGGCGGATGCGGTTCCGTAGATGTAGAAGTCGAACCACTCGATAGTCGTTCCGACAAACGCCGTGATTCCGGCCTTGCGTGCCTGTTTGGTGTTGCATTCAGGCGGATTGGTGTCTTGACCTGGGTGTTGATCCACGGTTCTCCCTGATTCTCGCGTCGGGCATCACCAAGGGATGCAATGTGAGGCGTGAATCACTATCGTCCGAAATCCATGTAGAGTCCAAGACTTAGTTCGACTTATTTATGTGGGAGAACCACATAATGAAACCCGGGAGGAGCGACGTGGAACTGCGTCAACTGCGCGCGTTTCTCGCAGTCGCCGACGAACTTCATTTCGGCCGGGCCGCCGAGCGACTCCACATCGGGCAGTCCCCGCTCAGCCAGACCATTCGGGCTCTCGAGCGTGAACTGGGCACCGACCTGTTCGTCCGGACCACCAGATCAGTGCAACTGACAGCCGCCGGCGAAGCCTTGGTCACGCCCGCACGGATCATCGAAGCGCAGATCGCCGTGGTAAGAGAAATCGCATCGGCCGCGTCGACTGGCGAGACGGGCCGTGTCACAGTGGGTTTCGGCGGAACAGGCGGCTACACCGTCCTGTCGGCCCTCACACGGTCCTTGGCCGACTCCCATCCGGGAATCGAACTGGAACTACGGCCGCAGATGTACTCGGGTGAGGTGCTCGACGCTCTCCGACGCGGAGCACTGGACATGGGCATAGTCGGCCTGCCCATTCCGCGCGGATTCGAGACTCACACGGTGCGGGAGGAAACCTTGATGGTCGCGGTTCCTGCCAGGCATCACCTCAGTACCCGGGACTCGGTGTCACCGGAAGACCTGGCAACCGAGCGATTCGTGATGTATCCCGCCGAGCACGGCTCGGTGGTCCGCGATGCGACGTTGTCCGTTTGCGCCACAGCAGGTTTCACGCCCACCGTCGCGCACGAAGCCCCCGATCCGTACAGCCTGTTGGCCATGGTCGGAGCGGGGGTCGGGATCGCCGTCGTCGTGGAGTCGACGGCGCATCTGTCCATGGACGGGGTCGTGTACCTGCCGATCGCCGGGGCCACGCCCACGCTGAAAATCGCGATGGCATGGCGACCGAACAATCCGACGCCGGCAGTACACACCGTCACCAGGGTACTGAGGGAACAGCCTTAGGCTCTCGCGAGAATTCCGGCGAAATCTGTTCCCACAGGCAGAGTTCCGTACTCGTGACCACGGTCGGCGCCGAGGCGAGCGGCAATGAACGCATCGGACGAGGCGGCCGGGGAGTGGCGCACCATGAGCGAAGCCTGCAGTGCCAACGCCATAGCCTCGACGACGGTCCGAGCGCGGAGTTGAGCGTCGGCAGGTGCCATCGTGGCGAGCTCACCGAGTTGGCGTCGTACCCGATCGAGGTGCTGATCGAGGACCGGGTTGTTGCCGCGGGCGAGGTTGATCTCGTGGTCGAAGGCGGCAACGGAGTCGGGTTCACGGGTCATCGCGCGCAGGACGTCGAGCGCGATGACGTTGCCCGACCCCTCCCACACGGCCATGACGGGCTGCTCACGGTAGCGACGGGCAAGCGGGAAGTCCTCGGTGTAACCGTTGCCGCCCAGGCACTCGAGGGCTTCGTAGGAGTGGTGCGGGCCGCGCTTGCAGATCCAGTACTTCGCAACAGCCGTCGCGAGTCGGCGGAACGCCTTTTCCTGCTCATTCGCGTCCTCGTCCTGCGCACGAGCCAATCGCAGTGCGGTGATGGTCGCGGCTTCGGATTCGAGAGCCAGATCGGCGAGCACCGACGTCATTGCGGGCTGATCTGCCAGGACGGCACCGAAAGCGCTGCGGTGCCGTGCATGCCACACCGCTTCGGCCACCGACTGACGCATACCTGCCGTGCTGCCGAGGATGCAGTCGAGTCGCGTCTGGGACACCATTTCGATGATGGTCCGCACGCCACGACCCGGTTCGCCGATCATGGTGCCGACGGTGCCGTCGAGTTCGATCTCGGACGACGCGTTGGACTTGTTGCCCAGCTTGTTCTTCAGACGCTGGATACGGAAGACGTTGCGTGTGCCGTCGGGCAGGATGCGGGGGAGAAGGAAGCAGGAAAGTCCCTCGCCGGCAGCACCATCGGCCTGAGCGAGAACCAGGAAGGCGTCGGACATCGGCGCGGAGCAGAACCACTTGTGTCCGGTGAGGAGGTAGTCCGCACCCGGGCCGCCACGTCCGGCAGGCTTGGCGATGGTCGTGTTGGCTCGCACGTCGGAGCCACCCTGCTTCTCCGTCATCGACATTCCGAAGATCGCGGATGCCTTTCCGGGAGCGTCCAACTCGGGGGTGTAGCTGCGAGAAAGGGCTCGCGGCGTCCAGAGAGCGGCCACGTCCGGTTGCAGCTCGAGCGAGGGGATCACAGCGTGCGTCATGGAGATCGGGCACGCGTGGCCCGGTTCGACCTGGGAGAACAGCATGAATGCCGCGGCCCGAGCCACGTTGGCACCCGGCTTGGGGTCAGCCCAGGCAGAGGTGTGAGCACCGTGCGCAACGGCGGCAGAGATGATCCGGTGATACGACGGATGGTATTCGACCTCGTCGATGCGGTTTCCCCAGCGATCGAAGGTCTTCAATTCGGGGATCACCGTGTTGGCCAGCTCGGCGTCGTGCTGGAACCCGGCACTGCCGACCAGTTCACCGATATCGGTGAGTTCACTGGTGGCCCAATCGGCGTCGTGACGCGCGACGCCTTCGGCCAGGACCGTATCGAGCAGGAACTCGTTGACGTCCGTGCGCGGTACCGACTGGTTGAGCACTGCATGGGTGCGATGCGGAGCCGGGTGGGTGACGGTCTTCTCGGAAATATCAGTCATGACAGGCCTTTCAGCTCGCTGCGCGGATGAGGTGCTTCTGGATCTTGCCGGTCGGTGTACGCGGAAGAATCGTCGCGAACACCACTTCACGCGGAATCTTGTAGCGCGCCAACTTGTCCGAGAGGTAGTCCTTGATGTCGTCGGCGCTGATGACATCCGGTTCACGCCAGACGACGTGCGCGACGACGGTCTCGCCCCATTCTTCGTTGGGTTTTCCGACAACGGCGACGTCGACGACGTCCGGGTGGCCGGAGATCACGTCCTCGACCTCCTTGGAGTAGACGTTCTCGCCGCCCGTGATGATCATGTCCTTCGCGCGGTCGACGATGAAGAGGTAGCCGTCCGCATCCTTGCGCGCCAGATCGCCGGTGCGATACCAACCGCCGTCGGCAAATGCAGCCTTCGTGGCAGCGGGGTCGTCGAGGTACCCCTGCATGACGGTGTCGGCGCGCAGCCAGATCTCACCGATCTGATCGGGCTCCGCGTCGGTGCCGTCATCGGCAACCAGGCGCAGGTCGACGCCGGCCAGCGCGACGCGGCCGATCGAGCCCGCCTTGCTCAACTGCTCTTCGGGGTACAGCACGGTGCCCACTGGCCCGGTCTCGGTCATGCCGTAGACCTGCCGGAATTCGGTGGTGCCGTACGACTCCACCAGTCGCCGAGCGACATCCGCGCCGATCGGTCCCCCGCCGTACAACCACGCACGAACGCTTCCGAGGTTGTAGTCGGCAAAGTTCGGCACGAGGTTGAGTGCAGTGGTGTAGATGACCGGCGGGCCGAAGCAGAGGGTAATGCGTTGTTCCTGAACTGTTTCCAGGAATTTGACGGGATGGTACTCGCGCAGCAGCACGACGGTTCCGCCCATGTAGAGCGTGGACATGAACCAGTTGTTGAGCGGGGAAGCGTGCCAGATCGGGACGGCCATGAGCAGTCGCTCGTCCCGAGTCGTCGACACGGCGACGGCCGCGGTGACGGCAACACCGACGACGTTGCGGTGGCTGTGGACGCAGCCCTTGGGCGAGCCGGTAGTCCCCGAGGTGTAGAGGATTTCGGCCGGATCGTTCTCGTCGATGTCGATACCGTCAACGCCGTCCTGGCGGGTGATGGCGTCGTCGAAGAAGTCGAAACCGTCTGCGACAGAGTCCGTGCTGATCAGCTTGGCCGTTGTCTCCAGTCGACCGACAACCGGCGCCAACTCACCGTCGAAGACGCACACCGACACCTTCGCGTGTCCCAGCACGTAGGCAACTTCCGGAGTCTGCATCTTGTGGTTGATGGGGACCACGACGGCGCCCAAGCGCCAGGCACCGAGCATCGCGTACACGAATCCCGGAGTGTTGTAACACATCAGCGCGACGCGGTCGCCCGGCTGCACGCCCAGCGACTTCAAATAGCCTGCGGCGCGTCGACTTCCGTCCTGAACCTGGGAGTACGTGTGATCGTGACCATCGAATATCAGGAAGGGTTTGTCCGGGGTCTTGGTGACGTTGCTGTCGAATACGCGAACGATATTCATCGAAGTCCTTGTCGGAGAATCACGCTCGAAGAGAGTTCATTCCATCGAGCTGTTGAGTACGGCGTCGGGTATCTGGAGGGTGGCGAAGATGACGGCAACCGCCTCCTCGAGGGAGTAGCCGAAGCTCTCGCCGGTGGCAGTCTTCTGGATGACGAGGCCGAAGATCGCAGACCAGAAGGCCTTGGACTCGACGTCGATGCCCGCGCGCAGCTGCCAGCCGGTGCGGATCAAGGTACGGAGGAGGGCGGTTTCGCCCGAGGAGTGCAGAGTGCGAAGCGTTTCGGAGATCAGGTCGCGGAGTTCACCACGACGACCCGTCATCATCATCGCTTCCACGAAGAGTTCGACGCTGGGAGCGCCCGCGCCCAGGAGGGATCCGACCAGCTTCTCGGTGTAATCGCCGACCGTGTCGGCGTCGGCGGCATCGACCTCGGCACGCTTGCCTGCGCGCAGAACGGCCGCGCACGCCACCTCGACGAAGAGCTTTTCTTTGGAGCCGTAGTAGTAGGTCACCTGGTTGGGATGGGCGCCGGCGGCCGTGCAGATCTGCGCGATGGAGACGCTGTCGCCGTGCTCGAGGAAGAGCTCGGTTGCAGCGTTGAACAGTGCCATGCGCGTCTGCTTGCCCGACTCACGCGTCGCGCGCGCTGCGGGAACTGACTCGGTGACCATCACGAACTCCTACTTGTTTGTATGACAAACAATAACTCGGCGTTGTTTGTATGGCAAACAATTTCTCCCGACGTGATGACATGTCGACTCCTATCGACATGTCCGATGTGCGGGATTACTCTCTGAACATCGAGCACCCGAGAACTTCGGCTTTTCTGCGAGGAGGCGCCCTGCAATGCTCGCGCGATCCGGCTTCTCCCTGCCCACACGCACGACTCTCACGGGCGACTGGGCAGATTTGTTGCGCGAGCATTTTGTCGCGCTCGACGTATCCGATATCGGAGACGGCGATCGATTCAGCGGGGCCGTCCACTCGGCCCAACTCGCACACGTTCGGGTATCCGCAGTTCAATCGATGGAACAACGAATAGTCCGTAGCAACAGCCTCATCAAAAGCGACGGCGCGGACTATCTGCAGATCGGGATGATCCGCCGCGGTAGCGCGGTAGTGCGCCAAGACGACCGCGAATGCGTCCTGCGACGTGGCGACTACGTCCTGTACGACACCACGCGCCCCTTCGATTGGCAGATCGAGGGACACGCACACGACGGCATCTGGGGACTCGAGGTGTTCACCTGGCCACGGTCGTACCTGTCGCTCAGCGACGCGGAGGTCACGAGCCTGACCGCCATCGCCTTCGACGGACACGCGGGCCTGAGTGGCCTGCTCGGTCGCTTTCTTCACGATCTTGCCTCCGTCCGCATGACGTCCGACGCAAGCGGAGACGAAGAGGAAGTCGTCAACGAGATCGGCAACCTGGTCAAGTCCGTTCTTCACACAACTGCGCGACCGATCACCTCGCGGCGAACCAGCCTCTACGAATCCGCCCTGTCGGTCATAGACGCCCGCATCGCAGACCCGGCCCTGTCTCCGGTGGACATCGCGGGATCGGTCAAAGTCTCCATTCGGCAGTTGCACCGAGCCTTCGCCGAACACGGCACGACGGTGTCACGGTCGATTCGCAGCCGTCGACTCGACGGTTGCCGTCGTGAGATCGTGCAACGACACGGAGTAGAGCGGTCGCTGACCCAGATTTCTCACCGCTGGGGATTCACCGACCTGGCCGCCTTCAGTCGAGCCTTCAAGGCGGAATTCGGGATCAGCCCGCGGCGGTACCGGTCGCAAGCAGCGGCCCCCACAAGTACTACCCGCTGATCTGTAACATCTTCGGACACTTACCCATTGAACATGGTGTTCAAAATTTTCTGTCGCCGAAGCGTATCCACAATTCTTGGCACGGTAGGCCAAGCATCGGGCGCTGACGGCCAAGTTTGCTCGGCTGAGCGGGCGTAGATTTTCGGCACGGCGTTGCCAAGTGCCAGGCACCCGATTCGACCACCTACATCACAGGGAGCACTCATGGAATCTGCAATCGGCGAACACCTTCAATGCCCGCGCACTCTGACCAGGCGGGTCCCGGATACCTATACGCCACCGTTTCCCATGTGGGTCGGGCGCGCAGACGACACATTGCACCAGGTCGTGATGGGCTATCTCGGCGTGCAGTTCCGCGGCGAGGATCAGCGCCCGGCAGCACTGCGGGCGATGCGGGATATCGTCGCCGGCTTCGACTTGCCGGACGGACCGGCACACCACGATCTCACCCATCACATCGACAACCAGGGCTACGAGAACCTGATCGTGGTCGGTTACTGGAAAGATGTTTCTTCCCAACATCGTTGGAGCGCATCACCTCCAGTATCCTCC
Source organism: Rhodococcus sp. MT28 (assembly GCF_058792695.1). Classification (NCBI taxonomy): domain Bacteria; kingdom Bacillati; phylum Actinomycetota; class Actinomycetes; order Mycobacteriales; family Nocardiaceae; genus Rhodococcus; species Rhodococcus sp. MT28. The sequence continues at coordinate 227,771 of NZ_JBXAFD010000002.1, forward strand.
TGGTGGGAGTCCGAAGACCGCCTGTCGGACGGATTGGGGTTCTTCCGCGAGATCGTGGCACCGAGAGCCGAACAATTCGAAACGCTCTACGCGTTCCAAGACGACCTCCCCGGAGTGGGAGCTGTCATGGACGGTGTCAGCGGCGAAATCAACGAGCACGGCTACTGGGGTTCGATGCGCGAGCGGTTTCCGATCTCCCAAACCGACTGGATGCAGGCCTCGGGCGAACTACGGGTCGTCGCCGGTGACCCCGCCGTAGGTGGACGCGTAGTAGTGCGGGGACACGACAACATCGCACTGATCAGGTCCGGGCAGGACTGGGCCGACGCGGAAGCAGACGAGCGCAGCCTCTACCTGGACGAAATCCTGCCCACTCTTCAATCGGGCATGGACTTCCTCCGCGACAACGGCCCGGCCGTCGGGTGCTACAGCAACCGATTCGTACGCAATATCGACATCGACGGAAACTTCCTCGACTTGAGCTACAACATCGGCCACTGGGCCTCCCTCGACCAACTCGAACGGTGGTCGGAATCCCACCCGACCCATCTACGGATCTTCACGACGTTCTTCCGGGTGGCCGAGGGCCTGTCGAAATTGCGTCTCTACCATGAGGTCTCGGTATTCGATGCCGCCGATCAGCTCTACGAGTACATCAATTGCCATCCCGGGACCGGAATGCTGCGCGACGCGGTGATCACCGCCGAGCACTGACCGAAGTCGCCGGCAATCTTCGGCCACATTCTTTCCCTCGGAGGCAACTCGAGATATGTTGACGGGTGTCGACATATCTCAGTAGAGACCATCGAGGAAGCGCGGACAGCAGACAGTGACTACTCAACGAAACGAAGAGTTGGCGTTTGCTGTGCTGGCCGACCAAGTGCGTCGACAGATTCTCGACACGCTGGCTACACACGGCGAGTGCAACGCGGGCTTCATCAGCGATCAAATTTCGACGGTCGGTCGCACCACGGTATCCACACATCTCAAGGCGCTGCGGTTGTCCGGCGTGATCGTCGAACGGCGTCAAGGACGTCATCGCCTGTTCTCGATAGATCCATCGGGGCCCGCCAACGATGCACTCCAGTTCCTGCGCGACGTCCTCGGGCGAGCGCTGGAAGCAGGTTCGAACGCCTCCGAGTTGCCGGCCACTGCGACTGAGGATTCAGACGTCGCATCGGTGCGTCGCCGAGCGTGAGGCCTTGTTGAGCCCCAGCACCTATTTCAGGCAGGAAGTAGAACGTGCCAGGTCTCTCCGTAACGGCACAGATCGTGACGACCGACCCACCAGGGTCAGCCTTCGAGCGCCTCGAAACGGGGCAACTGCTCGAACTCGAATGTGAGCAACTGACGGTCGGGGCCGCTGCCGCCATCTCCCTTCCCGTCGGCGACGGCGCACGCGCAGATCCAGTCGGAATGCCGATCACGCTGTTGGGATACGTCGCCGGCGTGAAGCGGGGCCGATCGGTCGTGATCGTGCACCACCAACCGTGGCGCGGCCGCCTGACGATCCGGTTCTTTCCCGACGGCGCCGGGACCCGGATCGTTCTCGAGTCCAGCCTCGATCAGGACGGCATTTCCTGGCTTGCCAACAAGCGCGGATTCGCTCCACCCGAACCTCCGCGTTCCGACCGACATCGGATCGGGCTGCTGGTCAGCAAATCCGGCCCGGCAGCTGTATTCGCCCAGGCGACAGAAACACTCGCAGCCCTGGCCGTGGAAGAAATCAATGCCGACGGCGGCATCGGCGGCGTTCTCGTCGACTTGGTGATCGGCGATGACGCTTCCGACTCGGCGGCCGGAGCGGCGACCGCACTGCGATTGGTGAAAAGCGGATGTCGCGCCGTTTTCGCGTGCGTGACATCGTCGACCTTCAATGCCGCTGCATCTGCATTGCAGAACACCGGTGTGCTGTTGGTGCACACAGTTCTCAACGAGGGAGGTCGATCGCGTCCGGGAGTCCTTCGATTGGGTGAGCGACCACTCGACCAGACGCGAGCAGGTATACCCGCAATGATGTCCGAGACCGGTTCTCGCACTTGGTTCCTGGTCGGCCAGCAGTATTCGTGGTCGTTCGGAGCGCATTGGGCGGCCCGGCGTGTGATCGCCGAATCCACAGGTTCGGTGGCCGGCGAAGTCTACGTACCGTTGGGGACAACCGACTTCTCACGCATCATCGAGTCGATAGCCGACTCCGGGGCCGAACTGATTCTTTCCACCCTGGTGGGCCATGACGAGGTCTTCTTCGAACGACAATGCGCCCAGCACGGACTGCGGGCCACCACGCGGACGTTTGCATTGGTCCTCGACGAGGCCACTCAGCAGCTCATCGGCAATTCCGATGCCGACGGAGTCTGGGCGGCATTCGGCTACTTTCAATCCGCAGCCGGCGATCACGACCTCGAAAAGCGATACAGCGCGAGCTCGAACGAACTCCTGCCTCCGCTCAGTTCCCTGTCGGAGACAACATACGAAGCGATCGTCGCTTACGCACGCGCAGTCGAACGAACGTCGGCAGGCGATCCGGAAACAGTACTTCGGCAGCTTGTCACGACATCGAAAAGCTCTACGAACAACGGCGTTCCACTGCATCGACCGATTCTGCTCGCTGAATCACGCCGTGGGCGCCTGTACCCCCGCTCTCTCTGAGCGCGCGTAACCCGAACTTAACGAGTCAATATGTCGATACCTATTGACGCAATTATGGATCCGGCCCTAGTCTGAAAGACAAGTGAAGCCGATCACATCAGGAGCACACTTCTCATGGCGACAATCCGACCTGACGACAATGCAATAGACACCGCCGCAAGGCATTACGGCATCACTCTCGACCAGTCAGCCCGGCTCGAGTGGCCGGCACTGATCGACGGAGCACTGGGCTCCTACGACGTCGTCGACCAGTTGTACGCCGACGAGGCAACCCCGCCGACCACGTCACGTGAGCACACGGTGCCAACAGCGAGCGAAAATCCTTTGAGCGCTTGGTATGTGACCACAAGCATCCCGCCGACGTCGGACGGCGTCCTGACCGGCCGACGCGTGGCGATCAAGGACAACGTGACCGTGGCCGGAGTTCCGATGATGAACGGGTCTCGGACAGTAGAGGGGTTCACTCCGTCTCGCGACGCGACTGTGGTCACTCGACTACTGGCGGCCGGTGCAACCGTCGCGGGCAAAGCTGTGTGTGAGGACCTGTGTTTCTCCGGTTCGAGCTTCACACCGGCAAGCGGACCGGTCCGCAATCCATGGGACCCACAGCGTGAAGCAGGTGGATCATCCGGTGGCAGTGCGGCTCTCGTCGCAAACGGTGACGTCGATTTTGCCATCGGCGGGGATCAGGGCGGATCGATCCGGATCCCGGCGGCATTCTGCGGCGTCGTCGGACACAAGCCGACGTTCGGGCTCGTCCCGTATACCGGGGCATTTCCCATCGAGCGAACAATCGACCATCTCGGCCCGATCACACGCACGGTCCACGATGCCGCACTGATGCTCTCGGTCATCGCCGGTCGCGACGGTAACGACCCACGCCAAGCCGACAGCGTCGAAGCAGGTGACTATCTGTCCACCCTCGACTCCGATGTGGATGGTCTGCGAATCGGGATCGTTCGAGAAGGTTTCGGGCACGCGGTCTCACAGCCCGAGGTCGACGACGCAGTCCGCACAGCGGCACACAGTCTGGCCGAAATCGGTTGCACGGTAGAGGAAGTAAACATCCCGTGGCACCTACATGCTTTCCACATCTGGAACGTGATCGCCACGGACGGTGGTGCCTACCAGATGTTGGACGGCAACGGATACGGCATGAACGCCGAAGGTTTGTACGATCCGGAACTGATGGCACACTTTGCTTCTCGACGCCTTCAGCACGCCGACGCTCTGTCCGAAACCGTCAAACTGGTGGCCCTGACCGGCCACCACGGCATCACCACCCTCGGCGGCGCGAGCTACGGCAAAGCCCGGAACCTCGTACCGCTCGCCCGCGCCGCCTACGACACTGCCTTGAGACAATTCGACGTCCTGGTGATGCCCACACTGCCCTACGTCGCATCCGAATTGCCGGCGAACGACGTGGATCGTGCAACCTTCATCACGAAGGCTCTCGGGATGATCGCCAACACAGCACCATTCGACGTGACCGGACACCCGTCCCTGTCCGTTCCCGCCGGCCTGGTGAACGGGCTTCCGGTCGGAATGATGATCACCGGCAAGACCTTCGACGATGCGACGGTCCTCCGGGTCGGGCGCGCATTCGAAAAGCTTCGCGGCGCGTTTCCGACGCCTGCCGACCACATCTCCGACTCTGCACCACAACTCAGCCTCACCTAGTTCTGTATCCGCACTTGCACAACAAATTCCACCGATTCACACATGATCAGCCCGCATAGAAAAGGTGAACCAGATGTCAGTAACGATCGACCACACAACGGAGAACGCCGCACCGGCCCACGCGCCGGTCTCCGATCGCGCGTGGGCCCTGTTCCGCGCACTCGACGGTAAGGGATTGGTACCCGACGGTTACGTCGAGGGATGGAAGAAGACCTTCGAGGAGGACTTCAGTCCAAGGCGCGGAGCGGAATTGGTCGCGCGGGCTTGGACCGACCCCGATTTCCGGCAACTGCTTCTCACCGACGGTACCGCCGCGGTTGCCCAGTACGGATATCTGGGCCCCCAGGGCGAATACATCGTGGCAGTCGAAGACACCCCGACCCTCAAGAACGTGATCGTGTGCTCGCTGTGTTCATGCACCGCGTGGCCCATTCTCGGCCTGCCCCCTACCTGGTACAAGAGTTTCGAATACCGTGCGCGAGTGGTGCGTGAGCCACGGAAGGTTCTCTCCGAGATGGGAACCGAGATCGCGTCGGACGTCGAGATCCGCGTCTACGACACCACCGCCGAAACTCGCTACATGGTTCTCCCGCAACGTCCCGCAGGCACCGAAGGCTGGAGCCAGGAACAGCTTCAAGAGATCGTCACCAAGGACTGCCTGATCGGCGTCGCAGTCCCGCAGGTCCCCACCGTCTGATCACCCCGACAAGAAAGAAGCACACCATGGATGGAGTACACGATCTTGCCGGAGTTCAAGGCTTCGGCAAAGTCCCGCATACCGTCAACGCCGACATCGGCCCCACCTTCCACGCCGAGTGGGAACACCTGCCGTACAGCCTGATGTTCGCCGGTGTCGCCGAACTCGGGGCATTCAGCGTCGACGAAGTTCGATACGTCGTCGAGCGGATGGAACCACGCCACTACATGATGACCCCGTACTACGAGAGGTACGTCATCGGCGTCGCGACACTGATGGTCGAAAAGGGAATCCTGACGCAGGAAGAACTCGAAAGCCTTGCAGGGGGACCGTTCCCACTGTCGCGGCCCAGCGAATCCGAAGGGCGTCCGGCACCCGTCGAGACGACCACCTTCGAAATCGGTCAGCGAGTACGCGTGCGCGACGAGTACGTTCCGGGGCATATTCGAATGCCTGCGTACTGCCGCGGACGAGTGGGAACCATCTCTCATCGGACTAGCGAGAAGTGGCCGTTTCCCGACGCAATCGGCCACGGGCGCAACGACGCCGGCGAAGAACCGACGTACCACGTGAAGTTCGCCGCCGAGGAATTGTTCGGTAGCGACACCGACGGCGGCAGCGTCGTAGTCGACCTTTTCGAGGGTTACCTCGAGCCTGCGGCCTGATCGTCCAACATTCCGGGCGGCGGTCACGCGATCACAGCGTTTCGCGTGACCGCCGCCTGATCACAGCAATTCTCTCATTCGGAAGGACACTGGAAATCATGGTCGACACACGACTTCCGGTCACGGTGCTGTCAGGTTTCCTGGGCGCCGGGAAGACGACACTACTCAACGAGATCCTGCGAAATCGAGAGGGTCGGCGGGTCGCGGTGATCGTCAACGACATGAGCGAAATCAACATCGACAGTGCAGAAGTCGAGCGTGAGATCTCGCTCAGTCGCTCCGAGGAGAAACTGGTCGAGATGACCAACGGCTGCATCTGCTGCACTCTGCGAGAGGATCTTCTCTCCGAGATCAGTGCCTTGGCCGCCGATGGCCGATTCGACTACCTACTCATCGAATCTTCGGGCATCTCCGAACCGCTGCCCGTCGCAGAGACGTTCACATTCATCGATACCGACGGCCACGCCCTCGCCGACGTCGCCCGACTCGACACCATGGTCACCGTCGTCGACGGCCACAGTTTTCTGCGCGACTACACGGCTGGGGGCCGCGTCGAAGCCGATGCCCCGGAAGACGAACGAGACATCGCGGATCTGCTTGTCGATCAGATCGAATTTGCCGACGTCATCCTGGTGAGCAAGGCCGATCTCGTCTCGCACCAGCACCTGGTCGAATTGACCGCAGTCCTGCGCTCTTTGAACGCATCCGCTGCGATAGTTCCGATGACGCTCGGTCGCATCCCACTCGACACGATTCTCGACACCGGTTTGTTCTCACTCGAAAAGGCTGCACAGGCCCCCGGATGGTTACAAGAACTCCAAGGTGAACACATCCCCGAAACCGAAGAGTACGGAATTAGTTCGGTGGTGTACCGCGAGCGCGCACCCTTCCACCCCCAACGGCTGCATGATTTCCTCAGCAGCGAGTGGACCAACGGAAAGTTACTTCGGGCCAAGGGCTACTACTGGAATGCCGGCCGGTTCACCGAGATCGGGAGTATTTCTCAGGCCGGTCATCTCATTCGCCACGGATACGTCGGCCGTTGGTGGAAGTTTCTACCCCGTGACGAGTGGCCGGCCGACGATTACCGTCGTGACGGAATCCTCGACAAGTGGGAAGAACCCGTCGGAGACTGCCGACAAGAACTCGTCTTCATCGGCCAATCCATCGACCCGTCTCGACTGCACCGAGAACTCGACGCGTGTCTACTCACCACAGCCGAGATCGAACTCGGGCCAGACGTGTGGACCACCTGGAGCGACCCCCTGGGCGTCGGCTATACCGACCAGACCGTTTGATATTGGTCCGGTTTGCCGTAAGTTGTGCGCAATGGGGGTATCACGCAACCGAACTCGGGCGTTGTTGATCGTCGCGGCGATCGCAGCCGGGACCGTGGCTGCGGCGACGCCGGCGGAGGCAACCTGGACAACCGCGCCGATGTGCGGCGAGTGGCGGGTCGAAACCGTAGCGCAAGGGTTGGAACAGCTCGAAAACCTCGAGCCCGATGACAACGGCGGGTTCTACCTCTCCGGCGAGTCGAAGATCTATCACGTCGACGCCGCAGGACAGGTACGAACTGTCCTCGACGACATGGCTGCCCCTGGCGGTTTGCAACTCGACGGTTCGAGGCTGTCCTTCCTCACCAGACAGGACGGCAAGCTGTTGCACCTGGACACCTCGACGGATCAGCTGTCCGCACCCGTCGACTTCGCGGGCAACGGCCTGCTCCGGCTTCCCGACGGCGATCTGCTGACCACGTGGGTCGGAACAGAAGGAGGTCCGCCAAAGGGCGTCTCGCGCTATCTGCACGACTCCGGAGCCGTCGTTCCCAATTGGTCGACAGTGCCGCGTTCGGAGGGACTCGCGCTCAGTCCGGATCATCGAGCCGTGTACACCGATGACCTGTTCACCGGTCAGATCATTCGAGTGCCCTTGGATACCCCTGACGCGTGGACAGTTGTAGCGACGGTCCCGAGCCTGATACCCGGACTCGACGATCTGACCATGTCGCAGGATGGAATGCTCTACGCCGCTGCTCACGTCGAAGGCTCGATCTATCGCGTACACCCTGAAACCGGCACTTCCTGCGTCGTCGCTTCGGGTCTGTCGAATGGGTGGAACGGGCCGAGTTCAGTGCGTATAGGACAGGACGGCGACGGCTGGGCGCTCTACGTCACCGGCTTCGACGGAACGCTGCGTCGCCTGGTACCTCCGTCGGGCGTCGAACTCGCACCCGTCCGCTGACGCCGATCTCTTCGGCACGAGATTCCCCGACCTGGCGATACTTAAAATCACGCTGATTTGAAGGCATGCCCGCAGCGCAACGGCCCCTTGTCCGAAAACTGTCAACAGTTCTACACGGAGAAATGGCTACCCTTAGGTTTACGCTGCACGCATGTTTTCTTCCGTCGCAGCGAAGATCCGCCTGGTGGTGGCACTGCTCCTCACTGCCCTCCTGGCGCTGACTCTGTCATCGTGCTCGAGTGGCTCGGATTCGTCGGCAGCCCCCACAGACCTGTGTGCACCTCCAGGAGTGGGAGCTGCAACCGCGGCGCCCACCAATCTGGACGCGGCAGCGGGTGCGGGCGCCGAAGACCGCTACACCACGGCCACCGTCACCCCGGTCGATCAGATCGACACCTCGAAGCTGAATCTGATCAAACCCGGGGTCATCACGGTCGGCACGCTCGGTGACGCGCCCCCGAGCATCTGCGTCAACTCCGAGAATCAGTACACCGGATACGACAACGAGCTGCTGAAGGCCGTCGCGGACAAGCTGGGCCTGAAGGTCGAGTTCGTCGGCACCGAGTTCGCCGGGCTTCTCGCCCAGGTTGCCGGTCGACGCTTCGACGTCGGCTCGTCGTCCATCACCACCACGGACGACCGTCGCAACACCGTCGGCTTCACCAACGGTTACGACTTCGGATACTTCTCCCTCGTCGTGCCTAACGGCAGCCCGATCACCGGCTTCGGAGACCTGGACGCATCAAAGCGCATCGGCGTCGTACAGGGAACCGTGCAGGACGACTACGTCGTGAACACGCTCAAGCTCGATCCCGTGAAGTTTCCCGACTACGCCACGGCGTACGCGAACCTCAAGTCCGGACAGATCGACGCCTGGGTAGCTCCGTCTCAGCAGGCCGAAGGTGCAATCGCTCCCGGTGATCCGACCTCGATCATCCAGAACACCTTCTCGGTCAACAACTTCGTCGGCTGGGCGGTGAACAAGGAAAACCAGCCCCTGATCGACGCCCTCAACTCCGGCCTCGACGCAGTCATCGACGACGGAACCTGGTCTCAGCTGTACGCCGACTGGGTACCGCGCCAACTCCCTGAAGGCTGGAAGCCCGGATCCAAGGCCGCGGCCACTCCGGAACTGCCCGACTTCGCAGCCATTGCCGCGGAAAACGCAGCAAACGGCGACGGTGGCGATACCGCGTCGTACCAACCGAAGTCGACGCTCGAACAGCTCAAGGACACGTTCTTCGACTGGGATCTGTACAAGAAGGCATTCCCCGATCTCCTCAAGACCGGTCTTCCCAACACCCTGATCCTTGCGCTCGCGTCCGGCATCATCGGCACGATCCTCGGCATGCTGCTCGCTGTCGCCGGTATCTCGCGCACCCGTTGGCTGCGCTGGCCGGCCCGCGTCTACACCGACATCTTCCGTGGCCTGCCCGCAGTCGTCATCATCTTGATCATCGGGCTCGGCGTCGGACCGATCGTCAAGGGAATCACCGGTAGCAATCCGTACTGGCTCGGTGTCGCGGCGCTGTCACTGCTCGCGTCGGCATACATCGGTGAGATCTTCAGATCCGGAATCCAGAGCGTCGAGTCCGGACAGCTCGAGGCTTCACGTGCCCTCGGTTTCAGCTACCGAAAGTCCATGTCGCTGGTCGTCATCCCGCAGGGTGTACGACGCGTTCTGCCGGCGTTGATGAACCAGTTCATCTCGCTGATCAAGGACTCGTCGCTGATCTACTTCCTCGGTCTGCTCGTCACCCAGCGGGAACTCTTTGCCGTCGGACGTGATCTCAACGCCCAGACCGGCAGCCTGTCCCCGCTCGTTGCGGCAGGCTTGTTCTACCTTGCTCTGACCATCCCGCTGACGCACCTCGTCAACTACATCGACAACCGACTCCGGACCGGACGCGCCGACACTTCAGGCACGTTGGATCCGCTCGAGCAGGCCATCGTCGTGGAAAGGGGCTGAAGACATGACCACCAGCTCTGAACTGAAGTCCGTATCGCTCACCGGCAAGGACCTGCATCTGTCCTTCGGCACCAACAAGGTGCTTCGCGGCGTCAACCTGCACGTCGACGCCGGAAACACCGTCACCGTCATCGGGCCCTCCGGTTCGGGCAAGTCGACGCTCCTGCGCGTGCTGAACCGTCTGCACGAGCCCGAGCAGGGTGACGTGCTGCTCGACGGGAAGTCCGTCCTGAAGGACAACCCCGACGAGCTACGCCAGCGGATCGGCATGGTGTTCCAGCACTTCAACCTGTTCCCACACAAGACCGTCGCCGAGAACATCGCACTCGGGCCGAACAAGCTCAAGGGTTTGTCGAAGGAGCAAGCTCGGGCGCTCGCGCTCGAGCAGCTGGATCTGGTGGGGCTCAGGGAGAAGGCCGACTCGCGGCCCGGCAACCTTTCGGGTGGTCAGCAGCAGCGCGTCGCCATTGCCCGCGCCCTGGCGATGAAGCCCGAGGTCATGTTCTTCGACGAGGCGACATCAGCTCTCGACCCCGAACTGGTCAAGGGTGTTCTGGCATTGATGGCCGATCTCGCGAAGTCCGGCATGACCATGGTCGTCGTGACGCACGAAATGGGTTTCGCGCGTTCCGTTTCCGACAAGGTGCTGTTCATGGATCGCGGCGCCGTTGTCGAAACCGGTACTCCGGAACAGCTTTTCGACGATCCCGAGACAGATCGACTGCAGGCGTTCCTGTCACAGGTTCTCTAACCCAGGACGCTTCAGAGATCGACGGGCGTTGATCCTCGACGCCTGAAGCATCAGATGGTCACGTTCGGCGAGGTTGGATGCCTTGTGCGCTGCATCGGCATACAACCTCGCCGCCGTCTCCAGGTCTCCGTCGCGTTCACGCAGATAGGCCTCGACTGCGGCATGGCGTGGAAGTGAATCGTCCAGCGCTGCAAGAGCTGCCAATCCGGCGCGTGGTCCGTCTGCCTCGCCGACGGCCACCGCTCGGTTGAGCCGGACGATCGGGCTGTCGGTCAAGGCTGCGAGTTCGTCGTACCACTCCACGATCTGCACCCAGTCGGTCTCGTCTGCTGTGAGAGCGTCGGCATGGAGTGCAGCAATGGCGGCCTGGGCCTGGAACTCACCGAGCCGGTCGCGGGCGAGAGCTGACTGGAGGATTGCGACTCCTTCGGCAATCGAATCGGTGTCCCACCGGCTGCGATCCTGCTCGGCTAGCGGAACCAGACTGCCGTCCGCGGCAGTTCGCGCGGCTCGACGAGCGTGATGGAGCAGCATCAGTGCGAGCAACCCTGCGACTTCGGGGTGATCGATCGCGGCCGCCAACTGCCGGGTGAGCCGGATGGCCTCGGCAGCCAGGTCGACGTCGCCGGAGTACCCCTCGTTGAAGACCAGATAGAGGACACGCAGGACGGTGGCGACATCGCCGGGTTGCTCGAACCGGACGCCGGAGACCGTGCGCTTGGCTCGGCTGATGCGCTGAGCCATAGTCGCCTCGGGCACCAGGTAGGCCCGCGCAATCTGGCGGGTGGTCAGCCCGCCGACAGCGCGCAGCGTGAGTGCGACGGCGGACGACGGCGTCAACGACGGGTGCGCGCACAAAAAGTAGAGCTGGAGTGTGTCGTCCACGCCCGGCACCGACCCGCTGACCGGCCGCTCGCCTGGCTGCTCGTCAACCAGAAACTCCCGCTTGCGACGAGCCGCATCCGACCGGATCCCGTCGAGGAACCGCCGCCAGGCCACCGTGACCAGCCAGCCCTTCGGGTCCCGCGGCGGGTTGTCCGACCAGGTCCTGACCGCCTCGAGCAGAGCGTCCTGCACGGCGTCCTCGGCCGACGCGAAATCTGCTCCGCGGCGGACGAGGATGCCGAGCACGCTCGGAGTCAGACTCCGAAGCAGGGCGTCGTCCATGACAGGTTTCAGTCCGTGATGGTCGGCGGCTCGGTCAGGAACGGGCGCAGTTCGAGCCATTCGTGAATCGGCTTCCCGCCTGCGCCGGGCGCGGCCGAGAGCTCGCCGGCCAATTGGACGGCACGGTCGTAGTTGTCGACGTCGATCACCATCCAGCCGGCAATGAGGTCCTTGGTTTCCGCGAACGGACCGTCGGTGACCGGCGGGCGACCCTCACCGTCGTACCGGACAAAGGTGCCCTCAGGAGCGAGAGCCTGACCGTCGACGAACTCGCCCGCCTTCTCGAGCCGATCCGCGAAGTCCTGCATGTACTTCACGTGGGCAGTGATCTCGTCCGGCGTCCACTGGTCCATCGGCACGTCGTTGACTGCAGCCGGAGCGCCGCGGTAGTGCTTGAGCAGCAAGTACTTGGCCATCGTGAATCTCCTCTGTGTCGGTGCCACCCATTCTGGTCGCACTTCACTACAGGGACGAAGCAAGTCGGGGATTCTCGACATCGCGGGGCCTTCGGCCCTGTGCGCCTTTTTGGTAGTGCCCGCAACCAGAAAGGCGCACGGGGCCGAGGGCCCTAAATCCACCCCTGCCGGCGGGCGATCACCGCTGCTTCGTGCCGGTTGGCTGCACCGAGTTTGGTGACAGCTGACGACAGATAGTTCCGGGTGGTTCCTGCCGAGAGGTGTGCCCGGGAAGCGATCTGCTCGATGGATGCTCCGTCGGCCGCGTACTCGAGTACGTCCGCTTCGCGCGGAGTAAGCGGTGAGTCGCCGGCGCCGATCGCCTCGGCAGCCAACGACGGATCGACGTACCGCCCGCCCGCGTGGACGCTGCGGACCACCTCGGCGAGCGTCGCCGCAGGCGTCGTCTTCGGCAGAAATCCTCGGACGCCTGCTGACAGTGCCTTCTTCAGATACCCGGGACGCCCGTGGCTCGTCACGATGATCGAGACGCACCCCGAGACCGTCTGCGCAATCTGTTGCGCCGTCTCGATGCCGTCGATACCTGCCATTTGAAGGTCGAGCACGGCTACGTCAGGTTGATGTTTTGCAGCAGCGACCACGGCATCCTCGCCGGATTCGGCTTCCGCGACGACAACTATGTCGTCCTCGAGCGACAACATCATGGCCAGAGCCGAGCGGATCAGGTTCTCGTCGTCGGCCAGCAGTACCTTGATCGGCTCGGTCACCGAGACTCCTTCGTTCGGGACGGAAAGTGGGCGGTGAGGGTGAAGCGATCTTCGTCCTGCACGGTTTCGACAATTCCTCCGACGGCGCCGACGCGCTCGCGCAATCCGTTCAGGCCGGTTCCGTTGTTCGGCTCTGCGATCCGTGCGCCGTCGTTGGCGATCACGACGCCGTCCGCGAACACTTCGATGCTGCAATTCTCGGCACTGGAGTGCCGGAGAATGTTGGTGACGCCTTCACGGACGACCCAGGCGGCAGCTTCGGCCAGTTCCACCGGCAGCTGATCTGCCGATCCACGTATCGCAGTGGAGATTCCGGCGGCCTCGAGCAGAGACTGCGCACCGGCCAGCTCGGACGCCAAGGCGATGGACCGGTATCCCCGAACCAACTCGCGCGCTTCGTCGAGTGAATCTTGCGCAAGTTCGCGTACTTCGTCCATCTGCGCGGCGGCACGATCGTCGCCGCGTCGTGAAAGAGTAGCTGCAAGTTCACTTTTCACCGCAATTGCAGACAGTGCCCGCCCGACGACGTCATGGAGATCGCGTGAAAATCGCAACCGTTCCTCGGCGACGGACAGAGCGGCAGCGGCTCCGCGTGCCTCGTCCAATTCGGTGACCATCCGCAGCAGCCACACCGACATGTAGACGGTCAGCCCCATGAAGGCGGCGACGATTCCGACGGACACGCCGCTTTCCGGACCCGCAAGCAGTCCCAGTACAACCCCGGCGGCCACCGAGCCCACGATCAGCCAGCGCAACGACGTCAACCCCGCAAGGGGCACGACAAGGATTGCCGCCAGCCAGAAGTACGGGCCGTTCTCGCCATTGCTTCCCAAGGCAATTCCCGCCGAGCAGAACGCCGACAACGTCATCACGGCAAGAGGAATCTGGACGGGCTTGGCCACGACTCCGCCCAGATCAGGCATCCGAGACACGGCGATGACGCACGCAACGGCACTGATTCCGAGGAAGACACCCGACAGGTACCGATCCGCAACTATCTCGGTGACCGCACCGAAGCCACCGAAAACCACTGCGACCATGATGAACGATTGCCGCGTGTAGAGGCGAACCTTGTCGACGTTCGACGCGGTTCGCCACGTCCGTCTCGGATTCCAGCGTCCGAAGTTCTGCGCGATCATGCCCACTACCTTCTCAGAGTTCTACGAACGCGGTTCCCAGCGGAAGTGGACGTTCGCGATCAGAACCGAACCGACGATCCACGCCAGCATGACCAACAGCGGTTGCGCAGCCGAACCGAAGGTGTCGACAAATCCCGCTGCCGCACCGGGCGCATCGCCCAGATCAGCCAGTTCGCCAGTGGTCCGCCCCAGCCATCCGAGATTGAGAAGGTCCACTACTGCGGCCAGCGGAGTGAAATCGAGAATGCGAGCAACGTTGTCCGGCACGACATTCCTGATCGAGGACATACCTGCCGTCGCCAGAATCAGAATCGGCATGCAGGTGATCTGCGCCGCCTCTGCATTTCGCGTGACAGCCGAAGTGATCAACGCCAGCGCCGTGAAGAGCGCGGCGCCGCCGATCACCGCGACCAGCACCAGGACCGGATTGACCGGAGCACTACCGCCCAGAACCATCACGGCGATTCCGATCACCACCGTCAACAGGCCGGTGAGAACCCACGACGGCACTGCCGGGCCCGCGAGGATCTCGGCGTCGCTGCATTCCCCTGTCCGTAGTCGCTTGAGAACCAACTCGTCACGACGCGTCGCGTACACCGACAGGAGGTTGTAGAAGACCACGAACACGAGCAGGAAGAGTGCAAACACCTCGAGGCCTGCCGACACCGACTTGTCGGACAACCCGCCATCGCGCGACAGGTACAGCATCCCCACGGGAAAGATCAACGGGAGGACGATTGCGTTGAAGAGCAACAGTCGATTTCGTCCCAGGAGCGTGAACTCCGAACGAGACAGGGTTGCTATGCGGTTCATGCCGACGCTCCTTCGAGAGTTGCGTGATGATCGAATTGGTCTGCAATGGAGAGGAATACGGTCTCCAGGGATGCCGCGCGGGCATCCAGGCCGGTCAGCAGGATGTTGTTGTGCTGTGCCCACAGCAGCAGTTCCGTCAGCGTCTCCTGCACTGTGCGAGTGGTGATCACCACCAGATCGTTTTCGACGCGTACCTCGGCGCCGGCCAGGGCCGGGAGCGGAAGACCGGGACGGTGCAGTTTGATCTGGGCGGGATGATCCGCAACGACGTCCGCCACGGTTCCGCTGCGCACCACCGATCCTCGGTGCATGATCGCCAACTGGTCGCACAGGGACTCGGCTTCGTCCAGGTAATGCGTCGTCAACATGATGGTGACGCCCGACGCTTTCAAGTCAGCGATCAATTGCCAAGTGTTACGTCGACTTTCGGGATCCAAACCAGTAGTCGGCTCGTCGAGAAACAGGACGAGTGGCCGGCCGATGATCGCGCACGCCAGATCCAGTCGCCGCGCCTCACCTCCCGAGAGGAACTTCACGCGGGTATCACCACGGTCACGCATGTCCACGCGCTCGAGCACCTCGTCCACGGGCAGCGGATTCGAGCAGGTTCCGGCCCACATCGCCAAACTCTCACGAGCAGTCAGGTCTTGGGGCAAGCCACCCTTCTGGAGCATGATGCCAAGCGACGGGCGAATCTGCTTGCGGTTGCGCACCGGATCCATGCCCAGAACGCGCACCGTTCCGGCACTGGATCGTGAAAGACCCTGAATCACTTCGAGAGTGGACGTCTTGCCGGCACCATTGGTTCCGAGGAGGCCGAACAGCTCGCCTTCCTGAACACTCAGATCCAGATTGCGAACAGCATCGAACGCCTCCTTACCGGAGCCGTAACGCCGCGACATTCCGACTACGTCGATCACGGGATCGCCCTTCATCGCTGCGCCTCCGCTCGGTTCCAGCCGCGCAGTCCGATCACGAATCGGATACCCGCATAGACAGCGAGAGCGGCAACAAGAATCCAGAACACGGGATTGGAGCCGATGATCGCGAACAGCACTCCGATGATCGCGATATTCACGACGATCACAACAAGTTCGCGGCCCATCGTGGGTGCGGGTCCGATGTCCATCAGGTCCGTCAGGAGGCTTCCCTCATGTGGTTCTCTCATGCATCCAAGCTTCGCGGGAAGTCAGAGCCGAAAACAGTGCACTGCGTCATCACCTGCGGTGACACCGTCACGGATCAGCGATGACAAATGTCATGCGACGTCCCCGCGGGGACGCGTCGTAAACCGCGGGTAAGGGTCACCTCGTTGTTTTGCCGTTCATTTTTACGTTCCTTTACCCTTGCTTAGAGCTTCTACGGTTCCCGAAGTCCGTACATCGAATCTCGGGAGTTCACGGTGGCTATCAAGCCTTTGGCCTTGTTCGTCAAACACGACGGCGTGTCTGCGCGCGCGTCGATCACCTGCCAGTACAAGTGCGGAAACGCGTGCTCTCACGAGGTCCCCAACACCTCGGGCGGCGAGTACTTCCGCGACATCGCACGCACAGCGCTGAGTCGTCGCGGCTTGCTCCGGGGCAGCGGCATGGCAGTCCTCGCGGTGGGAGCGGGCAGCGCCCTCGTCGCGTGTTCGGACGAATCCGCAAGTGCGGAACCGGGAACCGGTTCGACGAGCGGCAGCAGCGGCGGATCGACACCAACGGGGACGAACTTCAGCGCTGTCGCGCCCAACAAGGAAGACAAGGTCACCGTCCCTGACGGATACGATCAAGCCGTCGTGATTCGCTGGGGTGACGCCGTTCTCGCCGGCGCCCCGGCTTTCGACTTCGACAAGCAGACCGCGGCAGCGCAGGAACTGCAGTTCGGATTCAACAACGACTTCGCCGGATTGCTCCCGGTCGACGGGCAGCCCAACACCTACCTACTCGTGGTCAATCACGAATACTCCACCGAGCCGGCGATGTTCCGCGGCTACGATGCGGAGAACCCGACCGAGGAGCAGTTCAAGATCGGCCTCGCCAGCCACGGACTGTCGGTCGTCCAGGTCAAGGGCGAATCCGACAACGGCAAGCTCGTACCGGAGATCGGATCGAACAACCGCCGCATCACCGGAACCACGGAATTTGTCGTGACCGGCCCCGCTGCAGGTAGCGACTTCCTCAAGACGAGTGCCGATCCCACGGGAACCAAAGTGCTCGGCACCCTCAACAATTGCGCCGGCGGCGTCACCCCCTGGGGCACAGTGCTTTCCGGCGAAGAGAACTTCAACCAGTACTTCGCGAACGCCGAGGGTGTCACCGATCCCACGGTCGCAGCGCGACTGAAGCGCTACGGTCTTGCCGGCGCCGCTTCCGAGCGCAAGTGGGAACGCTTCGACAAGCGGTTCGATCTGGTCGCAGAACCCAACGAGGTCAACCGATTCGGATACGTCGTCGAGATCGATCCCTGGGATCCGTCGTCGACTCCGATCAAGCACACAGCGCTCGGACGTTTCAAGCACGAAGCCGCCACCATTTACATCACGGCGGACGGCACCGTCGTCGCCTACAGCGGCGACGACGAGCGCTTCGACTACATGTACAAGTTCGTCTCCAGCCGAAAGATGCAGGACGGCAAGAGTCAAGCAGCCATGCGCCACAACATGACTCTGCTCGACGCCGGAACACTGTACGTCGCAAAGCTCAGCGGAAACTCCGCCGGCGAGATCGACGGCAGCGGCAAACTTCCGTCGGACGGCAAGTTCGACGGAACCGGCGAGTGGGTAGCCATCCTGCGCACCGGCGAAGACGGCAAGGGCGAATCGCTGGTAGACGGTATGAGCGCCGAAGAGGTCGCCGTCTTCACCCGCCAGGCCGGTGACAAGGTCGAGGCAACGAAGATGGATCGCCCCGAGGACTTCGAGGCAAACCCGAAGAGCGGCAAGGTTTACGTCGCACTGACCAACAACACCAAGCGCGGAGTCGACGGTGGCGCCGCGGCCGACGAGGCGAACCCGAGGAACAACAACAAGAACGGCCAGGTCCTCGAAATCACCGACGACCACGCCGGCACCACCTTCGGCTGGAATCTTCTTCTCGTCTGCGGAGATCCGGCCACAGCCGATACTTACTTCGGCGGGTTCGACAAGAGCAAGGTCAGCCCCATCTCATGCCCGGACAACCTTGCCTTCGACCCGCACGGCAATCTGTGGATCTCCACCGACGGCAACGCACTCAAGTCCAACGACGGGCTGTTCAGCGTTGTCCTCGAAGGCGAAAACCGCGGTGAGACAAAGCAGTTCCTCACCGTTCCCGTCGGCGCCGAAACCTGCGGCCCCATCGTGGACGAGAAGCGCGTCATCGTCTGCGTCCAGCACCCCGGCGAGACCGACGACGCCAGCATCGAAAGCCCCGCATCCCATTGGCCCGACGGTGGTTCCGCCCAGCCTCGCCCGTCGGTAGTTGCAGCCTGGAAGAAGGACGGATCTCGGCTCGGCTCGTAACACACATGTAAACGACGTGGGGCAGATCGCATACTCTGCGATCTGCCCCACGTCGTTTACCTCAGATTCTCAAGAGAATCAGTTGTCACCGTCCTCGCGACGCTTACGCGTCAGGAGAACAACACCCGTTCCCAGCGCCAGCAGCAGAACCAATCCACCTGCTGCGAGCAACCCGGTGTTCACGCCACTCTCACCAGCGCCACCACCCGAGTTGATCGTCCCGCCCTGAGGAGCAGACGGCTTCGGCTGACCCGGCTGACCCGGGTTTGCTGTCGGCGGCTTCGGCTGTCCCGGAACCGTGCTCGGAACCGGCTGACCCGGAACCGTCGGCGGTACGACGATCGGAGGCACAACGACGATCGGGGGAATGATGATCGTCGGTGTAACCGGCACCGTCGTGTTCGGCACCGTCGTGTTCGGAACCGTCGTGGTCGGCGGAACTGTCGTGACCGGCGGCGTTGTCGTCGGCGGCGTCGTTGTCGTCACGCCACACGGATCCACAATCTCTTCCGCGACAACTTCTTCTGTCGTGGTCTCCTCTGTGGTGGTCTCCTCCGCGGTGGTGGATTCCTCCGTACCGGTCACATCAGCGTCACCGGCAGTGATCGCGCTAGCCGTCGTCGTCGCAACCGTTGTCGTCGGAACCATCCGCGTGGTCGTCGTCGGAGGAACACAGGGCTCCGTCGTGACCGGCGGCGTCGTGGTGGTCGTCGGCGGCACCGTAGTGGTGGTCTCCGGCGGGTCTATCGGGTGTTCGGTGCAGAGAGCGTCGCCCGGGACACAGTCCACCGGCGGGTTCTCGCCACCAACCACCAGGTAGTTGTTCAGGACGCCCGGAGTGAATCCGGGACCTGACAACGTTCCGATCTCAGGATTGACCTTGACGGTGTACGTCACCGTCGCGCTCTCACCCTTGGCCAGCTTTCCGGTGACCGTGAAGACGTTGTCGACGACACCCGAAACAACCAGCGTGGAAGTGGTAGCCGGATCCTTCGTCATTACTGCATCGTCGAGAACATCGGTCAGATCGTCGTAGAAACTGATCTCACCATCCGCGGTGCCCACATTCTTGAACGTGAGCGTGTACGTGATCTCCTGGCCGCCAACCACACGGTTCGTGGTGGACGGAACAGAGGACTTCAGTACCTCGATCGCGGGTGTGCCATCCACCGGATGCTCGGTCGTCACCGGCGGAGGAGTGATCTCCGGACCCGTCGGCGGCTTCGCAGTACCAGTGACCTTGTTGTTGATCAACGTGCCACCGGCGACACCGTCGTTGATCTTCACCTGGTAGGTCAGGACAACCGACTTACCGGCTTCCAATGCACCGGTCCAGGTGAGCGTGGTGCCCGACAGGGTCGGAGCAGCACCGTCGACACCGTCGACAGTCGCCTTGAGCGAACCGTCCACCAACACCGCGTTGTCGAGAACCTTCGACAGATCATCGGTCAACACCACCGGATCAAGAGTCGTGTTACCCGTATTCGCACCCGTCACCGTGTACGTGATCGTCTGACCAGAAGCAACATTGGTACCCGACACCGGATCAGCAGCCTTCGCAACCGTGAACCCCGGAACCTTCACCGGATGCGTCGTGCACAGCTGCGTCACCGGATCACACACCTCCGGAGGATCAACCGGAGGAGTCGTCCCCGGAACAACGAAGTTGAGCACCGTGTTGTCGGCATTCGCCGCAACGCGATCGGCATCAGCCTTGACCGTGACGGTGTACGTCACCGTCTTGCTCTCACCGGCCGCAAGGGATCCCGTCACCGAGAAACCATCCGTGCCGACCATCGCAGCAGTCAACGGAGCATCAGCACTCAAGCTGCCCGCAACCAGATCAGCATCATCGAGCAGACCACGCAGATCATCGAAGTGCGCGACCTCACCCGCACCGTTACCGGTGTTCGTGAACGTGAGCGTGTACTTGATGTCCTGACCGGCAACAACATTCGAACCCGACACCGGATCAGAAGACTTCACCACAGCAATCTTCGGAGACAGAACCGGATGCTCCGTCGTCACCGGCGGAGGAGTGATCTCCGGACCCGTCGGCGGCTTAGCAGTACCAGTGACCTTGTTGTTGATCAACGTGCCACCGGCAACACCGGCATTGACCTTGACCTGGTAGGTCAGGACAACCGACTTACCAGCTTCCAATCCACCGGTCCAGGTGAGCGTGGTGCCCGACAGGGTCGGAGCAGCACCGTCGACACCGTCGACAGTTGCCTTGAGCGAACCGTCCACCAACACCGCGTTGTCGAGAACCTTCGACAGATCATCGGTCAACACCACCGGATCAAGAGTCGTGTTACCCGTATTCGCACCCGTCACCGTGTACGTGATCGTCTGACCCGCAGCAACATTGGTACCCGACACCGGATCCGCAGCCTTCGCAACCGTGAACCCCGGAACCTTCACCGGATGCTCGGTCGTCACCGGCGGAGGAGTGATCTCCGGACCCGTCGGCGGCTTCGCAGTACCAGTGACCTTGTTGTTGATCAACGTGCCACCGGCAACACCGGCATTGACCTTGACCTGGTAGGTCAGAACAACCGACTTACCGGCCTCGAGAACGCCAGTCCACGAGAGCGTCGTACCCGACAGGGTCGGAGCAGTCGCGTCGACACCGTCGACAGTTGCTTTCAGCGAACCGTCCACCAACACCGCGTTGTCGAGAACCTTCGACAGATCATCGGTCAACACCACCGGATCAAGAGTCGTGTTACCCGTGTTGGAACCGGTCACCGTATACGTGATCGTCTGACCCGCAGCAACATTGGTACCCGACACCGGATCCGCAGCCTTCGCGACCGTGAACCCCGGAACCTTCACCGGATGCGTCGTGCACAGCTGCGTCGCCGGATCACACACCTCCGGAGGATCAACCGGCGGAGTCGTACCCGGAACAACGAAGTTGTTCACGAACACCCCACCGACC
>NZ_JBXAFD010000002.1:249252-572802 GCF_058792695.1 Rhodococcus sp. MT28
ACATTCGAACCCGACACCGGATCAGAAGACTTCACCACAGCAATCTTCGGAGACAGAACCGGATGCTCCGTCGTCACGGGCGGAGGAGTGATCTCCGGACCCGTCGGCGGCTTCGCAGTACCGGTGACCTTGTTGTTGATCAACGTGCCACCGGCAACACCGGCATTGATCTTCACCTGGTAGGTCAGGACAACCGACTTACCCGGCTCCAGAACACCAGTCCACGAGAGCGCCGTCCCCGAGAGCGTCGGAGCAGCGGCAGCAGCACCGTCGACTGTCGCCTTCAGCGAACCGTCCACCAACGTCGCGTTGTCGAGAACCTTCGATAAATCATCAGTCAACACAACAGGATTGAGCGTCGTCTTACCGGTGTTCGTACCGGTCACCGTATACGTGATCGTCTGACCAGCATTGACGCCGGTACCCGACGCAGGATCCGCAGTCTTCGCGACAGTGAAACCGGGAACCGAGTGATTCGTCTCAACCGGCGGCGGAGTGATATCCGGACCGGTCGGCGGCTTCGCAGTACCCGTGACCTTGTTGTTCAAGACCGTACCCGCAGCGACACCGTCGTTGACCTTCACCTCGTAGGTCAGGACAACCGACTTGCCGGCTTCGAGAACGCCAGTCCACGAGAGCGTCGTACCCGACAAAGTCGGAACAGCCACGGAAGCTCCGTCAATGGTCGCCTTCAGCGAACCAGGAACGACAGCAGCATTATTGAGGACCGCACCCAGATCGTCATTGATCTGTACCGGATCAAGCTTCGTCTTGCCGGTGTTGGTGCCGGTGACGGTGTACTTGATCGACTCGCCGGCCTGAACCGTCGAACCGGAGATCGGATCGGCAGTCTTCGCCAGCGTAAAACCTGGAACCGAGTGATTCGTTTCCACCGGAGGAGGAGTGATGTCCGGACCGGTCGGCGGCTTCGCAGTACCGGTGACTTTGTTGTTCAGAACCGTTCCCGCGGCAACGCCGGCATTGACCTTCACCTGGTATGTCAGAACAACAGACTTACCGGCCGGGAGATTCGCGGACCACGACAAAGTGCTGCCCGAAAGAGTCGGAGCAGCAACAGGAGCACCGTCGATGGTCGCCTTCAGCGAGCCCGGAACGACAGCAGCATTGTTGAGAACCGCACTCAGATCATCGGTGATCGTCGCGGGAGTCAGGGCCGTCCTGCCGGTGTTGGCACCGGTGACGGTGTACGTAATGGTGTCGCCGGCCTGAACCGTCGAACCGGAAACCGGATCAGCCGTCTTGGTCAGCGTGAAACCAGGCATGGGATGCGTCGTGCAGAGATTGGTTGCAGGATCACATGTTGTGGGGGGAGTTGTAGTCCCCGGAACCAGATAGTTGTTCAGAACTTTGTTGCCGCCGTCTTTGACAGTGACGGTGTATGTGACTGTCCCCTTGCCGCCGGCCGGCAAGGTGCCGCCGACCTTGATCTTGTCGGCGCCGTTCAATGCGGCGGTGAGTCCGCCGGTTGCAGCACCGACCGCAACTGTTCCGTCATCAATGACGTCGGCGAGGTAGTCCGTGTAGTCGATCGTTGCCGGCGCAGTGCCCGGATTCTCGAAATTCAGAGTGTAGGTGATTGATTGGCCGATATTGACCGTCTCACCGGTAGGTGGTGACGACGACTTCTTCACGAGAACCGGGGTGTTCTTGACCTTGCAATACACGTTGTCACCCGGTGTAAGTGCGGCCTGCGCAACGTCACCGACCCTGAGGGCCTGGGTCACGCCGTTTACCTGGCAATCCCACGATGTCGCATAGTTCGCGGTCTTGGTCGCCGAGGTAGTTGGCTTCTCCCAGAACGTGACAGGGGTGGGCGTGGTATCTGCGAGGAGCGTCCGCCAGCCAGTCGATGCCGTCGTATCAGTCGCACCGGTCGTGGTGCTCTTGATCTCGGTTGCTGCAGCGGCGCCTGCATCAGCGTGGTGTCCGGTGCTCATGCCGATAGTGAAATCGTCACCGGGGGTGACGCGCGTGAGGTCCTTGTCGATCTTGACCTTCGACAGCAGCACACCGAACGCCAGGCCCTGACGCGAGGTCGCCTGAACGGTATTTCCGAAAGTGGCTGCGAAACTTGTCGGAGCAGTCGATGCAACGACCAGCGTTCCGGGCGTGCGCCCCTGGCCATTGACGTTGTTCCACGAATCGCATCGGACGGTATTGGCTGGCATACCCGTCAGCCCACCGTCACAGGCCCGAATTCCGGGGTAGGCAGGATCACTGTCGTCACCGACGGTACGTGCGATCTGCCGTAGAGGCTTGTCCGAATTGAAAGTGAGGAATTCACGGTCGTTCGTAGTATTGATATTCGCGTCTGTCGACTCGGCGTCGGCTGCTACGAGCCCGTAGTTGTTGACGGCGCCATTCGGCCCCGTCATCACGATGTTCTTCAGCGAGACTGTTCCACCGGACTGACCAGCGGTGGCTGAGGTTTGGTAGATCGCCGGCTTGATCGTCGTCGGCACACCCGTGTACGCGGAAGTTCCCAACGCTGCATAGTGCAACGTGGGAAATGCCTTCGTTTCGATCCCCTGGTGTGTCTTTCCCGCTACCGAGTCGGTGAGGAAAGCCTTGAAGTTGATCTTGTAACCGTCGGTGAGCTGGATTTCCATCGACTGCCCTGCCGCAGAAGCAGCCGTTGCCGCATCGAGCGTCGACATATCGATCCAGCAGATGTTCTGCGAGAACGGACCGGTGCCGGGGGCGCTGAATGCGCAGCCTTTTGCAGGCTGTTCATCCGGAAGAACAGCGGCGCGAGCCGGCGCCTGAGCCTGAACGGGGCCGCCGAGCGTCGCGGCCGGCTGCGCTGACGCAACCACTGCCGTCGCGCCGGAGATACCGAGAATCATCGCGATGGCGGTCCATACCACCGTCCACGCTCGCACCCAGGGCGGGAGCCCTGCGGTGAATATGGCCGACCTTGTCGGCGGTATGTCGTTAGGCATTTCTTACTCCCCAGGATGTGCCTGATCGATGTTCGATGGACGGAGATGCGAGAGCGCTGGCGCGAACTCCCGGTTGATCGGTTGGTTCGGGTCGATGCGCCTGTTTTCGGCTGATCGACCTCACACCGGACGCTGTTGCCGGTCCTGTCATTCGAGCTCCTCTTCGGAAACACCTGCGTGTTGGAAGAGCCGCCCTGAACAGGACCTTGGCCCTCGAAATCCGCGCAAATCGAGAGCAACCTTCCAGTTATCAGGAACAAGATAACAGATAACCGGGAGCTTGCCCATCGAAAGTCGGACAAAGCAGACCGATCGACGTTTTTGTTCGTAGATCGGACAAGCTTCGAGGAGCAGTGTTGTCCGAGCGGACAATTCAGCCCTCGGAGTGCGGCACCGCGGCGAACGCGATGACATTCACCCTTTCCGCTGACCAGATCGGGTGACGACCAACCTCGAGGAAGATACGGAATCTGGACAAATGCCCAATATGGATAAGGCCTGTTGGATGCGCCACAGACCCTCGAACGACGGTCGGAAACCCCGTCCCGAATGGAGTCCGATCACCCGTGCGAGCACGTCGAAATTGATCGAATTGATCCAGACCACACTCAGCGACGGCTGCCGGTAACGAAGCATCCCGAGGCTCCGATAATTGGATTGCGAGGCACCAACTTCGCCCGAAACCGGGCGGCCGCCTTCGATTCAAACCCAACTTCAAGTCCGTTTTGTAGCTTTTCAGGCAGAGCAGTTCTGCTCATTTTCTGCCATAGCTATTTTCTGATCCTGCTCAGCTAGTCGAAAGTTCAGCGACCGTGGCTACCGCCCGGCAGAATTCTCGTAACTGACGAGCAACAACCGGACTAACCAGCCAAGCGTCACAAGAGTGCCAAAAAGGGCCCTTCCGCGTGCCTCGAGGCAAATGCATCGAGGGCGAAAGGGCCCGAACCGGGCACCACGGAGCCAAGGGCCCCGCCGCAAACTAGCTGCTGCCGAACCCCACACTGTTGGCGTAGCGATCGAAATCGCCCTGGGCTCCGCTGTAGACGTTGATATCAGTGTTTCCGGTGATTCCGGGGATGCGTCCGGTGCTGGTGTACTGCCAGAAAGTCCAGTTGGACCAACCGCCGGGTAGCGGCCCCGGTGCGTTCTGCCCGTTGTAATCGGCGATCCACAGCGGGTAGTGGTTGAACTCGGTGGTGTTGGCCATCTGAGTACGCCAGAAGTTGGGATACGTGTAAATGATGGGCTGCCGCCCGGTAAGTGCCTGGACTGTATTCAAGTAGCGATGAGTCCAGTCGATGACCTGCCCGGCGGGCAGTCCCTTCGCGTCCTCGAGATCCAGAACGGGCGGGAGGTCACCAGGTCCGTTGATACCCAGGACGATCGCCGAATAGAAGGCGGCCTGGGCTTCGGGGGACTGGCGAACGTCTGCGTAGTGGTAGGCCCCGCGCGAGACGCCGGCAGCACGCATGACCAGGCAATCCTGGATGAAGTACGGATTGACGTAGTTGAGCGACTCGGTGGCCTTGACCATCGCGAACTCGTGCCCTGACGCCTTGACCTGGAACCAGTCGATTCCGGTTCCGTCCACGTGCTGCCACGAAGAGACGTCCGGGCCGCGGGGAGCGTCGGCAGCGGCGAGGCCAGGTGCCGTGATCGCGATGGCAGCTGCCATCGCGATCGGGGTGAGCTTGCCCAATGTCCTGACGATCCGTCGCTCGACCATTTCCCGAGACTAAGGTCGACTAGTCCGTTTTGTCCCCTAATTCAGGGAATGTTCACTCAACCGAGCCAATCGAGAACAGCCGCAGCGGTCCACGACTGTTGCATACTGCCCAGCGGCTCACCGGTGAAAGGCTCGTAGTATTCGGCAAAACTGCCATCGCTGGCCTGCCGCAACCCCTCCGAACGCAAGACGTGCGATCTCTCGGCCCACCCCCGACGCGCGAACGCCCACGAGAACAACCACGTGATCACCGGCCACACCGGGCCACGCCAATACTCCCGAGGACGGAAATCGCCGGAAACCGGAGACGTCGACGGTGGGACAGCAAACCGCATGTCCGGGTGACCACAGAATTTGGGCCCCTCGAAAGTGCGCAACAGAGCGCGCTCGGCATCGCGGCTCAGGCCGCCGCACAGCAACGGCGCAAACATCGCGATGGTCTCGGTATGAACCCATCGCCCGGTGCGAAGATCGAAATCCTTTGCTGCACCTGATCGTTCATCGGTGGTGGCAATCACGCCCTGCCGGAATCGATCTGCCCAACCGCGCAGATCACGGACGTCGGAGTTCGGCCGCGAATGCTCCTCACCGATAGTTGCCAAGACGTCGCATGCCATCGAGAAAACCGCACTGACAAACACGTCCTCGACGGCAAAACTCATGGCAGTGGCGAGTTGAGAATCCTCGTACCGCACGGCCTTCATCTCTTCGAGAAGCCAAAGGTAGCGGTCGTATTCGTTATCCGTGGGCCGCTGAGACAGGTCCGTCACCACAGCGAGATCAGCACGCTGATACGCAGGAACTTGTCCCGCAACAACATTCGCGTACGCCAGATCCCACCGCGGAGAGTTGTCCATCCCAGATTCCCACCCGTGATAGAGCGCGATACGGCCGTTGCCGTCGAGATCGCGGGCCTCCGCCAACCACCGGTGCCACCGAACCAGATCGCTCCAGCGCCGGTCGAGGAACTCTTCCGCGACCGCACGCGTCGTACGTCCGTGCCGACGCGAATGATCGAGAATCCGCTGCACCGCGATCGCGTGAACGGGGGGTTGGGTGATTCCCGATGTAGCGGTACCCAAAGGAGCATGCGCTGCCAACGCATTGACATCCCACCGCGTCGGGCCGGGGAAGTAGCCGTCGACACCGTTCGCGAACACGATGTGCGGAATCATTCCGTTCTTCCACTGAGCCGAGAGCAAGGTATCGAGCTCTACTACCGCCCGTTCGACGCTGAGCGGCGCCAGACCTACCGCCACGAACGCGGCGTCCCAGCTCCACATGTGGGGATACAGCTTCGGGGCAGCGCTGGTCATCGTGCCCAGGTCGTTTCCGCGCAGCAAGTAGGCAGCTCGGGCGGCGAGCTGAGTCGGGGTAAATCCGCGGTCGGCCATAGATGTCTATTTTGCGACGCGTCGAGCCTTTGCGCTCACCGAGCACGAATCCGGCGCCGCGGCCGCAATAATGAAGGAAGTCCGTCAGGTGATCTCGGAGTGGAGGCCTAGTGCGCGAGAAGATCAAAGCACTGCTGTTCGACGTCCAGGGCACAGCGACCGATTTTCACAGCACACTGTGCCGAGAGGCCCGTCGAATCACCGACGCCGACGTGGACTGGCCAAGATTCGTCAATCTCTGGCGCGCTGAGTACTTCGCGAACACCTCCGAGGCCGACGACTCCACAGGCGAATGGGTGACAGTACATTCGGTGTACCGCGAGGCTCTGCGCAAGCTGTTGGCCCGCGAGAGCATCGAACTTTCCGATGCCGAACAGGAAGAACTCACCACCGCCTGGAAATTCCTGGACCCGTGGCCCGACACTGTCGCCGGCCTGACAACCCTGCGCCAGCAGTACACAATCGCTGCCTTGTCCAACGCCGACGTGAATGCCGCAGTCAGCATCTCCCGGCACGGAAATCTGCCATGGCATGCCGTCTTCACTGCCGAAATGGCCGGCGTCTTCAAACCAGATCCGAAGATCTACCACCTGGCTGCTCGATATCTCGGGTACGACCCGGCCGAGATCATGATGGTTGCCAGTCACAAATATGACATCCGGGCGGCCAAAGCTCTCGGATTCCGCACAGCCTTCATAGCTCGACCACTCGAATTCGGAGCCAGGGGCAATCCCGATGTGTCCTTCTCCGACGAGTTCGACATCAACGCCGAGGACTTTCTCGATCTGGCAGCGCAATTGGTCCACTGATCCCGTGCCTGCGCGTCGTTGCTGGTATTCCTACGTGAAGGAATATCGAAACGGACAGGCGGTTTGGAATTCATGGGCACCAAGGAAGACAGCGCTACCCGCGAACGCAAGGCCCTGCGGTACTCGCTCGTGGTCGCAACGGCGTTGGCTGTGCTCGCCGCATTCTGGGGCTGGATCTCGCAGTCCCAGGTGATCCTGCTCGACGGTGTGTACGCCCTCATCGGAATGGTGTTGACGGCGCTCTCACTGCGGGTCTCGCGGATAGCCGACTCGGGCCCCACCGCACGCTTCCCGTTCGGTAAGGAGGCATTGATCCCGGTCGTCATCGCTGTCCAGGGCATGGCACTACTGGCGACGCTCGCCTACGCCGCAGTCGAGGCAGTTCGTGTCATCCTCGCGGGCGGAGCCGACGTCACCGCGGGGTCTCTGGTGGCATACGGCGCTGTCAGCGCGGTGGTGTCGATCATCATCTGGCGCTACGTCCGACAAGTCGACCGCACATCTGATCTGCTCGTCGCCGAAGCCAGGCAATGGGGAGCGTCGGCTGCCTTCAGCGCGCTGGTCGCAGTCGGTGCTGTCGTCGCAATGATCCTGGGCCGCACCGATTTCTCCGACGCCGACCGATATGTCGACTCCGTCTTGGTCCTCCTCGGCTGCGCGATGCTGGTCCCGCAACCGTACGCACTTCTGCGAACCGCACTGATCGAACTCCTCGAAGGTGCTCCCGGCGAAAACGTTCAGGCCCGCGTGCACGATGCCATCGCCGTCGTCCGCGACGAATTCGGCTTGGACGAACCGACTCTCACCATGAGCAAGGTGGGTCGCAAGCTGTATGTCGAAGCGACGTTCATGGTCGCGCCACACAGCTGGGACATCGACGGTGAAGACGCAGTACGACGCTCGTTCGCCACCAGCCTCGCCGATCTCCCCTACGAACCGTGGCTGAACATCGAACTGACTACAGATCCGGCGCTGATGCTCTAGCGACGGAATCTGCTCTCGAACAACAGAATCACGACGGCCGGGCCCACCTCACCTTCCCGAAAAAGCCCTTGACTCGAAAGTATGTTCGAGTATGATGGAAGGCGGAACGGGGGGTTCTCATGACGATCAACATCACCGACGAAGATACTGTCACCGACGTGGTCAACAACTCCGCCGTGGGTGTGCGCGGACGATTGTGGCGGCTTCACCCCAGCGACGTCCGCGAGATCGCCATCACCGCGTCAGCGGAAATCCTTCGCCTGGAAGCCATTCGAGTGGCCGCTGTCGACACCCTGACGTTGAACCCGGACGAACAAGTACTCTGCTACCGCGGCACCGGACAATGGCTCGCGAACCACACCATGCTGCAGATCTCCACCGGCAGAAGAATCGCAGCCCTGGGCAAAGCGCTACGGTCGTTTCCCGAGATCGAAGACCAATTCGATGCCGGTGACCTCACTTTCGAGCACGCAGCACTGATCGTGGCGTTCTGCGAATCCCCACCCAAGGCAATGCCCGACGCCGCACTACCGTACTGCCGCGACACACTCCTCGCCGCAGCATCGGGAACCGAAGCAACCACCGTCAAACTGCGCTACGCCATCAGCGTCCTCGAGCACATGTTCGAATCCGACGACCCACCACCAAGCGAAGACACCGACCGCAACGAACTGCGCATCTCCCCCACCCTCAACGGAAGAGTCGCCGTCCGAGGCGATTTCGACGGAGTGACCGGCGAAATGCTTCTCTCCGCCCTCTCCAACCTCTCCATGCCCACCCCCGCCGAAGACGGCACACCCGACAAACGATCCGCCGCCACACGCAACGCAGACGCCATGGCAGAACTCATCCGGCGCTACCTCGACAACGCTGCCACCGGCATCGACGGCGGCCAACGCCCACACCTGAACGTGCACATCAACGCCAAAGACCTGGCCTACCACCGTGAATGCGCCACAACGGGTGATGGCTCAACACCTGTCCCTTCCGAGGACGACGATCCCGGCATGCTCGATCTCGACTTCCACGATCTCGACAAACAAGATCTCGATGTCGGCCACATGCCCTGGATGGGACCACTGAGCGTCGGCCGCACCCGCATGATCGCCTGCGACTGCATGCTCTCCAGCGTCCTCCTCGACGGAAACGGTGCCCCACTCGACGTCACCCCACTCAAAAGGCTTGTCACCGCGGCACAACGCACCGCCCTGATCGCCCGAGACAAAGGGTGCGCCTTCCCCGGCTGCGACTGCGTCCCCGCCTGGACCGACGCCCACCACATCAAACACTGGGCCAAAGGAGGACCAACCGTCATGGACAACCTGGTCCTGCTCTGCCGAACCCACCACACCCTGATGCACCGAAAACCCGGATTCACCGGACAATGGGAAATCCGAATGGGCACCGATCACCTGCCCTGGTTCATCCCACCACCGGGCATCGACCCCGACCGGAAACCCCGCCGCTCCACCACACGACTCTGAACCCGGAGGTCACCGAGCACACGCCTCGGTGACCCATTCCGGCATGCTCTCAATTGCCTGCCCACTCCAAAAGATCTTCGGCGGTCCAGGTATTGATCACCCGATCGGCTTCGACACCGCACTTTTCGGCCCGGTCACAGCCGTAGCCCTGCCAAGCCAGCTGACCGGGGGCATGGGCGTCAGTGTCGATGGAGAAAAGACAATCGAGATCGCGGGCCAACTCGATCAAACGCGAAGGCGGGTCACGACGCTCCGGTCGGGAATTGATCTCAACGGCTGTGCCTGATTCGCGGCAGGCCTCGAACACTTTCTCCGCGTCGAACTGCGACTCGGGCCGGGTTCCGCGAGCACCCTCGACAAGACGCCCGGTGCAGTGTCCGAGAATATCGACACGCGGGTTTCGCACTGCAGCAAGCATTCTGCGGGTCATCGCCTCACGCTCGGACCGCAGCTTGGAGTGGACGCTCGCCACCACGATGTCGAGTTCGTCGAGCAGATCGGGATCCTGGTCGAGTGAACCGTCCTCGAGGATGTCCACCTCGATTCCCGTGAGGATGCGGAAGGGAGCCAGTTCGGCATTCAACCCGGCTATCACGTCGAGTTGAGACCGTAGGCGCTCCGCGGACAGCCCGTTGGCAACTGTGAGGCGAGGCGAATGGTCGGTGAGGGCGCAGTAGTCATGGCCGAGTGCCGCTGCGCGTCGCATCATTTCTTCGATGGGGCTTCCACCATCGGACCAGTCGGAGTGGGTGTGGAGGTCGCCGCGCAGCGCTTGTCGCAATGGGCTGTCGCCGATGGGCTCAGCCTGCCCCCGCAGTTCCTCGAGATACTCGGGGATGCCGTCGTACGACTGAGCGATAATCGTGGCAGTCTTCGGCCCGATGCCGGTGAGGGCCTTCCAACTGTCGGCTTTCCGGCGAGACTCCTTCTGCTCGTCGGACAATCCTGAAAAGACCTCCGCAGCTCGGCGATAGGCCTTGACGCGGTGCGTTTCAGC
This sequence comes from Rhodococcus sp. MT28, assembly GCF_058792695.1. Classification (NCBI taxonomy): domain Bacteria; kingdom Bacillati; phylum Actinomycetota; class Actinomycetes; order Mycobacteriales; family Nocardiaceae; genus Rhodococcus; species Rhodococcus sp. MT28. Next base: position 259,610 of record NZ_JBXAFD010000002.1, read on the forward strand.
GCGTGATCGTTCGAGCCAGTAGGCGATCTCCCGAAGCGCTTCATCCGGTTCCATGAGACCACTGTTCCGTCAGCAGCGGCTCGCGGCAACCCTTGATCCCCTTACGCTGTGAATATGGACGACCCGAGAGCACGATTTGAAGCCGCGCGGGTGGCTCACCTGGCAACGGCAGATGCGGCCGGCGTTCCGCACATCGTGCCGCTGGTATTCGTCTTGGTCGGCGGCACCGTCTATTCCTGTGTCGACCACAAACCGAAAACCACGACCGCTCTTCGCAGGCTCCGGAACATCACCGAGACGGGGCGCGCAAGCCTGCTGGTCGATCATTACGACGACGACTGGTCCGCGCTCTGGTGGGTCCGCGTCGACGGACATGCGGAGGTTCTCGACCCCGGCACCAAGGAGTCCGAGAGCGCGATCGATGCTTTGGCCGCAAAGTATCCGCAGTACGTAGATCACCGACCGCACGGACAGGTCATAGCTGTCCGCGATGTGGAGTGGTCGTCGTGGTCCGCAGCAGCCTAAGGTTCTGTCCTAGTGTTCAAGGAGCGAAAGTGATTGCAACACTCTCAATTCGGACAAATTGGCGGGGGATCGATGAAACGACGGCAGTTACTTCAGCGCGCAGCCACAGGTCTGGCGCTGGTAGCGGGACCTCAGGTGATCGACATGGGTAGCAGTTCCGGAAGCAGTCAAGACGCAACAAGCCCGTTGAACGAACAGTTGTCGGTTGTTTCGCTCTCACACGTGAACGACCCGGCGACGACGCCGGTTTTTCCAGGCGACCCCGAGTTCACTCTCGACACAGCGGCCACCATCGCAAACGACGGCTACTACCTCCAGTACGTCAAGGAAGGTGAGCACACGGGCACGCATTGGGGCGCACCCGCACACTTCCAGGAAGGCGGCCTCACAGCCGACCAACTCGATCCGGCGGACCTCTTCCTCCCCGCAGTGAAGATCGACATCCGGGACAAGGCTGCCGCCGATTCGGACTATGCGCTCACGGTCGCGGACCTGCAGGAATGGGAAACGCGCAACGGCAAGATCCCCGATGGAGCGGCCGTAGTTCTCTGGACCGGGTGGGAATCGCGCTGGGGTAGCGAAGAATATGCCAACTCCGATGCCGACGGCGTCACCCACCAGCCCGGCTTCTCGGTGGACGCGGCGCGGTGGCTGATAGACACCGGCCGTTTGGGCACCCGCGGAGCATTGGGAACCGACACGTTCGGTCCCGACCTCGGAAACGACGAAACCTACCCCGTCTCGACAATCCTGTACGACAAGCATCGAATCAGCCTGGAGAACTTGAACAATCTTGCCGCCCTGCCAACCACCGGGGCTAGCATCCTTGTCGGTGGTGCGATCAACAAGGCCGGATCGGGTTCACCGGCAACGATTTTCGCACTACTACGGCGATAACCATTTGCGACGGTCGCCGTAGACAACGACAGCGCCCTTCCCACTTCTCTTCGCCTCGTACATCGCCGCATCGGCCTGGCGAAGAAGAGTGTGCGCGCTGAGCGGTTCGTCCCCAAACTCGAACTGCGCGGACTCGAAATGCGCGACACCAACGCTCGCACCCACCGACACCGATGTGTCTGCAGTCTGATCGGACCTGAGCGCGTCGACGATCCGGCGAGCCACGACGACGGCGTCGTCGATCGTGCCCTGCAGGAGCACTGTGAACTCGTCGCCACCGAATCGAGCGACAAACGCACCCTCGGGAACCGCTTCGCGCAGACGTGCTGTGAGAGCAACCAGTAACCGGTCGCCGGCCGGGTGCCCGTATCGATCGTTGATCTGTTTGAAGTCGTCCAGATCGACAAGCATCAGCACCCAATCGGAGTTCGTCTGGCGATAGTCGTCGATGGCGCTCGCAAAGTGTTCGTCGAACGCGGCCCGGTTTGCAAGCTCGGTGAGTGGGTCGTGATGTGCTCGGTACCTCAGCTCGTCCTGGGCAGCGGAGATCTGTTGGAGGAGCGCGTCGTTCTCGAGGAGCGTGAGTATTTGGCGCACCAGCGCGAGAACCAACACGCCGACGCCGAGTATCACGACCACGGCATCGAGGTTGCCGACGATCAGCGCCTGAACAGTCACGATCGTCGCGATCACCGCGATCAACAGATACGGCAGCAGCAACTGAGTCCGATCGCTTCGCCACTGCTGCGGCGCGTTGCGGTTCCGAGGCTCGGTTCGCTTCGTCAGCGCCGCCAAGGCGATCAACGGCGGCCCCGCGATGAACCCGGCATCGGCGATGGTCGGCATACTCTCGGCGCCGATCGCCACCAAGTACGCGTACAGGCTGTCCGAAAGGGAGAGCATCACCAACCCGCACCCGAGGAACGTCAGCGGTTCACGGATCTCTGCTACGGCCTTCGGTCCGATGACCATCAGCAAGACCATGGCGATCAGAACGAAGTCGGTGATCGGATACATCACCGCGACAAGAAACCCGAGAGATCCCGTCGGACCGGTATGAACGACGGCGCCCAGGGCCGTCGTCCACGTGAGGATGAACAATCCACCGACAACGACAAGACCGTCGAGCGTCAGCACGAGCCAGAGATGGATCGGACCGATCGCCTCACGCCGGGGCGACTGACGCACCAACGACAGAAGCGCCGGCACGGCGAACACCGGGAACATGAAGAAACCGATATCCGCGATCGACGGCGACGGAAGTGGAACGTGGAGAACCGAGCGGTAGAACGCCCAGAAGAACATCCCGAGAGTCCAGCCGGCCATACCCAGAGCCATCAGAGTTCGCCAACGACGCTCGACGCCGTGATAGCGCCGCGATGTCCACCAACAGACCGCAGTTGCGGTGGCTCCGCCGACGAGCTGGGCGATATCGTCCACCAGAACCGAAGTTCGTGGGCTGAGCAGCCCGGATCCGGCGAGAGCGATGACCGCGACAACGACGCCGAGAACCAGCCACGTGCGTCGCGCTCGGAACTGCGTCATCGAAGAACCCATCGGTGTTCAAGGCGTCACCACCGATCGTCTTGCAGCCGGCATCGTTGCGGCCGGAATGTTCGTGGTGACGAATGCCCGTACGAACCTACCCGATTTGGTAGCGGATTGTTAACTGGACGAACGATCAGGAAGGCTCGTACGCCGCGGCGCTGTACTCCGCTCGGGTCCTACGCCGCTGCGAAGTCCATTTCGCGATCACCCCTTGCGACGGGCTGAACAGGTACACCAGAGCGAACACGATGCCCTGCGTCATGACGACCATGCCACCGGAAGCCGTGTCGAGGTAGTAGCTGACGTAGATACCGGTAATCGCGCAGACTGCGGAAACGACGGGAGCTATCACCAGCATCCGTGAAAACTTGTCGGTGAGGAGGTAGGCCGTCGCGCCGGGGATGATCAGCATCGCCACCACCAGCACGACGCCGACGGCTTGCAACGCCACAACAGACGTGAGCGCGAGGACGCCGAGTAGCAGCGCACCCAGGCGCTTGGGCGAAAGACCTATCGCGTTCGCATGGATCGGGTCGAAGGCGAACAACGTCAGATCACGACGCTTGATCAACAGAATGCTCAACGCCAACGCGCCAAGTATCGCGACCTGCAGAAGATCGGACGAGCTCACCCCCAGCAGGTTGCCGAAAATGATGTGGTTGAGATCGGTCTGGCTGGGGGTCACCGAGATGAGAACCAAACCGAACGCAAAGAGAGTCGTGAAGACGATACCGATCGCGGCGTCTTCCTTGACGCGACTGGTGTTACGGATCAGTCCGATCAGCGCTACGGCGATCAACCCGAAGATCAAGGCCCCGATAGCAAATGGTGCGCCGACGACGTAAGCGAGGACAACACCCGGCAGCACGGCGTGCGAGACGGCGTCGCCCATCAACGACCACCCGATGAGCACCAACCAACAACTGAGCACCGCGCAGACAACCGCTGCCACAACCGCAACGGCCAACGCTCGCACCATGAATCCGTACTGGAGAGGATCAAGTAGCAGTTCTACGAGGTTCATCGATCAGGTCCTGTCCATCACGTCGAGACCGAAAGCCAGGGCGAGGTTTTCCGGTTGCAGCACGGTGTCCGGGTCGGAATGCACCAGGACCTTGCGCATGAGCAGTACCGCCTCGTCGCAGAGTTTCGGCACAGCGTGGAGATCGTGGGTCGAGACCAAGATCGACCGGCCGTCGGAAGCCAACTCTCGTAGCAGCGTAGAAATCGTTGCCTCGGAACGCTTGTCGACGCCCGCAAACGGCTCGTCCAGCAACAGTATCGACGCGTCCTGCGCGATGCCGCGTGCGACGAACGCGCGCTTCTTCTGACCACCCGAGAGCTGACCGATCTGACGATCCGCAAATTCGGTGAGTTCCACCCGCTCGAGGGCCTCTGCCACCGCCTCGCGATCTGCACGCCGCGGACGTCGCAAGAACCCGAGGTGGCCGTACCTGCCCATCATCACGACGTCACGGACACTGATCGGGAAGGTCCAGTCGACGTCTTCACTCTGCGGCACGTATCCGACGCGGCCGCTCTTGCGCGCAGTGGCTGCGCCGAGACCGGCGATTCTGACAGAACCGTTGTCCGGCTTGATCATCCCCATGATCACTTTGAACAGAGTCGACTTTCCCGATCCGTTCATACCGATCAGTCCGCAGACGCTTCCGGAATTCAATGTCAGATCGACATGGTCCAGTGCGTGGACCTCGCCGTAGTGAACGCTGACGTTTTCGACGCGAATGGCTTCGTTCATGATTTACCGCCGGTCAGACCGCCGAGGATGACGTCGGTGTCGTGGCGAATCATGTCCAGGTAGGTGGGCACGGGACCGTCGGCTTCGGACAGCGAATCGACGTACAGCGTTCCGCCGAACTTCGCGCCGGTCGCCCCGACAACCTGCTGCATGGGGGCATCCGAGACCGTCGACTCGCAGAAGACGGCGGGAACGGAATTGGCTCGGACGAAGTCGATCGCGGCGATGATCTGCTGCGGCGTCGCCTGCTGCTCGGCATTGACCGGCCAGATGTACGCCTCGCTGAGTCCCGCGTCCCTGGCCAGATAGGAGAACGCACCCTCGCAACTGACGAGTGCACGCTGACCTGCGGGCAATGCCGCCAGCCCACTGACCAGGCCGTCCTGAACTGCTTGCAGTTCCGCCTTGTACTTCGCGCCGTTCTCCGCAAATGCCGAGGCGTTGTCCGGGTCGAGGTCGCTGAAAGCAGTCACCATGTTGTCGACGTAGATCTGCGTATTCAACGGAGACATCCATGCATGCGGATTGGGCTTGCCCGCATACGCGTCGCCGGCGATCGGAATGCCTTCGACGCCGTCGCTGACCACAACGTGTGGCACGTCCAGTCCGTTGACGAATTTCGCGAACCACGCCTCGAGGTTCATGCCGTTGTCGAGGATCAGATCGGCTTCGCTCGCCCGCCGAATGTCTCCGGGCGTCGGCTCGTAGCCGTGAATTTCGGCCCCCGCCTTGGTGATCGACTCGACGCGAAGATGATCGCCGGCAACGTTCTGGGCGATGTCCGACAGCACGGTGAACGTGGTGAGCACCACCGGGCGGTCGTCGCCGGAGCCAGAACTCACCGCAGAACAGCTGGACAGAAGCAGGGCGGCGAGGGCGGCAATTCCCAGGCGGCGGAAGTTCTTCGCGTCGCGTGTCGTCATGGTCGAACTCTAATATGTGGGTAAACAAATACACAAGTTCGTCTGGCCGAACAATCCTCACTCGATAGGCTCGCACCATGCGTCCTACTGCCTTGATCACCGGTTCCAGTCGCGGCCTCGGAGCTGCCATCGCACGCGAACTGGCGCCGACACACGACCTGCTGCTCGGTGCACGATCCGCACAGGCCCTCGAGCCGATCTGCGCCGAACTGCCCGGATCGACGCCCCTACCCCTCGACCTCACGGACTACGACGCCGTCGCCGCCGCCGCCTCGTCCATCACGACGCTCGACGTGCTGGTACACAACGCCGGCGTGGCCGACATCGGAACCATCGAGGAATCCTCGGTCGATCAGTGGCGACGCACCCTCGAGGCAAACGTCATCGCCGTCGCCGAACTCACGCGGGTTCTCCTGCCCGCGCTTCGTGCGGCTGGAGGTCACGTCGTGCTGATCAATTCGGGTGCCGGACTGCGCGCCAACGCCGGTTGGGGCTCGTATGCGGCCAGCAAGTTCGCCCTGCGCGCTTTCGGAGATGCGTTGCGCCTGGAAGAGCCGGCACTGCGGGTCACCTCCATTCACCCCGGACGGATCGACACCGACATGCAGCGCGACATCGTCGCGGGTGAGGGCGACGAGTACGACCCTGAGCGCTTCCTGAAAGCCTCCACTGTGGCGCGTGCCGTACTCACTGCCGTCGAAACACCGTCCGACGCACACCCCACGGAGATCGTGCTTCGACCTACCGGCCGGTAAATCCCCAGTTCGGCGGTAACGGAATGGTGACGATGGCCATCCGGATATCGCTTTTCCGGGCACTGGCCCGATACTGACATCAGTTGTCGGACAAAGAGACTGGACTTGTCTCAGGAGTTCATCGAGAGGTGGTGTGCGATGCATGATCATACGGATACATGGGGGATCCCCAGCCAGACTTTCCTTCAGTGGTACCTGGTGGCGGCTGCCGTCGCGATCGGACTCTCCCTGTACAGCCGAATGACTGCGCGCCGGTCACCGGTGGTCGTCGACTCGGTCCGTCGGCCGCTCACTCCTCCCGAGATCGGTGCCTTGACCAGTGACTACCAAGCGGTGCTGGCGTCGATGGCTATTCTGCGTAGCGCCGAGCTGATCAGCACCGAAGGCAAAACCAAGCTGGCACTCACTGCGGAGGACAAGAATCGTCTCGACTGGTTCACCCGTACGGTGCACAAGCGGCTCGGCAACGGAAAAGTCCCGCTGCGGCAGGTGCGTCTGATGGGGCGGCTGAACGTCGCACTCGCACAACTACGTACGACGTTGATCGACGAGGGATATTTGCAACGCCAGCAGGACGGTCTGACCGCTGCCCTTCGGACCGTTCCGATCGTGGCGGTCATTGCTCTCGGCGTAGTCCGTCTCGTCGCCGGAATCGCCGGCGGTAAGCCGGTCGGGTTCCTGCTCCTCACCATCATCGTTCTCGCTCTGATGATTCCACTTCTTCGCATCAAGCGTCGTCGGACAGCTTTGGGAGACAGCGAGCTTCGACGCCTCAAGCACGAAAACTCGTACCTCTCACCGAAACTGCGGCCCGCGTACACGAGCTACGGTCCCTCGCTCGCCGGGCTGTCGGCGGCGCTCTTCGGTGCGGGCGCTCTGGTTCTGATCGATCCGGCGCTGGCGGGAGCGGTAGCTGCGGGCGCCGCGTACAGCCCGGGTGGCGGAAGTTCGAGCTACTACAGTTGTGGCTCCTCATCCGGATCATCCGGCTCGGACGGCGGTGGCGGCAGTGGGAGCAGTTGCGGCGGCGGGGGGTGTGGGGGATGAGCACGCATGCAGCCGACACCTGGGGGATCCCCAGCGAGGATTTCCTCTACGGCTACATAGCCGTTTCGGCCACGCTCATGGTTCTCACTCTGGGGTGGCGTCTGATGATCCGGGCACGCCGGCACGGGTACTCAACCGAGCACGGGTATTCCGCCGAGCAACTGACGCCTCCGGAAGTCGGAATGCTCACCGGCGAGTCACGCGCCATCGCAGCATCATTGGCAATCCTGCGTAGCGCTGACCTGATCACCACCGACGGCGCTGTCCTGCGCCCGTTGGGCCCTGGCGACGAGACCCTGGACTGGTACACCCTCACCGTGTACCAGCGCCTGGCCCAGCAGGCTCTACCCCATCGTCGGCGCCAACTCGCCGAGCGTATGACGGTGGAAACAGCTCGCCTACGAAACTCTTTGGCGGACCGGGGATACCTGACCTCCGACAGCGCCAGGCGTTCAATCTTTCTCTCCACAGTTCCGCTGAAGATCCTGGTGGCCGTGGGTATCGTCCGCATTGCTTTCGGACTGCACAACGACAAGCCCGTCGAGTTTCTGATTCTCGCCGTACTCGTCACCGGGTTCAGCATCCCGCTGCTCGGGCTCAACTTCGATCGAACCACCTCTGGCAAGGCGGCACGTTCGGAACTGACCACGGCACACGCCTACCTGTCCCCGCGCAACAAGCCTGCCTTCTCCGCCTACGGACCGCGTTTGGCGGGAATGTCCGCTGCTCTCTTCGCCAGTTCGGCGATGCTGATGATCAATCCCGCCTTGGCCTCCGCCGCCGGAATCGGTGCCGACGGCAGCGGAAGTAGCGGGGGTTCGGACGGTGGCGGTTCAGGCGGGGGAGGCAGCAGCTGCAGCGGGGGCGGCGGATGTGGCGGCGGCGGCGGTGGATGCGGGGGATAGCCGCGCCCGGGCGAGCATAAGCGCTGCGGCCTCGGTAGTGATGCCACGTTCCTCGCTCAACGAGTACACCTCGTCCAAGGTTCGACCGATGCCTCGGGTTCGTTCGACGACGTCGTCTTCGTTCCACCCCAGGACTTCTCGCCCCACGAGGTGAAAGGCTCCGCCTGCGTTCGCGACGAAATCAGGGGCACAGAGAACCCCGCGGTCTCGCAGAACCTCACCGGCAGCGGCATCGGTCAAGATGTTGTTTGCTGCGCCCGCCACGGCCAGAGTCGGAATCGACGCAGCCGCAGCGAAATCGATGATGCCTCCCATCGCGCAGGGGGCAAAGAGGTCACACGGTGTTCGGAGGACCTCGCCGGCAGGAACGACCGTGTGCCCCGCGAGAGAAGCCGCCTCGAGGCGCTGCGGGTCCGTATCGGCAACCAGCAGACGTGCGCCAGCCTGCGCTGCGAGACGGACGACGTCGCCGCCGACGGCGCCGAGCCCCTGTACCAGTACCGTTCGGCCGTCGAGTGTTCCGAGTCCTCGGCGACGCGCCGTGGCCTTCATCGCTTCGAACACACCCAGAGCGGTGGCGTGCGCGCTGGAACCGGCGCCACCGTTGCCGACCGAACGCCCGAAGACGTATTTGGTGGTGCGGCTGAGCTGATCCATGTCGGAAGAGTTGGTGTTGACGTCAGGACCAGTCCAGTAGTTTCCTTCGAGCTTGTCGATGTTCTCGGCGTGGATGTCGAGGATACGGGTCCAGGTTGCGGCGTCGATCTGATTGCGCGGTGCTGGCAGTGCGATCACCGACTTCCCGCCACCCATCGGCAGATCGGAGACAGCCATCTTCAAAGTCATTGCGCCGGCCAGCTTCCCGGCGTCCGCCAATGCGTGACCGATGGAGGGATAGTGAGCGGCCCGCGTGCCACCCGACGCCGGTCCCAGACGGGTGGAGTCGATTCGAATCACGAAAGTCGTGCCGGTCTCCCGATCATGGCGACTGACGGTCAGTTCACCGTCCCAGCGCAGTTCGTCGTCGATACTCATTGAATCTCCTTTTCTGTCTCCGGGTCAGTTGTGGGCGTGCAGTGGTGTTCCCGCGAGTGCGAGCATGGCCTCGCCCAACGCTTCGTTCTGACTGGGGTGCGCGTGGATGAAACGCCCCACTTCATCGGGAAGTGCTTCCCAGGCAACGGCCAACTGCGCCTCACCGATCAGTTCGCCGACGCGGTCTCCCACCAGGTGAACTCCGACAACAGGGCCTTTCGTTCCGCTTCGAATCACTTTGATTCCGCCGGTAGTTCGCAGGATCTGACTCTTGCCGTTACCTGCCAGGTCGTAGATGACGGTGGAGACGTCGGCGTACTGCGTGCGCGCCGCCTCTTCGTCGAGTCCGATCGATGCAACTTCGGGATGTGAGTACGTCACGCGAGAAATCAGATGTTCGGCGACCGGTATCGGATCCTTGCCGGCAATCTGTTCGGCCACCAAGATTCCCTGCTGGAAGCCTCGGTGCGCCAATGCAAGACCGGGCACGATGTCACCGACCGCATACACACCGTCCACGGACGCACGGAGTCGTTCGTCGGTGACGACAAATCCCTTGTCGAGGCTGATTCCGTTTTCTGCGAAACCGCTACCGTCCGTGCGGGGTCCGCGGCCGACGGCGACCAACAGTAGGTCGGTGTCGAATATCGTTCCGTCGCCCAGTTCGACGCGGACCGAATCGGCTGCTTCTTTCGCGGAAGCAACCTTTGTGTCTGTCTTACAGACGATTCCGCGTTTACGATAGGCTCGTTCGAGCTGCTTCGACGACCACGGGTCCTCGGCGGCGATCAGTCGGGGGAGCGCCTCGACGATCGTTACTTCGGCGCCGAACGAGCGCCAGAGGCTTGCGAACTCGACGCCGATGACACCGCCACCGAGTACCGTTGCGCTGGTGGGCACCCGGTCGAGTTCGAGTGCCTGGTCGCTGGTGACGATCCGTCGGCCGAGTTCGATGCCGGGGAGTTCCCGCGGATACGAGCCGGTGGCCAGAACGAGTGATGTTCCGGTGTAGCGGGTTCCGTCGACGTCGATGCTTCGCCCACCGACGTACGTCCCGTATCCGTTGACGATGGTGATCTTGTGTTGCGCCAACAAGCCTTGCAGACCGCTGTACAGCCGCTCGACTGTCCCGTTCTTGTAGTCGTGCACCTGCGCGATGTCGATGCCGTCAAAAGATGCCCGGACACCGAATTGCTCACTGGTGCGTGCCGAATCGGCCACCTCGGCGGAATGCAGCAGTGCCTTGGTCGGGATGCATCCGCGGTGCAGGCACGTTCCGCCGACCTTGTCCGCTTCGATCAGCGTGACCGACAATCCGAGTTGAGCGGCGCGGATGGCGCAGGCATAGCCGCCCGATCCTCCACCGAGGATCACGACGTCGCTGTGGGGTTCTGCAGTTGTCATCGGAGCCTTGGTCATCAGAGCCTTCCCAGGACGCGGATCGGGTTCTCGATGTAGTCACCGAACAGCCTGAGGAATCCGCCGGCTTCGCCTCCGTCACAGACGCGGTGGTCGAAGCTCAACGAGATCTGAGTGACCTTACGAACGGTCAACTCGCCGTTCACGACCCACGGCTTGTCGATGATGCGTCCGATCCCCAGAATTGCCGCCTCGGGGTGATTGATGATCGGAGTCGATCCGTCGACCCCGAATACCCCGTAGTTGTTGAGCGTGAACGTGCCGCCGGTCAGGCGGGCGGGTTCGAGTTTGCCGTCGCGCGCAAGGTCGGTGGTCACCCGAAGTGCTTGTGCGAGTTCGACGGTGCTCAGGGCGTCCGCATTTCGAATGACCGGTACCATCAATCCCTTCGGTGTCTGCGCGGCGATCCCCAGGTGGGTGCGGGCGTGTCGAACGATCTCGCCTCGAGCAGTATCGACTGACGAGTTCAGTTCGGGGTACTGCGCCAACGCCGCGATGGTCAGCCGAGCCAGGAGCGCCATCAGGCTGATCTTGTCGGAATCGGGCAGTGACTTGTTGATCTCGGCTCGCGCCGCCAACAGTTCGGTGGCGTCGACGTCGACCCAGGTTGTCGCGTCAGGGATCTCGCGGCGGCTGGTGGACAGCTTGTCGGCAACTACCTTGCGTAGCCCCTTGATCGGAACTCTTTGGTCGGTCGCGTGTGACGTTTCCGTTTCCGGGCCGGTGTTCGACCCGGCCTCGACGTCAGCACGCGTTATCACCCCGCCGGCACCCGACCCGGAGAGCAAGGACAGGTCGATATCGTTGTCAAAGGCCAGTTTACGAATTATTGGTGAGATCACGCGTACCGACGGAGCCGCTCTGCGACGGCGTCTCGGTGCATCCTCGCTGGTGCCGTAGCCGATCAGGACGTTGCCCGAACCGGCGCGTTCCTCTTCGCGGTAGCGCTCGTGGTTGGCCGAAACGACCGCGTCGACACTCTCGCCACCACTCACAGTGATCAGCGGTGTGCCCACCTTCAGGGTGTCTCCGTCTTTGCCGTGTAGTTCGATCACGGTCCCGGCGAACGGGATGGGCACATCCACAGCAGCTTTCGCAGTTTCCACCTCGACGACGATCTGATCGATGGTAACCACGTCGCCTACCTTGACGTGCCACTCCGCGATGTCGGCCTCCGCCAGTCCTTCGCCGAGGTCGGGGAGCATGAAAACCTGATTGCTCATGCCGTCACCGCCCAACGGGTGTCCGGGGCGTCGTTCCACTGCAGACGGTCGACGGCGTCCAGGACCCGGTCGATACTGGGCAGGTGGTGACGCTCGAGCTTGGGAGCGGGGTAGGGGATGTCGAAGCCGCTGACCCGGAGCACCGGGGCATGGAGATGGTGGAAACACCGTTCCTGCACGCGGGCAGCAATTTCTGCACCCACACCGGCAAAACCCTGCGCTTCCTGGATAACGATGCAGCGTCCGGTCTTTCGCACCGATGCGGTGACCGTCTCGTCGTCGAACGGCACTATCGAGCGGATGTCGATCACCTCGATGTCCCGGCCCTCGGCTGCAGCGGCCTCGGCGGACCTCAGTGCAACGTCCACGGACGGACCGTAGGCGATGAGCGTCGCGTCACGACCGGGGCGACGGACGACGGCGCGACCGATCGGCTCGCGTGCGGTCAGTTCGACATCTGCTCGCGCGAAGTACAGCTTCTTGGGCTCGAGGAAGATCACGGGATCGGGGTCCTCGATCGCCGATCGTAGCAGCGAGTACGCATCTTCCACCGTGGACGGCGCCACAACCTTCAGCCCGGGTGTGTGCGCGTAGTAGCCCTCACTGGAATCACAGTGATGCTCCACCCCGCCGATACCGCCGGCAAAAGGAACACGAATGACTATCGGAATCGACAGCGCGCCCTTGGTGCGGTTTCGGATCTTCGCCACATGGGAGGCGATCTGCTCGAACGCCGGATAGGCAAACGCGTCGAACTGCATTTCCACGACCGGACGAAAACCGGCCATGGCCATGCCGATTGCGAATCCGATGATGCCGGACTCGGCGAGGGGAGTGTCGAAGCATCGGTCGTCGCCGAAGTCGCGGGTGAGGCCGTCGGTGACGCGGAAAACGCCGCCCAGGGTGCCGACGTCCTCACCGAAGACGACAACGTTGTCGTCCGCAGCCAGAGAGTCGCGTAGCGCGGTGTTGAGGGCCTGAGCCATCGTGAGCATGGGCATGGTCAGTGTCCCCCTGTGTCAGCGGCTTCGGCAGCAAGTTCGGTTTCGAGTTGGGCTTGTTGCTCACGCAATTGCGGTGTCTGCTCGGCGAAGACGTACCGGAACAGATCGAGCGGATCGTGCGGGCGGTCGACGTTCATGCCGGCGCGCAGTGTGGCGGCCGCGGTTTCTGCCTCTGCAGTCAGCGATTCCACGAACGCGTCGTCGATCAGATCGTGTGCGCGCAGATACTTTTCGAGACGCGGCAACGGATCTCGCCCGAGCCAGGCTTCCACCTCGGCGCTGTCGCGGTAGCGGGTGGCGTCGTCGGCATTGGTGTGTGCGTCGATGCGATAAGTGTGTGCCTCGACGATCACCGGTCCGTTTCCGCTGCGGACGAAGCGTGCCGCCTCGTCCATGACGGCCAGCATCGCAACGGGATCGTTGCCGTCGACCTGCTCGCTGCCGATCCCGTAGCCGACGCCCTTATGCGCCAACGTCGGTGCTGCACTTTGACGTGACAACGGCACGCTGATCGCAAATCCGTTGTTCTGCACCAGAAAGATCACCGGCGCTTTGAAGACGGCGGCGAAGTTCAGCGCTTCGTGGAAATCACCCTCACTGGTGGCCCCGTCGCCGCAGAGCGCCAGCGCGACGGTGTTCAGGCCCCGTCGGGACTCCCCGTAGGCCACCCCCGCTGCATGCAGCAATTGCGTTGCCAGCGGGGTGCACTGCGGCGCACTGCGCAGCGCGACCGGGTCGTACCCGCAATGCCAGTCGCCGGCAAGCATGCTCAGAATCTGCACCGGATCGACACCCCTGGCAGCCAACGCCATCGAATCCCGATAGGTGGGGAAGAGCCAGTCACTCGGCTCCAGACTCATCGCTGCCGCGATCTGGCATGCCTCCTGCCCTCGCGAGGACGGATACACGGCCAAGCGCCCCTGTTTGGTCAGCGCCGTCGCCTGCTGGTCGAAGCGTCTGCCCAGGAACATCTTTCGATACATCTCGATCAGGCGATCGTCGCTCGGTTTTGCGTAGCGCGCCTCGCTGCGCGTCAGTTCTCCCGCAGGGTCGAGGTACTGCACCGCAGAATCGGCCGGCAGGAACTTCTGATACCGCAGTTCCCCCAAGGGCTCGACAAGTGTCACTTCTACCTCCAGAAGACGTTGTGTCCATCAGTATTCGCACTTCGGCGACGTAATGGCAGCAAGCGTCGAGGATTCAAGACAAACGGCCTATCATGAGGATTCGGGCAGCAATATGTCCATCAACCGACTCGACTACCGAACCAGGAATGGACAGATGGCCACCGAACCGCACGCTCTCGATGCGATCGACCGCCGCATCATCGCCGAACTGACCGCAGACAGTCGCATCTCCATGCGTGCACTGGCTGAAAAGGCGCACATATCCCGCGCTCACGCCTACGTCCGCATCGAAAGGCTCGAGGACGCCGGAATCATCACCGGATTCACGACGCGGATCGCCCATGAGAAGGCCGGACTCGGCTCCTCGGCGTACGTGGCACTCTCGATCCGGCAGCACTCGTGGCGAGGTCTGGCGGCGTCCTTGAAGGCCCTGCCGTTTGTCGAGCACTTCTCCCTCCTCGGCGGCGACTTCGACGTTCTGGTGCTGGTCCGTGCCCCGGACAACCAGGAACTACGCCACACCGTTCTCGAAGAACTCCAGGGACTCGACGGGGTTCTCTCGACCAAAACGTGGCTGATCTTCGAAGAAGGCAACGGTCCGGGACCCAACTGGCTGCCCGCCTGATCCGTCTATAGTCGCCGTTAGCAGTTGCACACGGGAGGTGATTCGAATGACCCTGTACGGCCTGGGAATCGGTTGGCGCCCCGAGGTCTCCGGAATCATCGCGCAGCTCGACGGCCTGGCATTCTGCGAAGTCATTGCCGAATCCGTCGGAAACGAGATACCGCCGCACCTCGGCTCGCTCGGAGTTCCGGTGATCCCGCACGGAATCTCGCTCTCACTTGGCGGGGCCGAGGCGGTAGATCAGGCACGGATCGATCACCTTGCGCATGCAGCTCAGCTACTGGGCGCTCCCTTGGCGAGCGAGCACATCGCATTCGTGCGTGCAGGCGGCATCGAGGCCGGCCACCTGCTCCCACTTCCGCGCACCTACGAAGCCGTCGACGCCCTGGTACGCAACATCACCCGGACTCAGGACGGTCTACCGGTGCCGTTCGCCGTCGAAAACGTTGCCGCCCTGTTCGACTGGCCGGACGACGAGTTGACCGAAGGGGAGTTTCTCGCGGAGATCGTCGAGCGCACCGGAGCCCTGCTGGTTCTCGACATCGCGAACGTCTATGCCAATGCCCTCAACCGAGGGCGTGATCCCTGGGCCGAGCTGAGCCGGCTACCACTCGAGCGAATCGCATACTGCCACATCGCCGGTGGCAGCATCAGCGACGGCAAATACCACGACACGCACACCGATCCGGTACCCGAAGCCGTGCTGGAACTCCTTGCGCAGTTCACCGCCGCCGGTCACCATCCCGCCATCATGCTCGAGCGCGACGGAAACTATCCGCCGGCACTGGAATTGCTCGACGAGCTCGATGCCATCGCCGACGCAGCTGGTCTGGATCGCATCACCGCGGGCACCGATTGGTCACGCACATGAGCACGCTCGGTGAGCGTCAAGAGGCGCTGATTCGCGCACTGGTGGCGGGTGGCGAACTGCCCGAAGGCTTCGACAAAGACGAAGCCGCCGTTGTCTCGGCGGCGCTGCTCCGAAAGCGCGCAGGAGAAGTGGCGCACCACCTTCCGGTCGTGCGCCACACTCTCGGCGATCGTTATCTTCAGTTGTTCACAGCGTGGGCGGACGGACGACCGAAGTCGTCTTCGCATGCGGATGCCCAGGCCTTTGTCGCCCATCTCCAGGACATCGGCGAACTGCCTCGCCCACCCTGGTATCAGAGGTTTCGAAAGGTCTCACGCAAGTGAGACAACAGCTTCGCTGGTGTACATGAGGAACGTCATCGATTCCTGGAAGTACAGCTCGACGGAGTTCGCATCGTGCGAGAGATAGCCGATGGACAGGTCCTGGCCGAGGTGCAATTCGTAGTCACCGCCACGCGTCGACAGCAGGAAAGCGCCGTCGATGGCCGGGGCCCAGATGATCTCGCCGTCGAGGACGCGTCGCAGGTGCTCGCGGATGGGGTAGCCGTGATCGGAGGTCTCGTTGATCGCGGTGAACGCATCTGCATTCAAGAGCAGTGAGTACGGTCCGTTGACACCGGCCAAGCGCAGCGACGTGATCGCCTGGCTGATGGCTTCCGGGTAGTCCTTGGCGTCGATGGGTAGCTTCAGTTCCGGGTTGGAACCGCTGGCCCGCACGCCGGTGATGCTGGCTGCTGGGTATCCCTCGAAGATGGCGCGGTCCTCGGCGAACGCGATCTGCTTGGCCGCGTCCTTGACGGGCTGCCAGTCGGAGTCCTTGGCGCCGCGTTCGACGTCGTCGATGGCCTGACGGCTGACGGTGAAAGGGACCCGCAGTTCGATGATCGGCTGGGACTGACGAGCATGTGCGATGACGCCGTCGGCCAAGGGATTGATCGGCACCTGATGCCCGAGTGGGATGGCCGCGAGATCGTCACCCGACGGTCCCTCCACATCCACGACACGACGACCGGCGACGTGACGCTTGAAGGTACGGCTCGCCTCTTCTTCGATCTCGGCCCAAGCTGCTGCCGAAATGGGTGCTAGGTCGCGGTGCAGGTTTGTCATTGCTGGGCACTCCTTTTGAGGCTGCCGATTCCGAGAGAACCGTCAGAGATGGGCGCTGTGAACGTCGCTTCGGGAACGAGCCTGGTCGGCAAGTCCGGGGGATCGTCGAGAAAGTCCGCCGTCGGAACGAAGAAATTGATTCCGGTGACGGCGGTGGAGAAATCGAGAATGCGGTCGTAATTGCCGACGGGATTCCCGATGAACATGTTGGTGAGCATCTGCTCGGTGACCGTAGGCGACGCCGAGTAACCGATGAAATAGGTACCCATCTCAGCGGAGCCGACGTGGCCGAACGGCATGTTGTCCCGCAGAATCTGGATCTGCTCACCGGATTCGTCCTCGATGACGGTGAGTGCGGTGTGGGAGTTGGCCGGCTTGGTGTCGTCGTCCATCTCGAGATCTTCGAGCTTGGAGCGTCCGATGACGTTCTCCTGCTCCTCGACGGGCAGGGAGTTCCACTCCGACATGTCGTGGAGGTACTTCTGGACGATGACGTAACTGCTGCCTGCGAAATCCGGATCCTCGTCACCGACGGTGACCGCGACGTAAGCGGCCTGCCCGGACGGGTTCTCGGTACCGTCGACAAAACCCATGAGGTCGCGTTGCTCGAAATACTTGAACCCGTGGACCTCGTCGATCACCGACGCGGCCCCGGCCAACCTGTTGGTCACGACCGTGGCGAACTCGAAGCACAGGTCCATCTGACGGGCCCGGATGTGAAACAACAGATCGCCCGGCGTGCGCGGGGCGTGGTGTTTGTCACCGGTCAACTCGACGAACGGATGCAATTCCGCCGGCCGTGGACCGTCGAAAAGTCGATCCCACGCATCCGAACCGATGCCGACGACGGCAGCCAAGCCACCGGCGGGAACCCGGAATCCGATCGAGCGTTGCAGCCCGGAAATATCCGCCAGAACGTCGTGAACTGCCTGCTCACCACCCTCGTCGATGGTGAAAACCAGGAAGATCGCAGCTTCCGTGAGCGGGGTCAGCAACGGCTGCGGTATCGCGGGAAGGGCCACTTCGGCCTCGTCGATCTCACTCGTTTCCGCCATGCAGACCAGTATGGACGATTCCGGCAGTCCCGGCATCAGTAGTGGGTAAGTCGCGTCAGGGTGTCGCGTCAGGGTGTTGCGGCCTGGGCGCCCGCGTCGAAGCCGGCCGGAATCTCGAAGATCTTTCCGTCGAACCCGGCGCGGTAGAGATGCCCGGCCGCGAAACCGGAATTGCCACGCCCGTAGGTCAACACACTCGACGCTTGCAGTCCGCTGGTGAGCGAGCAGTACTGGCCGGGTCCGTCGATCCGCCACACCTCACCACTGATGTCCGTGGGAACAATTGCGCGATCTCGCGAGTCCAAGGTCAAACCATCTGGGGCAGAGAAGGTTTCGAAACCACCGAGATCGACCAACGACTCCGAATATCCCGGATTGTCCACGGAGATGCGGCTGACACCCGGGTTTGCGAACGTGCGCGAAACGTAGAGCCAGCGATTATCGGCGCTCAGGGCAGCGCCGTTTGCACTCGGGAAGGTTGCCCACGCCGGGTCGACGGAACCATTCGGGCTGACCTTTCCGATCAGCGAACCGAAATCGTTGGTGGCGTAGATCGTCCCGTCGTGCGCGACGGC
The DNA here is from genome assembly GCF_058792695.1 of Rhodococcus sp. MT28. Classification (NCBI taxonomy): domain Bacteria; kingdom Bacillati; phylum Actinomycetota; class Actinomycetes; order Mycobacteriales; family Nocardiaceae; genus Rhodococcus; species Rhodococcus sp. MT28. Next base: position 278,009 of record NZ_JBXAFD010000002.1, read on the forward strand.
AAGGCCGTTTGCAGCGCTCAGACCACCGGCTATCGGCGTCACGGCGCCCGAGTTCACGTCCACCCGCGCGACCGACGCAGCACGCGTCAGATCGCCGATCAGCACGCCGGCGTTTGCTCCGGTACCCACCAGCAGTGAACCGTCCGGGCTCCACGCGAGTGCGCCCGCACCGCCGGGAACCGTCGCGATCGGAACTGCGGCCTGACCAGGCCCGTCGACGCGGAAGATCCGCCCACTCACCAGGTCGGTCGTATACAGGCGCCCTTGCCCGTCCACCGTGACACCCTCGAGGGCCGCACCCGGAATCTGGGCGCTGAGTATGGCGGGTGACGATCCAGGGCAAGGCGGAGCGGCGGCGGCACCGGACACGCCCAGAGCCAGAAGCGAACCGGCAACAAGAGCACCGGTGATACCTACCCGAATACCGCGATCGAAGATCCTGGTGCGCATCTGCGCAACGCTAGACCTTCGGCCCGATTTCGCCTAGAGCGACCGAAGGAAAGAGATCAAAAGTTCATTGACCTCGGCAGCGTGTTCTTGTTGTACGAAGTGCCCCGCGCCGCCGAGGAGATGTACACCCCGCAGGTCGGGGACAGTGTCCTTCATTCGGTCCAGTGCCTTGGGACCGCTCATCGCGATGACCGGGTCTTCCGCGCCCGCAACGAAGAGCGTCGGGACCTCGACGTGCGCGCCGTCCAGATCCGCGCTGCGTTCCCAATTGGCGTCATACGCTCGGTACCAGTTCAAGCCACCGGTGAAACCTGTTGCAGTAAAGGCCTTTACATAGACATCCAAATCATCCTCGGTGAGCCACGACCACGGCAACGCCGGCGCCTCGGGAAGTACGTCGAGATAGCCGTTTCCTTCGGAGGGGTTCTTCCACACATCGAGGTACCGGTAAGCCCCGGACAAGGCGTGGAAGAGCCGCTGAAGGAATTCACGTGGACGGGCGTCGAGTTCGCGCTCCGCGACACCCGGTTCCTGAAAATAGTGAATGTGCAGAAAGTGCTTGCGCGCCAAGGCGGCGTAGATGGCCGAGGGCTTGGCCGGGAATCTGTCCGGCGCATAGGGAACCGCCAAGGAGACCAGTCCCGCAACGCGATCGGGGTGACGAAGCGCTGTCGTCCACGCGGCCGGAGCGCCGAAATCGTGTCCGACGAACACCGCTTTGTCGATTCCGAGAGCGTCGAGTAGGTCGATCAGCCGGTTCGCGACGGCGTCGTTGGTGTAGTCCTCGATCGCGTCGGGGCGGGTAGTGCCGCCGTAACCGGGCATGTCGAGTGCAATCGACCGAAAACCCGCTTCCGCCAACGCTGCCGACTGATGGCGATAGCTGTATCCGAGGCCGGGAAAGCCGTGGCACATGACCACAGCTGTCCCGGAACCGGAATCGTCGATCTGCCAACGGAATCCGTCGACGTCGATCGTCTTGACCGTCATGTCAGGCGGTGATCATGTCTTCCTGGTTCCAGAATGCGCGCATCGACAGGATCTTTCCGTCGTCGTCGAAGGTCATGACGTCGATGGGTGCGATGGTCAGGGTCTGCTCGCCGAGCTTGGTGATCAGCGAGAAGTGGAATGCCGCTTCGTTTCCGGCGATGCGGAGGGTCTGAAGGTGAGCTTCCTGGTCGAAATTCTCGATCACGGAGTAGAACTCGAGAATGGACTCGCGGGTGGTGCGCACGTCGGTACCAACCGGGTCTTCGACCGTTGCACCCTCTGCGTACAGGGCCACAACCTGGGCAGCAGTGCCCGTCGCAACGGTCTCGATGTAGGCGTCGACGGTCTTGCGGATTACCTCTGCGGACGGTGCCATGGTCTACCCCTCGTAGTTAGAACAGGTTCTAATTCTGAGGATAACCCACGTCTCCCGTCCGCGGGTCAGGTTTCGAGCACCTTGCGCAAGCGAGCCTTCTTCCGGTTCTCCCGCACGATCCAAACAACATCGGTGTCGTCCGACGCCTCCAGGGAGAGGAATGCCGGCAGTGCATTCTCCGGATCCGCCGCAACCGCGACACTCCAGCAGTATCCGAGCGCCTGCCGGAGAGTCCGTGTGTCGGCCTCGCGACGAGAATCAGCTGGTTGCGAGACGATCCACTCGGTAGCGTCTCGGCACACCTGAACGGCCAGCGCAGCGTTGGTCTTGTCCTTCAGCAACCGTGGCTCGCAGATCCCCGCAGCCGCTGCGCGCAGCGTCAATGGATGGGCGGAGCGTGCCCACTGCTCGATGATCGCCCGGAACAATTCCGGATCCGCGTCACCTATCGCCTGAACGGCCATCGCGGCAGCTTCCCGTGCTCGCCACGACGCACAGGTGGTTGCCTCCGTCAGACTGTCCGGAACAGTCTTGTCGCGCGAACGAACGAGGATGAATCCGAGCCCGACGATCCCACAGCAGCGGATGTATTCGTCTTCGGACCCCGCCGCCTGCAGGATGTCGTCGTCATCGGCGCCGCGCGCGAACTCGAGCATGAGCTCAAGGTTCGCGCGCGGGCCGGGCAGTCCTGAACGCTCCGTCAGGTAACTCCACAGTTCATCGCCGTCCAGATCCGCGAACGTCATGGGAGTCCTGCTTTCTCGAGTGCGGGTGCACCCATCATTTCACCGAAAGCCCTCTCACGACGGGAGTTCGAAGCTCACTTGCTTCCGTCGTCGCGCATAGAGGAATCCACCGACAAACGCGAGCACCAGCACCCCGGTCATCACCACGGCCAGAATGTTGCCGCCCAGTAGGAGCGGAAGGTTTCCGGCAATGGCGATCGCGAATCCGATCAGCCCGACAAGGCCCAAGCTCGGGGCAAGTTTGGTGTGCCAGAATCGCTGATCGACCTTCGTACGATGAAGGAAGACGAGCACCGCCAGGCACGTGAGCAACATGAGGGCCACGATCCCCACCGTTGCAACGCCGGCGAACCACGCGAAGATCTGTGTCACCGGATCCAGACCGATAACGATGCAAGCTCCGAGAAGTACCAGAGCACAGCAGGATTGCACCACTGACGCGATGTGCGGCGAACCATGCACGCGGTGCGTCCGCCCACCTGCGCCCGGCAGAACGCCGGTGTTCGACAGAACGAAGATGTATCTGGCCAAGACATTGTGGAGAGACAGAACTGCGGCAAAGAGACTGGACACCAACAGAATTTGAATCAGGTGGGCTGTCACCGTTCCGGCAAAGTCGGTGGCAGTGGTGATCAGCATGCCGTCGGGGTCAGTACCCGCAATGTCCACTGCACCCTTGTCGCCCCAGGCTGTCACAACCGCCCAACTGGAGAGAGCGTAGAAGCCGCCGATGAGGATCAAGGCGGCGTATGTCGCTCGCGGGATAGTCCGCGCGGGATCCTTCGCTTCGTCACGGAAGATCGCCGTCGACTCGAACCCGATGTAACCGGCAAGTGCGAATACCAATGCGACGCCGGGGGATCCGGAGAATATTTCCGACGGAGAGAACATTGCTGTCGACGGGCCTTCCGGACCACCGTCGGCGATGATGAAAGCGTCGAGTACGACTACGATCCCGACCTCTGCGATCAACAGGATGCCGAGCACCTTGCCCGACAATTCGATATGACGAAATCCGAGGACGGCTACCAGAGCCAACGAGGCGAGCGAGAAGATCCACCACGGCACCTCCGGACCACCGTAGGAGGTGATCAACGAACTCATTGCCGGGCCGAGGTAGCCGTATACGGCCAATTGCACTGTGCTGTAACTGACGAGGGCCAACATCGCACTGCCGACGCCGGCACCACGGCCGAGACCATGTCCGATGTAGAGATAGAACGCTCCGGTTCCCGGGATGTAACGCGACATCGCGGTGAACCCGACGGCGAAGAGCAGAAGTACACCGGTTGTCACGGCGAAGGTCATGGGGAAGCCCGCACCGTTGCCACCGGAAATACCCAGCGGCACAAGACCACTGATCACAGTCAGGGGAGCAGCTGCGGCAACGACCATGAGGACTATCGAGCCGGTACCCAGCGAGCCTCGAAGAGTTCGGTCATCGCCGGATGCATCACGTGAAGCATTGACGGAAGTATGGGTCATACGGGCGATGTTAGAACCATTGAAGTCGATTCGGGACCCAATTCACAAAACTTTTACTTGCGAAAAACGGGACGAACCGTCCGTTCGTCGCGCTCCCGTCAGCCTTCTTCCTGCAGCGCCAAGCGTTTGAGCTCGTCTTTTGCGTGCAGAATGTGACGTTCCATTGCCTCCGCCGCGCGAGCGCTGTCGCCCCGCTTGATCGCCTCGAAGATTTCCTTGTGCTCCACCCTCGAAGCCTCGACCTGGTCTTCGAACACGAGATGATCGACGGGGACAAACATTTCGCCGCGAGCCTCGACCACAGCGGCCTCCAACCTGCTGTTTCCCGCCGCTCTGGCGATACCGCCGTGGAACCTGGCGTCACAAGCCCGGAACGATCCCCGACTTCCGGAAACCCCCAATTGCTCAATGGATTCGAGCAACTCGAGAAGATGACGATCGGTTCGCCGGACCGCCGCGAGGCTTGCCGTGCGCATTTCCAACCCGATACGGAGGTCGACGATCTCGTCGATGTCTGCTTCTCGCGCTTTCAACTGGCCAACCCAGTCTTCATAAGGCCTGGTCAACTCCGAAACGAACGATCCACCCGTGGCTCCTCGCCGCACCTCGATGTATCCCATCGCCTGAAGGATTCGGACCGCTTCTCGCACACTGACTCGACCGACTTCGAGTTGCTGAGACAGTTCACGCTCGGACGGCAGGCGATCACCGGGGCTGAGCGCGCCGCTGTGAATGAGCAGTCGCAAGCGTCGAGCGATATCCTCCCCCAACGTCGGTGCACTGACCATGAATTCGATGGCCGGCAGCTTGTCGATCTGCACGTCTCGTACCCCCTACTCGGTGCCTGGACCGACACTTACGCTTCGTCTTGACCTACGAAATCGAACGCTCCCATTCGCAACTGTCCTTGAATAGATACAGCAGCGCGCGGCACTTCGAACCCGTTACCCCAACTTTACAAGCCAAACTCTAGCGAAAAGCCATTCAATGGTTCTATGCTCGCTCCTATGACCCAATTCACGATGACGGCGGAGGCACTCCCCGCCATGCCCCTGATCGGAGTCACCGGCCGCGTCGACCGCGGCGGGCCGTCACTACCCAACGTCGTCGGCGACGCGTTGATGGAAATGTTCTTCACCGATTTTCCGTCGAAGATCCGCGCCGCCGGTGGTCAACCGATCCTGCTGAGCATCCACAGTGATCCGCGCCGAATCGTCGAGCATCTCGACGCCCTCGTCCTCAGCGGTGGTTCCGACGTGGACCCCCGACGATACGGCCGCACCCCCGGCCCCAACTCGTCACCCATCGACCCCGCTCGGGACGAATTCGAGTTCGCCCTGGTCGATGCAGCCTGGGAAATCGGACTGCCAATCCTGGGAGTGTGCCGAGGACACCAAGTCGTCAACGTCGCCCGCGGCGGCACACTGGTTGCCGACCTTCCGACCGACGCCGGTGAGGCGCACAGCTTCTTCGGCTATCCGCGTTCCTACCGACCACAACAGGTCGCCCTTGAATCCGGCTCCATCCCATACAGTCTGTACGGCAACAGCATTCACGTGAACAGCCTTCACCACCAAGCCGTGGACACCCCGGGGAGCGGGCTTCGGATCGTCGGACGCGCGCTCGACGGCGTCGCCGAAGCCATCCAGGCCGCCGATCGCCCCGTGGTGGGCGTGCAGTGGCACCCCGAATTCTTCGTCGAAATCGACCCGCTCTTCTCGTGGCTCGTCGACGCTGCAACCTCCCGTCGGACCAATTCTTCTCACCAGATCGATCATCACAGAATGGAAGACAACAATGTCACGTACGCATGAGAACAAGGTTGCCCTGATCACCGGTGCAGGCTCCGGAATCGGCCGCGGCATCGCGCTGCGCCTCGCCTCCGACGGTGCCCGCGTCGCGGTCGTGGACCTTCACATCGAAAGTGCAAAGGAGACCGTCGCACTTATCGAATCGCAGTACGGCACACCCGCGCTCGCCCTTGAGGCCGATGTGCGCGACCGCGCCGCCGTGAGCGCCGCTTTCGAAGCCACCGTCGCCGAATGGGGACGCTTCGACTACCTCGTCAACAACGCCGGCCTGATCACGATGAGTTCTCTCGAGAACCTCACCGACGAAGAGTGGGACCTCGTCCTCGACGTCAATCTCAAGGGCATGTTCATCGTCACGCAGATCGCCACCCCGTACTTCCGCGACGGCAACAGCGGCGCTGTGGTGAACTTGTCGACGGTGGAAGCGGACGTGGTCGTGTCCTCCCAGGGCTTCGCACAGGTCCACTACAACGCGTCGAAGGGTGGAGTGAAGATGCTGACGAAGGCTCTGGCCGTCGAACTCTCGCGGTACAACGTACGAGTCAACGCGATCGCCCCCGGGCCGGTCCCCACCGCCTTCCTGCCTGGCATCGACGTCTCCTCCGGCGAAGTTCTCGACTTCATGAAGTCCAGGCTCCTGGTGCCGCGCGTCGGCCGCCCCGAGGACATGGGTGCTGCAGTCTCCTTCCTGCTCTCCGACGACGCCTCCTACATCAGTGGAGTCCAGCTGCCCGTCGACGGCGGATGGCTTGCCCGATGAAAGGCCGGCTCACCACGGCCGAGCTCGCCGAGTCCGACATCGACACCGTCCTCATCGCCGGTATCGACCTCTACGGACGGTTGATCGGCAAACGAGTCCCGACGCGAATTTTCCTCGCGAACATCGACGAGGGTCTGCATGTGTGCACCTGTGTGTATGCCTGGGATGCCAGCCAACGCATGGACAAACTCGTTGTCGACTACGCCGGCGGACACACCGGCTGGCATGACTTCCGCCTGCAACCTGACCTGGGAACACTGCGACGCGCGTCGTGGCTCGAGTCCACTGCCATCGTCATCGCTGACTCGGTCGACGAACATACCGGCGAGATGGTCCCGATCGCACCGCGCACGATCCTGCGCAAACAGATCGACAAGCTCGAAGCTGACGGCCACACCGTCTACGCGGCAACGGAACTCGAGTTCCACCTCTACCGAGGTGCCCCCGACGCATTGCGGCGCAGCGGCTATCGGGATCTCGAACCCACCACCCTGGTGCCCTCGGATTACACCATCACCGCCGGCAACGCGATGGAACCTTTCTTCCGCAAGGTACGAACCGCGTTGGAGGAGAGCGCGATTCCCGTGGAGGTCTCTCAGGTCGAATACGGCCTGGGCCAGTGGGAGATCAACCTCGAATACGGAACCGCCCTCGAGATGGCCGACCGCCATGTGCTATTCAAGCAGGTCGTCCACGACGTCGCTGCGGCAGAAGGGCTCACTGCTACCTTCATGGCACGTCCGAGCACCGACGGCATGGGCTCGTCGTGTCATATTCACGCGTCCATGCGGAGCGACGACACCTTCCCATTCCACGACGAAAGCGCAGAAAACATCGCGAGCGCCGAGCTGCTGCACGCCGTCGGCGGAGTTCTCGAGCACTGCCCGGAACTCATGCTGTTCTACACGCCGACCATCAACTCGATGCGCCGCACCAGAGCCAGCCACGATTTCTCGGGGAACGGCTTGACCTGGGGTTTCGACAACAGGACTACCACCTGCCGACTCATCACCGGTGCACCGTCCGCCAACCGTCTCGAAATGAGACTGCCAGGGGCGGACGCAAATCCGTATCTCGCACTCGCCGCCGTTCTGGCGTCGATGAACGACGGTCTGACACGAAAGCTCGATCCCGGCGCACCGGTACGACGCGACGGGTACAGCGACACAGACACACTCGAGAAGGTGAAGCAACAACCGCTGCCCGGCACACTGGACGAAGCGGCGCGTGCGCTCGAGGCCAGTGAGTTCGCACTCGCGGCGTTCGGCGCCGAGGTCGTATCGCACTATGCGGCGGTCGCCAAGGACGAATGGGATTCCTTCATGTCCGCGGTCACCGACTGGGAACGCGAACGCTACCTCGACAACATCTGACCTACAAACGATTTCGCCACGAAGGACAGTCATGACCACTTCATGCTCACTCGTGCCCCAGAACAACACGATCGACGGAAACGTCGAAACACCGGCTATCGACCTCGGCGAATTTCTCACCGATCCCGACACCGGAGAGAAACTGCAAGCCCAACTCTCGTCCTCCACCGAACAGGCGGAGAGGGCGATCACCGCCGCGACAGAACTTCACCGATCGGGTGTCTGGACCCGTCGATCGGTCGCCGACCGGGTGCGCCTACTCGAGAGAACGGCTGAACTTGTCGAAGAACGGACTGCGGCGATCGCTCGTGAGAACTCCAAGAACAACGGCCTTCCGCTTTCGATCAGCACACTTTTCGCCGGCGGACTTCCCGATCTGTTCCGCAGTGCTGCAACGCATCTGAAGAACTCCTCCGGGTTCGAGCAGCTGGCGTCAGGTGCACAATTACGTCGGCTGGCGTGGGGCCCGACCGCTGTGATCGCACCGTGGAACGCACCGAGCTTCATCACCGCCAAGAAGACCGCATTCGCTTTGGCCGCAGGTGCTCCGGTCATCGCCAAGCCCTCCAACTGGGCTCCGTCAGGACCCAACGTGCTTGCCGAGGCGATCTCACGTGCCATCGCCGAAGTCGACGCGCCGAAAGCTCTGTTTCAACTCGTTCACGGAGGCGGGGACGTCGGGCATCTACTGGCCTCCGATCGACGAATCCGAGCACTGGCGTTCACCGGCGGCCGAGCGGCCGGTAGTTCCATCGCCGCTGCAGCTTCTACCGATTTCAAGGCTCTTCAACTCGAGCTCGGCAGCAACAACCCCGTGATCATCCGCGCCGACGCCGACATCGATCTGACTGCCACCGCACTCGTCGACGGGTTCACCAAACTCAACGGGCAATGGTGTGAGAGTCCGGGAAGCGTCTTCGTGCCGCCGCACCTTCACGACCGGCTTGTCGACGCAATACTCGACCGCACGGCCGAAATCGCACTCGGCCGAACCGATGACGCCAACACCACGATGGGTCCGCAGGCGAACGAGCCTCAACTCCAACGGATGCGGGATACCGTCGAGTTCCTCCGTGGCGTGGGCGGCACGGCCGTCTCGAGCACCCCCGTGCCTGACGATTCCGGATGGTTCTTCCCACCGACAGTGGTGCACGGAATCTCGTCGGAGCAGACCAAATCGGAGACCTTCGGGCCGATCCTGACGGTGCACCGAGCATCATCCGACGAGGAAGCTCTGCTCGAGGCCAACGCTCTCGATACCGGCCTGGCCGGATACGTGTTCGGCGCCGACATCGACGCCGCTCGTGAACTTGCGACCCGAATCGATTGCGGTGAGAACAAGATCAACAGCACCAGCCTCCTGGACCTAGACGACCACTCGACCCAGAGTTTCTGGGGCGGAAGCGGTATCGGCGCACACGGCGACGCAGAGCTTCTCGACTTCTTCCGGGGATCGAGAATCATCGGGGTCGATGCGCCCGGACTTCCTCTCTAGGCGGAGGAGGTCGAGGAAATGGGTGAAGCGGCTCGGGTGGGCACCGATACGAGTCGGGTGGGCACCATGGTGGTCGAATGCCACGATACCGCGGCGGTTCTCGCACGTATTTCGTCGCTGGGGTGGAAGCTCGGCGTCGAGGTCGTCAGCCTGTCTACATGGGTATCCGTGACATCGCCGGGAGTCACCGGAATGTCGATCGCGTACCGTTGCCCGGCAACGATCTCCGACGCCATGTTGATCAAGCGTCTCAACAAGATCATCGGGATAGTTCGCATCAAGACGGACCACGGCCCGTTCGTTCCGGTGACACCACAGGTCGGCCTACACGTCACCGCGACTTTCCAACGCGTCGATCCCGTGGCGCTGGTGGCGTACCGGCACGGCGCAACTGTGTGCAGTCAAGCGAACAATGTTCTGTCGGTACAACTCACCACCACCCGATCGATCGCGGACACATTCGTATCTGATCTGGCACAGGTCGCAGAGCGTCCGCTGCGGGGTGAGATCTCGCTGCAGGAGATTCATCTTGCATGACGTCGAAGTGCACCACGGCGATGTGCGGCTACGGAAGTTGGCCAGTAGCCGCACATCATCGTGTGATCAGTGAGCCGGGAGGAGGGACGTCTCCTGCTGCACACCGTCTTCTGCGCCGATCTGGACGATGTTTCGCGGCAGGAACACGGCTGCGATCGCGCCGAGAACTGCTGCAGCAGCACCGATCAGGAACGCGATACGCATGCCCTCGTCGGTGTAGAAGACAGCGCCCTCCATCGCCATCGCGATGTGCGAGTTCAAGACCGTGAAGGCGATGACGGGAAGCACTGCGGGGAAGATGCTCTGGAAGACCGCAACCATGCTCGCCGTGGTTGCCTGCAACTGCGGCGGCACTGCCTCGATGAGCAGGTTCGGGATGGAGGCGTAGCCCATACCCATACCGACACCGAAGATTCCGGCAAAGATGATGAGCAGAGGCTTGTTGTCGTGAATGGTTGCCGTCAACGTGAATCCGACTGCCATGAGGATCATTCCGATGATCATCAGCAGACGGGGCCGGATGTTGCGCCCCACGAGGAAGCCCACGATCAAACCACCGACCACCACCATGCCGCCAAGGGGCGCCTGGAAGATCGCGAATCCCTCTGCCGTCACGCCGAATCCGTATCCCAGGCCGAGAACTGCGGGGGTCATCACCATCATCGGCAGCAAAATCGTGAAGACTCCCGATGCGCCGTAGCAGAAACCGGCACCGACGGCGGTGAGCATCACCGAACGCTTGCCGAAGTAGCGCAGGTCGATCAAGGGCTCGCGGATGGCTCGGGCAGAGGCAACCCAAGCCACCAACAGTGCGACGCCGCCGATCAGGTAGGCCAGTGTCGAACCGTTCTTCCAGCCCCAGGTCGGGCCGAAGCTGACGCCGATCAGAATTCCGGCGATGCCCGATCCGAGCAGTACCGCGCCGATCAGGTCCAGCGAAGAGCGAAGTCGGACAGTCGATTCCGCCGTCGAAGCGAAGATCATGCCGCCGAGGAGAACCAGCCCGACGACAAAGAACCAGAAGATGCTCCGGAACCCGTGGTTGTCGATCAACCAACCGGAGACGAACGGCGCCGGAATCGCGATCAGACCCATACCGGAAGTCGCGATACTGACTGCCAGCGCAACAGTTTTCGGCGGGAAGACATCTCGAATGAGGGAGTAGCTCAGGAAGAGGCAGGGAACGAGAAGACCCGTCAATGACCGGCCCAGAATCAGGACGGCATAGCTCGGCGCAACCGCCGAAATGAAGGATCCGACCGCTGCGCCGGCGACCGCCAAGAGCAGGACTTTTCGCTTGCCGTACATGTCGGCGAGCTTTCCGAGCAGAGGAGACGCGACCGCCCCCAGCAGCAAGAACGACGTGAGCAGCCAAGCTCCCTGCGTCGTTTGATAATGCGCCGAGATGGCCGGCAGCGCAGTGGAAATCATCATGTAGCTCACCGCGAGCATCTCGAGAAGTAGAACGATCGACGCCAGAGAGAACACCAGTCGCGGAGTCCAACGCTCCGGTATCGATGTCGGTTCGGGCGCACTAGGAGACGAACCGGAGCTGTGGACGTGAGACGCCATGGCTGGAAGATCCTTTCGGGACACCTACAAATTCGATTGACCCCCTGTCGAATACCGCCGACGGGGGCCTTGCGGGGAAGTGCAGTGGAACGACAGCTACCGCTCTCGGCAACGTGTTACGTGCATCACAGCCCTCACATCGAACACGCGCTACCAAATGTTCCGCGGAGCGGGACATTCAGGACAACGACTGATTGGCGTCACAAACTCGAACCTGGCTTTGGATTATGAGCAACGGCAACGATTTTCGGTTCGAACTTGAACGTGGAGCCATTCCCATCTTCGAAATACCGACCACCCCGTACTTGACGATCCCGCCTTTGAGGTTCCCCCTCGGTGTCAACGTCGGGAATCATCCCCAGAAACGACTGTGCGCCGTTTCGGTAGCGGTAACTACCAAAACGGCGCACAGGGGCCGAAGGCCCTACAGAACTATGTTCACCATCTTGCCCGGCACAACGATCACCTTGCGGGGTGCGTTGCCCTCGAGCAGAGCGACGATCTTCTCGTCGGCCAGCGCAATCTCCTCGACAGCCTTGCGATCGGCATCCGCCGGGACGCTGATGCGGCTACGAACCTTGCCGTTGACCTGGATCGGGTACTCGACGGTATCCTCGACGAGCCACTTCTCCTCGACTGCCGGGAAGGGTCCGTGCGCAAGGGATTCCGTGTGACCCAGACGCGACCACAGCTCTTCCGCGAGGTGCGGCGCCAGGGGAGCGAGCATCAGCACCAGCGGCTCGACAGCAGCACGCGGCGCACCGCCCGGGAACGCCTTGGTGAGGTGGTTGTTGTACTCGATCAGCTTCGCGGCGGCCGTGTTGTCGCGCAGCGCCGTGTAATCCTCGATGACACCGGAAATCGCCTTGTTGAGCGCACGCAAAGTCTCCTCACCGGGCGCTTCGTCGGTGACACGGGGCTTGCCGGTCTCCTCGTCGATGACGACGCGCCACACTCGCTGCAGGAATCGCGCAGCACCGACGACGTCCTTGGTAGCCCACGGACGCGAGGTGTCCAGCGGACCCATCGACATCTCGTACACACGCAGAGTGTCTGCACCGAACTCGGCGCAGATCTCGTCCGGCGCAACGGCATTCTTCAGGCTCTTGCCCATCTTGCCGTACTCGCGGTTGACCTCGGCGCCTTCGTAGAAGAACTTGCCGTCACGCTCGACGACCTCTTCCGCCGGCACGTAGACGCCGCGGGCATCGGTGTACGCGAATGCCTGGATGTAGCCCTGGTTGTACAGGCGGCGGTACGGCTCGCTCGAGGACACGTAGCCCAGGTCGAACAGAACCTTGTGCCAGAAGCGCGAGTACAGCAGGTGCAGCACTGCGTGCTCGACGCCGCCGACGTACAGGTCGACTCCACCGGGATCGTTGGGGCCGTGCAGTTCCGGACGCGGGCCCGTCCAGTACGCCTCGTTCTGCGGGTCGCAGAAGGCGTCCTGGTTGGTGGGGTCGATGTAGCGCAGCTGGTACCACGAGCTACCTGCCCACTGCGGCATGACGTTGGTGTCGCGGTGGTAGGTCTGCAGACCGTCACCGAGATCGAGCTCGACGTTGACCCAGTCGGTCGCCTTGTTCAGCGGGGGAGAGGGCTCGGAGTTGGCGTCGTCCGGATCGAAGGACACGGGTGCGTAGTCCTCGACCTCCGGAAGCACCACGGGCAGAGCCGAATCCGGCAGAGCGTGTGCGTTGCCGTCCGCGTCGTAGACGATCGGGAAGGGCTCGCCCCAGTAACGCTGACGCGCGAAAAGCCAGTCGCGCAGCTTGTACTGGATGGTGCCCTTGCCCTGGCCGCTCTCCTCGAGGCGACTGATGACGGTCGCCTTGGCCTCCGCAACGTCCAGCCCGTCGAGGTAGTCGGAGTTCACCAGCGGGCCGTCACCGGAGTACGCAGCCTCCGAAACATTGCCACCGGCAATAACTTCGAGAATATCCAGACCGAACGCGTTCGCGAACTCCCAGTCACGGTGATCGTGTCCCGGAACTGCCATGATCGCACCGGTGCCGTAACCCGTCAGAACGTAGTCGGCGATGAAGATCGGGACCTTGTGGCCGTTGACCGGATTGACGGCGTAGGAACCGAGGAAGACGCCCGTCTTCTCCTTGTTTTCCTGACGCTCCAGGTCGGTCTTGGCGGCAATCGACTTACGGTATGCAGCAACAGCTTCCGCCGGCGTCGTGGCACCGCCAGTCCAGCGTGCGTCGACACCTTCGGGCCACTCGTCCGCGACGAGCTTGTCCACCAAGTCATGCTCAGGAGCCAGCGTCACATAGGTGGCGCCGAACAGCGTGTCCGGACGGGTGGTGAACACATCGACGCCGTACTCGCCTGCAGCAAAGGTAACTTCGGCACCGTACGAGCGTCCGATCCAGTTGCGCTGCATGGCCTTGACCTTGTCCGGCCAATCCAAGTACTCGAGGTCGTCGACCAGGCGATCGGAGTACGCGGTGATGCGCATCATCCACTGCTGGAGATGCTTACGGAAGACTGGGAAGTTTCCGCGGTCACTACGACCGTCGGCGGTGACTTCCTCGTTGGCCAGGACGGTACCCAAACCGGGGCACCAGTTGACCATCGAATCCGACTGGTAGACAAGGCGGTACGAGTCGACGACCTTTGCCTTCTCGGCGACTGTCAGCGACGCCCACTCGCGTCCGTCTTCCAGAGCGCGCTCACCGGAATCGAACTCGGCTTCCAGCTCGGAGATACGACGGGCCTTGCCTGCAGCCTTGTCGTACCAGGCGCCGTGGATCTGCAGGAAGATCCACTGCGTCCAGTGGTAGAAGTCGACGTCCGTCGTCGCGAGGCTACGACGCTCGTCGTGCCCCAGACCCAGGCGTCGCAGCTGGCGCTTCATGTTGGCGATGTTGGACTCGGTGGTCGTCCGCGGGTGGGTACCCGTCTGCACGGCGTACTGCTCGGCCGGGAGACCGAACGCGTCGTAGCCGAGGGTGTGCAGGACATTGCGCCCCTGCATGCGATGGAAGCGCGCGAAGACGTCCGTAGCGATGTATCCGAGCGGGTGACCGACGTGCAGGCCCGAACCCGAGGGGTACGGGAACATGTCCTGCACGAAGAGCTTGTCGGCGGGAACACCGTCGGGCGAGGAGAGCGGACCGACCGGATTGGGCGCGTTGAACGTGCCTTCCTCACTCCAGCGGTCCTGCCAGTGCTGCTCGATCTGGCCGGCGAGCTCCGCGGTGTAGCGGTGCTGCGGAGTTGCGTCGGCTGGTGAATCGGGGGACTGCGGAGACTCGGTCACTGTGGTCGCTATCTACTTGGCTGACGGAAATACCGATAACCAGGGTAGAGCCTGCACGACCCGGGCATACCATCAACTCCACTCGCGCCTATCCTGTATGGGTGATCGTTGTCGCTGTGGTGCTATTCGTGCTCGCTGTCGCCGTCGGTGGAGTTGCTGTCGCCGGACTGATCGGCAAACTCCCGCGCAACCGCTGGGCCGGTGTCCGCACCGAGGATTCCCTGCGGAGCGAGGAGTCGTTCGCCCTCGCCAACAAGGTGGCCGGTCCGACCATGCTCGCGGCCGCCGGAATGTTGGTCATCGGCGGAGTCGCAGCACTGACCATCGGCGGAGTCTTCGGCGTCGCAGTCGCGATCATCGCCGTCGTCGTCGCCGTCCTCACCGCCGGTTTCGGTGGAGGCATCGGTGCCCGTGCTGCCGCCGCACTCCCGCAGCAGAGCGGATGCGGTAACGACTGCAACTGCGGCGGACACTCCGAGCCTGCCGCAGACGAGCCGGTGGCGGAGACCTCCGAGGCCAAGGCGAACGCTGCCGCTTGCGGTACCGCTTCCTGCGGTGCCTGCGCGCTCAAGGATGCTTGCCAGCCGGCTCATTGATTCACGTGAAACATCGCGTGGTCGACCCGGCCGGGGTCGTATTCGGGCTAGTCGTTCCGCTGTTGTGTGCGGTCTTCGGCTTCGTCCTGACAAAAATTTGGGAGCCCCGCCTCCCGGAACAGATCGCGACTCACTGGACCACCACCTCGCCGGACGGATTCTCCACCCCGTCGGCCAACGCCTGGACCATTGCACTTCTGACGCTGCTCTTCGGTGGCGGCCTGAGTGCGATTGCTGCTCTTGCTCCCGCGATGCTGATGATGCGCCGATTCATGTTGGTTGTCGGGCTGAGCGTGGTCGGGCTCATCACGACAGTGAACTTCGCTTTGCTCTACACCCAACTCGATGTCACCGATCCATCCACGACGTCACTCCCGCTGTGGTCTATCGGTGTCGGCTTTGTCATCGGCGGGGTGCTGGGGTGGATCGGCGCCTCGTTCCTGCGTGACTACCGCGTCCGCACTCTTGCCACGATCGAACCCTCGGCCGGGTTGCCGCGAAGCCGCTGCGCTCTCCCCATCTCCGACGACGTCGGATTCAGCACCAAGGGGTCGGTGATCCTCACTGCGATCACTCTGGCGCCCGGAGTCATCATGGCGTTGGCGATGCGGTCACTCTGGCCGCTGTTCATCTTCGGGGCACTCGGACTGCTCGTCGTCAGCCTGGTTCGCTTCCGGGTGATCGTCGACGAACGGGAAATCCGGGTGATCAACATGGGGATGGCTGCGATGACCTACGGCATCGAGGAAGTTGTCGGAGCCGACGTCGCGGAGATCAAACCGTTCGCGGACTTCGGCGGCTGGGGACTCAAGACCAAGGGTCGTCGTAACTACGGCGTCGTCACCCGCACCGGGCCAGCGGTGGTCATCACGTTCGCTTGTGGCGACCGACTCACGATCACGACACCCGGAGCCGAAGACATCGCCGGGTCACTCAATCGATTGGCCGACGCCCGGACTCGGTAACCGCCGAGCCTGAACCGATCGCTTCCTGAGTCTTCTCGAGATACCCACACGCCGCAGCCCTGGCTTTGGTGACATCGCGTTCGGCGATGGCTTCGGCAACTCCCTGATGATGCGAAGACGTCAGCGACGGCGGATGCACCCCTTCGGTCACCTCGTAGGTGGCTCGAACTGTTTCGAGGATTCCGGCAAACAGATCTTTCAGCACGGGATTGTGGGCGGCATCGACAACGGCAATGTGAAACGCGAGATCGACGTCGACGAAGTTCTCGGCCGGGACGTCACGCTTGGTGGCCAGCTCACGAAGTATCCGGACGTCGTCGTCGCTGCGACGCTCACACGCCAACCGGACCGCTTCCATCTCGAGCGCACGACGCACTTCGAAGACGTATTTCATCTCGTCGACGGACGCGTGTCTGCCGAGCAGTCCGCCGATGTCGGTCCGAGCGCGCACGAAGGTCCCTGATCCGCGACGGATCTCCAGGACTCCCGTCGAGGTCAATGTCTTGATCGCTTCGCGCACGGTGTTCCGGCCGACGCCGAGAACACTCATCAGCTCCGGCTCGGTCGGAACACGATTGCCCACTGTCCAGACGCCGTCGGAGATCTGCGCGCGCATCCAGTCGAGGGATTGCTCGTACGCGGACTCTTTGCGAACAACGGTCATCAGCTCATCCTCACAGCATTAGCGGCGATCATTCCACTCACCTACGATACGTAGGACGACCCATGTATTTTCGCACTCTGTCTTCAGGAGGGGCTTCCCACGTCCGCCACAGCTGTCGCCACCGAAGAACGCACACGCCGCACCAATCGACACTTCTACGGCGTGGGCTACGTCCTCACCGTGATCCTCTTGGGCGCGAACATGCCCACCTCCGTCTACGGGCTCTACCGGACCGAGTTCGGATTCACGCCCACCATCCAGACGCTGATCTACGGCGTCTACGTCGCCGGCCTCGTTCCGGCATTGCTGTTCTTCGGACCGCTGTCCGACGCCCTCGGCCGACGCACCGTGCTCCTTACTGCACTCGCTCTGAGCGTCGTCGGCACGCTCGTTCTGGCATTTGCCGACGCGACGGTGTGGTTGTTCGTCGGCCGGATTGCCCAGGGAATCGCGGTGGGCGCGGCCAGTGCGGCGGGCAGCGCCGCATTGGTGGAGCAGGAACCGAAGTTCGATCACCGACGAGCAGCGCTCGTATCGACGGTGACGGGCGCGTTGGGCGGTGCGCTCGGACCACTCGTGTCCGGTGCAATCGCCCAGTACCTTCCACAACCGCTGCGGTTGCCGTATCTGATCTTCCTCGTCGCGTTCATCCCGGCACTGATCGTGTTGCTGCTACTTCCGCGGATCGGGGACGTCACACGCCCGAAGCGGTTCTTCCAGATGCCACATGTTCCCGCCGCCATTCGCGAGACTTTCTGGCTCAGCTCGCTCGCCGTCGCGCTGTCGTGGGGCGCGGTCGGGCTCTTCCAGTCGGTGGTCCCGTCGTGGATGACCAGCCTGCTGAACATCGACAACCTTCTACTCGGCGGCGGGGCGGCCGCACTGGTGATGATCTGCTCGGTGGTCGCGCAACTCGGCGGAAGCCGCATGGACCCGCGCACGTCCGTCACCGCCGGCCTGGGAATCCTCGCTCTGGGAATGATCGGCCTCCTCGTGGTCGACCTCGTCCCGAGCCTGGCACTGCTGGGCGTCATCACCGTCGTGGTCGGCGCCGGGCACGGTCTGGCGTTTGCCGGCGGCATGAAGCGCGTCAACGCCGCCGCCCGGACCCACGCCCGCGAGAGCCACGGCGGAGTTCTGGCCGCGTTCTTCACCGTCAGCTACGCGGGACTGGCGATCCCGTCGATCATCGCGGGTATCGCCATCACCCTCCAGGGAATGCAGACGGCCATCATCGAGCTGTCGATCATCGGGACGCTGCTGTGCCTGGCGGTGATGGGCTTCAACCTTCGTGGGGCTCGAGAGCCCGCTGAAGCTCGCCGTTATCCTTAGCCAGGTGAAGTTTCTCAGTAGGTTCTACATCGACGGGTTCATCCTCGGCATCATCATCGCCGGCGTGCTCGGAAGTGTGTTCCCGGTATCGGGTACCGCGGAGAGCATTCTGAACTGGGCCACCAAGATCGCCATCGGCTTCTTGTTCCTGCTCTACGGCGCACGGCTCTCGCCGCAGGAAGCCTGGAAGGGCGTCAAGCACTGGCGACTGCACACCGTCGTCCTCGCCGCGACGTTCGTGCTGTTCCCACTGATCGGCCTAGCACTGCGATTCCTGTCACCGACGCTGATCAGCGACGAGCTCTACACCGGCATCCTCTACATGTGCCTGGTTCCGTCGACGGTTCAGTCTTCGATCGCGTTCACCTCGATCGCCAAGGGGAACGTCGCGGGCGCGATCGTCAGTGCGTCGTTCTCCAACCTGATCGGCGTCTTCGTCACACCGCTGCTGGTGGTTCTGCTGATGAACACCACCGGCCAGGCGACGGTCGACTTCTCGTCGATCCTCGACATCGTCGTGCAGTTGCTGATCCCGTTCATCGTCGGTCAGCTGATCCGCCCGCTGGTGAT
The DNA here is from genome assembly GCF_058792695.1 of Rhodococcus sp. MT28. Lineage (NCBI taxonomy): Bacteria > Bacillati > Actinomycetota > Actinomycetes > Mycobacteriales > Nocardiaceae > Rhodococcus > Rhodococcus sp. MT28. Next base: position 297,002 of record NZ_JBXAFD010000002.1, read on the forward strand.
CGGATGGCTGCAGAAGTACGCCGAACCCACCAAGTACGTCGATCGCGGATCGATCCTCCTCGTTGTCTTCGCCGCCTTCAGCGAAAGCATGAAAGAGGGGATCTGGAGCACCATCACGATCTGGCAGATCGTGATCCTCACAATCGTGTGCTGCCTGATTCTCGCGCTGGTTCTCGGCGTGACCACTCTCGCGGGGCGCAAGCTCGGGTTCGATCTTCCCGATCAGATCGTCATCATCTTCTGCGGGTCGAAGAAGTCCTTGGCAACGGGCCTACCGATGGCGGCTGTACTGTTCGCGGGCCAGCCCGTCGGCCTGATCGTGTTGCCGCTGATGATCTTCCATCAGATCCAACTGATCGTCTGTGCTGCGATGGCGCAACGCTTCGCGAATCGGGATCCGGTCAGCGTCAGCTAGCGAGCAACTCGCCTCGGGTCGCGTCGACGCAGCCGCAACCGCCCTGCAGTTCAGCACAATCGATGGACAGCGCATGGCGGACCGATGCCAAGTCGAGGCAGTTCGCGCCGGTGCATTCGAGTGATCCGTCGGCATGCCGCAGCAAAGAATCGTGGCAGTGATCGACATCCGAAACACAATCCGCGCACTGGATCTGACGCTCAGCGAGCATTACTGCCACCTCTCTCGAAAACGATGACACAGGAATATCATCGACCTCCGACAAGTCAGTTTCGTTCCACCTCGATGGGGTGGCTGGCCAGCATCGCCACGGGTAGCGGCTGGCGTCGTAGCACCCGTGCCCAGACATCGACTCGGGGCGGCGTCAGCACATCCGACGGCAGCGAGCTGATCACCATCCAGTCTTCACGCTCGAGCTCCGAATCCAGCTGGCCCAGAGTCCAACCCGAGTACCCGGCAAAAATGCGGATCCCTTCGACCAAAGGAGCAATGACCTCCGGGTCCGAGTCCAGATCCACCATGACTACCTTGCCGTCCACCCGCCGCAGGCCGGCGACGCCGTCGATCCGCGCACCGTTGCGAGCGATGCCCAGGCAAAGCGCCGAGTCACGCTTGACTGGTCCACCGATGTACAGGGCCGAAGGATGCGCGGTCAGCGGTGACCACTGCGGCAACACGTTCTGCACGGCCGTCTCACTCGGCCGATTGACGACGACGCCCAGGCTCCCGGCGTCGTTGTGCTCGATCATGTAGATGACGGTGCGGCGAAATGCGGGTTCCGTGAGATCGGTCGACGACACCAACAAACTGCCCGGACGAACCTCCGGTTCTATCCAGGCCATTCGATCCTCGGGTTCTTCTGCGTGCGCCACAAGGACATCATCTCACCGACAACTGCGTGCGGAGGAACGAGACACAAGCGTGTTCAGGTCAGACCCGCCACATCGGCAAGTAGTGCCAAATGCCGCTCGAAAATCTCGCTCGCGTCGGTGAACGTATCGCTTCCGTACTGCCCGAACACCTCGAAGTTCACCGAACCGAACAGCGATACCCAGACGAGAGTTGCGCGCACCGCGGCATCCGGCGGCAGGTCGGTACCCAGTTCAATCCGCACTCCCTCGAGGTCCGCTGCCAACGTGTCACTCAGGCCCGGACCCTCTCGCACCGTCAGTGAACCCGCGCGATGGGCGGCGTCGATGATCCCGATCAGCCGGGTCACGACGAGGGTGCCGGGGCCGGTGGTCTGCTCGCCCGGAGCGTCGTAGCCGGGGACGGGGCTGCCGAACAACAGACCGTAGCGGGCCGGCTCCCGGATCGCCCAGCTGCGAACGGCGCGCCCGAGAGCAATGAACTGTCCGCGAAAATCCTCTGCTGCAACGGCATTCACGGCGGCGTCCACTTCCGCGCCCAGTTCCGTGTACCCGTCGACCACCAGCAAGGTCAGCAGTTCGTCCCGACTGGCGACATAGCGGTATACCGCTGAGGACACGACTCCCAGGTCACGCGCGACGGCCCGCAGAGACAAAGCGGCAGCGCCGACGGCAGCAAGATGCTCGCGTCCGATACGGGTGATGTCCTGCAGCGTCTGTTCGCGCGCCCGCTCACGGGGAGTTCCAACCATGAGTCCATCTTGCCCCATTCCCGAGAGCAGCATCAACAAAAGAGAGCACTGCTCTTGACAGCGCTCGGGTGCAGGTGCATTCTTGAAAACGAGAGCAGTGCTCTCAGTTCACTCGAAACAAGAAGGAGCACACCATGTCGAACCTCGAAATCGTCACCGGAGCAGGACCCGTCGGATCCGCCGTCGCACTACAGCTCGCCGAGCAGGGAATCAACGTCCGGCTCCTGACCAGGTCCGGCAGCGGGCCCGAGCACCCGCTGATCGACCGCCGACGCGTCGACGTCTCGGATTCCGAGGCCCTGCGCTCGGTCAGCGAGGGCGCCACGGCCATCTACCACTGCATCCACGCTGCTTACAACGCAGCCGATTGGGAGCGGGAACTCCCGGCGGCCGAGAAGGTTGTGCTCGACGCGGCCGCATCCATCGGTGCCGTCGTGGTCTTCCCCGAAAGCCTCTACGCCTACAACTCCGACACCCTGATGACCGAATCCGATCCACGCAACGCCACCGGTGGCAAGCGCGGAGTGCGCACCGCGCTGCTGCGTGCTCGCGAGGCCTCTGCAACACCCACCGTCAGCGTCGTGGCCTCGGACTTCTTCGGTCCCCGCGTCCGCACTGCCCACGCCGGCGAGCGCATGGTTCCGAAAGTCATGGCAGGTAAGAAGATTCGTGTCATCGGTTCCGCAGATCAGCCGCACTCCTTCACCTACATCCCCGATCTCGCAGCAGCGATGATCGCCGCAGCCCACAACCCAGAGCTTTGGAACTCCGTCCTCCACGCGCCCACCGGCCCCGCGCTCACGCAACGCAAGATCGCCGAGGCCTTCGCCCGCGCCGCCGGGGCGTCCCCCGCCAAGGTGGGTGTCCTGCCTGCCTGGGTGCTCGACGCCGTCGGCAAGATCAACACCGACAGCCGCGAATTCGCGGAGATGAACTACCAGTTCACCAAGCCGTTCGTCATGGACTCGAGTGCCAGCGAAGTGCTGCTCGGACTCTCGCCGACGCCGCTCGATCAGGCCGCCGAAGCGACCGTCGCGTGGTGGCGCGAGGAACAGGCTCGCACCGCTGCCGCGTGAAGTGGCTGCACACGCTACGCAGGTGCGTACCGCCAGGAAAGTCCGCCGTCACCGAGTCCCGCTACCCAGCCACCACCGAAAGGCCGACCCGTTTCCAGGGAATCTACGAGATCGGCGAGCATCGCGCTGATCGAAGTCCACTGAGGTCCGGCGGCGTCCGCGTTCTCACGGGCATACTCGGTCACACAGCCTGACAGCTCCCCTTGCCTTGTGTCGCAGAATAATTCGTATCCGTCGCGGCAGGCGAAGGTCGTGTAGTCCGGAAGAAACTTTCCGATCGGGGTTCCTGCCGGTTGAGCACGGTCCGACAATGAGGGAACACTCTCCGGGACATCTCGCAGCTCGTACGCTGCCGGGGCTCTGCGGTGATTGGCCAACAGCTCGTCCAGATTGAGCATGTCGTGTTGGGGAAGGAACTGCATCCAGGCGCCGGGGGCGAAGCCGTTCTGGACTGAGTAGAGGTCTTTCAATTCGGTTGGCCATGCGATTCCGCTCAGTGCCTCGACCCGGTCGATTTCCGATTGCGCGGCTCCGGGCGCGAACGCATCCAGTGCTTGCGGAAATCCGTTTTCGGAAAACCAGGCGGCGATCCGTTCCCATTGCCGGCGCACTGATGTTGGTTCGGTCACGCTGTGAGCGTGGATACCCTCAGTCGCTTTCTTTTGCACGCCTCCTGGCCGTGGGGGGATCGTGAGGTGCCTGTCATCGCTGTAGACGTCCCGTACTTCGACCTTGTCGCCTGACTTGAAGAGATGAATCGGCTCGAATTCCGCGACGGGCCAGATCTGGATGAAAGCTTCAGGGTCGGCTTGATCAAAGTCCCTGCCGCGCACCGAGGCTCGGATGCGGTAGAGGCCAATCGGTAGGCGCTCGAGGAATCCGAACTCGTGGACCCGTTCGCCTGTCAATCGAAGTGGTGGTAGACCAGCGACAACGCTCTCGAGCGTGCCTTCTTCGATGGTCTCCCAATCATCGAGAGCGGGAATTCCCGGGTCCACATCCAGCGTGTCGACGGTGATCCGGACCGGGCCGGCGGTCGAACTCAACGCCAAGCGAGCGACAACGGGACTCAACCCGATGACCTTGCCGTAAGTGTGGACATACGGTTCACGAGGTCGCGGACCGAGAACCAGAACCGGAACTTCGAAATCGACTTTCGCCGTGGTAGCCATGTCGTCATTCTCCAGCAGTCAGCCTTGACGCAAGAACGGAACGGGTGTTCACTTCTTCACATGGCCTATCGCCGCACTCCGGCAGTACAGGAAAGATTGGACGCCCAACGCGCCCGACTGCTCGAGGCCGCCACGACGGCAGTGGCAACTCACGGCTATGCGGGATGTTCCATCGCCGCGGTGGCCAAACACGCCGGCGTCGGCACCGGGACGCTGTATCGACATTTCGACGGCAAGGGCGAATTGTTCGCCGAAGTGTTCCAATCAGTCTGCAGCCGTGAGGTATCCGCAGCTCGGGACGCCGGAGACAGCGCCCGACATCTGGAAGGCAACCACCGCTCCGCTGTATCAGCGTCGGTTCGGACCTTCGCCGAACGTGCCATGCGCGCACCGGTTCTCGCCTATGCACTGCTGGTGGAACCGGTAGATCCTCTCGTCGACGAACAGCGTCTCATGTTTCGCGAATCGTTCCGAGACTGCTTGGCCACCGCAATTCGTTCGGCAGTCGACACCGGTGAGATACCGCCACAGGACGCCACTCTGACGGCAGCGTGCATCGTCGGGGCAATCGGCGAGGCCCTGATCCTTCCACTGCGCGGAGGCACCACCGATCCCGCTGCGATCGACGCCATTCTCGCCTTCACCCTTCGATCGTTAGGGAGCTTCGATGACACCCACGCATGAAGTCACCAATCAGGTTCCGCCCCTGATCGATTACGACGCAGCCGAATACGCGCCGATCCTCGAGGCACTCCACCGTGAAGGCGCATCGGATGCACTCGAAGAGGTTCATCGAGTAGGGGTCCGCGCCGGAAGCGCGCAGGCCCAGGAGTGGGGCGATCTGGCCGAGGAGCACCCACCCGTCCTGAGAACCCACGATCGCTACGGCAACCGTATCGACGAGGTCCGCTACGACCCCGCCTATCACCAACTCATGAGCACCGCAGTGGAATTGGGACTGCACGGCGCTCCGTGGGTTGACCCGAATCCACACGCACACCTCGTCCGCGCCGCGAAGATGGCCGTGTGGGGTCAAACCGATGCCGGCCACGGCTGTCCCATCTCCATGACGTACGCCGTGATCCCCGCGCTGCGGCACAACGCGGATCTGGCCGCGCAGTACGAACCCCTCCTGACCACGCGGCACTACGATTCGGCGCTGAAAGCTCCCCTCACCAAACCCGGATTGATCGCCGGTATGTCGATGACGGAAAAACAGGGCGGTTCGGATGTTCGTGCCGGAACCACAAGGGCAGTGCCACAATCCGACGGCAGCTACCTGCTGACGGGCCACAAGTGGTTCACCTCCGCGCCGATGTCGGACGTGTTCCTCGTCCTCGCCCAGGCACCGGGTGGTCTGTCGTGCTTCTTCCTGCCTCGGGTCCTGCCGGACGGCTCGCTCAACAACATGTTCCTGCAGCGTCTGAAGGACAAGTTGGGCAATCATTCCAACGCGAGTAGTGAGGTCGAGTACCGCGACGCTCTCGCATGGATGGTCGGCGAGGAAGGCCGGGGCGTGCGCACCATCATCGAGATGGTCAACATGACCCGGTTGGACTGCACGATCGGCACGGCCACCGGCATGCGCGTCGGCACCATGCAGGCAGTTCACCACGCGACGCATCGAAGTGCTTTCGGCGCCAACCTGATCGACCAACCCTTGATGCGAAACGTTCTGGCAGATCTGGCGGTGGAATCGGAAGCGTCGACCACCGTCGCGATGTGGCTGGCCGCTCTGACCGACCGCGCAACCGCAGGCGATGCCCACGCCAGCGCACTACGACGCATTTCGTTGGCCGTGAGTAAGTACTTCGTCTGCAAGCGCGGACCGATCCACGCTGCCGAGGCACTCGAGTGTCTGGGCGGAAACGGATACGTGGAGGAATCCCGGATGCCGCGCCTCTATCGCGAGGCTCCGCTCCTTTCGGTGTGGGAGGGTTCCGGCAACGTCGCGGCGCTCGACACACTGCGGGCGATGGCCAAGCAACCCGAAACACTGCAGGTGTTCTTCGACGAGCTGAAACGAGCCAGTGGAGTGGACGGCCACTTCGATCAGGCCGTGCGGGATCTCCAGGTGGCATTCGGCGATTTCGACGACATCGAATACCGGGCACGAAAGATCGTCGGCGACATGGCGCTCGCTCTGCAGGCCTCGCTGTTGCTCCGCTACGGGCACCCCGCGGTGGCCGACGCGTTCTGCGCGAGTCGGCTCGGAAACAGCTGGGGGAGTGTGTTCGGAACGCTGCCGAGGGGCGTCGACGTCGCGCCGATCCTCGAGCGGGCCACCGTCAAGATCGGCGCCTGACCCACCCACTACAGTTTCCGCTTATGAACCGAGCCTCGAACCGCCGCGAGGCCTGGCAGCGCGTACTGCACACCCTGCGTGAATCACCCGGCCTCGGAAGGCTGGCGCTCGTCCGCTTTTCCAGCCAGTTCGGCGACGGAATGTTCCAGGCCGCGCTCGGCGGCGCAATCCTCTTCAACCCGGAACGCGAAACCGATCCGGTGGCGATAGCGGCCGGCTTTGCCGTACTGCTCCTTCCTTATTCGGTGATCGGCCCCTTTGCCGGCGCTCTGCTGGATCGTTGGGACCGCCGCCTGGTGCTCCTGTGGGCGAGCGTGCTCCGCGGGCTCTTCATCCTGACCACTGCGGTGCTGCTGGTCGCCGGCGGCGGTGACACTCTGTTGTTGACCTGTGCGCTTGCTGCAATCGGAGTCAGTCGCTTCGTCGGGGCAGGCGTATCCGCAGCCCTGCCGAAGGTCGTCCGACAATCGTGGCTGGTGGCAACCAATTCCGTTCTCACAACGGCTGGTTCGGTGGTAGCCGCTCTTGGTGCTTCGGCAGCGGTGGCGATCATCGGCATGATCGGCGCGGGGGATCGAGCGTCAGGCGCCGCCGTGGCCATCGCAGCACTGGGATCGGTGATCGCGGCCCTCGCCGCGGCCAGGTTCACGGCCCGCTCACTTGGTCCGGTCGCCGACGAAGTGGTCCGCGCCAGTGCCGTCCGTTCGGTGACGGCCGGACTGCGCACCGGGGCAACCGCTGTCTGGGAGGCGCCCGGCGTCACCACGGCGATGATCGGAATCGGAGCGCACCGCATCTGCTTCGGCATCAACACCCTCATCATGGTGCTGGTCCTACGCGACACCTCGAACGGCTCCCAATTACCCGGAGGGATGGCCGGATTCGGCGTCGCCGTCGGCGCCACGGCAATCGGAATGCTGATCGCGGCATTGATCACACCGTTCCTCATCCCGCGGATCGGTCGCTCACGGACGATCACCTACGCCCTGGTGTGCGCGGTTCTCGTCCAGCTCGTCTTCGTGACCACGCTGACTCAGGGGTCGCTGCTGATTGCCGCTTTCCTGCTCGGCATCGCCGGCCAGTCCGTGAAACTCAGCGGCGACGCGGCCATGCAGATCGACATCGACGACGACCGTCGTGGTCAGGTATTCGCCCTGCAGGACACCGTGTTCAACGTCGCGTTCATCGGTGCGATCGCGGCAGCGTCGACGGTGATCGCACCCGACGGCAAGAGCGTCGGCCTGGCCGTTGCCGGTGCGGGTGTCTATGCCGCCGGATTGTCAGCGGTGCTGATCAACCGCAAGAAACGAGAAACTAGCCCTGCTGGGTAGCCCACCACTTCAGCAGTTCGGCCTCGGCCTCGTCACGCTCGAGCGGGCCGCGATCCAGACGTAATTCCTTGAGGAACGTCCATGCCTTGCCCACCTGCGGGCCGGCCGGGATGTTCAGCAGCTCCATGATGGCGTTGCCGTCGAGGTCCGGACGCACCCGAGCAAGGTCTTCCTGCTCGGCGATGCGCGCGATCCGCTCTTCGATGTCGTCGTACGTGGCCTGCAGCTGCGCGGCGCGACGCTTGTTGCGTGTGGTGCAGTCGGCCCGCACGAGCTTGTGCAAGCGGGGGAGCAGCTCGCCCGCGTCGGTGACGTACCGCCGCACCGCCGAGTCGGTCCACTGTCCCTTGCCGTAGCCGTGAAAACGCAAGTGCAGGAACACGAGCTGTGAGACGTCGTCGACCATCTGCTTCGAGAACTTCAGTGCCCGCATGCGCTTGCGCACCAGCTTGGCGCCGACCACCTCGTGGTGGTGGAAGCTGACCCCACCGCCAGGCTCGTTACGCTTGGTATCCGGCTTTCCGATGTCGTGAAGCAGTGCTGCCCAACGCAATACAAGGTCCGGATCGCCTTCTTCGAGATCGATCGCCTGCTGGAGCACCGTGAGGGAGTGCTGGTAGACGTCCTTGTGCTGGTGATGCTCGTCGATCTCGAGCTTCATCTGCGGAACCTCGGGCAGCACGTATGCAGCCAGTCCGGAGTCGACCATCATGTTGATGCCGTCCACCGGGTACATGCCCAGCATCAGTTTGTTCAGCTCCACCTGCACACGCTCGGCGGTGATTCGCTCGATCTGCGACGCCATCTCCTTGATGGCCTCGAAAACACGATTGTTCAACGTGAAACCAAGCTGCGAGACGAACCGGGCAGCACGCAGCATCCGCAGCGGATCGTCGTTGAACGAGTTTTCCGGCGCCGACGGCGTATCGAGCTCTCCGGCCAACAGCGCGTCCATGCCGTTCAGCGGATCGACAAACGTGTAGGAACCGTCCGCGCCGATCTTCATCGCCATCGCGTTGACGGTGAAATCGCGGCGCACCAGATCGTCGGCCAACGTCGTGCCGTACTCGACTATCGGATTACGAGAGACGCGATCGTAAGCGTCGGCCCGGAAGGTCGTGATCTCGATCTCCTGGCCGTGCTTGATGGCGCTGATGGTCCCGAACTCGATGCCCGTGTCCCACTGCTTGTCCACCCAGCCCTTGAGCAGAGCCTGAACCTTCTCCGGCCTGGCGTCCGTCGTGAAGTCCAGATCGCCACTGAAGCGGCCGAGGATCGCGTCGCGAACACTGCCACCCACCAGGAACAGCTCGTGACCGGCCGCAGCAAAACGCTCACCGAGCGGGTTCAACACGTCGGACAACGTGCCGAGCGTTGCAGTGGCGTCGGCAAGCAGTCGTAGGCGGCGATCAGCGTCGGAGGTAGGGACAGTCACGTGAAAGGAGCTTACTTAAGGTGCGCAAATAGCAGAACGCGCATACGAACGCGATAGACCGCTTTGCGCGGGTTACCGGGCAACGCTGCAACGCCAACTAGTATCGATGAGGTGTCTGGTGCCGAACGAACAAACAGGAGTCGCCGTAACCCGCGGCGTCGACCTGCCGTCGGCAACCCCGATAAACCTTTGATGCGAACCGTCCGTGAAACTTCTGCGGGCGGCTTGGTCGTCGACGGCTGGGGCGGACCCCCGGAACGGCTCTGCGCTGCACTGATCGGCCGAACCGACCGCCGCGGACGCCTGCTCTGGTCGCTACCGAAGGGCCATATCGAACAAGGTGAGACCGCTGAGCAGACCGCGATGCGTGAGGTCGAAGAAGAAACCGGTATCCAGGGAACCGTCCTGGCACCGCTGGGCAGCATCGACTACTGGTTCGTGACCGAAGGTCGACGCGTCCACAAGACCGTGCACCACTATCTCCTCCGCTTTCTCGGCGGTGAACTCTCCGACGAGGACATCGAGGTCACCGAAGTCGCCTGGGTGCCGCTGACGGAATTGCACTCGCGCCTCGCATACGCCGACGAGCGCAAGCTGGCCGAACTTGCATCCCAGATGATCGCCGAAATGCCGCGACCTGAAATGCACCGACCTGAAATCCCGCGAGTACAGCACCCGAAGGAACCGGACGCCGGATGAGAATGGCTCTGCGGCGGGCCGGTGTGGCCGCTTTGGTGATGGCCGCTGTCGGTTTCGGGCCTGCAACGACGGCCGTCGCAGGTGCAGCGCCGTCCAGCCAGCCCAGTGAGCGCGCCCCGGCGCGAAACACCAACGATGCCAAATTTCTGCAACTGACCATCGACTCCACCGCACCGACCACGGTGACGACCACCAGCGACCGCAACGTCGTGGTCAAGGGCACGGTGAAGAACGTCGGTGACCGTCCCGTCGAGGACGTCGGGGTGAGGTTGCAACGTGCTCCCGCGATCGACTCCAGTTCGGACGTGCGCGCAGCACTCGATTTCGACCAGGCCGTTTTCGACACGGTCGGCGAATTCGACACCGTTGCCACCACCCTCGACACCGGCCAGTCCAAGCAGTTCACGCTCACCTTGCCGTTGCGGAGCACTACCGGGTTGTCTCTCGACATCACCGAACCGGGCGTCTACCCGATGCTCGTCAACGTGAACGGCACCCCGGAGTACGGCGGTGCCGCCCGACTCGACGACGCACGCTTCCTGCTCCCCGTCCTCGGTGTGCCGGCCGCAGCCGAATCGAACGCCACAGCCGGAACCCCCAGTTCGTCCGCCACGGCGGTCGTTCCCCCCGACACGTCCGCCCCGATCGGCGTCACGCTCATGTGGCCGCTGGCCGACGCGCCACGACTCGTCGGCGGAATCCCCGGCGCGGTCAACGAGCCCGTACGCCTGATCGACGACGAACTTGCCACCGAACTTTCCGACGGCGGCCGTCTGGACGCGTTGGTCGATGCGGTGGAGAACGCCACCAAGCCCGAGAGCGATACCGATCGCCGCGTCACGGATGCGCTCTGCCTGGCAATCGACCCCGACCTTCTGATCACCGTCGAGAACATGACTCGCGGATACCTCGTGGCCGACAACTCGTCCGACCCCACCGGACCGTCGCACGAAGGCCGCGGCAGCGACGCCGCCAACCAGTGGCTCGGCCGGGTGAAGACCCTCGCGTCCTCGATGTGCACGACGGCGGTTCCGTTCGCCCAGGCCGATCTCGCCGCGGTCACCTCGGTGGCCAATCCGGAGTTGACGGCTACCGCGCTCACACGGCCGGCGGACATCGTCGACAACATCCTCGGCGTGACCTCACTGCGAGATTTCGTCTGGCCGGATTCGGGTGTCCTCGACTCGGCCACCGCAGAGGTGCTGAGCGTGAATCCCACCACAGCGATGGTGGCTGACACTTCCGTCGACTCGGCAGCTCCGCAGCTGTCGTCGCGGATAACCGGCTCACTCGACGCGCTTGCCTTCGACACCTCGGCGGCAGCGGCGCTGGCCGCCACCGGCTCGGAGCCGCAGGTCCCGTCGTACATCCCCGACGACACCGCGCCGACCATCGACATCGAATCGCGCAGCGCCCGACGTCAGGACGCGCTGGGGGCGATGGCCTGGGCCGCGCTGACGCCGACGTCGCTGCCGCGCAATCAGATCTTCGCGCCGCCGCAACTGTGGACCGCGGACAGCAACGACGCCACGGCGGTGCTCTCGATGCTCGCGACCCTCATCCGGTCCGGGCTCGCCTCACCTCAGGCCCTGCCGGCACTGCTCGGCAGGCAACCGGGCGCGACGGACGCCGCCACTCTCGACTACCCGGACCGGGCTACCCAGGACGGTCCGCAAACGTCCGTCGTCGAGACCGCAACCACCCAACTTCCGCGTATCGACGGGCTCGAAGCTTCGCTCGTGGACGATCCGGCGGCTTCGCTCACCCCCCGGGGATTCACGGCGCCGCTCCGCGAAGATCTGCTCCGCTCGATGACCTTGGCCGATCGCCGCAACGTCGACTCCGCTTCGGTCAATCGGGCGGAGCGCGCTGCGACCATCCGCGCCGACAACGTCACCGAAGCCGTCGACGGGATGTACCGGGCCGTCAGTGTGGTGTCGCCGGGCGGCGTCTACACCCTTGCGTCGGGGCAGAGTCCGCTCCTGCTGGTGGCGCGCAACGAACTGCCCATCGCCATCAACGTCGACCTGCGTGTGGAAGCCCCACCCGAGATGCAGATCAGTGACATCGGTCCCAAACAGCTGCCGCCGCGAGGTAGCCGACAGTTGACTGTGCCCGCGGAAATGAACGATTCTCGCAAGCTGGAAGTCAACTTCTCGCTGACCACGACAGATGGCCGCCAATTGGGTACGCCGACCAGCGTGACCGTACGGTCGAATGCGTACGGTCGTCCCCTGGCCGCCGTGACGGCGACAGCGGGAGGGTTGCTGCTGTTCCTGGCAGGGCGACGGCTGTGGCATCGATTCAAGGGTCAGCCGGACCCAGCAGATGAAGGGTACGAACGCTCATGACCGGGAATCCACCCGAGGAGGGTCGCCGCTCGGCGATCACCCGCAAGAGTGCCACGACCCGCTCGCATCCTCGGATGCCACCGTGGGAGCGCGGTTACCCGATCCAGCCGGTCAACCCGGACGCACGTTTCGACGACGCACCCACCATGACCATCCCGGTGATCCGCGACTACCCCCGGTACCGCGAAGCCGAGATGGAGTTTGCCGACCGGGCGACGACCACGTCGGACGAGTTCGACACCGACGCCCATGTCCAGGTCGGGGAACGCAAGGAGACGAACTCTCGACTCCTCGCGGCAACGGGTTCCATCGCGATCGCGACGCTGACGAGCCGTATCACGGGATTCGCCAAGCAGTTGATGATCCTGATGGTCCTCGGCCCGGCCATCGCCAGTTCATTCACCGTGGCCAGCCAGATTCCGAACATGATCGCGGAACTGGTTCTGGGCGCCGTGCTGACCGCCATCGTCGTCCCCGTGTTGGTTCGCGCCGAGCGGGAGGACGCCGATCACGGCGAAGCGTTTGTCCGACGCCTCTTCACGGCGTCGCTCGTTCTACTCGGCATGGCCGCGCTGCTCGCGACCCTGGCAGCACCCGTACTCACCAAATACGTCTTCCTGTCCGAAGACGGCAAGGTCAGCACCGACCTGACCACGGCGCTGTCGTATCTGCTTCTGCCGGCAATCCTGTTCTACGGGCTGTCGGCGCTGTTCACAGCGTTTCTGAACACCAGACAGATCTTCAAGCCCGGAGCCTGGGCTCCCGTACTCAACAATGTCGTCGTCCTCGTGGTGCTCGTGGTCTATCGCCTGACTCCGGGTGAGATCTCGCTTGATCCGGTCTCGATGGGCGATGCAAAGCTGCTCACCCTCGGCATCGGCATCACCATCGGCGTCATCGTGCAGGCAGCCAGCCTGATCCCCGCGCTTCGCCGCGAGAAGATCTCGCTCAAGCCGCTGTGGGGTCTCGACGACCGCCTGCGCCAGTTCGGCGGCATGGCCGTCGCCATCGTCTTGTACGTCCTGATCAGCCAGATGGGCATGATCTTCGCGACCAAGATCTCCTCCCACGCCGACGAAGCCGGCCCTGCCATCTACAGCCAGGCCTGGTTGCTCCTGCAACTCCCGTACGGCGTGCTCGGAGTGACGGTTCTGACGGCGATCATGCCGCGCCTGAGCCGCAACGCTGCTGCCGACGACACCCCGGCCGTCGTGGACGATCTGTCGGTCGCAACGCGTCTGACCATGATCACGCTGGTTCCGATCATCATGTTCCTGACCTTCATGGGTCCGCAGGTCGGTGAAGCGCTCTACGGTTACGGCCGCTTCGGACCCGAACAGGCCGAACGACTCGGCACCGCTGTGAGCTGGTCGGCATTCACGTTGATTCCGTACGCGCTGGTCCTGATCCAACTTCGTGTGTTCTACGCCCGCGAACAAGCCTGGACGCCGACGTGGATCGTTCTCGGCATCACTGCAGTGAAAATCGCTTTCTCGGCGCTCGCTCCGGTCTTCGCATCCAACAGCGATCAGGTCGTGATCCTGCTCGGTGCGGCCAACGGTCTCGGATACATCACCGGCGCCGTCATCGGCGGGTACCTCCTGCACCGCAGCCTCGGAAACCTGCAGATGGCCAACGTGGGCAAGACAGTCTGGTCCGTCGTACTCGCCTCGCTGGCCGGTTCGCTGACCATGCTCGCGGTCGACCGCGTCCTCGGATTCGATCAACTCACCGAGCGTTTCGGCGGACCTGGCTCGATGGTTCGCGTCGCCGTCGGCGGCATCCTGATGCTCGCGATCACCTTCACGATTCTCTACTTCAAGAAGGTTCCGGAAGTCCTGTCGGTAACGGTTGCGGTCTCCCGCAAGATTCGTTCACTGACAGGTCGCGCCGAACCGGACACACGTAACAACACCGACGACGACGTCACCGAGCTGATTCCTGCAATCAGAACGGAATCAAACGAGCAAGAACGACCGGGTGCGCTCCCGTACCCTGGTCGTGGGCGTACAGGATCGCAACCCGCGCGTATTCGGGGACGGGCTATCGATGGAGAAGGAGCGAGGGTGAGCGACGACAACGTTTCCGGCAACAAGAGTGCCGGGACTTCTGCCGTGAAAGCGTCCGAACAGAAGTCAACGGCATCGTCGGGCACACCTGCATCCACGAGTTCCTCCGCATCTGCCGGCCAGAAGCCACAGCAGGGTCAGAAACCACAGCAGCCCGCACAGCGACCGCAGCAGGGCCAAAGCCCGCAGGGTCAGAAGCCGCAGCCGCCGGTGCAGAAGGCCGCTCCGCCTGTACCTCCGGTCAGTGTGTCCAAGGCACCTTCGGCGCCCGTGTCGAAGACACCTTCAGCACCTGTCTCGAAGACACCCGCGCCGAAGACGCCTGCTCCGGACAAGAAGGCACCCGAATCTCAGAAGACGGCTGCCGCTCAGACACCACCGCCCGCTGCACCTCGCACACCTTCCGCCGGATCCGCATCACGACCGGCCCAGCGACCGATGCCACGTGGACCGAAGCTCATTCCCGGCGCCTCTGTCGCCGGCGGACGCTACCGTCTGCTCGCGCCGCACGGCGGAACCCGCGGACTGCAGTTCTGGGAAGCTCTCGACGTCAAGCTCGACCGTGAAGTAGCCCTGACGTTCGTCGACGCCGATCAGCGCGGTGACGACGACAGCCAGTCCGGACCGCAGGCAGTTCTCTCACGCACTCTGCGCCTGGGACGAATCAACTCGCCCGGTCTGGCTCGCGTCCTCGACGTCGTCCGCGGAAGCTCGGGCGGCATCGTCGTCGCCGAATGGACTCCCGGCCGTTCGCTGCGTGAGATGGCCGAGACGACGCCGTCACCGATCGGTGCAGCCCGCGCCATCCGTGCCCTGGCGGCGGCTGCCGAAGCTGCTCACCGCACCGGCGGTGCGCTGTCCATCGATCACCCGGACCGCGTTCGCATCAGCATCAACGGTGACGCCGTACTGGCGTTCCCGGCGACGCTTGCCGACGCCGATTCCACCAGCGACGTCCGCGGCCTCGGCGCCATGCTGTACTCGCTCATCACGGCTCGCTGGCCGCTGGCCGAACCGTCCGCCGGTCCCGTCGGTGGTTTGCTTCCCGCCGGCCGCGGCGCCGACGGGAACATCGTCGAGCCTCGGGTCGTCCGTCCGGAGGTTCCGTTCGACATCTCGGCCGTTGCGGTTCGAGCGTTGCAGTCAGAGAGTGGAATCCGCACTGCTGCCACCGTGCAGCACATCCTCGATCAGGCGTCCGTCGTCAACGACAAGACGGAAATGATTCCGGCACTTCGTCTCGGCCACCGCGAACAGGGAGCGTCGGGTCATGCACTGAACGACCCCGAAGCCATCGAGGCCGAGAAGAAGAAGTCGACGCGGATGCTCGCGGCACTGACGGCGCTCGGTGTCTTCACCGTGATCGTCCTGATTCTCCTTGTGGTGTGGGTAGCGAGCTTCCTCTCGGGTGGCAGTAACGACACCCCGCTCAGCGAGCAGAGTTTCGGACTGACCACCGAAGCCACTGCGCCCGAGAACAATTCACCGGCGCCCGCACCGGCGGCAGCAACCGTTCCGGTAGCTTCCTCGGCCGTAACGGTGTTCTCACCCCAGGGAACGCCGGATCAGCCGGCAACAGCGAAGAACGCCATCGACGGCAATCCGGCCACCGCATGGTCGTCGGATTCGTACTTCCAGCCGTTCCCGTCGCTGAAGAACGGTGTCGGCCTGATGGTGACGCTTGCCGATGCCGCCAACCTGAAGAACGTTGCGATCACGTCTGATTCGCCGGGAACCGTCGTTGAAATCCGTTCTGCCCCTTCTGCGAATACTTCGCTGGATCAGACCAAGGAAATCGGATCGGGTGTCCTGAAGAACGGCGTGACCGACATTCCAGTCACGTCGGACGGCTCGGGTCAGTATGTCCTAGTTTGGATTACGCAGCTCAGCACCGAATCCGGACAAAACCAGACATCCATCTCGGAGATTGCATTCACTGCTGCAAAGTGATCGCCCTTGGCCCTTCTGAAACCTACCGACTGGGCTAATATCCGCCCGTGCACAGTTATCGGGGGGGCACCGGGGGCGGAGCCGGAAAATTCGAATCCAGAAGTTTCGAGAACAAGAATCTCGAGGCGACGGATTTCGAATTGTTGACTGCTCATGTCGAGGGCGATCAGCATGCGTTCCGTGAACTACTGACCAGGCATCAGGATCATCTATGGCACGTTGCCCGGCGTACGAGCTACTCGGACGAGGATGCGGCCGACGCTCTCCAGGAGGGTCTGCTGTCCGCGCACCGCAAGGCCGCGAAGTTCCGCGGCGACGCGGCGGTGCGTAGTTGGCTCCACACCATCGTGGTCAATGCCTGGAATACTAGGTCAGAAGCTCAGGAAAGGCCCTCGGTACGCAGAGGGTACGCAGTAGATCCAAGCGCCTCATCGAGAAGACCACTCGCTGCCTTGCGAGTGCGATCCTCAGCCTTCGGCCACAGGTGGCTGTATGTGTCCAACGTGACGGACGCAGATGAGTGCCCGAGAGCGCGCTGAACGGTCACTACGTCGCACCCCGCAGCGATCAGTCCCGATGCGAAGTAGTGCCGCAGGGAGTGCAGCTTGACGTCCGTAATGCCTGCCGCAGCCTTCGCTTTGCGCCAGCGCCCACCGACCATGTTGTTTTCCATCGGGTTGCCGTTTAGCCCCTCGAACATCCAGCGTTGCGGGTCGTCGCCAGGGACGTGCAAACGGATGTGCTCGGCCGCCATGTCGATGAGTTCTTTGGGCGCCGCGATCACTCGCTCGCTGCCGTATTTCGGAGGGCGAATCTCGACGACGCCGCTACGGATCCGCTGCGCCTGACGCTCGACGTGAATGTCTCGACGCAAGAAATCGAAGTCCGCCACCTGCAACGCCGACGCCTCACCCGAGCGAAGGCCGGCGAAAGCGCACAGCGCGATGAACAGCGTGAATCGATTCTCTGCGCACAGGATCAGCTTGCCGACCTGCTCGCTGGTCGGAATCACCATGGCAGCCTCAGCGCGCCGAGTGCGGGGGAGTTTGACGCCCTGACTCGGGTCAGACGCGAGCGCCTTGTCGCGTATGGCGGCCTTGAGAATGGAGCGCGCGGTCATCATCCGCGACTTGATGGTCGATGGTGCCAGTGGTTGATCCTGCATTTTCTTGACCCAGGACTCGAAGTGGCTCGCTCGCAGGTCAGCCATGGCTACGTCACGGAACGGAACAGTCCGGTCGAGACGGTCATTCTCGCGGCGCGTGTGGTGTACCCAGACCTGTCGCGGCGCCCATTCGGCGTAGAAGCTGCCGAAGGTGATCTGACCGCGCACGGGGTCGATGTAGTTGCCAGTAATCTGGCTCGCCACGATGTCATCGAGCCACTTCTGAGCGTCAACCTTGCGGTCGAATCGCTTCGTTCGCTCACGGCTATTGTCATCGACATACCTTGCACGCCAACGCTTTCCGGTCCCATACAGTTTCGATTCAACCTTTTGGTCCTTGCCGTCGACACGGACTGTCTTCCACCACAGATCCTCGACGCCGGCGCGCCGGTTACGCCTAGGCGGGGTCATTGTCACCAGCCTTCCGAAACGGCTAGCGGAACCAAAGGCTTCGAGCGCTGATAGATCGGCCCAAGCGATTGCAGAATTGATTGGTACCGCTCCACGAGCTCCCATGGAATTTGACCGTGGAGCTCCTTCCAGAGGTCCGGCCGCAAGGCCGCGATCATCGCAGGCAGCTCGCTCTCTGGAACGTGTCCGTACAGTGCTTCAAACTCGTCATCTACCTCTGAGTAGTAGGTGCAACTCCGAAGCAGCAACTCACCCGCCGCAGACATCTTGATCGACAGATCTCGGGCTTGCGCTTCGTCTGTCGCAGTCATCGACTCGACGGTTTCTCCGAACACCGATGCGATTGCATGCGCCTCATCTAAACGCAATGGGCGCCCCTCGCTTTCGGCCCTGGCCACTGTCTGTTGCCTCCAGTTGAGCCCCACCTTCTCCAGCTCACGCGCGAGGTCACTTTGATTCCAACCTCTGCCAATGCGGAGCTGACGAAGCCGGGTAGCGAAGAGCTTTTCCTGTGTATCTACGTCGTCAGGTTGATTCGTCGGCTCGGTCATTGATTGAGATTAACACCGTTGGCGGGAATTGATCCCGTGCGGAGTGGATTGCAACCTCATAACGTGATAGAACATTCACGACGGGAATTGATCCCGTGAGATGAGTATTCACATGGAAGGTGCTCAGTGACAACACAAACATCCCGCTCCTTCGAGTCGACTCCGGACACAGAGCTAGAGCGGTATCTGACAACCAAGCAGGTCAGCGAGAAGACGAGCATTCCGGTCGGCACTCTCAGATACCTCCGACATGTCAACGAAGGCCCCGAGTCGATGGTGCTCGGAAAAAAGCGCGTGGTCTACAAGCTCTCGAAGCTGAACCAGTGGTTGGCAGCGCAGGAGAACAACAGTGTTCGCGGCGGTGTCGCGTAGTGCGCACAACTCCCACCACGAAAAACGCCCTCGAAGCCGACCAGGGCATCGAGGGCAGTGAGACCGCAATCTCCACCACAGAGAAGGAATCTCCCGTGACTGTACCAACGATCCCCACCACTGCAGAAGTTATCGCCGCTCTGACGCCCGGTACATGCAGGACGACGGTAGCCCTCGAAGCCCTGGTCGGCACCGACCGCGAAGCTGGGCAGGCGCTCGTCAGACTGGATCGATTCGACGAAATTCTCGAAGACGGAACCGTTGCCGTGGACTGCTGGCTTGTGAGCTTCCATCCCGCCGGTCTCGACTTCGCCGAGATTCCAGCGTCGGACATCCCCGTTCTCATCGACAAATTGACCGAGATACATCGTGCGTGGCTCTACCTCGACCCGGCGAACCTCGCATGAGCATCACCGAAGGAATCCTGGCCGCGCTGCTCGCCGGTCAATCGATCGCCTGGCTGATCACCGACTACCGCCGATTCGACGTGGAGGACTAACCACTGTGACTGACTCGATGCGCTACGCGTGGCGCCGGATGGTGGTGCGCGACCCGCACCTCACCGACGCTTCACGGCGCGTCTTGCTCGAGCTCGAGTCGTACGCCGACCCTGACGGATTTAATGCACGCCCTGGTCGCCAACTGATCGCCGAATCGCTACTGACCGAGGACGGACACGTCTCAGAGAAGACCGTCACACGTGCACTGGCCAAGGGGGTCGAACTCGGCTTCATCGAGTGCACGACACACGGTCGCCAGGGCCGCATGCGGAACTCGGCCAACATCTATCGGCTGACATTTCCCACCGATTCCGACCCTCGACTAGTGGACACCCAGATGTCCCCTAATCATGCGCCGACTAGTGGACATCCAGATGTCCCCCAATCGAGTTCGACTAGGGGACATTTGGAGACGACTAGGGGACATTTGGGCTCCACTAAGGGACATCTGGATGTCCCGGTACCAGTTCATTACACCAGTCCACTTACACCAGATCCTTTGTCTCACCTAAGTAACGCGAGCGCGAGAACTTCGGTGGTCGGCGAAAAACCGAAAGATGATTTCCTCGTCGGTGTCACGAATGCGGGCCGCTCCGCGCCCACCGCATCAGCGTCGCAATGTCATCTCTGCAACGGCACTGGCTACTTCGGAACGGTCGTCTGTGACCACAACCCTGACCGCATCAACACCGCGAGGCGAGGCAAGGCACTCGTAGACGCAGCGCTCGCCGCGAATCGAAAGGAAGGTTGATGAAAGACCGCTACGGCGACGACTCCGAACCAGTTGTGTCGAAATTCGACACAACTGCCCACAATCCTGATTGTCGGAACGGATGGCTCGGCGCCGACCTCGACGGCCGCATGATCCCGTGCCTCACATGCAAGCCGCACTTGCGCACCACCGTGCACACAAACGATTTCGGCGTCCGATGACCCCGGAAGCCGAGAAGAAGCCGCGAGCGTCGAAATACGCGCCCGCGCCGATACCCACGATCGACTCACTGATCGACGAACGACTCACCGGCGCAGCATGCGCCGGCATGGCACCACTGTTCGACGCCTACCTCGACGACGAGAGCACCGAACAACGCGAGTACCGACACCACCGCGCAAAAACGATCTGCCTCCGCTGCCCGGTCCGCGCCGAGTGCACCGTCGCAGCAACAGAACACGACGCGTCCGGCATCTGGAACGGACGCCTACGGGACTCCACCCACCGAACGAAGGAAACAGCATGACAACCCACATCGCAGTCAGCCGCAAGCGATCGAAGGCACCCGCGAGGCGCTGCATCACGGCCAAGTGCGCCGAGTTGACCCGTCACCGCTCGCAGCGTTGCCCTGATCACCGCAACGGCGGATCCAGTGCGAACGCTCTCGATCGAGCGGACGCGTACGAAGACCGATGAGCGGGCAGAAGTTACGCCGATGCAAAGCCGAGGGCTGCAATGTTCGACAGCGATCGACCAGCGGTCACTGCAAGCGTCACCGAGACCAGATCCCCGTCTCCGTCGACGAGGGCCTGATTCACCTTGCCGGGTGGACCCTCACGCCACTCGAAGCAATCCGACTCTCCGACAACATCATCGACGCAGTGGAGGAAATACGATGACTGACCTGTTCATCTCGGAAGCGGACGAGCGCAGAGCCGCGGCCTGGACGTTGCACGTCCTCGCCGACGATATGGCCGCCGCCGCCATCGTCGCCGAGTGCGGCCCGATCCACCCCATAGCGGTATTTCGAGCATGCTCGCATGCGGCTCCCGGCTTGTGGCTGGATCCCGAGACGTGCGCCGCAAACCTCGCCTCACACATTCAGACGCTGGCCGAACTCGAGCACGGCATCGACGATGACTAGGGTTCGCCGGCTCGACGGAATCTTCCTCTCGGGTTCCGATGCGAAGTATCTGGCCGAGTCGGTCAAAGTGTTCGACCAACTCGCCAAGCTGCAAGGAATGAAGCTCACGACGAGACTGCGCGCGTTGGGTCGCGAACTCGACGCCGCAGCTTCTGACGTGAAGGCTGACGTAGCCGTCAGAACGCCAGAGTCCGAACAGGTCTGGCTCCCACAATCAGGATATGACCTTTACGGAACCGCCGACGCAGCTCGGGTTCTCGGGTGCTCCGAAAGCAACGTCCGCGACCTCGCGAGGCGCGGGGCCCTCCCTAGCCAGCGAGCGGGCGGTCGCTGGCTACTCGACGCCGATGCAGTCCGGGAGCGCGCAGCGAGGTAGTCGTGGCTGACCTGCGCACCATCCCCGGCGTCGAACTCGTCAAGACCGGGACGTGGGAAATCAGCACCGGCACATGGGAAGTAACCCCCGAACTGCTCGCAGCGACGAAGCACTCCCACGAATCCGGTGCCATCCCGAAGCCCATCGTCAAACTCGGACACACCGACGCACGCTTCGACGGGGAACCGGCACTCGGGTGGATCGAGAATCTACAGATTCGCGATCAGGGCGCGACGTTGGTCGGTGACCTCGCCGGCGTCCCAGCATGGTTGTCCACCATCGCCGCCAGCGCCTACCCGCGCCGATCCATCGAAGGCGTGCACGAACTCGAAGTCGACGGCACCACGCACCCGTTCGTCCTGACCGCTGTCGCACTGCTCGGAGTGACAAAGCCGGGAATCTCGACACTGCGCTCACTGGCTGACGTCCGCGAACTCTACGACGTCGCAGCATCGGCCGGAACACCCGTCACCATCACCCTCGAAGGAAAGGGCGTCAGTACTACCGACACCCTTGCCCCACGCCAGCGCGTCATGGTCCGCGCCGCAGCGGCCCGCCGCCGCCATCGAGCCGCCGAGCAGATCATCGCCGCACTCACAGCAACCGAACAGGAGCCCTAACCCATGTCCAGCCACAACATCGATGTCTACGCCCCCGGAGCCGACATCACCGCCAACGCAACCGCCGATGTACTCGCAAAGCGATTCGTCCGCGTCACCGGCAACCGCGTCGGCGGCAACATCGCCGTAGCGCACGCCGCCGCGGCCGGCCGCATCTTCGCAGTCGCCAAACATGACGCGAAGAGCACCGAACTCGTCTCCCTTGCGCGCGGCGCATCACGGATCGTCAAAGTGACAGCCGGCAGCGTCATCGCAGCGTTCGCCGAGGTGGAGGTCGGCGCAGACGGCAAGGCGATCGCCCTCGCATCCGGTAAGGCCGTGGGCTACGCCGTCACCGGCGCAGCATCCGGTTCCGACGCTCAAATCTCCCTCTACTGAACAGGATTCACACCATGGCAAACTCACTGATTCCCGAACTCAACGGCCGGCGCCTCACCGTAGACGTAGCGCTCAAGAACCCCACCGTCCTGCGTAGCCGCATCGCCACACTCGCGGATCCACAACTGGTTCTCGACAAGTTCTTCACCGCAGCCGGTACACCCGTCGAAGGTGGCGGCATCCTGTTCTCGATCATCAAGGCGAGCGACTTCTACACCGCCAACGATGTCGAGAAGCGCACCCCCGGAAGCGAATACGCCGTCGTCGAAGGCGTGCAGCCCGAACCCAAGCTGGCCACCGTCAACGACTGGGGTGGCAAGTTTCAGGTACTCGACGAGCAGATCACCCGCAATGATGTCTCGTACATCGACACTCAGACGACGCAGTTGACGAACACCATCGTCCGCAAGCTCAACGACGCCGCACTCGAAGCAGTCGAGACCTACATCGGCGCCGAGAACACACTCACCGGCCACAACTGGGGCAACGTCATCACCGTCGGACCCGAAGCGGACCTGACCCCCAACGCCGAGCGTTCGTCTGCCGACCTGTCCGCCGCGCAGCTCGCTGCAACGCTGCAGGAACTGGGCATCGTGCACGACCTGTTGATCCTGCATCCAAACCAAGAGCACGCGCTCAACGTCGCATACGGCGACAAGCTGGCCGACATGCTCACCTCCGCAGGACTGACCAAGTTCGTCAGCCCACGCGTAGAAGCCGGGGTGGCGTACACCCTCAAGAAGGGCGAAGCCGGGATCGTGGGATTCGAGACCCCACTCAAGGTCGAGAGCTACGACGATCGCAGCACACGCAGTAAGTGGGTCCAGGCGTACGCCGTGCCCGCCTTCGCTGTAGAGAAGCCCTACGCGGTCAAGAAGATCGTCGGACTGGCAGGCTGACCCATGGCAACCGTCACCATCGCTCACGCCCTGTTCACCTGGCGTGAAAACGGCGATCACCGCATCGCCTACCACGGCGAACAGGCAAACATCCCCGACGACATCGTGGACCGATACCGACACCTCGGAGTATTCGGCTCACCGGCAACCAATGCTGTTACAGCAGTGGCTGACCCCACCGAGAATGACCCTGCTCCCGTCAACCGTGGTGGTATCCCCACGGTTGCCCTGGACCCCGACCGGCCCAAGAACGCAGCCACCCGCCCGGTATGGGAGGCGTACGCCGTAGGCCGTGGACTCGACCCCGCTGCCCTCGAAGAGATGAACAAAGACTCGATCATCGCGGCAATCAACGAACTCGACGCATCACTCGACCTCGATGCAACACAGGAACAGGAGCAAGACAATGGCTGACACCACCATCAGCGCAGAGCTGTGGACTCGCATACTGGAAGCGCTGGCCTTGCCTGCCGAGGCCGATGTCGAGACCGTCGTAGCGGCGCTCGAGGATCTGGTCACCAGCCCGCCGGCCGATCCGAAAGCAGTTGCCGCCGCGGCCGGACTGACCGCACTGGATCCCACCGTCGTCGCCCAATTGCAGGCAGACGCCCAGCAGGGGCGCGTACTGGCCGCTGCAGCCAAGGAACGCGACATCACTGATCTCGTATCTGCTGCTTTGCGTCGCGGTGCAATTACGCCCGCGCGCAAACAACACTGGATCGACAACATCAAAGCCGACCCCGTCATGGCCGACACCCTGGCCAAGATCCCCAACGAGTTCGCCGTGGGTATTACCGAAATCGGCTACTCGGGCGGCAACGAGGGCGAGGGCATCGTCGAAGCGGCCGACTGGTTCCGCTGACCCCAGGCATCGGCGTCAAGCCCACCCCAGCCGCCACACAGACGGTATAGGGGACGTATGGCCGGAGAGGGAGAAGAGATCCAGTCTCGCAAGGGCTGAGCCTCCTTCGCTCCCAGTGACCTGACCAGCGCCGAGAAACAGAACACCCCGGTCCTCACACAAGAGGGCTGGGGTGGTCTGCTGCGCAAGGGCGATCACGACAACCCCCCGCCAAAATTGTCGGACCCCCCTCCCTCCTGACTGGCCATGTGGTAGTCAGGACGTTTTTTTACAGCGGGCCGAAACGCTACGTGCAAACCGGCATTGAACAGCCGAAATCGACCATTTTCACCGACCGGCGCAAATGGGGTACGTCTGACGTACCCCATCCTCGACCATCCGTAGTGCTGAGTACTACGGATGCCCACATGAGCCTGACCGTGTTTCAACCACGTTCAGGCTGATGGCTGTCCGGCGTTCAACGCCAATCAGGTCCGGACTCAACCAGGGGCTGAGGTAAGTACTACTTACCCCAGGTCGCCATCCGCCACGGCTCGTAATCAGGTGACGCCCCTTCACCTTCCTGCAAAACCGAGCTGGTGTGAGCCAGACTCACACCCCTTCCGTTGCCCTCACTGAGAAGGGTGTGGGACCTGGTATGAATTGCCAATGGGATTGACTCTTGTAATCATCGGCTCGAGTCTCCAATTCCTCGCGCTGGCCTTCACCCTGTCCCAGATCATGGGCGTAATAGGCATCCGCCGCACCTTGATTCAAACAGTCGTCGACGGATATCGACGCCTCCGTGGCAAGCGGTCCGCGGAGGTGCATGTTGTGGCAGCGCGTGCGTATGGACACGGCACGGACCATGCGGAGGTCATCGTCGCGGGGGAAACCGATATTGACCGGCTGAACCGAGTCGTCGATGGTCTCAAAAGCAGGGTCTCTGATATGGACGCTCGAATCGTTGACCTCGGCATCCGAACAAAGTGGGAGCTCGATGATCGTTTGTCCCAACTGCAGATCGACCGGCGCCAACAGGCTGAGAAAGACGCGACATTGGCGTGGTGGGGCGTCGTCTGCGTCGGATTGGGAATCGTATTCCAGGTAGTCGGCTCCGTACTTCAGTGATCAACAGATACGGGACCGTATTTCAACTACGGTCAGCCTGAGGATGGGGTATGCCAGACAGACCCCATCCGTGACCTGCCCTCATCAGTAATGAGGGCAGCCGACTATCGGGTGGACACCAGATGCAAGGGTGTCAGTAGTACTGACACCCTTTGATTTCTTCGCCGACCACCGAAAAACTCCCACCAACGCTTCCCTACGCCGGGAAGCGTTGCGAGATCCCGCAACGCTTCCGACCTTCTCAGGGGATCGCCTGAAAACTCCCGCCGCGCCGCAAAAGTTTTCACGGCCAACCGTGAGAACTCCCCAAGGGTGTACACACACTGGACACCCTTGGATCGAATTTTGCGGCACCCAATCACTAGATCTAGTGCCCTGTTTCCACATCTGCTCCACAGGTTGTGCACAAGAATATTTCCCTGTGTCGGCGTCAAGGCGTATTCTGGATCGATTGTCGATTTCCTCGAAATGTGACGAGCGCCACTATTTGGGAAGGGCTCCCGAAACGAGGCCTGCGAGGGCTTCCAGATGGGGCTTGTTGGCCCCCAGTTTGGCCCCAAATCGATCTTTTCGGGTCAGGGTAGGTGATCGTCTACAACCTGTCGGTTGCGCTTGCCTTAAGCGAAATGAGCGGCAAAATGCCAGCTCAGAGCGTAATACTCGGTGTTGACATGCCGCGCGGGATTGCCTAACTTTGTCCGTACCCCCCCAGTCGCTTCGTCGACTGGCCGCAAGGCCCCAACCATCAGGTTGGGGCCTTTGCTTTGCCCTAAAGCCAGTCGGAAGGCTTCGTCAAATTCCCGTACTGAGCGATGAGAGGGTCGGGGAAATGACTTCGGGCGAGCGCAGATGTGCGGATGTCCTTCGTAAAACTCGGCTTGCAAGCCAGGAGCGCCTTGCTTTGCACCTTGTGCGGGTTGAGGATGCCGACAACTTTGTTCAATTCGTGTCTGACAACCCTCATGGGCTCCTTTAGATCCGAATCGTTGCTGACCACAACGAAAGCATCGGCGT
The DNA here is from genome assembly GCF_058792695.1 of Rhodococcus sp. MT28. NCBI lineage: Bacteria > Bacillati > Actinomycetota > Actinomycetes > Mycobacteriales > Nocardiaceae > Rhodococcus > Rhodococcus sp. MT28. The sequence goes on from NZ_JBXAFD010000002.1 coordinate 323,540, forward strand.
CGTTTCTGAAGGCATCCGCGAGGAGGTAAGTCGCAAGGTTCACGTCCGATCCCTTTTCCTCACTCTTCACGACCTCGACCGTGCTGGGTCCACCCGCCACAGGATTCGCGAGCGGCATCCGCGTGGTCGTTACCAGATAGTGGCCAAAGTGGACACTCACTCGAGGGAGTGTCCCAAGTGCCCTTAGATAGACGTCTTGCCTCTTCGGTGAATCGCTGTTGTGTGCGTTGGATTTGACCCGGGCTGTGAAATAACGAATCCTCTGCACCTGATTCTTCGGCAGGAGGCCGTCAAAGAGCTTCTCAAGGTCGAGCCACTTATGGGGCGAATCCTTAAGGCTCCCGTAGAACAGGTTGAACCCGTCTACGTACACATTCGTGATCATCAACCAGATGATACTGGGGAGCACCTACCAACTTATTCGACAGAGCTGCATAGACAACTCACGCGTACCTCCGATATCTCAACCCCAATTGGACGTGACGCGCCCCTTGGTACGCAGAGGGTACGCAGTAGATCCGAAACAGGCCGAATCTCACCAACGGAAGAAACACACTTTTCCGCAGGTCAGAGGGATGATCCTATCTGGCCAATACTCACCAACGCCCGAGAACGCGTGCGTGGTCAATGCCTGCCTCGACCGGATCCGACGCAACAAATCACGGGCGGCGTTCTCTCTGTCTTCGGAGAACGCGGAGGAACCCCGCGATCACCGCGACTATGCGGCGACAGTGGACATGAGCCTGACCGTCGAACAGGCACTGGCATCGCTGCCGCCTGAGCAGCGTGCTGCCGTCGTCGCCGTCGATGTCGAGGGGTATCCGGTAGCCGAGGCCGCCGAGAGGTTGGGAGTGCCCGTAGGGACCGTGAAGAGTCGCTGCGCCCGCGCGCGCAAGCGTCTTGCCGCCCAGTTGGAGGACTTTCGCGAAGGCGGGAACCATTCGTGAACCGGCCGCGTCCTATCTTGTAAGGGTCCGCATCGACTGCCGAGGGAGGGTTCATGACAGATCCGTCTGTTCGCGTTCCGTCGCCTCCGTTTTCAGAAGACCTACTCGCAGATCTTCACGCCGGGGTTCTCGATTCCGAAACCAGTGCGGCTCTGTGGCCGGTGGTACGCGCAGATCCTGACGCCCATGCATTTGTCACCGCCCTTGACGGCGTCACGGCATCACTCGCGACACTGAACTCGAGCAAGGCCACTCACGAACGGATTCCGAATTCGCTTGCCGAGCGAATCAATTCGGCACTGGATCGACAGTCAGAACAGCTGGAGCCGCCAGCTGAGGCAGCTGTCGTGCCGTTCCGGCGGCGCCCACAAGCGTGGGTTCTCGGTGCCGCAGCAGCCGTGTTGGCGGCCTTCGTGATCGTTGTTATCGGAACCCGAGATTCCGAACCCGCCGAAAGTGTTGTCGCTCAACCGAGCACACCGGCGACGTCTGCTGTCGACGATCCGGATTCGGCGTCTCTGCTCTCACTCGTCGGATCCAAAAACCTTGGACCACTGGATGATCCATCCAAACTTGCCGGATGCCTACGCGCCAACGGCATCGACGAGGGCTGGCCTTTGCTCGGTTCCGGCGAGATTCGCATCGACGGGGCGCCGGCGATAGTCCTACTCTTCACGGGATCGCAGCCGCGTCAGATCACTGCACTGACTGTTGGCATCAACTGCAGCGACGGGAATCCGAATACGTTGTCGGTCAAGAACATCGGCTGACGTCGACGGTCAGCGCGGCGATGCCGCCGGGAGTAAGAGCTCGAGGATTCTTTCGCGTAGCGCATCTGTATCGTCCTCGACCGCTATCAGACTCGAAAACATCGCTGCCCCGGCCGCCAGAACCAGCACGGCCTTGGCATCGAGCAGTGCCGATTCAGGATCTTCGGCGTTCTGAAGGAACAGTTGCGTACTCGGTCCACTGAACCCGCGCCACAATTCGTTGCGCAGGTCGTCGTGGTCGCGCAGGGCCGCCAGCAATCCTGGCGACGCGGCGCGAACCTCGGGACGGGAGAAGAGCTGAGCACTTCCCTCCACCACCCAACGGATCCAGCCGTCGCGATCGGTGCCCTCGAACGGTGTCAGGTCCGGTGTCGCCCCCAGGATCGACCCGAGAACAAGATGTGCCTTCGACGGCCATCGCCGCGACATCGAGGCTCGGCTGACCCCTGCCCGTGCCGCGATCGCCCGGAGACTGAGTTGATCCCAACCGACCTCGAGGAGCATCGCTCGGGTGACCTCGAGGACTGTGTCGTCGATGCGTGGGTCTCGTGGGCGACCTGATCCTGTGGCATTCATCGTGTCGAATTGTCGGACAGATTGGCAGTAGGCGCTATATCGTCGTAGTTACGAGTCCACTGGCATCGTAAAGATCAGGCCGCCGCAGGAAGTTGAAAATGACCACAGCGCCCACACCGTCGATATTCGAACCCGCACGTCTCGGCCCTCTGACCTTGCGCAACCGCATCGTCAAAGCTGCAACGTTCGAGGGCGTCATGCCCCGGGGAGCGGTCTCGGACGATCTGATCAACTTCCACGCCGAGGTGGCCCGCGGCGGGGCCGCGATGACCACTGTCGCCTACTGCGCCGTCTCACCAGGTGGACGAGTCCACCGCGACACCCTTGTCATGGACGAGCGCGCGCTGCCGGGACTACGCAGACTGACCGACGCCGTCCACGCCGAAGGCGCACTTGCTGCGGCGCAGATCGGCCACGCTGGACTGGTCGCCAACACGCTCTCCAACAAGACGAAAACTCTGGCGCCGTCGACCCGGCTGAGTCCGCCCGCGATGGGCCTCGTCAAAGGCGCGACACTTGCCGAACTCGACGGTGTCGTCTCCGACTTCGAACGGACCGCCCGTGTCGCCGTGGACGCAGGATTCGACGCCATCGAGGTCCATCTCGGCCACAACTACCTCCTCAGTTCGTTCATGAGCCCGAATCTGAACAAGCGCCACGATCGATACGGTGGCAGCGTCGCCAAGCGCGCCGAGTATCCGCGTCGAGTCGTCGAAGCGGTGCGACGGGCCGCTGGATCCAGCGTGGCGGTCACCGCGAAATTCAACATGTCCGATGGGGTGCCGAAAGGTCTGTGGCTCGACCAGAGCCTGCCGATCGCCCAGATCCTCGAAGCCGACGGCCACCTCGACGCGATGCAATTGACCGGTGGTAGTTCACTTCTCAACGGAATGTACTTCTTCCGCGGCGAGGTCCCACTGGCTGAGTTTGTCGCCTCCCAACCCAAACTCGTCGGGTACGGGCTGAAGTTCTACGGTCCCAAACTCTTTCCGACGTACCCGTTCGAGGAGGGCTTCTTCCTGCCCTTCGCCCGTCAGTTCCGACAGGCGCTGAGGATGCCACTGATCCTGCTCGGCGGCATCAACCGCGTCGACACCATCGAGCACGCACTGGATGAAGGATTCGAATTCGTCGCCATGGCGCGTGCGCTCCTCAGGGACCCACAACTGGTCAACAAATTCCAAGCCGAGAGCGTCGACGAGGGGTTGTGTATCCACTGCAACAAGTGCATGCCCACCATCTACACCGGCACGCGCTGTGTGGTTCGGGACGCGCTTGTGGTTCGGGAGGCACCGCGCCCCGCCCCGTGAGTCCCGCGCTGTGAGCTGCCGGCTGTGAGCCACTTTCCAGCGGAGTGCGGGAACAACACCCCTTATCCTGGTGTTGATCGGTACGGCTCTCCAAGAAGCGGAGGGTCTGCACTCACTATTGGAAGGCTCGCATGACCACCCAGCTGGAAAACACGCCCGCGGTCCATGACGTCATCATTGTCGGTTCCGGACCGGCCGGATACACCGCTGGTGTCTACACCGCGCGCGCTGAGCTCCAGCCCCTGCTGTTCGAGGGAACCCAGTTCGGTGGCGCCCTCATGACCACCACCGAGGTCGAGAACTTCCCCGGATTCCGCGAAGGAATCATGGGCCCCGACCTGATGGAACAGATGCGTGAGCAGGCACTTCGCTTCGATACCGACATCCGCACCGAGGACGTCGAAGAGATCGATCTCAGCGGCCCGATCAAGACGGTCGTCGCGAACGGCGAAACGTACGCCGCGCACGCGATCATCCTCGCCATGGGCGCGGCAGCCCGTTACCTCGGCATTCCCGGTGAAGAACGCCTCCTCGGCCGCGGCGTCAGCGCCTGCGCCACCTGCGACGGCTTCTTCTTCCGTGACCAGGACATCGTCGTGGTCGGCGGCGGCGACTCCGCGATGGAAGAGGCAACCTTCCTGACCCGCTTCGCTCGCTCGGTCACCCTGGTGCACCGCCGCGAGGAATTCCGCGCCTCACGGATCATGCTCGAGCGCGCCAAGGCCAACGAGAAGATCCGCTTCCTGACCAACGCGGAGCCCGTCGAGGTCCTCGGCGAGAACAGCGTCACCGGGCTCGTCGTTCGTGACACCGTCACGGGTGAGACCTCCACACTCGAGATCACCGGCATGTTCGTCGCCATCGGCCATGACCCGCGCAGTGAGCTCGTCAAGGGCCAGGTCGATCTCGACGACGCCGGATACGTGCGCGTCGCTCCCGGTTCCACCGCGACCTCCGTCGACGGCGTCTTCGCTGCCGGTGACCTGGTCGATCACACGTACCGTCAGGCGATCACCGCTGCCGGCACCGGATGCTCCGCAGCAATCGACGCCGAACGCTGGCTGGCCGACCGCGGCGACATCACCGCCAACACGCTCGACGCAGCCGGCCACACGGTCGACGTCGTCGGCGCTCCCTGATTCATCAAGCTGTCGTACCCAACCCTCGAGGAGTAACAGTGTCGAATACCGTCACCATCACCGACGATTCCTTCAAGCAGGACGTCCTGGGCAGCGACAAGCCCGTTCTGGTCGATTTCTGGGCAACCTGGTGCGGCCCGTGCAAGATGGTCGCCCCGGTACTCGAGGAGATCGCTGGCGAGAACAGCGAGAAGCTGACCGTCGCGAAGCTCGACATCGACGCCAACCCGGCGGCCGCCCGCGATTTCCAGGTCATGTCGATCCCGACGATGATCCTGTTCAAGGACGGCAAGCCGATCAAGACGATCGTCGGCGCCAAGGGCAAGGCCGCACTGCTCAAGGACCTCGCAGACGTTCTCTGACGGCTGGATGAGCATCGTGGATTCTCGCAATCCACAGAATTTCTGAGATAATCGATCGATGTGCCTGATCGGGTCTACGACCAGGCACATCGATCGAATTCGTTAACCGATCCGAGAGGCTTTCACGCATGCACAGACTCCGACACGGCGATCACGGCCCGGCCGTCGCCGAGATTCGGGGCACATTGACGAAGCTGGGATACCTCCATCACGGAACTTCCGGTATTCGACGTGAAAGCGCCGACGGTGCCCACTGGGTTGCACCCGACGCCATCTTCGATCATCAACTCGACAGCGCCGTTCGCGCCTTCCAGCAGCAGCGTGGGCTCCTTGTCGACGGCATCGTGGGCCCGGCCACCTATCGGTCACTTCGCGAGGCCTCGTACCGCCTGGGCGCCCGTACGTTGATTTACCAGCTTTCTGCGCCGCTGTACGGCGACGACGTCGCAGCTCTGCAGGCCAAACTGCAGGACCTCGGCTTCTACGCAGGTCGGGTCGACGGTTTCTTCGGCCCGCAGACCCACGAATCTCTCTCGTCTTTCCAGCGTGAAATCGGGATCGCCGCCGACGGTATCTGCGGACCGCAGACACTGCGTTCGCTGGAACTGCTGGGAACTCGCGTCACCGGCGGATCGCCGCACGCGATCAGCGAAGAGGAGCTGGTGAGGCGCAAGGGCCCACAGCTGGGCGGCAAGCGCATCGTCATCGATCCAGGCCTCGGTGGTCCGTCCACCGGCACCATCGTCAACGGCATCTCCGAAGCCGACATCCTGTGGGATCTGGCTATGCGCCTCGAGGGGCGGATGGCAGCAACCGGGATGGAAACCTTCCTCTCCCGCCCGCACAACGCCGATCCGAGCGAGGCCGAGCGCGCGCTGACGTCCAACGCATTCGACGCCGATCTGATGATCTCCCTGCGCTGCGACAGCAACTCGAGCCCGTCGGCGAACGGCGTCGCGAGCTTCCACTTCGGAAATTCGCACGGTTCGGTCTCGATGATCGGTCAGGTGTTGACCGGTTTTGTTCAGCGCGAGATCGTTGCGCGAACTCCGTTGCGGGACTGCAGAACTCACGGTCGAACGTGGGAGTTGTTGCGCCTGACCAACATGCCGACAGTACAGATCGACCTCGGCTACCTGTCCAACGCGTCCGACGTTGCGGTACTGACGAATCCGCGGATGCGTGACACCATCGCCGAAGCCATCTTGATCTCGGTCAAGCGGCTGTACCTGCTGGGTCAAGACGATCAGCCGACCGGCACCTTCACCTTCGCCGAGCTTCTCGCAGAAGAACTTTCGGTAGCCGACCGCATTTCGTAGATCCTGCGGTCGGCACCTGCTCACACTCTGGCGAGTTCGCTGATCTCCACCATTTCGAGAGCTGCGGCCTTCAGTAGACGGTCGAGGGCTTCTTCGACGTCGACTTTCCATTCGTGATCTCGATTGAGTTCGAGACGAAGCCGCGGATAGCGATGGTGCGGTGCCACGACCTCGAAACCGTAGTCCTCGAGGAACTCGGCACTGATCATGCATTCTGCGGGTGAACATTCCAGAGCTGCCGTTGCACTGGCCACGTCGGAAGCAGGTCCCAAGTCGTCGCTACGGATACCGAATGCCTCGAGCGCACGAACTCCTCGTCGGACCAGATCTGTCACGACAGCGGCCAGCAGGCTCGGCCCTAGTTCTTCCTCTATGCCCGAGGGCTCGAGGCGAAGGCTTGTCAGAAGCACTGCGTCCGAGCTGACCGGGCTGGTGGGAAACAGTTGCGCGCGCGGGATCATGCGGGGAGGGGCGTACAACGCACTGCCGAGCGGCTTTCCGTCGCGGACGGCGACCTGTCCGCACGAACCCCACTCGAGCATGACCATCGACAGCCAGGCTTCCTTCTCGAATTCCTGATCACAGAATCCTCGGGCGTCGTGAAGCGCGCCCGGGTCCATCTCCCAGAACACGCATCGGCGCGCATGGGCGGAAAGCTGATCGAGGCTGTCGAGTGTGAGAGAGGTGATGACGTGAGTCGACACTGACTAACTCACTCTCCGTAGGTCCCCGAAGCGGTTTTGATGCTCGCCCGCTGCTTTTCTCTTCTCCAGGATAGGCCAGCTACGACAAGTCGGCAGTGGCACGAGAGTTGATCGCCCTAATATATTGCTGTTCAACATCTTTCGTCCCGGTTCAAGATTTCGAGAAGCTCGGACCACCTAGATTTGTCACAGTGACGAAAATAGGTGGTGTGCCCGGTCATCATGATTACGTCACCAAACGGGCATCCGAGTTCTCTACTTGGATTTCTGTGCTTCCATCATTCCGACGATGCGTTGTAGGTCGTCGACCGAGCCGAATTCGACCACAATCTTTCCCTTCCGCTTGCCCAGACTGACAGTCACCCGAGTGTCGAACGAGTCCGACAACCGCTCGGCCACATCCTGCAGACCCGGCATCACGATGGGCTTGCGCTTCTGTGGGGGAGCGATCTCATTATCCGCCCGGTTGGCCAGAGTGACTGCTTCCTCCGTCGCGCGAACAGACATTCCTTCCGCGACGATGCGCGCCGCCATGACCTCCTGAGCGTCGGCACCCGCCTCGAGGGACAGCAGTGCGCGAGCATGGCCGGCCGAAAGTACTCCAGCCGCAACGCGACGCTGAACCGCCACCGGCAGCTTCAGCAGACGAATCATGTTGGTCACGACGGGACGCGAACGTCCGATCCGATTGGCCAATTCTTCGTGGGTGACTTCGAACTCCTCGAGCAGCTGCTGATACGCCGCTGCCTCCTCGAGGGGGTTCAACTGAACTCGATGGATGTTCTCGAGGAGCGCGTCGCGCAGCATCGAGTCGTCATCTGTTTCACGAATGATCGCCGGAATCTTCTCCAGCCCGGCTTCCTGGCTCGCGCGCCAGCGACGCTCACCCATGACAAGTTGGTACTTGTCACCGTGACGACGGACCACGATCGGCTGCATCAATCCGAACTCGCGGATCGAGTGAACCAACTCCGCGAGTGCTTCCTCGTCGAAAACGCTGCGAGGCTGCTTCGGGTTCGTCTCGATCAGGCTCGGTTCGATCTCGAGATAGACCGCGCCGGTCGGCTCGAGTTCGGTCTCCGGCTCAGCTTCCACCGGAGCCTTCGCAGCCGACGCCTTGGTGGCTTTCTGCGTTTTCGGGGCCGCCTTGGTCGGTGGGGGAGGGGAGGGGTTGCGCTTGTCGACGCCGATTACGACGTCCGCTGCAGCCGATCCCAGACCCGGCGCCGTGGCCGGCCCAGTGGGGATGAGAGCAGCCAAGCCGCGGCCCAATCCACCTTTGCGTGCTTGACTCATCTCACTGCTCCTGGGTCGTCGTGGTGGCAGAGCGGGCGGCAAGTTCACGGCCGGCGTCGAGGTAACTCATGGCGCCACGCGAACCCGGGTCGTAGTCGAGAACTGTCATCCCGTATCCGGGAGCCTCGGACACCTTCACGCTGCGCGGAATCACAGCGCGCAGAACGGCCTCACCGAAGTGCTTGCGTACTTCTTCGGCGACCTGGTCGGCCAGCTTGGTGCGCCCGTCGTACATCGTCAGAAGGACGGTGGAGACATGCAGATCCGGGTTGAGATGAGCCTGGACGAGTTCGATGTTGCGGAGCAACTGACCGACCCCCTCGAGGGCGTAGTACTCGCACTGGATCGGGATCAGAACTTCCTTGGCAGCGACCATCGCGTTGACGGTCAGCAGTCCCAGCGAGGGCGGGCAGTCGATGAGGACGAAGTCGACGTCAAGCTCTGCGAGCACCTTGTCGTTGAGCGCGCCTTTGAGTCGATTCTCGCGGGCAACCATGGAGACCAATTCGATCTCGGCGCCCGCCAGATCGATCGTTGCCGGGATGCAGAGAAGGCGCTCACTGTGCGGGCTGGTCTGGATCGCCTCCGGGGCCTTCACTTCGCCTATGAGCAGCTCGTAGCTCGACGGGGTGCCCGAGGTATGGACGACGCCCAGAGCGGTGCTGGCGTTGCCCTGAGGGTCCAAATCGACCACAAGGACAGTGAGCCCTTGAAGAGCGAGCGCCGACGCAAGGTTCACCGTGGTCGTCGTCTTGCCGACGCCACCCTTCTGGTTCGCGATGGTGATCACGCGGCGGAACGCCGGCTTCGGCAGCGTCACCGAATGGGGATGAAGCACTTGGCTCGCTCGATGCGCGGCCGCCCCGATGGGGGTCTCCTCCGAGGAGATCGCCGCGTAGGGGGCGGTGAAATTGTCGTCGTCGTTGACGATCTGATCCGCACCCGCACTCGTGTGCTGCTTCGGTGTTTCACGTGAAACGGCGGATTCAGATCGACCCGACATTGACTGCTCCTTCGATTGGGAATCGATCACTAGGTGCTCTCATCATCTGTACATTGCTCTCGATTGCATGCGTGTAAATCATCAACGCTGGCGGCGCTTCGGGAGACGTTCGGCCTTCACCACAACAGTGGGGGTGCGGAGAATCTTGGCTCCGCATTCGAGTATTTCCAACTTACCTGCGCCCAACTTGGTGAGCGCCGTACGGTCTCGCTCGATCTCCTCGGAGGCGCTCGAACCCTTGAGTGCCAACATCCGGCCGTGCTCGTGAATGAGTGGGAGGGACCAACGTGCGAGCTTCTCGAGAGGCGCCACAGCTCGCGAGGTGACTACATCCGCGCCGCCCGCTTCCTTCACAACACCCGATTCCTCGGCTCGCCCTCGGACAACCAATACGTCCAATCCGTTGGACTCGATGAACTCCGCGAGGTACACCGAGCGTCGAAGCAACGGTTCGACCAGAGTCACCTTCAAGTCCGGGCGGGCGATTGCGAGAGGGATACCGGGTAGGCCGGCGCCGCTTCCAACGTCCACAACCGACTCGCCTTCGGCAATCAACTCACCGATGACGGCGCAATTGAGAAGGTGACGCTCCCACAGTCGAGGGACTTCACGGGGACCAATGAGCCCGCGCTCGACACCATCCGTCGCCAGGGATTGGTAATACCGTTCCGCGATCTCATATCTGTCACCGAACACTGCGCGCGCAGTCTCTTGTTCGTCCCAGTCAACCGACGCCGCACCATTCTGTTCCACGTGAAACATCCTCCCGCGTAAACCGCGAAATCAACAATCAAGACCGAAATCATTATCCGCTCTGGAGCCGACATGTGTTCGCTTCTGCACACCGACTCGCTGTGAGTCTGCCGACTCGTTCATTCTTTGGGAAGTATTCGGCCCAAAATTCAAGCGGGGGAGGGGAGGGGTTCACGTTCCACGTGAAACATCGCGCTGATAAGTCTTCCAATTCTGACGCGTTTCACGTGAAACATAGCCGGGCGATCGAATGCAGATAGGAGCGCAATTCTTAGTATCATCACAGTGACGAAACTGCCATGGGTAGTTACATGGATGGAATTCTGACCCAAAAAGACCAATTTTCGATGAAAAAGTCGTTGCAAAAGATCGCCGACGTCGGACTGCAGAACGGACTCGGTCAGTCAGATCCTCTCTGTAGGTCGACTCGGAAAACAGACTTCGATTCCAGATCTCGGACAGCTTCGGTATCTCATCGCCGGTTGTTGCGAGCGATACATCCGTCGGCTTGACACCCCTGTTGCGGGACACCGAAGACTTGGCATCGCAAACCGCGAATCAATCCAAGGAGCTTCGCACCACAGGATGCGCATGGAGAGTTCGCCTTCGATGTGGATACCGGTGTCGGCGGGAAGATCAAAGTCGAGCAGGGGACCTGCCCGATGCGCAGGATGAATTCCTGCGCCTAGGCTCTGCGCGATTAAGATCCGCGCTTGGTGCGGGAGTTGTTGGACGGCAAGGACTACCTGTTGGTGCATACCGAACCCGGAACCAACAAGATCACCGCTTACGAGTTCGATCCGGGCACAGCGAAGTCCTTCCACCTCGAACAGTCCGGATCCGCCCTCATGACGAGACCAGCAGCAGGTGTGGGCGCGACGCCGATCGCACACCCCGCGAGTCAACCGAACTCAAGGCGGTCCCATGATTACCCCGACGCGGTCCGCAGTGTATGGACCGGAGCCCGTGTAGGCGATGTCGATTCCGGTTTGCTTGGCAAAGTAGTCGCCGCCGATCTCACCCCGAAGCCCGCAACAACATCATCGACTTTGCGTGGCGACGAAGCCCATTCGATGTGAGTGGTCCGATTCGTGTGAGGAGCGCGCAAACCTGTTCCCGCACCGGATGCGATCTCGCCGACCTCGATCGCTAGTCCTCGTCCTCGTACTCCGGTTCGGGCTCATCCACCCATGCCTGATATCCCGGACTCGTCAGACGCAAGTCGATCGCATTGACACCCAGGTGCAGTGAAATGACCGCTTTCGGCAGGTCCCACCGGAGAGCTGTCTTTGGTTCGGGTTCGGCGCTCGTGGCTGTCCCCAGGAGTGCGGTAAATGCCACATCGAGGTTCGTGAACCCTTCGTCCAGCAGCGGGCGCACCACTGTCATGGGCGTAGCGTCATCTGCCACGTCCGTGACGAAGATCGAGATCCAATTCATTCTGTGTTGCCGCCCGAACATTATCGATTCGGACTGACCAACACGGAGTCCGGTCCGAATCGAGGCGCCGGTCTGATCCAATTCAACGACCTCCCATCCAGCCTGTGCGCAGAAGGGTTCCAGGTCGTCGACGGACCAGGTCCAGTCAAATTCTGCGGCGAGGCGGGCAATCCGGGTGGCGCCTTCGATGTCGACGTGCATGTGCGGATGCTACTTCCTTCGTGATCGTTGTTGACGACGCCCCAATCCGGGGGCCGTCAAAGTGAGGGCTCGCGGGTTGTCGGTCATCGGATGCCAGCGCCGAGGTGGCGACCTTGCCAGCAGGCCTGACGACGTCAGGTCGGGGATCCATTGTGGTGGCAATCTGAGTCGGAGTTCGAGGGCTCGGGCAACAACCATCGATCCGGTTTCACGTGAAACGAAGGCCGACTATTCGGTCTGGGGGAGGGGAGGGGCTCACATGTAGTACGGCATGTTGTCGATCGAATATCCGAACATGCACAGTGCACCCCCGACGAACAAGAAGGCAATCGCGAAGCTGAGCATGACCGGTCTTCCGGATCGCCATGCCAGTGCAAGTGGAATGAATACGACGGCGACTACTCCCAGCGGCAACAACCAGCAGAGCCAATACTTCAGACCGCCCGGCGGAAAGGACTGGACTTCCATCTTCTGCTGTAGTTCGAAGACCACGGGCCAATAGCTCAGGCCGCACACGAGCATCCCTATCAAGGCCCCAAGGGTCATCAATCTGAGAGAGAATCCGGACCGCTCGTTGGACATGTCGACAACGATAGGCAGACCTTCACCGTGGCGCCGGATTCGGTTTCACGTGAAACACTCTCGGACACAAAAGCGGGCCCCGGAAAATCCGGGGCCCGCATTCGATCAGGGGGGAGTGTCAGTCCTTGAGGACAACCACTCGACGAGACGGCTCAGCGCCTTCGCTCTCGCTGGAAACACCGGCGACCTTGGCGACGGCGTCGTGCACGATCTTGCGTTCGAACGGCGTCATCGGAGCAAGCTCTTCGCGTTCGCCGGTCTCGAGAACACGCTGTGCAGCTTCCGCACCGAGAGCACTGAGTGCCTCGCGGCGGCCCGCCCGCCATCCGGCGATGTCGAGCATCAAGCGGCTGCGCTCGCCGGTCGACTGTTGAACAGCCAGACGAGTCAGCTCTTGGAGAGCATCCAGAACCTCACCCTTACGTCCCACAAGCTTGGTCAGGTCGTCGCCGCCGTCGATGCTGACGATCGCCCGATCGCCCTCGACGTCAAGGTCGATGTCTCCGTCGAAATCGAGCACGTCGAGCAACTGCTCGAGGTAGTCGCCGGCGATCTCGCCCTCTTCGATCAAATCGTCATCGGAATCGTCGATGTCTACATCCACATCGGTAACCGGCGCAGTGGTCTCGGTGCTCACGTCTGCGTTCTCTCCATCCACAACGATGTCAGCTTCACTGGACATTGGTCGTTCTCTTTCCTGGATCAGCGCCGTTTATTGCGCTTGGGGGAGTTGCCGCGGTTGCTCTGTGGCCGGTTCTGTTTGGGTTTCGACGTGGAACCACCACCGGAACCCGAGGGCTTCGGCTGTGGCTTCTTGAGCGAAACTTCCGGGGCGTCACCGTCGTCGTCGGCTGAATCCGCGGTCTTCAGCGCAGCCGGAGATCCCTTCTTCTTGCTGGGATCAGGACGGGCACCGGGCTTGGGCGCATTGTCGTTGCGGCGAGTGATCGCTTCCTGCTTCTTGGCTTCTTCTTCCGCGTCGATCTTGCGGAAGACGAGGTGCTGCTGACCGTAGGTCCAGATGTTGTTCGACACCCAGTACAGGAGGATCGCGATCGGAAGGAACGGTCCACCGACCAGAACACCGAGCGGGAAGACGTACAGGGCGAGCTTGTTCATGATCGCGGACTGCGGGTTCGCGGCAGCTGCTTCGCTCTGACGGGCAACAGAAGCGCGTGAGTTGAAGTGCGTCGCGATGCTGGCGATGATCATCAGCGGAGCGGCCACGAGAATGATGTTCAGCCGTGACGGAAGCTCGGGAACGTTCTCGGTGACGTAGGCCTGAAGCTGCGCAACCGGCGTCGTGATCGCGGCCGAGATGGGCGCGCCGAACAGACGAGCATCCAGGAACGACTGGACGTCAGTGGCCGAGAAGACGTAGTTCGGGGTGTTGAGGTTGTCCTCGGCGCTCATGCCCAGCTGGCCCATGCCGGTGCCGGTGCGGTTGAACGAGCGCAGGACGTGGAACAGACCAATGAACACCGGAGCCTGAGCCAAGACCGGGAGACAGCCCATGATCGGGTTGAATCCGTGCTCCTTCTGGAGCTTCTGCATCTCGACGGCCTGGCGCTGACGGTCGCCCGAATACTTCTTCTGCAATGCCTTGATCTGTGGCTGCAGTTCCTGCATCTGACGCGTCGTGCGGACCTGCTTCACGAACGGCTTGTACAGAACCGCACGCAAGGTGAACACCAGGAACACCACGGAAAGCGCCCAGGCTATTCCGTTGTCCGGGCCGAGAATGAACCCGAAGACCTTGTGCCAGACCCACAGAATCGCGGATACCGGATAGTAGATGAAATTGAGCACGGCTCTAAGTACTCCTCTGTTCGTCCGTCGGACTGTGACACGCTGCGCGTGCTTCCGGACAGCTATGGCGGCTACCCGCATCACGGTCACGACGGGCAGGGACAGGGTCCCACCCTCCAGAATGCCAGGGGGCACACTTCGCCAACCGCACCACAGTCAAGAAAAGGCCTTTGATCGCCCCGTGAGTGCGCAGCGCTTCGACTGCGTATTCACTGCAGGTGGGGGTGAACCGGCAGGTCGGCATCCTCAAGGGCGACACATACGTCCGGTACAACTCGATACAGAAGATGAGAACAGTGGCGGGAGCGCGACGCACAGCCTTCAACACCGTGATGACACGGGAGGCTCTGGGAGTCTCGATCTGCTCAGAGAGCGGAGTACTCATGGCTCTTCACTTACCGACACCAATAGGTTCATTTTGGTCAGGCCCCCGCGCAACTGCTTGGCCAGTTCGGCTGAACTGGCGGTAGCTGCACCCGGAAGTGCGCGGATAACCACGTCTGTCTCCGGTGAAACCTGTCCGACGAAATCTGCACAGATATGACGAAGCCGGCGTGCGACTCGATGTCGAATCACCGCCGGCCCGACAGCCTTGCTCACGATCAGCCCGAACCGGGGACCGTGATTTGTTACTACCAGCGCCTCTACTTGCTCGCGATCGAACGCGTGCACGACAAGGTCGCGTCTTCCCATACGACGTCCACGTCGCACCGCCACGGAGAAATCCGCGTGGCGACGCAACCGGAACGGCTCAGGCAACACCCCGAGCTCCTGAACTCGAAATCAGATCAGGCGGTGAGGGAATCGCGGCCCTTACGGCGACGCGCCGAAACGATTGCACGACCCGCACGGGTACGCATACGAAGACGGAAGCCGTGAACACGCGCGCGGCGGCGATTATTCGGCTGGAACGTCCGCTTGCCCTTGGCCACGGTCAACACTCCTCGAAGTTCATTGACGCCTCCCGGCGTCATTCAGTGATCGACGCCTTACGGCGCCTTTGGATACAACAGGTACAGAACAATCAGCTTCACTCGTTGTGGCTTGGAAGACCGTTCCGACCTGACATATGTAGCCAGCACGAAGCGATCACCACCAGCGGGTGACCGTTCGAGGTTACTTACCACCGTTGCCAAGGTCAAACCAGCCCGATTCAGGGCCCTCCCGCGGCAACTGCGGCGACACGCCGACACTTCCATTATTCCGAAGATTCCGTTCGCGGTGTGCATACGGCCGTGACCTCGAGCGAGGCGGCAAGTGTGACCTTGGCAACAGTTCCGCTACGGAACGCAGGTGGCCCGAAGGCAACCCGGACAGTTCCAACCGCGCACGCTCTCGACAAGGCCTCATCAGCACATACGGGCACGAGCACCGGACGCGACCCCGAATCCCGAGTTTCCACATTCATCCACAGGGCTGTGAGTGTTGACGCATCCCCGACACCAAGTGGCGAACGCCTCGAGTTCCGACAAAGTTGCAGGTAGATCAATTTCTCGGTCACTTTGACGAATTTGGTTGACGAAAAAACCGACTCGGTGCAGGTTTGTCCACATCTGTGGATAATTGTGTGGAAACACAGCCCAGGTGGCATATTCGTAGCCTGTTACGGGGTTCTCACCCCGGGTGGTAATCCACCGAATCATTCGACGCCGCAGCCATACGCTCGGCAGCTGCAGCACACCCACTGTCGGCGAAACACGGGAAGGAACCACGTGAACGACGATCCCAACGCGCTCGCACGGGTCTGGGTCGACGTGGTTGCAGAACTCACGAGTGATGACCCCGGAAGTAATCTTCCGGCTTTGAGCAGCAAGCAGAAGGCATTTGTCCGTCTGGTGAGGCCTCTCACACTTGCTCAGGGTTTTGCACTCCTCTCGGTTCCATCGCCATTTGCTCAAGAGACGATCGAGCGCGATCTGCGCGAGCCGATCCTGCAGGCACTCGGACGCCATCTCGGTGGCCAGGTCGAGGGACTCGGTGTCCGCATTGCACTCGAAGACGATGCCGACGCACCCGCCGAACCGGTCGAGGAGCGCACGGGCAGCCGTCAGTTCGAGTCGGTCAACTCATCGGGCGCATACCGTCGGCGCAGATTCACCGAAGGCGACGGCGAACCTTCGGACTCCGAGACTGCCGAGACCGAAGAAGTCGACGACGACCGCGAAGCACTCGCGAGCGTTCACGAATCGTGGCCGTCGTACTTCACGAAGCCGCCCGCTACTCCTTCTGCTTCGGGGTCCGGCGCCAACAGCCTCAATGCGAAGTACACCTTCGACACTTTTGTGATCGGATCGTCCAACCGATTCGCTCATGCCGCTGCCGTCGCGATCGCGGAGGCGCCGGCGCGTGCGTACAACCCCTTGTTCATCTGGGGAGCTTCGGGCCTGGGCAAGACGCACCTTCTTCATGCGGCCGGCCACTACGCACAGCGACTGTTCCCCGGCATGCGGGTCAAGTACGTCTCGACCGAAGAATTCACCAACGACTTCATCAACAGTCTTCGTGACGACCGCAAGGTCGCGTTCAAGCGTCGCTACCGGGAAACGGATGTCCTGCTGGTCGACGACATCCAGTTCATCGAAGGCAAGGAAGGTATTCAGGAGGAGTTCTTCCATACCTTCAACACCTTGCACAACGCGAACAAGCAGATCGTCGTTTCCTCGGACCGTCCGCCCAAACAGTTGGCAACCCTCGAGGAGCGTCTGCGGACGCGCTTCGAATGGGGCCTGATCACCGACGTTCAGCCGCCTGAGCTCGAGACGCGTATCGCGATTCTGAGCAAGAAGGCGAGGATGGATCGCCTCGAGGTCCCGCACGACGTCCTCGAGTTGATCGCCAGCCGTATCGAGCGCAACATTCGTGAACTCGAGGGCGCGTTGATCCGCGTCACCGCTTTTGCCTCGCTCAACCGCCAGCCGTTGGATCTGACGTTGGCCGAGGTGGTCCTGCGCGATCTGATGCCCGATTCGTCGAGCCTCGAGATCAACGCGGCGACGATCATGGCGGTGACGGCCGAATACTTCAACATGTCGATCGACGACCTGTGTGGGCCGGGTAAGGCCCGGCCACTCGCTCAGGCCCGCCAGATCTCGATGTATTTGTGCCGTGAGCTCACTGATTTGTCCTTGCCGAAGATCGGTCAGACGTTCGGCCGTGACCACACGACGGTCATGTACGCCGACAAGAAGATCCGTAAGGAAATGACGGAACGCCGCAAGGTGTACGACCAGGTTCAGGAGTTGACCGCAAGGATCAAGCAGCGCTCCAAGCGTTGACCTGCACTTATTTCGATCGATGCCGCTCGAGGCAGAGGTTCCCTCGAGCGGCATCGGTGTATTCGAAGGGTTCCACGTGCGGTCCCCTCGAGGGCGGTTGTCCACCTCGAGGGACGACACGCCGGAGTCAGACACGCCGATGAGAACAAACTCTTCGTTTCTTGTGAAAAGTATTCACATCTGTGGATAAGTGTGTTGATAACTCCGAAAGTCTGTGGAGTTCTCGAGGAGGAATCCGAAAACTTTCAGAGAGTGCACAGAGGGGGTCGATTGGTCCTCGAGTCTGTCCTCGAGAAGTGCACAGGCCCTCGAGGGGACCTACCAGCGTCGACAACCGTTGCTCCACAGATTGCACAGGACTTATTACTACTACTGAGAATTTCCTAGGAAAAGCTCTTTGAAAATAGTTCTGGGGACAACTCCTGTTGAGAACCTCGCCTCAGGCTGCGCTCGCCGCGGCTTCGGCTTTCCACTTGCGCCCTCGAGGGCATACGGTGGGCATCGCTTGGTCTGTGTCAGACTTCAAGTGAGCTGATGCAGATCCGCAGCAGACGAACATGCCTACCGAGAGGAATAACCCGGCGATGGAGCTTGGAAGCCTGAAGTTTCGCGTTTCCCGGGAAGAGTTCGCTGATTCAGTAGCGTGGGTTGCTCGTAGCCTGCCCTCGAGGCCGCCCGTGCCGGTTCTCGGCGGAGTTCTTCTCGACGCAACCGAAGCCGGCCTCACCGTTTCCGGGTTCGACTACGAGGTATCCGCGCAGGTCCGCGTCTCGGCAGATGTCACAACTGCAGGTCAGGCACTCGTCTCCGGTCGCCTCCTCGCAGATATCACCAAGTCGCTTCCCAACAAGCCGGTCGATGTGACCCTCGAGGGCACTCGCGTGCTCATCTCGTGCGGAAGCGCCAAGTTCTCCCTGCCCACGATGCCGGTCGAGGACTACCCCCAGCTTCCGACGCTTCCGCAGCAGTCCGGGTCCATTCCCGTCGACCTGTTCTCCGAAGCCATCAGCCAGGTAGCTGTTGCAGCCGGCAAGGACGACACCCTTCCGATGCTCACGGGTATCCGTGTCGAGATCGAACAGAATTCGATCGTCCTCGCCGCTACCGACCGCTTCCGTCTCGCCGTACGTGAACTCGAGTGGACTCCGGCCAATCCCGACGTCCAGGCTGCTGTTCTCATCCCGGCCAAGACTTTGTCCGAGTCCGCGAAAACGCTTGCCGGCAATGCAAATTCGCCGGTCGAGTTGGCTCTCGGCTCCGGTACGACCATCGGAAACGACGGACTCCTCGGCATCGTCAACGACGGACGCCGCACCACGACGCGCCTCCTCGACGCCGAGTTCCCGAAGTTCCGTCAGTTGCTGCCTGCTCAGCACACCGCGATGGCAACGGTCGAGGTCACGCCTCTCATCGAGGCCATCAAGCGTGTAGCACTCGTCGCCGAGCGTGGCGCACAGGTTCGCATGCAGTTCTCCGCTGACGGCCTGCTCCTCTCTGCGGGTGGCGACGACGCCGGCCGCGCGGAAGAGACGCTCAACGCGTCGTTCCAGGGCGAAGCACTCACCATTGCGTTCAACCCCGGTTACCTCATCGACGGGTTGAATTCGCTTCACAGCGAAAACGTTCTGTTCGGCTTCACCACTCCCAGCCGTCCGGCTGTTCTTCGCCCCGCGGCCGAGGAAGAGCCCACGGCAGACGAATCCGGTAACTTCGCTGCGCCCTCGAGCGAGTACACGTACCTGCTGATGCCGGTTCGCCTTCCGGGCTGAGTGAAACCCCGCACTTCAGTTCGCGCCTGACCAGGGAGAACAGTATGAAGATCGGACTCGTAGGTCTCGGCAAGATGGGCTTCAACATGCGTGAGCGCTTGCGCGCGCATGGCCTCGAGGTGATCGGATACGACCCTCGACCGGAAGTCACCGATGTCGGGTCACTTGCCGAACTAGCTGCATCCCTCGAGGGACCTCGAGTCGTCTGGGTGATGGTTCCGGCCGGTGACATCACCCAGAGCACCATTGCCGAACTGGCGGATACCCTCGAGGGCGGCGATCTGGTCATCGACGGTGGAAACTCTCGCTTCACCGACGACGCTGTTCATGCCGAGCTGTTGGGCGCCCGTGGGATCGGTTTCCTCGACTGCGGTGTCTCCGGTGGCATCTGGGGCCGTGAGAACGGCTACGGCCTGATGGTGGGCGGATCCGAGCCTGACGTCAAGAAGGCAATGCCGATCTTCGACGCCCTTCGCCCCGACGGTGAGGCTGCAGACGGCTTTGTCCACGCCGGTCCCGTCGGTGCTGGTCATTACGCGAAGATGGTGCACAACGGCATCGAATACGGCCTGATGCAGGCGTATGCCGAGGGGTACGAGCTCCTCGAGGCGGAAAGCCTGATCGCGGACGTTCCGGGCGTGCTCCGAGCTTGGTCGAAGGGAACCGTCGTACGTTCGTGGTTGCTCGATCTGCTTGTCGACGCCCTCGAGGAAGATCCGGAGCTTGCGCAGATCACGGGCTATACCGAGGATTCCGGTGAGGGCCGCTGGACGGTCGAGGAAGCTATCAAGCACGCGGTCCCCGCTCCCGTCATCTCGGCTGCTCTGTTCGCGAGATTTGCTTCACGACAGGATGATTCACCGGCCATGAAGGCGGTGTCTGCCTTGCGTAATCAGTTCGGTGGTCACGCGGTCAAGAGCGCTTCGCCCAAGAATTCGGCTTCTGGAAGCTAAGTGTTCGTTCGTAGATTTTCGCTGCGGGACTTCCGATCCTGGGATTCGCTGACGCTTGACCTCACGCCGGGAACAACCGTGTTCCTCGGTTCCAACGGGCACGGTAAAACCAACGTGCTCGAGTCGCTCGGGTATCTGTCGACGCTGTCGTCACATCGAGTGTCCGCGGATGCACCGATGATCCGCAGCGGTTCCGCCAGTGCCTTTGCCGGTGCAACGGTGGTCAACAATGGGCGCGAACTGACCATCGATGTCGAACTGATCGAGGGAAAGTCCAACCGCGCCAGGATAAATCAGTCTCCGACGCGTCGTCCGCGGGAAGTGCTGGGGATTCTGCAGTCGGTGATGTTCGCGCCGGAAGATCTGTCGTTGGTTCGCGGAGATCCTGGCGATCGTCGACGCTATCTCGACGAGTTGTTGACGTCCCGGATACCCCGAATGGCTGCTGTCCGTGCGGATTACGACAAAGTTCTGCGTCAGCGCTCAGCCCTACTCAAAACTGCCGGTGCGGCTTTGCGTCGCGGTTCTCGTGGTGGCGAGTCCGACAACGTCCTCTCCACCCTCGAGGTGTGGGACGGGCATCTGGCCGCTCACGGCGCACAATTGTTGGCCGGGCGCCTCGAGTTGGTCCATGATCTGGCGCCCCACCTGGCGGAGTCGTATCGTTCCATTGCACCCGAATCCCGGCCGGCGTCGATTCGATACAAGAGCAGTCTGGGGTCCTCGTTGGATCCCGAATTCACCGATCCTGCAAGGATTTCCGGTATCGACGACGTTGCATACCTCGAGGAGAGATTCCATCTCGAGTTGGCGCAGATGAGGTCGAAGGAAATCGATCGCGGAGTGTGTCTGGTCGGTCCGCATCGGGACGACCTGGAGCTGATTCTCGGCGACAGTCCGGCGAAAGGTTTTGCCAGCCATGGTGAATCGTGGTCTTTTGCGCTTTCGCTGAGACTGGCAGGTTTTGCTCTGTTGCGCGCGGACGGCAGCGACCCGGTCCTGATGCTCGACGATGTCTTCGCGGAATTGGACCGTCGTCGCCGTCGTGCGCTCGCCACCGTTGCCGCCACCGCAGAACAGGTACTGATCACGGCCGCCGTTCCCGAGGACGTACCGGACGAACTCGAGGCGGCCAAGTTCGGCGTCGAAGCCTCCGATACCGGAGACGGTCGGATATCCCGGATAGTGCCCGTAGGCTCGACAGATCAGGAGGTCGAGTTCGATGACTGAAGACAGCAGCGCGGCTCCGGAGCCCGAGCTCAAAGGGATCGATCTGGCGCGCCGTGCCCTCGAGGAGGCACGCGCGACGGCAAAGGCCAACGGCAAGGCCGTCGGGCAGGGGCGATCGTCGCCCAAATACGGAAGTGGCCGACCGCGTCGACGCAGCGGTTGGTCCGGCCCCGGCCCGGATGCGCGGGACCCTCAGCCGTTCGGCGCTCTCACCAGCGCTATCTCCAAATCGCGTGGGTGGTCCCCCAAGGTGTCCGAGGGCACGGTCCTCGGTCGGTGGCCGCAGGTCGTCGGAGAAGACATCTCCGCGCACGCCGAGCCGATCTCTCTGAAAGAAGGTGTTCTCAGCATCTCTGCCGAATCGACGGCGTGGGCTACCCAGTTGCGCATGATGCAGTCCCAGATTCTGGCCAAGATCGCTGCTGCCGTCGGTGACGGCGTCGTGAAGACACTGCGGATCACCGGTCCGAGTGCGCCTAGCTGGCGCAAGGGAGAAAGGCATGTGAAAGGCCGCGGACCTCGCGATACGTACGGCTGAGGAAAACTCAACCAGGCCCTGGTTCTACCTATTACTTCGTGTTACAGTTAAAACTCGCTAGTGAGTGAACTGTGTCACAAGGCTGTCGTTCCCCACCGATCGGCAGGCATGAAGGAGTAGCTAGATGTCGCAGAAGATATCGACACCCGCTTCGTCGTTCGCCGAGCCGGATCACATCCTGTTGCAGGCTCGCAATGTCGAGTTCGACTGGTCCGATCTGCCCATGCACTGGATTCCGGGCGATCCGTTCAGCACACACGTTCTCAACGTGCTTCACCTTCTCCTCCCCGCCGGTGAGGAATGGTTTGTCGAGACCTTCAAGGAAGCTCTTCCTCTGATCGAGGACGAGAAACTCCGTGAGGACGTCGTCGGATTCATCGGCCAAGAGGCGATGCACTCCAACGCGCACTCGGGTGTCCTCGTCCATCTCAAGGAAAACGGCCTCGATCCGACGCCGTACACCCAGCAGATGGAGTGGGCATTCTCGAAGCTGCTCGGACCGCGTCCGATGACGGGTCTGCGTGCCGAGAATCACCTGGTGGAGCGCTTGGCGATCATCGCGGCCATCGAACACATCACTGCTTTCCTCGGCGACTGGGTGCTCAACGCCAAGGGACTGGACAAAGCCGGCATGCACCCGACCATGCTTGATCTCCTTCGCTGGCACGGCGCCGAAGAAGTCGAACACCGAGCCGTCGCGTACGACGTCATGCGCTACTTCGACAAGCGTGAGACCCGCCGGATCCGTACCCAGATCCTCGTCACGCCCGCAATCGTGTGGCTGTGGATTCGCGGTACCCGGTTCTTGATGCGCAACGATCCCGAGCTTGCCGCTCAGGCTCCCAGCCGTCGACGCCCCCACCTGTCCGATTTCATCGCGGCCGGAAAGCGTGGCACAGTTCCCACGTCGTTCGAGCTGGTCAAGCGGATGTCGACGTACTTCAGCAAGTCCTATCACCCCAGTAACGA
Organism: Rhodococcus sp. MT28; assembly: GCF_058792695.1. Lineage (NCBI taxonomy): Bacteria > Bacillati > Actinomycetota > Actinomycetes > Mycobacteriales > Nocardiaceae > Rhodococcus > Rhodococcus sp. MT28. Next base: position 346,485 of record NZ_JBXAFD010000002.1, read on the forward strand.
GGGCTCGACCGCCCAGGCGGTGCAGTACCTGGCGTCGTCACCCGCAGCTCAGGCGGCTGCACGGTGATTTCACTCTCGAGGGTCAAGGACGTCATCTCCGGGCACGACGGGTTGCCGCGTTTTCCGGCGCCACCCGATTTGTCCGGAAAGAACCGTCCCGACCGTGCCATGCGCATCACGGAGTTGTTGGCGGACAAGTACCTTCGGGTGTTGACGGCCTACGACTACAACCCCGAGATCGCTGGCCACAACCCCGACACGGCCATGAACATGGTGGTCAGTACGCGTGAGGTGGTGGCGACTGACGAGAACGTCGTTCGCCTGCGCTTCGAATCCGCGGACGGCTCACCGATTCCGCCGTGGCATCCGGGTTCGCACCTGGACTTCCATCTACCTTCGGGTCTGCGGCGTCAGTATTCGCTGTGCGGCGACCCTGCCGATCGCACGGGGTACAGCGTCGCGGTGCGCCGGATCCCCGACGGCGGTGGCGGTTCCATCGAGATGCACGCTCTCCAGCCCGGTGAGCACGTCACGGTACGCGGACCACGCAACGGCTTCCCGTTTGTCGGAGAAGGCAGCGCGTTGTTCGTCGCCGGCGGCATCGGTATCACGCCGATCATCGCAATGGTCCGTGCGGCAAGAGAATTGGGGATGGACTGGTACTTCGTGTACTCGGGCCGCTCTCGTGAATCCATGCCGTTTCTCGACGAGATCGCAACCTGGGAACCCGAGCGTGTCTTCGTGCGCCCGGACGACGAGTTCGGATTGCCCACCACCACAGACCTTCTCGGACGAGCGCCGGTCGGCGGCGCCGTGTACTGCTGTGGCCCGACGCCGATGCTCGATGCCGTCCGCCGCGGTTTCCGCGATACACCCTCCACCGCTTTGCATTTCGAGCGGTTCGGGGCTCCGCCGGTGATCGACGGCAAGGAATTCGAAGTGCAGCTTGTCAATTCGGGACAGGTGCTCACCGTGCCCGCCGACGAGTCCGCGCTCGACGTCATCAAGAAGACTTTGCCCGGTGTCGGGTACTCGTGTCAGCAGGGTTTCTGCGGAACCTGTCGTGTGAAGGTGCTCGCGGGTAAACCCGATCACCGCGAAAGGCGTCTGACCGACACCGAACAGGAAACGGAGATGCTCATCTGCGTATCCCGTTCCGACGGTGGACGTCTCGTTCTCGATCTCTAGATATTTCCCGACTCCGAAGGGTTCGACAATGTCGAAGCACTCTCCTGTCCATGCCGTGACCGCGCGTCGCGTGACCAACGGTTCCGTCAGCCTGGCCGTGTTCGAGCAGGGCAAGGCAGACGGCGAGACCATCGTCCTGGTGCATGGTTGGCCCGACACCCATGAATTGTGGAACCGCATCGTGCCTTTGCTGGCAGACGACTTCCGCGTCGTCAGCTACGACAGCCGCGGGGCCGGTGAGAGCACGATCCCCTCGAGGGTGCAGGACTACCAACTGAGCGCACTGGCCGGCGATCTTTTTGCCGTCATCGACGCGGTCAGCCCGGGCAAGCCGGTGCACGTCCTGGCACATGACTGGGGATCCGTGGAAACGTGGGAAGCGGTCTGCGAGCCGGGTGCCGAAGAGAAGATCGCGTCGTTCTCGTCCATCTCGGGCCCCAATCTCGATCATCTCGGCAAGTGGATCCGGGCGAGCGCGTCCAAGCGTCGTTTCCTCGGCCCGGCGGCGCAGGGAATTGCGTCGGCCTACACCGTTCTGTTCCAGATTCCCGGGCTGTGCACCCTTCCGTTGCGTCTGTGGTTCTCCAAGCACTGGCCGGCGTTTCTGGGCTTCTTCGACGGTCTGGACCCCCGTGTGGTCAACACCGCGCCCACCATTGCCGACGACATGGTGAACGGACTCAAGCTTTATCGCGCGAACATCCGGCCGTCTCTCGGCAAGCCGCGGGATCGGTACACGGACGTGCCTGTTCAGCTCATTCTGAACAAGTACGACAAAGCCGTTCGTCCGGTGGGATACGAAGACACCGAAAAATGGGTCTCCGACCTGCAGCGACGTGAAATTGCCGCGGGACACTGGTCGCCGTTTTCACATCCGGGTGAGGTTGCCGAACATGCGCGGGCATTTATCGCGAGCCTGAGAGAGCGTCGCTCGGAGAAGCAAAGTTCCTAGCGTTTCACCTTCCGGGGATCGTAAAAATTCGTCTGCGGCGCAGCCAGGGGTGTCATTGGCCGCTTCTAGTCGGTGCTTACCAGTAAGATGGTCAACGGTAACTAGCGGCAACATTCTCGAACCCGCTCCGACGACACCCGCAAGGGCTTGCTGACGGCTGCGCTCGAGTATTGACGGAGAAGGAGAGCTACCCACCCGTGGCTGCCCAGAAGTCAGATACAAGCACTTCCAGCAAGGACTACAACGCGTCGTCCATCACCGTCCTCGAAGGACTCGAGGCGGTACGTAAGCGTCCAGGCATGTACATCGGTTCCACCGGTGAACGCGGTCTGCACCACCTCATTTGGGAGGTCGTCGACAACTCGGTCGACGAGGCGATGGCCGGACACGCCACCAAGGTCGAGGTCACCCTCCTCGAAGACGGCGGAATCCGCGTCATCGACGACGGCCGTGGCATCCCGGTCGGCATGCACGCCTCCGGAGTTCCCACCGTCGAGGTCGTGCTGACCCAGCTGCACGCCGGCGGCAAGTTCGACTCCGACTCCTACGCCGTCTCCGGTGGTCTGCACGGCGTCGGCATCTCGGTGGTCAACGCGCTCTCGACCCGGCTCGACGTCGACATCAAGGTCGACGGCTACCGGTGGCAGCAGACGTACACCGATTCCAAGCCGGGAGAGCTCGTACAGGGCGACCCGACGAAGGAGACCGGCACCACCGTCAGTTTCTGGGCCGATCCCGAGATCTTCGAGACCACCCGCTACAACTTCGAGACCGTTGCGCGTCGTCTGCAGGAAATGGCCTTCCTCAACAAGGGCCTGACCATCACGCTGACCGACGAGCGCGCCGAGGTCATCGACGACGAAGCTGCCGAGGTGGCCGAGGCTCCCAAGTCTGCTGCCGAAGAAGCCGAAGAAGCTGCTCAGGCAGCGCCGCGTAAGTCCAAGACCCGTATCTACCACTACCCCGGTGGACTCGAGGACTACGTCCGGCACATCAACAAGAGCAAGACCCCGATCCACAACTCGGTCGTCGGATTCACCGCCAAGGGCACCGGCCACGAGCTCGAGGTCGCAATGCAGTGGAACTCCGGATACTCGGAGTCCGTGCACACCTTCGCCAACACCATCAACACCCACGAGGGTGGTACCCACGAAGAGGGCTTCCGCGCCGCACTGACCGCAACGGTCAACAAGTACGCGCTCGAAAAGAAGCTGCTCAAGGACAAGGATCCCAAGCTCACCGGTGACGACATCCGTGAAGGACTCGCGGCCATCATCTCGGTGAAGGTCGGTGAACCCCAGTTCGAGGGTCAGACCAAGACCAAGCTCGGCAATACCGAGGTCAAGTCCTTCGTGCAGAAGGCGTGCAACGAGCACCTCGCGCACTGGTTCGAGGCGAACCCCGCCGACGCGAAAACCATTGTGAACAAGGCTGTTTCGTCGGCGCAGGCCCGCGTCGCCGCACGTAAGGCGCGTGAGCTGGTCCGTCGTAAGAGTGCGACCGACCTCGGTGGCCTGCCAGGCAAGCTCGCCGATTGCCGCTCCAACGATCCAGAGAAGTCCGAGATCTACATCGTGGAGGGCGACTCCGCAGGCGGCTCGGCCAAGTCCGGCCGAGACTCGATGTACCAGGCGATCCTCCCGCTCCGCGGAAAGATCATCAACGTCGAGAAGGCGCGTATCGATCGCGTCCTCAAGAACACCGAAGTCCAGTCGATCATCACCGCGTTCGGCACGGGCATCCACGACGAGTTCGACATCGCCAAGCTGCGCTATCACAAGATCGTGCTCATGGCCGACGCCGACGTCGACGGTCAGCACATCGCAACGCTGCTGCTCACGCTGCTGTTCCGCTTCATGCGGCCGCTCGTCGAGCACGGCAAGGTCTACCTCGCGCAGCCGCCGCTGTACAAGCTCAAGTGGCAGAAGGGTGCGCAGCCGGAATTCGCGTACTCCGACCGCGAGCGCGACGCGATGGTCAAGGCCGGCCTCGAGTCCGGCAAGAAGATCAACAAGGACGACGGCATCCAGCGCTACAAAGGCCTCGGCGAGATGAACGCCAAGGAGCTGTGGGAAACCACGATGGACCCGACGGTGCGCGTTCTGCGTCTCGTCACGCTCGACGACGCGGCTGCTGCCGACGAGCTGTTCAGCGTGCTGATGGGCGAAGACGTCGAAGCACGACGCAGCTTCATCACCCGCAATGCCCGGGACGTTCGTTTCCTCGACGTGTAGGCCTGCGGCCCTGTGCGTGGTTGAGGAGTCCCCGGGCTCCTTTTCCGCGCACAGGGGCTTGCCCCCTCTTTTAAGAAAGTGAGCTCATGACCGACACCACGTTGCCACCGGACGGTCCGCAACACGACCGGATCGAACCGGTCGACATCCAGCAGGAAATGCAGAACAGCTACATCGACTACGCCATGAGCGTCATCGTCGGTCGCGCTCTGCCGGATGTCCGCGACGGACTCAAGCCGGTGCACCGCCGCGTGCTCTACGCGATGTACGACAACGGATATCGCCCCGACCGCGGATACGTGAAGTCTGCCCGACCGGTCGCCGAGACCATGGGTAACTACCACCCCCACGGCGACTCCTCGATCTACGACACGTTGGTCCGTATGGCCCAGCCGTGGTCGCTGCGTTACCCGCTCGTCGACGGTCAGGGAAACTTCGGATCCCGCGGCAACGACGGCGCAGCCGCCATGCGTTACACCGAGTGCAGGCTCACGCCGCTCGCGATGGAAATGCTGCGCGAAATCGACCACGAGACAGTCGATTTCACCCCGAACTACGACGGCAAGACGCAGGAACCGACGGTTCTGCCCAGCCGAATCCCGAACCTTCTGATCAACGGTTCCAACGGCATCGCCGTCGGTATGGCCACCAACATTCCGCCGCACAACCTGCGTGAAGTTGCCGAGGCCATCTACTGGGCGCTCGAGAACTTCGAGGCGGACGAGGAAGCCACCCTCGCGGCCGTCATGGAGCGCATCAAGGGACCCGACTTCCCGACGCACGGGCTCATCGTCGGTGGACAGGGCATCCAGGATGCCTACACCACCGGCCGTGGCTCCGTCCGTATGCGCGGCGTCGTCGAGATCGAAGAAGATGCCAAGGGCCGCACCACGATCGTCATCACCGAGCTGCCCTACCAGGTCAACCCGGACAACCTGATCACCTCCATCGCGGAGCAGGTTCGTGACGCCAAGATCGGTGGCATCTCCGACATCCACGACGAGTCCTCGGACCGCGTCGGCATGCGCATCGTCGTCACCGTCAAGCGTGACGCCGTTGCCAAGGTCGTGCTGAACAACCTTTACAAGCACACCCAGCTGCAGACCAGCTTCGGCTGCAACATGCTCTCCATCGTCGACGGAGTGCCGCGCACGCTGCGCCTCGACCAGATGATCCGTCTGTACACGGCGCATCAGCTCGAGGTCATCGTTCGTCGTACCAGGTACCTGCTTCGCAAGGCACAGGAGCGCGCCCACATCCTGCGCGGTCTGGTCAAGGCCCTCGACGCTCTGGACGAGGTCATCGCCTTGATCCGTGCGTCGCAGACCGTCGACATCGCTCGCGCCGGATTGATGGAACTCCTCGACGTCGACGAGATCCAGGCCGACGCCATCCTCGGCATGCAGCTGCGTCGTCTGGCCGCCCTCGAGCGTCAGAAGATCGTCGACGAGTTGGCCGAGATCGAACTCGAAATCGCGGACCTCGAAGACATTCTGGCTCGCCCGGAGCGTCAGCGCGCGATCGTTCGTGACGAGCTCAAGGAAATCGTCGACAAGTACGGCGACGACCGTCGTACCCGCATCATCGCCGCCGACGGAGACGTCAACGACGAGGATCTGATCGCCCGCGAAGACGTCGTCGTCACGATCACCGAGACCGGTTACGCCAAGCGCACCAAGACCGACCTGTACCGCTCGCAGAAGCGCGGCGGCAAGGGTGTTCAGGGTGCCGGCCTCAAGCAGGACGACATCGTCTCGCACTTCTTCGTCACGTCGACGCACGACTGGCTGCTGTTCTTCACCACGAAGGGCCGCGTCTACCGCGCCAAGGCTTACGAACTGCCCGAGGCGAGCCGTACAGCTCGCGGTCAGCACGTTGCCAACCTGCTGGCATTCCAGCCGGACGAGCGCATCCAGTCCGTCATCCAGATCAAGACGTACGAAGACGCGCCATACCTGGTGCTCGCCACACGCAACGGTCTGGTCAAGAAGTCCAAGCTCACCGACTTCGACTCCAACCGCAGCGGTGGCATCGTCGCCATCAACCTGCGCGGTGAAGACGAACTGGTCGGCGCTGTCCTCTGCTCCGCCGAAGACGACCTGCTTCTCGTCTCGGCACAGGGCCAGTCGATCCGCTTCTCGGCCACCGACGAGGCACTGCGTCCGATGGGCCGCGCCACTTCCGGTGTCCAGGGCATGCGTTTCAACGGTGACGACGAGCTGCTCTCGCTCAACGTCGTTCGTGAAGGAACGTTCCTCCTGGTCGCCACGTCGGGCGGTTACTCCAAGCGAACTGGCATGGAGGACTACCCGGTGCAGGGTCGCGGCGGCAAGGGCGTGCTCACGATTCAGTACGACAAGAAACGTGGCACTCTGGTCGGTGCGCTCATCGTCGACGACGACGACGAGCTGTACGCGATCACCTCGGGCGGCGGCGTCATCAGGACGGCTGCCAAGCAGGTTCGTAAGGCGGGACGCCAGACCAAGGGCGTGCGTCTGATGAACCTCGGCGAAGGCGACACACTGCTCGCGATTGCGCGCAACGCCGACGAGCCCGAAGAGCTCGCTGCAGAGACCACCGACAACGCAGACAATGCCGATGGAGCTAAGGAGTCCTAGTGAGCACTCCCAACCAGCCGGGCAGTGACCAGAAGAGCGAAAGCACCTCAGGTTCGACGCCACCGAAGCCGGAGCAGGCAACTGCTCCGGCGGGGCCGCAGACCTCGAAACCTGCAGCTCCAGCGGACGGCGGACCCAAAGCTTCCGAGGCGGCTCCGGCGCCCAAGGCACCAGAGCCGCCTCGCGGCCCGTCGGCTCAGAAGCCGGCGGGTGGGGCTTCCGACGCCGCGGGTGCGGCCAAGGGTCAAGCTCCTTCCGCTCCTTCTGTGGCTCCGGCTGCGCCGGTAACTCCGGCAAAGGGTGACGGTCAGGCTCCGCCGCAACCGGTTGCCAATCAGGCTCGTGGCAGCCAGGCGCCGCCGTGGCAACGCGGACCCCAGCCGTCGGGTCAGCCGCAGGGGCAGCCAGCTCAGAACCCCGCTGCTCAGAACCCGGCGTCCAAAGCCCCGGCGTCGAAGACTCAGCCACCGCAGAATCAGGCTCCGCAAAGTCAGGCTCCGCAAAGTCAGCCGCAGACCAACATCACGCGCCCAGCCGGCGCTGGTGCTCCTGCGGGTCGACCGGCAGCTCCTGCCGGGGGTAAGCCGCCTGCGGGTCCGCAGCGTCCTGCAGCGGCCGGCCCGGCGCAGGGTGGTCCGGCCAAAAACCCCGCGCAGGGTGGTGCGCCGAAGGGACAGCCGCAATCGGGTCGCCCCGCTGCCGGTGCACCGACGGGTCGTCCTGCCGGCAACCCGTCGGCACGTCCCGTCGTGACGGGAACGGCGGCTGCCGCAGCTACCGGTGGCGTCGCCGGCGCGGCAGCAGCCAAGGCTGTTACACCCTCGGGCGCAAATCCCAAGGCTGCAAACGCCACGGTCGCCAGTCCCACGGTCGCTAATCCGAAAGCAAAAGCCGCCGCGATCGACGGGCCGACTCGGCACATCGATCGCAAGGATCTACCGAAGGACATGCCTGACCTCTCCGAGGCCAAGCATCCGTTGCCTGCTGCGGTGAAGGGTGAGAAAACTCACGCCGTATCGGCCTCGGTCGTGGACGGTGCGCCACTGCGCGCAACGGTCCAGATCCGTCGTATCGACCCGTGGTCCACGCTCAAGATCACGTCCGTGATCTCGGTATCGCTGTTCTTCGTGTGGATGGTGGCCGTCGGACTGCTCTACGTCGTTCTCGACGGCATGGGCGTCTGGGATCGCCTGAACAACGCGTTCACCGACATCGTTGCCGACGGCGGCTCCGACGGTCTGGTGACGGCCGGCCAGGTGTTCGGCTACGCCGCGCTGATCGGCATCGCGAACATGGTGCTTTTCACGGCACTCGTCACGATCGGATCGTTCATCTACAACCTCTGCAGCGACCTGGTTGGCGGCGTAGAGGTAACTCTCGCCGACCGCGACTGACCTGCGAAAACATTGCTCCGCCGGGCCCGTTTTGGTGTCAGCGGCCCGGTGGGGTAATCTTTGGAATCGGTTCAGGGGCCTATAGCTCAGGTGGTTAGAGCGCTTTACTGATAATGAAGAGGTCGGAGGTTCAAGTCCTCCTAGGCCCACTCCCATGTGCCGAAGAAGGGTTGCTGGAATGAAGGTTTTCCTGCTTGTCGGGGCCGGAATTCTGGTAGCTCTCGGGGTCACCAAGCTGATCAAAAGTCAGCGCGGAGACAAGGTTTGGCACGATTTGGAAACAGGATAGAACCTAGGTACTCTGACTCCGGTCAGAAAACCGAACGGGGCCTTAGCTCAGTTGGTAGAGCGCTGCCTTTGCAAGGCAGATGTCAGGAGTTCGAATCTCCTAGGCTCCACAGTAAGAAAACACCCTCCCGGGATCCGGGAGGGTGTTTTTTGTATGCCGATGTACCCGATCTCTGCTCGCCCCGGCCGGTGCCCGGCTTGTGTGCCCCCGTTTTCGAGCGAATGGCACTTTCGGCGCACTGGAGGCGATGAACATGCCGTTCGCTCGGAGTGGGGTGGCCAGAACCGCGCCCACTATGGACCGTTCGTCCCGAATTCTCCGGAAAGTCTAGTGGTCATAACCAGCCGGGCGTAGCGTGAGGAGAACCCAATTTCAGGAGGTTCGTAGTGCTTCACAACGACATTCCCAGCCACGGTGAAATTGCCGCACTCGCGGAGGTGGAGGGGCCCACCTGCATCACCATCGTTACTCCGACTGAAGATGCGCCGCAGGATTACGACAAAGCGCGCATAGCCTTCAAGGACCAGGTCCGCTCGGCACTCGCATCGGTGGAGGATCCGGCCGAGCGCAAGCAGTTCGAGGCCGAATACGCAGAGCTCGACGACGACGATGATTTCTGGCGCTTCCAGTCGCGCTCATTGGTCACGTACGCGACGCCGGACCGTCTGGTGACCTTCCGCCTCCCCAACCGTCTGCAGGCGCTCGAAACGGTCAGCGATCGGTTTCATCTCAAGCCACTGCTCCGTTCGGTGACGTTCCCCCAGACGGCGTTTGTTCTCGCTCTGGCAGAGGGTTCGGTGCGACTGATCGAGATCGCTGCCGATCAGCCGGCCGACGAGGTCCGTGTTCAGGGAATGCCGAAGAACGCTGCGGATCACGCGGGCAAGTCGTCGATCAACAGCCGTACCGAAGCGGGTCGGTTGTCGGGGTCGGACAGCCGAAAGTTGCGCGTCAATCAGTACGCCCGCGCAGTCGATCACGAGGTCCGCGGTGTGCTCGCCGGCCGTGACGTCCCCTTGATTCTGGCCGCTGCGGAACCCATCGCGTCGGTGTATCGCTCCGTGAATTCGTACCGCCACCTGGTCGACAAAACCGTCGAGGGAAACCCGGAAGCCTTGTCGACGCAGGAAGTGGCGGACGGTTCGCGTCCGGCGCTCGACGACTTCCATGCCGAGCAGCTGGCGGCGGTGCGGGACACCTTCAATGTGCGCACGGAACAGGGACGCACTCAGACGGACGTCGCCGACGTGGCAACAGCCGCGACGTACGGACAGGTCGACACCGTTTTCATCGACATAGATTCCGTCGTACCCGGAAGTCTCGATCCCCAGACGGGCGCTCTCACGACCGGTGAGTCGACCAACGGAAGCACCTACGGGGTCGTCGACGAGATCGCTCGTCGTGCGCTCCTGACGGGTGCGCGGGTGCTCGCTGTTCGCGCGGAGGACATTCCGGGCGGCGGCGCAGTTGCCGCGATTTTGCGCTTCGCCCCGTAAACAGACTGGACGCGTGTGCGCCTCGTGACCTGATTCGGGCACGGGGCGCATACGATTCCGGCATGAAACGTGTGTGGGAACGGCTGCGCCTCTATTGCAAGACGCTGCACCCGGTCGGGCTTGCCTTTGCTCTGGTCTTCTTCACCTGGTCGATGAGTCCGTCCCTGTTGCCGCGCGCGTGGTACCTGCAGGGCGTTGCGACGGGCATCTCGCTCGCCATGGGATACGGCGTCGGCGTGACGGTTGCCTGGATGATCCGCAAGTGCGGCGTCGAACCGCAGTGGTCGGATCGCACCAAGAAGATCGGCTGGCGAATCCTGTTGGTCGCGGCCGTCATTCTGGTGCCGACGTTCTTGGTCCTCGGTTCGTGGTGGCAGCAGATCGTTCGCGATCTCGTGGAAGCTCCACGCACCAATCAAGCGAATTATCTTCTGGTGCTGATGATTTCGCTCGGAATCTGGTTCATCCTGCTCGAGGCAGGCCGTGGTCTTCGGTTCACCACCAACAAGCTCACCGCCGTCGCACTACGGTTCGTTCCCCTCGAGGCGGCGAAGGTCGGCAGCTTGATCGTCATCTTCGCCCTCGGCATCTTCATCGTGAACGGTGCGCTGTACAACGGGCTGATCGCCTTCGCGAACTGGAGTTTCTCCGGTGCGGATCACGAAACACCGGACGGCATCGAACAGCCCATGATTGCAGAGCGGAGCGGTTCGCCGATGTCCGCCGAGGCTTGGGATTCTCTCGGCCAGGAGGGTCGCACCTTCATGGGTAGCGGTCCCACTGCAGCCGAGATCTCTGCATTGACCGGACGTGAAGCGAAGCAACCGATCCGGGTGTATGCCGGACGTGAATCCTCGGACTCGATCAACGGTGTCGCACAGCGGGTCGTCGACGAGTTGGAGCGCACCGGCGGATTCGACCGCGGAACTCTCGCAGTTGTCACGACCACCGGTCGCGGTTGGGTGAACGAGGACGTCGCGTCGGCGTTCGAGTACGTCGAGGGCGGGGACACGGCGATCGCGTCGATGCAGTACTCGTTCCTTCCGAGTCCGTTGGCCTTCATCGCCGACCGTGAGACGCCGATGATCGCCGGCCGCGCGCTGTTCAACGCGGTCTACGCCAAGTGGATCGACTTGCCCGTTGAGACGCGACCCGAACTGGTTGTCTTCGGTGAGAGCCTCGGCTCCTACGGTGGTCAGGCAGCATTTGCCGGCGCCCAGGACATGATGACGCGCGTCGACGGCGCACTGTGGGTCGGAACTCCCAACTTCACTGCCCAATGGCAGGAAATCACGGACAGTCGTGACTCGGGCTCACCGGAGATTCTGCCGGTGATCGACGGTGGCCAGGCAATTCGGTTTGCCGGTGATCCGGAAGATCTGGAGCTGAAGTCGGATTGGGACGACGATCGCATCGTGTACTGGCAGCACGCCAGCGACCCGATCACGTGGTGGTCCTTCGACCTGCTGCTCAACAAGCCGGATTGGCTCAAGGAACCGCTGGGTCGCGACGTGGATCCGGGAATGACGTGGGTTCCTCTCGTGACCTTCTGGCAGGTAACCCTCGACATGGTCTTCTCGGCTGACGTCCCGTCCGGGCACGGTCACAATTACGGCGAGGATGCAGCGGACATGTGGGCCAAGATCCTGCACCCCGAGGCCTGGACCTCGGCTGATACCGACAAGCTTCGTGCGCTGCTGACCACCAATCTGGAGCCCACGAAGTAGTCGTAAACGGTTGTAATTCAGCCTGTTAAGGCGAAAACCTCACGAAAAAGTGTTACGTGAGGTATGTGTTACTCTGCGTTCGCTGTGTGCCAAGCCACAGCGCAAGCGAACGTGGGGAGATCGAAACGTGAAGAGCAGAGCATGGTGGGCGGCAGGGGTCTCCGTCGCGGCACTGGTCATGGGTGCTGTGACGGCCCCTGCCGCAACGGCGGAGCCGGCAGATTTTTACACGCCGCCGGCCGAGCTTCCGGCAGGTGCCAACGGAGATCTCATCAAGAGTGAGCCGTCACCACTGCTGCTGAGCGTGCCCGGATCGAACGGTGCGTGGCCGGCAACCGCCACCAAGATCATGTACCGAAGCGAGGACGCCAAGGGCGCCCCCGTTGCTGTGACGGGCACCTATCTCGAACCGTCGAACCCGTGGACCGGGCAGGGGGCGCGTCCACTGGTTGCCGCAGCGGTGGGAACGCACGGACAGGGCGATCAGTGCGCACCGTCCAAGCTGTTCAACACCGGCATCGAGTACCAGTTCCCGACGGACGTCATGGTCGGCTACGAGTCCATCTGGGTGAACACGTTGCTGCTCAACGGCATTGCCGTCGTAGTCACCGATTACGAGGGCCTCGGGACTCCGGGCGATCACACCTACGTCAACCGTGAAGCCGAAGCACACGCGGTTCTGGACTCGGTGCGAGCCGCTCAGCAACTCCCGAACACGAGCATTCCCGCCGACGGCCCCGTCGGACTGTGGGGTTACTCGCAAGGTGGTGGAGCTGCCGCTGCCGCAACGGAATTGAAGCCGTCGTATGCTCCCGAGCTTGATCTCAAGGGCACGTACGCAGGTGCACCGCCCGCCGATCTGGCGGCGACGCTGCAGCAGGTCGACGGCACGTTCCTCACCGGAGTGATCGGATACGCGCTCAACGGGATCCTTGCCCAGTACCCCGAGGTTCAGCCGCTGCTCGACGCCGAGATCAACGATCGCGGCCGACAGATGTTGGCCGCCACCAAGAACCAGTGCGTCGCCGAAAGTGGATTGCAGTTCGGCTTCCAGCAGTCGTCGAGCTTCACCAATTCCGGTGAATCACTCTCCGCAGTTCTGGCGCGTCTACCCATGGCGCAGGCAATCCTCGACGAGCAGAAGATCGGCAAGCTGACGCCGGAGTCGCCCGTGCTCATTCAGCATGGCCGCTCCGACGACATCGTTCCGTTCGGCCAGGGACAGCAACTGGCGCGAGACTGGTGCGGCAAGGGCGCGACGGTGCAGTTCTCCGTCAACGAACTGCCCCCGATCATTCCGGGACTGGCAATCAATCACGCGACGCCGTACCTGGTGGGTACCCCCGAATCCGTCGGATACATGATCGATCGCTTCAACAACGTCCCGGCACCGTCCAACTGCTGAACGTGAACATCGAAAAGCCCCGGAACACAATCTGTTCCGGGGCTTTTCGTATCTCGACTAAGCGGTCTTCTCGGCCGAGTTCTCCTCGAGGCGAGGGGGTGCGGAAGCGACCGGCGGATGCTCGCGTCGGCGGCTCTTGAAGAACACCGCGCCACCGATCACCGCAACACCGGCGATGACGAACACGGCGACGCGCTTGCGGCCGCGAGGCTTCTCGGTGCGTTCCGCGGACTTCGTGGGGATAGCCTTTGCGCGCTCGACGCCCTTCTTGGCGAGGACTTTGCCCTGACGGCCCAGGAACAACCCGACCTGCCCAGCGCCGCGAGCGACCGACGTCGCGACCACCGCGGCGATACGGCGAGCGTTGTCGGCTGCCTCGGACTCCTTGATGCGAGCCGCTGTCTCTTCGAGGTAGGCGGCAGTCTCGTCGAAGGTGTCCTCGACGCGGGCGCGCGCGTGATCGAAGGTGTCGGGCAACTGCGTGCTGAGGGACTCGGTCACTCGTGTCATGACTTCACTGTGCCATAACAGTGGGGCGAGGACAGGGAGACTTTTGCGGGGCGACATCCGCGAGAACGCCGGCAATGGCACGATGGTGGTGTGACTTCAACTCATCAGACCGCAACCGCAACGCTGCACACGAACCGCGGCGACATCAAGATCGCTCTGTTCGGCAACCATGCGCCGAAGACCGTCGAGAACTTCGTCGGCCTCGCCGACGGCTCGAAGGAGTACACCACCGCAAACGCCGCCGGCACCAAGACCGGCCCGTTCTACGACGGTGCCATCTTCCACCGCGTCATCGACGGCTTCATGATCCAGGGTGGCGACCCCACCGGAACCGGCACCGGCGGCCCGGGCTACAAGTTCGGTGACGAGTTCCACCCGGAACTGCAGTTCGACCGCTCCTACCTGCTGGCCATGGCCAACGCAGGCCCGGGAACCAACGGCTCGCAGTTCTTCATCACCACCGGCCCGACGCCGCACCTGAACCGTCGCCACACCATCTTCGGTGAGGTTCTCGACGACGATTCCAAGAAGGTTGTCGACGCTATCTCCTCCACCGCCGTCGATCGTGGCGATCGTCCGGTCGAGCCCGTCGTGATCAACAGCATCACCATCTCCTGAACAGGTAAAACAAGCAGATGACGAACCCCGGTTGGGGCGGCGGTGCGAGTGAGGGCATCCCGCCCCAACCGCGGTGCGTCCGCCATCCAGATCGACCCACCGCACTTTCCTGCAATCGTTGTGGACGTCCGGCGTGCCCGGACTGCCTCCGCGAGGCGGCGGTGGGATACCAATGTGTTGACTGTGTAGCTGCCGGCCAACGCGATGTCCGCCCCGTTCGGGGCGTCGCCGGAAACACCGTGAGCCCCGCCCGTGCGGTCCCGGTCGTGACGTACACCTTGATGGGGCTCAACGTCCTGGCGTTCCTCGCCACCTTCGCGCAGTCGCGAAGCATCATGAACAATCAGGTCGGCTCGTCGATCTTCGCGAACTGGGCACTCAATCCGGGGCTCGTCGCCAGCGGTGACTGGTTCCGGCTCATCGGCTCCGGGTTCCTGCACTTCGGCATCTTGCACCTCGCGGTCAACATGTACGCCCTCTACATCCTCGGACGCGACACCGAAATCGTGATGGGCCGCTCGAGGTACATCGGCATCTACCTGGTTTCGCTCCTCGGCGGTTCCGCCTCGGTGATGGCGTTCCAGCCGGTGTTCTCCTCGCTCACGGCCCTGTCCTGGACCGCTGGAGCGTCGGGAGCGATCTTCGGCATCATGGGCGCACAGGCCGTCCTTCTATTGCGTTTGCGTCGAAGCCCGGTCCCGATCATCTCGGTGATCGCGATCAATGTGATCATCAGCATTTCGCTGCCCGGGATCTCGTTCTGGGGTCACGCGGGAGGTCTGGTGGCAGGTGCCGCAACGGCCGCTGCATTCCTGTACGCCCCGCAGTGGTTGGGCGCCGGTGAGAACCGCGTGAAAGCAGTGCGTATCGGCTGGATCGCTTTTGGTGCCGTCACCGTGGTGACAATCGGAGTCATCGTGCTCCGCGTCGTCCAACTGCGCGAACAGTTGGGAATCAGCTAGCAAGAATCCTAGGGCCCAGCCGTTCTATGGCTCAGCCGCCGATGATGGACTCGCAGGCGAACGTGATCTCGAAGCTCGACGTCTCCGTCGGGTTGCCCTTGTCCCGGGCGCCGATTCCCTCGCCCGTCACCACGAAGGTATCGCCGTTCTGCTTGGCACTGGCAGATCCGCCGGGCAGTCCCGGTGCGTATCCGGCGGTGTACGGCAGACCGTTCGATCCACCCTCGCTTCCGGCGATTCCAGCAGTCTGAACCGTGCCCGATTCGTCGACGATGGCTGAGACGGTCAACATGCCGTAGGTGGCATTTTCCGCGTCGAGCAGTGTCATAACTGTCGTGCCGCCGTCCTTTGCGCACTTCGTCTCGAATTTGGCGTCGAGCGTCTTCCCGCCGACGGTGGCCGAGGATGTAGCGGACGAGGCGCCGGCAGCGCTCTTGTCGGAGTTGGTCTTGTCGGAGTCGCTGCCGCAGGCGGAGGCGAATAGAGCGACCGCCGCGAGGGTGGCAGCGAATGCGGTGGAGGACCGGCGGGTCATCGTGGTCCGAACCAACTTCGTCATGTTCTGTCCTTCAAGTCACGCGGTGCGTCCGCACTTGCTCTGGCTGTTTCGCCGACAACACTAGCCAGTGACTTGGTGCTCGTAGCTCTAAACCCCCAGCTCAGACGGGTTTGTCGCCTTCGACTGTTCAGGGACGTTCGTCGGGCTGCCCGGGATCATCTGTCGGATCTTTGGGAGCAATCGCACATGCAGAGACGGCTTCTGTAGAGATTGTCCACATAGGTTGGGCTCAGTCGTGCTTCTACTGTGGCTTGAGTCACTTCGTAGATAGCAACGCTGACCTTTTCCGAGGAGTACCCCTGCAATGACCTCCACCGATAGCACCACCACTGACGGTGGGGTTGCGCCGAGCGAGATCGAAACTCGCGTGGTGAAGAAGGTAGCGCGCCGGCTGATTCCCTTCCTGATCCTGCTCTATTTCGTGAACTATCTGGATCGTACGAACATCGCTTTCGCCAAGCTCACCATGAGCGCCGACCTCGGTATGACCGAGACGATGTTCGGGCTCGCATCCGGTCTCTTCTTCGTCGGCTATCTGTTGTTCGAGGTGCCGAGCAACCTGGCCCTGCACCGCTTCGGCGCCCGGCTGTGGATCGCGCGGATCATGCTCACCTGGGGCATCCTCGCCGCTGCGCTGGCATTCGTGCCCAACGTGGGCAGCCTCTATTTCCTCCGCATTCTGCTGGGAATCGCCGAGGCCGGCTTCTTCCCCGGAGTTCTTCTCTACCTGACCTTCTGGTTCCCGAAGAAGTACCGCGTACGCCTGATGGGCTTGTTCCTGCTGACACTTCCGCTCTCGTCGGCGCTCGGTGCCCCGCTCTCGGCTGCCATCATCCAGTACGGCGACGGCCTGTTCGGGTTGGCCGGATGGCGCGTGATGTACCTGATCGAGGGTCTGCCCGCCGTGATCTTGGCGTTTGTCGTCTGGTTCTACCTCACCGACCGTCCCGCCGACGCGAAGTGGTTGACCCTCGAGGAGCGCACCTGGCTGATGAAGTCGATGGCCGACGAGGAGAAAGAACTCGGCGACGCCGGTCACCAGTCGGCCGGCAAAACCCTGCGTGATCCCCGCGTCATCGGTTTCGGTCTGGTCTACTTCGGAATCACGTACGGCCTTTACGCTTTGAGCTTCTTCCTGCCCAGCATCGTCGCGGGATTCAAGCAGACGTTCGACACCGATTTCTCGCTCGTCGAGACAGGCCTGATCGTGGCCGTCCCCTACGCGATCGGCGCTGTCGCGATGGTGCTGTGGAGCCGCCATTCCGACAAGACCGGTGAACGAATGTGGCACGTTGCAGCCCCGACGCTCCTGGGCGCGGTATCCATTCCGATTGCGCTGTACATGGATTCACCGTTCACCGTCATGATCGCGGTCTCGCTCACCGCCGTCGGCGTGCTGTGTGCACTCCCCGTATTCTGGTACCTTCCCACCACGTTCCTGACGGGTGCCAGCGCGGCCGCGGGCATCGCCATGATCAACTCGATCGGCAACGCGTCGGGCTTCGGTGCTCCGTACATCACCGGCTGGCTCACCGATGTGACCGGAAATGCCAAGGCAGGACTGTGGGTGGTGGGCGCCGTGATGCTCTGTGCCGCAATCCTTGTGGTGGCACTGGCAAAGCGATCGAGCAAGCCCGCTCAGATCTGACCGAGTTTCCCGGCACTGGCACGCAGCCGGATCAGGAGCGCAAGATCGAGCGCCTGGTCCGGCTGACGCCACTGTGTACCGATCAATCGGTCGATCGACTCGAGCCGTTGGTACAGAGTGTTGGCGTGAATCGCGAGCGCGGCGGCGGTCGCGGAGTGCTTGCAATTGTGTGACAGGTACGACGCGAGGGTGTCCAATAGCGGAACGCCGCGTCGTTGCTCCTCCTCGAGGAGAGGACCGAGGGAACGCTCTGTCAGGGCTTCCAGTTCTTCGCGGCCGGTGCGGCTGAGGAGAATTCGGTAGATGCCGAGTGAACTTGCCGGTTCCACGTGGGAGGCC
Source organism: Rhodococcus sp. MT28 (assembly GCF_058792695.1). Classification (NCBI taxonomy): domain Bacteria; kingdom Bacillati; phylum Actinomycetota; class Actinomycetes; order Mycobacteriales; family Nocardiaceae; genus Rhodococcus; species Rhodococcus sp. MT28. The sequence continues at coordinate 364,424 of NZ_JBXAFD010000002.1, forward strand.
CGACCGAGAGTCTCGAGGACGTCGACGGTGTGCTGTGCCTCGACATACGCCCGCGCCAGACCTTCCGCTCCCACCGCGGGATCGGCGATTCCCACTGTCGGGTTCTCCGCCGGCTGCACCCACGCCGCCGCAACTGCTGCCGGTGACATTCCGGGAATCAGTGCGATGACTCGCGAACCATGTTCGGCAACAACGGTTCCCGAGGGGAATGCAATTTCCTCGATACTGCGACGCGCACGGTCGACGGCGTCGGCCGGGCGGGCCACCACGACGGTGTACGAGCGGTCAGGATTGAGCCCGGCCAGGCGGAACTGACCGGTGACCTCGGCTGGCGTCGGCGCAGGCCTGGTGATCAGATCGACCAGAAATGCGTCGCGTGCCCGACGGGTAGCTTCCCTGGCCGCCCGTTCGCCGACCAGTGCCAGCGCAATGGCGGGAGCTGACCTTTCGAGTGCCAATCTCATGGCGGCGGTGGGTTCCTGGCGCGAGAGTAGGAACAGAACTCCGAGTTGGTCACCGGCACTGCGTACTTCGGTGGCGAACAGGAACTGCTCACCGACGATCAGCGTCACCTCCTGCTCGCGTCGGTCGGCGGCAAAGATGTCGAAGACCCGATGCACGCTCTCGCTCACCCGTTGCAGTCCCGGTGGAATCTCGGATGTTCCGGTCACGAAGAACACCGGCGAACCCGTCGACGCCGAGGTTTCCTCCACGAGTTCACGGACTCCACCGCCGCGCAGGACAACTTGTGTGAGCGAACGATCCCAAGTCAGTGTCTGTTCGAGAAGTGCTGTGCGCTTAGCAAGTTCGGTGTTCGCTGCATTCACTTCTGCAACCGTCGCGCGATAGCGTTCGAGAGAGCGGGCATTCTCGATCGCCACCGAGGCATGAGCTGCGAGGGCGGACAGCAACGCAACTTCCTCGTTGCCGAATCGGCGCTCCTGACGTTTGCACGCGCACAGCGCACCCAGGATCTTGCCGTTCAAGGTCAGCGGCACGGCCAACAGGCCGCGCATGTTCTCCGCTCGCGCTGCGTCGTCGGCGGGCCCGATGTGTGCAAACGAGGGGTCGTTTCGATAGTCGGAAGACCAAGCGGGAGAAGAGTTCTCGACTACGCGACCGATCAGACCTTCGCGGAACGGAACCGTGAGGCCGAGCAGTTGGGAGGTGTACGCACCGCTCGTGACTTCGATGATCAAGATGTCGTCGTGAATGAGAGCAAGGTACGAAAGGTCCACGCCGAGTAGTCGTTTGGCCTGATCCACGATCTCCTGCAGGAGGGCGTGGTGATCGTGCATCGTGGTCAGCAGCGACGCGATGTCGTTGAGTGCCCCGAGTTCGGTGGCGCGCTGTCGGCGCTGAGCCAGGAGACTTCGTAGTTGAAGTGCCGATCGGGCTTCTCGCTCGATTTCGGCGGCGACTTCGGGGCCTGACCCAGCGGCCAACTGATCGCGGTGTTCGATCAGTTCCTCGGTGGATGCCTCGGCCAGGAGAAGCTGTAGCCAGTTCTCGTGCATCCGCGCTCCCTTGTCAGACCAACTCGTCAGACCAATGATGAGTATGGAGAAAATGTCCATACAGTTTCCGGTTTCTCGGAGTAAATCTACATGGGGTGGTGTAGCGGCCGTCACTATCGTGGAGACATGACACTCCTCGAGGCGCTCGGCTCGCAAATCGATGCGGATCGACTGATCACCGACCCCGACATCATGGCGAGCTACATCCACGACGACGCCGAGTGGGCTCCCTACGAGATGCCGGTCGCGGTGGTCCGTCCGCGCACAGCCGAGCAGGTACAGACAGTTGTGCAGGCGTGCATCGCCCACGGTGCGCCCGTCGTCACGCGCGGCGCCGGCACCGGTCTGTCGGGTGGAGCCAACGCAGTCGCCGGCGGCGTCGTGATCGCCTTCGACGCGATGAACGCCATCAAGGAGATCAACACCCTCGAGCGTTTGGCCGTGGTCGAACCCGGAGTGGTCAACGATCACCTCCGCGACGCCTGCGCCGAGCACGGCCTCTGGTATCCACCCGATCCGGCGAGCGCACCCTGGTCGACGATCGGCGGCAACGTCGCGACCAATGCCGGCGGCCTGTGCTGCGTCAAGTACGGCGTCACCAAGGACTACGTGCTGGGCATGCAGGTGGTTACGGGAACCGGTGAGCTGGTTCGGCTCGGGCGTCGAACTGCCAAGGGAGTGGCTGGGTTTGATCTCTCGGCACTCATGGTCGGCTCCGAAGGCACTCTCGGGGTGATCACCGAGGTGACCGTCAAGCTTCGTCCTCAGCGCGATCCCGAACGCACCATCGTCGGATACTTCGACTCCATCGTTGCTGCGGGCAAGGCCGTCGAGGCCGTCGCCGCAGACGGGCTCACGCCGTCGGCCCTCGAGCTGATCGATCGGCAGTGTCTCCTTGCCGTCGACGCCTGGAAGAACATGGGCCTCTCGGCTGACGCCGAGGTGGTCCTGCTCGGCCGAATCGACACACCGGGCGAGATCGGCGACGCCGAAGCCGAGCGAATGTTGGCCTGTTTCAACCGTTCCAGGGCTACCTGGAGCGCGAGATCCACCGACCAGGAGGAAGCCGACGCCCTGTTCTCCGCCCGGCGTCTGGCGTACCCCGCCCTCGAGCGGCTCGGCCCGGTGCTCACCGAGGACATTTGCGTCCCAAAGGCGGCGGTCCCGGAGATGTTGGCACGGATCGAGGCCATTTCGGCCCGGCACGACACGCACATCGCGAACATCGCGCACGCGGGTGACGGCAACCTGCACCCGCTGCTGATCACGCCACACGACGACGAAGCGGCGCGGAGGCGCGCTCAGGCCGCTTTTGCCGAGATCATCGACAACGCCCTCGAGTTGGGCGGAACCGTCACCGGTGAGCACGGCGTCGGCCTACTGAAGATGGGTGGCCTGGCACAGGAACTGTCACCGGCCGTCGTCGCGATGCATCATGCAATCAAGGGCGCACTCGACCCTCACGGAATCATGAACCCGGGCAAGGTGATCTGAAAGGCTGGCTCCGTAACCGAATCGGTTTCCGGAGTTACGCCGTCGAAATGACGAGTTCCTACGCTCGAGTTGAACCGTTTGGCCAACTCGACGTATGGAGTCATGAATGTTCTCTTCCGATTTGACGCTGGCAAGTGTTGTTCCGCGGCGCGTGGAGACGGTCGAGGCCGTCCGGGCGGCAATCGCTCTCGACGGCGCCGCGGTCTTCGGTGGCCTGCACACCGAGGAAGATGCCATTGCCTTCGCGTCGAAGTTGCTCGGTGAGAAGTGCATTCGCGTCGGCCGCCAGTTCGAGGCGAGTGCCAAGAGTCAGGATGCCGAAGCCGCTGTCGTCGACACGCAACCGGTGGACGAACGCGGCCGCAAGCGCTCGTTCGGTATCTCCGGCGAGCGGATGACTGCCCACAACGACGGTTTTGCGTTCGGTGACTACGCGCCCGACTATCTGTTTCTGTGGTGCAAGCGTCCGGCGTATCCGAGTGGCGGCGACTCGTTTCTCATCGATGCGCTCAAACTGACGCGGTTGCTCGCCTTCGATCCCGCAACCGCTGAATTGGCCGAATTCTGTTGGAGCACAGACATCGACCATTCGGAACCGAACTTCCCGCAGAACACATTTGCGCCGATCGCCAGGACGGTGCCGAGTGGACGCAACCAGGTTCGCTATCACCCGTACCTCGCGCCGATCGCCGGTGAATCGGAAGTAGCGCAGTGGCCGCTGGTGAAGCAGTGGAGTGAGGCCGTGATTTACGTGCGAGACAGCGGGCCGATGTTCCGCGCCGAAGCAGGCGAGATGATCTGCATCGACAACTACCGGGTGCTTCACGGCCGCGACGGATACACCGACCCCGGCCGTGAGCTGTACTCGATCTGGGGATGGTCGAGCGACGCCGTCGCGGTGCCGCAGCAGGCTCTAGACATCGTGCAGCCGGACCTCGCGGCACTGGCCATGTAACCCGCGCCTACTTCTCGGGCGGCACCAAGCCGTGAACGGCGAGCACGTCCAGGACGTCCTCCGGCGTCGTACCGAGATCCCAGCGTCCGAAGATCAACAGCTTCTCCGTGTCGGTGGGACGGTCGACGATGTCGATCTCGAGCATCGGGACGCGTCGACCCAGACGCGGGTAGCGGACAAGCCGCACGCGGTCGATCTGTTCGTGAGTGAACTCGTGCCGGGCGCGCAGTCGCTGCACCGCGATCGACTTGGTTCCCCCGTCTTCGATCACAGCCAGGCGGGGACGCTGACGCAGGGCGAGTCCGCCCATCACGAACAGCCCGATCACCGCGAGGGCGAGCAGGAAGCGGCCGGCCGGCTCCGTGGGCGCGATTATCGAGGCGATCGCGAGGGCAATTCCGCCGCCGAACATCGCGTAGACAACACCCATCGGAGTGGCCCACGAGATCACCTCCGTGACGTTGTCACGAGGCTGTGGATGAAATTCATCCTCGAGCATGTGGATAACTTCCTAGGTTGTCCACAGGAGTTATCCACAATGGGGATGAATGACACCCATGTAATTGAATGACGGTCACGATCCGGGTCGAATCAGATACTCGCTGTTCAGCGCCATCTCATGGTCATGACAAGGCCGACAACCATGAAACCGAAGCCGACGAGGAAGTTATAGTTTCCCAAGTCGTTCATCCACGTGATCGAATCCGCGGCCAAGTAGTACACAATCAGCCATGCCAGGCCGACAAGCATGAATCCGAGCATCACCGAGACGTACAACGTGCTCGACGGACCCATCTTCACCTTCACCGGAGTGCGGTTTGCCGGGTTGACTGTGTAGTCGTTCTTCTTACGGACCTTCGACTTGGGCATGACGTCCTCGCTCTACGGTGTGACCTGCATGTGTTACCTACACGCTAACGTAGCTGTGTCCAGTTGGTCACCGGCCGACCTGCACAATCCGGGAGGAGCCACGTGTCTTCGGGTGAATCTTCACGAACCGTCTGGCACATCGGTGTACTTGCCGTCTGCCTGGTAGCCGGTCTGATGGTCGCCACGGCGCAACGATCCGCCGAGGAGAACCAGCTCCAGGTCACCGAAAGCACCAGGCTCTCCGATCTGGTTCGCAGCGCCCAGGCCAATGCCGAAAAAGTCTCGGCCGACCGGGACGAACTTGCCGCCCAGCTCGATTCGCTGCAGCAAGACGCCGCTCGGTCCGACGCCGGAGTGGCCGCCGCGCTCGGTGACATCAAGAACATCTCCGCCGACGCGGGACTGACGGAGATGACCGGCCCGGGTGTTGTCGTCACGATGACGGACGCTCCGCGCAACGCCGACGGCAAGTATCCGGTCGACGCCACCCCGGACGACCTCGTCGTGCATCAGCAGGACGTTCAGAGCGTCCTGAACGCACTGTGGGCGGGCGGTGCCGAAGCGGTGGGCATGCAGGACCAACGGATCATCAGTACGTCGGCGCCGCGGTGCATCGGAAACACTCTTCTTCTGCACGGTCGCACCTACAGTCCGCCCTACGTGATGAGTGCCATCGGCGACGTCGCGCGCCTCGAGGCGGCACTCGCTGCCGAACCGGGCATTCGGATCTACAAGCAGTACGCGACCCGCTTCGGCCTCGGGTACACGCAGGCAACGCCGTCGCAGATCACGGTCCCCGCCTATACCGGCGGATAGCACGGGCGTTTACCCTGCTCTCATGAGGATTCTCGTCGTCGACAACTACGACAGCTTTGTGTTCAACCTGGTGCAGTACCTCGGCCAGCTCGGAACCGAAGCCGTGGTCTGGCGCAACGACGATCCACAACTGACGGCAGACCTCGAAGGTGCAGTAGCGCAGTTCGACGGCATTCTCCTGAGCCCGGGCCCCGGAACTCCGCAGCGCGCGGGAGCGACGATGGATCTGGTGAAGGACTGCGCCGACACCAAGACTCCGCTGCTCGGCGTCTGCCTCGGACACCAGGCGATCGGTGCGGCTTTCGGCGGAACCGTCGACCGCGCGCCCGAACTGCTTCACGGCAAGACGAGTCTGGTTCACCATAAGGACGTCGGCGTCCTGGCCGGACTGCCCGATCCGTTCACCGCTACCCGCTACCACTCGCTGACGGTTCTCGAGGACACCATTCCCGAGGAACTCGAGGTGACCGCCCACACCGAGAGCGGCGTCGTGATGGCGATGCGTCACCGCGAACTGCCGATTCACGGCGTCCAGTTCCACCCGGAGTCCGTCCTCACTCAGGGTGGACACCGGATGCTCGCGAACTGGCTCGCAGTCTGCGGTGAGGCGCCTCCGGAAGGACTCGTCGCAGCTCTCGAGGCCGAGGTCGCGTCGGCGCTCGGCGGCGCATTGCCCGCAATTCTCTGACACCTGTCCACAAAAAAGTGCCTCCCGGAAATCTCCGGGAGGCACTTTTTCACTTTGCTAGCGGCCGGGGATTCCGAGCGCTCCGACGCTGACGGTGATGACCGCGTCCTTGGAGATCTCCGAGCCCGGAGGCTGCGTCTGCGAGACGATCTTGCCCACCATTTCCGGGGTGAGCGTCGTGCTCTGGTTCTGCACCAGCTGCGAAGCGGTTCCGGCCCAACCGGCTGCGCGAAGCGTGCTCAACGCCTCCGACACCGTCTTGTTGGTCAGATCAGGCATCGCGACCTGGTTGCCGTTGGACACTCGTAGCGTCACGGTCGAACCCTTGGTGGCCGACGTACCGCCGGTCGGGTCGGTCGAAACAACCTGTCCCTTCGGCAGTCCCGAATCGATCTCCGTGATCTGGACGACGAACCCGGCACCTTCGATGTTGGGCCTCGCCACCTCTTCACGCTGACCGGTGACGTCCGGGACACGAACCTGCTCCGGTCCGGTGCCGACGGTGATCGAGACCGCGGAATCGAGAACAACCGACACTCCGACGGCAGGATCCTGATTGACGATCTTGTCGACCTCGGCGACGGTCGATGCCGCCTTGCCGATGGTCGGATCAAGTCGGAGTCCGACGGAGTTGAGCTTCTTCTCCGCGTCGTCCTGGCTCAGCCCGGTCAGGCGTGGGATCGCGACCTGCTCGGGTCCGGTGGACACGTCGATGGTGACGGTGCTGCCCTTCTCGATACGCACCCCGGCAACCGGACGCGTCGTGATGACGTTTCCGGCGGCGATCACCTTGTCCGTCTTCTGCTGACGCTCCACCTGGAATCCGGCGTTGGTCAGCGTCGCCTCGGCGACGTCGGCGGGCTGGTTGGTCAGGTCACCCGGAACGGTCACCATCTCGACCTTCGGCGAGTTCACCCGAATGAGGAAGAACGTCACCAGACCGATCACCAGAAGCGCCGCGATGCCCATCAGGGCGTAGCGTCCGCCCTTCTTCTTGGCAGGCGGCTCGGCGGCGCGAGTTGTCCTCGCAGGAACCGGCTCGACCGGATCGGGAGCGGTGCGGTAGTTCCCGGTGTCGGAGCCGACGGCGCCGAGGATGGTGGTGCGGTCCTCGTCGTTCATCACCATCGGCGCACTCGGACGCTGACCGCCCAGGACACGCACCAAGTCGCTGCGCATGTCGCCGGCGCTCTGGTAGCGGTTGGCCGGGTTCTTGCTCATCGCCTTGAGAATGATCGAATCCAGCTCGCGCGGAATGTCGGGATTGATCTCCGACGGCGTCTGCGGATCTTCACGAACATGCTGGTACGCCACGGCGACCGGTGAATCACCCTTGAAGGGCGGCTCGCCCGTCAGAATCTCGAACAGCACACAACCGAGCGAGTACACGTCCGAACGCGCGTCGACCTGCTCACCTCGCGCCTGCTCCGGCGAGAGGTACTGAGCGGTGCCGATCACGGCGGCCGTCTGCGTCATCGGGCTCGACGCGTCGGAAATGGCACGGGCGATACCGAAGTCCATCACCTTCACGGCGCCGGCACGGTTGATCATGATGTTGGCGGGCTTGACGTCGCGGTGCACGATGCCGTTGCGGTGGCTGAAGTCCAAAGCCGCACAGACGTCCGCGATCACTTCCATCGCCTTGCGCGGAGCCATCGGCCCGGTGCTGCGCACGATGTCACGCAACGTGTCGCCGTCGACGTACTCCATGACGATGTACGGCAGCGGCCCGGCGTCGGTCTCGGCTTCACCGGTGTCGTAGACGGCCACGATCGCCGGATGGTTCAGCGCGGCAGCGTTCTGCGCCTCACGACGGAACCGCAAGTAGAACGTGGGATCGCGCGCGAGGTCTGCACGCAGCACCTTGATCGCGACGTCGCGGCTGAGTCGGAGGTCGCGCGCCAGGTGAACCTCGGACATTCCGCCGAAGCCGAGAATCTCACCCAGCTCGTAGCGGGAGGAGAGATTGCGGGGTGTCGTCATTGGTCTTGTCCTAGCGGTTCTTCAGCGTCTCCGGGATCCGCCAACGGCTCAGTGGTCGTTGTGGTCGTCGTTGTCGTCGTGGTGGTGGTTGTGGTCGTCGGAGTTGTTGTTGTCGTGGTCGGCGTTGTCGTGGTGGTTGTCGGCTCGGTCGTGGTTGTCGTCGGCCGAGTCGTCGTTGTTGTCGGCTCGGTGGTCGTCGTTGTCGGCCGAGTCGTCGTGGTGGTGGGCTTGGTCGTCGTGGTGGTCGGCAACGTCGTGGACGTGACGGCGGGCGGCGTCGGGTCGCTCGGACCGTCGGTTGCGATCCAGACTCCGCCGATGATCAACGCCAACAAGATCAATCCGCCGCCGGCCCATGCCACGGCCTTCTGCCCACTGGTCATTCCGCCGGCTGCCGCGTCGTCCGTTGCAGCTGCGCCCGTCACCGGGCCCGCGTACGTCGGCGGCATGACCTGCGTGGCACCCGTTGCCGGCAACGCGCTCGCGGCACCGGTGGCGAGCAGACCGGGCGGCGGTGGACGCCTTCCTGCCCGAACGGCTGCAACGGCGTCGGCGAACTCGCCGCCACTGGCGTAGCGGCCGGCCGGATCCTTGGTCAACGTGATGTCGATGAGCTCGCGGATGTTCGGCGGCAGGTCGGCCGGCATCGGCGCCGGGGTTTCCTGCACGTGCTTCATCGCGACGGTCAGCGCGCCGTCACCGGTGAACGGGCGTCGACCCGAAAGTGCTTCGTATCCGACGATTCCCAGCGAGTACACGTCGCTCGCCGCGGTCGCGTCCTGACCGAGGGCCTGCTCGGGCGCGATGTACTGGGCGGTGCCCATCACCATTCCCGTGCGCGTGACAGGAGAGTTCTCGACGGCCTTGGCGATGCCGAAGTCCGTGATCTTCACCTGGCCAGTAGGCGTGATGAGGATATTGCCCGGCTTCACGTCGCGGTGCACGACACCGGCGTCGTGTGCGACCTGCAGGGCGCGGCCGGTCTGCTCGAGCATGTCGAGGGCATGCGGAACCGCCAGGCGGCCGACGCGTGCCAGGACGGCGTTGAGCGGTTCACCGTTGACGAGTTCCATCACCAGGTACGCCGTGGAATCACCCGAGCTGTCACGGGTCTCGCCGTAGTCGTAGATTCCGGCGATACCGGGATGGTTGAGCTGCGCGGTGGTGCGGGCCTCGAAGCGGAAGCGCTCCAAGAACTCCGGATCGGAAGAGAACTCGGACTTGAGTACCTTGACGGCGACGCGACGGTTGAGCCGGGAGTCGGTGGCTTCCCACACCTGACCCATCCCACCGGTGGCGATGAGACGGATCAATCGGTAACGATCGGCGATCAAAGCGCCGTTGTTCAACGCCACGGTTCAGCCCCCTTGGATTCCGGCTGCGATGACTGCACGACCGATCGGCGCAGCAACCGAGCCACCGGTAGCGGCAAGTCCGCGGTCACCACCGTTCTCGACGATGACGGCCACGGCGACCGTCGGATTCTGCGCCGGTGCAAAAGCGATGTACCAGGCGTGCGGCGGAGTTTCCCGCGGATTCACGCCGTGCTCGGCGGTACCGGTCTTGGACGCGATCTGAACGCCGGGGATCTTGCCGTCGCCGCCGGTGAAGTTCTCCGAGCCGATCATCAGATCGGTCAGCGTGGCCGCAACTGCCGGCGAGATCGCCTGACCCATCGACACCGGTGACGGCGTACTGAGATCGGTCAGATCGGGTGCCTGCAACTGGGAGATCAGGTTGGGCTGCATCCGCACACCACCGTTGGCGACGGTAGCGGCGATCACTGCGTTCTCGAGCGGGGTCACCGCGACGTCGCGCTGGCCGATGCTGGTCTGGCCGAGGGCCGCGTCGTCGGAGATGTCGCCGACGGTGCTGTCTGCGACCGGCAGCGGGATCGCGGGAGTGTTGGGCCCGATGCCGAAAGCGCTGGCCTCGTCCTTGATGGCGTCGGCGCCGTCCTTGATGCCCAGTTCGACGAAAGCGGTGTTGCACGAGCGCGCGAAAGCGTCGCGCAACGACGCCGTCGGGTTGGGGCCGCACGTGCTGCCGTTGTAGTTCTCGAGGGTCGTGCTGGTGCCGGGCAGCGTGATCTGCGGCGCCGCGGTCAGCTGGTCGTCCGGCGTCGCACCGTTGCCAAGAGCTGCAGCCGTGGTGAGCACCTTGAACGTCGAACCGGGCGGGTAGGTCTGCGAGATAGCGCGGTTGACCAACGGATCGTTGGGATCGGCATTGAGCTCGTCCCACGCCTTGGTGGTTTCGGCGCCGTCGTGGCTGGCAAGCAGATTCGGGTCGTAGCTCGGGGTGCTGACCATCGTCAGGATGCGTCCGGTGCTCGGCTCGATCGCGACGACGGAACCGGTGTAACCCTTGCTGGTCAGCTGGTCGTACGCCACCTGCTGCATGGCCGGATTGAGCGTCGTGACGACGTTGCCGCCGCGCGGATCGCGTCCGGACACCAGGTCGAAGAAGCGCTGACTGAACAACCGGTTGTCCGAGCCGTTGAGAATCGGATCTTCGGTGCGCTCGAGGCCGGCGCTGCCGTACTGCATCGAGTAGAAGCCCGTGACCGGTGCGTACGGGTACGGATTCGGATACTCGCGCAGGTACTTGTACCGGTCGTCGGTGGCGCGGGAGGCGGCAAGCACCTGACCGGAAGCCGAGATCTGACCTCGCTGGCGTGAGTACTCGTCGAGCAGCACCCGCGAGTTGCGCGGGTCGGCTCGCAGGTCGTCAGCTTTGATGACCTGTACGTACGTGGCGTTGGCGAGGAGCGCGACGACCATCACCATGACGGCCATCGCGACGCGGCGCAGTGGAGTGTTCATACGCGCGGCATCATCTCGGTATTGGCGTCAGCGATTGGGGGCGGACCTTTCTTCTTCGTCACTACCGGCGCACGAGCCGCGTCCGAGATCCGGACGAGGATGGCCAGCAGTAGGTAATTCGCGAGCAGCGACGAGCCGCCGTACGACATGAACGGTGTAGTCAGACCCGTCAGCGGGATCAGCTTGGTGACGCCGCCGACGACGACGAAGATCTGGATCGCGATGGTGAACGACAGACCGGCGGCGAGCAGTTTGCCGAAGCTGTCGCGCACTGCCAACGCCGTACGCAGGCCGCGGACGATGAGAAGCAAGAACAGCATCAGCACAGCGGCCAGGCCGATCAAGCCGAGCTCTTCGCCGATGGTCGCGATGATGAAGTCCGTCTTCGCGAACGGCACCTGGTTGGGTCGACCACTGCCCAGACCTGTTCCGGCGATACCGCCGGTGGCCAGGCCGAACAGCGATTGCGAGATCTGATACCCGGTATTGGCGTAGTCGCCGAGCGGGTCCAGCCAGGTGTCGACGCGCACGCGCACGTGTCCGAACATCTTGTAGGCGAAGAAGAATCCGATGGCGAGCAGTCCGCCGCCGATCACCAGCCAGCCCACACGCTCGGTCGCGATGTAGAGCATCACCAGCACGGTGCTGAAGAGCAGCAACGACGTACCGAGGTCGGTTTCGAAGACGAGCACGCCCACCGAGACGATCCAGGCGAGCAGGATCGGACCGAGGTCGCGGGCACGCGGAAAATCCATGCCCAGGAAGTGTTTACCGGCCGAGGTGAACAGGTCGCGCTTGGCGACGAGCACGGACGCGAAGAAGATGATGAGCAGGATCTTCGCGAACTCACCTGGCTGAATGCTGAATCCGGGCAGGCGAATCCAGATCTTCGCGCCGTTCACGCTCGAGAACTTCGCCGGCAGGATCGCGGGAATCGCCAGGAACACCAGGCCTGCGAGGCCGAGCGTGTAGCTGAACCGCGCCATCAGGCGGTAGTCCTTCAAGAACACCAGCAACAGCACGAATCCGGTGATCGCCAGTGCAGTCCACATGACCTGCTGGTTCGCATCCGGAGACGGTGCCTCGACGCCGTTGTAGAGCGCTGTCTGTTCGTCGGCGAGGTCGAGCCGGTGGATGAGCACCAACCCAAGGCCGTTGAGCAGGGCGACGATCGGGAGCAACAGCGGATCGGCGTATGGCGCATACCGTCGAATTGCCAAGTGCGCGATCAGGAACAAGCCCGTGTACGCGAGCGCGTACTTGGCCAGATCGAGAGTGATCTTCTGTTCCTGGCTCGCCTCGACGAGCAGAAGCGAGACCGTCGTGATGATGACGGCAAAGCCCAGGAGCAGTAGCTCCATGTTTCGACGGGTCGACTGGACCGGCGCCGGGGCAAAACCTCCGGGCGGACTCGGAAAAGCCGTCCCCGCAGCTGCGTTGGACGACATCAGTTGACCGTCCTGCAAGTCTGACCGGGAACTTCGGTCGGCGTAGGCGTAGTCGTGGGTGCCGCCGTCGTCGGCGCAGCAGGCTCCCCGGGCGGTGCGGGGGGCGGCGTGGTCTCCGGTGCCGGCGGGGGAGTGGGCGTGGCCGTCGTTGTCGGAACCGGCTCACAACGAGGCAGCAGATCGCCGCCGATGAGACGGATCATCTGGCTCTGCGCATCCTCACGCTTGCCGGACGGCAGCCCGGCGCGCACCTGCTCCTGCGCCGACGGCTGCAGATCCGTCACTTCGAGGATGTTGCAGTTGCTGGGAATCGCGTCGGGGGAGACGAGGGTAAGGACGTCGTCGTCGCCGACGCAACCCACCAGATCCGCGTCTTGCAGCGAGTAGCCGAGCACCGAACCGGGGATTCCGCGCAGCACAGTCACGCGGCCATTGTCTTCGCCGACGTAGTAGTTGTTGCGGATGACGGCGCGGCCGATCACGGCGCCGACGCCGACCAGTGCGATCAGCACCACGGCGAGGACCACCCACCACAACCGGTTCCGCTTCTTCTTCGGTTCCGGTTCGGGTTGTGAGACAACTCGCTTGGGCGTCGCGCGCGGCGGACGCATGGCAGCGGCGCGGCCGGCCGCGGTGTTGGGGGGAGGGGCGTCCTCTTCCTCTTCCGTCGACGCGGCGCCCGCGACGATGGGATGCGACTGGCCGTAGTCGAGGTCGATGACATCGGCGACGACGACGGTGACGTTGTCGGGACCGCCGCTGCGCAGCGCCAATTCGATAAGACGGTCGGCGCACTGCTCCTGCGAGCCCTCGCGCATCGTGTTCTCGATGGTCTCGTCGCTGACCACGTCGGAGAGGCCGTCGGAGCAGAGCAGGTAGCGATCGCCGGCGCGGGCTTCGCGCACGGTGAGCGTCGGCTCGATCTCGTTGCCGGTCAACGCCCGCATGATCAGGGATCGCTGCGGGTGAGTGTGTGCTTGCTCGGCGGTGATCCGGCCCTCGTCGACCAGCGACTGAACGAACGTGTCGTCGCGGGTGATCTGCGTCAGGTGATCGTCGCGCAGCAGGTAGGCGCGCGAGTCGCCGATGTGCACGAGACCGAGCTTGCTGCCGGAGAAGAGAATCGCGGTGAGCGTGGTGCCCATGCCGTCGAGTTCGGGTTCTTCCTCGACGTGATCGGCGATGGAATCGTTGCCCTCGCGGGTGGCTGCCTCGAGCTTGCCGAGCAGATCCTCGCCGGGCTCGTCGTCGTCGAGATGCGCCAGAGCGGCAATCATCAACTGCGACGCGACCTCACCGGCCGCGTGCCCGCCCATACCGTCGGCCAAAGCTAACAGGCGTGCACCGGCGTACACGGAATCTTCGTTGTTGGAGCGCACGAGACCGCGGTCGCTGCGCGCCGCGTAGCGGAGAACAAGGGTCACGGGCGTAGCTCGATTACCGTCTTGCCGACGCGAACCGGAGTGCCCAGCGGCACGCGCACCGCAGTGGTGACCTTGGCGCGGTCCAGATAGGTGCCGTTGGTCGAACCGAGATCCTCGACGTACCAATCAGCGCCGCGCTGAGAGAGCCGCGCATGGCGCGTCGACGCGTAATCGTCGGTGAGAACGAGCGTCGAATCGTCGGCGCGACCGATCATGACGGGCTGAGAACCCAGGGTGATGCGGGTACCGGCGAGGGCGCCCTGCGTGACCACCAGGTACCGAGGCACCTTCGCCTTGCCCAGCGAGGGCAGGACCTTTCCGGCGCGGGTGTACCGCGGCGGAACCCTGACCCCGGAGCCGGCATAGATGTCGGAGCGGAGAGTGCGGAGGACTGCCCAGACGAACAGCCACAGTAGGAGCAGGAAGCCCGCCCGTGTGAGTTGCAGAATCAGGCCCTGCACGGCTGTCCACCTCCTTCTATGGCTCGAGCCCCGCCGCAGCGGGGTTCGAGCATTGTCGACTGGCAGCATCATGGGGGGCTCTGGGCCCCGAAGATCACGATACTGACAGCCGCGTGACGGCGGCGCGCCGACGGACCGCCGAATGTTCGATTGTTATCGGAAAAATCCTGGCGTCCGTTTCTCAGCTCAGAGAATGCGAACCAGAATCTCCGAGTGACCTGCACGAATGATGTCGCCGTCTGCCAGCTGCCAGTCCTGGACCGGTGCTCCGTTGACGGTGGTGCCGTTCGTGGATCCCAAATCGGACAGCATCGCGGTGCGGCCGTCCCAACGGATGTCGATGTGGCGACGTGAGACGCCGGTGTCCGGGAGGCGGAACTGAGCTTCCTGGCCGCGGCCGATGACATTGCTGCCGTCGCGAAGCTGGAAGTGGCGTCCGCTGCCGTCCTCGAGCTGCAGGGTTGCCGTCAGGCTCTGGGCCGTCGGTGCGTAACCGCCCTGCGGCTGGGCGTAGCCCTGCTGCGGGTAGGCCTGCGTCTGCTCGAAGTTGCCGCCCTGCTCGTAGCCAGCCTGCTCGTACGGCTGCTGTGTGTACGCCTGCTGGTCGTAGCCGCCCTGCTGGTAGCTCTGCTGGTCGTAGCCCGGCTGATCGTACGACTGGCCGTTGTACGGCTGCTGGTAACCCTGCTGGTCGTAGCCACCCTGCTGGTAGCCCTGCTGGTCGTACCCACCCTGGTACGCCTGCTGGCCGTAGCCCTGCTGGTCGTACGGCTGCTGCTGGTAACCCTGCTGGTCGTAGCCGCCGCCCTGCTGGTCATAGCCCTGCTGGTCGTAACCGGTCTGCTCGTACGGCTGCTGCGGGTTCGGGTACGCCTGCTGGTCGTAGCCACCCTGCTGCTGGTTGTAGCCCTGCTGGTCGTCGCCCGTGCGGTAACCGTCGCCGCGGTCGTAACCGTTCTGGTACGGCGTTTCCTGGCCCTGCGGAGCGGCGTAACCGCCGTCGTCGTGGGAGTACCCGTTCCGTGCCGGCTGCTGCGGTTCGGGCTGGCGACCCGCCGGTTCGCGGCTTGGTTCGTAGCCTGAGTTCTGCGTCATGGGGCCGGCTCCTGGTTGTGACGGGACTGGATTGGAAACAGGGGGAACAATCGGTGCGGGTCGCTGAGGCGGCCGTTGTGGAGGCCGCGACGAAACCTGCGGAACATGCGACGGCGGTGATGCCTGCTCGGCGTCACCATCCGGGTCGACGGTTCCGCGGGTGCGGAACTGACCGGTGTGGAGCGTAGGCGAAGGCTCGAAAGTGACCGAGATGTCGCCGTACGTCTGCCAACCCTGATCGCGGATGAAATCCTGCAGGTGTCGGCTGAAAGCTTTGGTAGTCAGTTCGCGATCAGCTGCCAACTCTTCGTGGTCGGAGTTGTTGATGGTGATCACGTAGTTGTTGGGGGCGAGAAGGATTCCGCCGCCGAGGTGCTCGACGCGGTCACGTGCCTCCTGCTGGAGCGCCGCCTCTACTTCCTGCGGCACAACACCACCACCGAAGACCCGCGCGAATGCGTCGCCGACAGCTCCTTGGAGCTTTCGTTCGAAACGCTGCACGATGCCCATCGGGCCCTCCTCTCGCCTCGCATCTACGACGGCAAAATGCTCGGCAAGTAGCGCCGGCACCGCCTTGTCGCGTGTCGTCCAAACTGCTGTACAGGTTCCACGGTACTGTCAAATGTCGCTTCGGCAGTACCTGGCCGCTGTTTCAGCATGGTATCGGTTCTGGGCTTTTGGGTGCTCGGTGTTCATCGATTCGTGCCCTGAGCTGCACGAATAGAACTTTCAAAGTTTGTCGTGATAATGTTTCGGCGTTGCTCGGGCGAGTGGCGGAATGGCAGACGCGCTGGCTTCAGGTGCCAGTGTCCTTCGGGACGTGGGGGTTCAAGTCCCCCTTCGCCCACCACAAGACGAGGCCACGAACTCATAAGAGTTGGTGGCCTCGTTTTTGTTGTCGACTAACTGGCCGCAGCCTGAATGAAGCTCAGAACGAAGTCCAATGCGGTGCCCGCAAACGGGTTGCTGACTGGTTGAGTGGCCGCGGCGGGCGCAGTGATCTGAGGGTTCATCATCCCTGGCGGCAGTGTGCCGGGTGGGAGATTGATGATGGCGTTGATGTCGTAGATGGTGTTGTCGGGACCGTTGGTCACCGCGAAAGAGATACTGCCGAAGTCGACGACCGGAGTGTCGGCTGATGCAGTACCCACTGCACTGCCGAAGGTGATCGCGGCAGCGAGCGCGCCGACACCGAGGGCTGCGGTGGTTCGGGACAAACGAGTAGGCGTTGCGGGTCCATTCACAGATGTGCTCCCTTTCGTGGTGACAGCATCCCTGTACGGGACGCCAAGCAGCCAGGAGATTGCAACCACTATCGAGGAAGATAACGGACATTCACCCCATGGCGGGGTGGTTCAGCAGGAAGTGCTTCGTCGTTCTGGAGTTGTGGGGATGGACGTAGGCCACGAGAACGACAAAGAGAATCGACCATGAACGACGATAAATAAGACGCCAGCCAACTGGATCACCACGGAGCGAGGTAGGAGGCGTCGCGTCGAAATGGTATTGGAAGGCTGGCGAGGAGTGGATCGTAAGAGCGTTCCCTGTGTGGATGAGAAAAATAGATCCTCCTTTGGTGCGATCCCCAGGGCGAACGATGTACTGGAACCTAGGACTACCGGGAGATGCGTCCGTCGAACCGCCCGGCTGAAAGTGCGCGTATCTACTTGAAGTGTCGGTACAGAGTGGTTCGTCCGACGCCGATGAGATGCATTCCATTTTCCCGCATACGTTGTGCCTGTGCGAGTTTCGTCGATGTCATCTTCGGGGGCCGGCCGCCGGTGCGGGCTCGTGCGGCGGCGAGGCCGACTTGGGTGCGTTCTCGGATCAGGTCGCGTTCGAATTCTGCGAGTGCGCCGAAGATAGGAGAAGATGAGTTTCCTTCGGGAGGTGGTGATGTCGATCGCTTCGGTCAACGATTTGAAGCCGACTCCGCAGGCGGCGAGATCTTCGACGGTTTGCAGCAGCTGGGGCAGTGAGCGCCCCAACCGGTCGAGGCGCCAAACGACAAGGGTGTCTCCGTCGCGGGTGTCTCGGTCGCGAAGATGCGACAGGAGATCCATCAGCTGCCGCCGGGTGGTGGTTGCGCCGGATGCGGTTTCGGCCCAGACCTTGAAACAGCCGGCAGCGCTCAAGCGTCGCTCTGCGGATCGACGCTCTGATCGGTAGTCGAGACCCTCGCGTAGCCCAAAAGCTCACCCATGAGACAGCAATTTCCAGGACTCACCGACAGGGTACATATTGAACCATCGGTTTTGGACACGAGTTTCGGAACAGATCTTCGACCAGCTCACAGTAAATTGTCTTCGATGTTTCAAATACGAACGTTTATGAAACATGGTTCGGCGGTGCCGAAAATCAAGGCCGATCGACTGCCGAGACCGCCACTGGCGAACTTGAGGATGCCTGCGCGGTTGGCGGTCCATGCGGCGATGGTAGGGAAGCCCTGAATTATCAGATACTGCAGCATGCAATATGATCGCGATACCGGGAGGCTGGAGCGGCAATACAAGTCGATCGATCCAGGCCAATACTAGGATTTCAGGAGCAATTTTATGTTGGGGGCGATTCAATCGAACGTCGGCGAGCCGACACAATTAGCCTAGGATTCTGCGACTGGCATTTCTCGGACAGAAGCGCCGATATAAATGCAATCTAATGCATCCCGGAGTGCACAATAGATCGTATCTGACAGCTCATTCTCAGAATCCTTTAACAGTACTTTTCATACTCAATCGCTGCGTTATTCTTGGTCCAAGTGCTATTCGCGTCGTTAAGCATGTCGAAGCGCAGGTTGAGATACTTGCTCTCCGAGTACTTCACGATTTGAGTATTGCCAGTACCAGGTTGCTCATTGGAGCTACTGATCGCACTTCTACAGGCATCAAACAACCAAAGGCCCAGCAATAGAATCAGAAAGAGCGCCAACGCGGTTAGAAAGCCAGTCCAGCGTCCCGACTGCCCTGTGTTCGCATTGGTCATGGAATCCTCTTCCCCCTGAGTTACTTACTTGACTGAGATCTCGTACTCAGGAGGGGAAGCGTTACAAGTCGCTACTTTCCACCCACTCCAGGGTTCGGCGCCGCAGGCAATTCCCTCGCTCGATAGTGTGCTGTCTGGCGTGCAGCCTTTAGCATCGGGAAGAAATTGTTGTGCGCGTTGGCATCCAAGTTAAGAGCTACGTCCAGGCCAGGCTTGAGATCAGCTGGTGCTCCAACACCCAAGGATCGGGGTTCAGAACCCATGACACCAGAGCGTTTTCAACCATCCACTCGGACAAGACCTTCAGTTCTTTGCCATCGCATTGATCGGGGCCGGACTACCCGCGGTACAGCGGCTAGGACAGGTACGGCACCAGCGGCAGGTTGAAGAACCAGTTGGCCAGGCCGACGAAGATCGGCTCGAGCCAAGGCCGGATCTGGGGCCCCATCCACCAGTACGGGTCTGGTCCACCCGGCGATGCGGCCGCGACTCCACCGCCGAGGAACAGCACCAGGCCTACCGTGGCGACGACAGTCAATACTCGCGCTCGTGTCATATCGAGGTTATCGCTCGGCAGCCCGGCATCCGTTACCGAAACAATTTCGGCGTGCCAAAAACCGTCGTTTATGAAACGCGCCCCCGCAAGTTCATGAACCGGCCCGATGGACCCCGAAGCCAACGCGGTGTGATCAATTCGAAGTATCTGAAGAAGACGACAAAACTGACCGACAACCTGGAAAGATTCGGTTTTACAAGCCCGTTGATATGGTCGACTGACGGGCACGTCACCGAATTCTCCGGAGCCGTATAATAACTGCGACCCCTGACTGAATTGTTACGGTTGAATGGCGTTCGGTCCACGTGAAACACGGGATTTCTATCGGAGATAGGTTATTGGGCAAGTCTAGCGAGTGGCGCAATGACTGGCGGTAGGCCTGACCCAACCAGAAGGACGACGATTTTCTTTCGGGCGCGGGAGAAGACTACGTACATGAGTCGGCTAGTCTCCGCGAAAGGCTCGCGATTTTCGTAACCGAAGAAATCATTGCTGCGCAGGACGACGACAGTTGCATCGGCCTCACGTCCTTTTGTCTGATATAGGTTCATTAAATGTATATTCTGCGGTTTCTCCATAATATCGGTAAGTAAGCTGTAGGTAGTTTCTTGGCTGGTATTCGAGATGAAGCTGACCATTTCTTTTTCGGTTGCTTGTGGTCCGAGTGTATATATGGCGCGCGCACGAATCGAGCGCAAGATTGTAGTTGCATGAGCCCAGGCGTTGATTTTATTAGGTAGGTCGATAGAAGAATGTGCATTCTCGGCTAGATTGATTGATTTATCAAGGCTCTTGTCGGTTAGGTTATCGCGTAAGGTTTTGATTTTTTCGCGTCGTACCTGAGTGCCTGTATCTTCAATGATATGGTTTGCGAGTTGAGGTACTCTACCTCCGCGGACCGAGCTCGTGACAAATACGGCTAATTTATTAAGCACCTTGTTCCAGGTAGTTTCTTCAATGGAAAATTTGAGCATTTCGACTTGTGCTACGAGAGCTGCAGAAAGTGTATCGGAGAGTCCCACGATCTCGTGGTCAATACTATTTTGGAGAAGTCCATCTGAAAGTGTGGCAAGTATGTCATTGTGATGGCTAAATACCGCCACGCTCTGGCCTTCAGCGTGCAGATCGGTCACCCATCCTGTTAAGACATTTACTTCATCAATTTCAGTGATTCCGCCGTGTACTATTAGTCTTCCAGTTTCAACGGCTGTGGAGATTGCTTCAGAATCGAATTGCCTACGCATAATCGCTGACGCTACTGCGGGGATGACACCACTGGGGTCGCGATGTGACGCTGGCGGAAGCTCAATAGTGTTCTCGCTACCAGCTCGATGGCATGCTTCGCGGATTCGTTCATGACGAACTCCCTGGCGTCGCAAGAACGTGTAGATACACTGGTTCGGATCTCCGAGCAGAATCGTTCGGGCATGCGCGGAAATTCTGCTGAGAATTTCTTGCTGCAGGTCGCCTGTGTCTTGGAACTCGTCAACAATGACGAGGCCCCACCGATCTTGAAGGTGTCTCAATACAACCGGTGAACTATCCATAATTTTAATAGCTAATGGTAGAAGATCTTCGTAACCCAGTGCGTCGCTATTAGGGTTGATGAGGTGCTCGGCCGGACTTGTCAGCGTGGCACGTGGATGTCCAATTAACGTGCCAAATTTCCGGATGATTGCAAATGATAATGCATGGAAGGTTGAGATTTCAATAAAGTCTTGGCTTTTGCCAAGTATTCCTCGCCCCCGGTCTGCGATACGGCTGACCGAAGCACGAGAAAAAGAAAGAAACAAGGCCCTTCCATCTTGATTGGAATGGAGGCGTTCGACATGTGCTCGCGCGGCGGCGAGGGCGCATGTCGTTTTCCCAGTTCCAGCGCCTCCTAGTACGACAGTCAAAGGGGCTTGAGAATCAATGACAGAATGTTGTTCTGTGCCCGACGGAACGAAGTCGATCACTTTGGTGCTTCTAGCGTAATGCGCCCACTTTGGTCGGAGCATACAGTTTCAAGAACTTTTAGGGCGATCGGTGGCAGTGCATTCTTAGGTAGAGCATTGACCCACTGCCGATGTAATCCGTTCTTTTTCTTCAACAATTTTTTCTTAACTATATATTCGGCTATATTGTCGCGATCGATTTCGTCAAAATTCACTTTAAGGTCATAGTCGGCGTTGATCGTCTGCAGTGCGACAAGCAAATCGTCAGCTTTGAGTCCTCGGACGAGTGCACCCTCAACGGCAGTGCGTTGGGGAAGAACAACAAGCTGTTCAGCTAACTTCTCCAAAGTGTCGAAAAGGTCGTCATTCTCACCGGGTTTGTCATCGTCAACTACTATCTTTACGTGGAAGCCGAGATCTCCAGCTAGTTTCGCGAGCTCGGGGAGAGAGTCCTTGCCGCCGTGCTCACCTACTGCGCAGGCAAGGCGAACACCATGTGCAGTAAGCACTTGTGACGTAGCCGCGCTCCGCCGCGCACGCCGCACCGAAACGGCGCCGAAGCCCTCGACATCGTGGGAACCCTCCATCAGCGTGACGATGCTGCCAGTCATTGCGCTCGTCAGCTGGTCAAGCAAGTCGCGTCTAGCTTTCTGCGCTTTCCTATCTGTAGTTTCTTTCAGCCGATACTGACGACGTGAGCCATGGCTACGAGTGAGCCGAAGAATCTCCTCAGGATCAAAGGCTCGTACTACCTCCGGGCGACGGGTCGTCACTATGACTTGCTGTGCTTTCCTCCTGAGCAAGATTGCGAGATATTCGGCCGACGAGGTGTCCAAGGTGTCACCGAAGTCATCCACAATAACCACGAGGCCGCCAGATTCTTGTTCTGCGGCCGCGACGGCTTCGGAAACCGACAACACCCCAGCCGCTGTAGAACCATGCGATCGTAATGGTAGGAATCCAGCATCGTCGAGGTCTAATGCTGGCTGGAGGGCTCTGAGGAGCGCCGCCAGTGAGCCGTCCTCAGGGACGAAACTGAACTCACTGGTATCGGAAAGACCCAGTAGGTCGCCAGTCCCAGCCACCATTACCTTTTTCAGGGCACTTGAGATAGAACCGCTACCCGCGAACGTCTCCGTGGCGGTTGTCACCTCAGCCTGCAGTGTCTGAAGCGTCTCTTGCAGTTCCTCGGGTGTTGCGTCCTCAACTAGGGCGCGGAATGCTCCCTCTGCGCGGAGTTGTAAGGCCGGCAATGGCCGCACCACGAGGAACGGTATCGCTTCGCGTTCCACCTTCCGTGCCTTGGCGAATACGCCGCTACCGGGATCGCTTTGCGCTGGCCAATCGACCCAGTGCTCACCCGTACCACTTTCCGAGTCGTACCGGGCGCGGTAACATAGTCGGATACCAAGTTCTGCGGTACCAGACCGTTCCGGGCTAGCTATCTCGCCGGTTGTTGAGTCGAATACTTCAAGGTGCGCATCAAGGAATTGTTCAAGCGCCGATCCAAGTTTCAACAGAGTGACTTCTACTTCCGTCAATGGAAGCTCATCGTCATCCGGGATCGGCTTGTGAATATCGAGCGGATTCACGCGGCTACTCGTGCTTCGAGGGTCGAGCACTCTTCTGAGTGCCTCGATCAAGTCGCTGCGTCCTGCTCGGGGTTCGCCCACTGCGACTAGGTGCCCCGGGGTCTGCACGATCGCGCGTTCAAAACCTCGGAAACGTTGAATGCGAACACGCGCGATTTTCATTCGTCCTCTACCATATGCCGGGGCATCCCCCACTGAATAATTACGTAGGTTTCGACTTTATACGGCTTATGTCCTTCCGGAGACCAGCCCGCCGGATTCCGCTAACCGCCGACCAATGAGAATCGCCTTATTTCCCATGGTCGTACACTTTTTTCGACGCCGGGTTCTGCCTCGTTGATCTTCGGACCCGATAACCGCCCCTTATGTCAAGTGGTCCACTGCATGAGTTGCACGTTATGCGGCCTCGTCCTGGCCGCGCTGGGAGCATCACGCCAGCGAAGTCGACTTGACGCGTAGCGGGGTGGGGGATCCCAGCCTGCGGGTCGACTGTCAGAATTATCGCAGGCTCCCGATAGTCTTGGTGCTGTTCTGAAGACAGGAAGGGAGGCCCTGAGGCCACGTGACTGACGAAGCGCAATCGCGCTATGCATTGTCGTTCACCAGTGGTGGCCTTCTCGCCCGCGAGGGTGAGTCCGTCGCAGCGGTATACCTCGACTCTCGCGACTGGCAGGCGACCCGTGTCCGAGTTGTCGACGACAACTTGTTGCAGGCCCGCACGACCTCATCACTGATCAGGGTCACCCGCGAGACCGTTCAGCGACTTTCAGCACTCGGCGATGACGAGATCGAACTGCTTGTCGAGGGCAGCCCAACGGAGCAGCACCACCTGATGTGGGCCGCGGCCTGCCGCCGCTACGCGCTGATCGGTGACTTCGCCGAAGAGGTACTGCGCGAGCGTTTCCTCCTGATGACGCCGACGATCGACGCTGACGATGTCGACCGGTTCATCACCGGCAAGAGCCTGTGGCACCCCGAGCTCGACGGTGTGAAGCCGTCCACGCGAGAGAAACTTCGGCAGACGTTGTTCCGGATGCTCCGCGAGGCAGGTCTGTACACCGACACCGGCCACATCATCCCGGCCGTGATCTCCGGGCGCGTCATCGAGGTCCTGGACCGCCGCACGCCCAGCGACCTCCGATTCTTCCCGGTGGTCACACCATTCACATCTTCAGGTAACCAGGTGCAGCAATGAGAACAACCCAGCGAAACCTCACTTACGACGAAAAACACGTCTATGAGGTGGTGCGTAGCGATCGTTTCCTGAGGATGGAGGGCCTCTCCAAGGAAGTTCCCTTCTTCATCTACCACTTTCCGCCTGCCTGGGCCCTTGGCGTCGACGGCATGCGCGCCCGAGTCACCACGAAGCTTCAGACCGACGACGGAATTAGGGTGGTCGAGATCAACCTGTACGACCTTGCCATCGAACTCCTCAACGAACGGGGCGTCTGGAACCGAGTCCTCCACGCGGAGCCGACGATGGACAAAGCCGACTTCCGCGACATGCTTCAGGGCATGCTCGACCCGCACGATCATCTCGCCCCGGCGATCCGAGATCGGCTCGACACCGAGCCGGCAACTGAACCGAACACAACCGTGGTCTTCCTCACCGGCATCGGTGAGGTGTTTCCGTTCATCCGTACACACACGGTGCTGGAGAACTTGCAGAGCGTGGTCGTGGGTCGCCCGATGTTGGCGTGGTTCCCGGGCACGTACGAGTTCACCCGGGCGACCGGACACCAGCTCCGCGCATTGAACCTGGGCGCGAGCGACAGCTATTACCGGGCCAAGGACATTCTCGAGCAGGAGACATGAGCATGACCATGATCAATGAGATATTCGCCAAGCCGATCGACCGCTCGATCGAAGGAGTCATCAAGGCTGACGACACCTCCCAGCTCGTCACTGAGGTGGAGGAGTATGTCCTCACCAACGAGGCCGCCAAGGGTGTCGAGCAGGTGCTGGAGGCGTACACGAACTACACGAACGCCAACGGCGTGTGGATTTCCGGTTTCTTCGGCTCCGGTAAGTCGCACCTGTTGAAGATGCTGGCCCACCTGCTTGGCGACATCGACGGCCTCGACTACCCGCGTGCTGGGGTCTGCACCCAGTTTCGGACGAAGGCTGACGGCGCGTTCCTGCCGGCGTTGATCGACAAGGCCGAACGGATCGAAGCGAAGAGCCTGCTGTTCAACATCGACCAGAAGGCCATCCTGATCTCGAAGGACCAGAACGACGCCCTGCTGAAGGTGTTCGTGAAGATCTTCGACGAGTCCCGCGGCTACTACGGCAACCAAGGACACATCGCCCGCTTCGAGCGCGACCTCGACTTCCGTGACCAGTACGTGGCGTTCCAGGAAGCCTTCGAACAGATTGCGGGAATCCCCTGGTCACAGGGACGCGAGCAAACGGCCCTTGAAGCAGGCAACATCGACAAGGCCTTTGCCGAGGTCAACGGCTCCGAGAGCCTCGGCATCATCCGCCAGTACAGTGCGAATTACTCGGTCTCGATCGAAGATTTCGCCGACGAGGTCGCCGCCTGGCTTGACCAACAGCCTGAAGGTTACCGGTTGAATTTCTTCGTCGACGAGGTCGGCCAGTTCATCGGCACCCACACCCAACTCATGCTCAACCTCCAGACCATCGCCGAATCGCTCGCTACCAAATGCCAGGGGAGGGCGTGGATCTTCGTTACCTCCCAGGAGGACATGGAGAAGGTCGGCGGCGACCGCACCAAACAGCAGGCCAACGACTTCTCCAAGATTCAGGCGCGCTTCAAGAACCGGCTCAAACTCACCAGCCAGGACGTCGAGGAGGTCATCCGTAAGCGTCTGCTGGCCAAGGCCGATGGTGCGGGCACCGAAATCGAGGCGATCTACGACACGGAGCATGCGAACTTCAAGACCCTGTTCGACTTCGTCGAGGGCCGCCACTATCCGAATTATCGCGATGAGCAACATTTTGTCGGCACGTACCCATTCGTGGGCTACCAGTTCCCGCTTTTCCAGGCCGCGATCGAGTCGATCAGCGACCACAACATCTTCGAGGGCCGCAACAGCTCCGTCGGTGAACGTTCCATGCTCGGTGTCGTTCAGGAAGTCGCCACCGGCCTCGCCGACCGGCCGCTCGGCACCCTCGCCTCCTTCGACCAGATGTTCGAAGGCATCCGGGCCTCGTTGAAGTCCGCTAATCAGCGCGCGATCTTGGGCGCCGAGAACGCCCGCGACAGCGGCAAACTCAGCCCACTCGCCGTGCGGCTGCTCAAAGCTCTGTTCCTGGTGAAGTACGTCGACAGCTTCAAAGCCACGCCCCGCAACCTCACTGTGCTGGTCTACGACCGCTTCGGCACCGATCTGACCCAGCTCGGCAAAGATGTCATCGACGCGCTCAACACGCTGGAGGCGCAGACCTACATTCAGCGCAATGGCGACCTGTACGACTACCTGACCAACGAAGAGCAGAAGATCGAGCAGGAAATCAAGGACGTCGACATCGACAGCTCCGAGGCCTCCGCGAAACTCAACAAGCTGCTCGCCGAATCGGTCGTCAAGACCACGAAGGCCACTGCCAAGAACGGCCAGAACTTCCCGTTCGGCTACAAGCTAGACGGCGTGCCCTACGGCAAGCAGTACGAGCTCTCGCTGCACTTCATCAGCCCCGAGACAGATTTCAGTCTGGAGCAGATCAAGATGCAAAGCGCGGGACTCGACGAACTCCGAGTCGTACTCCCGGCAGAAGCGAACCGAATCCTCGCCGACCTGCGCCTGCTCCTGAAGACCGAGAAGTACGTCAAGCGCGCTCAGGGGTCCAGCCGCACCGCGATCGAGACCAGGATCCTCAGCGAGAAAGGCACCCAGAACGCCGAGCGGGAGAAGGAAATCGTCGAACGTCTGCGGACGGCGGTCGGGGTATCGATCCTGATCCACAACGCCGGGGTCCTCGACATGACCGCTACGGATGCGCAGACTCGCATCAACGACGGCTTCGGGAAGGTCATCGCCGCCACTTACACCAACCTCAGCATGCTCGGCGGTAAAACCTTCAGCGAGCAGAGCCTGACCGCACTGGTGAACCCGGCCGAGGGCATGTTCGAAGAGACCCGCAGCATCCTCGATGTTCCCGCAGGCGACCTGCTCGGGCATCTGGAGATGCGCGGTAAGCGGCACGAGATGGTCACGATGAAGCAACTCGTCGACCGTTACACCACCAAGCCGTACGGCTGGGACCAGTGGTCCATCGCCGCAGTGGTGGCCTATCTCGCAGGGCAGGCGAAGGTCGAAATCCAGGTCGACGGTAAGACAATCGCCCGGACGGAGATCACCGGGGCGCTGCGCAACACCCAGCGCTACCCGAAACTGATCGTCGCCCCGCAGCGCGTCTACGACCAGAAGATCGTGAACCTGTTCCGCAAGTTCGTCATCGACTTCACCGACGACGGCTCCGTCACGAAAGATGCCGCCGAACTCGGCCGCATCGGCAAGGAACACCTCGAAGCCAAACTCGCCGAGCTGAAAGCATTGCGTGCGGGCGCCGCCGTCTACCCGTTCATCGACCAGCTCGACGAACCGATCGGGCGGCTCGCGGAGCTGAGCAACAATCAGGAGGCTTGGTTCGTCGAGCATTTCGCCGATGCCGACGATTTGCTCGATGCCAAGGACAACGTGATCGATCCGATCAAGGCCTTCCTCAACGGCAATCAGCGCAGCATCTACGACGATGCTCGTTCGTTCATGCTGACACACAGCACCAACATCGCCTACCTACCCGCCGGAGTCGCCGACGGAATCGAGACCGCGCTCGAAGACGCCCAGATCTTCCGCGGCAACAAGACCACGAAGCTCGGCAGTGCGGTCGCGGCAGTACAGGAGCAACTCGATGGAGTGGTCGCTGTTGAACGGGACGAAGCAATCGCCAAGATCGACAACTACTGGAAGCAGGTTCCGGTCAGCGCGGCGTATGCGGCCGCGACAGAGGCGGCTCGTCAGTCCGTGACCCGCCAGACTGAGCAGATTTTGGCGAGCGTCCAGCAGGCGATCCAGATCCCTACGATCCGTCACCTTGCGACGCAGTTCGACGACACGATCTACCCCGCGATCCTCGACGAGCTCGAAGCTGCGAAAGCTGTACCGGATCCAGAAACGGCGGTTCCCGGCGACGATACGTCGAAGGCCCCGAGAATTCCGACACCTCCGGCGAAGCACAGCATTTCGATCAAGAAACTCTCTCTGCCGGGAGCCGGCGGGGTGCTCGAAAACGAAGCACAGGTCGACGCCTATCTAAGTCAACTTCGCGTGATTTTGCTCGCGACGATCAACGACAACAAACGCATCACCCTGTAGTGCCCAAGCGCCCCTGTGGGCACGAGTTTAAGGACGCAGCATGGATACAAAGCCGTTGGAGAGCTTCGCGAAAGCTGCCAGGCGCGAACTACTTGTCGCCGTCGAGGCGCGGATTTCGACGGTGCTCGCCGCCGGGTCCGTCGCGCGCAGCGAGCGCTCAGAGACAGTACGCCTTCTCGAGTCCGAGATCGCCGACCACGGTCGTGAACACGTGATCGGCAGGGTCGCCTACACCTGGTTCAACCGTCTCATCGCGTTGCGTTTCATGGACGCCCGCGGCTACACCGACGCCGGGATCGTCTCACCGGCTTCGGGCCAAGCCCACGGCCAACCGGAGATCCTGGCCGACGCGAAACGCGGCGACGTTAGCGGCGAAGTCGTCACCAATATCGTTGTGCACGAGGCGATCATCGGCCTGCTGGACGGCACACGCCGTAGCACGGACGCCGAGGGCGAAGCGTATGCGCTGTTGCTCACGGAATACTGCCGGCATTGGCACAAGACGATGCCCTTCATGTTCGAGGCCGAGGGTGCATACACCGAGTTACTTGTTCCCGCAGGCTTGCTAGCAGATGGGGCGTTGCTCTCCCGTGCTCGCGACGTGCTCACCGAGGATGTCTGCGGGGACGTCGAGGTAATCGGCTGGCTCTACCAGTTCTACATCTCCGAGCGGAAAGACGAGGTGTTCGCCGGGTTCAAGAAAAACGGGAAGGCCGGCGCCGAGGAGATCCCTGCCGCCACACAGCTTTTCACCCCACATTGGATCGTCCGCTATCTCCTGGAGAACTCACTCGGACGACTCTGGATGCTCAACAGGCCGACCTCGCGACTTGTCGACCAAATGGACTACTACATCGCCCCGATCGAGGAGGAGACCGACTTCCTGAGGATTTTGGGGCCCGAAGAGTTGACGGTGATCGACCCGGCATGCGGATCGGGCCACATGCTCACCTACGCCTTCGATCTGCTCTACTCGATCTACGATGACGAGGGTTATGCACCGTCGGAGATTCCGAGTCGGATCCTCACACACAATCTTCACGGCACTGAGATCGATCCGCGTGCTGGGGCGCTAGCGGCGTTCGCACTCACTATGAAGGCACGTGGAAAAGATCGTCGTTTCTTCACTCGTTCGGGAATTTCGCCGAAGATCTGTGTTGTCGAGCCGATCTCTTTCACGCCTGACGAGTTGGATCTGCTGGTCACGAAGGGCGGTGACTGCGATGCCGAGGGAGCGTTTTGGAATCAGTTCCGTGATGCAGACATGCTGGGTTCGTTGATCCAGCCGAACGCCGATGCAACGAAGCAAGCGGCTGCGGCCTTGGACGGGCTGAAGGACCTGGAAGGGACGCTGTACTACGACACGCTGAACCGTGCGCGTAAGGCTCTCGCGCAAGCGGACGTACTGAGTCGTAAGTACTCGGTGGTCACGGCAAACCCGCCGTACATGGGCGGCAAGAACATGGACGGGCGCCTCGCAGCATTCGCCAAGGATAATTTTCCGAACACCAAGTCCGACCTCTTTGCGATGTTCATCGAGCGATGCTTGGATTTCCTGCCAGTGGGCGGCCACTCCGGGCTGATGACACCATTCGTTTGGATGTTCCTCGCAAGTTACGAAGCTCTTCGAAAACGCGTTATTCGCGACGAGGCGATTTCGACCCTCGTTCAACTCGAATACTCAGGATTCGACGGGGCAACGGTTCCAGTCTGCGCCTATGTTCTGCGGCGTGGGCGGTCGGATCAGATCGGTACTTTCGTCCGCCTCTCGGACTTCGTGGGGCCTACTGTTCAGGGGTCGAAGGCCCTCGAAATCATCCAGGCTGATCGCTTGCAGCGTGCCGGCGAGACGAGCGGAGGCATGGAGCGCCACTTGTACAGGATCGCTACGTCGGAATTCGCCAATGTGCCTGGCACGCCGATCGCGTACTGGCTACACAACGCAATACGGACTGCTTTTGCGAAGGGGCGACCACTGAAGGAAGTCGCTGAACCGCGGCAAGGGCTGGCGACGGCGGATAACAACCGGTTCCTGCGTTCATGGTGGGAAGTTGGCGCAAACCGAACCGCGTTCGGCTGCTCCGACCGCGACGATGCGAAGGCGTCTGGCGCTCGATGGTTCCCTTACAACAAGGGCGGCGAATTCCGGAAGTGGTGGGGTAACCACGAGCACGTCGTAAACTGGGAAGCCGACGGAGCTGAGTTGTTTGCGTTACGTCCAAAGTCAGTCGTTCGGAGTCCGCAGACGTACTTCCGTCCGTCGCTTTCATGGTCCAAGATTAGTTCGGGGGAGCCTGCTTTCCGTATGTACCCGTCTGGGTTCGTGTACGACGTTGCAGGCACGTCGATCTTCACCGATGACAGCGAGCGGCGCGACGAACTGGCTGCATTCGCGAACTCATCGGTAGCACTCGAAATGTTGAAGGCGATCGCCCCCACTCTCAACTATGAGGTCGGTCAGATCGCACAACTCCCTGTCGTGTCGTTGCAGGGAACTGAGGCAGGCGACATTGCTCGTCAAGCCGTTGAGCTCAGTCGACAAGATTGGAACGAGTTCGAAACGTCATGGGATTTCGCTCTGCCTGCACTTCTGAAAACAAAAGACGGCCCGCTAGCGAGCCGCTACGGGCAGCTTTCGCGCGCGTCGGCACAGACTTCGAAACTACTGCAGGACCTGGAATCGACGAACAATGTCGTCGTTGCCGAGGCATACGGTCTCTCCCACGTTACGACTGTTGATGTCGCGATGCCGCGGGTCTCCCTGACACGAAACGTCGAGTTCCGGTATGGGCCGGGTAAGTCACTTGCCGAATACGAGGTGCTGGAGCGAGCTGATCTCGTCGCAGATTTGATTTCCTATGCCGTTGGTTGCATGTTCGGTCGATACAGCCTGGATGAGCCGGGCTTGATCCTCGCTGATCAGGGCGCGACGCTCAAGGATTATCTCGCAAAGGTTGCATCACCGGGCACAATCAGCGACTTCCCCTTCATGCCGGATGCCGACAATGTGATTCCGTTCGTTGACGACGGCTGGTTCGAGGATGACGTCGTCGAACGCTTCCGCCAGTTCCTGAAAGTTGCGTTTGGCACAGAACACTTCGAGGAGAACCTGCGGTTTGTAGAGGAGTCGCTGGGCGTCAAAACGCTACGCGATTACTTCATCACCAAGTCTGGAAGGTCGAAGTTCTTCGACGATCACGTCAAGCGCTACAAGAAGCGCCCGATCTACTGGATGTTCTCCAGTCCCAAGGGTTCGTTCAACGCGCTGATCTACTTGCATCGCTACACGCCGTCGACCGTCTCGACTGTGCTCAACGAGTACCTGCGCGAGTACGAGAACAAGCTGCAGAAGGCTTTCGAACGAGCCGAAGTGGCAGCGGCCGGCGGTACATTTGCGAAGGACCAGAAGGAAGCCGACCGGCTGCGCAAGGTGCTCGCCGAACTGCGCGACTATGAGCACGACGTGCTCTATCCGCTCGCCACCCAGCAAGTCGAGATCGACCTCGATGACGGCGTCAAAGTGAACTACCCGAAGTTCTACCCGGCCGTGAAGAAGATCGTCGGCCTCGAGGCCAACGATGGGTGAGCAGGTGCGCGCCGCGCACCGACTCGCAGCGAGGACGACGAATGAGTAAGACTCTCACGGTCGCCGAGCACCTTGCCAATCGCTTCGATTTCACCCGCATCGTCGTATGGCACGATCTCGACAGCGGCTACGCTGCCGGGATCGACGCGCTCGTACCGAGCGACGTGACGGTACTGCGAATCGTCGATAACGAATTCGCAGTCAAACATCGGGTGCTGCGGCAAGAACCGACAGTGAAGTTCTTGATCTACCGATCCGGCAGCGTGCCCGAAGGTGCCGGGAACTGGTTGCTCGACATCGAACTCGCCTACGGCCCCGTGTTCACCGCAGACCGTGGCGCGTTGATGCGGGTCGACCTCGGACTCACAGCACCAGGCTCCGACGAGTTGATTGCCAGGTATCAGTCGTTCTTCAATGACGCGAATCTGGTGGCGAGGCTTAGATCGTTGCCGCCCGTCGGCGGCGACCTGACGGTGGTGCAGGCGCAGATGTGCGCCGTCCTTCTGAACCAGAAGGAACACAGCTTCTCCGAACTCACCCGCACGCTGCTGATACAGCACGCCGACGGCGAAACCGCCGGATTCGATGCGTTTACCTCCCACGGCCTGGCGGACTTCTACTGGACTGGAGCTTCCGGCATCTACGGGTTCACCTCTCAGACGCCGACGATGGCAGGTTTCGTGCTGTGGATGTTTCAGCGCGCGGTCGACGGGTTCGCAGTCGCCGAGTCGAACAAGGCACGAAACTTGTCGCTCGACTTCCGCGGTTTCCGTGACTCCAAGCGCAGCAGTGCAGCGATGAAATCGCTGGCCCGAACCGTCGAGGGCAATCTCGACTACACCGATCACATGAGTGAGATTGGTTGGGAGACACTGAAGGACACGGACATCTTCGACGCCGGCGAGCGTGAGGTGATCCGACGCCTGGTGGAGGGGATCAGTGCGCAGACGATGCCGTATCGGGACATCACCGATGCGATCAGCGCAAGACGTCGTGACAGTTTCTGGTTCGACGACTACGCGACCCTGTATGAAGGGCTGAGCGCCGCAGCCGAACTGATTCCGGCGATCCGGAACGCCGTGTTCGACTTCAGCAGCTTCGACGAGGGACTGACACGGTATCGCGATGAGTGGTTCCGCATCGACCAGCGCTATCGCCAGTTCACCCAGGCGTACCTCACCGCTGAGTTCAAGCAGCCGATCGAGGCACTGGCAGACCTGGTCGAAAATGCCTATGTCACCAATTTTCTGGCTCCGCTCGGAGTGGCATGGCAACAGCAAGTCGATACGGTCACGCAGTGGCGCACCATTAATACGACCTCGCAAACCTCGTTCTACGACCACTACGTCGCCCCGAGCCTCACCGGTCGCAAGAAGGCCGTTGTGATCGTCTCCGACGCACTGCGCTACGAGGTTGCCGACGAGCTGAGTACCAGGATCCGCGGAGAGAACAAGTTCTCCGCCACCATCGAAGCCATGCTCGGCGTCCTGCCCTCGTATACCCAACTCGGGATGGCAGCACTGCTCCCACACACCACGCTGGCACATTCCTCAGACGGCGACCCGGTGCTGGTCGACGGGCAGAAGTCCGACGGTACCGCGAACCGCAGCAAGATCCTCAATGCAGTCGGCGGGACGGCGATCCAGGCGAGAGATTTCATCGAGATGAAGCCGTCCGAACGCCGCGACCTGTACTCGTCGAATCAAGTGCTGTACGTCTACCACGACACGATCGATGCGACCGGGGACAAAGCCGTCTCCGAACACCGAACCTTCACGGCGGCAGCGGACGCGGTCCGCGAACTGATCGACATCGTCAAGAAGCTCGCGAGCGCGAACGCGACGAACATCATCGTCACCGCCGATCACGGGTTCCTCTATCAGCGTTCCAAGCTGGCTGAGCAGTTCAACCAGACGGTGAAACCGCAGGGCGAGCAGATCGTGAAGTCAACGCGCCGCTACGTGCTGGGGCGAGGATTGAAGAAGGACGCAGCGTTCACAACTTTTCAGTCCGACCAGGTGGGATTGTCGAGCGACCTGGAAGTGCAGATCCCGAATTCGATCCAGCGGATCGTGCAGCCCGGAGCCGGATACCAGTTCGTGCACGGCGGCGCCTCCCTGCAGGAGATCGTGGTGCCGGTGATCCAGATCAACAAGAGGCGCATCGACACCGTCGAGCCGGTGAACGTCGACATCCACCCCGAGTCAGATCGGATCACCACGGGGCAGATCGTCGTCAAGCTGTACCAGTCGGCGAAGGTGGAGCCGCACAAACCTGCGCGGCGGCTGCGTGCCGGGCTGTACTTCGGAGACATACTGATCTCCAACGAGCAGGAGATGACCTTCGACTCGAGCAGTGATGCTGGACGTGATCGGTTCCAAAGCGTGACACTGCTTCTCGGTAGGAACGCGGACGAGGCCAACAACCACAGCGTCGAATTCCGGCTCTCGGAGCCGATCGAGGGCACCGATCAGTGGAAGAAGTACAAGAGCGCGCCGTACACGGTCAAACGTGCCTTCGCCAGTGACGATGGATGGGATTTCTGATGAGTGACCACATCGACCTGACAGAGGTGGCCCTCCGCGAGCAGACTCCCGCGCAGGATCCTGCTAGTGCTGTGGCCGAGCTGACAGCGTTGGACCGCAAGATCAACGCGCATTTCCCGGGTGCTGTCGTGCGCAAGGACCTCGTCAAGACGGTCAAAGGCAACGCGATCGTGCCGTCGTACGTGCTGGAGTACCTGCTCGGGCAGTTCGCCGCGTCCGACGACGAGGCGACGATCCAGGAGGGCATCGAGAAGGTGCGCCGGATCCTTGCCGAGCACTACGTGCACCGCAACGAGTCGGAGCTGGTGAAGTCGAAGATTCGCGAGAAGGGTCGCTTCCGGATCATCGACCGGGTCAGCGTGACATTGAACGAGAAGGACGACGTCTATCAGGCGACGTTCGCGAACGTCGGCATCAGCGGGGTGCTCGTGGATTCGAGCACGGTGACCGCGAACCAGAAACTGCTGGTGGGCGGCGTGTGGTGCCTGTGCGACATCGAGTACTTGCACAGTGACGACACCCGTGCGGTGCCCTGGATTCTGGGTCGATTGCAGCCGATCCAGATGTCGAGTTTCGACTACGCCGGGTACCTCGAGGCCCGAGCCGAGTTCACCACCGATGAATGGATAGACCTTCTGATCCAGTCAATCGGCTTCAACCCCGAGATGTTCGGACGACGCGCGAAACTACTTCAGTTGATCCGGCTGATCCCGTTTGTGGAGCGCAACTACAACCTTGTCGAATTGGGCCCGAAGGGCACCGGCAAATCACACATCTACTCTGAGTTCTCGCCCCACGGCATGTTGATCTCCGGCGGTGAGATCACCGTGCCGAAACTGTTCGTGAACAACGCCAACGGGAAGATCGGCCTCGTCGGCTACTGGGACGTCGTCGCGTTCGACGAGTTCGCGGGCAAGAAGAAGCGCACCGACAAGGCGCTGGTCGACATCATGAAGAACTACATGGCGAACAAGTCCTTCTCTCGCGGTGTCGAGACGCTCGGCGCGGAGGCGTCGATGGTGTTCGTCGGCAACACCTCGCACACCGTTCCGTACATGCTCAAACACTCCGACCTCTTCGACGAGCTCCCCGAGAGCTACCACGACTCGGCCTACCTCGACCGCCTGCATTTCTACATCCCTGGTTGGGAAATCGACACGATCCGCGGCGAGATGTTCTCCAGCGGTTACGGTTTCGTTGTCGACTACATCGCCGAAGTCCTCAAGTCGATGCGAAATCTCGACTACTCCGATCGTTACCAGCAGTACTACACACTCGGCTCCGACATCTCCACTCGCGACCGAGACGGCATCCACAAGACCTTCTCCGGTCTGATGAAGCTGCTCTACCCGCACGAGCAGGCCACCGCCCAGGAGATCGAAGAGATCTTGCGCTTCGCGATCGAGGGCCGCAAGCGCGTCAAGGACCAGATCCTGCGCATGGACGCCACTATGGCAACGGTGAAGTTCGGGTACCAATCGCTCGCGGGTGAGTGGACCGCTGTCACGACATTGGAGGAAGACGAGTACCCCCGGCACTACTACCGCGATCGACCGGACGCTGTCGAGGAGATCGCGGACCTTGTCGGTTCGGCCCAACCCGTGGCGGGTGCGGCCGGCTCGGAGAAGGCGGTCGTTTCCGTCCCGGTGAAGGAGGAGTTGTATCAAGGGCACCGGGATTTCGTCGAGAATCAACGCGGGGTCTCCTACGAAACGCTCCTTATGCCGTACTTGCGCGGCGCGTCCGAGATCGAGTTGCACGACCCGTACATCCGGATGAATCACCAGGGTCGGAATCTGGTCGAGTTACTGGCCTTGATCGCCTCGACCAAAGACCCCGCTGACGAGGTGACATTTAAGCTCTTCACCCTGCTCGAAACCGACCTTGAGTATCAGAAGAGGCAGTTGCAGATGATTGGTCAGATCATTCAGGGGGCTGCTCAACAGGGCATCAAGCTTGAGGTGGCTAAGGACCCGGGCGGTCATGATCGCTGGATCCGCACGGACAACGGATGGCGAATCAATCTCGGCCGGGGCCTCGACATCTTTCAGAAGCAAGAAGGCGGTTGGTTCGACTTCGGCAGTACGCGGCAGGAGTTCCGTCAGGTCAGGGCATTTGGCGTGACGTATATCCGGGAAGCGAATTGACGGCGGGCGTCGACGGACGTGAACCTGCCGACGTCGATGAGGACGGAACGAGCGGCATCAAGCGTCGTTGACAGCAATTCCGTGATGGTTACCTCGGCGTTGCCCTTCCACGGAATGGTGATGGTCGATTGAAATCTCCACATCGGAGCTTCTACGGTCATTCGTCCTCATTCTCGTTCGCCGGGCAGCGTCGATTTTAGATTTGCTGCTATGACTGGCGCCGCCGTGCAGCATGAGTCGGTCACGGGTGCGGTCACGGGTGCGGTCGCGAAGGGGCGAAAAGAACCCTTTACGGACCAGAATCGAATCGGCCAACGACAGTGTCGGTCTGAGGGTAAGCGATCGCTCTCAATTTTCGGGTTAACCTGCGTGGGCAAACCCGCGCGAAAGGCGTCGACATGGACATGATCAGTCATCCAGAGATCAGGTACGTTGTGCCGCCGGTTGACATGAACGGGGTGGCGACAGGCCAAGCGCCCCGAAAGCGGCATGACCTGGATTGCGGACATTTCAAATTCGATGACGGCACGGTTCTTGGCACACCACAGCTGGCTACCGAAGCGCAGATGCGAAATGTGCCTCCCTGCCGGGACTGTGTGAGCAGAACGTCCTCCGGCGAACGCGAATCGCAGGCACGAGGCTCAGCCGGCCCCACTGGCCCGCTGTGCCCGACCTGCTTTATATCCACACCCCTCGACGGCACATGCGATACCTGCGACTGAGAACTTAGGGGGAGCCGATGGACGCATTGAAGATTCGGTCCTGCCGTTATCTCGTCCCTCACATCTGGATCGCCCAAATGTAGACACGTTTTCCCTGATCCAGTGCGGGGTTCCACATACCTCGAAGGAATCCGTGACTGGTCACCGGAGACTCGCACGACATTGAATTCGATGAAGGCACAGGACGATATTCCGACGGTACCTCATCGAAATCATGGGCCACCGTGGGTCCGCATGACGTCAGATGGGCCTCGGTGCGAAGATTTTCCGCGCGGGCGCGCGAACTCGACTCGATGACCAGGTATGCGCTCGAGTCGGGAAAGGAACTGTAGTTCTCGGCGTACAAGATCGTGTCGTCATCTGTCAGATGTAAGCCGAGGTTCGTTGCCAGCGACTCTGCGGCATTCGCGGCTGATCGTGTGCTCACCCACCGATAGAGCGAAGGGCCACCCATTGCCAGAGCCAGCGCTCCGATGACGACAACGGCAATGCACGCCCACTGTCGCCTGGGTATCGAATGAGATCCGTGTGGCTGATCGCCGGCCGACATCCTCATTCGTGGATGTACTTCACGTTCGATTCCTTGTTCTTCTTCTCCAGATAGGCGCCGAGCATCCAGATGAGGTTATCGGCGCGTGAGTAGTTGCCGTCCGGCGTGATCGCAACTCCGACCAATGAGTACCTCAGGAAGTACTTGAGTGATCGGTTCTTGCTGCCGATCAACGCACAGAGACGATCAACGTCCTCTTCTACCGTTTCCCTGATTTCGGGAACCCACAGCCCGAGAAGTCTGGTGATGTGGCGGTCGGGTTTGAAACCATTCCAATGCAGGTTGCGAAGAAATTCGCTGGCGAGCGGATACCCCATACCCGGTAGGTCCCGTTCGCGGTGCGTCATCCGAACGAGGCCGCTGTCGAGATGCTTTTCGCCGGGCCACCGGCGTGGGGGTGAGATCAGGTAGCCGGCGAGGACCATCATCAGATGCTGGTTGCCGAGCTGATAGCCGGCTTCCTCTGCGAGGGCGACGAAGGCGCGCGCGATTCCGAGGACCTGGTCGTAGTAATTGGGATGATCGGTCAGCAGCTTCGCCCAGCGGACGATCGCTTTTGCATCGCCGGCGCCCCCTGCCCGCTCAAATGCTCGCGGAGATCGGCGAGCGTCAACGTCCCGTCGAGGACGGCGGTGTGCGTTTTTTCGGGGTCGAAGTCGTAGAGAAGTCCTTCGAGGTGCCGGTCACGGACCTTGACGAAACTCGCCCAGTTCCGGGAGTTGCTACCGAGGGCGTTGACTGCAGCTTTGAAGACCCTGCTGGTTGCTGTACGTCTGAGCGAGGGGGTTATCCATCGCTTCTTGATCGAGATAGCGCACCGCGTAGTCGAGGAACCTTGACGATGTGGCGGCATCTGTCGGGAGGCTGTAATCCCTCTCGATCCTCGCCCTGACCTTGTAGTTCGAGAACAACCGTTCACCGACCAGGTCGTAGTCCAACTTCTTCACCATTAGCTCCTCATCGCACGGACCGGATTGCGCTAGAGAGCCGCTTTGGCTTGCCGACGTCCCGTCCACTGTGGATCGGTCGGTGCGGCGGATTGGTTACCGCCTGGATCTTCCGAGCCTTCGCCGATATCGGTCTGGTCCTGTTTCACACACTCCAGCGGAAGCTGCCCATAACGTGCGGACCGAATGCCAGCGATCAGGGATCGGTCATCGTCAGGTCGCACTGGCGCCATTGTGAGCACGAGCCGCCGTCCGTACCCGAGCCGCTGACCTTCGAGAACGCCTGTGGTGTTGGGTGTGCGGTGACGGCGGTCCAATTCTTTCCGACGCCTTTGCCCACGTTCTTTCCGACGCCTTTTCTTACGCCGTGATAGTCGAAGGTCTTCCGATCCCTGTTCAACAGTGGCTCACTGACAA
Source organism: Rhodococcus sp. MT28 (assembly GCF_058792695.1). Classification (NCBI taxonomy): domain Bacteria; kingdom Bacillati; phylum Actinomycetota; class Actinomycetes; order Mycobacteriales; family Nocardiaceae; genus Rhodococcus; species Rhodococcus sp. MT28. Next base: position 403,321 of record NZ_JBXAFD010000002.1, read on the forward strand.
CGGACGGAATTGGTGCCGTCCCTCTTGTGCCTGGACCACCGATGAGGCGGCTGAATGATTTCCACCGGCAACTATGGCAGTCGGAGGTCGTGCTCTACACGAAAACTCGCGGTGATTCGGCCTATCTCGGCCTACGCCGCCGACGCGGCGATCTATCGACTGTCCTGTGTGACCCCTGACCGGTAGGAGAGATCCTGCAAGAAAGCGCTTTTCGAGAAGATCGAAACAACACCGCCGGATCCGGCGATAAGGTACTCGATCAGAGACTATCGACCGCTCCGCGGCATCTCGAAATCCTTGACAAAAGGAGCAGCCTTGGCACCCCAGTACGCCCCCAAGTTGAAAGAAAAAGTTGCCGAGAAGTGGGTGGCGAACTTGCGGGGGCAGCTCTTTCCTGGTGAGGAAATCTGGGCCTTGTCGAAAACCAATCAAGTCCGGCCCGTGCTGGACGGACTCGCAATCACCAATGCCCGTGTCATGGCATTCAGCAGCATCGACGTAGCTACCCGCGGACCCCGAGTCGCTGTCGACGCCGACAATATTTCCCGGTTCGAGTTCGTCAAGAAGATGACAGGGAAGCAACTCCACGTCACCGATCTCGCTCAGCAGGTGCATCAGTTCGGCGCGATCGCTGACGCGGACATCGACTTCGTCAGTCACTACGTCCACCATCTGGCGTCGGTGGGTTTCCCTCCCGGGATGCGTGAGACTCTTCGAGCCCGCGATGCTGCCGCCACCGAAAACGTACGCGCACGCGACGCCGGACGATTCGACGTCGAAATTATCGGTGCGCCGCTCAAGGACGTCGCGTGGCGAACCATAGACGAGCACACGGCCCCAGACGAATTGCCCTGGTTCGTCATCAACTCCGGGTCCGCAGGGATCCTCGCTGCATTCGAAGACCGTCTCATCATTGCGAAAGTCGGCGGCATGGCCGGCTTCATGACCGGATCCATGGGTGGTGGACGAGTTACCACCTTCCCCTACTCGGACATCACCAACATCGAATACAACAGCGGGATGATGAGCGGTGTTCTCGAAGTGCTCACCCCGAGCTACCAGGGAACCGCGAATCACGACTACTGGAGATCGGCCGGCACCAGCCGCAACAAGGCCGGGGAGAGTCCCTTCACTCTGTCGAACTGCCTGCCTCTCCCCAAAGCGCAGCACAAACTGGCTCTTCCTCGCCTCACCGAACTTCAGAGGAAAATCATCGACTACAAGCGCCCGACATTCCACGTACAGCACAGCCCCGGTGCTATCGCCGCGGCGCCTTCGACAAGTCTGGCGGAAGAACTCCACAACCTCGCCGATCTCCATCATCAAGGCATCCTCGACGCCGCCGAATTCGCGGCAGCAAAACAAGCAACCATCGCCCGCCACTCGAACTCATAACCGCCGCAGAACAGCGCGCTGCGAGATGGATTGTTCAGATACCTCTGACGCCCGTCGTTTCATAACTTTGATTCATTTTTCGAGCTTGAACATGACCACACCTGAAGTAGAGGGCAATATCTGTGACTTCCCACCACGATCCGAAGATGCCCGCCTCCCCTGATCCACGTGACCCGATCGGCTCGTCGAGGTCGGGAAGCAACCCGTCCTCACACAACAACTTCCAGCATCTGTGGGATACACCAATAGATTCCGAATCGGCTGGCAACGCTGGTCCGAAGGCGAATCCGGGCTGGTATACCGATCACGACTCCCACGTGCTCAGGTGGTGGGACGGAACAGCGTGGTCGTCGCACACCGCGCCCCTCGATGCCGCGCCCACACGTCCCCAGATGCGTCCAACACCGACCTCTCACGAACGTGGGCCTATACATCGGCATTGGACGACGGTCTCTGTCATGTCAATCGCACTGATACTGATGGCGCTGTCCCTGGGGGCGGTCTTCATCGCATTGGGGCAGATCGTCAGGGGCACCAGCACCCAAGGCACCTACATCCGGCTCGGCATATTTCCATTTGTCGCCGCTGCCTGCGGCTTCTTCCTCTACGTGAAGTCACGCACGAAGGCCCGACACGATCCACTCGGCCCGGCCGCGGGGCGGGCAACGCATGTACGCACTCTCGCCATCGGATCAGCGGGCGTACTCGTGGCCGGTGCCGTGTTCGCCAGCCTTGCACTGTCATCAGAAGATAAGAACAGTGACACCAGGGACTCCACTGCATCCGTGGCCGCAATCGACGACAACGCGATTTACGGAAGTGCCGAGGATTGGTTGCGAGCGGTGTGCGCGCCGGGAAAATTCTTCGACGGAACCACGATCGCCGGTGCGACTGGTGGCGCCACTGGTGGCGCGACATGCATCACCACCGGTAGCAAGACCATTTTCATTCTCGAATACGACTCGAACTTCAAGATGCAGAACGACCTCGTGGCCTACCACATGCGTTTCTATGCCTCGAGTGTCAATGAGAGCGGACGAATCACGGTCTTCGCCGTCAACAACCAAAATACAGGACGAGCATTAAGCCCTCTTGAATCATTCGGCTTCAAGATTCGTACAGTCTCGTAAGCTCGCGCCCAGATCAGAGAGACTCAGGCGGCAGCCCCGAAGCGTTAAAGCCGATTATTTCGCCGTCTTCGCCGCAAAATCCATGATCGTCTTCGCCGTCACCGGTGCGACATATGGACGACACGCGGCTGCTGAAACCCGGTTCGAGCTTCAGTCAACCCGGCGGCATCGGATGTAACGCCATAAGCAAGTAATAGGAAAAGAATGTATGCGGGAAGTGTTGCCCGTACAGCGAAAGGCTCCGGATGATTCCACTTATTGCCCCTGTTCAACCTTCTGCGCATCCAAAACGGCGAAGCCATCAGACCGTATTGGTCGCGGGCACGGTCGCGGTTGCTGCCTGTGTGGTAGCTGGATGTGGGCTGCCCGACGACGACACACCACGCGAACTCGCATGCGAATGGGGAATCGCGTTGGATGCGAAGGACTTCACCGATAAACGAGTCGACATGCCACTTCCCCCGCATGTTATCGAGCGTTTCGTGGTCGAAGAGAACACTGCGGATGCGATCGTTTTCCGAGTTACGTATGACGAATTTCCGCCACCGAACAATCCACCGAATGAACAATTCATCCTGAAGCCGTTAACGACGGTATCGATCCTACTGGGGAAAGACGAGGAACTCGACTCGATAAAAAACAACTTCTACCGAGTCGAGATTCCCATCGAGGACGGAGATCTGTATCAGAGCGACGAGGGCAACGCGTTCGACGTCAAACCTCAAAACACCACAGTGCAGCAAGACGGCAACGACCTTGTAGTCTCCATCGATCCGACAGAATTCCCGGGCCTGGCGGCGGGGAAGAAGTTTCCCATCCATGCGACGACCAGCTTCGCCGGCGATGGTATCGAAAAAAGACCAGGACCTACGAAGGTGAACTGGCAGAACTGCGGGTAGCGGATCGACGAATTATCAGAATCGCCGCAACTCCTGTGTGATCCGTCTCCTATCGCGCTACCCGACCTTCCTCCGTGCCGATAACTTAGATTATGTCAGATGAACTGCGAGAGATGCTGCACAGCAATGGTTTACGATGTCACGGGGATCTCGATCGCTACCAAGTCGAGTCCCGTAGCCACCGCTGAGTGATGCGCTGGTCGATGTCCTTTTTATCGGCGTTTACCCGTTCCGGGCAGACCGCCGGAAACGACGGAGCGGATCCCTCCGGCCGGGGCCGGCCTTCCGCAATGCGGAACTTTCTTCGCAACAGGAAGAGGCTTCGGACCTAGCCGCACGTACAACTGCCGGCGCAGTCGACGAGCTTCGGCAACCAGTTCGCGCTCACGCTCGGAGAGTGGACGAGCAGATGCGACGTCGGTCGCCGTTCGTAAGAACTGCTCCACCTGCTTCAACTCGGCACGTGCAACCCTCTGGCGTTTGCTTTCACTTGGCGGCTCTACCGAATTTTGCTTCTTCCGTCGTCGGCCCATATCGGATGCTCTCATACCTCTCTGACACCTTGGGCCAGCTTGCATTGCGTATAGCTGCGCCGGCATCGCGAGAAGTATCAAATCAATTCGCCAATGCCGCAGGCGTATCGCGAAGGACGTTGACTTGCCAGCAGAAATGATGAAGGTGCGGCAAGGTAAGTTTTCGGCGAACTCAGTGGACCACTGATCAGAACGAGGAAGTGACGTACGTGGCTAAAGATGGTTGGGAATTTTGGCGGGTCAGCAATGCGTCGAGCGGCGCACTGGAATGGCTCGCCGTCACGCGACCGGGCGCACGCGCTGCGATCGACCGCGAAAAAGTGTGGACGCTGCTGCCGAAAAGCCGCATGTTCATCGCAAACTGGTTCCTGACCGCCGACTTCGGACGAGAAGACGACGCGAACGAATGGGTGTACGAGAACATCGACTCCACCGAAGCACGGGAGGTCGCACTGGAGGTACCGGAGCCATCGACCGCGATCGTGACCCGATTGACCCACCCCGAGTCGTCCCTGACACTGAATCAGATCGATCGGCACCCCGTGGACAAACTCCTAGGCAAGCGAGTAGCAGACAAACTCGAGAACCGTAACTGACCTACCGGCGAACCGTCCGCCGCGGACGAACCCCGGTCATTTACCGCCCATCACACCAAAATTCAGGAAGAGTGCGGTACCTCGTTGAAACATTCGACTTCCAGACCCGTACCGCCCCTCAGTCTCGTGATATCAGTGCAACTCTTGATATCAGTGCAAACCAACTGATGGTTTGATTTCTGAAATATTCCACGCTGACAATTCGGCTGTATCGAGGGCGGGATTGGTGGCGATTAAGCGAAGTCAGAACTGACTCCACCATGTGGCAAATGCGTTCCAGGCTGTGCTGACCCACCCCCAGACGGGAGGCATGACAAACAGGTCAGGTAAGTATCCGATCATCGTTGGTCTCCTCAGAGTGGATTCCGCCAGGCGGCCAGTGGCAGCAAGAATGCGTACCAGAACAGAACTTCTTCGGGAAAATCAGGTAGGCGTCCGATCATGCATCTCTCCTCCCCCCGACTTACTTCGTTCATCGCGCCTGATAGTGGTGCGTTACAGTGCCGGTTCTGGACAAGGGAAGTCTTCCGGCCAAAGAACACGCCACAGCGAAATCACCGCCCTACTCGGCGACAGGCGCACCTAGAGGTTCGGCCGTCAGGAACTAGGGACATCATCACTGTCGGACCCCGAACTATTCTTGGAACCGCGACGAGCAGCAGGTCGCCACTCTGACCTGACCGCAGCGAAAGCTGAAGTCCTGACCTGCACAAACCGTGCAGATCGGTCTACGTGGCGACCTAATCCTCATGACGACTGCTGGGCAGATCTGCCGCGAAACACGGTGGCGAGAACCCGCCAGTGCTTTGTTGTGAGGAGTGCCTCGCATGTCGTTGTCGGGGCACATCGCACCGTCGCCGCCCGCTCACTCCACCTGGTTTCGGCTGGAACAGCGGCGCATTCGAGATCGACGAGCACCGAAGAAGGTCTCGTGCTGTGCCCGCCGAGTACGAATGAGAGAGTACTCGACGGGTTCTGGCGGCTCGATCCAGCACAGAACCGGACCACTTCCGAGTGTCCTCTCTTTGCGGTGACCGCGGTGTGCCGGTTTCTTCGAGCGCTTCTCAGCCGAGTGAAACCATGAGGTCCGGCCTTGTGCAGGTTCTCACTGTGGACATGGGTAAGGAGTCCTTCCGCAACGATGTGAACCTTCTTGTTCATGTCAGGATGACGGCCGCGTTCATGTCAGGATGACGGCATGGACAGTGCAGAGGTCCCGTGTCGATCCTACGACCCGGATTTGTGGTTCTCGTCGGTCCGCAGCGAACTGTCGATTGCAATAGCGTTGTGCCGCAAATGCTCTCACCTTCATCAGTGTTTGACGGGTGCGCTCGACCGGCAGGAAGCGGCTGGGATCTGGGGTGGCCGACATATCGTCGAGGGGAAAATTGCGACCCTTCCGGGGACGGCACGCCGCTACTCCGCCGGACGGCTCCGGTTCCATGCCCCTTCGAAAGCGCCTTAGAGACCTCCGGACCAAGGGCAGCGTCCTTGTGAAGCACTAAGTCTGGCAACGCCACGAAGGTTGTCCCAGCAGTTGCCGGTGAACGCGCTCTACCGGTTCGGTCAGGGGACCGTCCAGGCACCACCACCGGGCTGAATCATCACTGCCGGATAATTCGGCGGCCCGGTCGGCACTGTGACGGCGGCGACCACGATGCCCGCCCCTGTCTGGGCCTCGACGCTCGGATATCCGAGGTACGCGATGCCCGCCGCTCCGGTGGAGATGTTTTGCCAGTGAATGAAGACGCAGCAGTAGCGGTCTGCGATGAATCGGGTGACGCCCGGCGCCGCCGGATCGGTACTGGCGGTGACGTACATGGCGCCCACAGAAGGGAGGCCGGTTGCAGTGACCGATGCCCCCACGACAGGAACGGGGAAGACGGTGTCGGTCGGTGCGGCAGCGGCAGGTTGTGGGCCGAAGAGCAGCGCGACCCCGATGCCGGCGACGATCGATGTTCGCTGTAAGCCATGGTGTGATCTCATCACGTACCCCTGTCTTTGGGATGGGATACCCGGCTTCAGCGCAGTTAACAGAGACGACGACCGGTAGAGGCTGCCACCGAAGTGGCGAGCGACGCAGAGCTGCCAAACTCACGATCTGGATCCACCTGACCGGCGGCCGGACACCTTCAGTGTCCCCCGAAATGAACTCCGCTGCGCTCCGTTCTGTGAAAAGCATTGATTGTTTTCACTTCTGACTTTCCGATTCTCGTCGGCGGTGACCTGCGCACAACCCCTGGCGGCGCAAGCGCCGGCCGGTGGCTCCGAGAAATTTTCGCCACTCGCACGCTCCCACCAAAATTTTCTCGGCCCGGGGGTGGCACTCCGGCCCTCATACCGACGCGATTCTCCTTTACCAGAAGGCGAAAAAATTGGCGGGGCACGGGGCCCGGTCACTTTCACAGCAAGGGGAACGACATGCAGAACATCTGTTTGAGGGCCGCCACCGACGTCTTGGCAGCAATCCCGGCTTTGGTCCCCGCCAATTCCGTCGTGATGATCGCTCTCACCGGATCACCGGCCACGCTCGCGTTCGTTGCGCGCACCGATGTCATCGGAGCCGACGCGGCAACCCACTACCGCGTCGCACTCGAGCAAGCCGTAGCCACGTCCGTCATCTGGGTTGTCATCGGAACCGGTCCGGTGGCAGCCGCCGGACTTGACCAGATCGAGGCAGCTCAGCGCGAGCTCGACAGCATGGGAATCCGCAGCATCCGCACTCTTGTCGCGGAGTCTCTCGAGGTCGGAGCGGGGTGGTTCGACACCAACGGCGAGGTGCCCGACCAGCAATGCATGTTCTGCGCCTCATGCCATTAGTTGCTCTGTCGCGGGTTCGCCTTGGCCACTGGGCCGGGCATCTTCGTTTTGTCCGTGTTGGCCGGCTGGGTTAGGGACTCCTCCGAAGGCGTTTGTCCGAAATGTCGTCCCCATCGGGGACGCCTCAAATCCGCGCTTTCAGCGCCGCCCGCGCCGCATTGAACCCACCCATCCCGTGGACCCCGCCGCCCGGGGGAGTCGCGGACGAGCAGAGGTACACGCCCGGGGCCCCGGTGGCATAGGGGTCCAGCCCGAACCTGGGGCGCGCGATGATCTGCCGCGCAGTGTTCGCCCCCGCGGAGATGTCGCCGCCCACATAGTTGGGGTTGTACGCCTGCATCTGCGGCACATTGCGCACGTGGACGCCCACGATCCGGTCCCGGAACCCCGGCGCGAACCGCTCGATCTGACGCGTGACCACATCGGTCGCGTCGCCCGGATAGCCATGCGGCACATGCGCATACGCCCATACGGGATGGATGTCTCCGACGGAACGGGAGGGGTCGGCCAAGAATTGCTGGCCCAACAGAATGAAAGGCTTGGCCGGCATCTGACCCCGAACGGTCTGGCGTTCGACAGCAGCAGTCTCCGAAATCGTCCCGGACAGGTGCAGGGTGCCGGCCTTGCGGGCATGCGGATTCGTCCACGGCACGACGCTTCCGTCGGAGTCACCGCGCACGGCGTAGTCGACCTTGTAGGCGGCGGTGCCGTAGCGGAATTTGCGGTAGGCCCGGGCGATGCGGTCGGGCTGCCGACCGTCGAGCAGACGACCGGCGGCATCGGGGGCGATGTCGAGCATGACGATGTCGTAACCGGCGATCTGGGAGTAGTTGGTGACCCAGTTCCCGGTTTCGATGGTGCCACCGAGGCTTCGCAGGATCGACGCGAGAGCGGCTGCAATTGAGCCCGAACCACCTTGTGCCACAGGCCAACCGTGAGCATGAGCGGCCGCAGTGAGCATCGAGCCGACAGCACTGGAGAGTGGAAGGGTCAGCGTCCCGAACATGTGCGCCGCGACGCCACCGAACAATGCCCGCGCCTGTGGGGTCTTGAACATCCGCGCGAAACCCGTCGCGGGAAGCAGAGCACCCGTCCCGAAACGCGCGAGCATCAGCGGGTGCTTCGGAACGTGCACGATCGGCTGGAAAACGTCCTGCACTAACTCGTCGAAGTTCTCGGCGAGGTATCCGAAGACGTCGAGCCACCTCTTACCGTCGGCACCCAATCCGTCAGCGGTCCGGTTGATGTCGCGCCAGAGAACCCCGGCGGTGCCGTCGTCGAGTGGATGGACCAGATCGATCTCGGGCCACAGCCACGTCAGGCCGTGATCGGCGAGGCCGAATTCGCGGTCGAGTTCCTTGAAGTAAGGAGAAGCCAAAGCTGTGGGATGGAAGGCGGAGCAATCGTCGTGGACGAGTCCGTCGACTATGTATTCGCTGCTGCGGGTGCCGCCGCCGATCTTGTCCGCACCCTCGATGACATGGACGTCGATTCCGGCGCGGGCGAGTTCGATCGCCGCCGCGAGACCGTTGGGACCACTGCCCACCACTACTGCTGTTGTCATTTGCTCTTCGCCACCCGTCTTCTCAAGGGTGAGCCTACGGAAATTACAGCGATGGCATTCTGCGAGCAAACAATTCAGGCCTAGACCTTGGTTGATCGATCAACTTTTGTTACAGTTCGAGGCGCACTGGCCGCAGCTGATTCTTATCGCTGCGGCCAGTTGTTGCATTCATCGCCCATCGCGCCTGTTTCCTGCGGATTCGGTATCCTGTGAATCGGAACTTCTCTGCACAGACGCAGCTCCGAAATCTGTCGAGGGGCCTTCTGGCTCCCTGCATCGCCGCAGTTCAGAGCAATTATAGGGCTACCTTAGTTGCGCCCGTGCCGGGGTTCTGAATTATCGTTTTCGTTACACGGTTGACTCACAAAAGTTTCAACCGACCGAAGACTCACGTCGCCGGGTGCCAGAACGCACACCATCGCGTCTGCGCAGGGCGGCTACTTCGGTGGTACCGAACACATCGTCGTGTCGGTGCTTTGAAGGACTTGCATTGCAAGTTGATGGCCATCAGCGCTGCTGGTCGTCGGTGCATCTTTATGGCATACGAAGGCTGGGTATGAAGCAACTTCCAGGCCCCCAGGGCCTCTATCACCCGTCCAATGAGCACGACTCCTGTGGAGTCGCATTTGTTGTCGACATGCATGGTCGCCGCAGCAGGGACATCGTCGAAAAGGCGATCACCGCTCTGGTCAACCTCGAGCATCGCGGCGCTGCCGGATCAGAACCCAACACGGGTGACGGTGCGGGCATTCTGCTGCAGGTTCCCGACAAGTTCTTCCGAGCTGTCGTGGACTTCGCGCTGCCCGCCGAAGGCGCGTACGCAACCGGTATCGCATTCCTCCCGCAGGGCGATGCCGATGCACACGAGGCTGCTGCTGCAGTCGAGAAGATCGTCGTCGAAGAGGGCCTGAAGGTTCTCGGCTGGCGCGAGGTCGGAACCGACGACTCATCGCTGGGCGCACTGGCGCGCGACGCGATGCCGACGTTCCGTCAGATCTTCATCGGCTCCGAGGGTGACAAGTACACCGGCATGGATCTCGAGCGTCGTGCATACGTGGTGCGTAAGCGCACCGAGCACGAACTCGGCTCCGAAGGCGCCGGCAAGGGTGGCCCGGGTAGCGAGACCGTGTACTTCCCCAGCCTGTCCGGCCAGACGTTCGTCTACAAGGGCATGCTCACCACCCCGCAGCTCAAGGGTTTCTACCTCGACCTGCAGGACGATCGTGTCGAGAGCGCACTGGGCCTGGTCCACTCGCGCTTCTCCACCAACACGTTCCCGTCGTGGCCGCTGGCGCACCCGTTCCGCCGGGTCGCTCACAACGGTGAAATCAACACCGTCACCGGCAACGAGAACTGGATGCGCGCTCGCGAGTCCCTGATCGACAGTGACGTCTTCGGTGGCCGCGAGAACCTGGACAAGATCTTCCCGATCTGCACCCAGGGCGCCAGTGACACCGCTCGTTTCGACGAGGTGCTCGAGATGCTGCACCTCGCCGGCCGCAGCCTGCCGCACGCAGTTCTCATGATGATCCCGGAAGCCTGGGAGAAGCACGAGAGCATGGACCCCGCTCGTCGGGCGTTCTACGAGTACCACTCGGCTCTCATGGAGCCCTGGGACGGACCGGCGTCGGTGTGCTTCACCGACGGCACCGTCATCGGCGCCGTGCTGGACCGCAACGGTCTGCGTCCGTCGCGTCTGTGGATCACCGAAGACGGCCTCGTCGTCATGGCGTCGGAGGTCGGCGTTCTGCCGATCGATCCGTCCACTGTGGTCCGCAAGGTCCGCCTCCAGCCCGGCCGCATGTTCCTCGTGGACACCGCGCAGGGCCGGGTCATCAGCGACGAGGAACTGAAGAACGAACTCGCTGCCGAGCACCCGTACCAGCAGTGGATCGACGAAGGTCTGATCCACATGGACGACCTGCCGGACCGTCCGTACACGTACATGTCGCACGAGCGCGTCGTCCTGCGTCAGCAGCTCTTCGGTTTCACCAACGAAGAGGTCAACCTGCTGGTCAAGCCGATGGCTCTCTCCGGTGCCGAGGCACTGGGCTCGATGGGTACCGACACTCCGATCGCCGTGCTCTCGTCACGTCCCCGGATGCTGTTCGACTACTTCTCGCAGCTCTTCGCTCAGGTCACCAACCCGCCTCTCGACGCGATCCGTGAAGAGGTTGTCACCAGCCTCGGCGCGACCATCGGCCCCGAGGGTGACCTGCTGCACCCGAATGCGGACTCCTGCAAGCAGATTGCGCTCCCGCAGCCGATCCTGCACAACGACGACCTGTCGAAGCTCGTTCACGTCAACGACGACGGCGAATTCCCGGGCTTCCGCAGCGTCGTGATCCGCGGCCTGTACCCCGTCAAGGAAGGCGGCGACGGTATCCGTCGTGCGCTCGAGGGCATCAAGTACCAGGTCTCGCAGGCAATCGAGGGTGGCGCACGCATCGTCGTGCTCTCGGACCGTGAGTCCACCGAGGATTACGCGCCGATCCCGTCGCTGCTCCTCACCTCGGCCGTGCACCACCACCTGGTTCGCGAGAAGTCGCGCACCAAGGTCGGTCTCATCGTCGAGGCCGGCGACGCCCGCGAGGTGCACCACATGGCGCTCCTCATCGGCTTCGGTGCCGCAGCGGTCAACCCGTACATGGCTTTCGAGACCATCGACGAGTTCCTGCAGAACGGCGAGCTCGAAGGTCTGACCCTCGAGAAGGGCATCGCGAACTACATCAAGGCAGCCGGCAAGGGTGTCCTGAAGGTGATGTCCAAGATGGGCATCTCGACGCTCGCGTCGTACACCGGTGCTCAGCTGTTCCAGGTCATCGGCCTCTCGCAGGAGTTGACGGACGAGTACTTCACCGGTCTGCAGTCGCAGCTCGGTGGCATCGGCCTCGACCAGATCGCAGCCGACGTCGAAGCACGTCACCGCATCGCGTACCTCGATCGTCCCGAAGAGCGCGCTCACCGCGAGCTCGAGGTCGGCGGCGAGTACCAGTGGCGTCGTGAAGGCGAGTACCACCTGTTCAACCCGGACACGGTCTTCAAGCTCCAGCACGCAACTCGCACAGGTCAGTACGAGGTGTTCAAGGAGTACACGACCATGGTCAACGACCAGTCGGAGCGCCTTGCCGCTCTGCGTGGTCTGTTCGACTTCAACATCGGCAAGCGGCCGTCGATCTCGATCGACGAGGTCGAGCCGGCCAGCGAGATCGTCAAGCGTTTCTCGACGGGTGCGATGAGCTACGGCTCCATCTCCGCCGAGGCTCACGAGACTCTCGCCATCGCGATGAACCGTCTGGGCGCCCGCTCCAATTCCGGTGAGGGCGGCGAACATCCGTCGCGCTTCACGCCGGACGAGAACGGCGATCTGCGTCGCAGTGCCATCAAGCAGGTCGCGTCGGGCCGCTTCGGTGTCACCTCGCACTACCTGAGCAACTGCACCGACATCCAGATCAAGATGGCGCAAGGAGCCAAGCCCGGTGAGGGCGGCCAGCTTCCGGCGCACAAGGTGTACCCGTGGGTGGCCGAGGTTCGGCACTCCACGCCTGGCGTCGGGCTGATTTCGCCGCCGCCGCACCACGACATCTACTCGATCGAGGATCTCGCTCAGCTGATCCACGACCTGAAGAACGCCAACCCGCAGGCCCGCATCCACGTGAAGCTGGTCTCCGAGGTCGGCGTCGGAACGGTCGCGGCCGGTGTCTCCAAGGCACATGCCGACGTCGTTCTGATCTCCGGTCACGACGGTGGCACCGGTGCCACCCCGCTGACCTCCGTCAAGCATGCGGGCGCACCCTGGGAACTCGGCCTCGCCGAGACCCAGCAGACGTTGCTGCTCAACGGTCTCCGTGACCGCATCGTCGTGCAGGTCGACGGCCAGCTCAAGACGGGTCGCGACGTCGTCGTCGCTGCCCTGCTCGGCGGCGAGGAGTTCGGTTTCGCCACCGCACCGCTGGTGGTCTCGGGCTGCATCATGATGCGCGTCTGCCACCTCGACACCTGCCCCGTCGGTGTCGCGACGCAGAACCCGTTGCTGCGTCAGCGTTTCAGCGGCAAGCCGGAATTCGTCGAGAACTTCTTCATGTTCATCGCCGAAGAGGTTCGCGAGCTTCTCGCGGAACTCGGCTTCCGCACGCTGCTCGAAGCCGTCGGCCAGGTCGACATGCTGGACACCACGCGCGCTCTCGATCACTGGAAGGGAAGCAAGGCAGGCAATCTCGATCTGTCGCCGATCCTGACCCAGGTCGAGTCCGCGTTCATGGACCAGGACGTCCACTGCACCGGCACGCAGGATCACGGTCTCGACAAGGCGCTCGATCAGCAGTTGATCGTTTCGGCCCGCAACGCACTCGACAAGGGTGAGGCGGTCTCTTTCGAGTCCGCGATCACCAACGTCAACCGCACGGTCGGCACCATGCTCGGCCACGAGGTCACCAAGGCGTTCGGTGGAGAGGGCTTGCCCGACGGCACCATCGACATCACGTTCACCGGTTCCGCCGGTAACAGCTTCGGTGCTTTCGTGCCCAGCGGTATGACCTTGCGCCTGCACGGCGACGCCAACGACTTCGTCGGCAAAGGCCTCTCGGGTGGACGCATCGTCGTACGCCCGCCGCTCGATGCAGCGGAAGGCTTTGTCGCCGAAGACAACATCATCGGTGGCAACGTCATCCTGTTCGGCGCCACCAGCGGCGAGGCTCTGCTTCGCGGTGTCGTCGGCGAACGCTTCGCAGTCCGTAACTCCGGCGCCACTGCCGTCGTCGAGGGTGTGGGCGATCATGGTTGCGAGTACATGACGGGTGGAAAGGTGGTCATCCTCGGAGCCACCGGACGTAACTTCGGCGCCGGCATGTCCGGTGGCGTCGCGTACATCTACAACCCCGACAAGGCATTCGAGAAGAACCTCAACACCGAACTGGTGGACCTCGAGGATCTTTCGGGCGACGACTTCACCTGGTTGAAGGGCGCCATCGAACGTCATCGCGACGAAACCGGCTCCGAGGTTGCCACGCGCATCCTCGCTGACTGGTCGCAGCAGGTGGGTCACTTCGCAAAGGTGATGCCCCGCGACTACAAGAAGGTTCTTTTGGCCATCGCGGCCGCAGAGAAGGATGGCAAGAACGTGGACGAGGCAGTTATGGAGGCAGCTCGTGGGTGATCCAAGCGGCTTCCTGAAGCACACGTCGCGCGAACTTCCGGTTCGCCGGCCGGTGCCGTTGCGCCTGCTCGACTGGAAAGAGGTCTACGAGGAGTTCCCGAAGGAAACCCTCAAGACCCAGGCCAGCCGTTGCATGGACTGCGGAATTCCTTTCTGCCACAACGGTTGCCCTCTCGGAAACTTGATTCCCGAGTGGAACGACCTGGTCTACAAGGACCACTGGCACGACGCCATCGAGCGTCTGCACGCGACCAACAACTTCCCGGAGTTCACCGGTCGACTGTGCCCCGCACCCTGTGAGGCGTCCTGTGTCCTGGGCATCAACCAGGATCCGGTCACCATCAAGCAGGTCGAGGTCGAGATCATCGACAAGGCCTTCGACGAAGGGTGGGTCAAGCCGGTTCGCGCCGCGCACGCCACCAACAAGAAGGTTGCGGTTGTCGGCAGTGGTCCGGCCGGTCTGGCTGCAGCGCAGCAGCTGACCCGCGCCGGTCACGCAGTGACGGTCTTCGAGCGGGCAGACCGCATCGGCGGCCTGCTGCGCTACGGCATCCCCGAGTTCAAGATGGAGAAGCGGCACATCGACCGCCGTCTCGAGCAGATGGAAGCCGAAGGCACCGTCTTCAAGACCAACGTCAATGTCGGCGTGGACATCACCGCGGACGAGCTGCGTGAGCAGTTCGACGCAGTGGTTCTGGCCGGCGGCGCCACCGCAGCTCGCGATCTTCCGATCCCGGGCCGCGAACTGGACGGCATCCACCAGGCGATGGAGTTCCTGCCGATCGCCAACCGCGTGCAGTTGGGTGACCTCGACGCTCCCACCATCACCGCTGAGGGCAAGAAGGTTGTCATCATCGGCGGCGGCGACACCGGAGCGGACTGCCTCGGCACCTCGCACCGTCAGGGTGCGGCCAGCGTCCACCAGTTCGAGATCATGCCGCGTCCGCCGGAGACTCGCGCCGAGCAGACTCCGTGGCCGACGTACCCGCTCATGTTCCGCGTGGCTTCGGCTCACGAGGAGGGCGGCGAGCGTCTGTTCTCCGTCAACACCGAGAACTTCGTCGGTGAAAACGGCAAGGTCACCGGTCTCAAGGCTCACGAGGTCGAGATGAAGTCGGGTCGCTTCGAGAGGGTCGAGGGCTCGGACTTCGAGCTCGAAGCCGATCTCGTGCTCCTGGCCATGGGCTTCGTCGGTCCCGAGAAGCCGGGTCTGCTCACCGATCTCGGTGTCGACTTGAACGAGCGTGGCAACGTCGCCCGCACGTCGAAGTGGAACACCAACGTCGACGGCGTGTTCGTGGCCGGCGACATGGGCCGCGGCCAGTCCCTGATCGTCTGGGCCATCGCCGAGGGACGTTCCGCAGCAGCCGCTGTGGACACCTACCTCGAGGGTGTCACGGCCCTTCCGTCACCGATCCACCCGACAGCGGCTCCGCAGCGCTAGAGGCTCTCACAAAGCCGCACCCCACCGCATTCGGTGGGGTGCGGCTTTGTTTCTGCAAGCAATTCGCACGATCTGTAACAAACCTTCATCAATCGTGCATCGGACAGACACAACGCCCAGACAGTATGATTCCGGAGCACCGATAGTGGTGTATGGGTTGCTGAAGGTAAAACAGGGGAGTTTCATGCGTGCGAGGCGTCTCGTTGCGGTGTTGTCGGCACTTGCTGCGGCAGTAGTGGTACCGGTTGTCAGTGCTCCCGTGGCGTCGGCTGATCCCTGCCCCAGCCTGTACGTCGTGGCCATCCCGGGAACCTGGGAGCCCTCGGGCACCAGGCCCGGCGCCGGCATGCTCGCCCCGGTGACCAACGGGCTTCCGGGCTCCGTTCGCACCGATTACGTCACCTACTCGGCGACGGCCTTCCCGTGGGAGTCCAACGTCTACGCCAAGTCGAAGCAGCAGGCTGTCGACAATGCCCGCGGCATGATCGGCGCCATGGCCGCCTCGTGCGGTGACACTCGCTTCGCCATCGTCGGATACAGCCAGGGCGCCGACGCGGCAGGCGATCTCGCCGCCGAGATCGGAACCGGCATCGGCGTGGTCCCCCCGACTCGCGTCGAGGGCGTCGGCTTGCTGTCAGATCCCCGTCGTTCCGAGTCCGACGTCCTGATCGGCCCCGCTGTCGGCGGTAACGGTGCCAGCGGCCCTCGCATCGGTGGATTCGGTTGGCTGTCAGGCAAAACGGTGACGCTCTGCGCGGTCGGTGACCTGTACTGCTCGACGCCGAAGGACGATTTCGTGATGCGTCTGGCCGGATTCATGGCTCAGGCGTCCGATCCCACTCCGGCCAGTGCGCTCGCGCTGCGCGACGAGGCCGCCGTGATCGTCAATGATCTGATCACCGCAGGCGGTCTCCCCGCTTTGATGGCCCAGCTCGATCCGGGCGCGAACTCGCGGCGCATCGATCAACTGGTCGACTTCTACGGCTCGCAGGTCCACACCGACTACACGCGTTACGTCGTTGACGGCGCGGGCAATTCGGCTACATCTTGGCTGCACGGCTGGTTGGCCGGCAAGGCCTGATCAGCAGTACGTCTGCTCCGCCGTGTCGACGTAGATCTCGGCGATACGCTGCGAGGACATCGGCGTGATCTGTGAGTACACCTCGCCGACGGAGTTGAACTCCGCCAGCACCTCGGACCGAGGCATGCCGTCGGCAAGAGCCTTGCAGGTGCCGTCGGCGTAGAGGATCTCCGCGGAATCCATTCCGGCGGGCGGGATCCCGGCCAGACGCAGGGCGGCGATGTACCGCTGCCCCTTCTCGCCGGCGTTCGCGACGATCTCTTCCGGTGACCGGGCGTCGATCGGCGCATTGGCCGCTGGCGCTACCGGCAGCGAGACCGGCGGGGGCGTCGATTCGACGACGCTCGGCGCGGCTTCCGGAGTTGTTGCGGCGAGCGGGCTGGTCGGCAGCTCGGAAAGCGTACTGGGGGCAGTCGAACTCGACGTTGCCGCCACTGTGGTGCTGGTGGCAGCAGTAGTGGATTCCGCTGCGTCGCTGTCGGATTGGCTGCTGCAGCCGCTGAGGAGTAGGCCCGCTGCCGCGACGCAGAGGACCAGTCTATTCGTGTTCATCACCCGTGAGTGTTACACACCGTACCGCTTATTTTGTCCGTTTTAAGGAAACTCCCTTTTGCCCTGTTTTTAAGTCGAAGTCCTGTGATATACATCTGTTCAGTTGTTACTTGTGAGTAGGAGCACACCGCAAAGACCTTGTCGGCGGCGGTCGAAACACAAGCAATGACTGCGAGTTTCGTCCCCCATCACATAAACGGCAGGGAGAAATCAGTGCAGAAATCTCACAAGAACGGCAACAGACGTCTCGGCACGCGCGTGGCCGTCATTGCAGGTACCGCAGGTGCGGTCCTCGCGTTCGCGGCGCCGATGGCCTCGGCTCAGGATCCGGTCGACAATTCGATACCCGGTGCCGCAGTGTGTCCGGCTACTGCCGAATCCTGTGTGTCGGTTGTGGTTCAGAGCGGAACCTTCGACAACAACGGCTTCAACCTCCCGATCGGAAAAGGCGACATGATCATCGCCGCCGAGGCCGGCTCCGGTGAAGGTGAGTCCACCGTTCTTCTCCCGCGCGACGACGGACACAACGGTGTCTACTCCAAGCCGTTGACCGTTCCGGGTGGAGTCCTGGGAATCGATCTTCCGTTCGGCAATCTCTTCGGCCTGGCCGCAGTAACGGCCGAAGTGGAGGCAACGGCTGCGCCGACCCTCAACGGAATCATCACCGACATGGATCTGAGCATCCCGGTGCGGATGAAGATCAACAACGCGTTCCTCGGTGACAACTGCTACCTGGGTTCCGCGGCGGCGCCGGTGAATCTTCGTCTCGCGCCTGACCCGTCGGTGGTACCGACCTACACGGTGCTGCCGTCGACTGCGCTGAAGGTGAGCCCGGTCGGGAACGAGGCAACCGGCTTCGCGCTGCCCGCCGCCAGTGGTTGCGGACCGTTCGGAGTGCTGAACCCGATCGTCAACTGGCGAGCAAAGGTACCGGCCACGTCCGGAACCTCGCTCAGCACGATCTCCGACGCCTACCTGTACCCGGGCGGCCTCACCGGTAGCGATCCTCTCGACGATCTCGGCGGCGGAACAGGATCCAGCGGTTCCAGTGGCTCGAGCGGTTCGTCCGGAAGCTCCGGTTCCTGAAAAATCGGAAGCCTAGACGCAGCGGTGGTGACGGAATGTCACCACCGCTGCGGCGTCCGACCTGTAATAACCTGTGCCTCAGGGTGGGCGAAGGCGGCACTCCATCAGGAGCACCTGCGCGGCCACGAAATCACAGGGGAGTCCTCAAACATGTTTCGAGACAGCGTTCTTGCCGGTCCGGTCCTGCGCCGGGGTGTGACGGCACTGGCAGTTGCGGCCGCAGCCACCATGTTTGTCGGTACTGCAGCGACGGCGGAGCCGGCAGCAGTTGTCGGTGAGGTGTCCGCGGACTCCATCGCGGCAGCCCGTGCGCAGGCCATCGGAACGACGGTCACCGTCGTGGGAACCGCGACTACGCCGTCCGGAGTGTTCGAATCCAGCTTCTACGACAAGGGCTTTGGTCTCCAGAGTGGCAATTCGGGCATTTACATCAGCGATCCGAACAATTCCGGGGTTGTTCTCGGCGATCGGGTTCAGGTCACCGGAGTCCTCGCGGATCAGGAAGGCCTGCTCGTCGTTCGCCCGACTGCCGTCGAGGTAATCGGCACGACTACCCAGATCAGCCCGGCGCGACTGCCCCTCAATGCAATCGGTGAGGGCAGTGAAGGTCGTCTCGTGACGGTGTCCGGAATCGTGAGCGGACCCGTCGTCGACGATCTGCCGTACGGCCACAAGATCCTGGTCTCGGGCGCCGAGGGAAACACCGTCATCTTCGTCAACACCCAGACCGGAATCGACCTCGATGCCGTCGCCGTCGGACGCCCGATCACCGTCACCGGTTTCAGTGGCCAGTACGCCAGCACCTACGAGGTTCTTCCCCGTTCGGAAGCCGATGTGCAGCAGGGTTTCACGGGCAGCCTGAGTTTCGGAAGCTGACCTAGATCTCGAACCGAGCTCCGACGCGCATCGACCCGGGAGACAACCGGCTGATCGTGCGTCCGAGCTTGGCTTCGACGGTCACGGGTACGACGGCCTTGTTCGTGCGAACCGCTTTCACGATGGCACTGGCGACTCGGTCAGGCGTGAAGTTGCGCTTGCGGTAGAAGTTGTCGACCTTGGTCTGGTTCTCGAGCTGCTCCTCGGCGGTGGTCCCGGCGAACTCGGTGGTCTTGAGGATGTTCGTGTGAACGAGGCCGGGGCAGATGGTGCTGACGCCGATGCCGTGTGGAAGCAGCTCTGCCCGTAGGCAATCCGAGAGCATGAATACCGCTGCTTTGCTTGTCGAATACGCGGTGAGGGCCTTCTGTGGTGTGTACGCGGCGGCCGAGGACAGGTTGACGACGTGCCCTCCTGTTCCCCGGTCGATCATCATTGGGGTAAATGCCCGGCAGCCGTAGACAACTCCCCAGAAGTTGATGTCCATGACGCGCTCGAACTGGCGCTGCTCGGTGTCGGCGAATGTCCCGGAGAACCCGATTCCGGCGTTGTTGACGACGATGTCCGGTACGCCGTGATGTGCCGCGACGGTCTCCGCGAACCGAATCACGGCCTGTTCGTCGGACACGTCCACCTGATAGGCGTGGGCACCGCCACCGAACACTGCTTCGGCGCCGCCGGCTTGCGAAGGGATGTTTACAAGTGCCGCAGTGTCCTGCGCGCTTTCGAGATTGATGTCGGAGACTACGACGATAGCTCCCTGGGCGGCGAAGGCGAGGGCCGTTTCACGCCCGATGCCGCTGCCCGCACCGGTGATCACCACCAGCGTGCCGGTGAGATCGCGCAGTCGACGCTGCAACTTCGTTCCGCGTCGCCAGCCGGTGACGTCCTTGAGTAGCCCCATTGGTTGCCCTTTTCGTGTGTACGTTTGTGGCGTGTGTCTCTAGCTGACTTCCCCTCTGCGAAAGGTATCCGATGAGCGAGCTTCGTGTAGTTGCAACCATCCCGGCCAAGTCCGGTTCCGAGGACGACGTCCGATCGGCTCTGACAACTCTCGCGGAGGCGAGTCGGTCCGAGGACGGCTGTGTGTCGTACGAGTTGTTCGAGTCAGCGGCTGCGCCCGGCACGTTCGTCACGATCGAAACTTGGCGCGGGCAGGAGGAGTTGGACGCTCACATGCAGTCCCCGCATCTGCAGGCCGCGCTGGCCGCTGCCGGACCACTTCTCGACGGCGCTCCGGCGATTCATCCGTTGAAAGGCGCCTGAATCAGAATGAATTCCTGACCTTCGCTAAGGGTCTGACCTGCGAATGTCGCTCGAAAACTGACCAATCGTCGCGCTTCATTCCACTGAGCGGGACCTGCGACTAATACCTGTGCCTTAAGTCACAAACTGTCTCGACAATGCTTCACATCACAGTTTCTGACCTGGAGGTTTTGAATGAGTCGCAGTTCTCGGCGCGGTCACCGCAAGGTTGCCGCCGTCGCGCTGGCAGTCTCCGCCGGCCTGTTCGTCTCGTCGTGCGCTGACAGCGGGAACGGGGGTGGGAGCGGCGACGCACCGGACTCCGGTTCGGGATTGTCCATCGGCCCGGTCAACGAGCAGTCCGGCGAGGGCGATCCGGTCAAGGGCGGCACCCTCACGTTCAGCGGGTACTCCGCCGTCACCAATCTCGATCCGGCGAAGACTCAGATCGCCGGTTCGGTCGCCGGTTCGGAGTTGGGCGCGATCTACGACACGCTCCTGCGGTACGACCCGGCGTCCAAGGAATTCGTTCCGAAGCTCGCAGAGTCGATGGAGCCGAGTTCCGACTTCAAGACGTGGACCCTCGAACTGCGTGACGGTGTGAAGTTCAGCGACGGGACGCCGGTGGATTCGGCGGCCGTCTCGGCGAGCCTCAATCGCTACGTCACCAACAAGGGACCGCAGTCGAGTCTGTACGCGTCGAAGGTCGCGTCGGTAGACACTCCGGATCCGTCGACGGTCGTCTTCAATCTCGTCGACCCGTGGACCGGTATCGAGTCACTGCTCTCGACGGGCCCCGGCATGATCGTCGCGCCGAGCGCCCAGCAAGGTGATCAGTTCACCCCGATCGGCGCGGGTGCCTTCACCCTCGAGAAGTTCGCTCCCAACGAGGAATTGATCCTCGACGCTCGGGAGGACTACTTCGACGGTGCCCCGAACGTGGACAAGCTGCGGTTGATCAGCATTGTCGGTTCGCAGTCCACCACCGAATCGCTCAAGAGCGGCGGCACGGACGTCGCATACATGCGTTCGCTACCGAACGTGCTGGATCTGATCGACTCCGGCTACCCGGGCTTCGTCGACATTCCGTCGCTGTCGTACCTCTCGCTCGTCAACACGGCACCCGGTCGTCCCGGTGCCGACGTGCGCATCCGTCAGGCATTGGCGCTCGCAACCGATCCCGTCGCACTCGACAACCGACTCAACGAGGGCAAGGGTCTGCCCGGACAGGTCATCTTCCAGGACACCTCCCGCTGGCATAACGACGTCGCTCCGATCGGCGTCGACACCGCCAAGGCGAAGCAGCTTCTCGACGAGGCCAAGGCTGACGGTTACGACGGCAAGATCACATACCTGACGCTGCAGGAGAATTCGGCGCAGGCGATGGCTCTCGCACTGCAGTCGATGGCCAACGCCGTCGGATTCGATTTCCAGATCGAGTACGTCAACTCGGTTGCCGACGTCGTCAAGCGTTTGTACGCCGACCGCGACTTCGACATGGCAACAGGTTCCGCCAGCCTCGCGGAAGCCGATCCTTTCGAGCGTCTGTACTCCAATCTCAAGTCGGGTGGACGAAACAACGCCACGAGCTTCTCCGACCCCGAGATGGATACGCTGCTCGATCAATTGGGTGTCGCGACGTCGACCGACTCGAAGATCGAGGTGCTCGCCAAGATCCAGGAGCGCGCCAATGAGGTTGTGCCGTGGCAGGTTTACGGCAACACCCCGTGGCTCGGTGTGTGGGGACAGAACGTCCACGGCATTCAGCAGAGCCTGGACGGAATCATGTTCTTCGACAAGGCCTGGAAGAACTAGACACCTGAATGACTGAATGGACCCGAGAAGCGTCCCTGCGGGGACGCTTCTCGGCATCAGAGAGTGGGATAGATCAAGAAGTGAGATCGAGGGCAGCGCGGACGATGCTGTCGGAGTCGAGGCCGTGGTATCGGTAGACGTCCTCGAGCGAACCGACCTGACCGAACCGGCTCACTCCGAGCGCAGCACCCGGAACGTTGTTGATTCCCGTCAGGAACGCGAGGGTGTGCGGGTGCCCGTCGAGAACGGTCACCATCGGCGCGGACCGGCTACTCGGAAAGACCTGATCCAGGATCCACGACGGACCGTCCGCGAGACCGCGCCGAGACTGGAGTGCTTCGAAGAGCAAGCCGGGGCTGGTCACGCAGACGACGTCGGCGGAAATGCCCTGCTCGCCCAGTCTTTCGGCTGCGACCAGTGTTTCGGTGACAGTGGCACCCATGCCGACCAGGGTGACGGCCGGATCAGGGTTGTGCCGCAGTGTGTACGCGCCGGCCACCACCTGACGTCGACGGCGTTCTCGCGCAGCCGGATCGGTCGGTACCGCGGCCAGGGCCTGATCGACCGGACGGGTCGACAGGCGCAGGTACGACGAGCTGCCGTCTGGTCGGCCCAGGCGTCCGATGCTGTCGAGGAGCGTCCACTCCACGTCGACGGCGAATGCCGGTTCGAAACTGGTGCAACCCGGCTGTTCCAGTCCGATGGACGGGGTCTTGATGGACTGGTGCGCACCACCTTCGGCGGCCAAGGTGACGCCCGACGGAGTGCCGACCATGATCGACTGTCCACCGGCGTAGATGCCGTACGACCACGGTTCGAGAGCCCGCTCGATGAAGGGGTCGTACATCACGCCGATAGGGAAGAGTGGCTGGCCCCAACGACTCCAGGTTGCACCGAGTTCGCCCATCAGTCCGACCAGGTTGGTCTCGGCGATACCGAGTTCCATGTGCTGACCGGTGGGCTTCTCACGCCAGTGCATGATCGTTTCGGCGTCGTCGGCAAACCAGTTGTGCCGCTCGTCGGGGGACCAGACCCCGACCTTGTTCAGCCAGCCTGCGAGGTTGGTGGTGGAACTGACGTCCGGGCTCAGTGTGACAACACGTTTCGCGGCGTCCGGCGCTTCGCGGCTGAGGTCGAGTAGTACCCGGCCGAGAGCTGCCTGAGTGGTGGACGTGCCGGAGGGGGTACGGCCGATGTCTTTCGGAACTGCCGGGGGCACCAGATGCTCCACCTTCGGGCGAGCCAGGCGCCCAGCGGTTTCGGCGCAGATGCGGCCGGACGGGCTGTCGGTCTCGAACCGTTGCCAGGGCTTCGACGGATCCATGTCGAGCTCCGCCGCCAGGTGCTCGTACTGCTCGGTGGTGAGCAGCGACGAGTGGTTCTGCGGATGACCCTGCGTCGGCAGGCCCCGACCCTTGATGGTGTACGCGATGATCACGGTGGGACGGGTGTCGTCGATCTGCGCGTACGCCTCTCGCAGAGCGTCGAGGTCGTGGCCACCGAGATTGCGGATGGCCTCGAGCACCGTGGCGTCGTCGAGGTCGTTGATCAGCGTCGTGATCGCGTCGGCGTCCGCCGCGTCGCCGGGCAGTCTCAGACGTACCTCGTCGGCCGTGCATCGCAGCAGGCGCTGGTACTCCGGATTCGGCATGTCCAGGATTCGTTCGCGCAACGCGGTGCCGCCCGGCCGGGTGAACAGTGATTCCAGCAGCGCACCGAACTTCACGGTGATGACCTGCCAGCCGGCACCCGAGAACATGCGCTCCAGGCGGGTTGCCGCGATGTTCGGCACCACCCGGTCGAGTGATTGGCGGTTGAGGTCGACTATCCACACGATCTCACCCAGTTCGGCAACCGAATGATCGAGAACTGCTTCCCACACAGCACCCTCGTCGAGTTCGGCGTCACCGACAAGGGAGTACTGACGCCCGGTTCCGGCTCCGCCGAGGGAGGCGTCGACGTACCGGCGTGCGATGGCGCCCCAGATGGGAGCCGTAGCACCGATGCCCACCGAACCGGTCGAATAATCCACCGGATCAGGATCCTTTGATCGACTCGGGTAGCTCTGCAGGCCCCCGAACTCGCGCAGAGTCGTCAGGTAGGACTCGTCGAGTTCACCGAGCAGATAATTGATGCCGTGGAGCACCGGCGCCGCATGCGGCTTGACGGAAACCCGGTCGCCGGAACGAAGTTGGCCGAACCACAGGGACGTCATGATCGAGACCATCGACGCGCACGAGGCCTGATGGCCGCCGACCTTGAGCCCGCTGGGATTCGGACGGACACGGTTGGCGTGATGGATCATCGCGGTCGACAACCACAGAACGCGCTTCTCGATCTCCGCCAGTGACTCGGGAGCGTTCTGGTCGATGTTGGGGCTGTTCACGGCCGGTCCTGCCTTCAGTAGTGGACATCGATCACCGCACCGCCTGTACCCCAGATCGTGGGGCCGACGATGTGGTTGTGATGTTTGGCAGGACTTCCTGAGGCCGAACCGTTCGGTGCGGCAAAGTCCAGCCGCACCTGTCGATCTGTTGTGCAGATTCTGCGTCAAAGTCCATCATCGGCATACAGATTGAGCAATAGCTACCCGGTGGATTGAGCAATGTGCGCAACACCGAGGGCTGTGCGCCGTGACAGGTGGGCACTATGCGCAGTGCACCGCCAGTCGCGCGCGGTCAGTCCATCAGATCGTGGACGTAGCACCAGCGCCAGGATTCGCCGGGCTCGTGTGAGCGCATGACCGGGTGCCCGGTTTCGCGGTAGTGGTTGGTGGCGTGCTGATGAGGGCTGGAATCGCAGCATCCGACGTGGCCGCAGGACAGGCACATGCGCAGGTGAGACCAGTTATCCTCGCCCAACTCGGCGCACTCCTGGCAGACGCCGGGCGTAAGCGCCGCCGGGTCCGTTTCGGGCGCATTGGTTAGTTCCTCGCAACCGGTGGGAGCGGGTGCGGGCTGCTGTGTGCGAGCTGCTGCTCGCTTCAGGATTTTCTTCATCGCCTTCCATACTGCATGCTGCCAGGGTGAACGGCATATTACTGGGGGTTGTAGTAGCGGCGTTGCTGGTGGCGGCGGTCGCGCGAAGGTTCGGGCTGTCTTCGCCGCTGATCCTCGTCCTGGTCGGTTTGATCGCCTGTCAGATACCGGGTGTTCCGGAATTGGAACTCGATCCCGACCTCGTCCTGTTCGTCGTGTTGCCTCCACTTCTGTACTCGGCAGCACTGGACAGTTCATACCTGGCTTTGCGCTCGAATCTGCGTCCGATCGGATTTCTCGCGGTGGGGCTTCCCCTGGCGACGACGGCTGCGGTGGGCTTTGTCGCCTACCTGATCGTGCCGGAGTTCTCGATAGCGGCTGCTCTGGTTCTCGGCGCCATCGTGGCGCCGCCGGACGCGGTGTCCGCGAGCGCAATCGGACGCAAGCTCGGCCTGCCGCGCCGGATCATGACCCTGCTGGGCGGGGAGAGCCTGCTCAACGACGCCACCGCTCTGACGGCGTACAAGGTCGCTCTCGCGGCTGCCGTCGGTACGGGTGCGACGCTGATCGGCGGCTTCGAGACCTTCCTCGTCGCGGCGGTCGGTGGAACGGTGATCGGCCTCGCGGTGGGGTTCGTCATCTCGAAGGTTCGCGGCAAGCTCCAGGATCCGGTGATGGAGAGCGGAATCGGATTGGTGGTGCCGTTCTTCACCTACCTGGCTGCGGAAGAGGTCCACGCGTCGGGCGTCATCGCGGTCGTCGTAGCCGGATTGTTCCTCGGCCAGCGCTCCACCCGCGCGAGTTATGCGACGCGTTTGCAGGACACGGCAGTGTGGAGGGCAGTCGACCTGATCCTGGAGTCGTTCGTCTTCCTGTTGATCGGTCTCCAATTGCCCAGTGTCGTCAACGGATTGCAGGGGTACAGCACTTCGATCGTCGTCTGGGCGTCGGTTGCGGTTCTCGTGACCGTCGTGGTGGTCCGAATCGCCTGGGTGTTCCCGTTCACGTACGTACCGCGCTGGCTGTCGCCGCGTATTCGAGCGAGGGAGCCGGAGATTTCGGCGCGGGCGGTGTTCGTCGTGTCGTGGGCCGGTATGCGAGGGGTCGTGTCGCTGGCAGCTGCCTTCGCCATTCCGCTGACGGTCAACAGTGGGGAGGACTTCCCGGGGCGGTCGCTGATCCTGTTCCTGACGTTTGTCGTCGTGGTCGGCACGCTGTTGCTGCACGGCCTGACGTTGCCGTGGGTGATCCGTGTCCTCGGCGTGCAGGGGGACGAAGAGCAGTCCGACGCACGCGCCGAGGCGGCAGCCCAGGACAAGGCTGCACGGGCCGCTGCGGCGCGGCTGGACGAATTGGTCGGAGCCGACGCCGACGACGTCCCTCAGGTCCGCAATCGTGCCGCGGACATCTTGCGAAGCTGGAACACCCACCGCGCGAACTCGGCGTGGGAGCGACTGGGACGCAGCGACGAGGATCTGGGGGAGAGCCCGTCGAACGCCTTCCGCTCGCTGCGCCTCGAGATGATCGATGCCGAGCGAGGCGTCTTCATCGCCGAACGCGATGCCGGCCGGATCGACGACGAGGTCCTCCGGAAGGTACTTCGCGAGCTCGATCTCGAGGAAGCGACGCTCGACCGGGACTAGACCGGCTGGTCTGCTGTCCACGAAGGTAACCGCTGGCCAGGGTCGGTTTACCTGACTGTTGAGGCCTGCAACTTAACCGATTCCACTGAGCGAGACTCGATCCAATTTTCTGTGCCTCCCATCACAGACTGTTTCGTGTTCAACATCACGTCACGGTCTTACCCCGCCTTGGAGGCATTCGAATGAGTCGTAGTTCCCGCCGCGGAAGTCGCAGATTGGCTGCGGCTGCGCTGGCGATCACCGCAAGTATGTTCCTGGCGTCGTGCGCCGACAACGGCTCGAGCAATGGCGGCGGCGAATCCGCTGATTCCGGTTCCTCGCTGAAGATCGGCATGGTCAACGAGCAGGCCGATCCCGGCACTCCCACCAAGGGCGGCACGCTGACGTTCAGCGGTTACTCGGCGGTCACGACTCTCGATCCCGCGAAGGCTCAGGTTGCCGGCGCCACCGGTGGCAGCGAGCTCAGCGCCATCTACGACGTGCTCATGCGTTACGACCCGATCGGGCAGAAGTTCGAGCCCAAGCTCGCTCAGTCGCTCGAAGCGAGTTCGGACAGCAAGACCTGGACGCTGAAGCTCCGCGACGGTGTGAAGTTCAGCGATGGCACAGCTCTCGACTCGAAGGCCGTCGCCGACAGCATCAACCGCTACGTCACCAACAAGGGACCTCAGTCGAGCCTGTGGGCTTCCAAGGTTGCCTCGATCGACACCCCCGACGCGACGACCGTAGTCTTCAACCTCGTTGATCCGTGGACAGGCATCCAGTCGATGCTCGCCACCGGACCCGGCATGATCGTCGCCCCGAGCGCCCAGCAGGGTGACCAGTTCACCCCGATCGGCGCCGGCGCCTTCACCCTCGAGAAGTTCGCTCCCAACGAGGAACTGCTGTTGGCTGCTCGCCCCGACTACTACGACGGCGCACCGAACATCGACAAGCTCAAGCTGATCAGCATCGTCGGCGCTCAGCCCACCGCCGAAGCACTCAAGACGGGCGGCATCGACGCCGCGTACATGCGTACGCTCACCCCGATCCTGGATCTGATCGAGTCGGGTTACCCCGGCTTCGTCGACATCCCGTCGCTCGGTTACATCGCCAACGTGAACATGGCCCCGGGCCGCCCGGGCTCGGATGTCCGTGTCCGCCAGGCGATGGCGCTGGCCGTCGATCCGGAGACGCTCAACACCCGCGTCAACAACGGCAAGGGACTGCCCGGCCAGGAGATCTTCCAGGACACCTCGCGCTGGCACAACGACGTCGCACCGATCGGCGTCGATCCCGCCAAGGCGAAGGAACTGCTCGATCAGGCCAAGGCCGACGGCTACGACGGAAAGATCACCTTCCTCTCCATCCAGGAACCGTCCGCACAGGCGACGGCTCTGGCCATCCAGGCGATGCTCAACGCAGTCGGCTTCGACGCTCAGATCGAATACGTCACCGGTGCAGGTGATCTGGTCAAGCGGATGTACGCCGATCACGACTACGACATGAGCACCGCAGCACTGAGCCTCGCCGAGGCCGATCCCTACGAGCGTCTGTACACGGGCATCAAGTCCGGTGGCCGTAACAACGCGACCGGCTACTCCGACGCCGAAATGGATGCTCTCCTGGACAAGTTGGGTGTCGCAACCACCGACGAGGACAAGAAGGCAGTCCTGGCCCAGATCCAGGAACGCGCCAACGAGACCGTCCCGTGGCAGGTGTGGGGCAACGTCGCCGCACTCGACGTGTGGAACCAGAACGTTCACGGACTCGAGCAGAGCCTCGACGGAATCGTGCTCTTCGACGGAGCTTGGAAGTCCTAGAGAGCCTGAAGTTCACAGCCGGCCCCGCGCCCGTATTGCAGCGGATCGGGGCCGGCTGCGAACGAAGAAATGAAATCAGAGGAACTGCTGTGTATTGCGAGCTCGCTGTCCGAAGGAGACGAAATCGATGAACATCGGCGCAATAGGTAAGAAATTGGGCCAGCTCGTCATTGTGATCCTGATCGTCAGCTTCGGAACCTTCGTGCTGGCATCACTGATCCCCGGCGATCCCGCTGTCTCCGTTCTCGGTGAAGGCCGAACGCCTGCCGAGTACGAGGAAGTTCGGCAGCAGCTCGGACTCAACGATCCACTCCTGGTTCGCTATTGGGACTGGCTGACCAGCGCTCTCCAGGGCGACCTCGGCAACTCGCTCGTCCCCCCGCAGCAGGACGTCCTCACCGCGATCAGTTCCGCTCTCCCCGTCAGCGTTCAGTTGGCAGTGATGGGTCTGGTCATCGCACTCGTCGTCGCAGTTCCGCTCGCACTCTGGTCGGCGCACCACGAAGGCGGCGTCATCGACCGCGTCATCAGCGCCGCGACGTTCGGTGTTCTTTCCGTCCCGAGCTTCCTCGCCGGTCTGTTGCTGATCATGGTCACCGTCAACTGGCTCGGCTGGTTCCCGCGATCACAGTGGGTGCGCATCGGCGACAGCCTGTCCGGAAACCTCTCACACGCAATACTTCCCGCGATCACCATCAGCCTCCTC
Source organism: Rhodococcus sp. MT28 (assembly GCF_058792695.1). Lineage (NCBI taxonomy): Bacteria > Bacillati > Actinomycetota > Actinomycetes > Mycobacteriales > Nocardiaceae > Rhodococcus > Rhodococcus sp. MT28. The sequence continues at coordinate 432,641 of NZ_JBXAFD010000002.1, forward strand.
GAGATGGCGATGTTCACTCGCGTTCTCCGATCCGACCTGGTGACGACGCTCCGTGAGGATTACATCCTCGCGTCGAAGGCCAAGGGAATGCCCACGCTGCGAGTGCTTTTCAGCGACGCGCTCCGCCCGTCGTCGTTCTCGCTCATCACGATGATGGGTCTGGCTCTCGGCGGCATGATCGGCAGCACCGTGATCGTCGAGACGCTGTTCTCACTGCCCGGAATGGGCACGCTCATCGTCCGCGCAGCGCAGCAGGGTGATTCGCCGATGCTGCTGGGCGCGGTGGTCGTGATCGCGGTCATCTACGTCCTCGTCAACAGTGCGATCGATGTTCTGTACACCTATCTTGACCCGAGGAGTCGTCGTGTCCATGTCTGAAGTGACGCCAGACGGAGCGGCCCCGTCGCCGGCCCCGTCCGAGGTGATGACATACCGGCAGCAGACAGTCCTGCTGGCTCCCGGTCCCGTCGAGACGCTGGAACAGCCCAAGAATCTGGTCCTGATCGGATCGATTCTCACAGTGGTCGGCGTTGCGCTGCTCGGCACCGCACTCTTCGGTTCAGCGATCATGATGACCGTCCGCATCGTGCTCGCGCTCGTTGCCCTGGTTTTCCTCTTCAAGGGTCTCGGCAAACTCGGTACGTCCAAGTGGGGCAGTCAGTTCGATCTCTCGTACTGGTTGGCGTGCATCTGGCTGGGCGCGCTGATCCTGGCCGCGATCTTCGCGCCGCTGCTGCCACTCGGTGAGTACAAGGACACGGTCAAGACCTTGGCCGAGCCGGGCTTCGCCTCGCCGAGCCTGCTCTCCGATCATCCGTTGGGTACCAACAACTTCGGTCTCGACCTCCTCGCCCGCGCCCTGTTCGGTGCTCGCGCCTCCTTGACTGTCGCCATCTGCGCCGTGCTGATCGGCATGATCATCGGTGGCACCATCGGCGTCATGGCCGGCTATTTCCGTGGCAAGGTCGACGCCGTGGTCGGAATCCTGACCAACTCGCTGCTGGCCATTCCTTCTCTGGTGCTGCTCATCGCACTGGCCGCGGTGCTCACGTCGAACCTGCGCAACATCACCCTCGCACTGTCGATTCTCTGCATTCCCAGCATGGTTCGAATCGCCAGGGCAAACACCATCGTCGTCGCCCAACGGGAGTTCGTGCTTGCCGCGAGAGCCATGGGCGCCACCAAATGGCGCGTCATCTGGCGCGAGTTGGTTCCCAACGTCCTCGTTCCCGTCGCCGCGCTCGGACTGGTGGCCGTTTCCGGCCTGATCGTCGCGGAAGCATCACTGAGCTTCCTCGGACTCGGTATCGCACAACCTGATCCGACCTGGGGCAACATGATTGCGGAAGGTCAGGGCGGGATCGTGGAGAAGCATCCGTTCATCGTCCTGGTACCAGGCGTCTTCCTCTTCCTTACGGTGTTCTCCTTCAACCTCATCGGCGAGAAGTATCGGAGTAAGCTGTGACCACTTCAGCTCAGAACGGCGTTCCGCTGCTGCAGGCGGACAATATCAGAACCGTATTCGCCACTCCCCGTGGCCAGTTGCGAGCAGTCGACGGTGTCTCGATCCACGTCTCCGCCGGCGAAACTCTCGGCATCGTGGGTGAATCCGGTTCCGGCAAGTCGGTTCTCGGGCGCACTATCATGGGACTGCTCCAGAAGGGCCCGGCTCTCGACATCAGCGGGACGGTGACGTTTGCCGGCCGCGACATGTCGACGATGAAGAAGTCGGAGATGAAGCACTTCTGGGGACCCGAGATCGCCATGGTCTTCCAGGATCCGATGACCTCGCTCAATCCGTTCAAGCGCATCGGTACCCACATCACCGAATCCTTGAAGTTCCACCTGGGTCTGAAGAAGGACGCGGCCCGCGATCGCGCAGCGGAACTCCTGTCGATGGTGGGTATCCCCGAGCCCAAGCGTCGGCTCGACCAGTACCCCCACGAACTTTCGGGAGGTATGCGACAGCGCGTGGTCATCGCGATGGCGCTGGCTTGCGAGCCGAAACTGCTGATCGCCGACGAGCCGACCACCGCTCTCGACGTGACGGTGCAGAAGCAGATTCTCGATCTGCTCGCCTCACTCAACGACAAGCTCAACATGGCCGTCATTCTGATCAGCCACGACCTCGGTGTGGTCTCGGGTCGATCGGACCGTGTTGCGGTCATGTACGCCGGTTCCGTCGTGGAAACGTCGGCGACCGAAGAGTTGTTCACTCGTCCTCGCCACCCGTACACCGAAGCGCTGATGGCCGCGATTCCGCGACTCGAGTCACCGACGCACACAGTGCTGCAGACAATTCCGGGCGGTCTCCCGGACATGACGAAGCCGATCACCGGCTGCCGCTTCGCCGCCCGCTGCCGTTACGCCCAGGACGACTGCCTGACCGGCGACCCGGCCCTGGCTCCCGGCGGACCGGGGGACAACACAACCGAAAGCCACACGTTCGCGTGCCACTACCCGGTCGACACCCCCGAAGGCACAACGGCATTGGTCGCCAACGAGAAGGCCGGCACTACCGCAGCGGGCCTGACGCTCGCGGTGAAGGAGATGGTCTGATGACTGCAGCAACCGATACCAGGAAGCCCGAGACGGTGGACGCGGCCCTGACGGTCGAGGACTTGGTCGTCGAATTCAACGTCGGCAAGGGCCAGACCGTTCACGCCGTGTCCGGAATCAGCTTCACCGTCGCGCCGGGCGAAACCTTGGGCGTGGTCGGTGAATCCGGCTGTGGCAAGTCCACGGCGGGCCGGGCGATCATGCAGTTGCCCTCACCGACGTCGGGCTCGATCCGCCTCGGAGAGACGGAAATGACGGCACTGGGCGCGGAAGAATTGCGTCGCAGCCGCACTCAGTTGCAGATGATCTTTCAGGATCCCATCTCCTCCCTGAATCCCCGTCGCAAGGTCAAGGCTCTCATCACCGAGGGTCCGTCGATCTGGGGTGGAAAAGACAAGGCCGCCATCGAAGCTCGGGCGCGCGAGGTTCTTGCCGAGGTCGGGCTGGACCCGGACATGGTGTGGGATCGAACCCCACGCGAACTCTCGGGTGGTCAGTGCCAGCGCGTGTGCATCGCCCGCGCATTGATGCTCGACCCCAAGGTCCTGATCTGTGACGAGCCGGTCTCGAGCCTCGACGTGTCCGTGCAGGCGCAGATTCTGAACCTGCTCGAGGATGCGAAGAAGCGTCACGGGCTGTCTTTGCTGTTCATCGCGCACAACATGGCCGTAGTGAAGAACATCAGCGACCGCGTGATGATCATGTACTTGGGCCGCGTCTGCGAAATCGTTCCCGCAGAAGACATGCAGAACCGCGCGCTTCACCCGTACACGCAGCTACTGCTGGCGTCGATTCCCGATCCCGACGCCACCGTCACCGCGGCGCAGAACGTCGAGCAGAAGGTCATCGAACTGCCCTCGCCGCTCAATCCGCCCAGTGGCTGCCGCTTCCGCACGCGGTGCCCGCTGGCTACTGATCTCTGCGCCGAGGTAGTTCCCGAGCTGCGTCTCGTCGAGGGCGGCCATCAGGTGGCGTGCCACCACGTGTGACTACACGCGAAGCATGTTGCGTACGTGACCGGTTTCGTTGATCGACCCGACCCTGCGGCTTCCGTTTCGCGACACGAGAATGCGCGTGACGGACACGTACTCGATCGGGAAGGTCAACGGGCGCTCCAGTCCGAGCAGTTCCTGCAGAACGATGTTGACGACGCCGCCGTGGCAGAAGATCGCCACGGTGGCGTCGTTGTCCGTTGCCGCGACTATCTCGTCGATCGCACCGAGGACTCGCGCACGAAAGGCGTCGCCGTCCACCGACTCGGGGAGCCAGCCGGCTTTGATGCGCGCATAGGTTTCCGGCGCCCGCTGCAGGACCTCGTGCATCGGGATGTAGTGCGGCTGCTCGTAGTCGTATTCCGCCAGACCCTCGCGCTGGGTGACCGGAAGGCCCAATATCTGCGCTACCGGGGCTGCGGTCTCGAGTGCGCGCTTTTGCGGGCTGCTGAAGAGTCCGGTGATCCGGTACGGCGCCAGTGCTGCGGGCAGCCGTAGTGCCTGGGCACGACCTTCGTCGGTCAGCGAGGGATCTGCGCGGCCTTCGGTGACCTCGGCCAGTTCGGGGAGCGCGTGTCGGATCAGGAGTAGTTGCACCTACGTCACCTTGCCATGTAGAGATCGAACGCCACCACGAGGTTTCGGCCGTCGCGTTTTGCCTGGTACATCGCGTTGTCGGCGATATCGAGCAGAGTCTCCATGCCCGGCATCGCGCGATCGGCCCAGGCGACGCCGATACTGACCGTTCCCGCGAAACCGCGAATGGATCGCGCGTGGGCCTCTTGCGCCTCTCTGATGCGCTCCGCGAGCTGGATGGCTTCCTCGAAGGTGCAGTCGGCGGCGGCGACGGCAAATTCTTCACCACCCAGTCGGCCGGAGAGTCCCAGCCCTTCGGTAGCGGCGAGGAGGGTGTTTCCGAACTGTTCGAGGACGGAATCGCCGGTGAGGTGGCCGAGGTTGTCGTTGATCGATTTGAAGTGGTCGAGATCGAGCATCATGACGGCGATCGGTCGTTGCGCCGCGTGCTGGGCGTCGAGGAGTTCCTGCGATTGGGTCCAGAACGCGTGGCGACTCAGCGTTCCGGTGAGGGCGTCGCATTCGGCGATGCGTTGGAGTTCTCGCTCAGCGCGCCGCTGTGCGCCAGTGGCGACGGCTACGGCGATGGGGGAGAGTGCCATCAAGATGACGGAGATCCGGGTGGTCACCCCCTCACTGAGTAGGTGCACCGGATCTGCCAGTGCCAGGCGTCCCTTACCCGCCATGACCAGTGCCCACGCGCTCCATCCGGCTGCCAGGAGCGAAGTGCTGAACAGTGAGACACGCATTGCGCACCACAGGAGCGCCGGCATCGGCAGCAGCAGCGCAAGGGCTCCCTGAACCTCCAGGGCGAGTGGCAGACAGGCCAGGAGAGCGGCCAGAGGCGCCAGGATCTGTGCGAGCCGCCTCAAGCGCAGACTCTGCCGCACGGACGGCCCGCAGGTTCTTCGAATGTGTTCGAGCGTCGGTGCCGACAGAACGATCGGCAGCACGATCAGATACGTACACAGGTCGGCGAAGAACCACCCCACCAATTCCGTTGCCGCACCGCTTCCTTCGTGGAGTTGAGTGCGTAGTGCGCTGGCGGACCCGGCCGTGAACGACGCCAGAACCGAGATGAGGAAGATTCTGGCCGTGTACTTCGTCTCGGAGATTCGCCGCGGAAAGCAGCCGAGCAAGTTCGCGGCGATCAATCCTGTCGTGACGCCGACCAGATTGATCGCATTCAGTTCGAAGGCCCTCTGCACGGGGCTTCCGGTCGCAAGATCCGCCGTCAGCAGCGCTGCGCCGCCGACAGCGAGTCCGATCGGCGCAAACGAGCGCGGGTTACGGAGGAGAATGCCCAGAAGGATCGCGTTGGCGGGCCAGAAGGTCGACAGAAAACCGGGCGGACGGGCGGCGATGCCCGCCAGGGCGACAACGAGGATCGCCACGAAAATCAGGCACGAGCGCACCCGACGTGTCGAACGGTCCATGGTCAGCCTGTCGTAGAAAGCAGAAGCTGTCCGAGACTAGCAATGATCCGGCTACTGTCCGAGTTGTAACTTTAAGTGTCATCCCCGACGGTTCGGCTGCGTGAGGCGCCGAATCAAGTTCGCCAACTCCTCGGGTTGGTCGATCATCGCGTGGTGATGCGCCGGGCGCAGGACGTGAAAACTCCCACCGAGGTAGGTGGCGAGTTTCTGCTGCTTTGCCATCCAGGCGATGGACCAGGGAGTGGTGTGGCCAGTGTGTGCAGCAACGACGCTGAGGTCGATGTCGGGCAGTGGATGCTTGCTCGAGCGTCGTAAAGCGGTGAGCTCCAGCGCCATATCGGTGTACGCGACGTATTCGATCATCGCCGCTTCCAGATAATGAGGCTCGCGGTAGATCTTCCGCACCCATTCGAGAGTGGCTTCGGACGACCCGCTCGGCGGCACGGACTGGTTGAGGATCTTGCGCGTCGTCGTACCGAGGAGTCGCTGGAGCCCGGTGGTGCTGAACGAAGCCGCGGCGGCTCGGGAGGCGATCAGCAGCAGGTCGCGGGGGAAAAGACGTTTCGGCTCCTTCTCGGCACTGGAATCGAGGAGCAGCATCCCCGCCGCCCGATCGGGGAACAAGCGCGCGAAGCCTTCGACGTAGAAGCCGGCGATGGAGTGGCCGACCACCACGGCCGGACCACTCAGTCCCAGAGTGTCGAGCACGTCGCGGATCCGCTGAGCTTCGCCGCGGACGGTCGGAACTTCGGAAGTAGGCTCGCTGAGCCCGAAGCCCGGGCGATCGAAGCGGACGACGGTGTGGTCCGACTGAAGATGACGCGCGCAGTCATCCCAGTCGAACCAATTGCCCGCCAGCCCACCGCACAGGACGACGACGGGGCCGTCGCCCTCGGCAAGAACATGCAGTCGGCTCTCGCCGACCTGCAAGATCTCGCCCGGTGGTTTCACGTGGAACAATTCCGGCACGCGAGAATCCGGACTACTGACGCGGTTTCGCGAGGGGGAAGGCCAGCGTCTCGCGGATGCTGCCACCCGTGATCAGCATGACGATTCGGTCGACGCCCATCCCGAGACCACCCGTCGGCGGCATCGCGTGTTCGAGGGCTTGGAGGAAGTCTTCGTCCAATTCCATCGCTTCCGGGTCGCCGCCGGCCGCGAGCATCGACTGCTCGGTGAGCCGGTTGCGCTGATCCACAGGGTCGGTCAGCTCGCTGTATGCGGTTCCGAGTTCGACGCCCCACGCCACCAGGTCCCACTTCTCGGCAACGCCGGGGATGCTGCGGTGCGGCCGGGTGAGCGGCGACATCGAGGTGGGGAAGTTGGTGTAGAACGTCGGGAACTCCGTGTAGTCCTCGACCAGATGCTCGTACATTTCCTGCGCGATGGCGCCGGTATCCCAGCTGGACTGGTACGGGATCTCGTTGGCGTCGCACAGCTTCTGCAGGTCTTCGAGACTCGTTTCGGGGGAGACGTCGACGCCAAGTTTTTCGGCGACGGCGCCGTGCATCGTCTTCACCGGCCACTCGCCGGAGATGTCGACCTCGACCAGTTCGCCGTCCGGGCCGGGACGCATGATGATCTCGCGACCGAATGCTGCGACGGCCGCCGCCTGGATCAGCTCGCGGCACATCCGCATCATGCCCTCGTAGTCGCTGTGGGCTTCGTAGGCCTCGAGGATCGTGAACTCGGGATTGTGTTTGAAGTCGACGCCCTCGTTGCGGAACACGCGGCCGATCTCGAACACCTTCTCCATACCGGCGACGCACAACCGCTTCAGGTACAGCTCGGGTGCGATGCGGAGATAGAGGTCGAGGTTGTACGCGTTGATGTGTGTCAGGAACGGAGCAGCGTTCGCGCCGCCGTGCACCTGCTGCAGGATCGGGGTCTCGACTTCGAGGTATCCGCGACCACCGAGTGAATCGCGCAGCGACTTCACGACGGCGCTTCGGGCCTCGAGCAGTTCGCGGGCCTTCGGGTTGAGGGCGATGTCGAGGTACCGCTGGCGGACGCGGGTCTCGGGATCCGAGAGGCCTTTCCACTTGTCCGGCAGCGGGTGCAGGCACTTGCCGTTCATGCGCCACTCGACGGCAATGAGCGACAGCTCGCCCTTGCGGCTGCGCCCGATGGTTCCGCTGACTTCGATCAGGTCACCGAGATCGAACTCGGCAGCGAACTCCGCCAGCTTCTCGCGGCCGACGTTGTCCTGGTCGACCAGGACCTGAATGTCGCCGGACCAGTCGCGCACGTCCGTGAACACCACTCCGCCGTAGTCGCGGACCCGCAGGAGGCGTCCCGCGATTCGCACGCGGGTGCCCTCCGGTGACTTCGCTGCGGCGGCAATCGTGTGGGTCGGCGGATAGGCGACGGGGTACGCGGCGATCCCTTCGTCGGCCAGTTGCGCGAGCTTGTTCATGCGCACGCGGACCTGCTCGGGTCGACGCGGACCGTTGGTCGGGAACGTCGGCGCCGAGTCCGGCGGGCTGCCGTCGGCATGCAGTCCTTCGGACGTCACCAGAGCTGCCGGCACCGCCGCATGCGTACCGGTGTGCTTGACGACCTGGCTGGACTTGCGCCCGAAACTGGGCAGCACCACAAAGCCTTCGGCGATGGCCGACGCGAATCCGACGCGCGGCAGTTCGCGGTTGTCCTCGAAGCAGAGGAAGCGCGGCGCCCAATCCGGCTGGTATTTCACGTTCGAGCGGTACAGCGCTTCGAGCTGCCACCAGCGGGAGAAGAAGACGAGCACCGAGCGCCAGATGCGGAGGATCGGGCCCGCGCCGATGCGCGAACCTTCCTCGAACACCGAGCGGAACACGGCGAAGTTGAGCGAAACTCGCACGACGCCGATCTCGTCCGAACGTGTGGCCAACTCCGAGACCATCAATTCGACGACACCGTTGGGCGCCGTCGGCTTACGGCGCATCAGGTCGAGCGAAACACCGTTCGGTCCCCACGGCACGAGCGAGAGCATGCCGACGACGCTTTCGTCCTCGGTGCCTTCACCCATGACGGCTTCGACGAGGAGGCAATCGCCGTCGAGGTGATCGCCCAGTCGGCCGAGCGCCATGGAGAAGCCGCGCTCGGTGTCGGTGTCGCGCCAGTCGTCGGCGCGGATGATGACGGCTGCCATGTCCTCGGGCGGGATGTCGCGATGGCGTCGCATCCGCACGGTGACGCCGTGACGCCTCACGCGAGTGACGGCCTGGCGCACCGGGCGCATGTCGCGTCCGTTGAGATTGAACTCGCGGGTGCGCAGGATCGCTTCGTCGCCGAGCTGCAGGACGCTCAGGCCCGCCTTCTTGTACGCCGTCGCCCCGGTTTCGCTGGCGCCCATGACGGCCGTCGCCCAGCCGTACTGCGATGCGAGCCCCTGCCACGCTTCGATGGCGTGCGGCCACGCTTCGGGATCACCGATGGGATCACCACTGGCGAGGCAGACGCCGATCTCGACGCGGTACGTGATCGCGGCCTTGCCGCTCGGCGCGAAGATGACCGCCTTGTCGCGGCGGGTGGCGAAGTAAGCGAGAGAGTCGTCGGCACCGAAGTTCTGGATCAACCCGCGGATCGCGGATTCGTCGTTTCCGGTGAGGGCGTTGTTGGAGCGTTGCGCGCGGAAGAGCGTCATGACGGCTGCGAGTAGCGCGATGGCACCGAGGAGACCGAGGACCGTGTTGACGAAGACGCGCGGGTGGCCGTCGAACACCTCGTTGTCGACCGAAGCTGCCGCGGTGACGCGGTTCAGGGCCCAGAGGAATCGCTGGTTCTGCGGTAGGTCACCTGGGAAGAGTTCGACAAGGCCCCAACCGATCACGGTCGCGACAGCCATGCCGCCGATCAGCACGCCGAGTGCTTTCCAGCCGGCGCCGCGCCGTACGCGTGTGTAGAACTCGGGCCTCGCCGCGATGAGGATTCCGATCACGACAAGCAGAACGACAACGGCCACGGCGTTGTTCGGGTTCTTGTCGACGATCGCGGAGGCGATGTTGGTGAGGGTGATCAGTGACAGGTAGATCGTCAACAGCCACCAGGCGATGCGCTTGCGGCTCGCGAGGGCGGCGGCGAGCAGGGCGACGACGAGCGCCCACGACAGGCTCGTATCCGGTGCGTCGAAGTAGTAGCTGTCGATGTATTCGCGTGGGACGCGGAGGATGTGCCGCAGTACCGGCGAGATGCTCCACAGGAACACCAGTACGGAGAAGACTCCGAGGATCAGTCCCGAGATATGGGGAACCTGGCTGAACCGCCCTTTGCGGAATCGACGCGCCTGGCGCGGATTTTCGGGTGGCGATTCCACCAACTCTGCAGTGGTGTCCGATACCTCGGTCAATGGTGCCATCGAGCTTCCTCTCCTACCGGTCGATCAGATCCTCACGCTAAGTGTGGTCTGTCGTGTCCAGTTTTGTGGGAGGAGGAAGATGATTGACATGACCGACAACATTCCAGCAGTACCCATCCGCGACGAAATGATTCGGCTCGGTCAGTTTCTCAAGCTCGCGAACCTCATCGAATCGGGCGCGGAGGCCAAGGAAGTGATCGCCGACGGCATGGTTTCGGTCAACGGTGAGGTCGAAGATCGTCGGGGCCGCCAGCTTCGTGACGGCGATGTCGTCGAGATCGGCGGGATGGCCGCCAAAGTGGAAGCCCCCGCCTGATCCCGCGACTTCTGACTAGCTTTCGCGAACGACGACGCCGTCCTGGTCGCTGTAGACGATCTCGCCGGGGTTGAAGGTGACTCCGCCGATTTCGATCGGCACGTTCTTCTCGCCCGAACCGGTTTGCGTGCTCTTGCGCGGGTTGGTGCCCAAAGCCTTGACGCCGATGTCGAGGGTGCGCAGGATCGCGGAGTCGCGGACGGCTCCGTTGACGATGACACCGGCCCAACCGTTGTCGACGCCGCGGCCGGCAATGATGTCGCCGACCAGGGCGGTGTGGATGCTCGCGTCACCGTCGACGACGAGGACTCCGCCGTTGCCCGGTTCACTGAGGGTCTGCTTCACGAGCAGGTTGTCCTGGAAGCACTTGATGGTGGTGATGGGGCCGGCAAAGACTTCACGTCCACCGAACTGGGTGAACTGCGTGTCGCAGCTACGGATGTCGGGTCCGATCTCGTCGGCAAGGTCAGCGGTCGCTACAGGCTCGGTCATGCCCCACAGGATAGTCGGCGGGGCTCGGGCCTAGTGGGCCTCGGGGAGGGTTCTCAGGCGAGTACGCCTGACGTGGGGGACGTCTGCGAGTTACGCGACGGCCTGATCGAAAACCTTTCAGCACCACGCGCCATCCGGTAAACATCGACGGTGGACACTTCGCGTTGGTACCGATCATTCGCGGAGGTGGAGGCTCGAGGGAACTCCGCGATCTACGAGGAATGGGGCACCGGCGTATCGGAGGATCCAGCAGTCCTCGCTCTGATAGATCGGCTTCCAGAACCCCGCAGGCAACCCAACCTGATATTCGGGGCGTGCCGTCACCTCGGTGCCCCGGTCGCGCCGTATGCGTTGTTTCGCCGGTGGCTGAGCGACAACTGGTCCGAGGTGGAACAACTCGCGCAGACCAGGACTACACAGACGAATGAAGCTGGCCGCTCTGCCGTGTTGCTTCCCGTCCTCGGGTTGTTGAAGGGCCCGCTCTCCCTCATCGAAGTCGGTGCTTCGGCGGGCCTGTGCCTTTACCCTGACCGTTACAGCTTTCTCTACGACGGCACAAAGTATCTGCATCCAGTCGATGGTCCGTCCACCGTTCTGCTGGAGTGTGCGACGACTGGCAGTCCGCCGATTCCGGAGAGAGTCCCAGACGTGGTGTACCGGGCGGGCATCGACCTGAACCCACTCGATGTAGGCGACACCGACGACATGAGATGGTTGGAGAGTCTTGTGTGGCCGGAACAGGACCACCGCCGGCGGCGATTGCGCGACGCAGCGGCACTCGCTCGTGTGGATCCGCCTCATCTGGTTCGCGGAGATCTCACGTCGGCTGTTGCCGATCTCGTCGAACGTGCGCCACGGGAAACAACGATCGTGGTCTTTCACAGTGCGGTACTCAACTATCTGATCCCGACTGCCAGAGATGAATTCGCAGAAGCTGTTCACGCTTTGCCATGTCGCTGGATAGCGAACGAAGGTCTCGGGGTTTTGCCCGAAGTCGATGCCAAGTTGACGGCATCACCAGAGGTGCGCCGTGGGAAGTTTGTTGTTTCTCTTGACGGCACACCTCACGGGCTGGCCGGTGGACATGGGCAGTTCCTCGACTGGATAGACCAAACCTGCACGGCATCAGATTGATTGATTCGGGGTCCGATCTTCGCAGAGGGCTTGACCTTCACATTGATGTGAAGGTTGACAATCGTTTCATGGCAGACGACATCGATTCAGAACACCACACATCAGGAGCGAAACAGTTTCTTGCGGAACAGGATCGCGGGGACGCACTCCCACTCGTTCCCCTCCTGGCGTTGTTCGCGTCCGTCTTCATCACCAGCCTGACGGAGACCCTCCCAGCGGGAGTGTTGCCGGCAATGAGTGAAGGCCTCGATGTCAGTGAATCAGCCGCCGGGCAGACGATCATGATCTACGCGCTGGGGACGGCCCTGACGACAATACCCCTCGTCGCAGTGACAGCGTCGTGGTCGCGAAAGGTGTTACTGCTGAACTCGATTCTCGGGTTTGCATTCGCCAACACGGTCACTGCATTTTCTTCCGACTACCTTCTGACGATGACCGCCCGGTTCATTGCGGGAGTTGCTGCAGGTATCGCCTGGGCATTGCTCGCCGGATACGCCAGAAATCTTGCCCCGAAACATCTCGAGGGTCGCGCCATCGCGTTCGCGATGGCCGGAATTCCGCTCGCTCTCGCGCTCGGCGTTCCGTTCGGGACATACTTGGGCAACGCTACCGGGTGGCGGGCACCGTTCTACCTCATGTCGATACTGGCTGTTGCGCTTCTCGTTGCAATCGCGGTGTCGGTTCCCGATCGTCCAGGTCGGCCCCGCGGCCGTAAACGGCGAAGCATGCTCGAGGCGGCACGCATTCCCGGTGTCGACGCAGTTCTGATCGTGACGTTCATCGTCGTGTTGGGTCACACCATCCTGTATGCGTACATCGCTCCGTTTCTCGAATCGATAGGAATGGGAGACGACAACGACCTCGTTCTGTTGACCTTCGGAGTGGCATGTCTAATCAGCATTGTTGTTGTGGGCAAACAAATCTACGCGCGACTACGGACTTTTGCTCTTCTCGGCGCCGTCCTGATTTCAGTCGCCGCAACCGCACTGGCAGTCGCCACTGAGGATGCGCTGCTCGTCTACATAGCAGCTGCCGTATGGGGATTGGGGTGGGGCGGAATTCCGACTCTGTTGCAAACCTCAGCAGCGGTTGCTGCGGGCTCACACGCAGACGAGGCTCAGGCGGTTCTCACGACGCTGTGGAACGCTGCCATGGCAGCAGGTGCAGTGATGGGCGGAGTTCTCTTGTCTCTCAACGGTGCTCGATCTCTCCCGTGGTGGACGGTAGCACTCGCGCTGCTATCCGTGGTGATCATGTGGACCGCCCGCGGAGACGGGTTTCGATCTCCGGCCCAAATCCATCAGGAAGGTCAGGCACACGCGTGAACACAACGCCGTCGATCCATCGGTCACCGATCATCGGCATCGCGCTGGAACCAGCCGGCTGGCATCCAGCGGCCTGGCGATTGCAGGGAATTGCCCCCGCCGAACTCTTCAGTGCTCGTTACTGGTCGGAGTTGTTGCGCGACATTGACTCATCTGTTGTCGATTTTGTCACTTTCGAAGAATCGATTGGGTTGCAGTCGTCGGACTTCAGGAGAATCGATGACAAGGAAGACCAGGTTCGTGGTCGGTTGTCGCCGGTAGCGCTGACGGCACTGGCTGTTTTCGAGACGCAGAGACTCGGCGTGATCGCCACGAGAAATCTGACTCACAGTGAGCCATACAGTATCGCCACCGAAATCGCATCGCTCAATCTCTTGAGCGGGGGCCGAGTCGGCCTCCGTGCCCAGGTCACTTCGCGAAGCATCGACAGACGTCATTTCGTTCGCCCGCAACCGGTGCCGGAGCTGAGAGAGTCCGACATCTACTTCCCTGAACGGATTGGAACCAGACTCGAACCGGTCTTCTCGAGCGCAACCGAGTCGATCGAAATACTCCGAGGATTGTGGTCGACCTGGTCGGAAGGCGCACTCCAAGAAGGCGCCGATGGCCGATTTGTCGATATCGACAAGATCTCTGACAAGTTGATTGTGACAAAGACTTTCGAGGTCGCCGGACCACTCGCCATCCCTGTCGTCGAAGGCTTGAAGCCTGTCGTTCTCGCGCTCGCACATCACGCCCAAGTTCCTTATCGGTTGGCGGTTGCGTCGGCTGATGCCATCCTGGTGACACCCACTCCGAGTGCTAATGGCGTCACCATCGGCGATGTACTCGACGCCGTCAACGCTGAATGTGATGCAGTGCGAAGAAATTTGATCGATGAGCCGCTCGCGATCCTGGTGGATCTCGTGGTTTTCCTCGGCAAGACCCACTTCGAGGCTGTACAGCAGAAGCGTGCCCTCGACGAGCTGTCAGGCGCACCGTACTCGTCTGACACCGAGATCTTTGTCGGTTCGGTAGATGAGCTGATCCACGGGATCGACGAACTCGTATCCGCTGGCGCACACGGTGTGCGACTGCGGCCGGCGGTCAACGGCCGGGACATCCCACTTGTCCTCGAACAGCTTGCCGCTGTCTTCGGGGCGAGCACCCGGGTGAGCACGTTGAGAGAGCGACTCCAGGCAGCGTCGCTCGAAACATCGGCGGCCAAATGAAGATCGGCGAGCTGTCAGAAGCGACACGGGTGTCCCGCCGCCTCTTGCGGTACTACGAGGAACAGAGCTTGATTGCTCCGAGACGATCCGAAAACAGTTACCGCGACTACGACGAACGAATGGTTGACAGGGTATTTCAGATACGTGGGTTGTTGGACATGGGTTTCCCGACGCGGGTGATCCGGCAGATCCTTCCTTGCCTGGACCAAGAACGCGTCATTCACATGAGCGATGTGACACCGGAGATGCTGTCGATGCTCGAGGCGGAGGCGTCGGGACTTGACGAGAAGATCAGCTTTCTTGTGAAAAACCGCGACGCCATCCGTGAATACATCGCAGAAGTGAGGCAGCGACAGACTGTCCCACTCGATGGATGAACACTGAGCGAGCTGCCGGTTGGTTCAGAGCATGCCTATGCCCATCGTGCCGCGTATGGCAGCGCAAACCAGCGGTTCAGTGAGCCTCGGGGAGTATGCCGTTCAGCACTATGTCGGCAAGAGAATCGGCAAACGGTCCCGGGTCCGAGACGTCACGAACCGACAGCGCGAAGATGGCCGCGCCAGCCATGATGTCGAGAAGAGCGTCGGCGTCGACGCCGCTTCGGATGTCGCCGCGCTCTCTCGCCGCCTCGAGTCGACGGTTCAGCTCGACGCGGACTCCGGCCAGTTGCCGCACCACGAGAACGTCGCGTAATTCCGCGTTTGTTCGCACTTCGCTCATCAATCCGGGAGCAGCGGCTCGTGTGGCGGGAGCTGCGAACAGAGCAACCGCGCCGTGCACCAGCGCGCGGATCTGATCCGCGATCGTGCCCTCGGTGCCGAGTTCGGTGTCGATGTCAGCGCCCTGTTCGACGTCGAGTACGGGATAGATCGCGTCGTTGACGATGTGTGCCTTCGACGGCCACCGACGGTAGATGGCAGGACGCCCCACTCCGGCACGCGTGGCTATGGCGTCGATGGACGTGCCCGCATACCCCTTTTCTTCCAACAGTTGCCTGGTCGCGTCCAGTACTGCGTCGTCGATTGCAGGGTTTCGTTGCGGGCCCAGGCGGTGCTGAGTTTCGGAATCTTTGGACATTTTGGGCAAATCCCTTGCGGTATCGCTGTGATGGCCGTTACATTCTGTCACGGCTTTAGTCGATACATATTGTATCGACAATCGGCACGTGCGCATCGGCGCCACCGAACCACGAGGAGTGGTGATGAACCTTCGAACCGAAACCGAAAACTCCGGCGAAGATCCCGACTACGCCGAATTTGCCAGGCCCGGCGAATCCCGCAACGACCCGGCAGAGATGCGGCGCAGCCTCGAAGGCTGGCTCGCAACCGTGCTGTGGCGAGGCTCGAAACCTTCCGTGACTTCGGTCGAGGTGCCGGCCGCGAACGGCATGTCCAACGAGACTGTGCTTTTCGATGCGACGTGGATCGAGGACGGGATTCGAGGCGAGCATCGCCTGGTCGCCCGTATCGCCCCGCGGGACAGTGCGGTACCGATCTTTCCGTCTTACAACCTGGACCAGCAGTTTCGGGTCATGAGCGCCGTCGCCGCTCACACGTCGGTGCCGATCCCGCGGGTGTACTGGTCCGAGAGCAACCCGGACGCGCTCGGCGGCGAGTTCTTCGTGATGGAACGGCGCGAGGGCGAAATCCCGCCAGACGTCATGCCGTACACGTTCGGCTCGTGGCTCTCGGAAGCTTCGGCCGACGACTGCTCTCGACTCCAGCAGTCATCGGTCCGGGTGCTCGCCGAGCTACACGCTATGGCCGATCCGCACCTCGCACTCCCCGAGTTGTGCCGCGATGGTGCCGAACCGACTGGGGCAGAAGCACTTCGCGCGCACCTCGAGGACCAGCGGCGCTATTACGAGTGGGCAACAGCCGACGGACCAGGATCTCCGTTGATCGAGCGCGGTTTCGACTGGATCGAAGCGAACTTTCCCGTCGATGCCGGTTCCGCAGTGCTCTGCTGGGGCGACTCGCGGATCGGAAATGTCATCTACCGCGACTTCGAGCCGGCGGCGGTCCTCGATTGGGAGATGGCCACACTGGGGCCGCGTGAGCTGGACCTCGGCTGGATGATTTTCCAGCACAGGTTCTTCGAGGATCTCGCTGCCATGGCCGGACTCCCCGGAATGCCGGACTTCCTTCGTCGCGAGGACGTGGCAGATGCCTACGGCTCGCTTTCCGGCCACCAGGTTGCGGATCTAGATTTCTACATCCTTTACGCCGCGCTGCGGCACGCGGTGATCATGTTCCGAGTCCAAAGCCGCGCAGTGGCGTTCGGTCAGGCCGAATTCTCCGACAACCCGGACGAGATGATCCTGCACCACAAGACACTCGAAGCCATGCTCGACGGCACCTATTGGGAGTCGCTCGCAACATCCCCGCTCACAACAGGAGATGCACGATGACACTGTCCCCGCTCGACGACTACCCGGTACATCAGATCGCCGAGACCATCCGCCACGTGGGCACCTCGGATCGAAACTTCTACGACCGCTACTACTTCAACTGCCATGCCGGCGTCGACGGCGACACCGAGCCACTGTTTCTCATCATCGGTCTCGGTCAGTACCCCAATCTTGGTGTATGCGACGGCTTTGCGGTTCTTCGGCGCGGCGATGACCACATAGTCTTCCGGGCATCCCGAGCCTTGGGTGACGATCGTATGGACCTGTCAGTAGGCCCGCTGCGAATCGAAATCATCGAGGGTCTGCACCGCCTACGTGTGGTGTTGGACCCGAGTCCCGAAGCGCCGGACCTGAGCTTCGACCTCACCTTCGAGTCCGACGGCCCCGCCAATCTCGAGGCCAGACATTTCCATCGCCAGCTCGAACGAGTCACCTTCGACACGCAACGATTCGTGCAGACCGGAACATGGTCCGGATCCTTGACCGTCGACGGCGACGTCATCCCGGTCACCCCGGAGACGTGGCGGGGTAATCGCGATCGGTCCTGGGGTGTGCGACCGGTCGGCGAAGCGGAACCGCCTGGACGCAAGGCAGATCCGGCGATAGCCGGCAGTCAGAACTTCTTCTGGATTTACTCGATCATGCAATTCGGCGACTTCACCATCGTCACGATCGTCCAAGAAGATCAGCAGGGACGCCGAATCCTCGAAGATGCGACTCGCGTCTGGGCGGACCGCTCGCGCGAGCCGGAGTGGTTGGGTCGACCGGACCACCAGCTCACCTTCATTTCCGGTACTCGCGAGGTGAAGAGCGGAACTCTGTACTTCCGGCGCGCCGGTGCACCAGGCGAATCCGACCACATCCTGGAGATCACCTGCGAACCGATACTGCCCAACTACATCGGTGTCGGCACGGGCTACGGACTCGAGCAGGATTGGCGCCACGGGATGTGGCAGGGCGAACTGGTGGTTCAAGGCCTGCGGGAAAAGGTTTCGGACATCGAATCGTGGAAGAAGATGCTGTGCCCGGTCGACAACTTGGCTCGGTTCACCCTCGTCGAGGACGGCGTAACCCGCGCCGGGACAGGCCTGTTCGAGGTAGCAGTCATCGGACCTCACCAGCGATACGGATTTACCGGCATCGGTGATGTCGCTCCGTAACTCCAGATCACCACACCACAAATCCCAAACTGCAGAGAGAGGCACTGCCACATGTCCACACGCACACGAATGTTGTTCGCTCGCACTGCAAAGGCCGCCGCATTAGTCGTTACAGGTGGTCTGATGTTTGCTGCTCCCGCCACGGCAATCCCGCTCGACCTGGGCTCTCTCAACACAGGCTCGCTTGGAGCGGTCGATCTCGGCTCGCTCGATCCTGTCCTCGCGCCGACACCGAATTTGGCCTCCGTGGCCAACTTTCGCGACGTTGCCGGCAACGACGGTAGGGGATACGCCACCGTCGACGGCTCACACCTCAAGCGCGGCGTCATCTACCGGTCCAATGCGCTGACCGCTACCACCGACGCAGACAAGACGACACTCACCGGCCTCGGACTTGCCGACGCCTATGACCTGCGCGGCGCAACCGAGATCTCCAACCCGTTCATCGGTGGCGCGGACAAACTCCCGGACGGTGTGACGTACACGAACATCCCCATCGAGTTCAAGGATCTCACCCAGCTCGCGACGACGATCAAGTCGCCGGAGGAGGCCAAGCAGTTCTTGGTCGACACCAACCGCAGTTTTGTCACCGATCCCGTTCGCCGTGCCGGCTTCAAGCAGGTCCTCTCGGACATCGCTGCGAGTGACGGGGTGCAGTTGTTCCATTGCACCTCAGGCAAGGACCGCACGGGTTGGACCGCGATGTTGCTGCAGTCCATCGCCGGTGTCCCCGCCCAGACGATCATGGACGACTATCTGTTGAGCAACACCTACCTTCAGGCGACCAACGAGAAGATCCTTGCGCAGATCTCTCAGGCCCTGAGCCCGCAGGTGGCGACCAATCTCGAACCGGCCCTAGGTGTCGACGCTTCGTACCTGGAAGCTGGACTCGCGCAGATAGCCAGCGATTACGGAACCGTCGACGGTTATCTCACCGAAGGTCTCGGACTCACTCCGGACACGATCGCGCTTCTGAAGGCCAAGCTCGTCGACTAGTTGCGCGCCGCTAAAACGCTTGAACGAACGAGTACCAGTCGCCGTCGAACTCCTGGTATCCGATCTCGCCGTCGCGGCGGGGCTTGCCGAGATATGGTGCGCCGTCAGGTAAGTACGCCAATCCGATCGAATCGATCAGACCGCCCTCGATATGGAAGCGGCACCCGTTGCCGACGGGCCAGACCTGCAGGACCCGGTAGACGCCAATTGTTCGGTTTTCCAACGACTTCTGGCAATCCGCGGCCACTGCTTCGAGCGAATCTTTCGACAATGCAAACGCAACATGCGAAGGGACGGACAAGGTCACGAGCGCACCGGTGACGAGCACGATCACCGGCGCGATCGTGCTCAAACGCAGAGTTTTGTACTTCATCCAGCCAATCAGGCTGAGTATCAACCACACTCCACCCAATCCGAGTAATACCGAGGCGGCGAGCGCAAAGAATGGAAAGTACACAACCGGCGGCATGAAGGACCACACGATGACGCCGCATGTGAGAGCGACAAGCACTGCGATGACAACTGCCATCACCTTCCACCAGGATGCCGGACCTCCGCGCTTAGTTATCGGATCACCGTCAGTCATCGGACAACCCTTGCACAAGGCAGTAATTGTGGGGTGGCAACGAATGGAATTGTTGCCACTGGTTTACGTCGAGGCCGTCGTGCGTTGATCCGAGAGTTGGTCACTTTCAGCGCCGGCTATCTCTCTGATGCCGGAGGGTATGGTCGGATTGTGAATCAGGATCTGATCATTCGCCGCTACCTACCCTCGGATGAGGATGTGGTCGTCGACCTGTGGTCGCGCGCTGCCCGTGAAGCCCACCCGTTCCTTGCGGGTGAGGGGACGGGCGAACGCGAGCAGAAGATGCGAGAGGTCTATCTGATTCAGGCCGATAATTGGGTGGCTGAGCACAACTCCGAAGTTGTCGGCCTGTTGGGAATGATCGGTTCCGAAATCGGGGGACTGTTCGTCGCGCCGGCGTCACAAGGGTTGGGCGTCGGGCGGGCGTTGGTCGAACACGCCACAACCATGCACGGCGAGGTGACACTTGAGGTCTACACCCTCAACGATCGCGCCCGCAGGTTCTATGCGCTGATGGAGTTCGAAGAAGAGGGGCGTCGACACGACGCCGAGACGAACCATGAATTGATCACCCTGCGTCGCGCGGGTCGAGGCTCTTCCCTTTCCCAGGCATGAGAATTACGGATCAGCCCAGCACGGGCCTGACATTGTGCACAGATCTGGCGGCTACCGATTGGCTGGTCGATCAGGATCTTCCTTGGTATCAGTTGGCGGGGCGCGGCCCGATCGGATTTCCGAAGTATGCGCGCTTACGGTTCATCCCCGATCCGAGCTTTCCCGGTCAGAAATCCAATGATGTCGACTTCGATCAAACCGGGCCGGAAGAGAAAGTGCTGATCGGCTTCGCCCTGGATGTGTTGTCCAGTTACACAACCACACCCGACGAGTGCTATTTCTGCATGTGGACCGGGTGGGGGTCGGCAGTCGGTGATGACGTTCCGCGGTTCGAGATCCCCAATCGTGACTACTGGCTCTTTCGTGGAACGCTTGCCGACTACGCCGATTGGAGCGTGGAAAACTCAGCTCGTTGGCCGTGGGGTTCTTCCCCTGATCCGGCCTTCATCTGGCCGGCTGATCATTCCTGGTGCATAACCAATGATGTCGATCCACATTTCGCGACCATTGCGGCCCCCGAGGAGGCCATCATTCGAATTGTGGCTGATTCGCGGATCGACGCCGTGCTCGACGACCCGGATATCGATCCGCCGTATTGGCACTGACGCCCGATCACTTCCAAGTCTCGAGTTCGACTACCAGCGTGTTCCAGCGGACGCCGAAATCGTTAGGTACCCAACTCGTCTCGCAGTACACCGTCGGCCCGTCGAAGACGACGTTGAAGAGACCGGGATGAATTGTCGTCAAGAGTGTTTCGTGTTGAACGAGGTGGCCGGGCCGCTCTTTCACCCGCACGCGCCCGGTGGGCTGAGTGCGGTATCGAGTCCAGAGGTAGCGATCCCACACCAGGCAGCCTCTCAACCGCGTCTTGCCGACGGCTCCGACATCGTCGCCGATCAGTGTCGTAAATCCGTTTCCGAGATGGGCTATGTGCTCAGTGCGGCCGTCGATTGTCACGGTCGCGATGCGTGCATCGATTTCGCAGCACACCTCGGCGGGAAGGTCCAACATTTCGGGACTGGCCCAATAGGTCGTCGGTTCGCAAGTATCGCCAGGCATGGGGGTGTCGCGCCACGGTTCGAGATCCTCGAGCATCCAGAGTTGCGCCACCGTGCAAGTATCCCAGGTGCCTACGCTTGGGCCTGCTGGTCTGCCTGCAGGTGCTTGACCGGGCATCCCGTGGGGAAGGTGCCGAGGTCTTCGACCTTGTAACCGTTCGGGTAGCTGCGGATGTTGGGCAGCTCGCGGGCGAATTTCCGCTTCGTACGCACGGGGAAGAACCGCAGCAGGCGCGCGCGGACCTTCAGCGCACCGCGTGAGACGACGCGCATCGCAGTGCTCGGGTGCCTGTAGTGGAAGGCGTCGAGTAGGTGATCGTCCATGAGAGCGAAGGCGAATCCCTTGACCAGAGCCTTCGGTGCCAGGTTGTTGGGCGGGAAGGTGCACATCAGGTCGAGGGTGGAATCAGCGACGGCTCGGGCGCCGGGATCGAATGAAAAGTGTTCGCGCTCATAGTCGTCGAGAAGTTTGACGAACCCCTCGTAGGTGTCCGGCGTGTCTTTGATGTTCATGTACCGACCCAGGTGGCGGTAATAATTCGTCGACCCGACGATCTCGTTGTCGGTCATCTTCCGCCAGCCGTACTCGTCGAGCCATCTGACCGGCGTGACGACAAAGGTGGCCAAAACGTAGAGCATGTCGTCGTTGGAGATGTCGTACGAGCCGTGCATCTGATTCATTCGACGCACGCTCTTGCGGCCTTCGGTGCTGCTGAGGCCGTGCTCGAGGATGGCGTCGAGGATCAGGCTGGTGTCGTCGTAGCGCTTCTGAACCTTGTCGGTGAACTCGCCCGTGGAGAAGAGGAGCTTGCCGATCGAGGGGACAGCGTATGTGCGGAACAGTGCGAAGCTGAGCGCCTGATTGATGTCCCAGGGAAACTCTTGCGCCGCGAGAATGCGCGACATCTCTTCGTAATCGGTTTCGGGATCGAGTTGATCCGTGCGACTGCGGAGGTCGTAGCGCTTCATCTGAACACTCCCTGGGACTGGTCTGCGCGCGGCAGAGATAGGTGTGAGCTGCACCACCGACTGTAGTTCTGACAACACGCGTTGTCTAGGGGGTGTGAATAGTCGTCTTTCCTTCGTTTCGGGCGTTGTACCAGGGGTATCCGGAAAGTGTTGTCGACCCGAGGAGCAGCTATGAGCGTCACACGCACGGCCGGGGTTTTTGCGGCCATCGGACTACCGATTGCCGCGAGCGTCATGTTCGCCGGAGTCGCCTCGGCTGATCCGCCCCACCCTTTCGGCGGCGCCGCCGTCACTATCGGGTGTCCGAATCAGGGGTCGCTGGCCTCGTTGACCGGGCTCACCGGCCAGTCCGGGCCCGAATCCAATCCGCCCATCGCCAAGGGTGACATTCGCTTCGATTCGTTCCCGGCCGCTGCACCCATCCCGGCGGCGGGTCAGGTGACTGTTGCTTGGGTCAACACCGACACGGGCAAGTCTGGAATCGTCGACCTGGTCGGTACTTATCCGTACCTGTCCGCGACGGTGAACACCGGCGTCGGCAATGTCGTTGCGACGGCGTTCGGTTCGATCAACTGGGGCAGTAGTCCCATCTGCCAGTCGAATCCGACGATCGGCAGGTTCATAGCCTGATCTTGAGCCTCATCGTCGCGTCCTGGACGGGCACAGGGTTGGCGGTATCGCGTGATTATCTGTCATCTCGGAGATACCGCCGGGTCCGTCCCATCCCATATTCTGAAACATGTTAGGTGAAAGCATATTTCAGGGATGGAAAAGGTGGCGACGTGAACGGGTCGAGCGCGCGTCAGTTGATGAGCCAGATGCTCGTCGAAAAACGAAACAGTCTTGCGCCCGAAAAGGTCGGCATGCGCTGCGAGGGTGCTCGCCGAATGCACGGCCTCAGTCGGCGCGATGTCGCGCAGATTGCCGACATCAGTTTCAATCACTATCAGCGGCTGGAACAGGGTACGTCCGTTGGTGTTTCGACTCCGGTCATCGTGAGGATCTGCGACGCCTTGTTGATGGAAGACGACGAGAAGGCGCGCATGCTGGCATTGCACCAGGTATGGGCGCGCCCTCGTCGACCGCTGGCTGGATCCCGAGTTGCCGGATCTCAGGCTGCCGGTGAAATCTCCGGCAGGCAGCGGGCCAGTTCGTCCGGCGTGTAGAAGAAACTCCCGGCGCTCACCGGAGCGCACGGGGCAGCAAATGCTGTCTCGCGCTCGTTGTAGAGCATTCGGACCAGACGCTTACCCTCCGGTCCGGCGTACACGTCCCACTGCACGTTGGCGGCCATCGGGCTGACCTGCGATCCGCGCCAGGGGTTGTTCGCATAGGTGTAGAGGTCGCCCTCCGCCTGCGAGACGGTGCTTCCCGGCAGTTTCAAGAGTGCCGCGAAGGGGATGATCGTTTCTGCGTGTGCAAACCGGAAATCCGCTCCCGGGACGGCGTCGTCGCCGGTGTGTTTCTGCAGGCCGCGCAGGAACTCGTCGCGCAGGACGGTTGCCATCCGGTAGGTGACGTCTTCACCGGTGAAGCCCGGGCCCTTGGCGTAGAAGTCCTCGGCATCGTTCGTGTATGCGAGCCACTGCGCGTCAGCAGGTTCGATGAACCGCTCGAAATTCCACTTGCCTTCTTCGGCCATGCCCGGAGTGATGATGTACGTGTTGTACAGCATGTACGCGGCGTCGACTTCGTTGTCGATCGTGCTGGAACCCTTGCCACGGTCGACGAGTGAGAACTCGCCCGCGCTCAGGCGGTTGACGAAGTCCTCCGAGTAGAGCCTGAGCATCATGTGCCGTGAGACCTCGCGGGTGCGCGGCAGATCGGCGATCTGGTCGTCGACGGCTTTCAGTCGAGGATCGGACTCTTCGTAGTCCTTGTAGTCGGCATTTGCATCCGAGTCGTGGAAGTAGAGGAGATCGGCATCATTCGTCACCGGTGCAACATCATCGGCGACGGCTGGAAACGCACCGGTCAGCCCTTGCGCGAAGTTCTCGGCGCTGTCCACGGCACGGTCCACACCCGACGAGGTCAAGGTGATGGTGCCCTGTTGCGCTGCGATGGCGTCGAACAGTTGGGGGAGGCGTTCAGTGACCCGCGCGCCGAGCTGTCTGTGTTCGGTGATCCCGAGTCCGCTGAGGTTGCCGTACCCCAGCTTCTTGTTGGCGGCCATGAGATCACGAAGGGCCGGGCCGAATTCCTTGCCGACGGGAGTCAAAGCGTTCTCGGCTTCGGCGATTTCCCACAGCTGCAGGCTCAGGTCGTCGTACTTCAGGCTCGACAGTGCTCTGGAACCATGGCGCGCAACACTTTCCGTGTACACCGGGGAGTATCCCGTCGGCGGCGCCTGATAGTCGGCGATGCGCTGGCCGGGAGTGTAGGGCGTCTTGGACGTGAAACCGCCGTCGCTGACGGTCGGTATCTCTGTCGAACCGGAACTCGAACCGGCGTCGAGCGAACCGAACGGTGACGCCGTGGCGATGGACTGGACGCTGCTGGTGACAAGCACTAGTCCGACAGCGCCGGCAGCGGCCAGCACGCCGAAGCGTGAGCTTCGCATGGTGAGTTGATCCTCTCCGTCGGTGCCGAGGTGACACGACGGAAGGAAAGTTAGAACAGCTAAGCGTCCGAATTGCTCCTATTTGCCCATGTGCAGATGGACGCGGGGTTACAAGTTTCGGATTCGCGGAGCTCAGGAGGGTTTGGCGGCAATCCCGATCGACACGGAGAGCGACAACGCGATGAGGGTCATGGCCAGCCACTGGTAACTCTTGGGCGTGGGCTGCTTCTGACGTCCGAACTTGCTCACTGAAGTCTCCCGTTTGTCCGTGGGTACTCAGCACATATTACTGTTCCATTACCCCGATTGCGTGGTCGACCTAAAACTGTGCGCGATCAGACAGCAGGCGGACCGTGAAGTCCGCCCGCTGCCCTGTGATCAGGAGGTCGTGCGCAGCTCCCGTCGCAAGATCTTGCCCGTGACGGTCTTGGGCAGTTCCTCCACCAGCACCACGGAGCGTGGGTACTTGTACGCCGCCATCCGCTGCTTGCAGTGATCGATCAGATCTTCCGGGGTGACCGACGCCCCCGCGACGAGGCTGACAAACGCCTTCACCGTCTCACCGCGGTATTCGTCGGCGATCCCGACGACTGCCGCCTCACGGACTGCGGGGTGCTCGGCAAGAACGTCCTCGACCTCGCGTGGCCACACCTTGTAGCCGGACGCGATGATCATGTCCTTCTTACGGTCGACGACGTAGAACCAGCCGGCTTCGTCCATGAACCCCACGTCGCCGGTGTGGAACCACCCGTCGCGAATGGCCGACGCACTCTCCTCCGGCTTGTTCCAGTAACCGCGCACCACCTGTGGACCTCGGACGACCAGTTCGCCGATCTCTCCGATCGGCAGGACCGCACCGCCCTCGTCTTCGATGCGGACCACGGTGTTGGGTACGGGAACGCCGACAGACAGTGCTCCGGATGTGGGGTCGACCGGCGTATCCGCACCAACGGGAACGGCATGGGTCGGCGACGTGGTCTCGGTCAGCCCGTAGATGTTGTGCAGCGCAGCACCGGTCATGGCGCGGACGGCCTCGGCGGCAGTCGGCGAGATGGGTGCGCCGCCGGAATACAGCAACCGCATGGAGGAGAAGTCTTCCGGCGCGCAACCCGGAGTGTTGAGCAGTGCCGTAAAAGCAGTGATGGCGCCGACTGTGAATGTCGGTTGGTGCTCACGAATCGCGTCGAGCATCACCTCGGGCTGGAAGCGATAGGCAAGCACCAGCGGCATTCTCGCCAGGACGGACACCGCGATGTGACCGATCAACCCCGTGATGTGGAAGAGCGGTGCAACTCCGAGAACCGTGTCCTTCGGGGTGAGCCCCAACCAGTCCCGGTACACCTGGGCGTTGAAGGTCATGTTCGCGTGAGAGGTCATCGCTCCCTTCGGCGGACCGGTGGTTCCCGACGTATAGGTCAGTACCGCAATGTCTTCCGGTGCAGCGTCAGTGGTGATCGGATCGCCGAGACGATGTTCGTCGATCAGCGTCGCGAGATCGTCGGTACCGAGATCCTTCTTGACGATTCCGTCGAAAATCCTCGGATCGTTGCGACTTTGGTACTCGAGTTCCGAGGTGGTGATAACTCGCCTGACCGGCGAGTCGGAGACGACATTGCGGCCGACGGACTCGTAGAGCCCCTCGAGAGCGATCAGAACCGCTGCTCCGGAATCTTCGAGTTGGTATCCCAGTTCTCGTTCACGGCTCATGGGATTGATCGAGACTGCGACGCCGCCGGCTTTCCAGATTCCGGCGAGCGCAAGCACGAACTGCGGAACGTTCTGAAGGAACAGAGCGACGCGGTCACCCTTCACCAGTCCACCGGCTCGGAGTGCTCGGGCCAGGGCGTCACTCTGCTGATCCACTTCGGCGTAACTGAGTTGACCGTCGAAGTACTTCACAGCCGTGGCGTCCGGATCAGAGCGGACCGCCGCTGCCAACATTTCGAGCATCGTGGGGTGCTCGACGTCGATGTCGGGGGGAACGTCGTTGCGGTACAACGCCAACCAAGGGCGATCTTCGTATGTCATTTGATGGCAACCGGATTCACGGGAGAGCCGCTGGCCTTGGCAACCTTGAGTGGTGCGGCGACGTACAGGAACGTGTACTGGCCGTCGGCCGCGCAGTCCGCGGCCAACTTCTCCAGATCGCAGATCTCGGTGAACACCACTCCGAGGTTGCGCATCAATGCGTTGTGGAGAACCAGTGCCACACCGTTTTCGGGGTCGGTGGTGACCTCGTTGGCAATGGTGTCAGTGACAAGGTTGGGGATCTCCATGTCCTGGAACCACTGGACGAGTTCGGGGCTGTAGATCAGGCCGGGCTCGCAGAAGCCCTCGTAGAAGGCTTCGCCCTGGTCGAAGAACAGCTTGAGGAAGTTGGTGCGGATGACGAGGATGTCACGCTTCTCGATGGTGACGCCCTGCGCTTCGGCACAGGCCAAAAGATCATGGTGCGTGAATGTTTCGGCCTTGTCGAGGTTTTCCTTGCCGCGGAACTTTGCCATGTCGAGAAGTACTGCGCGTCCGACGACGCCGCGGTCGGCAATCGGTTCGACGCTGGCCTTCTCCAGGCCGCCGACAGTGGTATCAGCCGAGTATCCGTTCCACAGGGCGCCGTCGTACCAGACGTGGCCGAGCGCGTCGTACTGCGTCGAACCCTGCAGGAACGCGTCGATCTTGTCGTCCGCGTAATGCAGGCCACCGGGGAAGTTGGGGGCGTCGTCGCCGTCCCAGCTGCTCTCGTCGAAGATCTGTGTGCGCTCGGCAGGGCTGCGTCCCGGCCACACCGGATCACCCTTGGGATCGCCGATAAGACGTTGGAGTGTGAACACGGAACCCTGCTTGATGGTTCCGACGCCACGAAGCACCTGTCCGGCGTCGAGGTAGTTCAGTGAACCGACCTCGTCGGACTCTCCCCACTTGCCCCAGTTGCTGGGTGCGTCGCGCAGGAGTTCTCCAAGATATGGCGCCTCGGTCATGGTGATTCGATCCTCTCGCTACCGACACCGAACGATCGCTCGGGCGGACCTGGGTCTTTGTGATCCACATCATGTTCAGGCCGATAATCAGTAGTCAACAGGTTCACCGATTGCCGTGGTCATCGCATTGTTGGAAATCCAATGTTCGGGAATACTGAACACTGTGACCGAATTCGAGAATGCCGTCCTGATCGGAGCGTCGATCCGGCAAGCCCGGCGTCACCGTGGGCTCTCGCTGCGCGAATTGGCCAGGCGTCTCGGCGTCAGCGCAGCTACCCTCAGCGCCGTCGAGACCGGAAAGACCAGAGTCAGCGTCGACAGGTTGGCGGCAATCGGCGGGATTCTCGGAGTGCGTTTCGACGCTCTGCTCCCGGCTGCGATAGTGCGTCCGCCAGAACAGCCACGATGGGGAGGCGACGACGCCGACCCGAACGCACATTTTCGCCCGAACGAGTGGCGAAGGTTCGGCCCGAGTTCGTTCGATCCGGTGTTGGCGGCCGCGCTCGCGGAGATGGTGAAGACCGGATATCACGGTGCTGCGATGCGTGAGATCGCCAATCGTGCGCAGATGAGTGTTCCGGGTCTGTATCACCACTATTCCAGCAAGCAACAGATGTTGGCCGAAATTCTCGACCTCACCATGGCTGAACTGAACACGAGATCGTTGGCGGCTATCGACGAGGGCGAAAGTCCCTCCGAAAGGCTGGCTTTCCTCGTCGAATGTGTGACCTTGTTCCATATCTATCGGCGTGATCAAGGATTCCTCGGCGCCAGCGAAATGCGCAGTCTCACAGCCGAGAACAGGTTGCGCATCACGGAATCACGCAACTACCAGCAATGGTTGATGACGAAGCAGGTCGACGACGGAATCGCTGCCGGTGTGTTCGGGACGGATCGGCCGCGACAGGCCGCGCGTGCAATCGTCGTGATGTGTGTCTCTGTCGCGCAATGGTATCGGCCGAGTGGGCCGCAAACGCCCGAGGAAATTGCACGCGACTACGCGCGTTTTGCACTGGATCTGGTGCGCCTTCAGCGACCGTGACGGACGTCATCCGGTTCGGGTGATGCGCCAGCGGGCAAAGGGGTCCATGCTTGGAAGGTATCCGTACCGCGACTCGAGTAAGGAACGAAACCCAATGTCTTCCAAGCTGTCTCACAAGGCCTACATGATCGGTGCCGGCATCGGAAACCTCTCGGCTGCCGTCTATTTGATTCGAGACGGTGAGTGGAGCGGTGAGGACATCACCATCATGGGGCTGGACATGCATGGAGCGAACGACGGCGAATCTGCCGCTACCTTCCAGCACCAGTACGGTCATCGCGAGGTGGGCAACGACGCGGGCTTCATCAATCGTGGCGGTCGCATGCTCAACGAGGAGACCTATGAGAACCTCTGGGACGTGCTGAGTGTGGTTCCGTCGCTGGACAACCCGGGAAAATCGGTGACGGATGACATTCTCGATTTCGACCACGCGCATCCAACGCACGACGTCGCACGATTGATCGATCGCGACGGCATTCGCAACAAGGGTGAAAACGACTACAAGCACATGCAATTCGACAACAAGGATCGGTACTTGTTGACGAAGCTGATGACGATGCCGGAGTCGGACGAGGCAAAACTCGACGACATCAGTATCGAGCAGTGGTTCGAGGACACTCCGCACTTCTTCACCACCAACTTCTGGTACATGTGGGAGACCACATTTGCTTTCAAGCGGGTGAGTTCGGCGATGGAGCTGCGCCGGTACATGAACCGAATGATTCTCGAGTTCAGTCGCATTCAAACTCTTGCCGGTGTCACCAGATCCCCGTACAACCAGTACGAGAGCATCATCTTGCCGATGCGGGCCTTCCTCGAAGGCAAGGGCGTGAAGTTCGTCAACGAACTGAAGATCACGGAGTTCGTGTTCAAGGACACCCCGCTACGAGACGAGATCATCGTGACGGGACTCGATTACGAAAACGTCCGCACCGGTGAGAAGGGCCGAATCGACGTGGCGGAGGGCGATTTCGTCTTCGACACCAACGGCAGCATCACCGACAGTTCTTCGATCGGCGATCTGGATACCCCGATCGTCGAAGACATGAGATACGCACCGAGTGCGCTGCTGTGGAAGCAGGCCACCGAGCATTTCTACGATCTCGGGAATCCCGACAAGTTCTTCGGGGACCGGGCGCAGAGTGAGTGGACCAGCTTCACCGTCACCACTTCGTCACACGAGCTCATCAACGAGATTTCCCGAATCACCAAGCAGCTCCCCGGAAATGCGCTCAACACATTCGTGGACTCGAACGTGCTTCTCTCGATCGTGGTTCACCATCAGCCGCACTATCACGCGCAGAAGGAGAACGAAGGAGTCTTCTGGGGTTACTGTCTGTTCCCGCGCAAGGACGGCGACTACGTGAAGAAGCCGTTCATCGAGATGACCGGGCGGGAAATGCTGGAAGAGACGCTCGGACACCTCGAGGCGCTCGACGAGAGCGGTGCGCTCGCCGCGCGTCGACAAGAGATTATGGACAGCGTCGTGAATTCGATACCCAGCCATATGCCTTACGCCAGTGCGCTGTTCAATCGGCGCGCCGTCGGCGACCGGCCGCTGGTGGTGCCGAAGCACTCCAAGAACCTGGCGTTCATCAGTCAGTTCGCGGAGCTGCCGTTCGACATGGTGTTCACCGAGCAGTACTCGGTGCGCTGCGCTCAGGTAGCCGTCTACAAGTTCCTGGGGATTCCGGAAGACAAGCTCACCAAGATGCATCACTACGAGAAGGATCCGAAGGTCCTCGCCAAGGCCGCAGTGACGATGTTCCGCTGAGGGGTGCTCAGCGACCGTGCCGCTTCTCGTAGTCCTCGCGAGTGCGATCGGCACGGCGCTGGGCCTTCTCGTCGAGCAGTTCGGGATCGAGTCCGTGGCTCAGCAGGCGGTGACGGCGGTAGATCGTCCCGAGCGCCACGACGAAGTACGCGAGCGGGATGAGCAACAAGGCCATCATGGCCAAGGGAATCCAGATCGGTCCCGGGATCAAGAGGAACAGCAGAAGGATCAGCGTCGCCGGCACGGTGAAGCGGATGATGTAGCGGGCCTGGGCGCCCGGGCCGACCAGATCGTTCCGTACCCAGTCCTGATACCGGTCGGGGAGCGTCTTCCCCAGGAGGTATCCGCAGTACTGAGGAAAGTTCGGGCGAGTCTGTTCGGCCATGGCATCCAGGATAGTGCCTGGTACTGCCGCTTACACCGGTGCCTTGAACGTGCGTCGGTAGGCGCTCGGTGAAACGCCGAGGGCCTCGTTCATGTGTTGACGCATGGATGTCGCAGTCCCGAAGCCGGTTCGAGCAGCAATCGCATCGATCGACAGATCGGATTCCTCCAGTAGTTCCCGCGCCCGATCGACGCGTCTGCTGGTCAACCAGCGGTTCGGTGTGGTTCCGACTTCGTCGCGGAATCGACGGCTGAACGTGCGGACGCTCATGTTGGCGCGCGTCGCCAGGTCCGCCAGGGTGATCGGGTCGTCGAGATGTTCGAGGGCCCAGTGCCGAGCGTCGGCAGTCGATTCCGAAGGTTTGTCGGCCAGGGGGCGTCGGATGTACTGAGCTTGGCCACCGTCGCGCCACGGCGGTACGACGCAACGCCTCGCGACGGTGTTCGCCACTTCCATGCCGTGGTCACGCCTGACGATATGCAGGCAGAGGTCGACTCCCGACGCCACCCCGGCCGAGGTCAGGATGTGGCCTTCGTCGACGAACAGCACGTCGGGATCCACGTTCACCTTGGGATAGACACGCTGGAAATGGTCGGTGTTGCGCCAGTGCGTCGTGGCGCGGAGTCCGTCGAGCAAACCCGCCGCGGCGAGGATGTACGACCCGGTGCAGATCGAGACCAGCCGAGTGCCCGGCCGGATGTGTTGGAAAGCCGCGGCCAACTCGGGGGAGAGGTAGCCGTCTTCGTAGGCCGGACCCAACTCGTACGACGCGGGTATGACGACGGTGTCGGCGGTGGCGAGCAACTCGCTCCCGTGGTCGACCGAGATGCTGAAGTCTGCGTCGGTCTGCACGGGATTGCCGTCGACGGTGCACGTCAGGATCTCGTACAGCGGCCGATCCTCGACGTCGAGGGCACGTCCGAAGATGCGCGCCGGGATGCCGAGTTCGAAGGGAATGACTCCATTCAGAGCCAGTACGACGACGCGATGCGGACCAGACATGGCTTGATTCTTTCATATATTGGCAATCCGGCCACTGTTCTCGATCGAATCCGAACTGCAGAATTCTCTCTGTGACTTCTGAGACCGCTCTCCCCGAATCAGGCCAACAGCAGGTGAGCCCGCCGCGCTTTCACCGCGCCTGGTCCGTCGCGATCGTGGCGTTCCTGGCGTTGGTCGGTGCGGCGAGCTTCCGCGCTGCCCCATCGGTGCTGATCGATCCGCTGCACGAAGATTTCGGGTGGTCGCGCGCCAGCATCTCGGCGGCCGTCTCGGTCAACCTGATTCTGTACGGGTTGACCTCGCCGTTCGCTGCTGCCTTGATGGAGAGGTTCGGTATCCGGGCGGTCGTCACCTCGGCGTTGGCGCTCATCTCGCTCGGCAGTGGTCTCACCATCTTCATGACCTCGAGTTGGCAGCTCATTCTGCTGTGGGGTGTCTTCGTCGGTCTCGGTACCGGTTCGATGGCGCTGGCGTTTGTCGCCACCGTCGTCGATCGCTGGTTCGTCGAGAAGCGTGGTCTCGTGACCGGCATCCTGACGGCCGGTGGTGCTGCCGGTCAGCTGGTGTTCCTCCCGGTCCTGGCGAAGATCGCCGAAACGTACGACTGGAAGAGCGTCGCCTTCACAGTTTCGTTTGCCGCACTGGCCGTTGTGCCGTTCGTTCTGCTGTTCCTGCGTAACTATCCGTCAGACGTGGGTACGACGCCTTACGGCGCGCCCGCCGATTACGCCCCACCAGCCAAGCCTGTCTACCAGCGCGGCGGTGCCGGAGGCCGGGCGATCTCGGTGCTGGTGATGGCGTCGAAGACCAAGGTGTTCTGGCTTCTCGCCGGTACCTTTGCGATCTGCGGCGCGAGCACCAACGGCCTGATCGGCACGCACTTCGTCCCGGCGTCGCACGACCACGGAATGCCGATCACGACTGCCGCGTCCCTGTTGGCGTTGATCGGAATCCTCGACATGGTCGGCACCATTGCTTCGGGTTGGTTCACCGACCGGATGGACTCGCGAAAACTTCTCGGCATCTACTACCTGTTCCGCGGAATCTCGCTGCTCTTTCTGCCGTTATTGCTCGCCAACACTGTGAATCCACCGATGATCGCGTTTGTCATCTTCTACGGGCTCGATTGGGTGGCGACGGTTCCGCCGACCGTCGCGCTGTGCCGTCAACACTTCGGCGCCGACGCCCCCATCGTGTTCGGTTGGGTGCTGGCATCGCACCAGATCGGTGCGGGTCTGGTGGCCTTCTTGGCCGGTCTCGTTCGTGATCAGATCGGCTCGTACGACGCTGCCTTCTTGGTGGCCGGCGCGCTCTGCGCGATCGCTGCAGTCATGTCGTTGTTGATCGCAAAACGTCCGAAAGAGGCAGTATTGGTTGACTCTGTCTGATTCGGCACTGTGATCGGTACCACCGACGGGGTAAGTTGTGTGTAACTCCAAGAACTACTCACCAGTAGGGGTACTGAAATGCCTGCTCCGTCCGCTGCGACCTTCTCGCGGCTCGCCGATCTGATCGCCATCGACAATGTTGCCGATCGCCCGACGAAGTCCATCACCGAGGTGTTCACCGGCAAGGAGCTGGCGACCATCCCCGTCGGCACCGCCGACGACGCACTTGCGGCCATCGCCCGTGCCCGCGTCGCCCAGAAGGAATGGGCCAAGCGCTCCGTCCTCGATCGCGCCGCCGTCTTCCACCGCTACCGCGATCTCATCCTCGAGAACCGCGACGCCCTCATGGACATGGCTCAGGCCGAGACCGGAAAGTCGCGTACCGCAGCTCAGGAAGAAGTCCTCGACATCTCGATGACGTCGCGGCACTACGCACGTGTGGCTCCGAAGCTGCTGCGTCCGCGTCGCGTCTCCGGCATGCTCCCGGGCCTGACGAAGACCGTCGTCCGCTACCAGCCCAAGGGTGTCGTCGGCGTCATCTCGCCGTGGAACTACCCGATGACGCTGGCCGTGTCCGACGCCATCGCCGCGCTGCTCGCCGGTAACGCCGTTGTCCTCAAGCCGGACAGCCAGACGCCGTACTGCGCGCTCGCCTGCGTCGAACTGCTCTACAAGGCGGGTCTGCCTCGCGACCTCTTCGCCGTGGTTCCCGGGCCGGGCTCCGTCGTCGGCACCGCCCTGGTTGAGAACACCGACTACCTCATGTTCACCGGTTCCACCGCGACCGGTCAGCTCCTCGCCGAGCAGGCCGGCCGTCGACTGATCGGCTTCTCCGCCGAACTCGGTGGCAAGAACCCGATGATCGTCGCGGCCGGCGCAGACCTGCGCGAGGTCACCGACGCCGCTGTGCGTGCGTGCTTCTCCAACTCCGGTCAGCTGTGCATCTCCATCGAGCGCATCTACGTCGAAGAGTCCATCGCACCCGAGTTCATCCGCATGTTCGGTGACCGCGTCAAGAAGATGAACCTCGCCGCCGGATACGAATTCGGAATCGAGATGGGCAGCCTCGTCTCCGAGGCGCAGGTCAAGGCAATCTCCGCTCATGTCGACGACGCAGTGGTCAAGGGCGCCACCGTCATTGCCGGTGGCAAGGCTCGGCCGGACATCGGACCGCTGTTCTACGAGCCCACCCTGCTCACCGGGGTTCCCGAAGACGCCGAGTGCTACCGCGACGAGACCTTCGGGCCGCTCGTCTCGATCTACCCCGTCAAGGACGTCGAAGAGGCCATCGCTGCGGCCAACGACACCGAGTACGGCCTCAACGCCAGTGTGTGGGCGGGAAGCAAGGCTGCCGGTGAAGCCATCGCAGCGCGCATCCACGCCGGCACCGTCAACGTCGACGAGGGTTACGCACCGACCTGGGGCAGCACCGCAGCACCGATGGGCGGTATGGGTGTCTCGGGCGTCGGTCGTCGTCACGGCGCCGAGGGGCTGATCAAGTACACCGAACCGCAGACCGTTGCCACCACTCGCGTCATGAATCTCGGTGGACCGCGCGGACTTCCGGCCAAGGTGTGGGCAAAGCTCATGCCTCACGCCATCAAGATCATGTCCTGGGTTCCGGGCCGGTAACGGGTGGAAACCGCCAGCGCGTACATCGAGGCAACGCCGGTATCGGTGTGGAAGGTTGTCAGCGACATCGAAGGTATGGGTCGCTTCAGTCCTGAAAATACCGGTGGAACATGGACTTCCGGAACTCCGGGCACTGTGGGTGCAAAGTTCAAGGGCACCAACAAGCATGGTCTGATTCGGTGGAGCACGCACTGCACGGTGGTCGACGTGGTCGACTGCCGGAGGTTCTCCTTCGAATCGGACGAGCCGAAAGCGCGGTGGACCTATGTGCTCGAGCCTTCGGGAACGGGCACCGTGCTTACCGAGACTCGTGAGATCTATGCGACGCCAGCGCTTTACGTGCGCATGATGTCGGGTAGCGGCCTACTCGGTCGGGGTCGAGATCAGCTGATGCAGACCGGAATGGAAACCACCCTGGCGCGCATCAAGGCGTTTCTGGAGAGCTAGAAACTGACACAAGTGGGGCTGCACTCGATTCGAGTGCGGCCCCACTTCTGTTGTTGGAGATCTAGTTTGCAGTGCTGATGAGCGCAGCGTCGATGAGCGCGGTGTAGACACGCTCCGGTTCTTCGGCGATGCGATTGAGTACGTACAGCCACCACTGTGTTCCGAAGATGACGTATTCGCGTGTGGTGAAGCCCGCTCCTCGGAGTGCGTCCAGTTGCTCGGTGCCGAGGCCGAGCAGCATCTCGAACTCGACGTGCTCGCCTCTGAGCTTCGAATCATGTTCGGCGCGTAGTGCTTCGAGGATGTCGCGGTCATGTGTCGCGATGGAGACCTGGTGACCCGAGTCGACGATTCGGGCTGCGTAGTCGAGATACGCGCTGCGCAGTTCGGCACTACCGCGTGGGTAGGCGACGGACTCGGCTTCGAGGAAGGCGCCCTTCACGAGACGGATGCGGCCGGGTCGGTCCAGCAGAGCGGCGAGATCCTTTGCCGTGCGGTGCAGTCGGGCCTGAACGGTGATCCCCACGTGAGTGAAGCGCTCGGCCAGTCGCGCGTGCATGTCGAGGACCAGGTCGGTGCGATCGGACGCTTCGGCGGAGATGATCAGCTCGGCACCGGCGCGTTCCGTGGCCTCGGCCAGGCGCACGACATTGCGAAAGCACTGCTCCGGATCGATCACCAAGCCGATGTGCGAGAGGTCGAACGACACGGTGCTCTCGACACCCGACGTGCCGATTCGTTCCGCGAGTTCCACGAAAACATCGGTTTCGGCGTTCGCGAGCTCGGGATCCCGGACGCTTTCCCCGGTGTATTCGATGCTCGCCTTGTGTCCTCGCGCGAAGATCGAGGGGAGGCGGTCGAAAGCGTCGTCGATGGTTTCGCCGCCGATGTAGCGAGCGGCGACTTTCCGTGCGAGTGCTGCAGTCGCAGCGTTCGCCATGGTGCGTTCTTTCAGGGATTCGTCGAGTGCGAGGCGGCGTAGGACGTCTGCGGCCTGGGCTTGTAGATCCGTGTTCACGGCTTCAGCGTATCCGGACGAGGGTGCGGGAATTATTCTCCAGACCCTTGCGTTCGATCTATTGTCGATATATCGTCGATACGTCAAACAAACACAGACAGTCCAGGAGGACAACATGTACGCCCCACACAACAACCCAGAAATGCAAGAACGTCGCGAGCATGGCCGCCGAGGCCCGCATCGTGGACACGGTTTCCGTCGAGGATTCGAGGGCGAGCGCCCCGAGGGTCGCTTCGAAGACCGAGCAGAAGGACGCCCCGAAGGCCGACGCGGTCGGCCCGACCAGCGCGGATTCGGTCGACCTGACCAGCGCGGACACGGTCGGCCGGGTTTCGGTGAAGCCGGCGCAGCGCTCCGTCCCGCGATGGGCCTACTCCGAGGTGCCGCTGTCGCGGTAGCCGCAGGTGGGACCGCTGAGCAGGTAGCCAAGGCCGAGGCAATTCTCGCCGAGGCACGCCGAGCACTGTTCGAGATGCTGGCGGAAAAGTCGGCTGACGCGCAGCAGGCTCACACAGAATCTACCGACACGCTGCCGGCAGAGTGATCACGGCGCTCAGGCGCCGACGGTGACTTCCTCGCTGTTCATGCCGGAAACGTGGCCGTCGGCGCCCTCTCGCCAGTACCCGACAACATTGTGCTTGTCGCGAGCAATTCCTCGAACTTCCCTCAGATGCTTACGAATACGACGGCTGGTTGCGCTTTCGCACGCCACCCACGCGTAGACGTCGGCCGATTCGGATTCGGGAAACTCGACCTTCTCCACAGCTTCGAACAGCGCGCTCGGCGCCTTTCCGAGGCCACTCGCCACGAGCCACGTGTACGTGACGTCGCCGCGAGTGACAAATTCCTGTCGATCCTCTTCGGTTTCGACCTCGATGATCGCCTGTGCGACATCGCCTTCACGAAGTTCTTCGACAATCCTGCCCAGTCCGGGGAGACCCGTGGCGTCTGCGACCAGCAGCTGCCAGCGAGGACCCGCCGGTGCTTGGTAGTGGGACCGCGAACTGTCCGACCAGAAGACGCCTAGTAGGTGACCTGGTTCGGCCCGCAGGGCCCAATCCGCTGCAATACCGCCAGGGTGCACGACGAAGTCGATGTCCAGACGTCGGCCGCCGTCGTGCACCTTGCGCACGGTGTAGTGCCGCCACGGTGGCTCGGTTCCGAGATCGGCCTTGCCGTAGTCGGGATTGTTGAAGTAGTCGTATTCTGCTTCTGTTTCACCGGGTTTCGGGAACGCGAGGTCGATGCGCTCGTCGCCTTGTCCGCCGGTCGGCCAGTGCCAGTCGCCTTCTGCCTCGATGCTGATTCGCCGCATGTGCGGGGTCAGGGACGTGACGGTGACAACGCGGGCGGGTTCGCAGAAAGACATGCCTCGACCCTATGGGTCCGGCGTGTCGAAGTGGAGACAGATGCTGTCGCAAGACGGACATCGAGCGCAGCCGAAAAGGCCAGCGTATGCCCCGGGGCATGATTCTTCCCCGGTGCACACGCTGGCCTTTTCAGTTATGTCGGTTCACGCCGCTGTCGGTGGGCTGTTCCCACCGATCGGCTGTTGATACGGATCGATCGACATCGGTGGATAGAACACTGTTTTCCGATCCGGCCCGATCTCCACCCGCCATTCGGTGTGGTGCATCGTCCGGTGGTGATGACCGCACAACAAGATCAGGTTGTCGAGATCTGTTGGGCCACCATCGTTCCAGTGAACAATATGATGGGCATCGCACCACCCCGATGGTGTCCCGCATCCCGGAAACGCACACCCACCATCACGAACCGCCAACGCCCGCCGCTGGGGTACCGTCGCGGTCCTTGCTTCTTTGCCGCAGTCGAGCGGAACACCGTTCTCGTCCAGGAGGATCCGGGTGACGGTGCAGTCGCACGCCAGCATCCGGGCAGTATCGATACTGATCGGGCCCACCCAATCCGCCCACGCGAACCCCAGTTCCTGAGTCGACGGCAAGAGGTCCTTCAACGCCTTGAGGTCTGTCATGTCTTTCGCCGACACGGTAACGGTGATGTGTGGTTTCACTCCGCCCTCGATCGGACCCAACCCCGCCCGCTCGTACCGCCGCAGTAGTTCGCAAAACCCGTCCGCGCGCCGTAGCGCCGGCGTGCGGGTGTCCTTGACGCCGTCCTTCTCCGGCGTCGGCGCCGACAGGCTCGACAGCAACGTGATCAGACGGGCCCCGTTGATCGCATCCAGATCACCCTTCACAGTGACCCGTCCGTACAAGCCTTTCGAGGCGTAGAACTCGTTACGCTCCGAATCCTCGCCGACCGGGACGCCGTCCTCGCGTTTTCCGTACTGCTTCTCGATCCGCCGGATCGCCGCCCGCACCGCATCGCAATCCGCAATGTTCTTCGACGCCAACGACAACAAAATCCCGCGGGCCTTGTCCACATCCGCCAGGGTCATGTTCTTCGGCGGATGCTGACAAAACGACGCCACCTGCCGCGCCTTCAACGCATCAACATCCCCGCGGTGAAACGCATCGCCGACAACAGGTTCGAGCATCAACAACCGCGCCAACCCGACCAGCAGACTGCACTCACCGATCTCCAGATTCGTCGAACCATGCAACCACTGAGTGATCGCCCGAAAACCCTTCCCGCCGAGAACGTCCCGGGAAAACATCTCCACGATCAGCAACACCATCCGCGACTGCAACTCGTGCCGGACACGCACCAGATCGAGAACCTCACTCTTAAGGCCCTCGCCATCCAGCTGCCACGCATCCCGACTGTCCATACTCAAAGTCTAATCGAACAAAGTTTCGAACACAATAGAATTGTGAGCGAAAATTGCTGCTGTCCAGCTTCTTTCGACAATTCGGGCAAATGTCAGATCGAACCCAGCTCCCGCGCACGAGCTACCGCCGACGTCCGCGACTTCACTCCCAACTTGCCGAAGATGTGAACCAGGTGCGACTTGACCGTGGTCTCACTCAGGAACAGTTCTTTGCCGATCTCTCGGTTGGAGCAACCCGCCGCCACCAACTTCAGAACTTCGATTTCCCTTGGACTGAGGCTGGTTTCGGGTTTGCGTACCCGAGTCATGAGCTTCGACGCGATGGCGGGGGAGAGAACGCTGTCCCCGCTCGCAGCGGCGCGGACGGCTGACAGCAACTCGACCGGTGGTGTGTCCTTGAGTAGGTACCCGCTGGCCCCGGCCTCGACAGCGCTCAAGATATCTGCATCCGTGTCGTAGTTGGTCACGACGAGTACGTGCGGCGGATTCGGCAGCGCGCACACCGCGCGGGTGGCGTCGACGCCCGTCTTCCCGGGGCCGAATCGCAGGTCCATGAGCACGAGGTCGACCGGCGTGGTGGCGCAGAAGGCTATGGCTTCCTCGGCGGTGCCCGCTTCGCCGACTACCTCGATGTCGGCTTCGCTTTCGAGCAGCGCTCGTAACCCGGCGCGCACGATCGCGTGATCGTCGGCGAGCAGCAGGCGGATCACGGTTCGCCGACTTCGAGAGGAAACGTCACTGCGACGGCCGTGTGTCCCGGCTCGGACTCGATGGAGAAAGTCCCGCCCTGCAGTTCGACGCGTCGGCGAATTGCATTGAGGCCGAAAGATTCCGCCGGGCCACGTTCGAGAACTGCCACGTCGAAACCGCGACCGTTGTCGACCACGTCGAGGCTGACGGTGTCGTCGGAATAGGTCAGTGTCACAGCCATTCTGGTTGCATCGGCATGGCGGAGAACATTGGACACCGCGCCCTGAGCGATGCGTACCAATGTTGCTTCGAGGGGCATCGGCAGCCGCACTGCCTCGCCTTCGACCACGGAGCGCGCTTCCAGTTCAGGACTGCTCGCGCGTTCGCAGATTCGACGAAGCGCGTCGGCGAGCGACTGACCGTCCAAGGCCGCGGGCGTCAATTCGGCTATGAGTTGGCGGGTTTCGGCAAGACTGTCCGCGGCAGTTTCCCGTGCGAGGCTGATCTGACGGATGGCCGGGCTGTCCGGATCGGCGCGTTCGGCAGCGTGAAGGAGCATCTGGATGCTCGAAAGTCCCTGGGCCACGGTGTCGTGAATCTCGGCGGCGAGTCTTTCACGTTCCGCGAATTTTCCGGCATCGCGAGACGTCGACGCCAATTCTTCACGAGTATTCATCAACTCGTCGATGAGACGACCGCGCTCGGCTGCCTCGCGGTACAGAGCTTGATATCCGAGACCGATAGCAACGGCTACGGCGGCGCCGATGATCGGGCCGACGGCGCCGGCAATCGTCCATCCACGATGCAGGCCGGTGCCGACCACGGCGACAGCCGTTGCCGCGGTGACGGCGAGAAGACTCCAGGGGCGTCGCAGAATATGGAGATAGAGGAAGAAGAGTCCGAACGCGAGGTAGGCGGCGTCGGCGGATACCGCCATCGTCGCGATCCAGACGAGGGTCAGCACGGCCAGCCACCAGCGGGCAGCGTTGCCGCGCAGCCTTTTGGCGACCCCGAAAAGATAGACGGCAACAAAGATCACGGCCAACGCGATGATTGTTGCGGTCAGGTCGGATTCGTCGATCAGCGCTCGAAGAAACACCACACCGGCCAGCGCCATGACAAGGACATGCAGGCCCAGTTGTAGGCCGGCGAAGACAGGCGTGAGCGGCGATCGGTGCATCTCGCCCAGCTTAGCGAGGTTCGGGCCTGGTTCATCCATCAAAAGTTGTAAACCGGGATGGTTCTTTCGAGCGCTGGAATGTCGATCCGAGGTGCGATGGAAAGAGTCTGCATCCGCGAGAGCGTAGAGGCAAGCACAGGAAAGGAATTCACAGTGTTTGTCGCAATGAGGGACTTACGGGCAGCGCGAGGTCGTTTCGCGCTGATCTCCGTCGTGGTTCTGTTGGTTGCACTTCTGGTCAGTTTTCTCAGCGGGTTGACTGCAGGACTTCGCCATCAGAACGTGTCGGCCATCGAGGCCATGAATGCCGACACGGTGGTGTTCGCCGACACCGGAGCCGGGGCGTCGTTCGACGAGTCGGCGCTCACGCAGGACCAGGTCAACGCTTGGACCTCCACGTCGAAGGACGTCGATCCCATCGGAATCGGTCGCGGGAAAGCGGGATTGGCCGACGGAAATCAGAAGTCGGTGGCCCTGTTCGGCGCTGATGGCGGTTTCGGTGACGTGACGCCGTCGGCGTCAGGCACTGTGGTGTTGAGCGAAGGTGCCGCCCGCGATCTGGGGGCGGGCGCCGGCGATCAGGTGAGTGTCGGTACGCAGCAGTTCACCGTCAGCGCCGTTCGCGGTGACGACTGGTACAGCCATTCGCCCGTCGTCTGGATGACGCTCGACGACTGGCAGGCGGCCAATCCACGCGGCGGAGTTGCGACAGTACTGGCTGTCACCGGAGCCTCCGACGCTTCCGCAACGGACAAGGCGGCTGCGACGACGTCGACGACGGTCAGCGGTTCGCTCGACGCGATCGGTTCGTACAAGTCGGAGAACGGGTCGTTGACGTTGATGACGCTCATGTTGTTCGCGATCTCAGCCTTGGTGATCGGTGCGTTCTTCACGGTGTGGACGATCCAGCGAACTCCGGACATCGCGACGCTGAAAGCGCTCGGTGCGACTACCGGTTCGCTGGTGCGCGACGCACTGGGTCAGGCGCTCATCGTTCTGATTGCCGGTGTCACCGTCGGAATCGGGCTGACGGCCGTGGCCGGATCGCTGATCGGTGACGCCATGCCGTTTGTCCTGGACGCATCCACCACCGTCGTACCTGCCGTGGCATTGATCGGGCTCGGTCTGCTCGGCGCGGCCTTTGCACTTCGATTCCTCTCGACCACCGATCCACTCACAGCATTGGGGAGCGCACGATGACCATGACAACCGGCACCACAGTTCTCGACATCCAGAACGTCGATCTGACGTTTCCCGATGGGCAATCGCGGGTGACGGCGCTGGACGACGTGTCTCTGCGACTGCACCGCGGCGAGATCGCCGCGATCACCGGGCCGTCGGGTTCGGGCAAGTCCAGCCTGTTGGCGGTGGCGTCGACGCTGATCCGTCCGGATTCCGGGCACGTCTATCTCCGGACGCCGGAAGGCAGCACCGACATCGCTGCGCTGAGTCGGCGGGCGGCGTCGGAGCTGCGACGCTCGTCGATCGGCATCGTCTTCCAACAGTCGAACCTCGTGTCTTCGCTGACTGCACTGGAGCAGCTCGAGGTGATGGCGCATCTGGGGCAGTCCGTGTTCACGTCACGGGCCCGTCGCAAGGCCGTGAAATCAAAAGCGATGGATTTGCTGGACGCTGTCGGGCTCGCGGATCAGAGCGGAAAACGGCCGTCCCAGCTGTCGGGCGGGCAGCGACAGCGCGTCAATCTCGCGCGAGCATTGATGAACGATCCGCAGCTTCTCGTGGTCGACGAGCCCACGAGTGCGCTCGATCAGGAGCGCGGTGCCGCTGTCATGGATCTGATCATCGGGGTGGTGCGGGAACGCGAGGCGGCAACCCTTCTCGTGACACACGACCGAAGTCACCTGTCTCGGATGGATACTGTCTATCGTGTTGTTGACGGTTCCTTGGCGGAGGATCAGGAGGCGCTCGCGGCGTGACTCAGGCGGGCACGATTCGGGCATTCGTCACTGCATCCGGGCGGGAAGTCAACCCGCGATTTGCTGGGCAGTTAGACTGTTGTCGACTCGGGCAACTTGAGAGGACGTGTTATGGAACGCCGCCGCAACGTTGCGCAGCCGCCACAATCGCCGATCGCGGATCTGGAGCAGATGCCTGCCCTGATTCTCCTCGACAGGCTTCCGGTGCCGGTCATGGCCGTTCACCGCGACGGCAGCATCGTTTTTGCCAATCCGTCCTTCGCTGACATGCTGGGATATCCCAAGAAGGCCGTCTCGGCGTTGCGTTTGCAGGACATCCTCTACGACAAGGATGCCGACGACGTCAGTGCAGAGCAGGCCCATCGTGAACTGAGTTCCGAGCCGGGCTCGGTCAAGGAGTTCGTGCACTCCGACTCCACGTTGGTGCGCGCGACGGTCAGCCAGTCTCTGCTCCGACGGGACGACGACACGATCACCCTTGCCGTCCTCCACGATTTGACGGAGCGCCTGTGGAACAACCCACGGCACATCGACGACAAGCCCACCAAGTAATCCCAGCTACTTCCGGGATTTGACGGTTCGGTCCAGGCCGAGGGTGGCGGCAAGGGTGTTGACCACCCATTCTTCGTACTGTTGGCCGGTCCAACCCGCGCCGACCACGAGGTCTGTGTAGGTCTCGGGACTGAGCAGCGTGAGTGCGACGTTCACAGCTGTTTCGAGGTCGACGGTTGGCGCTTTTTCGACGATGCCGACCATCAGATGTTCCTGCACCGTGCGTCTCTGAGTGCGGTTGATTTGCCACAGACGGGCGGCGTCCTCGTCGGCGGAAGCGGCGGCCCGCAGTGCCAGCAGGATGTCTGCGGTGCGTTCCAGAATGAGCCGTCCGTGGTGAACCTGAATCCGGAGTTGTCCGAGTGGATGTGGGGCGCCGAGTGCTGCCGCCACCCACGGACGGTCGAGAGTTGCCGTCTTTTCCTCGTCGCCCGCAACGGCCACGTCGAGTAGTGCTGACAGCACGCTCGGCTTGTTGCCGAACACGAAATAGACACTCTGCACCGACACGCCCGCCGCCGCGGCAAGCTGCTTGATCGTGGCGGCCGCGTAGCCGGGATCGACAAAAACCTCACGCGCTGCCTCGATGATCTTGCGCCGCGCCGACGTGTCTTCCCGAAGAACCTCAGTCATGATTAGAGTCTAACTCTAGAGTCGAACTCTAGCGACTCGGGAGGCGAAGTAATGACGAAGGTTCTTGTACTCGGTGGCTACGGTGCCGTCGGGATTCCCCTGATGAAACAACTCGCGAAGGTCCCCGAAATCTCCGCGTACTCCGCCGGCCGTGACCCTGCCCGCGCGGACGTCGTCGTTGATCTTAAAGAACCAGGCGCGTATTCGACTGTGGTTCGAGACTTCGATGTCGTGGTGAATGCGTCGGGTTTCGAGGATGTTCGCCTGGCCGACGAAGCGGTACGCGGTGGGGCGGCATTCGTCGACGTCACGGCAACCTCGAACTACTGCGAAGAACTGGAAGCGGTCGACGGACCCGTCCTGATGGGCGTCGGATTGGCA
This sequence comes from Rhodococcus sp. MT28, assembly GCF_058792695.1. Classification (NCBI taxonomy): domain Bacteria; kingdom Bacillati; phylum Actinomycetota; class Actinomycetes; order Mycobacteriales; family Nocardiaceae; genus Rhodococcus; species Rhodococcus sp. MT28. Next base: position 477,166 of record NZ_JBXAFD010000002.1, read on the forward strand.
CCGGGATTGACCAGTGTCCTTGCAACCGAGGCGCATCGACTCGGCGACGGACCCGTGGACATCGTGATCGGCCTCGGCGGCGGAGAACTACACGGACCGGCCGCAACGGCGTGGACGTACGGGATGTTGGGCACGAGGTTTCCTGATCCCGACGGACGATCGGTCCGCAACTACACCGGGATGAAGACGTTTCGAATACCGGCCGATGCGATCGGCTACCGCACCGGTCCTGCTGTGCGGGCCGACTTTTCGGACCAGCATGCGTTGACGCGAGACCTCGGTGTTCCGGTCAGGACGTACCTGCGATTGGACACGTCCACCGCGACGCTCGGACTTGCGGCCATGACGTGGGCACCCGCGCTACAGAAGGTCGTGCCGAAGAAGCTGTGGGGCTCGGATCGTTGGGTAGCGATGGCCCGAGCGGATACCGGCCCGGCGCTGTGGGTTTCGGGGCGTAGCCAGTCGGTCGCGACGGCAGCTATCGCCGCGCGCGCCGTGCGGGTGATTCGGGATGCCGCGATCTCGAAGCCGACGTGGTTCCACGCGGTGGAAACCACCGAGTCGTTGCAAGCGGCGGTTCCCGAACTGTCAGTGCGGCAATGGGATGGTGCGAGCCGATCGTCCGGCAAGACTGTCCACTAGTCGGGGCGAGCCGAGAAACGGCAATCCGGCGGCCGCATTGGTGAGACAACCGGGTACGACGACGCGGACGACGTGCAGGCCGGCGTGGAGAACATCAGTTGTGGTGAGATCGACCCATGCCGGCCGGAAACCGGCTGCCGTCAGAGCGCTTTCGGTGCCGGCGGCTGATGTCAGAGAGTCGAGTCCCACCTCGCCGACGACGGCACCGACCAGCTCACTCTCGAATCGTGCTTGGATCTCCGGGTCCAGGTGAAGTTGCAGGTGGCATCCGTAGTCCATCACGTCGGCAAAATCCGATCGGTAGGCGCCTGCATAGCTTCGGTCAGCTCGCCAAGGCGCAAGCGGACTGGTCGGGGAGGCCGCGGCTCGACCGATGCCGCTCTCCGGGTTGTCGTAGTCGGCGGAAAGCAGCTGCAGCTGAAGCGCTTCGCCGAGTGACTTGAACGCAGCCGTCTGGGCTTCTTCGTGGCAGGCGGTACCGATGGTCGAGTATCCGGTGAGTCCGTCGTGGACGAGGGCGCCGAGCACCGGGATCCCGAAATCGCTGTCGAATGACAACCACCTGGTCGAGAGGGTGCCGTGATTCCCCAGTCGCCGAAGCACCTCGGGAATGCCGGTGACGATCCGAACGCCGCGTCTTCCGTTCCAGGACAACGTCATCGCGTCTCGTTCGACTATCTCGCGCAAGGCATTGTCGATTGCGAACTTCACCGAGGGTCCGGCGGCGAGACCCGCCTGAGCCACCGGAGAGATCGCCGGACCCGTCCGGGCGACGAAATGAGGATACGAACCCCAGACGAGTTCGGCCGGTACCCAGATATCCGAACCCGTGATCAGGTCGGCTCCGCGAGTCCAGTCCATCTCCAGATCGTCGGTTGGTTCGACGAACGGGAACTGTGGCCGCGCGTACTGGGCAGCGTCGAAACGCGCGAGTTGTGGCAGCTCGATGCTTGCTCCGATCAACGCTTCGGCGGACCCGCGGACGATCGGTTTGGCGACGATGTTGCCGCAATACCGTTCCACCGCTTCGCCTATCGCAGCTGCGGTAGGCCGCGCACGGTCACCCAGATCGAAGCAATATCCGGCGCCCGCCGAGTCGCTGGACCAGGGTGTAAAGCGTGCTGAATCACTGACATACGAGTGAATCAGCTTGAACTCGGGCGGAAAGTGCTGGGGAACAACGGCGTCGACCAGCTCTCGAATGATCCCAGTTTGGCGGTCGACGAGCGAAGATGTCATGCGAGGGGGACCGGCAGATGCAGATGGGTGGTCGATGCGCTGGTCAATCTGCTACCTCCAAGAAGGGGAAAGGCTGCCGGGGCATTGTTGTACAGGCCCGGAGTCAGGACGCGGACGACGTGCAACCCGGCAATCGAGATGTCGCCGGTGGTGAGATCGACGGAAATCGGCTGGTGCCCCCGTGAGGTCAGAAGCGCTACGAGAGAAGCCAGATCCACCGGCGCTTCGACGGGAATCTCTGATACCGAGAGTGTTTCGGTGTAGTCGAAGAGATGTTCCTCCGCGGCCAGGGCCATCGTGGGATCAAGATAAAGTTGGGCAACGGTCGGCAGATCGACGACGTCTTTCCATTGCGGATCGAACTCGTCCCGGTAACGACGGTCGGCCCGAAAGGGTTTGTACAGGTGCGCCGGCAGCGTTCCGTCCGCCACGCTGCGCCAGGTCGGCCCGTCGGGGTCGGCGAGGTCGATCGTGATGGCAAGTACCGCGTACGCCTCGACCAGTGCCTTCGAGACTGCCGCCTCCACCGTCGGTCGACAAGCTGTGCCCAGCGCGACCAGTCCACGTCGGTCATCGCGGATCCACGCTGCGGCGACGGGAATGCCGAAGGGGGAGGGAAGCAGCAGCACTCGAACGCTCCGGGTCTGGCTCTCCAGATCCCCGAGTTGGCGGTGCGTAGGCAACCGCTCCCAGTCGGAAAGCTCGATCGCCGGCTGTGACCGGTCCCCGCACCACCACAGCGCGGTGGCATCGCGTTCGAGAAGTTCCAGCAGAGCTGACATCTCGGCCTCGTCGCGTGAGCGTCCCGCTGCGATTCCGGCGTACTGCAACGACGCGATCGGTGGCTCGCAGCGACGGGTGCCTGTGTAGTACCCGAGATAAGTCAGGGCCGCAGGCACGTAGGTGGGCACTTTCTCGTCCATGGTGTGACCCAATGCCCAGCGAATGTTCAGATCAGAGGTGAAGGGAACAAAGGGGAATCCGGGAAGGCGGTACTGATCCTCGCTGTACAACGCAAATTCAGCGGGATCGACGACCCGTGAGCCGGCCAGTTCCAGCGCTGATGCACTGCTGCGGACCAGATCCTCGGGGACCACGTTGCCGCAATATCTTTCGACGGCCTCACCGGTCGCCGCCCCGCGAGCTGCTGCATCGTCGCGTATCGAAGCCCCGAATCCGTAAGGGTCCGCGCGAAACAGTGAACCGCTGCCGCCGAAGTTTCTGGTGTCGGCCACCCTCGCGGCCCAACCGACCCAGCCCGTCGGCATGTCCGAGCGAATGTGTGGTTCCAGTGAGGTCAGCACGCCGCTCCGGGCGTCGACCAGCAAGTCATCCACCGTCAGTTCCTCCGAGTATCGGCAGGGTCAACGACCCGGAAAATGATTGGTGCAGTGCGGTACTGCGTGTTCCTCGATAGCGATCACCGTCTCCGAGATTGCGTGCGAGGCGGGGGAAGTCCGATCCGGCGATCCGCAGCGACAAGACATCACCCGCGCGCACAGTGTGCAACACGGGATCCAGATCGATGGTCACCATCGTCGGCTGCAGGCTGACACCCGCGCCACGTGCGATCGATCTGGTAACTCCAGCGGGATCTACGACGCTCAGTTCGGCGATCCAATCGGCTTCGCCCTCGGGTGAATGCACTTTCAGCTCCACCGATGGTGTTCCGGAGAGTACGGAGTCGTGCTTGATATCGAAAGTCAAGACAACACAGTTGTTTCGGTCCCGTGAGGCGTCATACAGGAAGCTGTAGGCCGCATCCTTCCGATCTGGTTCGAGATGAACGCGATTCGCACCCGTGACAAACGGTTCGGTCGACCATTCGCCGACACCCCGGTCGAATACCCGATTGATGGTCAGGGGCCGCGCAGCGAATACCGATTCCATCCACTCGACCTGAAGGCGGCCGAAACTTGTCTCGCCGACCCTTCCAGGGCGGAGGTCGTGCGCCCAGGGGCCCACGATCAAACTCTGCGGCCCGCGCCCCACGGACGTGAAGTGCCGCAGTGTCTCCCGAATCATCGCATCGTCCCAACCGCCGATGTGCAGCCCGGCGATGTCGAGTTCGGAGAGTTCGTCCGCGGACACCAGATCATCGCCACCGAAGTCTTCGCGTTTACGAGCGCGAAGGATCGGCGTCAACCAGCCCGGTGAATCGGAGGTCAGACCAACCTCCTCGATCATCGACTGCACCGGGAGATGTTCCAGCAAAGACGAATCCGAGCGCATCAGGGCAGGGATGAAACCCTCACGAGAGGAAGACGAATCTCCGTGCTCGCCCCACCACGCCAGATGCTCGGCGAGGAGAAGTATCCCCGAGGGATCACGTTTGACGCGGTCGCTTCCGATGGTCGGCACCTTGGAGACGACGCCGTCTACACGAAATGACCGATCGGCGCTGTTGGTCTCGGTAGCAAATGCCCAGGCGGTTCCGGCCGCATACGAAGCCCCGCTTGCGATGACGCACTCCGGTGTCCACGGCTGATCCTGCAGCCACTCGGCCAGGGCGGCGCTGTCCTCGCGCTCGTGGACGTACGGTTCCCAAGAGCCGGTGGAATCGTGCCGTCCGCGTACGTCCTGCGAGATGAATGCAATTCCTCGCGATCGCCATTCGATCCCCTCCGCCAGATGCCATCCACGCCCGTACGGGGTGCGGATCACGATCAGTCCCCGCGGTGAAGAATCCGGTGGGAGAAGCACATCCGTAGCCAACGAAGAACCGTCTGCTGCCGGGATCTTCACGCCGAGTGAGATCACCGGAGCGTCGGCGCGGGTTCGAGAACGCCGCCGGGCAGTGGTAGCACGGGATGGCGAGTCATCATGAGGGTTCGCGGATTCATCCGGATCTGGTGGTGAAGGTGTGATGGCGGTGCGCCATGTACACCAGCCACGACGTCCGAACATGCAAGCGCACTGGCCATTGCGGCTGCGGTGGGTTCAAGTTCGAGCGGGCGAGGTTCGCTGCCGGCGAGGTGATTCCACAGTGCCTGCAGATGATCCGGGACGCGCGACGCGGCAAGCCGTCGACCGCAGACGTCCCGGTAGCTTGCGCTGCCGATACCGTCGAAGAAGGGTCCGATGCAGATCTCACCCAGCTCCGCGTGGACGCGTTGCCACGGTGTTTGGTTTCGGCGGCACCAGGTATCGAGTTCCGACCACTCGTCGTGAGGAGGAGCACCGGCAACCGACAGTACGAGGTCCGAAGACGCAACGTCGTGTTCGATTGGCGCAGTAGTGGATACGACCTCGAGATGCGGAAGAGCCTTGGAGAGCAGGGCGATGCAAGCATCGGCAACGGGCCCGATCCCGTCCATCAGCACACGCTGTGGGCGCGGAATCTCTGGCACTTGACCTGGAACAGCCAGCACGCCGCGAGAGACGAGGGCGTCGGCGATCTCGATAGCTCCCGGGCCGAGCACCGAACCAGAGCGCCTGAGAAAGTTGTCGAGTTCCGCGAGGTCTTCGGCCGGCGCGCCGATCGTGACCGCGTTCTCGTCCGGTGTCAGGTAATGCCAAACACCGTCCGGGGTCGGATACAGCTGGTGTCCGTCGGCGAGGGCGTACACGGATCTCCTTGTCGGTGCCCGCACCCGACGAGTCGGATGCGGGCGGGGTCATCGGCAGATCAGACTGTCGAAACAGTCTGGATCAGGGGAGGTTTCAGCTCTGGAAGCTGAACGGGTTGTCGACGAGGGCGTTGGTGCCCACACCCTGCAGGGCGTGTGCGGACGTTGCCTCGGCAACCGGCTCGAAGGTGAACGGGTTGTCGACGAGAGCGTTGGTGCCGACGCCCTGGAGTGCATTGGCCGGAGCCGAGTTGGAGACGCTGTCGAACGAAATGTTGCTCATTGTCATCCCTTCCGTAATGGAAACCATTTCCATTACGATGCCACCGTACGAAAGATCGCCACGGAGAGCAACAGGTACAAGAGAGTGCATACATGAGCGAGACCCCGACGACGGGATCCGTCGAAGCGCAACCACATGTCTTTCGGGACAGATCGTTTCGATTGTTCTTCACGGCTCGTACGATTGCCGTAGCCGGTGCGGCGGTCACCGGAGTGGCCATGCCGATCCTGGTGTTCGACATCAGCCGGTCTCCGTTTCTCACCTCGCTCGCGGCTGCGGGGACGGTTCTGCCGTATCTCGTGTTCGGCTTGTTCGCCGGCGCCGTGGCAGACCGAGTCAACCGGCGGACGGTCATACTGTGTGCGCAGGCCGTAGCTGCACTTGCTTTGGCGAGTATTCCGGCAGCGCAGGCACTCGGCGTATTGACGGCGTGGCATGCCGTCGGCGTATCGATCTGCATCGGAACGTGTTTCGTGTGGTTCGACGCCGCTGCTTTCGGAGCGCTGCCTGCTCTGGTCGGTGGGCAGAGGATACCGGCCGCCAACAGTGCGCTGTGGACGTCCAGCACGCTGATCGATGTTGTCTTTCCGGCGATAGCCGGCGTGCTTGTGGCCTCGATCGGCCCGGCCTACGCATTGGGTGCTGATGCACTGGCTTACATACTGGCCGGGCTGGCCATGGCCTCGATCGGAGCCTCGTTTTCGATTACTCCTGCGGCGCCGAAGAAGTCGGGAACCGGAATTGCGCGTGACATACGCGAAGGCCTCAACTTCCTCTGGCAGTCGCCGCTTCTGCGGGCCTTGACCGGCGTCGGCTTCGTCAATTCGCTGACGCAGGGTGCGGTTACGGCGCTCCTGGTGGTGTACGCATCCGAGAGGCTTGGGATTTCGACGTCGAGTCCGATGATCGGCGCCGTGTGGACGGCCGTCTCCGTGGGTGGAGTGGTCGGGGCAGTCTTGCTCCCACGCCTACCGGCGCAGTGGCCGGTCGGGGCGATCACGGTCGGGGCGCTGACCATCGGCCCGGTGGTGCTGTTCGTCGTTGCGACAACCGGCAATACCGGCGCCGCGATCACGGCGCTCGTCGTCTACTCCGGCTGTGCGACCGTCACCATCCTCAATGGCATCGGTGCACGTCAGCGCCTGACTCCGGATCGTCTGCAGGGGCGCGTGAACACCACGGCGAGGATGGTCGCCTGGGGTGGTTCGCCGGTCGGCGCCTTGATTGCCGGGGCAATCGCAGGACGCTGGGACATCGGCACCGCCTACCTCGTTGCGTGCATCTTTGCGCTGGTCGGGGCGCTATTCGCGTGGGCGAGCGCGCTGCGGACCGACCCTTACCCGCACAGATGAGCATGTGACTATTAATGAAAACGACTGTCGTTATGGTTAGATCCACCTGTTCATGACTGCGAACCCCACCGACTCAGGAGTGCGATGACGCTGACCAGCGAGGCAGCACCACGAGTGCCGTCGCGTCCACATCCCGTCGGCGAGCGCGGGTACGTCCCGTTTCTGTTGGCCACGGCGGTTGTGCTTGTCGCGGTCTCCACCGTCGCGGTGTGGTCGGGTGCCGCGTCGGTGTCCTTTGCCGACGTGTTCGCGGTGTTGTACGCACACGTCGGCGGTCCGCCGGTCGACCCGCTGCTCGATCGGATCGTGTGGGGATTGCGGGTACCGCGCATTCTGATTGCGGCATTGGCGGGCGCCGGATTGTCGTTGGCCGGCGCCGTGCTGCAAGCGTTGGTGCGCAACCCGATTGCCGATCCGTACATTCTGGGCGTGGGTTCCGGAGCATCCTTCGGTGCAGTACTGATCATGACGACCGGCATCGGCACCGGCCTGTCGATCGGTGTCCCGGTGGCAGCCTTCCTGGGGGCCATGATCTCCCTGATCGCGGTTCTCGTACTGGGTCGGCGAGAGGGAATGCTCGTCCCGCTGCGCATGGTCCTGGCCGGAGTTGCCATCGGCTATCTGCTCTCGGCTGCAACAAGTTTTGTGCAGTTGCGCGCCGATCCGAGTCAGCTTTCGGGAGTGCTCTTCTGGTTGCTGGGTTCGGTGAGCGGGGCCAGTTGGTCGGATCTCGGTGTGCCCGCCGCGGTGATCACCGTCTGTGCGGCAATTCTGTTGACACAATCGCGCCAACTCAACGCGTTGGCCATGGGAGACGAGAGCGCGCAATCGGTCGGCGTGGACGTGCGCCGTACCAGGTTGCTACTACTGGTGATCGCGTCGTTGCTGACCGCGGTTGTCGTATCCGTCGCCGGGGGAATCGGTTTCGTGGGGCTGCTCGTGCCGCACGCCGTACGACTTCTGGTCGGTTCCGATCACGGCAAGCTGCTCCCCGCGACCGCGTTGGTTGGTGCCACCTTCCTGGTGATCGTCGATCTTGCGGCTCGGATGTTGGATGCGCCCAACGAATTACCACTCGGGATCATCACCGCCGGATTGGGTGCACCGTTCTTCCTCTGGTTGCTTCGACGGGACGGCGGTGCGCAGTCATGAGATTGTCGGCCAGCGGAATTCACGTCGTTCGGGGCGGACGCCTCGTGGTTTCGGGTGTAGACCTCGAAGCGCCCGAGGGAAGCGTGGTCGGACTCGTCGGACCGAACGGCAGTGGAAAGTCCTCCCTCCTTCGCGCGTTGTATCGCTCGATGAAGCCGCGAAGCGGAATCGTGAAGGTGGACGAGGTGAATGTTTGGGACGATCTCTCGCCTCGATCGGCGGCACGCATCATCGGTGTTGTGGGGCAGGAGCATTCATCCGATTTCTCGTTCAGTGTCCGCGAGGTGGTTGCAACGGGTCGGACGCCGCATCACAGCGCGTTCTCTCGACTCGGCGAGATCGACCGAGACATCGTCAGCGCAGCACTGATGCGAACCGGCATGCAGGGCTTTGGATCACGTCTCTTCGCCGAACTGTCCGGCGGAGAAAAGCAGCGTGTGATGTTGGCCCGGGCGATCGCTCAACAACCGTCGGTGCTGGTCCTGGACGAGCCCACCAACCACCTCGACATCCGTGCTCAACTCGAATTGATGGAATTGGTCGCCGAACTCGGTACCACGACGATTGTCGCGATCCATGAACTCGCCTTGGCCGCAGCGTATTGCGACTACGTCTGTCTGCTCTCCGGCGGGGTAGTTGTCGCGACAGGACCAACGGCCGAGGTCCTCACCGAGGACCTGCTGTCCGAAGTATTCGGGGTTCAGGTGCATCTCGGCACTCATCCGTTGACCGGGCGCCCCCTGCTCTCGTTCGCCCCTCCGCTCCTACACACGAAAGAAGCAGTGTCTTGAAATCCTCGATACGTACTGCCGCGCTGTTGTGCTCGGCCGTTACCGCCACCGCAGTACTGACCGCATGCGGAAACTCCACGGCGGATTCGGCGGCGTCGTCGTCCGAGAAGATCACCGTCACCAATTGTGATCGCGAGGTCACGGTGCCCAAGACGGCGGAGCGGATTGTCTCGCTGTATCCGTCGATGACGGAACTTCTCATTCAGCTCGGCGCCGCCGACCGCATTGTCGGACAATCGAATACCGACCTCTCTCCTCCCAGCCCCGAACTCGCTGATCAGTTCGCGGCCGTGCCGGTACTGAGCACCGGAGTTCCCGCGAAAGAAGCATTGCTCGACGCCCGTCCGGATCTGATCGTCTCCGACGGGGAATACTGGTTCGACGGTGACCGATTGCAGACCATGGACGAATTGCGTGACCTCGGCATCCCGATCTTCGTGAACAGCGGCTACTGCCACAAGGCCGTCACCGAGGGGCGGATCGACGACGTCTGGTCCGACCTCGACGGTCTCGGCGCCTTGACCGGAACAAGTGACGCGGCAGCAACCCTCCTGGCCGACGGCAAGAAGTCCCTCGCAGCAACCGAGGCATCTGTCGCCGGGCAGGAGCCGGTTCCCACTGTGATGGTTCAGGTTTCGGAGGGACAGTCCTATGCTCTGGCCAGGGGCCTCTACAGCAGTGTGCTCGAGGCCGCCGGGGGAAGCAATCTTTTTGAGAACGACCTTCCCGACGGAAAGTACTTCGGCCAGGTAGCCACGGAATCGGTGCTCGCGAAGTCGCCGAAGGCTGTCCTCGTCGTCTACTCCACCGAGTCGGCTCGGGAATCCACCCTGGATGCTGCGCGGACGGCATTTGCCGGAACCCCCGCCGCGGCGTTGAATGCGATCTTTGCCGTTCCGGAGGCGTGGTTCGCCGGCGAGTTGGTCTCGATCGACGGGGCCGGCGAGGTGTCTCGCCTGCTGCACCCGGGTTCGTGACCGCACTCGAGCGAATCGAGGCCGTCGTATCGCTGCATGCAGTGTTGGACCGGACGGTGAGTCCGTCGGAGCTACCGTTCGACGAGCACGCACTGCCGCCGGTGACGTGTGAATCCGTGGAACTGCCGGCCGCGACGCCACTGCCGGCCTGCGGGTTCGCGGACGTCTTGCAGGCACGACGGAGCCGCTACGACCCCGCACAGACGGCGCTCCGAGCAGGCGAGCTGTCAAACGTGTTGCACCACAGCCTTGTCAGCAGCCCGACGGCGGGCGGGATGCGCGAACTGACGCTGTCGTTTGTTCTCAGCCGACCCGGAGACGAGCTCGGAGTCGGGGTATACCGATATGCCCGAGGCCGTGCCGAAGCTGTCCGGCCAGGCGACGTGCGAGAGCACCTTCGAGCGAGCCTTCTCCAACCCGAGTTCGTCGACGTGTTCCCGGTTCTTCTGTTTGTGGTCGCCGACGTCGAAGCTCCGCTCGAGAAGTACGCGATGCGGCACTACCGCACGATGCACGTGGATGCCGGTGTGCTGGTTCAGAATCTGTACCTCGTGACCGAGGCGATGGGACTTGCGGGCTGCGCCATCGCAGGATTCACGGATGCGCGAGTGGCATCTCTGTTGAATCTCGCGACGACGCAGCTTCCCGTCATGGCTTTTGCACTCGGGAGGCGCAGCTAGGTCAGGCGAGAATACGTGCCTTCTGGGTCTCGAACTCGGCCTCGGTCAATACTCCCGCATTCTTGAGTTCGCCCAGCTTGGTGAGCTGTTCGAGCTTCAAGTCCATCGATGCTGCCGGAGCTGCCTGCGGTGGCAGGGGTGGTAGATCGGGAATCGGCGGCACCGGCTGGGCCTGCGCTGCGCGAGCCTGATCTTCGGCGGCCCAACGGGTCCGCTGACGGCGCTGAACATTGCCGTGAATGGAGCTTGCGACGGCTACCCGGCCGGCTCGCCTCAAGAAACTCATGCGTCCTTCTCCGTATTGCCTGGTGCGGTGTTGTCGAGTGCGGTGGCAAGTTCGTCCAAGCTCAGGTGGCCTTCGGTGACAATCTTTGCGCCGCTGCGTGTCCACGCGTCGATCACCGGCAGTATGGCCAGTTCCTCGTAAACGAGCACGGCGGCAACACTACCGGTGGCCAACTCGTCACCAACGGCGGCGATGTCGCCGGCGTCGAGCAGTCCGGAGGCTGCGCCGTCGAACTGCGCCAGATCGAAATCTGCGAGTTCGAAGGTCGATGCCGGTACGACGGCCACTGATCCATCGGCGGCTTTGGTGACGAACTCGAGGTCGAGGATGCGGATCACGCCGGAGTCGACGAGAGTGAGCAGCTGCTCGAATCCCGCGGAGGTCGGTGCACCGCCGGGAAACTCGACGGCAACGTATTCGATCGGACCGAATTGGTCTTGGTTGGACATCGGTTACTTCTTGCCCTTCGTGGGTTGCGGTTCTTCCAGAGCAGGTACTTCGTTGGGCATGCGGCCGGCCGGAATGATGGCGAGCAGGGAGAGTCCGGCGAGGACGAGTAGCGAGGTTCGCAGGGCGCGCAAGCGCGCTTCGGTGTTGATCCGGATGGCTTCGTCGATCTGTGCCTGTGTCGCGGAGGTGTTTTCGAGCGTCACGACGAGTTGATCGTTGGGGACGAAGTTGACCTGGTCGAGATTGATCCCTGACTCGACCTTGAGCGATGCCGGGATGGTGGGGTTGTCGATCAGCTGCGAGCTGACGAGGGTACCCAGGATTCCGACGGCGAACACGCTGGCCACCGCGATGCCGACGCTGCCGGACATGTTGTGTACCAGTCCTCGCCAGGCGCCGACGTCGCCGGCCAGTTCCTTGGGGGCTGCGGTGAGGAGGGTGTTGAACACCAGCGCAACGATGGCGCCCTGCCCGAGGCCGAGGGTGATCAGTCCGATGACGACAAAGATCTGATGCCAGTCGCCACGAATGGTGAAGGCCAACAGGATGAGTCCAGCGGCAACGACGACGAACCCGGCTCGTGCGATCAGACGCGGGGAGTACGTCTTGTACAGACGCGCGACGACGGTGCTCGCGATGAAGATCGAAAGTGTGTACGGGATGATCGAGAACGACGTCTGCAAGCTGCTGCGGCCCTGGATGATCTGCATGTACAGCGGAATGAGGAAGTTGGCCGCGGTTCCCACGAACATCATCGTCGCCATGCAAATCGTGGTGGCGCGCTCGGCGCCGGTCTTGAGGACGTCGAGGTTGAAGAGCTGAGGCTTGTTCTGCGCCTTGCGGCTTCGCGTCCACTGGAAGAATCCCTGCGCGCAGATGGTGCCGAGGACGATCAGGATGGCCGCGGGTGAAACACCGATGACCGAGAACGGCGCAGCGTCGGTGGCCAGGATGACGCCCCACGAGTTCAGGCCGCTGAAACCGAAGCTGAGCAGGATGACGGCAACGGCAGCAATGCCGGCGCCGGCCCAGTCGATGGTGATGTCCTTCTGCGGGGGAACAGGTTTGACCCGGAAGCTCAGGATCAGGTTGACCACCGCGAGAGCCACGACGAGGGCGAACGAGTATCGCCACCCGATCGTCGTCGCGAAGGAACCGGCGATGAGCAGCGCAAGCACACCGGCCGCCGGGATTGCTGCTGCCAGGTAACCGATGGCCTTTGCCTGCTGATCGCCACTGAAGTTCGTGGCGATGAAGACCGTCAATGCGGGAGCGATGAGGGCGATCACGGCGCCGGATGCAGCTTGCGCCACGAACAGCATTGCCGGGCTCTGACTCAGGGCGACCGCGGCCATTGCGAGGCCGTGAATCGCGACGGCAATCTGGAAGACCAGACGCGTTCCGTAACGGGCGCCGATCTTGGCCCCCAACAGAATGAAGGCAGCCATGGCGAAGGTGCCCGCGGTGATCGCGGTGCCGACACTTGTTGCGGGCGTGTCGAGATCGGTGGTGATGCCGGCCATCGAGACGGTCAGGGCGTTGACGGCGAACGACGCCTGAATCTGGGTGAGGACCACCACGATGAGTGGTAGCCAGGAGGCGGTGCTCACGGCGGCCGTTGTGGCGGCCGCGCCAGGCTTTACGGACATGATGGGTCACGCCTTCCTCGACACTGCGTGTACTCGCGACGTGCCCGGATCAGCCACGCACGGCTACATTAGCCGGAATTGTGCTGAATGGTCGCCTGCAAGTGGTTGGTTTCTTCGCGGTAGACCACCATCTCCCGGTGCAAGGCGCGCCGGAAGCGCGGTTGCTCGGCCAGGAGTACGGCCAGCACGGTCAGCAACAGCCACGTCGCGGCCGCGCTCGCGAGGAGCAGCAGGACCGGAATCCACGGACCGCCCATCTGCTCGAGCAGCGTCGTCTTTGCCCAGACGCGCCAGTAGAGCATCAGATTGACGATCAGTCCGACACCGTACGAGATGACGAAGGACAGCAGGAACTGCTTCCACGTGCCGTCGTGGCGCCGCGCCGTCATCGGTTCTGCCCGCAGCGGCAAGCTCACCGACATCACGTTCGCGACCCCCAACCAGAGCAGGATCATGGTCAGCACCTGGCCGCACGCCTTCACCAGGTCGGCACTGCTTCCGGAGCGCCACGCGAGGACGGCGCTGAGCAGGAACCCGGCGCTGCCGACGAGAAGCAGCATCACCGCGTTCTTCGCGACCAGTACGTGCCAGAGCCTGGTTCCACCGGACAACGCAGCACGGACGCGGCCGGCGTCGAAGCTGAGCGCATTGGTGCACACGACGCTTCCGACCACACCCGAGAGTGCGTACAGCGCAAGATAAGGCAGTCGATCTTCCTTGGCGTCCCACTGGAAGAGGCGAATGAATGCCAGGTACGCCAAGCCCATTCCGAGGCTCAGCCCCAGCCGAAACGCGATCGACCGAGGCTTACCACTCACCACGTGCCGTGCTTCCTCACGGATCCGGGAGCCGAGATCCTGCACGTGCCGGACGACGGGGTTGCCCGAGTTCAGCGGGACGTAACCGCGGATCGCGGCGGCGACGGTATCGGTGTCACCGGCATCGAGCGCGGCGACGCGTGCTTCGAGAACCGCAAGGTGGGCGGCGCGCAAGGCTATCCGTGCGGTGGTCACCGCGGCGACGGCGTCGGCCTCGGCCTGCGCGGCGGTGCCGATGCCGGCGTCGGCGGGCAGTGGCGGCTCCAACGTCGTGATCAGTTCGAGTTGGCGCGCCATGTGCGGCGACGGTGACAACCCGCTGTACGACGGTCGGCTCAGCGCTGATCGTTCGTCGTCGAGCGAATCACGGACGGCCGCGGCAGCCTTGCGGACGGCTGCCGGGTTGTGCCAGCGCACCGACCGGGCGTCACGCTCGGCGGCGACGGCCCGGGAGGCAACCTCGGTCAGATCCTCGACCGCTGTCAATGTCTGCTCCACTCGGTTTAGGTTGGTTTCATGACCACCAACTCGGAAAAGGAAGATCTCCAGCGGTACCTGCAGGCAGCACGTGATGCGCTCGTCTGGAAGCTCGACGGGCTGTCGGAGTATGACATTCGGCGTCCGATGACCCGGACAGGGACAAACCTGCTGGGTCTGGTCAAACACATGATCGGCGTCGAGCTCGGGTATTTCGGCCCGACGTTCGGCCGTCGGGTTCCCGATCTCCCCGCGTGGTTGCGCTCGGAGGAACTCAACGTCGACATGTGGGCCCGCGCCGACGAGTCCACTGCCGACATCGTCGAAACCTATCGCCGCACCTGGGCTTTCGCCGACGCCACGATCGAGGAGCACGATCTGGACGCCCCCGGCTTCGTGAAGCACTGGCCGGAGGATCGTCGCGACGTCACGCTGCACCAGATACTCGTTCACGTTGTCACCGAGACCCATCGGCACGCCGGCCACGCGGACATCGTGCGGGAGCTGATCGACGGCGCCGCGGGGATGAAAGCGGGCGACAACAATCTGGCTCCCGGTGATGAGGCGTGGTGGGCCGAGTACACCGACCGTCTGGAGACGGCGGCACGCGAGGCCCACCACGCCTGAACTACTCGAATACCGCTGCTGCGCCGATCACCACGACAACGATCACGAAGTTGATCAGTAGCAGTGGCCAGACGAAACGCAGGAACTTGTCGTAGCCGACCTTCGCCATGGCCAACCCGCCGACAACGACGACGTTGGTCGGGGCAACCATCAGCATCAGGCCGTGGCCCATCTGGAAGGCGGTGATGACGAGTGCTCGGCTGACTCCGGCGAAGTCGCCCAGCGGCGCGAGCAGCGGCATCGCCAGGGTGGCGTGACCAGAACTGGACGGGATCAGGAACGCCAGCGGGATGTTGACGAGCATCACCAGGATCGCGAAGACCCCCGCCGAAGCGCCGCTGACCAATTGCTCCATCGCGTTGAGGATGGTGTCGAGGGTTTCGGTGTTGGTCATGATCACCGAGACGCCGCGAGCGAGCAGGATGACGATCGCCGGTCCGACCATGTCGCCGGCTCCACGCGTGATCAGGGAGACGATCTTCTTCTCACCCATCTTCGCGACTATGCCGACGAGAACGGCGGCGAGGATGAACAGCATCGCCAATTGCGGGAACCACCAGTTCAACTCGAACCAGTAGGGCTCGGTTGCCGTGACGTGGTACGCGTCGTACTCGGCCGGACCGGTAGTGGCGCCGAAGATGCTCGACCACGGGATGACGGAGAAGATCATCAGTCCGAAGGTGAGTCCGGTGATGAGCAGTACCAGCTTCTGAGTTCCGGTGAGCTTGCCGTCGATGTCCACCGGCTCGGCCGGCTCTTCGTCTTCGTCGTCCGCGATGTCGAAACCGACAAGCGACTTGGACGGATCCTTCTTCACCTTTGCGGCGTAGCGGAGAACGAATACCACTGCCACAGCGGTCAATACGATCCACAGGATCACGCGCAGCACGATGCCGTCACCGATGGAGACGCCTGCCTCACCGGAGGCGACGCCGATCGAGAACGGATTGACGGTCGACGCCATGTTTCCGACCAGAGCGCCGAGGATGATCATGGTGGCCGCGACCATGCGGTCGTAACCCAGTGCCGTCATCAGCGGGATGAGCAGGGCGTAGAAGCCGAACGTCTCGACCGAGAAGCCCATTGTCGAACCGAGCAGCGAGAACAGCACCATGATGACGGTGATGAGCAACCAGCCCTTGTCGCTGAGCTTGGTAGCCAGCTGGGAGACAGCGGTTTCCAGACTGCGGGTGGCAAAGCTGACCGAGATGAACGCACCGAGCGCCATGATGAAGAGGACTACGCCGACCGAACCGAAGAGCCGTCCGATGTTGTCGGTGTCGACGAACCCGGTGATCGAATCCTGGACGCCGTACAGGCCGTTCACGGGGGAGAGGATCAGTTGCTGGATTCGTTCCCAGAACGAGAGCGGAGACGTGACGGTTTCGAAGCTGCCGGGAACGGGTGAGCCGTCCACGTCGACGCCGAAGCGTCCGGCCGGAATGAACAGTGCCGCAACCCAGACCAGAATGGTGACGATCGCGAGCATCGTGACCGCACCGGGAAACTCGAACTTCTTCTTGGCGGGCGTTTGCGCGGATCCCGTATCGGTCTCGGTGCTCATTTCTTCCCCTCGAAGGTGTGTGCGTACTCCTGGAAGAACAGTGCTTTGGCGACGACGGCCTTCTCGAGCTCGTCGAGCAGGACGCGTTCGTTGGGGCCGTGGATGTTCGCGTAACCGTCGGTGGCGCCGAACAACAGCTTCTCGGCGGTGGGCACTGCTGTATCCAAGGCCATCACGAGGGGGATCGAGCCGCCGCCTGCCATCAGCCCGGCCGGTTCACCCCACGACTGCGATAATGCAGACAATGCCGCGTCGAAGGCCGGTCCACCTTCGGCTGCCGCAAACCCGTCGCCGGTTTCTCCCGCGGTGACAGTCAGTTGTAAACCGAAGGGGCGCAGGGCTTCCAGGTGCCGGACCAGAGCAGCCTGCGCCTCGATGGCAGGTTGGCGCGGGTGTACGCGCAGATTGATCACGGCGCGGGCAGTGCTTGCGACGGCGTTGACCGCACCGTCCACAGGGGGAGCGTCGATTCCCGTCACGGTGATGGCCGGGCCCGACCAGATGCGTTCGCCGATGCCGCCGGTTCCGAGCAGCGGAAGCCCGTCTTGGATCTCGGCGAGGGTGCGGAACTCGTCCTCGGTGTATGAACTGCCGGTCCACGGTTCGCGCAGGAGGCCGTCGATCGCCACGTCACCGTTGTCGTCGTGCAGCGACGCCAGTGCGCGGATGAGCGCGAGGCGGGCGTCCGGTGCGGCGCCGCCGTAGAGGCCGTTGTGCTTGTCGGCTCCGAGAGTGGTGAGTTCGACGATCACCTGGGCCGATCCGCGCAGTGCGACGGTCAGGGTCGGTGATCCGGGCCGAACGCTCCCGACGTCGGCGATGACCATTGCGTCGGCCGCAAACAATTCGGGGGCTTCCGGCGGATAGTTGTCGAAGGGGCTGCCGAATTCTTCCTGGCCTTCGATGACGAGCTTGACCGTCACCGGCGGCTTTCCGTCGAAGACGCGAAGCGCGCCGATCATGCCGATGACGTTTGCCTTCGAATCTGCCGTACCGCGGCCGTAAATCGCGCCGTCACGCTTGCTCGGTTCGAAAGGCGGTGAATCCCAGAGTTCGACGTCGTCGGCGGGAACGACGTCGTAATGCGAATACATCAATACGGTCGGGGCTCCCTCTGGACCGGGAACTGTTGCAATGATGACCGGCGCAGTTTTACCTGTTATTTCGAGTTTCTCTATCTTCGTGACTCCGGACTTCTCCAATAGAGAAACGATCAGGTCGTGAGCCTCGAACAGGGGCTCGCTGGGGAAACCTTCTGTTGCTATCGACGGAATACGAACAAGTTCGACGAGTTCCGACTCCAGTGCCGGCATCAAAGCTGCAACTGTTTCCTTGATTGTGGAATAGGAGGGCGAGGCGGATTCTTCCGGCACGGAATTGACTCCTTCTGGGAAAGGCGAAAAACATTAGAGGCAGAGTCTTACACCCGATATGCGGGGTGTGAAAGGGTGACCCGAACAAAAAGCCGAAGTGGGGCGCCGGGCTCGCGATTCTTGACATTGACGTCAACGTCAACACACACTGTGACGGTGACCACCAGTGAAACGCAGGAGCGAGCGCGGACAGCCCGCAAACTCGGCGACGGTCCACGCCGTGCCGGACTGCTCGACACCGCTGCCCTCTGCTTCGGCGAACTCGGATACGACGCCGTGACGGTCGAGACGATCACGACCAGGGCTGATGTGTCCCGGGCGACCTTCTACGCGTACTTCTCGTCGAAGGACGAGGTCTTCCGCGCCGTCGCCGAAATGATGTGCCGACGCTTCCTCGACGCTCAGCACATGGAGGGCCCGGCGGCCGAGGATCTACGCGAAGTTCTCCGAACGACCACGTCGGCGTTCATCACGGCCGTGTACACCTACGGTGACCTGCTCGCGGTGATCGAGCATCGGGCGCGGGTGGATTCCGAGGTCGAGCGCAGTTGGTCGGCGGTTCGCGAAAAGCTCGTGAGCCGCTACGTCCGCTTTGTCGAACGGATTCGACAGGTTCACGACGTAGATCCCTGTGTTTCGCCCCCGGTGCTCGTTCAGATGATCTCGGACGCACAGATGGCCGGTGGAGCACGACTGAGTAAGGCGAGTGTCGAAGAGCAGAACCAGTTCATTGCAGATATGACGACGATGTCCGAGCGGTTGATCGGGTTCGAAGAGTCGAAATAGATTTCTTTTACGAATGGAGTGATCGGTGGCAGAACAAGACGTGCTCGAAGCGGCTCTGGCGGAGATCTCTGCGCTGCAACAAGCGCATTGGCCCGCCGGCATTCCCCGCGCCGTCGAGTATCCGCTCGAAGGTGGGGGACTTGTCGATTACTTGCGGCATTGGGCGATCGAGCGGCCGGATACTCCTGCCATCATCTTCTACGGCCGGGTCATCACGTATTCCGAATACGACGAGCTTTCGGATCGTTTTGCCGGATGGCTGCTGTCACTCGGAGTCGAACGCGGCGATCGCGTCGGCGTTCACCTGGTCAATTGCCCTCAGTTCCATATCGCGATGCTCGGCATTCTCAAGGTCGGTGCGGTTCACGTGCCGATCAATCCACTCTTCCGTGAACATGAATTGATTCACGAACTCAACGATGCCGGCGTCAAGGTCCTACTGACGCAGAACACCTTCTCGAAGTTGGTGAAGAAGGTTCGCTCACAGACTCCACTCGAACACGTCGCGAAGACTGCAGTGTCGGACATGCTGACGGCGATCCCGACCGTCGAACTGCCCTTCGAGGTCGACGATCCGCGCCTGAGCGACTGGCAGTCGATCATCACCAGTGAGCGGGCGACTCCTGTCGCCACCGAACTCGATTCCCTCGCCGCCCTGAACTACACGGGCGGAACGACGGGAATGCCCAAGGGCTGTGAGCACACTCAGCGCCACATGGTTTACACCGCGGCCACCGCGACGCTTGCGGGCGGTGACCAGGTGGGTGCCAATCCGCCGGTGTCCCTGGTGTTCTTGCCGATCTTCTGGATCGCAGGTGAGGACTTCGGCATCCTGGTTCCGCTCGTCAACGGCGGAACCGTGGTCCTGCTGAATCGTTGGGATGCGGAGACCACGCTCGACGCTGTCGAGGCTTACGGCGTGACCTCGCTGGTCGGAACTGTCGACAATTACGTCGAACTGATGGACACGCCAGGATTCGCGGAGCGAAATCTCTCGACACTCCAGAACGTCATGGCAGTTTCGTTCGTTCTCAAACTCGATCCGGCCACGCGCCAGCGGTGGCGCGAGGCTACCGGCGGCGTTCTGCGCGAAGCGAGCTACGGCATGACCGAAACCCACACCGCGGACACGATCACCCTCGGCTTCCAGGACGGCGACTACGACCTGAAAAGCGAGCCGGTGTTCTGCGGAATTCCGGTGCCCGGCACCGACGTTCTGATCGTCGATCACGACGGCAGGCCGGTTCCCGTCGGCGAGCACGGGCAGATCATCGTGCGCAGCCCGTCCATCCTTTCCGCGTACTACCGCAACGAGGCGGCCACCGCCGACGCCATCCGTGACGGCTGGCTGCAGACCGGTGACGTCGGAAAGTTCAGTGAGCGTGGCGGTTTGCACTATTTGGCGCGGAACAAGGAAATGATCAAGACCAACGGCATGAGTGTCTTTCCCTCCGAGGTGGAAGCGCTGCTCATGCTGCACCCGGCGATCGAAAAGGCTGCGGTGGTGCCGAAACCGGACCCGGACAAGGGGCAGGTGGCTTTTGCGTTTGTCCAACTGGTCGAGGGTTCCGACACTGCGGCCGACGAGATCGTCTCGTGGGCCAAGGAGAACATGGCCACGTACAAGGTGCCCGAAGTGGAAGTGCTCGAGGCGCTTCCGATGACAGCGACAGGAAAGGTGCGCAAGGGCGATCTGTTCGAGCGCACTCAGGGGGACAAGTGAGATTGCTGATTGCGAACCGCGGCGAAATTGCGCTGCGGATCATTCGAACTGCCCGTGAACTCGGGATCGAGACGGTGTCGGTGTACGCCGAGGACGACGCGTCCAGTCCGCACGTCGCGGCGGCCACGGAGTCGGTGCCGCTCGGAGCGTCGGGCGCATCCGCGTACCTGGATCAGAGCGCACTGCTGAAGATCGCGGCCGAAACGGGCGCCACGCACGTGCACCCGGGCTACGGATTCCTCAGTGAGAATGCCGAATTCGCGCAGGCGTGTACCGAGGCGGGCATCGTCTTCGTCGGCCCGGACGCCCAGGTTCTCCGGACTTTCGGCGACAAGGCCAGCGCCCGCACTGCGGCGGTCGACTCAGGAGTGCCGGTCCTGCCGTCGACATCGGCGAACGCCGACCTCGACGAGGTGCGTGAATTCTTCGAGCGCAACTCCCGCGGCATCATGATCAAGGCGCTCAGCGGCGGCGGTGGCCGCGGCATGCGCGCGGTGCGCGACCCGAAAGCGCTCGACGACGCGTACCGTGTGTGTGCGGCCGAAGCCCAGTCGGGATTCGGCAGTTCGGCACTGTTCGCCGAGGTACTCAGTGAGCACGCTCGGCACATCGAAGTGCAGATCGTGGCGGCACCGGGGCAAGGTGGAACCCACGCGCTCGCTCTGGGTGACCGCGATTGCAGCGTCCAACGTCGCCATCAGAAGTTGATCGAGGTTGCGCCCGCGCAGGGGCTGTCGGGGGCCCTGCGCGAGCGTCTTCACGCTGCGGCGGCGAGGCTGTGCGCCGAGGTCGGCTATCGAGGCATCGCGACGGTCGAGTTCCTGGTCGAGGAACGCGGGTTCGTCTTCCTCGAGGTCAATCCCCGAATTCAGGTGGAGCACACGGTGACCGAGGAGGTCACCGGAGTCGATCTCGTCGCCGTGCAGCTCGCGATCGCGGACGGAGTTCCGTTCGAGAACCTG
Source organism: Rhodococcus sp. MT28 (assembly GCF_058792695.1). Classification (NCBI taxonomy): domain Bacteria; kingdom Bacillati; phylum Actinomycetota; class Actinomycetes; order Mycobacteriales; family Nocardiaceae; genus Rhodococcus; species Rhodococcus sp. MT28. The sequence goes on from NZ_JBXAFD010000002.1 coordinate 498,566, forward strand.
GACCTGCCAACAGGGATCATCGCTGTCGAGAAGGGCTCGGAGACAGTCGGATCCGTGGCAAACGCTTCGGGGATTGCGATACAGGCCCGCGTCAACATGGAAACCATGACGCCGGACGGCAATGCGCTGCCGTCCTCCGGCACGCTCGACAACTTCACTCCTCCGGGCGGACCCGGCGTGCGCGTGGATACCTTCGGTACGGTCGGACTCTCGCCGAGTGCGCGTTACGATTCGCTGCTGGCGAAGGTCGTCACCCACACGCGTCGAGCGGATTTCCCTGCCGCGGTGCGTAAGTCGATTGCTGCTCTCAGTGAGTTCGCCATCGACGGTGTAGCGACCAACCTCGAATTTCTGCAGGCAATACTGTCGGACAAGGACTTCCGCGACGGCCTGGTCGACGTCGACTGGTTGGGTTCTCGATTGGCGGACCTTGTCCCCGAAGTGGGCCCACAAACGCCCTCCTCGTCTGTGGACGTGGCACCGGACGAGGATGTGGTCCGTGCACAGATGGCGGGCATCGTCGTCGAACTCGCGGCAGTCGGTGACGGTATCCATGCGGGTGGCCAGGTTGCCGTCCTCGAGGCGATGAAGATGCAGCATGTTCTCTCGGCGCCCGGTGATCTCGAAGTGGTCCGGGTCCTGTCGTCACCGGGCAGGTCGGTGGGCGCGGGCGAACCGTTGCTCGTCGTCCGTAGTGCAAGCGCAGGATCGAAGCTCGCCGAGGTCGACGAGGTGGACCTCGACGACGTCCGTCCCGACCTCGCCGAAATCATCGCTCGCCACGAGGTGACCCTGGACCCGGCCCGGCCCGCAGCCGTGGCGAAACGCCACAAGCTGGGACGCCGGACTGCTCGCGAGAACGTCTACGACCTGGTCGACGACGACAGCCTGGTCGAGTACGGCGCTCTCGCGCTGGCAGCGCAGCGCAGTCGACGCAGCGAGGAAGACCTGATCGCCAACACACCCGCCGACGGACTGATCGGCGGAGTAGCGACCATCAGCGGCGGCGAGAGCGTCGTGATCTCGTACGACTACTCGGTGCTCGCCGGTACCCAGGGCATGCGCAATCACGCCAAGACCGACCGCCTGCTCGAGATCGCCGATCGCAAGCGAGTTCCGGTAGTGCTGTTCGCGGAAGGCGGCGGCGGTCGCCCCGGTGACACCGACGCCGGCGCCGGGGCAGGCCTCGAGCTGGGAACCTTCCGCGCCATGGCGGCGCTGAGCGGGCGGGTGCCCATGGTCGCCGTCGTGTCCGGGCGCTGTTTCGCAGGCAACGCGGCCCTGGCCGGCGCGTGCGACGTCCTGATCGCGACACCGGACGCCAACATCGGGATGGGTGGTCCTGCCATGGTCGAGGGCGGCGGGCTCGGAAACTTTCGCCCCGAGGACATCGGCCCCATCGACGTCCAGCGCCGCAACGGCGTCGTACACCTGGTCGCTGACGACGACGCTCATGCGGTGGCGCTGGCCAAGCAGTACCTCGGCTACTTCCAGGGTGCGAGCGGAGAGTGGACCGCTCCGGATCCGCGGCTCTCGCGGCATGTGGTGCCGGAGAATCGCCTGCGCTCGTACGACGTTCGTGGAGCGATCGACGCAATCGCGGACGTCGACAGCGTCCTGGAACTGCGTCGAGACTACGGACGCGGTGTAGTAACCGCACTCGTTCGTGTCGAAGGAGTTCCGTACGGTGTGCTGGCGAACAGCAGCGAGCATCTCGGCGGCGCGATAGACGCGGAAGCCTCGGACAAGGCTTCGGATTTCCTGGAACTGCTCGAAGCGCACCGCATCCCTCTGGTGACGCTGTGCGACACACCGGGATTCATGGTGGGCCCGGATTCGGAGGAGGAGGCGACGGTTCGAAGGTTCGGCAGGTTCTTCGTTGCCGGTGCTCGCCTCACCGTGCCGTTCGGAACGATCATCCTGCGCAAGGGTTACGGGTTGGGCGTCATGGCAATGGCCGGTGGTTCCTTCCACGCCCCCGAGTTCACAGTCGCGTGGCCGACGGGCGAGATCGGGCCGATGGGTCTGGAAGGTGCTGTGCATCTCGGTTTCCGCAAGGAACTCGAGTCCGTCGAAGATCCGGTGGCTCGGGAAACGCTGTTCGGTCAGTTCGTGGAACTGGCCTACGCACAGGGCAAGGCGCTGATGGCGGCGACCACGTTCGAACTGGACGACGTCATCGACCCGGCCGATACCCGCGGATGGATCAGACAACTCGGCAGAAACAGTTGAGATCCTGCTGATTCGAGCTGTTGCCGCACGTGGGCGGGGCAACTAGCCTTGCCCACGTGTCGGCTGCGCGAGATAACGTCCTGATCATTCATTGGCACGACCTGGGGCGACACCTCGCGAGTTACGGTGTCGCCGGGGTCAACAGCCCCCATCTCGACCGACTGGCGGCAGAAGGTATCCGGTTCGCCGACGCACACGCGACGGCGCCGCTGTGCTCGCCTTCGCGCGGATCGCTCTTCTCGGGCAGGTATCCGCACAACAACGGTCTGATCGGGTTGGCGCACCACGGCTGGGAGTACCACGCTGAGGTGCAGACGCTCCCGCAGATCCTCTCCGACAACGGTTGGTACACCTCGCTCTTCGGCATGCAGCACGAGACTGCGTATCCGAAGCGACTGGGCTACCACGAGTACGACGTCACCAACTCGTTCTGCGACTACGTGGTTCCGCGTGCCCAGAACTGGCTACGACGCTTCCCGCCCGAGCCGTTCCTGCTCACCACGGGATTCTTCGAAACGCATCGCCCGTACCCCGCCGATCGCTATACCCCGGCGGACACCGCAGCCCTGGAGGTCCCCGGATACCTTCCGGACGTGCCACAGGTGCGCGAGGATCTGGCCGAATTCCACGGCAGCGTAGAGGTGGCCGACGCCGCGGTGGGGGAACTGCTCGCGACCCTCGAGGAAGAGGGGCTCGACGAGAACACCTGGGTCTTCTTCCTCACTGATCACGGCGCGGCGTTCCCGCGTGCCAAGTCGACGCTCTACGCCCCGGGTACCGGTATTGCCTTGATCGCTCGGCCTCCCGCGCGGTATCGCAGTGGCGGAAAGGAATACGAGACACTGTTCAGTGGTGTGGATCTTGTTCCGACCATTCTCGATCTGCTCGGAATCGACGTCCCCACCGAGGTGGAAGGGCGCTCGCACGCCGATGCCCTCGTCGACCGCGGAACCGAGCCGTCCGAACCCGTTCGTACTTCCCTGTTCACGGAGAAGACCTTTCACGACAGCTTCGATCCCATTCGTGCGGTGCGCACCAAGGACTACAGCTACATCGAGAACTACGCCGTCCGCCCGGCTCTGGATCTACCGCTCGACATCGAGGACAGTCTTTCCGGAAAAGCGCTCGGCACCGAGCATCTTGCGGTACGCGCACCCCGGGAGCTGTACGACCTCCGTGCCGACCCGGACGAGAAGATCAATCTGATCGATCGACCGGAAGTCTCGGCAATACAGGCGGAATTGTCCTCGCAGCTTCACACGTGGCGCGCCGAAACCGACGATCGTCTCCCGGACGAGGCATTGGGAAGCGCGATGGCGGTGCACCGCATGGCGGCGTACCTCGAGAAGATCGGTGTCCGACCCAACGTGCGGTCCGCCTACAGTGCGGACCGCGGTTACCTCGAGTCGGACACCGAAAATCCCTAGGGCCTTGCGGCTTCGCGCTCTTCCAACAATGCGATGACCCGCTCGACCAGCTCGTTGATGTCAGCGCCGGTTGTGTCGAATGCCAGGTCCGGGTCCTCCGGCGTCTCGTAAGGCGCGTCGATTCCGGTGAGCCCCTTCAGTTCACCCGCCCGCGCACGTGCGTACAGGCCCTTGGGATCACGGCGTTCGCATTCTTCGACGGGGGTGGTGACGGCAATTTCGAGGAAGGTGAGCCCGGCAGCTTCGTTGAGCGCGCGCGCAATTGCTCGATCCGAACGTAGTGGCGAGACCATCGACGCGATCGCCACCACGCCGGCGTCGGCGAACAGTCGAGTGAGATGCCCGACGCGTCGGATGTTCTCGGCTCGGTCTCCCGGCGAGAACCCGAGATCGTCGGAGATACCGTGGCGGACGTTGTCACCGTCCAGCAGATACGCGGTGCGTCCCGCGTCGACGAGCGCACGTTCGACAGCGACTGCGACGGTAGATTTTCCGGATGCAGGTAGGCCGGTCAACCAGATCGTCGCGCCCCTCTGGGTGGTAGACGCCCATCGCCGTTGACGTTCGAGTGAGGACGGATGCCACTTGATGTCGTTGCGGGTCTGCTCGCCGGGAACGACGACGCGTGGTTCGAGAATGGTGCCGGCGCCGACGGTGTCGTTGCTCTGCTCGTCGATCAGGATGAAGGCGCCAGAGTCCCGATTGTGGTCGTAGGTGTCGGCGACCACCACGGAACTGGTTCGGAGCGTGACCGTTCCGATGTCGTTGAGTCCCAATTCGACTGGGCTGTCCTGCTCGTCGAGCGTTTCAGGATCGAGACGGGTGTGCAGTTCTTGGACGGTCGCTCGCACGGTCCGGGACGTGTGTTTGAGCGCTATCCGATCGCCCGCGCGCAACGGTGTGTTGGACAACCAGCAGATGGTGGCTTCGAGTTCTCGGGCCAGAACCGGCAAATGAGCCTGCGCACCGCCACTGACCAGAACGTCGCCACGTCCGACGTCGATGTCGTCGGCCAGTTCCACCGAAACCGACAGTGGTGCAACGGCAGTACTGCGGTTGTCGTCGAGAGTGTCCAGACTGATCACGGTGCTCTTCGATCCGGACGGCAGGACCACTACCTCGTCTCCGACGCTCAGTGTGCCTGCCGAGATCCGGCCGGTGTACCGGCGACGATTCTGCGGATCGGGGCGCGAAACCCATTGCACGGGAAGCCGAAGCTCCTCGATGTGCGTCGCGGGCGCATGGAGTTCGACGCCTTCGAGGTACTCGAGGAGCGTCGGCCCCTCGTACCACGCGGTGTTCTCGGACCGCGTCACGACATTGTCGCCGGCTTTCGCGGAGACCGGTATGGCGAGTACGTCCTCGCGTCCGACTTGCCGTGCCAAGGCCCGCAATTCTTCCTGCACCTGAGCGAATCTCGCTTCGTCGAAGTCCACCAGATCGATCTTGTTCACCACGGCTACAAGGTTCGGAACACCGAGCAGTGCGGCGATTCTGGCGTGCCGACGGGTCTGACGCAGCACGCCGGTCCTCGCGTCGACCAGCAGGACCGCTACGTGAGCGTTGGATGCTCCGGTGAACATGTTGCGCGTGTAGCGTTCGTGCCCCGGGGTGTCGGCGAGTACGTAACTTCTTGTCGGGGTGGAGAAGAATCGGTACGCGACGTCGATCGTGATGCCCTGTTCACGCTCGGCACGTAGTCCGTCGGAGAGTGCAGCCAGGTCGGCGACACCGTGCTCGTCGGTCACGGAATCGAGGTGATCGGTTGGCAGACTGTCGGTGTCATGCAACAGTCGGCCGATCAGCGTGCTCTTGCCGTCGTCGACGCTACCCGCCGTGGCCAGTCGCAGGAGTTGGCGAGTGATGGTGGTCGTCATCAGAAGTAGCCCTCACGCTTTCGGTCTTCCATCGCGGCGACCGACGTTCGGTCGTCTGCGCGAGTCTCGCCTCGTTCGGAAACCGTCGCGGCCGAGATTTCGGTGACGACGTCGTCGATAGTGGTGGCGTGCGATCGAACGGCGCCGGTGATGGTCAGATCGCCGACGGTTCGATATCGCACCCACTCGGTCGTTGCCGCGGCGTTCTCGGCGTCGGTGCTGAATTCGGAAGCAGCGAGGAGCATTCCGTCGCGCTCGAATACCCTCCGCTGGTGCGCGAAATAGATGGACGGCAGTTCCAGTTCCTCCTGGGCTATGTAGCGCCAGATGTCGAGCTCGGTCCAGTTGCTCAGCGGAAAGACACGAACGGACTCGCCGCGTCTGATCCGACCGTTGTAGAGCGACCACGGTTCGGCCCGTTGCGCTCGCGGGTCCCACTGGCCGAACTCGTCACGGAAGCTGAGGACTCTTTCCTTGGCGCGCGCACGTTCCTCGTCCCGGCGGGCGCCGCCGAACGCGGCGTCGAACCTTCCAGCTTCGAGAGCGTCGAGCAGGGTTCTGGTCTGCAGGCGGTTTCGCGATCCGCTGGTCTCGGTCGACTCCTGCACTCTGCCCTGGTCGATCGAATCCTGAACGGAAGCAACCAGAAGTGTGTGCCCGCCCTCCTTGATTCGACGGTCGCGAAATTCGATGACCTCCTCGAAATTGTGACCGGTGTCGACGTGCAGGACCGGGAAAGGGAGTGGGGAGGGCCGGAACGCCTTCTCGGCCAGACGAAGCAGGACTATCGAGTCCTTGCCGGCCGAGAAGAGCAGTACCGGTCTCTCGAGTTCTGCCACCACCTCTCGAATGATGTGAACCGCTTCGGATTCGAGAACTCGGAGTTCGTCGACGACATCGGTGACGGTGCTCATGTGACGGGATATCCGTTCTGTTCGGCGTCGATGCGATAACGCTGCACCCATTCGCGGGATCGTCCGTCGCTCTGACGACGCAGCGGCGGTGGCGGGGCCAGTTGTCCGTCGAGGCCGAGGGAGATGAGGGTTTTTGCGACCACGGACTGCGGGTCTTCGGTGAGATCGCGGAACCCGACTTCGATGGGAGAGATGTCCTCTTCCTCGAACCAGCGCTTCCATTGGCGTTCCTGCTCACCGAGAATCGTCACCAGGTGCGCGATTCCGACTGCGTTGTACTGCGCACCGTCCGAGAGATTCGGTGGAGTCGCGTCGTCGCGCCAAACCTGTGTCTGCACGGCGCGCCACATCGACACAGCTTGAGCGACGACATCTTCTCGATAGACGTGGATGAACTGCAGGTCGTGATCGAGGGTGTCGTGGAGTGCGGAACGTAGGTCCGTCCCACTGCGCCAGGGCAATCCGGCCGCGCGATCGAGTAGGAGCGGCGTCTGGTTCCACATCAGCTTGCCACCCCAGACTCCGTTGGGGGTTCGGCCGAGTTCGAGAAGTTGTGTGCGCCACTGTTCGGAGGTGCGAGTGTCCGGCGTGCCCGGGTGGAACGGGGCGAGCAGACCCAGGACGGACTCGTCCGTGACGTCTTCGAACCACTGCCTCGGTTGCGGCGATCGCGAGGTCTCGGGGAGGTACTGGAAGAACTCTTCCGGCTCACCCGCGACCCCGGTTGCTCGCAGGGATTCGACCAGCAAAGTACTGCCGCTGCGCTGCGAAGCGCAGACGAGAAACGAGCGTTGGGCCTCCGTCATGCGAGCAACGCTAAGGGGGGCCGGAAACCGCCGCAAGCTGGGAAAATAAACTCACGTAGAGGTTAAATCTCGACGTGAAACGTTAAATGTGCGGGTCACGAAATGTCGCGCTGAGGCACGTCTTACGCAGTTGTCGCAAGGGCCGCGGCAAGCCCGAATGCGATGGCCATGAAGACAACTTCACCGATGGCGCGACGCAGAGATCCGTCCGAACTCATGCGGTGTGCAGCGCTCGCGACCACCCATGTCCGGCGCCACCACCATCCCAGGGCGACGAGCAGTCCGATCGCCACGATCTTGGCGAGGATCACCCGACCGTATGCGGTGTCGTAGAAGGCGGAGAGTGAGTCGAGTCGCACGACGGCGTTGACGATACCGGTGACGACCAGCGCGAGGACGCATCGCCAGGCGAGAGCGGAGTACTTGGGCAACCAGATCGCCCAGGCACCGCGCGACGGTACGGCAAGCGCGAGTGCGGCGAGCACGCCGAACCACAAGGCCGCAGCGAGGACGTGAACGGCGTCGAGGATCGATCCGAAGCTCTGCTGCGCCATGTGCCCGGTGATCGGGCGGGCAGCGAGCGCCAACGCGGAGACGACCAATGCCGGTGCGACGGGCACCGTCTCGGGATTGGTGAATCCGTAGATGCCGTAACAGACGACGGCAAACGCGCACGCGATGATCGCGACGCCGACGCGGCCGACGTTGACCTCGGAGACGAATGCGCCGAAGTGCCCGATGGTCAGCGAGGTGACCGGGGCGCCGTCGGCCGCTGCGGCATTGAGCACGAGGAGCGTGATCTCGGCGACGAGCCACACTGCTGCCACCGCGGTGAGCTGAGTCCACATGACGGCGGGGGTTGTCGCCGGGCGGCGTTCACTGCGGCCCATCCAGGCGAGCGTCGCGATGCCGAGGGTCAACGAACCACATCCGATCGCGAGAACGCGGACCGTGCTCGACGATTCGGGTCCCGACGGGCTGGCGAGGCCCCAGGCGATCAGGACTCCCAGCAGAGCTGTGGGTACGGCAAACAGCAACCACCACCTGTTTGCCGTACCCGTCACGCGATCAGCTCGACTTCGGCTTACGGAGCACGAAGAACAGCGCACCGCCGAACACGACGACGCCGGCGACGATGAAGATCCACACCGGCATGCTGCCGGACTCCGACTCACCCGTACTCGACGCGGCGGCAGCGCCGGGAGTGCCCGACCCCGCCTCGGTGAGGGTGAACGTCAGGGTTCCGTTGACGGGGTGACCGTCAGCGGAGGTGACGCGGTACGCGATGGTGTAGACGCCGGTCGGCCCGAGATCGCCGAGGTCTGCACTGACAGTGGGTCCTTCGACGGACGGATCGCTCTTGGTCCAGAGGTTGCCGTCCGGGCCGGTGACCGTCAGCGCCGCGAACTGTGCCTGCAGAGCCTCGTTGAACGTGACCGAAACCGTGTCAGGCGCAACCTGAATGGACGCACCGTTTTCCGGGTTGGAGCCGACGACCGCGGAGTGTGCACTGGCCGTGCCCATTCCGAGCATCGTGGCCAGCATCGCGAGCATGCCGACGGCGATGACCTTGATCCGGGTACTCATCAGCGCTTGCTCCTGACCAGTGCGCCGAGGCCGAGTGCAGCGCCCAACGCGCCGAGCACCAGGCCGACGCCGCCGAGCCAGCGGGCGGTGTTGTCCGACGAAGAGTCAGCGGCTTCGGATGCGGCGGACGTCTCGGCAGCAGGCGCTCCGTGGGCATCGCCGGTGGACGCGGCGAGAGTCAGCGTCGGGGCGGGCTTGTCCGGCTCGCTGCCGTCGGCAAGCTCTTCCTGATCCCAGTTGACGACGTTGCCGTCGCTGTACGTCTGGACGGCCTTGAACTCGACCTCGTCCTGCTCCGGCAGCGGGCCGGCAGAAAGGACGAACTGCTGGAACTGGCCGGGGGCGATTCCGACGCCGGGGTCGGCGGTCCACGTCACGGACTTGGCGACCAACGAGGTGGGGTCCTTCTCCACGACTGCGGTCCAGCCGGGCATCGGTTCGGTGCGTGCCGACTTGAGGTCGGGGAGTGCGACCGTCAGCTTGGTGGTCGAAGCGGTGTCGGATTCGGTGGGCACGCGGAACGTGAGAACGGAGTATCCGCCCTGCGCAGCTCCTGGTGCGACGACGCTGACGTGTGCTGAAGCAATTCCGGCGGCCAGCAGCACGGCGCTGCCGGTAGCGACGGTCGTGACAACCGCGCGCGAAATCAGGGTGTTCTTCATGTCGGGAAGTGTCCTCTTGGTCTGGTGAAGGGGTGGGGCGTTCTACGAATCTTCAGACCAGGGCAGGAGGACCGCGCCGCGAGATGCTGGCGCGAAGTAGAGCGTCGACAGGTCCGTGATGGATTCCGGTCGAGACGGTGTGGCCGCGGGAAGTGACAGCGGCGGGAGCCAGAGACGCCAGGACGATGTGGAGAGCGTGGGTGACAACTCGGTAGAGGCGCTCGGCGGCCAGGACCGCCACCGCACAAGCGACGGTGGCACTGGCGTGAGCACCGAGCATCACCAATCCCGGAGCGGGCGAATGAGCGTGCTCGGAGAGCGTCATGGTGGTGTGCGCGGCCAACTGACCCAGACCCAGAGCAACGATCAAGGCAGCGGGCCCCCGTGAGAGGGCGGGAAGGGTGGCCGTCACGGCGCCGACGGTTGCGCAGACGGCGAGCAACAGGGTCAGCGACGACGACTGTGGCAGCTCGCCTCCGCCGATCCCGTGCGCGGCGACAGCGAGAGCAGCCGAAGCGGAACCGACAGCTGTCCCCCGGAGGGTCGCGGACTGCTCGGCTGCTCTCACTGGCGTTCTCAGGTCTAGCGCACGCCGAGACGTGCGAGCAGATCTGCTTCGACGCCGTCGAGTTCGGAAGAAATCGCCTGGTGAGCTGCTTTACGGCGAGCCTGCGGCATCTGCTCGGCAGCGCGAACTGCCGTGCTGAGGTCGCCGAGGCGCTCACGGATGGCGGCGGCGAAACGCTGCGTCTCCGCGTCGTCGGGCTTGCGGCTGAGGATCTCGGTGACCGAGCTCTCGGCGCCGGCGATACGAGCGCTCAACTTCGCGCCGTGACCGGTGTAGTCACCGAGCTGGTCGACGGCGATGCCCATCTTCTGTGCACGCGTGGTGTCGAGCTGGGCGCGCACCGCCGTGGCTGCGCGGTAAGCGATCGGCAGGAGAACGGGGGCAAGCAGACGTGCCACTCCCAGGTACTTACGCACCTTGGCGACGGTCAGGCCCTGATTCGCAGCGGCCTTCTCCTGCGCCTTCAGGGTCGCGATCTGCGCCTTTTCGATCTTGTGCTGTGACTCGATCTCGGCTTTCTCCAGCTTCTTGAGCGACTTGGTCTCGACCTTGTCGCGCTTACGCTGGCTCTTGGCGTTGAGCTTCGCCTCGACCTCAGCCTTGTGCTTGAGAGCCTTTGCCTCCGCCTTGCGGGTGGCACGAGACTTTCGCTTCTTGAACAACCCCATCGAAAAGGACCCCGTTTCCAGGTGTTTGTGTGTTGCCAGGTACCTGCGCTTCGGCTTCAGCCTAGGGGAGCACATAATCTTCGTCATCGTGTGTTCCGTTAACAACCCCGCGCCCCAGCTCCCGATCATCGATTCGGGGGCGTTGACCCGATGCCGTCATCGGGTGCGTCTGGACGGGTTGTTTCCCGGGAAATCGGCTTCGGAACCCGTCGACACCGGCGTCAAGCAGCGCCAGGATGCCGCGATCGCGAAGCGCGCGGAGATCGCCGAACTCGTGATCGGTGCTGCTCCCGAGCGTTGGGTGAAGATCAACCCCGACCAATCGGCGTCGGCTCAGGCTCGCGACACCTTGGCTGCCTGTGAGGCCGGCGCGGACCGGATCTGGGGCGCGGTCTTGCCGGTCGAGCGCGACACCGGACGCAAGGGTCGCTGCGAAATGCTCATCCGTGACGACGAGGGTGGCGGGTACATCCCCGTCATTGTCGTCAATCACAAGGTGACCGATCCCGGCCAGGGCGCGATCACCTCGGGGCTCTTCGAATGGGAGCCCGCGGCCGATCCCAAACGCAAGGTCCGCAGTCAGGTCCGCGATCAGATGCGCGTCGCGCAGGTCTATCGGATGCTCGAGCGTCGTGGGCTGGCGAGCCCGTCGCTGACGGCAGGCGCGATCGGATACAACGGAGACTGCATCCTCGTCCACGACCTCAGCGCGATTCTCGACGATTACGACGAGCGTTTCGCCGACCGTATCGCTGTGGCCCGCGGTGAGGTGCTGACGTCTCCGTCACAGGTGAGCGAGTGCAAGTCGTGCCCGTGGTGGACCGAATGCAAGCAGGAATTGGTCCGCAACCGCGACGTCAGCCTCGTCGCTGTCGGATCGCGGGCCGAGCTTCTGCGCGACGTGGGCTGCAACACGATCGATCAGCTGGCCGCCTGGGACGGTGAGCCGCTCGAGGATTGGCCGCACGGAAATTTCGACGACGCAGTCGTGATCGCCAAGGCGTGGTTGGCAGATGCTCCGTTGGTGCGGCGGTTCGAGAAGATCTCGGTGACTCGGGCGGACATCGAGATCGACGTCGACATGGAGAGCTATCAGGAGCACGGCGCGTACCTGTGGGGGACGTTGCTCAATGTCGGCGGCTTCTCGATGTATCGAGGATTTGCGACGTGGGATCCGCTGCCGACGCGTGACGAGGCGCGGTCGTTCGCAGAGTTCTGGGGCTGGCTGATGGCGGAGCGTGCCGCGGCCGCTGCTTCGGGTAAAACCTTTGCCGCATACTGTTATTCGCGTTCAGCCGAGGATAAGTGGTTGTTGGACTCGGCGCGCAGGTTTGCCGGTGAACCCGGGATTCCGAGTAAGGACGAGATTCGCGAGTTCATCGACAGTCCGCAGTGGGTCGACATTTATCAAGCAGTGAGTGATCAGTTCATCTGCCCGAACGGCAAGGGGCTCAAGAAGATTGCGCCCGTCGCCGGCTTCAACTGGCGTGACGCCGAGGCCGGGGGTGAAGCGTCGATGGCGTGGTACCGCGAGGCGGTCGGCTACGACGGTGAGCCGGACGAGACGCAGCGGACACGCATCCTGCAGTACAACGAGGACGACGTCATTGCCACCAAGGTCCTCCGTGAGTGGATGACGGACCGCGCGGAGAAGGAAATTCCGCTGGCTTCCGAGTTGTAGCGCTGATCCGTTCTGTCGCGATTGTCTGAAACATCCTATTGAACAGTATGTTTCAACTCGTAGTTTCTCGTCATCGTGTGTCCGGAACCCGCATCCGCGCTACCTTCATCTGGTCGGCTCCACGATGGAGGGTGTTGCATGCTGAGCAGGCTGACTTCGAGTGCGAGCGACGCCGAACTGTCTGACGTCGAGCGGCGCGACCTCTTCGCACGCCAGATACTGCAGGTGACGACGGTCGCGCCACTGGCCAACATGGTCAATGTACTCAGCGTGTGCGCTTTGCTTGTGTATGTCGTACCCCCCGGTCACAACGAGTTTCGGGTGATCTGGGGTTCTGCGGCCTTCTTGGTCGTCCTCAATTCGGTGCGCGTCTGGATACCGCGAGTCGTCCTGAAGGGCCGGTACACGCCCAAACATACGACGAGGTACGACTACTGGGCGCTCATGCTCGAGGTGATCCTGCTCGGGCTTCTGCTTGTCGTTCTCGCCGCCGCGATGCTTCCCGTGACGGACAACTCGCGAAAGCTTGTGCTTCTAGCGACATTCGCCGGAGTCATGGGCGCCGGCGCCGTAGCATTGTCGACGGTTCGGTCGATAGCGGTAGCGTGGATTCTGGTGCACAGCATCGGATTGCTCGTCGTTATCCTGCCCAAGAGAACTACGGAATATGCTGTCCTCTCGTTCCAGTTGGTCGTGTACTCGGTGACACTGATTATCGGCGTCGTGTACCTCTGGGCGTCGTTCCGAAGTCGTTGTCTTGCCGAGTTCGAGGCTGCTGCCGAGCGCCAGACGGTCAGTTTGCTTCTCGACGATTTCGAGGGTGGGTCACGCGACTGGCTGTGGGAAGTCGACACCACCGGGACGTTGTCGCACACCTCCGCTCGGCTGTCGCAGATCTCGGGAGTTCCCGTCTCCGACTTGCGAACCCTGTCGCTGCGCGGATTGTTGGATCGGCTCGACGTGGGTTCGACGAAGAGTGGCCGAGCCGCGGTCCAGGTCATCGGAGATCACCTCGACCGCCTCATGCCGTTTCGAGAGGTCGTCATTCCCGTTCGTGTCGACGGCGTCGACCGATGGTGGTCTCTGTCGGGTCATCCCAGGCTATCCGAGGCCACGGAGTTCGTGGGTTGGCGAGGCGTGGGCTCGGACATCACCGAGAAGTACAACTACGAGCGGCGAATTCTGTGGCTTGCTGCAACCGACGGACTGACCGGGCTCCCGAATCGCCGGACGTTCGGCTCGGAGCTGTCCGACGCGCTCGGCACCGTCCGAACCGGCGAGGAAGTCCTTGTCGGAATCCTCGACCTGGACAATTTCAAGTCGGTGAACGACACGTTAGGGCACCCTGTCGGTGACAAATTGTTGATTTCCGTTGCTGCACGGCTCAATCGGGTGGTCGACGGCGCCATGTGTGCGCGAATCGGTGGTGACGAATTCGGCGTCGTCTTGCGGGGAACAGGGGACGGCGGAGAGGTGTTCGCTCGCTATCTGGATGCATTGCGTGAGCCGTTTTACGTGCGGGGGAATCGCATCGAGGTTCGTGCATCGATCGGCTATGCCGGCGCACCCGCAGATTCCGAAGATGCGGACACGCTTGTCATGTCCGCCGACCTGGCGCTGTATGCGGCAAAATCCGCCGGCAAGAACCGGGTAGGAAGATACTCACCGGTGCTGCGGGCGCGGGCCAGGGAGCGAGCATCGGCCCTGCAAGAACTTGGGCTTGCGATCGAGTCTCGGCAGTTCGAGTTGTACTACCAACCGCAGGTTCGTGCGGACACCGGCCGCGTCGAGGGTTTCGAGGCACTGCTTCGCTGGAATCACCCGGTGCGGGGCGTGCTTGCACCGCACATTTTCATCGATGTCGCGGAGGAGACCGGCTTGATAGTCCCTCTGGGGCTTCAGGTACTGAACATGGCGTGCGCCGAAGCCGCGACGTGGCCCGACGACACTTACGTGACGGTGAACGTCTCTCCGGTGCAACTGATGTCGTCCGGGTTCGGATCGGCCGTGAACGATGCGCTGGAGGCAAGCGGTCTGTCCGGCAAACGGCTTCAGCTGGAAATCACAGAGACGGGAGCAGTGGAGGAGCTTGCCGTCGCCGAGTTGGATCGCCTGCGTGCCACCGGAATTGCGATTGCCCTGGACGACTTCGGAACCGGCTATTCGTCTTTCGAGAGTTTGAAGAAACTGCCGTTGGACATCCTCAAGATCGACCGGTCGTTCATCACCGAACTGAGCGAGGGTGATTCGGCAGTTGTCACTTCGGTGGTCGAGGTGGCGAAGGCGCTCGGTATGCAGTCATTGGCGGAAGGCGTGGAGACGGCCGACCAGCTGAGGCTCTTGCTTACCGCCGGTTGCGAATTGGTTCAGGGTTACTACATCAGCCGACCGATGCCGGCGAAGGAAGTAGCCGAGTACCTCAGCGCAACTGCCCACTCCAACGGTGGGTATTTTCATTCGTTCTGACAACTGTGCGCCTTTATTAACCGCGGGCGGTTAATAAAGGCGCACAGCAGGGAGGTTAGCGCGGCGCCATGCGCAGTGCGCCGTCCATGCGGATGGTCTCGCCGTTGAGGTAGTCGTGCTCGACGATCATCTGCGCGAGCTGCGCGTACTCGGACGGCTGGCCCAGGCGGGACGGGAACGGAACGCCGGCCTCGAGGCCCTTGCGGTACTCGTCGGTGACGCCTGCGAGCATCGGGGTGTCGATGATGCCGGGAGCGATCGTGTTGACGCGGATGCCGAACTGCGCAAGGTCACGGGCAGCCGGAACCGTCATGCCGTGCACGCCGCCCTTGGAGGCGGAGTACGCGATCTGGCCGATCTGGCCTTCGAAGGCAGCAACGGAAGCGGTGTTGATGACGACGCCGCGCTGGCCCGACTCGTCGACGGCCTCGGTCTTGGCGATGGCGTCGGCGGCCAGGCGCATGACGTTGAAGGTGCCGAGCAGGTTGACGGTGATGACCGTGCGGAACAGCTCGAGGTCGTGCGGACCCTTCTTGGACAGGATGCGTCCGGCCCAGCCGACACCGGCACAGTTGACGACGATGCGCAGCGGGGAGCCCGACTCGACGATCTGGTTGATCGCTGCTTCGACCTCTTCGCC
Source organism: Rhodococcus sp. MT28 (assembly GCF_058792695.1). Lineage (NCBI taxonomy): Bacteria > Bacillati > Actinomycetota > Actinomycetes > Mycobacteriales > Nocardiaceae > Rhodococcus > Rhodococcus sp. MT28. Next base: position 514,094 of record NZ_JBXAFD010000002.1, read on the forward strand.
GCTGGTCACGTCGGTGGGGATGAGGGTGACGCCGGCGGGGACGTTGTCGCCTGCGCGCTCGATCGACGCGGGCAGATCCAGGCCGAAGACGGTAGCGCCGGCGTCGGCGAGGCGCTTGGCTGTTGCGGCGCCGAGGCCTGATGCCGCTCCGGTGACCAGTGCTGCGGTTCCCTTGATTTCCACTTCGTGTGCTCCTCGAGTTAGCGATCGGTAAGGCGGTGGTACGTGTCGAGAACCATAACGCGAGGGTGTATGTGAGGGCGAACGCGCGAGACCCGCGTAGGGCTGGGTACCTTGGACGCGAGGTCTGAGAGCAAAGCACCGGACGAGAGGGGACCTGCGTGAGCAAGGCGCCTGTGCGTCCCGCCGCTTCTGTCGAGAATTTCGAGCGGTTGCAGCGCGACCCGCTCTTCGAAGATCTCGCCGAACTGATTGCCGAGGTTCTCTCCTACGCGTTCGACGCTCCGGCCGCCGTCGAGATCGAACAGTGGACGATCAGTTGCCTGCCGTCGACCAACCGATCCGCGGAGCGCCATCGCTTGTTCACGCTCAATATCGGTCCGATGGAGATTCTGAGCGTCGAGTGCCATCTGGTCGGCGGTAAGCCGATCGAGCACGTCATGTCCGTCTACGTATCCAGTTCGGCACTGGAATCGCGAACCGGCTGCAGCATCGAAGAACTCGACGCCAAGCACGATCTGGTCGCCATCAGACGCACCGAGTTGGCGTCCGCCGACGGCGACGGGACCGTGATCGACTGCAGTCTCGAGGACTCGGATGCGTTGGAACAGTTTGCTCAACTGCCCGTCGACATGACGACGGTTCGTCCGCTCGCGGAGCATCTTGTTGCCAAGGGCAAGGGCCCATTTCGGCAGTATCACAACGCCGGGTTCGCCAAATATGTACTGGAAAGGTCGCTCGACCATGGTTGATCAGTTGCCCATCCGACTCCCGCGTGTGCTGCGAGACGGGGACGATGACGGCGCGGTCGACGTGCTGCAGGAATATTTCACGAGGCCGCTCCGAAAGACCGGTTATCTCCGAACCGGTGCGTTGTGGGATTCCTGGGATCCCAGTGGCAATCGCGATCGTGATGCGAACATCTTCACCGCGGAAGATCTTGTTGCGGTGACTCTTCTGTCGGTTCAGGTTCCGGCGCAAGGAGCCTTCTTCCTGCTCGGGGAGAACAATGCCGAACTGAACCGACTCCTGGCGGACGTGGGCCCGGATCGCGATCTGTCGAACGAACCCGATCCCTTCACTCCGGAATCCCCGGTGTGGCGGTTGGAGACGGCGCTTCGAGAGATTCACGGTGTCGGGCGAACCATGGCGTCCAAACTGATCGCGCGCAAGCGTCCGCGACTCTTCCCGATCTACGACGACGTCATCGGGCGGGAGTTGGGAACGAAGTCGGCCCACCTGGAACCTGTTCGCGTAGCCATGCGGGAAGACGAGTTGCAGAGTCGACTCCTCGATCTACGTGCACGAGCAGGTCTCGTCGAATCCGTTCCGGTCATCAGGGTGTTGGATGTGCTCGCCTGGATGCAGGGTAAGGGATACAAACCGGCACCCTAGTTTTCTTGTCGGTGGGCGGGTCTAGTGTCGAATGTATGTTCGATGATGGATTGACGAGCGGTGTGGGGACATCCGTCGATGACGGCCGTCCTGTCGTCGACCCACTCGTGTTGCCGGACATGCTCTTTGCGACGGCGCAGAGCGAGAACATGCTAGCCGCGCAAAAGGTGCTCGGTGCATCCATGTTGTCGGAGTCGCGATTCAACGCCGAACTCGACGTGTCCGGTGATGTCGACAAGGCGTGGCGGATCGCATGCAACGAGATCGCGGTCATGCTCACGTGCTCGCGTCGTACTGCCGAAGTCCACATCGAGATCGGTGATGCCCTACGGGAGTTCCTTCCGCTCACCAAGGCCGCCTTCGCTGCCGGCGAGTTGGACTATGCGCGTGTGCGCAAGATTGTCGACGGACTCACCGGGGCCGATCCGGAGGCGATCGCAGCACTCGAGCGCCGGGTACTTGCCTCGGCGCACCGTCTTCCGCCCGGGCAACTGGAGCGCGACATCGAGCGCCAGCTTTTTGCCTACGATCCGGATGCTGCCGCCGAACGTCGCCGGAAGATGCTGGAACACCGCGATGTTCGCACGCGTGCAGACCGTCACGGACTCGCCCAGTTGCAGGCAACACTCAGTGCGACCGAGGCCGTCGAAGCGCTTGGCCTGATCAACGAGGCCGCCGGAAGCGTCTGCAACCACGATCCACGAAATGTCTCGACCCGTAGGGCCGACGCACTGGTAGCTCTCCTGCACGGCGAACAGGGGCTGACTTGCCAGTGTGGCAGCGAAACGTGCGAGGCAGTATCCCCAGCAGCTCGATCGACTGCATCCTCACGTCGGAAGCCGTTGTTGCACATCGTGTGTGATCTGGCGACGCTCCTCGGATTGACGTCAGATCCCGCGAGCATCGACGGATACGGGCCGATCGATCCTGATTTTGCTCGCGAGCTCTCCGCTGATTCCACCTGGCAGGCCTTGTTCGTCGATTTCCGCGCCCAGGTCGCGGGGAATCGACCGCGTCGGCAGCATGCTCCCACTGTCCTGCCGCTTGTCACCCGACGTGATCGCCCAAGTCGCGAACCGAACGGCTGCGGGGATCGGATTCGGGCAATGCAACGGTTGGTCGCGCGATCCCCGGACATCGTTCGAAGATCGGATGGGCACGGCGCCCAGCACGATCCACCTCCCGGCGCGCTGACCTATGCTCCGGGAGCGGCTCTGGCCGCATTGGTGCGGGCCGTGGACGGTCACTGCCGGTTCCCTGGTTGTTCGGTGCCCGCGAACAGGTGCCAACTCGACCACATCACCGAGTTCGATCCTTCCGATCCGAGACGTGGTGGGTGGACCATTGCGAGCAACCTCCAATGCCTGTGTCGTCATCACCATCAGGTGAAGACATACAGGTTGTGGACGCCGGTGATGCTGGAGGACCGTGCCATTCACTGGACCGATAAAACCAGCGGGTTGACGGCTGTCACGGTTCCGGAGAGGCACTGACTTCGAAGATGGTCTCCAGACCGTCTTCTTCGTCCCACTGCTCACCGACTTCGCAAAAATTGTACTGGCTGATCAGGTTTCGAGATGCGGCATTGTCCGGGCTGATGGTCGCTCGAACGGTGTGTACTTCGGATTCGCGACTTGCGACGTCGAGAAGTATCTCGAGGGCGGCCCGTGCGTAGCCCTGGCGCCGGAACGCCGGGTCGATGCGATATCCGACCTCCACCATCCCGCGCGCATCGGGGCGACCGTGGAATCCGGCCAACCCCACCGGCGTCGAGGTGCGGGCATCGACTGCGATGCGGGTGATCCACGCGCTGTCGAGGGGATTCTCTGCTATCTGCTTGCTCCGGTAGCGCCACAAGCCCTGGCATTCTTCGCCGAGGAGATACGGGGTCAGGAGGTTGGGTGCGAGTTCCATTGCAAGAGTGGCGTTGTCTTCACCCAGTGCGTGCAGGGCGAGTGATGGAACCTGGATCAGTTGAAGTCCCCGTCCGTCGAGTGTCCAGGGTAGTTCGGTGACTGTCACAGGTCGGCGATGGGGGTCGACAGCGTTATGTCGACACCGATGCTCCGGAGATTGCCGTCGAGGACTTGCCAGATGGAGCGTTCGAGGAATTCGGCCAATTCCGCACTGGTCACATCGGAACCCGGCTGGCTGAGCCAACGGTTGACGCTGACGTCGACCAATCCGATGACGCCGAAAGCCAAGGGCTCAGCCATCTTCGACGGTTTGCCACGGCTGGTGAGGATCGTGCCCAACAAATTTCCCAATTGGACGGCGATTGCCGTCTTGGTTCCGGTCACCACTTTCGAACCGGTGGCCCGCGTACTCGGCGAGCCCTTGCCTAAAAAGTGGTGCAGTCGTGGATATTTCACAATCCACTGGAGGTAGGTCTCGACGGCCCGTGAGATGGCCTCGCCGACGGTGCCTTGTGGCGTGAGGGTGGGGGTCAGGTCGGTCATCATCATCTCGAGGATGCGGACTCGCAGCTGCTCGTCGAGGTCGGCTCGATCCTTGAAGATCCGGTAGACAACGGAACGGGGGACGTCGGCGCGCTCGGCGATCTGCTGGACGCCGACGTCGGCGCCACCTTCGTTGACTGCATCGAGTGCTGCGTCGAGGATCCGCGCTTTGCGCTGCTCCTTGTGATCATTCCAGCGAGTGCTGCGCCCGTCGGGCTGCGCCGACTCGGCTGTTTTTGTCATAAATCGAACGATACTCACCCCGCCATTGACTGGACAAGATGTCTCACATACTTTGGTGGGACAGCGTGTCACACACAGATACCGTTCTCTTCAGGAGTGGCAATGAGTAACAGGGTTTTTGTCGTCGGCGTCGGCATGACGAAGTTCGAGAAGCCGGGAGCCCGCGAGTGGGACTACCCGGATATGGCACGCGAGTCGGGTACCAAGGCGCTCGAAGACGCGGGTATCGACTACACCGAGGTCGAGCAGGCATACGTCGGCTACGTCTACGGCGAGTCCACCGCAGGTCAGCGCGCTGTCTACGAGCTCGGTCTGACAGGTATCCCCATCGTCAACGTGAACAACAACTGTTCGACGGGATCGACCGCGCTCTACCTCGCCACGCAGGCGGTCAAGAGTGGTCAGGCCGACTGCGCACTCGCGCTGGGCTTCGAGAAGATGCAGTCCGGGTCCCTCGGATCCACCTACGACGACCGTGAACAGCCCCTCATGCGGCACCTCCTCGCTCTCGCCGAGCTGCAGGAGTTCGCGATGCCGCCGGCTCCGTACATGTTCGGCGCCGCGGGCGTCGAGCACATGGAACGCTTCGGAACCACTGCAGAGCAGTTCGCGAAGATCGCCGTCAAGAACCACAAGCACTCGCTGAACAACCCGTACGCCCAGTTCCAGGACGAGTACACCCTCGAGCAGATCCTCGAAGCACGCCAGATCCACGGGCCGCTCACCAAGCTCCAGTGCTCGCCCACCTCGGACGGATCCGGCGCGGCGATCATCGCCAGCGAAGCATTCGTCGAAAAGCACGGGCTCGCTGCTCAGGCGATCGAGATCGTCGGACAGGCCATGGTCACCGACATGAACAGCACTTTCGAGGACAAGAGCGCCATCAGCCTCGTCGGCGCGGACATGACCCGCAAGGCCGCCGAGAAGGTATACGCCCAGGCCGGGATCACCGCCGACGACGTCGACGTCATCGAACTCCACGACTGCTTCTCCACCAACGAGTTGCTGACCTACGAGGCACTTGGACTGTGCGCCGAAGGTGACGGCGGCAAGCTCGTCGACGCCGACGACACCACCTACGGCGGACGCTGGGTGGTCAACCCGTCCGGCGGCCTCATCTCGAAGGGCCACCCCCTCGGAGCAACAGGCCTCGCGCAGTGCGCCGAACTCACCTGGCAGCTCCGCGGAACCGCGGACAAGCGTCAGGTCGACGGCGCGAAGGTCGCCCTCCAGCACAACATCGGACTCGGCGGTGCAGTTGTCGTGACCGCATACAAGCCCTACGCACGCTGAATCACACCCTCAACCCGCTAGCTACCCACTAGGAGTTTCATCATGGCTTCCGTTTCCGTCTCCGCTGTACTGCCCGCATCCCCCGAGAAGACCTGGGATGCGCTCTCCGACCTGTCGCGCTGGGAAGAGTGGCTCACCATTCACCAGGGCTGGAAGAGTGAACTCCCCACCGAGGTCGCGTTAGGCGCCAAGTTCACCGAGGTCGTCTCCGTGATGGGTATGGCCAACAAGATCGAGTGGACCGTCGAAGAGGTCGAGGTTCCGAAGATGGTGAAGATCGCCGGAACCGGAATGGCCGGCGTCACCGTCGAATTCATCCTCTCGGTCGAGGCCGACGGTGCCGGTTCGAAGGCAACCGTCGACGCCAGCTTCAAGGGCACCATGATCGTCGGGCCGATCGGCAAGGCAGTTGCCAAGAACGCCAAGGCTGATCTCGAGGCCTCGCTGGCCAAGTTCGCCGAGCTGGTCGGGTAACGGCTCGATGACGACACCGAAGACCAACGCGGTCGAATTCGATACGTCCGGGCTGGACGTATGGACCGATCCGGAGCACTTCGAGGTGACAGCCGAGCGCATCGCCGAATATGCCGCTGCCACAAACGACCCCATCGAGCGACACCTGAAAGGCGAGATCGCTCCGCCGGTCTTCGCGGTGGTACCCGTCTTCATGTCGATGGCACCCGCTGCGCTGTCGGTGGCGCCGGTCGAACTGCTGATGAAGCTCGTTCACGGTGAGCAGGACTTCCTGTTCCACCGTCCGATCTACCCTGGCGACCATCTGGTCGCTCGCGCCAAGCCCATCGGATTCGAGGGCCGGGACAACGGGTCCACCGTCGTCATCTACGTCGAAACCAAAACCGACAAGGGTGAATTGGTCAACGAGCAATGGATGACAGCGTTCTTCCGCAAGGTCGACGCGGGCCCCGGACTGGGCGAGAAGGCTCCCGAACACCGATTCGACGACGCTCTTCGCGCTGGTAGTCCCGCAGCGGTGGTGAACCAGCATATCGACGAGGACCAGACGTTCCGGTACTCACCGGCTTCCGGCGATCCGATGCCGATCCACCTTGACGAGGAGATCGCTCGGATGTCCGGGCTCCCCGGAATCATCAACCACGGACTGTGCACGATGGCGTTCACGTCGTGGGGAGCCCTGACCGAACTGGCAGGCGGCGAGACCGAGCGGTTGCGCCGTCTCGCAGTGCGATTCGCGAAACCCGTACTCCCGACACAGGACATCGAGACGGTGTTCTACAAGTCGAGTTCGGCAGACGGAGCCACGTCGTACTCGTACGAAACCAGTGCGGTCGGCGACCTCGTGATCAAGGACGGCCTCGCGGTCATCGCCGACAAATGAGTCTTCATGTCCGACAACTGAACTGATGGGAATCTGAACTGATGGGAAGTCTCGACGGTCGCGTAGCGATCATCACCGGAGCAGGACGCGGCATCGGCCGTGAGCATGCGCTGCTCTTCGCTCGTGAGGGTGCGAGCGTCGTGGTCAACGACCTCGGCGGCGCAAACGACGGTTCCGGTGCAGATGCCGGCCCCGCGCAGCAGGTAGTCGACGAGATCGTCGCTGCAGGCGGCAAGGCTGTTGCCAACACCGACAACATCGCCACCTGGGACGGCGCCGAGGGCCTCGTCAAGCAGGCCGTCAGCGAGTTCGGCCGACTCGACGTACTGGTCAACAACGCCGGCATTCTTCGTGACGCCTTCATCGCCGGTATGGACGAGAGCCAGTGGGATGCAGTCATTGCCGTGCACCTCAAGGGGCACGCAGCGACGCTGCACCACGCTGCCGCGTACTGGAAGGACCAGAGCAAGGCAGGCGAGACCGTCAACGCTTCGGTCATCAACACCGCTTCGGCTTCGGGTACCTTCATGCCCAACGCGGGCCAGGGCAACTACGGCGCCGCCAAGGCGGGCATCGCAGCCCTGACTCTGGTGGCCGCTGACGAGCTCGATCGATACGGCGTGCGTGTCAACGCTATTGCGCCGATCGCGCGTACTCGGCTGACGCTGGCGACACCCGGTATGGGTGCGCTCTTCGCGGCCGAGGTCCCCGAGGGTGAGTTCGATGCGTTTGCGCCGTCCAACATCTCCCCGCTGGTGGCCTATCTAGCGGCGGCGGACTGCAAGCTCACCGGCAAGGTGTATGCCGTTCAGGGTGGGGCCATCACGGAACTCGCCGGCTGGCACGGTGTGAACACCATCGAGAGCGAGGGTCCCTGGACCACCGCTGACCTCGCAGAACGACTGTAAGCGCATGGCACGCAACGCATACGAACTCGGTCTCGGGCTGAGTGAGGAGCACACCGCGCTTGCAGATTCGGTGCGCTCCTTCGCCGAGCGCACCATCACCACCGAGCAGGTGCGCGCGGCCGTGGAGTCGCGGACCGAGGACAAGTTCCCCCAGTTCTGGACGGCGCTCGTCGGGCAGGACCTTCTCGGGCTCGCGGTTCCGGAAGAGCAAGGTGGTCACGGCGCCGGCCTGCTGACCTTGGCAGTGGCACTGGAAGCATTGGGCCGCACAGTCTCTCCCGGCCCGTTCGTTCCGACGGTATTGGCAAGTGCCGTTCTCGGTGTCGCCGATTCCAAGGCGGGACCCGAGTTCCTGCCCGGTCTGATCGACGGAAGTCGTACGGCAGCAGTCGCCTTGGGTGCACCGTTGGCGGCCGAGTCGTCGGACGGTGGGTACAAGATCACGGGCGCACTCGACGGTGTGCTCGGTGGTGAGCACGCCGACGTACTGCTGGTTCCGATCCAGTTGCCCGAGGGCGTTCGCTACGCGGTGCTCGAGAGCAGCGCAGTCGCGATCACCGTTCAGGACAGCATCGACGTGCTGCGCGGTAGTGCGCGGATCGAAGCTGACAATGCTCAGATCAGCGCCGAACGGATACTCGACGGTCTCACCGAGGCGCGGGTACGGTCCATTGCCGCAGTCGTTCTCGGCGCCGAAGACGTCGGCGTCATGTCCTGGTGCGTTTCCACTGCGTCGGAGTACGCCAAGACACGCGTGCAGTTCGGGCGACCCATCGGCCAGTTCCAGGGCGTCAAGCACAAGTGTGCGCAGATGGGCATTGCGCTCGAGCAGGCACGCGCCGTTGTGTGGGATGCGGCAAGCGCATTGGACAAGGGCGACGACACGGCAGATTTTGCCGCCGATATCGCAGCAGTCATCGTGCCGGACGCCGCAGTGCAGGTAGCGCAGGATTGTGTGCAGGTCCACGGCGGCATCGGCTTCACGTGGGAGCACGACGCCCACCTGTACTACCGGCGCGCGCTCTCGATCCGCGGCATTCTCGGTACCCGCGAGGATCGTGCCAACCGTGTTGCGCAGCAGGCACTTGACGGTGTCAGCCGGGCTTCGGTTCTCGAACTGCCGCCAGAGGCGGAGGAGATCCGCGGCGGCATCGCGGCCGAGCTTGCCAAGTTGGTCGAGCTCGACGAGGACGACCAGCTGATCGCGCTCGGCGACGGCGGCTGGGTTCAGCCTCACCTGCCGAAGCCGTACGGGCGCAGCGCCGCTCCGCTCGAGCAGATCGTCATCTCCCAGGAAATCAAGGCTGCCGGTATCTCGATGCCGCAGCTTCTGATGGGAACGTGGGCAGTGCAGGCCGTCGTGGCGCATGGTTCGGACAAGCAGAAGCAAGAGCTGGCCGTGCCGACCCTGCAGGGTGAGCTGGTGTGGTGCCAGCTCTTCAGCGAGCCCGGTGCTGGTTCCGACCTCGCATCACTGTCGACGAAGGCCGAAAAGGTCGACGGCGGTTGGAAGATCACCGGTCAGAAGATCTGGACCACGGTTGCTCAGTTCTCCGACTGGGCAATGCTGATCGCCCGCACGGACGCCACCAAGCCGAAGCATCAGGGCATCACCTACTTCGTGCTCGATATGTCGACACCGGGCATCACCGTCCGCCCGCTGCGTGAGATGACGGGCTCGGCGCTGTTCAACGAGGTGTTCCTCGACGACGTGTTCATCCCCGACGAGAACGTGGTCGGTGAGGTCAACGACGGTTGGAACGTCGCCCGGACGACGCTGGCCGGCGAGCGCGTCGCGCTCAGCCAGAAGATGGAGGCGTACGCCTCGGACTCCGATCTGCTGAAGTTCGCGAAGTCGGCAGACCTGAGCCCGATCGGACGCTACCGCGTCGGTGAGCTGGTGGCCGAGAGCCAGGCGATCGACCTCATCGGCTCCCGCGTTGTGCTCAAGCAACTTTCGGGAATCGACGTGAGTACGACGTCGAGCGTCGGCAAGCTGTTGGCGATGAAGATCAGCCAGTCGATCGCCGAGTTCGTCGTCGCCGAACTGGGTGCTGCCGGAGCGGTCAGCATCCCAGGTCAGCCAAGCGACAAGGCGATGGAGCAGCTCATTTCGGGCCGTGCCACCACCATCTACGGCGGCACAACCGAGGTGCAGCTCAACGTGATCGGTGAGCGCATGCTCGGATTGCCGCGAGACTGAGGGTATTTATCGGGTGGGGCTCAGTCCTGGATTCTTCTCCAGGGCTGAGCCTCTTCCAGTTCGAAGGCCAATTCGAGGAGCGTGCGCTCGTCGCCGAGATCGGCGGAGAAATGCGAAGCCAACGGCAAACCATGGCTGGTCTGATGCATCGGTAGCGAAATCGCGGGACCTCCGGAGATGTTGTTCAGCGGCGTGAACGACGTGTACGCGATCAACTTGTCGAAAAGCTCCTCGAAAGGCTGAGCGGGAGAGAGGTATCCGAGCTCGGGGGTGGTGTGCCCCAGAGCCGGCGAGAGCACGACGTCGTACTTCAAGAACATGGCGCTGTACTGCTGCTGGAGCCGTCGCAGACGGTAGAGCACGCGCGGCGTCTTCACCAGGTTCTTCCGGTACAGCGTGTAGAGGCCCTTGGTGAGATTGTCGGTGCCGGACTTGTCGAAGTCGGGTCCGAGCATTTGTTTGCCACCGGTGGAGATGGCAAACGACAGAAAGCCCCAGTAAATGCTGAAGTCGTCGATGAATTCGGGGCCGACGGGCAGTGCTGCGTCCTCGACATGATGGCCAAGGCTTGCAAGGAGTTCGGCCGTAGCTTCGACGGACTTGCGCGTCTCGTCGTCCGTCTTGGTGACGGTGACGGAATCGGCGATCACGCCGACGCGCAGGCGGGTTGAGCTGGGTCCTTCGATCAAGCGAACCGGTGCGAGTCGCGGATTGCGGTAGTAGTTCTCAGCCGCAGACATCCATCGTGCAGTGTCGCGAACAGTCCGAGTAACGGCGCCCTGGGCGATCAACCGGATCGGCATCGACTTGTCGGCCGGATCGGCGATGGTGCGTCCGCGAGTGGGTTTGAGTCCGACGAGTCCGCAGGCAGCGGCGGGAATGCGAATCGATCCACCGCCGTCGTTGGCGTGCGCGATCGGGAGTACGCCGGCAGCAACAAGCGCGGCTGCGCCTCCCGAGGAAGCGCCCGACGAGTACGCCGGATTCCACGGGTTGTGGACGGGTTCTTCCGTCATGTATTCGGTGGACGCACTGAACCCGAACTCGGGCAGTCGGGTCTTGCCGATCGAAATGGCCCCGGTGGAGAGGAACTGCTTCGCAAAATCGCTGTCGGCTTTGGCGGGGACCGCGGTGAAGGCGGTACTGCCCTGTTGGGTGGGAAGGCCGGCGCTGTCGGTGTTGTCCTTGATCGCGGTGGGGACACCGGCAAAGACGCCCTTGGCGGGCCGGTTGCTCCTGGCGAGGGCACGATCGAAATCAGTGCAGGCCAGACCGTTCAATTGCCCCTGCACTGCCTCGGCGCGGGCGATCGATGCCTCCATGACTTCCCGTGCGGTCACCTCGCCTGATTCGATCCGGGCGGCGACGCCGGTGGCGTCGAGGTCGCCCAGGGCGTCGTCGGTGAAAGCGTGGATGGGGGTGTTCGCGGTCATGGGGATCCTTGTCAGGCGGAGGCACTCAGGTCGTCCGTCCAGCATATTGGACGGACGACCCCTGAGTGGCGCTATCTGTGGATTGCGGTATCAGCTACCGAAGATCGTCACTGCCTGCTCTGCTGCCTGCGGCGCCTGCTGGAACACTCCCTGTGGGATGAACTGCTGCGGAATGAACTGCTGGGGGCCCAACTGCTGGAAGTTCGTGACCATCGGGTGGATCACGTTGTTGAATACATCGTTGAACATGTGTTGTGTCCTTCGGTTACAGCGTTTTTCGAACTTCTGACTCCATCGACACTAAGCACGGTTCTGACGAGTTTCAACGAAAATTGCTGATACACAGGCAAGTTCAAGTTCATTGCCAGCTGGGGGCCAGGAACCGGTCTTCCTTCACAGCTTGGACGCTGCGCCGTGCAGGTTCTTGGCTGTCGGGGAGGTCTCGACGGATTTGGGATCGGGGTACGTGCCCAGTACTCGATCGGCAGTTCCCGCGGTGGTGACGGTGAACCAGTAGTGCTCGTTCTTGAAGTGGTGGTTGCGGTGGTTGCGCCAAACTGACCGGTAGAGAGCAGTTTTCGGCTTGTAGTCACTGTGGATGAGGAAATGTGTCCACTCGTAACCGAGGCCGAGCACGGAAATGCAGGTCAGGAACGTCAGACCGAGTTCGACGCGGGGAAATGCCAGGAGGGCGACGGCTGTCAGAACGGGAATCACGATCAGGAGCGTCTGCCACGGGATGAAGATGAGTGAGACGGTTCGCGGCGCAAAGTGGTGTTCCCGATGGCTGCGCGCCAGCCGTGAATCGAGTGTGACGCCGGCAATGGTTCGTGGCTTCCAATGAAGAACGAAGACGTGAATGATCCACTCCACGAAGGGGAATGCGGCAAGCATCACGAGCGGAACGAGGGCGTCGGTGATCTGCCAGTTGCCCACTGCGATGCGCGCCGCCGCGGCGGCCAGCAGCATGGTGCCGATCATCCACGGCGTCGGTGACTTGCGGAACGTCCGTGCCGCATCGGCGAGAGTAAGAGGCTTGCTCATGGTTTCAGTCCTTCCAGGAAGGTGAGAGCGTCGCCGATTGCCGTCGTGCCGGTGTGAAGGAGCTGTGCGGCTGACGCCTCGGCAGTTGGCTCGTCGTGTGAAGTGATGGCGGAGGCCAGTTTTCGATACAGGTCGGTCTGGCCGACTTCGGCGACCATGACGGATGCAAGTGCAGTCATAGCCGGCTCGTATGCAGCCCGAAGGCTGTTGAAGATCAAACGGAAGGCAATGGAATCTGCGCTGTCGACGACGACGTCCCAGAACGCCAGAGCGCGGTCTTGCAACTCCACTGGATCTTCGGTGGCGCCTAGTTGATCAACGGCCGTGTCGAGTTCTCGGGCGGATTCCGCGGAGATGCGACGGGCGGCCAGCACAGCGATCTGCGGTCCCATCAACTCGCGAGTTTCCAGGACGCTGCGCACCACGCTCAGGTCGGGGACGCCGTCGCGCACCAGCAGCTGGGGGAGAAGTTCGGGTCCGGCCTGGCGTCGAAAATCGCGCACCGACGTGGACTCGCCCTGGCGGACCTCGACGAGTCCGGCCTGGGCGAGCTTCTGAATTGCCTCGCGGACTGCGGGCCGCGAGACGCCGAATGCCTCGGCGAGCTTGCGCTCGCTGGGTAGTACCTCACCCGCAGCCAGCTCTCCGGCCAGCACTTTCACCGATATCTGGTCGAAGACTGCGCCGGAGGCCGAGGTACGTGCAACGGGTTGAAACATGTACCGACCGTAACCCGCTTCTCGGTAAGAGGTCAAGTGGTAATACCAGTTCAACGATTGGAGGCTTGGCGCGAAAGAGATATGTCTTGGCCAAGAGGCTTCACCGTAACGGCGCAGGTGAGAGTAATTTTAGGTAACCCTAATTCGGATAACCGTCAGGAAACCCATGATATCGCTCCTGTTACCGACTCCAGATACCGATGCAGAGTTCGCTCGCATCACCGCTGCCCTGACTCGACGCGGCTTTCTCGGCGGAAGTGCCGCCGCGCTGTCCACACTTGCTCTCGTCGGATGCAGTAGTGGGGAGGGCGGGGACGGTGCGGACGGCGCAACTCGTACTGTGCAGACGCACTACGGATCCGTGGATGTTCCCGTCGATCCGCAGCGCATCGTCGCCGTCTCATACAACACCCCGTGGCAGTTGCAAGCCGTCGGCGCCCGACCCGTCGCGACGCTCGACTACAGCGCGTACATCGACCAGTTCACCCCGACACAGCAGAAGTTCATCGACGGCTTGTCCACGGTGGGGGTTTTCCTCGAGGTCAACCGCGAAGCCGTCGTGGCTGCCGCGCCTGATCTCATCGTCGGCGATGCGTACGAGATCGACGAGGACATGTTCCGCGAGCTCTCGAAAATTGCTCCGACAGCGGTGTATTCGGGCACGAACCGATCGGATTGGCGCGCTGTCGCCGAGGGTGTCGCAGACGCGGTCAACAAGGGTTCGGCATTGACGTCGAATCGCGAGAAGTATCAGGCGATGCAAGAGCGAATCCGCACCGAATACGCCGCGCAGCTTGGCGAGAATCGGTGGGCCCAGGTTGCTATCGGTGGTTCGGAAGGGCACTTCTCCATCTTGTATCCAACCGGAGTGACCGGCGCGATGCTCGCCGACCTGAACGTGACCCGCGGCGAATTCATCCCGGACCTGCGCCCAGCCACCGGCTTCGAAGCCTTCCCGCTCGAACAACTCGAAATGCTGCGGGACGTCACCGTCGTCATCTACCCGAAGCAGCCGAACGGAACTGATTCTGCAGGAATGAAATCCGTCTTCGCCAGCCCGCTGTGGAGCCGCATTCCGGCAGCAGCTTCGGGCCGGGTATTCGGAATCAGCACTCAGGTCACCGACTACGGCACTGCAATCAATTGGCTCAACGAACTCGAAACCGGCGCTTTGGAGGCACTTTCATGACATCACTTCTATTGCCCAGCGCTGACACCGATGCCGAATTCGCTCGCATCACCGCAGCACTTACCCGACGCGGTTTCCTCGGAGCCGGTGCCTTGGCGGGGATCGGATTGCTCACGGCCTGCGGAACCAGCTCCGGTGAATCGGCCGAGGGTTCGATGCGCACCATCAACACGGCTCTGGGGCAGGTGGAAGTGCCCACCAACCCGCAACGGGTGGTCAGCGCCGATTACTACACGGGCCCCGCGATGTTCGACGCCGGGTTCACACCGGTCGGATTGCCGGTCGACTACGAGAACGCCGACGGCGTCCCGGAACCCTATGCGTCCGCTCTGCGGTCTCTCCCGAAGGTGGGACGCTGGTACGAGCCCAACGCCGAGGCGATAGCGGCTTTGTCTCCCGACCTGATCGTGATGACCAACCTGCTGTCGGAGAACAACCCGGATCTTTACGAGCAGATCCGGTCGATCGCACCGACCGCGGTTTTTGCCGAGGACGGGCAGTACGCATGGAAGGAGCGCGCCTTCGGAGTCGCGGACGCGCTGAACCAGAGCGCGAAGGTTCAAGAGTTGGCAGATCGGTACGAGGCGCGGATCGCCAAGTTCCGCAGCGACAACGCTGATGTGCTGAGCAAGGTGAAGGTCGTCTACACCACGTACTTCGAGGAGAGTGGTTTCTCGCTGTACTCGCCGACCAAGTATCAGACGACGGTCATCAGCGAGGCCGGGTTCCAGTTCAACGACCGTTCGCTCGCAATTCCCGCCGGCAGCAACGAGTGGTTCCCGAAGGAGCAGTTGGAGCTACTCGACGAGGCCGACGTCATCATCACCAACAGTGGCAAGGGCCCCATCAACGAGAAGTTGGCGAACGACACCATCTTCCAGCGTCTGCGCGCCGTCAAGAATGATCAGGTGTACTCGTTCGACTACGAGGGCGTCGCGTCCTTCGGTTGGGCCCTGACATTCCTCGAGCAGTTCCAGCCGATCGCTGAGGAGATCAGGGCCAAGCTCTGATCTCCTCAGCGATCACGAGGAAGCCGGCGCCACCACATTCAGCTTCGGTTGATGCTGGTCGGTGTATGCCCACGGGAGGATCTTCTCCAGTGCTTTGCCGATCCGGAACACGGTCGGTTCGTCGTACGTATGGCCGACGATCTGGACGCCCGTGGGAACGCCGTTGTGTGCGTGTCCACTCGGCACCGCCAATACGGGGCACCGATTGGCGACGTTGAACGGCAATGTGAGAAGTGCTTCGGCGGTGGTATTCACGTGCTGACCCGCCACAGTGAGGCCGTCGAGCAAAGACTCGCCTGCCGGGAAGGCGATGGTGCCCGAAGTCGGGCAGATCAGCGCATCGAAGGGAGCCATCGCCTCGGCGAGCTCTCGTTGCATTTGGGTTTCCTTGCGAAGGCCGTCCAGAAATGACATTTCCGCAGCGCCCTTCGACGTGATCGCGACGTTGTCGAGCGTGTAATCGGCGAGAAGATCGCCGTGGGCGCGAGCAACTTCCGCGACGGATGCCCCCATGATCGTTCCGAAATGCACCTTCACCGCTGCTGCCATCGAGTCGCGAGTCCACGGCAGTTCGATCTCCTCGACGATCGCGCCGGCATCGACCAACGACTGTGCGAGAGCCCGTGTGTTCGCCTCGATGTCAGGTTCGATGGGGAAGTCACCGAGCCGCAGGCACAGGGCAATTCGCATTCCCTCGACCGACGGGTACTCGTGTGGCAGCGTGATCGCCGGCTTCAGCGAAGAATGGTCACGCGGGTCCGGCCCGATCAGAACGTTGGCCAAGAGAATTGCGTCGTCAACAGTTCGGGCCATCGGACCGTCGCCACGGTAGGAATCCATGGACAGCGGGGCGACCCCGGCGATACGCCCGTACGAGGCCTTGAGACCGACGGTGCCGGTAAAGCCTGCCGGGCCTCGTGTCGACCCGCCGATGTCGGATGCTGTTGCCAGAGTGGTAGTTCCGGCGGCGAGTGCGGCGCCCGCACCTCCGGATGAACCGCCGGGGCTGTAATCGAGGTTCCAGGGATTGCGGGTCACGCCCCACAAAGGAGAGTGTGTGAACGCCGCGACGCAGAATTCCGGTGTCGTCGTGCGTGCGTGAATCAGGCCGCCTGCTGCCAGAACTCGGTCGATCACGGGTGCGTTCTCGCGGGCGATGTTGCCGCGCCCCGCCAGCGAACCTTCGGTCAGAGACTTTCCGGCAATAGCGTGTTTTTCCTTGGCAGCTACCGGAATTCCCTCGAGCGGCCGCGGATCGGGTCCGTGGCCGAGATATCGGCTCTCCGCTTCCCGAGCGCCGGTGAGTGCCTCGTCGAACATCTCTTCGGTGAAGGCATTGATGTGAGGTTCGAACTTCTGGGTTCGGTCGATGATTGCCTGTAGCAGTTCGACCGGAGACAATTCCCGCGCGCGAAAGTGAGCAATGGCTTCGGTGGCGCTGAGGTAGTGCAGTTCGTCTGACATGACGTTATCTCCCTGGGTAAGTCTGTGTGGGAATCACGCGCTCCGCGCAAGGGCTCCCAGCGCGGCCGCGGTCATGGCTGTAACACCTTCGGGTAGGGCCGCGGCGGGATCTGGGGCGAAGCGCGGTGAATGATTCGACGGCGTGCCGGGTGGTATCCGTCCCTCAGCGAGCGCGGCAAGGGCGGTTCCGTCGAAACTTTGAAGTGCCGTTCCGCCGAAATGCCAGAATACGGAGGGGCATTGGGCGGCGGTGCCGAAGATGCCGAAGTCCTCGCTACCCGAAAGTGGTTGTGACAGAGTATGCATTCCCAAGCCAGCCTGTCGCAGGTCGGACATCACCGTGGACGTGGCGTCCGGAGTGTTGACCGTGGCCGGAAAGCCGTTGTACGCATGAACGTCCGGCTGTTCGACGGCGCCTGCCCCGTCAGCTTCTGCGCGAGCGATCCTGCCCACCGATTCGAGCATGTGATCTCGCGACGATGCACTGAAAGTTCGCAGGCTGAGTAGCAGTTCGGTGTCGTCGGCAATGATGTTCGCAGCTGTGCCGGCGTGCAAGGCTCCCACCGTGAGCACAGGTGCTGTCGGGGTTGCCGCTTCATGAGCGACCAGACTTTGAATGCGCAGCGCGAAAGACGCTGCCATCAACAAAGGGTCGATGCATGCGTACGGTGAGGACGCGTGTCCACCACGGCCGTGAAAGACCACTCGTATCGTGTCGGATGCTGCCATCAAGATGTCGGGTTTGCTGACCAACATCCCCGCAGGAGTCGGGCCCACGTGCTGTCCCAGGCAGAGGTCCGGTCGTGGGAAGCGGTCGAAGATTCCGTCGTCGACCATCGCACGAGCGCCGGAGCCGGTCTCCTCGGCAGGCTGGAAGACCGCGACAACAGTCCCGGTGATCGATGTCGGATCCGCGGAAAGTGCGGCGCACGTGGCAAGTAGCGCGGTTACGTGGACATCGTGGCCACACGCATGCATGACTCCATCAGTTCTGGAGGCGTAGGACAGCCCGGTGTCTTCTGCCACCGGCAACGCGTCCATGTCGGCGCGTAGCAGGATCACCGGACCGCTGCTCCCTTCGAGAACACCGACGACACCCGTACCGCCGACCCCGACCGTGACGTCCCAGCCGCCGATTCGCCGAAGTTCCTCGGCAACAATTGCGGCGGTGCGAGTTTCGTCGCCGGACAACTCGGGGTGTGCGTGTAGGTCGCGGTAGAGCTCGAACCAGTGCGGCTCGACGGTTCGCAACCGCGACGGGTCTCCGAACTCGAGATTCGAAAGCAGTTGATTCATGGTTGATCTTCTTTCAGTTGGCGGTTTTCAGTTGCACCAGGTTCAACATCTTTTCTCGGGTTTGTGGTGCTGCCATGACCGCGACGATCGCCACGACGGGCCCGAGTGCGAGCGATACGAACGCCGCTGACCAGGAGAGATGGTCCACGATGAATCCGAATACAAGCGGTGCGACTATTCCGGCGACCATGCCGCCGAAAATGATCATCGACGAGGCGGCCCCGACCACCGAAGAAGGCAGAGCCCGCAGGGGCAGTGCAAAACACGGCATGAAAGCGAAAGAGGCAGCGGCAGATCCGAGGGTGACGAGAACGACGAACAAGGCCGTGTTGGAGACGAAAGGAATCGAAACGAGCATCACGATGCACGCGAGCATGGACGGCACCACGACGACACGACTGTTGCCAGCCAGCCGATCGGAGATTCGCCCGCCGATGACGGTGGTCACGGCGGCCACCACGGTAGCCGGAATCAGAAGGAGGCTTGCACTCGAGAGGGCGATTCCACGTTCGTCATGGAGGTACGACGGAACCCACGACGACATCCCCCAGATCACGAAGTCGTATCCGAAGAACATCAAGGCGAAGAGCCACATCGCGCGGGAGCGAAGTACGGTGCGCATGTTGTCCCAGGAGGAATCCGGACCGTGGTCGTTCTCCGCCGGAAGTGCCGGCGGGAGCCACAACTTGATGCTGACGAGCGATAGTACGCCGAGCGCCGCGACGGCCAGAAACATTCCACGCCAGCCGATCAACGGGAGAAGTGCTGCCGCAACAACGATGGCAAGAAGCGTACCGACGGCGTTGGAACTGTTCATCCATCCTGTGGCA
This sequence comes from Rhodococcus sp. MT28, assembly GCF_058792695.1. Taxonomy (NCBI): domain Bacteria; kingdom Bacillati; phylum Actinomycetota; class Actinomycetes; order Mycobacteriales; family Nocardiaceae; genus Rhodococcus; species Rhodococcus sp. MT28. The sequence continues at coordinate 533,117 of NZ_JBXAFD010000002.1, forward strand.
GTGGCACGTTGCTCCGGGATGCTCCGCTCGGCAACGAGCTTTACTGCAGCTGCCGGAAACACTCCCTGCGCGAGACCGAAGAGAAAGCGAACAACCAGAAGCGTCCCGAACGACCAGGCAAGGGCAGTGAGGCCGGTGAAGGCACTCCACGCCACCAACCCGATCAGAGCCATCCGGACTGCGCCGTATCGATCGGCGAGCAGTCCACCAGGCAGTTGGGCCAGCGTGTATGCAATGAAGAACGTGGAGATGATCAATCCACGCTGGGAGTAGTCGAGATCGAACTCCTCACCGAGCAAGGGGAGAGCGAGGTTGATCGCCAGCCGATCTATGTAGTCGATCGCGTACGCGACGAACAGCAACGCGACCGTGACTTTGGTGGAGCGAAGCACTGGGCCTCCAAGTGGTGAACCTGTGAAGTGATTCACACATCTTTGGCAAACAGGCAGGGATCACCGACCAGAATGCAGTAATCCGGCAATACTGGGCCGATGAAGCCGGAATCCGACGCATTTGTCATCGCGGAATCTGATCTGGAGATCATCAATGCACTTCAGCTCAACCCCCGCGCGTCGTGGACGCAGTTGTCGTCAGTGCTCGACATGGATTCGACGACGATCGCCCGCCGGTGGCGTCGCCTCGTTTCGAACGGTCATTCGTGGGTCAACGCGGTCGCAATCGGTCGAACCCACATATTCGGCTATCTCCTGATCAGGACCACACAGGATTCCGTTGCCGACGTGGGGGAGCTGTTACGTCAACTCTCCTGTGCCTATCTGTTGGCCAGGACGGAAGGCGAGTACGAATATTTCGTCGGAGTCGTGGCCGCCGACCACAAGAGTTTGGACGCTTTGGTGTGTGAGCACCTTGCCGCCGATCCTGGAATTCTGTCGATCAGAAGCCGGGTCGGGGTGAAGGTGTACCGGGACGGGTTCAGCTGGGAGCCGGGCGCTCTGGGGCAAGCGGGTCGGGCTCAGCTGGCAACGGCATCGACAAAGGGCGCTGCGGTGCCGGCAGATCCGACAGAGTTCCGCGAGTCCGACGGTGCCCTGTTGGAGGCGCTCGGCCGTGACGGACGTGCCAGCTATGCGCGTCTCGCCGCGATTTGTGGAACGAACGAGACTGCGATTCGACGGCGCTTGGCCCAACTGACTGCGTCGCAACAGTTGATTTTCCGCTGCGATGTCTCGCAACAGGCCGTCGGTTCACCGTTCGAAGTGATCTTCGACGTCGCTGTGGACGGTTCCACCGACGAACTCGGCAATCTTGTGTCGAGTTGGCCGGAGATCAGATTGTTGGTAGCGACCACCGGAACAGCGAACATGTTGATCAGCGTGTGGCTGAGCAGCCTCGCGCAGAGTCTTGTCGTCGAGGATCGACTCCGTCGAATCGGTAGTGTGCGGATCCTTGATCGACGTGTCTCGTTGTACCCGATGAAGCGATTCGGACAGCTGCTCGGACCAAGCGGAGTGGCAGAAGGTCATGTCCCGGTCGCGATTTGGGGTGCCGGCGACCTTCTTCGCTGAGCGTCAGTCGATCGGCGTCCGATTGTCGTCGACGAGGTGCGTAGCGGAGTCGGTCGCACGGGAGCGCTTCCAGATCATCCGAGCCAGTGCGCCCAGCACGGACACGGCCAGGACAACGCCACCGCCGATGATGCCGGCCGACGAGTCCGGGAAGATGCCCTCGAGCAGCAGCCAGACACCGAAGACGAAGAACAGCACCGCGGCGCCGATCTTGATGAATCCGTCCGGAAGGTGCTTGCCCAGCACCGAGCCGACGATGATGGCGAGAGCGTCGGCCGCCACCATGCCTACCGTCGACCCGATCCAGACGCCGATCCAGTCGTTGTCGGTCGCAAGGGTGATGGTGGCGAGCATGGTCTTGTCGCCGAGTTCTGCCAGGAAGAAGGCCGAGGCGACGGCGATGAAGGCGGATCGCGTGACGCGACCGGCCTTGTTCTGCTCGTCGTCGGTGAGATCGTCACCGCGCAAGGTCCAGAGGCCGAAGATCAGGAAAGCGATACCGCCGACGATGGAAATCGCCGCGGTGGGGAGGGCGACGCCCAGGTAGTGGCCGACGGCGACCGAGACGAGGTGAACAAGGGTGGTGGCGACGGTGATTCCGCCGAGGACGACCCACCAGCGATAGCGCAAGGCAAACGTCATTGCCATCAGTTGGGACTTGTCACCGAGTTCTGCGACAAAAATGACGCCGAAACTCAAAAGTATTGCGGCAAGCAAGATTTACTCCTCCGGTCGGTGTAGGTCGGAGGAAAAATGCGAGCCTCCGGCCTGGGCAGGCGCAGTGGGTGCGCTTGTCCGGCCGAAGGTCTCGCCCACCGAGGCCACAGGACCTTCGGTTCGCCAGGCCGGGTGCTTCGCGATCCGCACCAGGCGGAGCGCGTCGAACCAGTATGTCGACACGGGCGATTGGGGGCTACTCCCCTTCGTTGCTGCCCACGTTAGCGCGCCTGAAACGAATTGGCAAAGCGCACAGCAAGTTTGGGAGTCCGAACTTATCGCTTACCGGGGCCGTCACGAGGCGAGGAGCATGGCCAAAACAGCGGTGTCGGGATCGCTGATCGGATCGATGCCGACACGACTGATCATGGAGACGACTGTGCCGTCCGGCTCAGCCTCGACCCACGCCGCACGATGCTCCAAACCCAGATAGGGAAGGCCTGGCAGCAGTACGCACCCCGACGCGCTGCCCTCGCATTCCGGCAGGCTGGGCGTGGTTTCCGACGGTGGGTGCAGCATGATCAGCGCCGGTGGCTGATGGTCGGAGAAACGGCCGGGTGTCAAGGCGAAATCGCCGAGTACCGGACCTTCGGCGACCACCAGACCGACGGTGCCCGGCTGCGGATCTTCGGGAACGTCTTCACGGACCCCGAAGACCGTCGTGGTCGGCAACAAACCTGGCATCGAGGCCACGCGGACAGCCAATGCGAGAAGCTGCGCCCACTCCTGGGTGGTGTCCGGCCAACGACCGGAAATGACGAACCCCTGCAAAGACCCAGCGGCTTGGAACGGAGAAATGCCTATTGCTTCGTTTCTGTTCATTTCTGTTCCTCCCTCGGTGCTGGGGCAAATCTCGGGCAGACGCGCATGCGTCGGTCCGGCACACCTCGTTGGGTAATCGAAATATGCACCCATTCGGTACTGGCACACAAGACAGGGAGAGTGCCAGCCAGGTTTGCGCTGGTGAGGGCGGTGGTATGCGCAGACATGACTCTGTCGAAGAACCGTTCTCGGCTGGAAGACCTGGCAACGCAGGCGTGGATCTTCGGATATCCCCTGTTGATTGCTGCGGTATCGCGGGATGTCATGACGGCGGTGCCTTCGCCGGTGGCGATGAAAGCCCCGCTCAACCAGTTCGCATACGCGCGTACGACGCCGGATGCGACCTTCACCGATGTCGTCTCACCCAACGCGGACACTCTCTACTCGTCGGGGTGGCTGGACGTCTCGACGGAACCGCAGGTGCTCTCACTGCCGGACTTCGGCACGCGGTACTGGCTGGTCCCCATCCTCGACGCGTGGAGCGACGTGTTCACGGTTCCGGGATCTCGGACAGTCGGGCGGACCGGGGGACCGTACCTGGTGGCCGGGCCGAATTGGAAAGGCAACGTGCCCAAGGGTTTGACGCTGCTGCGGTCTCCGACGGCGATGAACTGGATAGTCGCCCGCTACGCGACGTCGGGGGGAACAGACCTGGCAGAAGTGCACAGCCTGCAGGACCGGACGCGACTCACTCCTCTGTCGGAGTGGACGGGTGACCCGCAGGACTACACGCCTGGTGAAATGCCGGTGAACCCTGCCGTCGACACGCGGACGCCGCCGGTGGACCAGGTGGCCGCCATGGACGGCGAGGCATTCTTCACCAGACTCGACGCACTTCTCGACGACAATCCTCCGCGTCCGGAGGACACCGAGATGATGAAACAACTGTCCGACATAGGAATCGGCTCCTCCTTGCCCTGGAGGTCGCGTCCGCAGGAGGTACGTGATGCCCTCGATCGAGCTGCGCGAACCGGTATGGACGTGCTGAGCGAGATCGCCGAAGAGGCCGAGGGCAGTCCGAAGAACGGCTGGACGATGCACCGCGGCTTGGGGCACTACGGAACCCATTACGCTCAGCGGGCTCTGATCGTCTGGCTCGGTTTCGGGGCCAATCTCGACGCTGATGCCGTGTACCCGCATGCCACGACGGACGTCGACGGGAAGCCGCTGACCGGGGCGAAGAAGTACGTCCTGCACTTCGAGAAGGACGAGCTGCCACCGGTCGAGGGCTTCTGGTCGCTCACGATGATGAACGAGCGGCAGTTCTTCGTGGACAACCCGATCGACCGATACGCGATTGGCGATCGAAGCGATCTGGTGTTTGCCGACGACGGTTCCCTCGACATCTATCTTCAGCACGAATCCCCTGGTGGTGAGAAGGAGCGGAACTGGCTGCCGGCTCCGTCCGGCGACTTCAACGTCTTTCTGCGCCTGTACTGGCCGAAGGCTGCAGTGCTGTCGGGATCGTGGACTGCGCCCGGTATTCGAGAAGCAAGTATTCGAGAAGCAGGCTGAAAGTCCCCTCGCTTCGTACCCGAAGAGCACAACTCGGTATCAGCCGCGCGTTTCGATGGGCGGAAAGGTCACAAGAGTCATACGATCTGTCGGTACTGCCCTGTTTGAAGAGCTGTTGAATCGGTCAGAGACACCCGCTTGTTTCGGAGGCTACTGATGGTCACGCAGAATCCGTTCGTGCAGTACGGCAAAGAGATCTGGTGGATGATCCTGATCCGCGGAATCTTCGGCGTGATCTTCGGAATCATCGCGCTCGTGTGGCCGGGAATTACCCTGGTGGCCTTGGTTTTCCTGTTCGGTATCTACTCCATCGCCGACGGTTTGATCACGATAGTTCGCGCCATTCGGGACCGCGAGCATCTGAGCTCGTGGGGTTGGTGGGTGTTCACGGGCGTCGTCTCGGTCGGAGCCGGCATCGTCGCGCTGGTCTGGCCGGGCATCACTGCGCTGGTGCTGCTGTACATAATTGCCTTCTACGCCATCATGTTCGGAATCTTCGGAATTGTCGGCGCCTTCAAGATGAAGGCGCTGCCCGGATCCAGTTGGGGATGGTTGCTCGCCGCATCGGTGCTTGCTGTCATCTTCGGCATCATTCTTCTCATCGCGCCCGGCGAAGGCATCATCAGCCTCATCTGGTTGTTGGGTTGGTACGCAATCCTGTTCGGCCTCTTCATGATCGTGGGAGCATTCCAGATCAGGAGCCGGGCAAAGGAAGCCGGTGTTCTCTAAGAAGGGAAAGCCGGCCGTCGAGGCTCCCACTCCGATCCCCACGCTGTCCGGTAGCGAGAACTGGTCGATCCCGCGCGGTTTGATCGTCCTGCTCGGTATTGCCGCCACCGTGGTCGCCGTCGGCGGAATGAAGGTGTTCGGCGGCATCCTCGGACCGGTATTCCTGGCCCTGGTGCTGACGATTGCCGTTCAGCCCATTCAGGATTGGTCACAGCGCCGAGGGTGGCCCAAGTGGGTCGGGATGTTGGGCTCACTGGTCACCGTGTACTTGATCCTGCTCGGGTTGGCGGCGTCGTTGATCGTGTCGACGGCTCAGTTGGCGACGATCCTGCCGCAGTACTCCGAGGAGATGACCAACCTCCTCAACGAGGGCCGCGACAAGTTGGCCGACTTCGGAGTGAGCACCGAACAGATCCAAAGCACGCTCAGCAGTGTCGATCTCACGAAGGTTGTGGGCGTCCTCGAAAGCGGACTGGAGGGCCTGCTCGGCATCCTGTCGGATCTGGTGTTCATTCTCGCGTTGTTGCTGTTCATGGCCTTCGACGGCATGAGCATCCGCTCGCGGTTGCATGTGTTGTCCGAGCAACGTCCCGAAATCTCCTACGCGCTCTCCACCTTTGCCACCGGAACTCGCAAATACCTGGTGGTCTCGACGGTCTTCGGTCTCATCGTGGCGGTACTCGACGGTGGCGCGCTGTGGCTCATGGGCATTCAGCTGCCCGTCCTGTGGGCGTTGCTGTCCTTCATCACCAACTACATCCCCAACATCGGGTTCGTCATCGGCGTGATTCCACCGGCGCTCCTGGGACTGTTGCAGGGCGGGCCGTGGCTGATGCTGTGGGTGATCGTCGTCTACTCCGTCATCAACTTCGTGATCCAGTCCATCATCCAACCCAAGTTCGTCGGCGACGCCGTCGGACTGTCGGTGACGATGACGTTCCTCTCACTTGTCTTCTGGTCGTGGGTTCTCGGGGCGCTCGGAGCGCTGTTGGCGATCCCGCTCTCGTTGTTGGTGAAGGCCGTCCTGCTCGATATCGACCCAGCCACGCGCTGGGCCGACATCCTGATCAGTGGCCCTCGGGACATGCCGAAGGAGGAACCAGAGGAGTCTGAGAAGCCGGCCACGCCCGCAGGCTAGGGCTCTCAGTGTTTCTACAAGTTGTTGCTTTATCGTCTCGCCCATGAGCGCCGAGAACACCACAGAAAACTCCCATCGCCGGCCGTCACGACTCGGTCGACGGCTGGCAGTCGGTGGTGTGGCCGCGATCGTCGCGGCTGCGGTGGCGGGGATCGGGTTCGTGATCTTCGCGGGCGGTGCCGACACCTCGAACACCGTCGCGATCGTGAACGCCGACGCGGGAACCACGCTCGACGGCAAGGAACTTCGGGCCGGCGACACGCTGGTGGACACGTTGGGCAAGAACGAAGACTTCGACTTCCAGGTGGTCGACAACCCCGGCGGGAACTACTTCGCGACGTTGACCGTGCCGGAGGACTTCAGCGAAACCGTCGCGTCGATGTTCGGCATGGATCCACGGCAGGCGAGCGTCGACCTCGAGGTGAAGGGCTCGGATTCGGAGAAGTCGGCCGAGTTGACTCGGGCCGTATCGGCGCAGGTCGGCGCGGACGGCATCAAGGGCCTGCTGGCTCAGACGTCGGCCGCCAGACGCTCGATCGATCAAAACCTCACCACCGCACAGATTCTGGTCGCCGGAACCAACGAGGCCGGAAAGTCCATCGATCAGGTGAAAGCAGGCGCAGGCACTCTGCTGCCGTACCTCGAGACCGCACGGTCCGGGGCGTTGGAGCTGATGAGCGTCGCGGATCAGGTGTCCGGTGTTGTCGATCAGGCGTCGGGGTCGGCGGAAGAGCTGGCCACGCGCGCGGACTCACTGGGCCTGACGCTGGGGGAGGCGTCGACCTCGACCGCGGAACTGAAGACACGAATCGACGCGCTGCAGACTGCGCTGAACGGCCTTCCGATCCCGCCTGACGTGACAGCGCAACTGGCCGGTGTGAGTTCGGATCTCGGTGCGCTGAATGCGCAATTGGGCACCGTTCCGGCGCTGTTGGGTGGCTCGGTCGGGCCCGATACGGAGCTCGGTGATCTAGTCCGCACCGCTGTCGGGCAGCTGCAAGGCGCGAGCGATCAACTGAGCAGTGCTGCCGGACAATTGAACGACGGCCTCATTCCCATCGCTGATCAGGCGCCGCAGATGCTCGGTGACGTGACCGATCAGATCACCCAGGGATTCACGACGCTGCAAGGAATCGCCAAGTCACTGGTCACGGGCCTCGACGGCGCAAAATCCGGTATTCCCGCGATGACCACCCCGCAGCAGGTTCAGCTGACCTCGGTGCTGTCGGATCCGGTGGCCGTGAATCAGACCACCGCGGGCAGCGGTGACTCCGGAACTCGCACACTGGCATTGGTCTTCGGAGCCACGACGGTCCTGCTCGGTGGTGCTCTGCTGACACGAACGGCGGCGCCCCTGGTGAGGCGCCGCCGTTCGCAAGAAGAGCGTGACTAGACGATCAGACCTGCGGTCTGGGTACGTGCACGGTCGAAGCGAGCCGAAACGTCGTTCCAGTTGACGATGTTCCAGAATGCCTTGACGTAGTCGCCCTTGACGTTCTGGTAGTCGAGGTAGAAAGCGTGCTCCCACATGTCGAGGAGCAGCAGCGGCGTGAGGCCGATGGAGATGTTGCCCTGCTGATCGTAGAGCTGGACGATGATCAGACGCTGTCCGATCGAGTCCCACGCGAGGATGGACCAGCCGGAGCCCTGGATGGCGTTGGCGTTCGCGGAGAAGTGAGCGCGGAAGAGATCGAACGAACCGAAGTTGTCGTCGATCGCTGCGGCGAGTTCACCTTCGGGCTTGTCGCCACCGTCAGCGCTGAGGTTGTTCCAGAAAACGGTGTGGTTGGTGTGGCCACCGAGGTGGAACGCCAGGTTCTTCTCGAGCAGGTTGGCCTGCGCTGCGATGGTGTCGTTCTCACGAGCCTCGGCCAGCTTCTCGAGTGCAGCGTTGGCACCGGCAACGTAAGCCGCGTGGTGCTTGTCGTGATGCAGCTCCATGATCTTGCCCGAGATGTGCGGCTCGAGGGCTGCGTAGTCGTAGGGGAGTTCCGGCAGCGTGTAAACAGACACGAGGGTCCCTTCTTTGCGGGCTGGTGAGCCCTGGTGCTTTAGAGTGCGTCGATCACCGGTCACGGCGTGACGTCACTCGCGTATGTGCAAATCATTCTTCGGGTTTCCACCCAATAACATTCGTACACCGTCCGCAACAGTCCGGCTCAGGTAGTAATCACCAAAGAATAAAGTTTGGGAAACCGAACTTGCCCCGATCTAAGGGTAAGCTAATATGCGCAAATTCGTCGTAAGGGTGAACGGAACCTTAAACTTGCGCGATGCCCGCACCAGTTTTCCTCCCGGAATCACCAGAGGCGGCCGCGCCTCGGGTGAATCTTCCGGGCGCTGACCTGTTGCGAGCCCTGGCGGTTGCCGCCGTGATCTACTCCCACATCTCTTTCTACGTCATCGACGATCTCGGCTCGGGTTGGTGGGTGATCGACGTCGTCTACGGCGTTTTGATCGAGCCTGCCGAACTCAACCAGCACCTCTCTTTTGTCGGCGTCGCAGTATTCATGATGCTTACCGGCGCTCTGGTGACGCGGTCCGCGATTCGCGACGGCCCCGGAAAGTTCTTGACCAACCGATTCAGTCGACTGCTGCCCGCATTCTGGGTGGCGACCGCGATTGCCATTCTTCTGGTCCGCCTCGGAATCAACGGAATGTTCAGCGGTCAGGAAGGTATTTCCGATACCGAAGCGTTGATGAGCTTTTTTCTCGGCGGATTCTTTCTCAAGCCCGAGGTAGCAGTTCTGGGAGTGACCTGGACACTCACCGTCCAATTCCTCTTTTATCTCGCATGTGTCGCGGCTCGCCCGATACTGCGGCTGCGACCGATCGTCATGCCGCTCGCCGGTGGTGCGCTGTGCTCGCTGGTGCTGCTCTACAACGTCTACGCGCCGCTGCCGTACACCGTGCCGATGCTGTCCAAGATCGCCGCGACGCTGCCGGCCGTCTTCCTCGGCCAGATCATGTACCTCGCGTGGGCGAAGCTCGCTCCCGGCCGCTGGCTGATCGCGGCCGTCCTCGTCCAGATGCACGTCATCATCGTGGCGACCCAGTTCCGCGTCTACTGGGCCGGTGAGCACTATCTGTGGACCATTTCGGTAGTCGCCGCAGCGGTAGTTCTCATCGGCCGCTACGACGGCGTCCCGACGCGCTGGCCGGTCGTGAAGTGGCTCTCGACGCGTAGTTACGTCATCTATCTCGTGCACACCCTGATCCTGTACCGCGTCGTCGAGAACACTGTTTTGTACGTCGGACCGACGCTGGCGTTTGCGCTCTTCCTTCTGGCCACGGCCGCGGTAGCAGAAATCGGCTACCGGTGGGTGGAGCTGCCCGGCGCCCGGGCGATCACGGCGTGGCGAAACAGTCGCTCGCGCGTAGCATCGAAGCATGAGCTGGTACGACGACATTCTGGGACGAGCGTCCGCAAAATCCACGCTGATCGCGCCTGAGGACGCACTCCCGGGCCGAGAGCAGAAAATGCCGGTTCCGACCGCGCACTACGTCAACGGGCATCCGCTGACGCCGCCGTTTCCGGCCGAACTACAGACGGTCGTCGTAGGGATGGGTTGTTTCTGGGGCGCCGAGAAGGAGTTCTGGCAGCTTCCCGGCGTGTACACGACCGCTGCGGGTTATGCGGGCGGCTTCACGCCCAACCCGACGTACGAAGAGACGTGCTCCGGACGTACGGGTCACACCGAAGTCGTGCTGGTGGTCTTCGATCCCGCAGTGATCTCCTACGAGCAGATCCTGGCGCACTTCTGGGAGAACCACGATCCGACGCAGGGGATGCGTCAGGGTAACGACCAGGGCTCGCAGTACCGTTCGGCGATCTTCACGACGTCCGCGGAGCAGGAAGAAATCGCTCATGCGTCGGCCGTCGCTTTCGGTGAACGGCTTGCCGAAGCCGGATATGGAGCGATCACCACCGAAATCGGCCCGCTGCGCGACTTCTTCTACGCGGAGGATTACCACCAGCAGTATCTGGCGAAGAATCCCGGCGGTTACTGCCCGGTGCATGCCACGGGCGTCAGTTGCCCGGTCGGATTGCTCCGTCAGGATCAGGTTCCGGCGCAGACGGACATCCTTCCGCCGAGCGAATAACTGGACAGGTGTTGGAGGACACATGTGATTCAGCTCGTTAACACTTGCAACTAGATCGAAACAAAGGGAATCTCGATGTAAGAGTGTGTCGTCGAGAGAACTGAGCTCACAATGTCAGGTAGTACGCGAGGAACTGCGTCGCTGCTCCGACGCACCATTCATGTAGGCCACGATCCGATGGTTCGCCGCAGTGATCGGATCGAAGGGTTCATGTCCTTCGGTCTGATCATTTTCGCGATTCTTCTGCTGCCTCTCGCGGTATGGGCAGGGGCTGCGACTGCTTCGAGCCAGAACGCACTGATCGCCAAACAATCCGCCGAATTACACAGCATTTCGGCGACGACGACTGCAGATTCGACGCAGACCACCGCCTCGACAGCCGATTACATTGCGCCGACCACCGAAATGGCCAGCGCGCAGTGGAACTGGAACGGCCAGGTTCATACGGGTGATGTCACTGTCGACTCGGCGACGCCCGCCGGCACCGAGGTCCCCATCTACGTCAATGATCAGGGCGACAAGACCGTAGCTCCGATCACTCAGAGCGCTGCCGACGTCGCAGCCGTGGTGACCGGGGTTTTCACCTGGTTCAGCGTGATGTCGCTGCTGGTCATCGCTTTCATGCTGGTGCGCGTCTTTCTCGACCGTTCCCGCTCGGCCCAGTGGGACCGAGACCTACGCGCGTTCCTCGACGCGAACGCGCTGTAGATCCCGGCCCATTCTTTACTGCAGTTGGGGCATGACCTCGCTTGCGACGAGTTCGAGATGATCCAGATCGGCGAGATCGAGAGTCTGCAGATACACGCGCTGTGAACCGGCCTCGGCGAAAGTGCCGATCTTGTCGACCAGCTCCGAAGGTGTTCCGGCCAGACCGTTCTCACGTAGCTCGTCGACGTCGCGTCCGATAGCCTCGGCGCGCTTCTTGATCTCCGCCTCGTCGCGGCCGCAGCACAGGACGAGAGCGTTGGAGTACACCAATTCGTTCGGATCGCGCTCGTGCTCGACGCAAGCCTGACGAACCCGCGCAAAGATGTCCTTCGTTTCCTCGAGGGACTTGAACGGGATGTTGAACTCGTTTGCGAACCGAGCGGCGAGCGCCGGAGTCTTCTTCTTGCCTGTGCCACCGATCAGGATCGGCGGACCGTCGACCTGGTGCGGTTTGGGAAGCGCGGGAGAGTTCTTGATCTGCACGTGCTTACCGTCGTAGTCGAACGTGTCGCCGACCGTAGTACGCCACAGACCGGTCACGACGTCGAGAGTTTCCTCGAGCAGTTCGAAGCGATCCTTGAGCGCCGGGAACGGGATGCCGTACGCCTGGTGCTCTTCCTCGTACCAGCCGGCACCGATGCCGAGGTCTACGCGGCCACCACTCATCTGATCGACCTGTGCGACCGAGATGGCCAGCGGTCCGGCGTGACGGAACGTAGCCGACGTCACCAGAGTGCCGAGGCGGATGGTGGATGTTTCGCGGGCGATTCCGGCGAGCGTGATCCACGCGTCGGTGGGCCCGGGAAGGCCGTCGGAATTCATGGCGAGATAGTGGTCCGAGCGGAAAAATGCGCCGTAGCCAAGTTTTTCGGCGGTCTGGGCAACAGTCAGTAGTTGTTCGTAGGTAGCGCCCTGCTGGGGTTCGGTGAATATACGCAGCTCCATGACTTCCACTCTGCCACTATTTTGCGGGGGTCGGGACGACGGCACCGACTTGTCCGGCGCCGAAACACAGCGTAAGTCCCGGCGTTGTCGGCGTGATCTTCACACTGTTTCCGTGGCCGACCAGGCGCACGAATGCCGGGTGCAAACCCTGCGTCACGGGTACCGATACTGCGTCACCGGACTCCAACGCAACATCGATCGTTCCGTCGGCGCTGGCGAGGTAATTGAGCTGAACCGTCCATTCCCAGCCGGCCAGGGGGCCGTCGAGGGGGAGCTCGGTCGGGCCTTCGGCGCGGGTGCCGCAGTTCGGCGCCGTTCCTTCGGGAATCCTTCTCGTCCAGGTCACTTCGGCATCGACGATCTGACCGCTGTCGTCGATGGTGCGCAGAATCGGAGTGCTGGAAGAGAATTCGGGGCGATCAGGCAGCGGCGCGAGAACGTTGCTTGCCAAATTGTTCGGAAAGGCGACGGGAAGGAGCACTTCGATCGCGACGGGTTGCTCGAGCAGTGGAGCATCCTGATTCTGTGACAACGACATTCGCGCGTTCGCGAGGTAGTCGCGGGTCGGGTTCTCGCGCCAGATGTCGACGAACGTGACGGTCGAGACGAGCGAACTGATCACGAAGAGCACTGACAGGCCGGCGGCGACTGCGACGGGCAAACGGGCCGGACGTCGCCGAGGCGCAGCGAGAATAAGAGCGGCGGCGAGGGCGAACACCGTCGCCGAATCCGTGAAGTAACGCAAGGTCTGCGCCAACTCGTAAGTGGTGTCGGCGTCGGATCGGGTAGCGGTCATCGCCACCACGGAGGCCAGGAAGTACAGCGCCGCGGCAGCCCAGATCCAGGCAGAGCCGCGTCGGGCACGCACTGTCATCACGGCCGTCGTCAGCAGCGCGGCCCAGGATGCGACCACCAAGAGCGTCGGCGGATCGGCCCAGGCGGGGCTGGGGATCCACCGCTCCCAGCGCCAGGGGCCGCCGAGAAGAGTGGGAAGCATCCCCAAAGACGTTCCGTGATGCAGCAGTTCGGTGGACATCGAACGGCCGTATCCGGTGATCGGAGATTCGACAGTTGTCAGATACACCGGAATCCAGATCGCGAGCACGGCGGCGCAGGCCGTCCACAGGAGTCGGCACTTCGTGATCGCACTTCGTATCGGCGTTCCTTCACCTTGTGTGCGCAAGTACAGCACCAGAAAAGCGAGTGCCACGAACGGAACGAGCACTGCTTTCTCGAAGAACAGCAAGGAGATGACAAAAACCGCGGTGCCCGAGAACACGTAGCGCACCTGCCCGGTGCGGTACAGCTTGATCGCGTCGCCGCATGCCCAGGCCAGCGCGATCTGGAGCGGCAATGCATTGAGCGCGGCTGCCCACCACGAGAACGCCGGAAGTGTCAGCGGGACGAACAGATACAGGATCAACGGAATCAACATTGCCGGTCGCCGGCCGAGGACCAACCGAAGAGTGCGCAGAAGCGCCAACGACGCGGCGGCCTGACCGATGACGAGCAGCGTTGCCGACAGCGCCCAGTTGTACGGCGCGATACGGGCGATCAACCCGGTGAAGAAGAAGGCCGCGGGCATGAAGTGACCGTCGTGGTCGTAGAGCAGGAGTTCGCTCGAGAAGAGTGGGAAGCGTCCTCCACGGCCCATCAGGATGAGGTCGTCCCAGTAGAAGTAATTGCTCGCGGCAACCCAGACGCGAATGACGAGCTGACATCCGATCAACACGAACGCGAGCTGCGTGACCCGTCTCGGGGTGAACGTCAGAGTTGGCTCGGGCTGTGGAGAAGTCATCGACGGTCATGCTTCCAGGTGTGTCAAAAACCGACTTCTCATAAAAAGGGGATACCGGTCTTTTCTGTCTTTTCGGGAGCATTTTCTGAATGGATTGTGAACTTTGCCGGGATAAATGACGTCGACGCCCGAAAGTTCACTGACCTGCGGTGTCAAATTCATCCTCGAGCCTGTGCATCGTTCGCTAACACCTGTCAGCAAATTCTCAGGGTCTTGCCCGTGACCTGTGGATAAAGCCCGATTCATTCATCCAGAACTGTGGATGAACCTGTGGAAACTGTGGATAACTCGAGTTTTTAAGTGGTGGAGGTCACATTATTCGAACAATGCAGGTGAACGCGGTGGAGGTTCGATCACAAATCGGGAGTGAATCCATTTGCTGCCGTTACCGATACGGCGTGACAGAATCGAAGTTGTGAGTGTCGTTCAGGTCTGCGCCCGGTGCGCCGCACGCTGGCCTGTCGTCGGCGGCCCGACGCAGTGGTGCCCGCGCTGCAGCGGCGTCCTGCTGATCCCCACCCGCACCGAGATCTACCAACCGCCCAACCGCCGTGGCTTCCGCTGGATCGCGCGCTCCCCGTCCGACCCCCGCGGCGTGGGGGACGCACCAGTGCGTCGTAGCTTCTCCACTCCGCGCTACGACGCTGTCCCGCAGTGGGGACTCCGGGACGTCGTCGACACCTCACCGGTGCCGCCCTCGCGAGCGGACCGGATGGCCGACCGAGCCGGGCCGTTGCTGACGCTCGCAACGATCCTCTACGGACTGGCAGTGTTCGCCGAACTGGGCAGATACGCGATCCTGGTCCGCAACCGCACCAGGCTGATCCCGCAGCCGCTGCTCACGGTCTCCGACGCCGCCGTGTACTTCACTCAGTTGGGTGGACTGCTGATCTCGGTCTTCGCGGCAATCGCCGCTGTGTGCTGGCTGCTTCGTCGGCGTCGTGAACACTTCGCAGGTGTCCGGGAATCCGATCCACGCACAGCGTCGGAAGTTGTCGTCGGCTGCGCTGTGCCGATCCTCAACCTGGTGATGCCGGCCGTTTATCTCTTCGAGTTGGTCCGCCGCGATCCGCGCGGAACCCTGCTGGTCAAGATCTGGTGGGGCTTCTGGGGATTCAGCGCTCTGCTGCTGGTGGTCAACGCGTACTGGCGATCACGCCCGGGGATTCAGGCAATGGCCGACGGGGTTCTGCTGAACGCTTTCATCGCACTGATCGCTGCCGTCACCGCGGCGTTGACACTCGTCGTGATCCGCCGGATCGAGCGCAAGAGCTGGCGCGGTGAACCGGAATCGGAAACCCGGTGGGTGCCAGTGCCGCGCTCGGTGCTGGAAGAAAAGACGGTGCTGGAAGAGAAGACGGTGCTGGACGAGAAGGAGACCGCTGCCCTGTGAGCCCAGATCGTCGAGGTCCACTCGTCGTTGCGCACCGAGGTGCGTCGGCTGCGCGGCCGGAGCACACCCTCGCCGCCTACGAACTGGCCCTCGAGGAGGGTGCCGACGGGCTCGAATGCGACGTCCGGCTCACCCGCGACGGACACCTGGTCTGCGTTCACGACCGCAAGGTCGACCGCACCTCCAGCGGCACGGGGATCGTCAGCGAGATGACGCTCGATTCGCTGAACGCTCTGGACTACGGGTCGACGAGCGAACCGGCCGAACTGCTGACTCTCTCCGACCTCATCACCCTCGCTCTGGATTTTGCGCGCCCGGTGAAGCTGTTCATCGAGACCAAGCACCCCGTGAGGTTCGGCGGATTGGTCGAAGCCAAACTCCTGGCGGAACTGCACCGCTTCGGGATCGCGTCACCGCCGTCGGCCGATCATTCGCGCGCTGTCGTCATGTCTTTCTCGGCGAGTGCGGTGTGGCGAGTGCGTCGTTCGGCACCGCTGCTGCCGACGGTCCTGCTCGGTGACGCGTCGCGGTACCTCGGCGGCGGTGCGTCGACGGCTGTGGGCGCTACGGCGATCGGGCCGTCGATCAAGGCGCTGCGCGAACATCCCGATCTGGTCGATCGGGCCGCTGCTGCGGGTCGCGCGACGTACTGCTGGACCGTCGACGACAAGGCGGATGTGGACCTGTGTCGTGAGCTCGGGGTCAGTTGGGTTGCCACCAACCATCCCGGGCGCACGAAGCAATGGCTGGGCAGCGTGTAGATTTTGCCCTCGTGGCCAAGAAGAGCAAAAGAAACAGTGGACCGAAGCAGGGCAGCGCACGCGCAGAGAAGCTGGCGGCACGCCAAGCAGAGCGTGAAGCCGCTGCCGGCGTAGTCAGCCGCCCGTTCGAGGGCCTTGCCGCCGAGTGCGATCTGGTTGCGCTGCGCGAATTCGTTCCGTCCGCCACGGCTCCGTTGCCGGTCATCGGCTCCGACCGTCCCGTCACGTTGGCAACGGTCCTCCCCGGCGCTGTTGCCGCACTCGTCCGCGACGAGGGCGAGACGGCCACAGGATTTGTCGGTGTCCAGGTTCAGGCGCACTCGGCCGACCTCGGCGCAGACCTCGCCGCTTCGGTGAACTGGATCAAGGACGCGGCCCCCGGCGACGCGCTTTCTGCCGCGAACCCCGATTCCGAGACCCCCGCAGTCACCGCTGTCGTCGATCCCTCGGCCCTGCTCGACATCACCGTGCACCAGAACTTCAACTGGTGGATCCCCGAGGGCGTCGAAACCGATCCCGAGGTTGCCGCCACCGTGCAGCACGCCAACTCGGCGATCATGCCCTCTGCACGCCTCGAAGGCGACGGCCTCGTTGCCGCGTGGTGGGTCGACGCCGGCGAGAAGGCGCACCTGCGTTGGGTTCGTCCCGAGAGCGAAGACGACCTGATGCTCGCGCTGGCGCGCGTGCACGCGACCGGTGGACTGCATCTGGGTGAGGGCTCGCGCTACGCAGGCTCGTTCCGCACCCACGGCCTGTTGGTTCCCGTCTTCGACCTCGACCGCGAAAAGCATGCAAACGAGTGGGTAGCGGCAACCGTCGAGCTCGGTGAGCGTCTTGCCGAGGCTCTGGCCGTCGATGCTCCGCTGACCTCGGCCGAGCTTCGCTCGCGCGACGGACTTCGTGGTCGTCAGGTCACGCTGCGCTGATTTTTTCGCCCGAACTATAGGCGTTACGCGAAGTTACGGTTAATGTTGGTGACATGACCTTGTCGCATGACATCTCCGGTAGTGGTCCCACGCTTGTGCTCGTCCATGGCATCGTCCATCGACGGCAGGCGTGGGATTCGCTTTTGGACCAGCTGACGCCGTACCGCCGCGTCGTCACCGTCGACCTGCCGGGTCACGGAGAGTCGCTGCTGCCCGAACTCGGTCCGGACGTCATGGGACAGCTGATCGACGATGTCAGTGAGTTCGTCAAGGAAGTGACGCCGGCGGGGGAGCGTGCCCACGTCGCGGGAAACTCCCTCGGCGGCTGGATTGCCCTCTCGCTGGCAGCGCGCGGAGATGTCGCGTCGGCGACAGCTCTTTCGCCGGCCGGGTTCTTTGTCAATCACCTCGATCAGGTGCGAGCGATCAACACGTTCCGTGCACTGCGCGGCACGGCCAAGCTCATGGGTGACGGATTGCCACGCGCATTGCGGTACAAGCTGATTCGCTATCCGGCGCTCGCCGCGTTCTTCGCTCATCCGAGTCATGTCGGT
The DNA here is from genome assembly GCF_058792695.1 of Rhodococcus sp. MT28. Lineage (NCBI taxonomy): Bacteria > Bacillati > Actinomycetota > Actinomycetes > Mycobacteriales > Nocardiaceae > Rhodococcus > Rhodococcus sp. MT28. Next base: position 550,753 of record NZ_JBXAFD010000002.1, read on the forward strand.
TATGCAGCGGCGTTGGCCGACTGCCGTTCGCTCGTGTCGAACGAACTCGTCGATCTCGGTCTCGAGATGGACTTCGTGCTGCCGCCCATCGTGGATCCCACTGTGCCGGTGACGGTTGCGTGGGGTCGACGCGATCTCATCCTGCCCGTGTATCAGGCGCAGCGCGTGAAAAAGCCGTTCCCGCAGGCAAAGTTGATGGTTCTGCCCGGCCTTGGGCACGTACCGATGACAGATGCCCCCGAGCTGATCAGTTCGATCCTGCTGGCAGGAAGCGAACCGTTCGGCTCGAGGGCAAAATCCGTGAGTGCTGCAGGCTAGATGGTTCCGCCGGCTGCGCTCGGTGCACCGGTGGTGTCACCGACGGTGCTCATCTCGCGGGACACGAAGTCTTCGAGGTCGAACAGGTTGGCGCCTGCGCGGTCCGCGATGGTGAGAAGTGTTGTCATGCTTGCAACTTCCTCGACCTGCTCCTTGAGGAACCACTGCATGAACTGCTCGCCGAGGTAGTCGCCTTCTTCGCGGGCAGTGCTCGCGAGCTGGACGATCTGCTCGGTGACCGTCTTCTCCTGCGTCAGCGCGAGAGCGATGGGCTCGCGGGCATCCTTGAAGTCGGCCTTCGCGGCGTCGACGCCGGTGAGTTCGACATTGATGTCGCGATCGAGGAAATACTGAACGATCATCATGGCGTGGTTACGCTCTTCCACAGCCTGCTTGTAGAAGTGCTTTGCCAACTGTGGCAGATCCGCATTGTCGAAGTAAACCGCTGTCGCGATGTACTGATGCGAAGCGTTGAACTCGTTGCGAATCTGGTCTCGGAGTAGTGCGTGGAATTTGGTCATGTGAGTCTCCCCAGAAGTCATGAATTCCAAGATAGTGCAGGTCAGAGGCCCTGTCATCCCAGTATGACCTTATTGTGGTAAGCGTTCCCAAACTAAAGAAGACCTAATTTTTCTTCGAATTCGGTGAGGTTATCGAGCCCGGTGAATTCGAATGTTTCATTTAGGAATGTCCATTTCACCAGGCGAGTTCCGCGCATTTACCGTCGCTTCCCTGTAGTTCCACCTGTACGGTGGCGTGCCCCAGTTCGAATACCTCGGCAAGCAAGGTTCGGGTTGCTGCGAGCACCGTTGTGGGATCGGCGTCACTGACCGCGGTGACGTGAACGGAAGCAACTTCCATCCCCGAGGTGAGTGTCCAGACGTGCAGATCGTGCGCGTCGACGACTCCCGGCAGAGCGTTGATCTTCTCGATGATCGAGGTGACGTCGATGCGGTCGGGAGCCTGCTGGAGGAGGATGCGAACGGCGTGGCGGCCCAGGTTGAAGGCACGTGGCAAGACGAAGAGGCCGATCGCGACGCCGATGACGGGGTCGGCGTAGCGCCAACCGAACGCGAGCGTGACCAAGCCGCTGACCAGGACGCCGACGGACCCGACCATGTCCGCCATGACTTCGAGGTAGGCGCCGCGGATGTTGATGCTTTCCTTCGCGCCGCTGCGCAGCATGAGGAAGGCGATGACGTTCATCGCCAGACCGACGACGGCGACTGTCGCGACGGGAAGGCCGGGAACCTCGGGCGGATCCGTGAAGCGGCTGGCGGCCTCGTAAAGCACCCACCCGGCGACTGCGAAGAGCAGGATCGCATTGGCCAGTGCCGCAAACACTTCCGCGCGGTACATGCCGAAAGTACGGTCGGGGCGCCGGGCGGCACGCTGTGCGACGAGGATCGCGGCGAGCGCCATGAAGATGCCGAAGATGTCTGTGAACACGTGCGCCGAGTCCGAGAGCAGGGCCAGTGACGAGGTGAAGAGGCCGACCGTCACCTGCAGCACGAAGGTCACCAACCCGAGGCCGGCGGCGATCCACAGTTTGTTGACATGCTTGCCGCTGTTGCTGGTCGCAGCCTCGGCGGGGGAGATTCCGTGCCCGTGTCCGTGTGACATCGAAGGTCCTTTCGTCGACGCCAGCATAGACACATATGCATATATGCGCAATAGTGCATGTCTTAAAAACTATGCAACATAGTTGTAAGGTGGCGGCGTAGACCTTCATTTGTCATCGACGCGAGGACCGAGAAGTGGGAAGACATCGAAAATCCGAGCCGATCAGACCCGGCGGGCGCATGGCCGCGGTTTCCGTGGCGACGGGTGCAATCCTCGCGTCCGGCACTTCCATCGGGCACGCGTCGCCGCCGCCGATTGCAGTCGAGGATGCATCTGCGGTGTCGGCGCCGGAGATCCTCGACCTTGTCCGGCCGACGGATCTTGCCGGAATAGCCGAACAACTCGGCAAGACGCGACAACTCGAATCCGAGCGAGCGGCGCTGGCGTTCGAGGCCGAAAAGCCACAGGTGATGGCCCCCGTCAGCGGGACGATGACGTCCAACTTCGGTCCACGGTGGGGAACCACCCACTACGGTCTCGACATCGCGAACGCGATCGGAACGCCCATCGTGTCGGCGACCGACGGTGTTGTGCTCGAATCCGGTCCCGCCGCGGGATTCGGGCTCTGGGTCCGCATCCAGCAGGACGACGGGACCGTCGGCGTCTACGGACACATCAACGAGGCGCTCGTGGTTGCGGGTCAGAAGGTGCGGGCGGGTGAGTTGATCGCGACCGTGGGCAATCGTGGACAATCGACAGGACCACACCTGCACTACGAGGTGTGGCAATCTGACGGACAGAAGACCGATCCGCTCGTGTACCTGAATTCCCGGGGCGTGTCGTTCGGGGAGAAGACCACGGGCGACTGAAGTTCTGTCACGACGCGATGGAGGAGCAATGCAGGGGCTGGGCGGACTCGAAGCCGAGGTCATGGATGTGCTCTGGCAGTCCGACGACGCGCTCTCGGTCAAGGATCTGGTCGAGACCCTGGGTGAGCGTCGACAACTTGCGTACACCACCATCCTGACCGTCGTGACGCATCTCTACGACAAGGGCTGGGTGAGTCGTGAGAAGAAGAGTCGCGCCTACTTCTATCGGCCGAGTCGCAGCCGTGAAGAGGCCACATCCAGAGCACTGCGCGAATTGTTGGACAGCAGTTCCGATTCCGCTGCCGTGCTGTTGCACTTCGCCAAGACCATGACAGATGCCGAGAACGAGGCCCTGCGCCGGGGTCTTTCCGGGGAAGGTGTGCAATGACATTGGCGTTGCCGATGTTTCTCGGTGCGATGCTCGTGGGATTCCTGGTTCCGAGAGTGTTGCGAGCCGTTTCCTCGGCGTTGTCACCGGCGGTGCTGCTCGCGGCGTGGCTCGGCAGCATGGCGTCGGCTCTGTATCTCGCTCTCTCCGCGGTCTTGGTTCTGGTGTGGCCGAGCCACGCGCCGGTCGAGGGGCTGGTCGACGGTATCGCTCGGTGTTTCAGCGCCTTCGCGCACGGCACGAGTTCATGGGTGGGTGAACTGATCACCGGCACAGCCGTTGCTGTGGTGGGTGTGATCGCTGTTCGGATCGTGCTGGCCGGCCGCAAGCAGGCACGTGAGCACGCGAGGGTCCGAGATTTCCATCGTGATGTTCTCTCGATCGTCGCGCGCCGCGACAACTCGGAGTCCGACGTGTTGTGGCTGGATCATCCGCTGCCTATGGCGTACAGCGTCGCCGGAAAGCCTGGATTTGTTGTTGCGACGCAAGGCTTGTCATCCGCTCTCAGTGGAGGCGAGCGGGATGCTGTCCTCGCGCACGAGCGTGCACACCTGAGCGGCGGTCATCACCGAATTGTCGGTGCGTGCGAAGTCTTGGCCGCTGTTCTTCCGCGAGTGCCGTTGTTCGCGGCGGCACCCGCTGCCGTCGGCGCGATCGTCGAACTGTCGGCGGACAGACACGCCGCTCGCGTCACCAGCCCGGCTGCGGTGCGTTCCGCCCTTGCCGTGGTGTCGAAATCGCCGCTTCCTCAGCCGGACTGGAGCTTGAGCGATCGCGGCAGCGCGACCGCGGTGCGATTGAGTTCCCTGGTCGACGGCGACGTGGCGTCGCCTCGGCGACTGACCTGCGCGGTGGCGGCCTGTGCGCCGGCCGCTGTCACGACGGCCGTTGCCGCAGCCGTGACGGTGGCCGTCTCCGCGGGGATCTGCGCTGTTCTGACCTGATCATTCTCCCAAGGCCGAATCGATCTGGGCTTTCAACTGCTCGTAGCTCGGCATCTGGTCCAGCTTCACGTCGTTGAGGAACAGCGTCGGAGTACCTTGGACGCCGAGGCGTCGGCCTTCTTCGAAGTCGCGCTCGACCCGCTCGCGGACGCCGCGGCTGCCGAGGTCGGATTCGAATCGGGCCATGTCAAGTCCGAGATCTTGTGCGTAGGAACGGAACAGCGCCTCCTGTGATTCGGCGGATTCACCCCATTGCGACTGCGTCTCGTACATTTGCTTGTACATCTCGACGAATTTGCCCTGGCGAGATGCGGATTCGACGACCTGCGCCGCGAGAGTGCTGTTGGTGTGACTCGGAATCGGAAAGTATCTGATGCCGAACGTGATTCGACCCTCGTACTCCGCTCTGATCCGCTCCATCGTCGGGTACAGCGCGAGGCAGGCTTCGCATTCGAAGTCGAGGAACTCGACCAGGTTCACCTTGCCGTCGGCGGCCGAGGTCAATCGGTACGCGTCGTCGGTGAGGACGGCGGTGGATTGTGCTGCCCGATCGGCGTTCTCGTTGTCTGCCCGAATCGGATCGACGGTGATGAACGTGATCAGTGCTACCGCGAACACCGCGATCAGGGCGGCGGATATCTTCATGCTTCTGGACACTGCTGTGCACCTGTACCTTCCGTCGAATTCCTAAATACTATCCAACATAGTAGTTAGGTGTAGAGTCGACGGTACCCGCATGGAGACGAAGGAGGACCCGCCGGTGAAGCGTTCGTGAATGACACGCCGCCGCCGTCGATCGGGCAGATGCTGGAGTGGGATACCTCATCCCTCCCGCTTCTTCCTGCCCTGGGAGTTGTTCTTGCACTCTGGTATTGGACTGGCGCTCAGCGAGTTCGCGCGAGTGGGCGACCGTGGCCGTGGCATCGGACAGCGTGTTTCCTCGGTGGGTGCCTGCTGCTGATCGCGGTGACCGGACTGAAGGTCGAGAGCTACGGCTACGAACTCTTCAGCGTCTGGATGTTCCAACACCTGACGCTCTCGATGGCGATCCCGCCGCTCTGGGTACTGGGCTCGCCGGGACTGCTGCTACTACGTTCGACGCCGCACCGAGGAATAGGAAAAGGCATTCTCGCGCTTGCCCTCTCGGCATTGCGCAGCCGTCCGGCGCGGTGGATGCTGCACCCCGGGTTCACGATCCCGGTATTTCTGTTCAGCTACTACGGGATCTACCTGTCGCCGATCTTCGACACCGTCTCGGCGTTACCGGCTGGACACGTCTTTCTCGAGATCTTCTTTCTCGCCAGCGGTCTGCTATTCATCATGCCGGTGCTCGCCACCGGCCCACTGCCGGTGCGACAGAGCTACCTCGGCCGGTGTTTCGACCTGTTCGTGGAGATGCCGCTGCACGTGTTCATCGGCGTCGTACTCATGATGGCGACAAAGCCGCTGCTGACCACGTTCGTGGATCCGCCTCCGGAGTGGGGCGTGGACGTGATGCAGGATCAGCAGCTGGCGGGCGCCCTCGCGTGGTCGTACGGAGAGCCCGTCGCGCTGGTGGTGGTCGTGATCTTCGCGATGCGCTGGAACCGCGACGACAAACGGATGAATGCCGACCTGGACCGCCGCGCCGAGATCGACGGCGACAGTGATCTTGAGGCGTACAACAATTTCCTCAGATCACTGAACGCCGCCGAGCGGCCTGAGACTCGGTAGGCCGGTGGCCCTCAGACGCCGCCGCCGGCGGGCGTCGGCGCCATTGCGTCGGCAGCGGCCGGGGTGTTCATCTCGCGTGCGACAAACGTTTCGAGGTGGAACAGGTTGTCGCCGGCGCGGTCGACGATGGTGAGAAGTGTTGTCATGCTTGCCACTTCCTCGACCTGTTCCTTGAGGAACCACTGCATGAACTGCTCGCCCAGGTAGTCGCCGGTATCGCGCGCGGTGCGTGCCAGCTGCGTGATCTGCTCCGTGACCGTCTTCTCCTGCTCGAGTGCCAACTCGACCGGAGCCCGGACACTGTCGAACTTCGTCACGACGTCGTCGATGCCCGGAACGTCCACGTCGAGGTCGTTGTCGAGCAGGTACTGGATCATCATCATCGCGTGACCGCGTTCCTCGGTGGCCTGGCTGTAGAAGCGCGCGGCCATCTGCGGAAGATCGTGTGCATCGAAGTACACCGCTACCGCGATGTACTGCTGCGATGCAGTGAACTCGTTACGGATCTGCTGACGCAGCAGAGTGGTGAATTCGCTCGAGTTCTTCGCCTGTGTCATCCCAACAGGTTACTGGGTCGTCGCCGCTGAGAGGGAGCTACTTCTTGTCGAGCTGATCGATGACGAAGCCCACAGTTTCCGGTCGGTACCCGTAGACGAACGAGTCCTTTTCGCCGACGTACCAATCGCCGCACTGAAAAGAACTGCCCTTCTCGACCCCCGTCGGCCACCACTGTGCGGACAACGATGCGGGACGAGTTTCGACGGTGGGTCGTGCGATGCAGCTGTTGTGATCTATCTCCGCGATGTTCGCAGTCATTCGCAGGATGCGTTCGTTGCCGGTGGTGCGGATGACCTCGTCGATACCCGTTGCGCCGGCGGGAACCCAACTCGGCAGTGTGTCGATTCCGTTGGATGCTTGTGCAAAAGAGAAGGTTTCGGTTTTCTTGTACGCCTTGGATTCGTCGAACTTCTCGAAGGTTCCGGAGCAGGACGTCACGAGTGCAGCAGCTCCGACGGCGGCGGCAACGACGGCGAGAGTGCGGAATCGGCGGTGTGTTGTGTTCATACCTTCACGGTATTTTTCGGCCGCCGATTCCGCGTCCTGCCGGAAAGCGATTTGTTCGCCGGGCTTGTCCTCCCGCGGTACTACCGGAACTCAGGGCGATTACCCCGTGGTGATCAGATCCTGTGGAATCTGCTGATCGTTGGCCAGGGCGTCGAAGAACTGCGAAGCGCGCGCCTTGTCCCACAACAACACGTTGCCCGAACCGTCCACGTCCTCGAAACCGGCGACCGGAACCGTCGTGGTGGTCATCCCGCCGCGAAGCGCCCAGGCGAGTGAGGCCAGATTCCAGATGTGATCGCCTTCGTCGACCTGTAGAGATTTGGCGGTATCGGAGACGAGTGGCCACAACCGGAACGGATTGAGGAACGTGGTCGGACTCGTCGCCTTCGACAGCAACGCCGACATGAACTGGCGCTGGTTGTTCATGCGGTCGAGGTCGGCGAGCGCCGTTGCGCGAGTTCGCACGAACCCGAGTGCGTCCGAACCCTTCAAGTCCTGGCATCCGGCGGGGAGGTTGATCCCGGCCAGTGGATCGTCGATCGGCTGTGCCAGGCACACGTTGACGCCACCGACGGCGTCGACGATGCCGGCGAACCCGCTGAATCCGATCTCGGCGTAGTGGTCGATGCGAAGCCCCGTTGCCTCTTCGACGGTCTGCACCAGCAATGGAGCGCCACCGAAGGCGAAGGCGGCGTTGATCTTGTCCGACCCGTAGCCGGGAATCGGAACGTACGAATCGCGAGGGATGCTGACCATAGTCGTCTTCCCACTTTTGGGGACGTGGACCAAGATGACCGTGTCAGTGCGCTTGGGACCGGTGTCACCGCCCGTCGCAAGGGCTTGCTCCTGCTCGGGGGTGAGCCCCTCACGACTGTCGGACCCGACGATCAGCCAGTTCGTGCCCGGAGTATCGGCGACGCGTCCCGCGTAGTCGGGCAGCGCGTCGATTCGATTGAGCGAACTGTCGACGTAATAGAGCGCGCCGGCCAGCGCGAGCAGCAAGACCAACAACGTGATGCCGATACGTTTACCCCAGCTACGACGCTTGCGGGGGCGTCGCTGCTTCGGAGGTTCGGGAGGGCGCGGCGGGGCGTTCGGCGGGGTTCGGCGCGGCGGTGCGGGCGCGTACTTCGCCTGGCGCTGCGGATCCTGACGCGGCGGGCCCTGCCTGCGCGGGTCGTCCTGAAACGGTTGCGGGCGCTGGGTCGGCGCCCAGTCCTCACGCCTGGGCTGCTGCGGCGCTTGTGGTGGGACCTGTGACCAGGCCTGATTGGCCGGATTCTGCTGCTGCGGGCGTCCGTCGCGGCGAATGACCGTCGGCCCTTCCGGCGGCATCGGTGGACGCCGCTGCGGGGGTGGGCCCTGACGGGGTGGATTCTGGCGTGGAGGGTTCTGCCTCGGAGGCATCGGTCCACGCGGAGGTGGCCCTGGCGGCTGGCGCCGCGGAGGGCGCTGAGGATATTCGGAGTCGCCGGTCACCAGTTCACGGTACCGGTCACGGCAGCCAGGAGACGTGATCGCGCAGGAGGGCGTAACCGATGAACGCCACCATGTCGATGAGAGCGTGGGCGATGACCAGCGGCCAGAGTTTCCCGGTGCGCTGCCAGTACCGGCCGAACACGAGCCCCATGATCACGTTTCCGACGCCGCCACCGAATCCCTGATAGAGGTGGTAACTGCCGCGCAGGAGTGACGACGCGAGCAGTGATTTGTTCTCGCTCCAACCCAGCGTTCGGAGGCGAGTGATCAGGTAGGCGACGACCAGCACCTCTTCGGCACCGGAGTTCGCGATCGCGGACAGTACGAGGATCGGCACTCGCCACCAGTGATCGTCGAGCGCACTGGCCTGGACGGTGAGGTTGATGCTCAGTGCCTGAGCCACGAGATAGAACAGCAGACCGGGGAGACCGATCACAGCGGCGAGGCCGAATCCCGGTGCTATGTCGCGCCCGAATCGAGGCTTGGGGGTCAGTCCCGCAGCACGTGGACCGATCCCCGAACGCCACAGTAGATAGAGTCCCAGCGCTGCCCACGCGAGAAGCTTTGCGACGCCCAGCAATTGGCGCGCCAGGTCGATCCAGTCGATGGCGGCCCGCGACGGGTTGAGTGCAACCGTCTGATCCGAGAGCGCAACCGGCGTCGCCAGGGATTCGGCGAGCGAGAGGATCCCGGACAATCCGCTGAGTCCGAACGTGACCAGCAGAACGATGGTGATCTCGATCCAGACTCCGCGTCTGGCGGCCGGATCGAGGGCCGGGCCGGCCGGGACGGGAGACGGCGGCCGTAACCAGGTGCGGACGGTTTCGCGGGCATTCACCCGCGCAACGCTAGCCGTTTGATGCGCCGCCCGATCGGAGGCCGTTGAGGAAAGGGCACCCGACCAGCATTCGGATGGCGCGGCTCAGCGCGGGAGCGTCGTCGACGGGGTTGGCGAACGGCATCCACACGTCGCGGTCACCGGTGTGATCCTCGACCCGCAGGCGAAGTCCGTAGCGGTCGATGCCGAGTGGGCGAACGCGTCCGGTGCGCATGTACGGGGGAAGCTTGCGCACGAGCAGGTCCACGAGGTCGCGGTGGTCTTCGTCGAGATGCTGCAGCCATGCGGTCTCCATTTCCCAGAAGGGATCGGGGCTGGCGTTCAGCAGTTCGTCCACGGCGACGGGTTCTGCCCCCGTTGAATCAGCGACTACAGCCGAAGCCAGGCTCAAGCGAAGGAGGACCGAGGTGTGGCCGATGTCGAGGAGCCCCGGGTGGGGATGTTCGGATGCGACGTCGTCGGCGAGAACGCGTGCCTCGTAGTCGGGCACGGCGTGCAACGAGCCGCGAAGCCACACGAGGGAGCGTACGGGCTCACGCAGCCGCAGTGGTGCGTGATCGGTGATCTCGAGGACGGCAGGCAGGCCGCCGCCGCCGGAGTTCCAGGCCAGGGCCGCAGCTGCGGAGGCATGTGGGACTGCAACGACGACGTCACCGTTCGAACGCAGGTGATGCACCGACGTGACGGTGGGATCGCTGCCTTCGATGGCGAGAACTGCGTCTTGTGCGCGCACGCAGGCGCTGCGGACGCGTTCGGCGGTGGACGGGCCGGTGCTGGTCTTCGTTGCCATGCTGCCCCCTTGGCGGGTGTTCTCTCGAACTCCATCGGATGATGAGGTAACCCTAACCTAAGGCGCTTCGGTGTGAATCGCAAGACTTTTGCGCAACTCGCGTGGAATCCGCCGCCTGCGCCGGGGTTACGGTTTGTCTGTGGCCATTCCTCTCTCACTCGGGCTGCCCGCCCCGAGAAACTCGCGCGGACTCCTCGAAGCACTCTTTCTCCCGGTTGTTCCGGCGTCGGTTCTGATCGGTGGCGAAGCAGCAGGCCGGGTTGTCGTCCGTCTCGATATCGATCCGGAAGAACTGCGTGCGGACACGGAAGCGTCGTACGAGGCCGTCCGATTCGACGTCGACGTCACCACCGACCAGATCGACGACGCGATCGCGCTGCGCCTGCCCGCTCCGCTCGCTGTGTATGTCGACGGCGGCGAAGAGGATCTGACACCCGCCGAAGCGGCGCTGCGTCTGTGCGAAGGTGGCCGGATCCCCGGACTCGCCGCCGGTCTTACGCCCACCGAAGTGGCTGATTTCCTGGCGGTACTCGCGCACGAGTCCGTCGGTTTCGTAGCCCGCGCGGCCGACGGCGACGAGGTGATCGCCCTGCTGTGTGGCACCGTCGCTGCACTGCGCGGCGACGACGTGCGCGCCGCGATGGTCGATCCGAGGCCGGAAAAACTTGCCGCGCTGATCCCCGAAGCCGCGTCGGCCATGCGTGAGGTGCTGCTCACGATCGAGGTCGCGGATCTGCCTGCAGTGGAAACGGCTTTGCGTGCCGCGGGTTTGCAGTGACCGGCGTGGGTCGGTGCGTAATCTTTTAGGCGTGCCAAGAATCGCGTATTTCGGTCCGTCGGGAACCTTCACGGAGATAGCTCTCGCCCAGTTGGAGGCTGAGGGCGCGTTCGGCGAAACCGTCGAGCGAGTACCGGCCGGCAGTCCACCGGCGACTCTCGACATGGTTCGCGACGGTTCCGTGGACGGAGCCGTGGTTCCCTTCGAGAACTCGGTGGAAGGCGGCGTAGCTCCGACGCTCGATTCACTCGCTCTCGGTTCTCCGCTGCAGATCGTCGCCGAAACCGATCTGGACGTGAGTTTCTCCATCCTGGTTCGGGCCGGGACCACCGCCGATCAGGTCCGAACGATCGGCGCGTACCCGCATGCGGGCGCGCAGGTCCGCGGATGGATCGCCGAGAACCTGCCCCAGGCCGAGGTGGTGTTGGCGTCGTCCAACGCCGGTGCGGCCCTGGATGTGCAGGCCGGAACCGTCGACGCCGGTGTGTCCACGGCTTTGGCAGGTCAGATGCTCGGACTCGACAGCCTGGCGGACAACGTCGCCGATGTAGGCGGCGCCCGCACACGTTTCGTGTTGGTCACCAAGCCGGCCCCGGTTCCGGCGCGGACCGGTGCCGATCGCACCGCGCTGGTGCTTCATCTCGACAACGCTCCCGGCTCCCTGGTGCGTGCACTCTCCGAATTCGCCGCTCGCGGTATCGACCTGACTCGGATCGAATCACGGCCGATGCGAACGGAATTGGGCACGTACCGGTTCTTCGTGGACTGCGTCGGACACGTCGAGGACTCGCTGGTGGCCGAGGCGATGCGTGCGCTGCATCGTAAATCCGGAGTCCGCTTCCTGGGGTCGTGGGCGACAGCGAATTCGACCGGGCCACAACCTCCTTCGGACGAAGAAGCGATTCGGTGGATCGACGAACTCAAGCATGGAGGGGGAGAACGATGACCGGAAGGCTCATCCTCGTTCGGCACGGTCAGACGGAGGCGAATGTCGCCAAACGTCTCGACACCGCACTACCCGGAGCAAAGCTCACGCCGGAAGGGTTGGCGCAGGCCGAGACGTTGGGCATCGGCCTGGCTTCGGCGCCTCCGCTGGCACTCGTATCGTCGTTGGCTTTGCGTGCCCGGCAGACCGCAGGTTTCGTGGAGCAGGCCGCCGGTGTCACTCTGGATGTGCGGGACGGATTGCACGAGGTGCAGGCCGGTGACCTCGAAGATCGTACCGACGAGGCCGCGCACCGACTGTTCATGGAGACGTTCCATCACTGGCACACCGGCAACCTCGGCGCTCGCATCCCCGGTGGTGAAACGGGATACGACGTCCTGGAGCGGTACGTCCCCGTCGTCAATTCGTTGCGCGAAGAATTTCTCGAAGGCTCACGAGACGGCGGCGACATCGTCGTGGTCAGTCATGGTGCGGCGATCCGTCTTGTCGCAGCCCAGCTTGCCGGTGTCCCCGGTCTGTTCGCAGCCAACAACCACTTGGCCAACACCGAGACCGTCGAACTGTTGCCTTCGGTCGACGGCGGTTGGGAGTGCCTGCGCTGGGGAACCGTCAACCCGCCGTTCGAGCATCGACTCATCCCCGGTGCCGACGACGTGATGGGCTGACGGTCGGCTTCACCACCAACCGGTCTGGACGCTCAGTTGGCGCCCGAGTTCAGCGGACAGCGTGCTCACGTAGCTGGCTGTCAGGTGGTGGGAATCGTGATACACCAACACATTTCCCTCCACGACGCGGCACAACTCCGGTCCGCAGACGCCGTCGCTGAGGTCGAGTAGACGGACGTTGGTCAGATCGCCGATCGCCGACGGCGCCGGATTGACGTCGCTGAGCATTTCGGACCGTGGCATCGCGCAGTGATCGGGTGACGTGGTTGTCGCCAGACAGTCGATCGCGCGGTAGGCGACGCCGTCGTGGTGCAGCCACGGGGTATCGCGGATGGCGAGTACGTCGATACCGTCGCGCCCCAGTTCCTCCCACACGTGTACGTAAGACTCGGGCGTCACGTCGCCAGGGCCGTCGGAACTCGGCCTGGTTGCCGTCGTGAACACGAAATCGGGTGAGGCGTCGGCCAACTCGGTCAGCACTCCACGCGACCAGTCGACGCAATCCGGATAGTCGTTGTCCGACAACGTCTGCATGGAGTCGATGGTGAGCGGGCAGCCCATCTTCAGATACGTGTCGACGCGGAACCCGTGACTCTTGCCGAGTTCGTCGAGCGCAGTGAGCCAGTGCTCGGAGTGCGAACCACCTGCGAGGGCGATGGTTCTGTCGGCGTCGGCGTCGCCGTAGGTGCAGTGGACGACGTCCCGCTCGAGAAAATCGGCGATACAGCCGTCGAGCGTACTGGCCGGAAGGTCCAGTGGCGCATCGAAGATCGAGGGAACCATCGACGCCTTGGGTACTTCGGCACCGTCGGTGAGCGCGAGTGCGCCGGGATGGGTCAAGAGGTCGAGGGTGTCGACTGCCCGCTGGCCCGTCGTCTGGCTGCTCGCGTACGACTGCCAGGCGACCGAAGCGGCGAGGACCACGGCAGCGGTGACGACGCATGCCAGGACGGTGTACCGGCGCGAGCGGCCTCCACGTTCCACCGGAACCTCGATCAGGCGCCGGAGTGCAAGCGCCCCCGCGACGGAGAGGGCGATGATCAGTGCCCCACCGAGCAGGCCGGCTTCGGGGCGTCCGGTGATCACGAGTGCAAACACCAGAATCGGCCAGTGAATCAGGTACAGCGCGAATGCGAACGAGCCGAGCCACGTCAGTGCCGGATGGGCGAGCGTCTTCGACGTCCAAGGCGTGTCGTCGCCGACTCCGGACAGGATCAGCGCAAGAGTGGCCAGCACCGGCACCAGCGCCCACGGGCCGGGGAACTGCTGGGCGCCGTCGAGCACTATGCCGCACAACAGGATCGACGAAAGCCCCGCCCAGCCGATCGTTGCTCTGACCGAGAACGGCAGGGATGCGATCTGCCGACTGCGTGTGCTGGTCATCAGAACGGCCAGCAGACCACCGAGGGCCAATTCCCACAACCTGGCGCCGGAGTCGTAGTACGCCCAGGCTTGGTGACGCGAAGATTTGGCGAGTGCGTAGAGGAAAGATCCTGCGGTCAGAACCAGAAGGGTGACCGCGAGTGACGGGCGGAAATAGTTGGGATTCACGCGTGAAGCGACATAAGCGATCACGGAGACCAGTGCGATGGCCAGGAGATAGAACTGACCTTGTACGGCCATCGACCACAGGTGCTGCAGGGGAGTGACCGAGCCGTCGGCGGCCAGGTAGTCGCTTGCGGTGCTGGCGAGCTGCCAGTTCTGGAAGAACCCGAGCACCGCGATCAGTTGATCGCCCAGATCGGCCCAGCGTGTGCGTGGCAGCAGCAACGCGGTCCCCAGTGCGGTCAAAATGCTGACCACCGCGATCAGGGGGAACAGCCGCAGAAACACCCGCCGCAGTGCCGGGACCGGGTTGAGTGAACCCCCGGCTTCGGCGCGTCGAACCAGTGAGCCGACGAAGAAGTATCCGGACAGAACCAGGAAGACGTCCACCCCGCCCGATACCCGTCCGAACCACACGTGGAACACGACCACCAAACCGATGGCGAGGCCACGCAGTCCGTTCAGGTCTTGTCGGTGCGGTGTTGTTGCCCGTTCTTCGTTCGGCCGGTCGATCGTGGCGACCGAGCCTTGTTCGCCCGGTGACGACGGTTGACGCGAGAACTGCATGCTGAAGTAAGGCTCCGGGCGTTGAAGGGACGCCCCGAGGTTACCCGGAAGTCTCCGGCGCCGATTCCTCGAGTTCGGTTACCAGCGCGTTCACGGCTTGTCGGAGGCGATGGGATGTTCCGGAACTGATGGACGTCCATTCGGTGCCGTCGGCGGCCCGAGTGGTCGAACCGACCAGCCGACCCGACAAGGTGTCGTACACAGTCACTGCGCCGGTCATGAGCGTCGTCGCTCCCAAACTGTGTGGTATTCCGACCAATTCGGCGAAGGCGGTGCATGTGACGATTGCGCTACCCAGTTGGCGCGCGTCGTCTTCGGGTATCCCGGCGTTGATCAAGGCCGAGGTTACGCTGCCTGCATCCGGGCCGGCGCCGAATGCCAGGCTGAGCATCTCGGTCGGTGCGTTGATCACGGCAATCGGCATTGCTTCGGCGCTGCCGAGCGCGGTGACAACGGGTGCAGTCGCTTCGGCGGTGACGCTGCGCAATGCGAACGAAGAATCAGTTGAAGTCGCTTCGACACAAAGGAATTCGCCCTGCGCGACGCAGAGGCGTGAAATGCTTCCGCCGACATGCCGACGCAGCGCCAACTCCCACTTGGGGTGGGTCAGGACGCGCAGGCGGGCACTGAGTTCGTGATGGATCTCCCCGCCGGGGAGGAGATCGCGCTCGGAGAGTGAATCTGCCGCGGACTGCATCGCCGTACGGTGAGCGCTCGCACTGCCGTGAACCGTCGCGCCACCGAGAACCACGGGAAGCGCATCGAGTCCGAGTCGCTCACGTACATAGTCGATTTCGTCCTGTGACAGGGCGACGACAGGTAAATTCCACCCCTCAGGTGAGGTGCCGAGGTCCACCATCAATGCTCTGCAGTTTCGAGTGCGCCACCGATCACGGACGGGATGACTGTTCGGCCGTCGGCGAAGTGCTCGAAGTGCTTCAGGTAATCGGGTGTGTCGTGCTCGGTCTCGTCTTCAGATTGGGCCGCATGACGGCCGCCGGCGATCGGCGCAGATCCGCCTGCGGTTCGGGCCGGATCCACCTTGACGGTATCCGCGGTGCCCTGAACCGGCGAGGTCACGGGGTTCTGGCGCGTGGCGCTCTGGCCGGTGGAGGGATCAGGAAGAGCGTGCCGACCGGTGCTGCTGCTCGACGACGAGCCCGCGATTGCTCCGGCTCCGGTAGTCGCGGATGCTGCGCTGACCTGTGCCGGTGCCCGGCTTGCCGACGGGGTGCCGAACAGTGATGGTGTGGAAGCGCCGAGTCTTGCGCCGCCGAGTCCCGCGCCGCCCAGTCCGGTGAGTCCTGCTCCTGCCGTCGCGAGAGCTGATGCGGCAGTGGTGGCGCCTGTGACTGCGGTGGTGGTGGCGCTGGCTGCGGTGGCAACTCCACCGGAGATGGCACCGGCCTGTGAGGCAGCGGCGGCAAATACCGGGTTGGAAACTACGGATGCGACAGCAGCGGTGGCGGCGCGCACGGGATCCGCGATTGCGTCAGCGAGCGTGGATGCCGCTTGCACGACGGACTGTCGTGCGGCGCTGCCTGGGCTTTCGGCCGAAGCGGATGCCCCAGCTGTGGGTTCCGCGATGGACGGTGGTGAGTCGAAGTTCTGCTGCACGGCCAGATGGGCCGTTGCGGCGTCGTACGTTTCCATTGTCACCGCCGCTCGAATTTTGAGAGCTTCTTCGGCAGCCTCGGCTGCAGCGGCTCCGCCTACCAGCGCCCCGCCGATGGAATACGCGGCGACCTTGGCCGCTTGAACTGCTGCAATCTCGGCCAGGGACGGCATGGCGAGGGTGGCAACCGTGTACGAACCGGACTGCACCTGGGCCTTACCTGCAGTTTCTCCCGCGAGCAACGCGGCAGCAGCAGCCCATTCCTGAAACGGCGCGAACTTGCTCAATGCGGCATCCGCTGCTTCTCCGGACCACCCGGTGCGAAGGTCCGCCATCACGCGAGAGATTGATGCAGCGGTGTCGGTCAGTCCGGACGACACGGTGGACCAGGCCCCGGCCGCCACGCCGAGAGGGACCGGCCCGGCTCCGGCGACCAGTGCTGCGGAGTTGGGTGCTGCGCCCCGTGGATACCAGATGACGCCGGTGATGCCGACCATTGTTCTTCCCCCCAGGAAGTGTGACTGTGTTGCCGAGTTACCGAGCTCGATTTCTGTCGATCAGATCGGTGCGGCTGCCAGGCTGGACTTGGTGAGCTGGTCTTCGAGCTCGTAGGCAGCTGCATTCTTGCGCAGAGCTGCCGCAGCCGCGGTGAGCTCCTCGATTGCCCGATCGGTGGACGAGGCAAGGCTGCCCGAGATGGTGTTGAAGTAATTTGCCGCGCTACCGGACACTTCTTCGGATCCCGCTGGGAGAACGCGTAGCGTCGGCTGCGCAGTAGAGACGATTCCGCGCAATCGCGTCGCCGCAGACTCGAGTTCCATTGCGGCGGCAACTAGGGCTTGAGGGTCGACGTGCATAGTGCCGAACTCCTTCCTGACCAGGGCGGATAAGTGGTCGGGAGGCCGTGCGCACAGCCGTCGATATCCCCCCGCACATACTTTGATGCCTACCGCCCGCTTTTGGTTCCCCCCGAAATCGGACGACTTTGCCCTCAGCCCCAGCCGAGTTCGTGCAATCTGTCTTCTTCGATGCCGAAGTAGTGCGCGATCTCGTGGATGACGGTCACGGCAACCTCGTGAACAACCTCGTCCTCGGATGCGCAGATGTCGAGTATCGAATCGCGGAAAATAGTGACCGTGTCCGGCAGGTACCCACCGTAATGAGAATCCCGCTCGGTCAGAGCGACGCCCTGATACAAACCGAGCAGCCCCGGCTCTTCCTCGTCACGTGCTTCGACAAGCACCACGACATTGTCGATTGCCTTGGCAAGTTCGGGCGGAATCAGATCGAGCGCCTCGCCGACCAGTTCCTCGAACCGGTCGGGCGTCATAGTTACCGTCATGGCTTACGACGGCGGAGCTGCGCCGGGCAACGGCGTCGGCAACGACCGACCTTCCGGTGCAGCGGGTGGCGGGACCGGAGCGGCGCCGTTGATCAGGATGTCGCCCTTGGCGCTTCCGGTGATCGCGGCAAACCCGCCGGTTTCGACCTCTTTGCCGATCGAACAATTGACTCGGCGGCTGCCGGCCAACCAGCTTTCCAGTGAAATGTTGTCCCAGAACAGTGTCAGCGTCTTGTCGCGAAGCGCGTCTGCGGAACCAAGATACTCGTTGGACGCCTGAGTGCAGACGCCCTCGAGGTAGCGGTCCTGATCTTCGACCGACGGCATTGCGCCCGGGAATTGAGTGCCGAGGTCTATCACCGAAATAACCTCGTATGCATGCGGTTTCGCGCAATCGACCGGATCGGTCGGGAGGTTCTGGTTGATGCCGATGCACGTGCCGACGTCCCACACGTTCGACTGGTCCTGGTCCGCCACGCGGCCCACGAACGGTTGTAGTTCGCCGGTCGTGGTCGAGAACTGCAAGCCGCAACGCAGTGCGCGCTCACCCGAAGCCCAACCCGATTCGCTCGGGAACATCAGGCCGACGCTGAACTTGCCCTTGGGATCGAACTTCGAATCGAGGTAGGACATGACGATGGGTGTGCAGTGCTCGTCGCGTAGTTCGGCGAACCGAAGGGCGCCCGGGTACCGGGAACCGGGGCCGAACTCGGCGCCGGGGAACACCGAGAGGTCGAGTGGTCCGGCAACCTCGAAGCGGTGTTCAGTTCCGCACTGAACCTTTGACATGTCCGTGCGGTCCCCGCCCGACTCGGTCGCAGGCGTCCAGTTGAGGCAGTCGCCGGCCGCAGCCGCGGTGAAGGCGTCGTCGCGAGTCGATCCCGTCGCTGCGGGACCGCCGCCACTGACACTGACCGAGGACGAGTCGTCCTTGTTCAATCCACCGGAAATCGCGATCGTTGCGATCGCGGCGACCACCGCACCTACCGCCACAGCAGCCAGGACCCGACGGGTGCGACTCGCTGAGACAGTTTTCTTCGCCGGCGTCCCCTGGGGATCTGCCGGATCTGGCGACTTCTCGATCTTGTCTTCGGACATCGATTCCATCATGCCTGTTGCCGTGGCGATATCGAACCTTCACTACAAAACTCACAATCGCGTCTGTGAGTATTTTGTAGTCATGAGCGAAAACACCCCACTCGATCCCGAGGCTGTCGAGCTGGCGGGCCGGCTCTTCGACATGGCACGAACCGGTGACGCAGCCGGGCTGGCGTCGTACGTCGATGCCGGAGTTCCCGTCAATCTGACCAACGAGAGTGGCGACACGCTCGTCATGTTGGCGGCGTACCACGGTCACGCTGACGCCGTCGTTGCCCTGATCGAGCGCGGCGCCGACGTCAACCGGCCCAACGACAAGAACCAGACGCCCCTTGCCGGGGCGGTCTTCAAGGGCGAGGATGCGGTGGTGAAAGCGCTGGTGAGCGGGGGAGCCAACCCGAAAGGTGGACACCCGACTGCCGTCGACGCGGCTCGGATGTTCGGACGCGAGGACTACCTGAGTCTGCTCGAATCGTGATCTCCCCCTCTCCGACGTGGACGTGACCGTCGGAGAGCTGCAGTGAGTGGGTAAAGTTCGAAGTCGTGATTGACCTCAAGTTTCTCCGTGAGAACCCCGAAATCGTCCGCGAGTCGCAGCGCACCCGTGGAGAAGATCCAGGACTGGTCGACGCTCTGCTCGAAGCCGACGCGTCCCGACGCGCTGCCGTTCTGACCGGAGACAACCTCCGTGCAGAGCAGAAGGCCTTCGGCAAGAAGGTCGGACAGGCATCTCCGGAGGAGCGTCCCGCACTGCTCGAAGGTTCCAAGGAACTGGCGGCAAAGGTCAAGGAAGCCGAGGCCGCGCAGCACGAGGCGCAGGCCGCGCTCGACGCCGCACACCGCGCGATTTCCAACGTCGTACAAGAAGGTGCGCCGGCGGGCGGCGAGGACGATTACATCGTTCTCGAACACGTCGGTGAGATTCCGAAGTTCGACTTCGAGCCGAAGGATCACCTCGAGCTGGGCGAGTCGCTCGGCCTGATCGACATGGAACGCGGCGCCAAGGTTTCGGGTTCGCGCTTCTACTTCATGACCGGCTACGGGGCCATGCTCCAGCTCGGACTGCTGCAGTTGGCTGCGCAGAAGGCGATCGCCAACGGATTCACGATGATGATTCCGCCGGTGCTCGTACGCCCGGAAATCATGGCCGGTACCGGCTTCCTCGGTGCTCACTCGGACGAGATCTACCACTTGCAGGATGACGACCTGTACCTCGTCGGAACTTCCGAGGTACCCATGGCCGGCTACCACTCGGGCGAGATCCTCGAACTGAACGAAGGCCCGAAGCGCTACGCCGGTTGGTCCTCGTGCTTCCGCCGCGAGGCCGGAAGCTACGGCAAGGACACCCGCGGCATCATCCGTGTCCATCAGTTCGACAAGGTCGAGATGTTCACGTACTGCCGTCCCGAGGACGCCGACGCCGAACACCAGCGTCTCCTAGGGTGGGAGCGAGACATGTTGGCAGCCATCGACGTTCCGTACCGCGTGATCGACGTCGCCGGCGGAGACCTCGGTTCTTCGGCTGCGCGTAAGTTCGACTGCGAGGCATGGGTCCCGACGCAGGGCACTTACCGCGAGCTGACATCGACGTCCAACTGCACGACGTTCCAGGCCCGCCGCCTCGGAGTTCGGTACCGCGACGAGAACGGCAAGCCGCAGACGGCCGCCACTCTCAACGGCACCTTGGCTACGACGCGCTGGATCGTGTCGATTCTCGAGAACCATCAGCAGGCCGACGGCTCGGTGCGAGTGCCCGAGGCATTGGTGCCGTTTGTCGGCACGGATGTGCTTCGCTGACACGCTGAACCAACACAATCAGGGCCGCGACGGACTCCGTCGCGGCCCTTTTCGTACTTTCGTACTGGTAGGTTTGGAACTTTTTCTGAACTGACGAAATATCAACTTTTTCCCGCCGATTGGCGCGGTGACCACCAAAAGCGTTGTCGATGGGCCGCTTTGGCGATAGTTTTGCGTTCAATCGAGTTTCCATACCCTGCTTTTCCATCCCGCGTCTGGTGATACGAGGGTGAGTCCGGGGTGAATTGGACAAGTGTCTTGCCAAAAGTAGTACACGTACTAGTTTTTTCGTTATGTTGTGACGGCGCGCACACGTTTTGTCCGAATCCACTGCTCATGTTTGCCCTTCCGAAGGAAGTGCCCATGCCCCAAATCTCTCAGTTGCGGCGATTCGCCGTGCCCATAACCGGAACCGCCATGGTCGCCGGAATGCTGCTGGTCGGGTCCCCAGCCTCAGCAGTTCAAAGCCAATTCAACTTCTCTACCTCTTGCCAGGCGAAAGCACTCATCACTGTCGACAAAGTGACTACGAGTTTTGTCACCGTGGATGCCCCCACATCAGTTGCTCCGGGTGAAACCTTCACTATCCGAATGCAATCCAATGGACAGTCTTTTCCGAACTCGGATTCGGGCGCCACAACAACCAATTTGTCGCGCTTGAAGAACGATTTCGATGTCCCGGCAAATGCCACCTTCATCAGTGCGGCGATCGTGCCCGGAACCTCGTTCAACTTGGAGAACGTCGCTCCCAGTGTCATCCGCATCAACGAGGCTGGAAGCCCTGACGCGGCGGGTCCATATCTCCGAATCTCGGGTAACAACGAGGTGATCGGAAACAGTCCCAGTACCAGCACGAACAGTGAGGGTGGGATCCGCGCACCCAAGACGAAAAAGAACCTCGACGGGAGCACCAACACCAACGGTGACAGTTGGTTCAGGATGCCTGCAATCGATATTACGATGATCGCCGGCGCATCCGGTGTGATTCAGCCGAAGGTCAGAACTGCCGGTGACGCTGCTACATACGGCAACGACAAAAATTTCAATACACAGCTTGCAAAAGCGAGTCTCCTCGGCACGCAATGGGCTCCGACCAGATGCACGCCTCGAGATGCGAAGGGTAGCGCTCTCAACGCTGGTGCAGGTCCACTCGCGACGATCAGCATTGCTTCGGCTCCGGTGGATGTCGAGACCACGACGTCACTCTCGGTTCCGGCTACTGCCATCACAGGTACGGCGGTTGATCTGACGGCGACGGTTGCTCCGAACAATGCTGTCGGTACGGTGCAGTTCAAGTCGAATGGCGCTGCGATCGGTTCGCCGGTGACGGTGACTGGTGGTGTTGCGACGCTGTCGCACGCGTTCGATGTTGCTGGTGCGCAGAGTGTTACGGCTGACTTCACTGCTGGTGCAGGGTTTGTGAGTTCGTCGGCGCCTGCTCAGACGGTGACGGTGTCCGATCCGGCTCCGGTGGATGTGGAGACCACGACGGCGCTCTCGGTTCCGGCTACGGCAATCACGGGTACTGCGGTAGATCTGACCGCTACCGTGGCTCCGAACAATGCTGTCGGTACGGTGCAGTTCAAGTCGAACGGCACTGCAATCGGCTCCCCGGTCACGGTGAGTGGCGGTGTTGCGACTCTGTCGCATGCGTTCGATGTTGCTGGTGCGCAGAGTGTTACGGCTGACTTCACTGCTGGTGCAGGGTTTGTGAGTTCGTCGGCGCCTGC
>NZ_JBXAFD010000002.1:572897-576540 GCF_058792695.1 Rhodococcus sp. MT28
CCTGCTCAGACGGTGACCGTTTCTGATCCGGCTCCGGTGGATGTCGAGACCACGACGTCGCTCTCGGTTCCGGCTACGGCAATCACGGGTACTGCGGTTGATCTGACGGCTACCGTGGCTCCGAATACTGCTGTCGGTACGGTGCAGTTCAAGTCGAACGGCACGGCAATCGGCACTCCGGTCACGGTGACTGGTGGTGTTGCGACGCTCTCGCATTCGTTCGATGTTGCTGGTGCGCAGAGTGTTACGGCTGACTTCACTGCCGGTGCTGGCTTTGTGAGTTCGTCGGCGTCGGCTCAGACGGTGACCGTTTCTGATCCGGCTCCGGTGGATGTCGAGACGACGACGTCACTCTCGGTTCCGGCGACTGCCGTCACGGGTACGGCGGTTGATCTGACGGCGACGGTTGCTCCGAATACTGCTGTGGGTACGGTGCAATTCAAGTCGAACGGCACGGCGATCGGCACTCCGGTGGCAGTCTCCGCGGGTGTTGCGACATTGAGCCATTCGTTCGATGCTGCTGGTGCACAAAGTGTTACGGCTGACTTCACCGCTGGTGCAGGGTTTGTGAGTTCGTCGGCGCCTGCTCAGACGGTGACCGTTTCTGATCCGGCTCCGGTGGATGTGGAGACGACGACGTCGTTGTCGGTTCCGGCTACGGCAATCACGGGCAGCGCGGTTGATCTGACCGCAACGGTGGCTCCGAACAATGCTGTGGGTACGGTGCAGTTCAAGTCGAACGGCACGGCAATCGGTGCACCGGTGACAGTCACGTCCGGTGTTGCGACTCTGTCGCACGCATTCGATGCTGCTGGCGCTCAAAGCGTTACGGCTGACTTCACCGCCGGTGCTGGCTTCGTGAGTTCGTCGGCGCCTGCTCAGACGGTGACGGTGTCGGATCCGGCTCCGGTCGACAAGGCGACAAAGACGGTGCTGAGTGTTCAGGGTGAAGCCAAGGTCGGACTGCCTGTTGATCTCTTCGCGACAGTGTCCGAAGATCCCTCGGACGCCCTGGTGCCTTCCGGCGGAACGGTCCAGTTCAAGATCGGTGGAGTCGATCTGGGCGCCCCGGTCGCGGTTGTTGACGGAGTTGCCAAGCTCCCGCACGTCTTCGGAGCAGAAGGCACCTTTGCAGTCTCGGCTGTATTCAGTGGATCCGGTGTGTTCACGTCGTCCACTGCGGAGTCTGTCGACGTCAATGTCACGGTTCCGACCCCGTCGGATGTCGAAAGCTCTACGTCGTTGACGGCTCCGTCCTCGGCAAAGGTCGGCACGGCGGTGCAGCTGAAGGCTGTGGTCAGTTCTTCCGGCGCGACGTCGGGAACCGTCCAGTTCTTCGACGGAACGACTCCGATCGGAACTGCCGTTGATGTTGTCGGTGGGCAGGCCGTGCTGAGCCACACCTTCACCACGACCGGCAACCATTCGATCACCGCGGTCTACAGCGGAGCCCAGGGCGTCACGGGTTCCACGTCGACTGCATCGGTTGTGAACGTCGGTAACGGGGGTGGTGGCTCCGGTTCGCTCGGTTCGCTGTCGCTGCCGTTCGGTTCATGATTCTCCGATGATGTGATGCCCCCTTGCGCCCATAGGTGCAAGGGGGCATTGCTCTTCGGGAATCGCGGATTGGTCGTTAGCTGAACTATTGGCAATTCGTGAATATTTGTCTGAAATAACTGATACAAGTACTACTTTTGACGGGTACTGTACGAGCGTCCAGCTCCATTCCGATTTCCGCTCTGTTCGAGTGACCTCCTTCCGTGCGGTTCCCGATCCACGTCTGTTGCTAGCTGAGGAGAGTTCGTGTTGGTGAGAAGAAGTTCCGCGGTCGTGGTGGCGGCGTTGGTCGGTGGCGTGCTGGTGGCAGGTGGCGTTGCTTCGGCAGCTCCGACGTCATCTCCCGCGGTGGAGAACTCGATCGGGTTCAAGCTGGGTTGCGATGGTTATGAACATCTGGCTGTTGATATCGCGGATGTGTTTCATTCGACGGGTGTGACGGTGTCTGCACCGGAGAAGGTGGTGGCGGGGTCGACGTTCACCTATCGGGTTCAGCCGAACGTGATGTCGGTGCCGACGGGTGGGCATGCAGGCCGCAGTGTCGGTAAATGGACGCGGCTCAAGTACGACTTCGATATACCTGCAGGGGTGTCGTTGGTGGATGCTCAGGTCGTGGCAGGTACTTCGTCGAATTTGTCCGGTGTGACTCCGTCGGTGATTCGGATCAACGACGGCGGTTCGCCGGATGGCGCGGGTACGCATCTGCGTATTTCGGGGAACAATCAGACTGCTGACTCGAACAACAAGGGCGGTAACGGCCCGAGCACGAGCAAGAACAGTGACGGTGGAATCGAGGTAGGGGCAGGGAAGACCTTCCGGTTGCCCGCGATCGACGTGACGGTGGTTGCCGGTGCCGCGGGTAGTACGGTGCAGCCGAAGTTGCGTGCCACAGATGGTGATTCGGGTGCGTTCAATTCGCCGAAGAATGCGTTCACGTTCTTGCAGTACGAGACCCTTTGGCCGGGGTACTGGGAGCGCTACAACTGCTCTCCGCGCGATTCGAGTGGTGGTGGGTTGAATGCGGGTGGTCAGGCATTGGCCACCGTCAACGTCGTCTCGCAGGCGGGGACCGCGACTGCAGTGACATCCGGCGCGGCTGCAACGGTCGGTCAGTCGACCGATTTGGTTGCGCAGGTCTCCCCGGCACCGACAGGCGGCACCGTTCAGTTCAAGGATGGCGGAACTGACATCGGCGCCCCGGTGGCCGTCGTCAATGGCGTTGCCACACTGCCACATACATTCACCGCAGCGGGAGATCACTCCATCACCGCTGTATACGACGGTGTTCTCGAGTTTCTGACATCCACGTCACCGGCACGCACAGTGAGCGTGGCCGCTGCCGATGTACAGACGACTGCGTCGTTGACAGTCCCGAGTAGTGCCGTCGAGCAGACCTCGGTCGCGCTGACCGCAAACATCTCACCGGCAGCTAACGGCGGAACGGTCCAGTTCAAGGACGGTGGCATCGACATCGGCGGACCCATCGCGGTGACTGGCGGAGCGGCGACCCTGGATCACACGTTCACCACGACGGGATCACACTCGATCACTGCGGTCTACTCAGGTACTGCAGGTTTTGGTGGTTCGACCGCGCAAGCTCAGACCATCGAGATCTCGAGCTCAGCGCTGAGTACGACTACAACGCTTCAAGTTCCGGCTACGGCGGTCACGGGTACTGCGGTTGATTTGACCGCTACCGTGGCTCCGAACAATGCGGTGGGTTCGGTGCAGTTCAAGTCGAACGGCACTGCAATCGGCACTCCGGTCACGGTGGCTGGCGGTGTTGCGACGCTGTCGCATGCATTCGATGCTGCTGGTGCGCAAAGTGTTACGGCTGACTTCACTGCCGGTGCAGGGTTTGTCAGCTCGTCGGCGTCGGCTCAGACGGTGACGGTGTCGGATCCGGCTCCGGTGGATGTCCAGACCACGACCTCACTCTCGGTTCCGGCGACTGCCGTCACGGGTACTGCGGTTGATCTGACGGCGACGGTGGCTCCCTCGAATGCTGTGGGTTCGGTGCAGTTCAAGTCGAACGGCACTGCAATCGGCACTCCGGTCACGGTGGCTGGCGGTGTTGCGACGCTGT